>NZ_SMSI01000009.1 GCF_004354915.1 Pseudohoeflea suaedae | reverse complement strand
TTGCCTGGAACCACACATTTGGCGACATCACGCCGACCACCGACATGGTCATTGCGGCGAAAAGCCTGCCCTTCACCATCGCCGGCAATGTGGGTGCGCGTGACGTCGGCCTCGTCGGCCTCGGCCTCAACTTCGCCGTCACGCCGGCGATGGACGTCGCCATCGACTATACCGGCGCATTCGGCCAGGACCAGCAGGACCATGCGCTCTCGGCCGGGCTGACCGCCCGCTTCTGAGCCCAAAAAACCGGCGGGTCGCCAGCCGCTGCGGCCCGCCAAGGACTTTCGGGCGGGGGAACGGTCTCCGCCACTTCTTTTGCGGGGGATGCGGTCTTCGCACGCCTCGCGCATCGCGCGCATGACCTAGCGTCAGTGCGCGATTCATGGTTTAGTGGCATCTAAATTAGACGCGGTTCACGCCGCGTCGTGTCAGGGGGTGGCTTGCGGGGCAGCGCGGCGACCGGTGAAAGCAACGATCAGGGACGGGTATTCACACTTATGCAGTCGATTTCATCCATATCCAGTTCATCCAGCAAGAAGCGCCGCGGTGCATCGAGGCGCGCAATCGCCGGCCGCAGCCTGCTCGGCGCGGCACTCCTGGCCTCCACGGCCCTGATCGCCCTGCCTGCCGGTCCGGCCTTCGCGGATGATCTTGTCGTCGACGGCCAGGACCGGGAAGTCATCAATAAGCCGGTGGATCTCGATGGCGGCAACGTATTTGTTGGCGTGGATGATGGCGACGATGCCACGCTGACCATCGCAAACGGCGGAGAGCTTGAAAGTTACTACGGCTATATAGGGCTCATTGCCGGGTCGAAAGGCACCGTGACCGTATCGCGGGGCGGTTCGTGGAACGCCGATGGGGCGATATATGTCGGCGTTTACGGCGAAGGCACGCTGAATGTCTCAAGCGGCGGATTTGTCGAATCATATCAAGACTTTGTCATTGGGTACGGGGAAGTCTCCACCGGCACGGTGACCGTGTCCGGCAAAGGTTCCCGGCTGATCGCGGGAGATGATGTTCTTGTCGGCTCTCGGGGCGAGGGCACGCTCAATGTCCTGGACGGTGGTTATGTTTATGCCGCTGATGACGTTCGTATCGGCGATGCGGACGGCGGCACCGGCACGGTTACCGTGTCCGGCAAGGATTCGCAGCTGATCGCGGGAGATGACATTATCGTCGGCCGAAACAGCGAAGGCACGCTGAATGTGCGCGACGGTGGATATGTTCGTGCCGATGGTAATGTTTATATGGGCGCTTATTCTGGCAGCACCGGCACGGTGACCGTGTCCGGCAAGGATTCGCGGCTGGTCGCGGGGGATGACATTACCGTCGGCAATTACGGCGAAGGCACGCTCAATGTGCTGGACGGCGGCTATGTGCATGCCGATGATGACGTTTATCTGGGTCGTTTTTCCGGCAGCACCGGCACTGTTACCGTGTCCGGCAAGGATTCGCGGCTGGTCGCCGGAGACCGCATGCTCGTCGGCTATTACGGCGAAGGCTCGCTGAACGTGCTGCACGGTGGTTATGTGCGTGCCGATGATGATGTTCGTATAGGCCAAGGGTTCGGCAGCACCGGCACGGTTACCGTGTCCGGCAATGATTCCCGGCTGGTCGCGGGAGATGTCGTTTTCGTCGGCTATTTTAGCGAAGGCACGCTGACCGTGGCCAGCGGTGGTGTAGTCGAGGCTCGTGACAGCTTTATTATTGCGTATGGCGCGGATTCGGAGGATGCGAAGGGCACGCTCAATATCGGGGCGGCGTCCGGCGAGAAGGCGCAGGCTGCGGGTTTCTTGCAGGGGGCCGATGGGGCCGCCGCAACCATCGAATTCTTCGATGGCGACGGTACCATCGTCTTCAATCACACCGG
>NZ_SMSI01000008.1 GCF_004354915.1 Pseudohoeflea suaedae | reverse complement strand
CCACATCGTCCTTTTCGGTCAAGACGAGGAAAGCGTCGAAGACGCCATTGCCCTGGCCGAGACTTTCCACCGCATCGGCGATGGCCGCCTGGGTCGGCGTCCGGGTGAAATCGGAGAAGGCCACGTCGTTGCGGTCGAGCGTCAGATCGATGGTCGTCTCGGTATAGGAGAGCGTTCCCTCGAGGAACAGCGAGCCGTTGAAAACGTCATCGGAGAGAACCGCGCCGAATTCGCCGTCGATCTCGCCGGCGGTCATGATCGTGGTGGTGACGCCGAGTTCGAAGGCGAGCGCACCATTGGAGACGAGCACGACATCGGCGCCCGAACCGATGGTGACGGTGCCGGCCACGTCGAGAACGTCGGTGGAGCTGATATCGACCTGGAAGAAGCCGCCATCCTGGAATTCGGCATCGCCGTCGATGGTCTTGCTGCCGGCCACCGTGCCGCCCGCGAGAACGGTCATCGAGCCGCCGAAATCCGTGTCGACGGAGAGCACGCCGCCGCTCACCTCGCCCGTTCCGGTAAATGCCGACCAGTCGCCGGTCAGGCGGGTATCGCCGGCCTCCTGCTTGAGCAGGCCATTGCCCGACACGATGGCGTCGAAACCGTAATTCTCTTCGGTGTGGTTGAAGAGGATGGTGCCGTCACCGGCGCCGAAACTGATGGTTGCGGCAGCCCCGTCCGCCCCCTTCAGCGAACCCGCGGCCAGTGCCTTCTCGCCGGACGCCGCCCCGATATTGATCACCCCGGTCGAGCCGGCTTCGTCAGCGACGACGAAGGTGTCGCCGGCCTCGGCGGCGCCGCCATTGCTGACGGTCAGCGCGGCCTCGCCCTGATAGCCGACTCTAATGTCATTTCCCGCGACCAGCCGGGAATCCTTGCCGGACACCGTCACGGTGCCGGAGGCCCTATTGCCAGCGTCTCGCCCTACAGTAACATCATAACCCGCACGAACAGAACCACCATTCGAGACATTCAGCGTGCCCTCCCCGGCGCGGCCCACGACGAGACTTTTCTCTACGATAAATTTCGAAGTACCACCGGATACGGTGACTATCCCATTGCTACCAGCGGCACCACCCAAAGCTGAATTAACGTCCGTCCGGACATAACCGCCATCGAGGACGTTCAGAACGCCTTCACCGCCCAAACCTACGCCGAGGTAAAGATCGGTCTGCAATGAGCCCGTACCGGAAACCGTAACGGTTCCCTTTGTGTCACCATAAACCGCAATAAGGCCCTGAAGAGCTTCGACCGACCCACCGTCTGAAATGGTCAGCGTGGCATCGGATCCCGGACTACGACCAACAAATACTTGGCCGCCATCGAGATCTACCGGCGTGGTGATTTCCTGCTGGTCGTTATTGTCAACCAACAGATCTTCGGCGAAGGCCGGGCCGGCAGGCAGGGCAATCAGGGCGGTGGAGGCCAGGAGTGCCGCGCCGAGCAGGCTGCGGCCCGCGATTGCGCGTTTGGATGCACCGCGACGCTTCTTGCTGGATGAACTGGATGTGGATGAAATCGACTGCATAAGTGTGAATACCCGTCCCTGATCGTTGCTTTCACCGGTCGCCGCGCTGCCCCGCAAGCCACCCCCTGACACGACGCGGCGTGAACCGCGCCTAATTTAGATGCTACTAAACCATGAATCGCGCGCTGACGCTAGGTCATGCGCGCGATGCGCGAGGCGTGCGAAGACCGCATCCCCCACAAAAGAAGTGGCGGAGACCGTTCCGCCGCACGAAAGTTCTTGGCGGGCCGCAGCGGCTGGCGGCCCGCCGGTTTTTTGGGCTCAGAAGCGGGCGGTCAGCCCGGCCGAGAGCGCATGGTCCTGCTGGTCGCGGCCGAACGCGCCGGTATAGTCGATGGCGACGTCCATCGCCGGCGTGACGGCGAAGTTGAGGCCCAGACCGACGAGGCCGACGTCACGCGCACCGACATTGCCGGCGATG
>NZ_SMSI01000007.1 GCF_004354915.1 Pseudohoeflea suaedae | reverse complement strand
ACTGTCGGCAGGGCTGAACGCGCGGTTCTGATCCCAAAAAACCGGCGGGCCGGCCAGTCGTGCCGGCCCGCCGAGGACTGTCGGCTGGCGGAACGGTCTCCGCCGCCTCGGGCCTTCGGGCCGCGAATTGTGGTTAGTAAAATCTAAATTAGGCTGCGTTATAATCCGCGATATGCCGAGGGCAGACTTGCGGGGCAGCGCGGCGACCGGTGAAAAACAACGATCAGGGACGGGTTCTCACAGATATGCAGTCGATCTCATTCAAGTCCAGTTCATCCACATCCTCCGGTGACAAGCGTCGCGGTGCATCCAGGCGCGCAATCGCGGGGCGGAGCCTGCTCGGCGCCGCCCTTCTGGCCTCCACCGCCCTGATCGCTCTGCCTGCCGGCCCGGCCTTCGCCGCAAATCTGGTCATCGACGGCCAGGACCGGGAAGTCATCAATGAGCCGGTGGATCTCGATGGCGACGACGTATTCGTCGGCGTGGATGATGGCGACGATGCCACTTTGACCATCGTAAATGGCGGAGAGCTTGAAAGTGGCCGCGGCTACATCGGCGCCAATGCCGGGTCGAAAGGCACCGTGACCGTATCGCAGGGCGGTTCGTGGATCGCCGAGAGAGAGATATTTGTCGGCCTCTATGGAGAGGGGGCGTTGAACGTCGTGGACGGAGGAAGTGTTGCCTCCGGCTATGGTGTCTATGTCGGTGCCACGGCAGGTTCCACCGGTGTCGTGACGGTTTCAGGAAGCGGGTCGAGACTGACCGCTGGCTACCTGGGCGTCGGCGGTTTCGGCGAAGGCACGCTGAATGTCTCCAAAGGCGGCTATGTCAAATCATATGACAACTTTTTCATGGGGTATGCGGAAGGTGCCAGCGGCACCGTGACGGTTTCCGGCAAGGATTCCAAGTTGATCGCGGATGGTAACATCGTTGTCGGCTATGACGGCGAAGGCACGCTCAATGTGCAGGACGGTGGCTATGTTTATGCGTATGACGACGTTTCCATAGGTGGCTTCGAATTCGGTGCCGGCACCGGCACGGTGACCGTTTCCGGCAAGGATTCGCGGCTGATCGCGGGGGATGACATTGTCGTCGGCGATCGCGGCGAAGGCACGCTCAATGTGCTGAACGGTGGTTATGTCTATGCGTATGACGACGTTTTCCTGGGGGGATACGACGTCGGTGACGGCAAGGGCACGGTTACCGTGTCCGGCAAGGATTCGCGGCTGGTCGGGGGAACCGACATGTTCGTCGGCTTTAACGGCGAAGGCACGCTGAACGTGCTGAACGGCGGTTATGTCCGTGTGGATGAGAACGTTTATCTTGGCGTGAGTGATGATGTCACCGGCACCGTGACGGTGTCCGGCAAGGATTCCCGACTGATCGCGAGAAATGACATCAACGTCGGCAATTCCGGCGAAGGCACGCTCAATGTGCTGGACGGCGGTTATGTTCGTGCCGATGAAGTTGTTCGTATAGGCCAGCAGTCCGGCAGCACCGGCAAGGTTACCGTTTCCGGCAAGGATTCGCGGCTGGTCGCGGGAGATGACATTACCGTCGGCAATTCCGGCGAAGGCACGCTCGATGTCCTGAACGGCGGTTACGTCCATACCTATGCTGACTTTTATCTGGGTCGTTTTTCCGGCAGCACGGGCACCGCTACCGTGTCCGGCAAGGGTTCCCGGCTGGTCGCGGCAAGTGAGATGAGCGTCGGCCAAATCGGCGAAGGCACGCTGAATGTGCTGGGCAGTGGTTATGTTCGTGCCGATGGTAAAGTTCGTATAGGCCAAGAGGACGGCAGCACCGGCACGGTTACCGTGTCCGGAAAGGATTCGCGGCTGGTCTCGGGGAGTGAAATTACCGTCGGCTATTACGTTGGCGAAGGCACGCTGACCGTGGCCAATGGTGGTGTGGCCGAAGCAAGCGCCTTTGTCGTCACGGAGAATACGGATTCGAAGGGCACGATCAATATCGGCGCTGCGTCCGGCGAGGAGGCGCAGGCGGCGGGTTTCTTGCAAGGGGCCGATGGGGCCGCCGCAACCATCGACTTCGGCGATGGCGAAGGCACGCTCGTCTTCAATCACACCGATGAGGATTACGACTTCGACGCCGATGTGTCGGGGGAAGGCCTGCTCAAGCACGAGGCCGGCAATACCAACCTGACCGGCGAT
>NZ_SMSI01000006.1 GCF_004354915.1 Pseudohoeflea suaedae | reverse complement strand
TCCGGCGGGTGTCGAACCGGCAACCTTGTCGAAGGCGGCCGGGGCCTTGGCTTCCTCGCCATAGGCAAGGGCCGCGTAATCGCCCTCCGCCTCACCGACCGCAAAGGCCGAGCGAATGCGCGCATTGACCTGGTCGCGGGTCAGCCCGGCGCTCTGGATCACCGAGGCCTGGGTCGAGGCATGGGCCTCGCCGGACAGTGCGATGACCGCATCGACCACATCGTCCTTTTCGGTGAAGGCGACGAAAGTGTCGAAGACGCCATTGCCCTGGCCGAGGCTTTCCACCGCATCGGCGATGGCCGCCTGGGTGGGCGTCAGGGTGAAGTCGGAGAAGGCCACGTCGTTGCGGTCGAGCGTCAGATCGATGGTCGTCTCGGTATAGGAGAGCCGCCCCTCGAGGAAGAGCGCGCCGTTGAAAACGTCCTCGGCGAGAACCGCGCCGAATTCGCCGTCGATCTCGCCGGCGGTCATGATCGCGGTGGTGACGCCGAGCTCGAAGGCGAGCGCACCCTTGGAGACGAACACGACATCGGCGCCCGAACCGATGGTGACGGTGCCGGCCACGTCGAGAACGTCGGTGGAGCTGATATCGACCTGGAAGGCGGACCCTTCCTCGAATTCGGCATCGCCGTCGACGGTCTTGCTGCCGGCCACCGTGCCGCCCGCGAGAACGGTCATCGAGCCGCCGAAATCCGTATCGACGGACAGCACGCCGCCGCTGATCTCGCCCGTTCCGGTAAATGCCGACCAGTCGCCGGTCAGGCTGGTATTGCCGGCCTCGTGTTTGAGCAGGCCTTCGCCCGACACGATGGCGTCGAAACCGTAATTCTCATCGGTGTGGTTGAAGACGAGCGTACCGTCGCCCTCGCCGAATTCGATGGTTGCGGCAGCCCCGTCCGCCCCCTTTACCGAACCCGCCGCCAGCGCCTCCTCGCCGGACGCCGCCCCGATATTGAGCGTGCCTTGCGAATCCACGTCGAACGCAAGAGAAAAGCCCTGATCAGCCTCGACAATGCCCCCCTTGGACACCGTCAGCGCACCGTCGCTCTCGTAATTGGGTGCTCCGACATAAACACCTCCCTCTTCCACTTTGAGCTTTGCCCCGCTGCCGGAGACAGTCACAGTACCGGTCGATCCGTCCTTGTATCCTAAAAAGACGCTCTCCTTTGATTTGACATAGCCGCCGCCCAGGACATTCAATGTTCCCTCGCCATTATAGCCGACGACCAAGTCTTTTGCCGTGGTCAGCCGTGCGTCTTTGCCAGACACGGTTACGGTGCCGTTGCTGTCTGCGAATGTGCCGAGAAAGACGTCTCTCGCCGCACTGACATAGCCGCCGTTGGTGACATTCAACGTAGCCTCGCTGTTAAAGCCGACATACAAGCTGCTCTGCGATGTAAGCCTCGAATCGGCCCCTGAGACCGTCACCGCTCCGACAGAGCCTTCACCTAAGCCCAAAGTCATCGCAGACTGGGCATTCACATCACCGCCGTTCAGCACATTCAAGGTGCCTTCGCCGAAGATACCGACCGCAAAACCGCCAGTGATGTGAACCTTGGAGCCACTGCCGGAAACCGTAATGATGCCGGTCGAACCGTACTTGTATCCGGCAGCGACATTCCCCTCCATTCTGGCGTAGCCGCCCTCCTGCACGTTGAGCGCGCCCTCGCCGTTGAAGCCTACATAGACATCACCGGCCTCGAGCCTGGAGCCGGTACCGGAAACCGTCGCAGTCCCTTTCGCCACGCCGTAAGATCCGAACGTCCCGGCAAATCCGAGCTCGAGCGGACCATCGACAACCTTGACGGTGCCGCCATCCAGAACGTTCAAGACGCCCGTGGTACCCGCCGTATCGCCCAGGCGAATGCTATCTGCTTGCCATGAGCCCGTACCGGAGACGGTCACCGTGCCCTTTGCGCCATTGATACGTCCAAGGACGCCCGCACCACTTTCAAGCTCTCCACCGCTCGAAATGGTCAGCGTGGCATCGGATCCGGGGATGACACCAACATTTACCACGCCGCCCTCCAGATCGAGAGGCGTGGTGATTTCCCGCTGATCCTTGCCGTCGACGATCAGATTTGCGGCAAAGACCGGGCCGTTCAGAACGCCGACCAGTGCAGTGGAGGTCAGAAGTGCCGCGCCGAGCAGGCTGCGGCCCGCAGTTGCGCATCGCGTCGTTGCGCAACGCCTGGCGCTGGATGGAATGGATGTAATTGAAACCGACCGCATATCGTTGAAAACCCGTCTCTGATCTTTGCTTTCCGCCGGCACTCCCCCCGGCAAGTCGGCACCTGACATATCGCGGATTATAACGCAGCCTAATTTAGAAAATACTAACCACAATTCGTGGATCGAAGGCCCGAGGCGGCGGAGACCGTTCCGCCAGCCGAAAAACTTGGCGGGCCAGCGCGACTGACCGGCCCGCCGGTTTTTTGGGCTCAGAAGCGGGCGGTCAGCCCGGCCGAGAGCGCATGGTCCTGCTGGTCGCGGCCGAATGCGCCGGTATAGTCGATGGCGACGTCCATCGCAGGCGTGACGGCGAAGTTGAGACCGAGGCCGACGAGGCCGACGTCACGCGCACCCACATTGCCGGCGATGGTGAAGGGCAGGCTTTTCGCCGCAATGACCATGTCGGTGGTCGGCGTGATGTCGCCAAATGTGTGGTTCCAGGCAATG
>NZ_SMSI01000005.1 GCF_004354915.1 Pseudohoeflea suaedae | reverse complement strand
CCGCTGATCTCGCCGGTTCCGGTGAAGCCCGACCAGTCGCCCGTCAGATGCGTATTGCCGGCCTCTTGCTTGAACAGGCCGTCGCCGGATACCGTGGCATCGAACTCGTAATCCGTTTCGGTGTGATTGAGGACGATGGTTCCGTCGCCGACGCCGAATTCGATGACGGCGGCGGCCCCGTCGGCGCCCTGCAGGAAACCTGCCGCCTGCGCGTCCTCGCCGGACGCCGCCCCGATAATGAGCGTGCCTGTGGAGCCTGAAAAACGTGCGATGTTGAAGATGCTAGCTCCGGCAACGCCCTCATCGCTCACCGTCAGCGTGCCCTCGCCAGCATGCCCGACAGTGAAATTGCTGGAATTGGTCCATGACGAGCCTGCGCCCGTGACCGTCACAGTGCCGCTGCCGCTGTAGCTGCCAATCGTGCCAAGCTGTACGCTATTGCCGCTCACCGATCCGCCGTCGGAAACGGTCATCGTGCCGCTACCACCATGTCCGACGTTGAAACGACCGGTATTGGTCCATGACGAACCTGTGCCCGTGACCGTCACAGTGCCGCTGGTGTCGATATCCGTGCCGACATATGCGATGCGGGTGGTCACGGATCCGCCGTCGGAAATGATCAGCGTGCCGTCGCCCGTGTCTCCGACAAGCATGTCTTCCGTATTCAATGTCCCGGAACCCGATACGGTCACGGTGCCTTTCGATCCCGCATCATGGCCTATGAGGGTGTTGTCGCTTTCAAGCTGGCCGCCGTCTGAAATGGTCAATGTGGCGTCGGATCCCGCCGTGTCGCCGACGACTAGATCACCGCCATCGAGATTCCTCGGCGCGGTGATTTCTTCCTGGTCGTTGCCATCGATGACGAGATCTTCGGCAAGGGCAGTGCCGGTCGCGATGCTGACCATCGCGGTGGAGGCCAGAAGCGCGGCGCAAATCAGCTTACGGCCGGCGGCAATGGGGAGAAGTGTTCCCTGACGCCGGTCGGTCGAGGCAAGTGATGCATGCCTTACGGATCGCATATTTGAAACCCCGCCCTTACAATTCGCTTCCACAAGCCCTGCCTTGCCCCCGCAAGTCGGTCTTCGAGGTGCCGCGATGGGAAACGCGGACCATGTTGATCTCGATTCGGCTCCCGATCGCGCCTTCGCGAGACGGGAGAGTGCATGATTTGCATAAAATTCTAAATATTTCGTCTTCCTGCAAAGCCTTGGGTCCGAATGCCCGAATTGGCGGCATTTTGTCCGCCGGCGGAAAGTCGTTGGCGGCCGGCCTCATTGGCCGGCCCCCTGGTCCGGGCACGGAACCCGGCGTTCAGCGCAGGGCGGGCTGGGCATGGTCCTGCCGGCTCTGGGTGAAGGGCGGGTGGAGCCGATGGTGAACGGCATGTCGGACGTGTCGGCGAAGTTGAGGCGGACAGTAAAAGCCGTACCCGCCGCGCAAATCAGGCGCCGGCCCGCGGCATTGCGAAGAAATGTTCCGTGACGCCGGTCGATCGAGGCAAGTGAAGCATGCCTTGCTGATCGCATAAGTGAAACCCCGCCCTTCCAGATCGCTCCCGCGAGCGCTGCCTTGCCCCCGCAAGGCGTTCTTCGACGTGCCGCGACGTGAGCCGCGCACGGATCGAATCTCCATAGACCCATGGATCGGGACGTGACGCTAGGGGAGGGGGTGAAATTTGCACGGAGCGCGAAAAGATTTGCACACAGCGCAAGGCGAAACCGTGAGGGCGGAGCTTTCGCTGCTCTCTCCACCAGTCAACCGGATAGACGACGTCTTGCCGAAAGTCCCCGGCGGGCCGCAGCGGCTGGCGGCCCGCCGGTTTTTTGGGCTCAGAAGCGGGCGGTCAGCCCGGCCGACAGCGCATGGTCCTGCTGGTCGCGGCCGAATGCGCCTGTATAGTCGATGGCGATATCCATCGCAGGCGTGACGGCGAAGTTGAGGCCGAGGCCGACGAGGCCGACATCGCGCGCACCGACATTGCCGGCGATCGTGAAGGGCAGGCTTTCCGCCGCAATGACCATGTCGGTGGTCGGCGTGATGTCGCCGAAGGTGTGGTTCCAGGCAATGGAACTGGTGAAGCTGACCGGCGTGCCGCCGGACAACCGGCCCAGATCGAAACCGTTGCGGATGCCGAGCGTGGTCACCCCGAGCGTGGTGGAGGCCGAGGAGCCCGTCAGGGCGGAATCGCCGCCCTCTTCGGTAAAGCCGTCGGTATATTGGTAGACCAGCGCCGCACCGGCGAAGGGCTCGACCGTGAAGCCGTTCCGGCCAGTCAGCGTATAGCCGACCTCGCCGAAGGCCTGGACCGTTGCGGCACGGTAGTCCGTGGTCACCGTCTCGTCGAAACCGGAGAAGACGACATTCCGCTCGCTGTCGATGTCGTGGATGCCGGCGGCGGCACCGTACTGAACGCGGAAAGCGCCGTAACGACGGCCGGCATAGGCGCCGGCGGTAAAGCTGTCCATGCCGGTCTGCGACTTGAGATCGTCCACATCGGTCTCGGTATGGCTGTAGCCGAGGAAGATCCCGGCGAGCCAGTCGGTGCCGTAGCCGGTCTCGATACCGGTCAGCAGCCCGCCGGTGGAACGTTCGGTCGTGTGGCTCTCGCCGCTGGCATTGGTCTTGCCGTAGGAGCCATAGGTCTGACCCCAATAGCCGTAGCCGCGTCCGGTTTTCGACTGCCCGGCAACCTGATCGAAGGCGGCCGGGGCCTTGGCTTCCTCGCCATAGGCGAGCGGTGCGTAATCGCCGGTGACCGAACCGAGCGAAAAGGCCGAGCGGATATGCGCGTTGACCTGGTCGCGGGTCAGCCCGGCGCTCTGGACCACCGAGGCCTGGGTCGAGGCATGGGCCTCGCCGGAGACCGCGACGACCGCATCGATCACATCATCCTGGCTGCTCAGGACGAGGAAAGCGTCGAAGACGCCGTTGCCCGCGCCGAGGCTCTCGATTGCATCGGCGATGGCCCCCTGGGTCTGCGTCCGGGTGAAGTCGGAGAAGGCCGCATCGTTGCGGTTCACGGTCAGTTCGACACTGTCGTCGTTGAAGCTGAGCGTACCGTCGAGGAACAGCAGGTCTTCGACGACGGAGCCGAATTCGCCGTCGAACTCGCCGGCGGTCAGGATCGTGGTGGCGGTGTCGAGTTCGAAGGCGAGCGGACCCTTGGCCACGAGCCTGACATCGGCGCCGGAATCGATGGTGACGGTGCCGTCCACCTCGAGAACGTCGGTGGAGCCGATATCGACCTGGAAGAAGCCCCCCTCCTCGAATTCGGCATCGCCGTTGATTGTGCCGCTGCCGGCCAGCGCACCGCCGTCGAGAACGTTCATCGTTCCGAGAAACTCGGTATCGACGGAGAGAACCCCGCCGCTGATCTCGCCCGTCCCGCCGAATTCCGACCAATCGCCGGTCAGGTTGGTATTGCCGGCCTCGTGCTTGAGCAGGCCTTCGCCCGACACATCGGCGTCGAAATCGTAATCCTCATCGGTGTGATTGAAGACGAGCGTGCCTTCGCCGGGGCCGAATGCGATGGTTGCGGCGGCCCCATCGGCCCCCTGCAACGAACCCGCCGCCTGCGCCGTCTCTCCGGACGCCGCCCCGATATTGATCGTGCCCTTCGTATCCGCGCCGTATGCAATGACAAAGCCGTCACCAGCCTCGACCACGCCACTGTTGGACACGGTCAGCGCGCCTTCGCCATTATAGCCGCTGAACACATTATTGGCGACGACTTTCGAACCGCGGCCCGAGATCGCGACGGCGCCATAGGAGCCCTGAATGTAGCCGATTTTCAAATCACCGGCACTGACAGAGCCGCCGTTCAGCACGTTCAGCGTGCCGTCGCCACTCAGGCCGACGGCGAACAATCCGGTATTCACCGTCGAACCGCGGCCCGAGATCGTGACGAGGCCATAGGCTCCCCCTTGACCGCCGACATCGACAACCGCCGCATTTACAGTCCCGCCGTCCAGCACATTGAGCCTGCCTTCGCCGCTTGCACCGACGAAAAGCCCTCCGTCCGAGCCGAGTTGGGACCCCTTGCCGGACACTGTAATCGTGCCGTTGCTGCCGGAATAAAATCCCAAATAAATACCACGATTGGCATAGACATCACCGCCGTTCAGCACTTCGAGCGTGCCTTCGCCGTAATTGCCGACGACGACAGTATCGGCTGCGTATAGCTCCGAGCCCTTGCCGGACACGGTAACCGTGCCGGTGCCGGCAATATTATTGCTCACAAAGATGTCATCATCGGTACGAACATAACCACCATTCAGCACGTTGAGCGTGCCTTCGCCATAAGAGCCGACGTTGATGTCATTTCTCGCGATCAGCCGGGAATCCTTGCCGGACACGGTAACCGTGCCGGTGGAGACCTCCCCGTACCCAATGACAAAGTCTTGATATGATTCGACAAATCCGCCGCTTGATATATTCAGCGTGCCTTCGCCGTAAGCGCCGACATATATCGCCCCATCGGCGTTCCACGAACCGCCTCGCGATACGGTCACGGTGCCTTTCGACCCGGCAATGAGCCCTATATAGCCGTAGTAACTTTCAAGCTCTCCGCCGTTTGCTATGGTCAGCGTGGCATCGTCGCCGTCATCCACGCCGACGAATACGTTGCCGCCATCGAGATCCACCGGCACCTTGATGACTTCCCGGTCCCGGCCATCGACGATCAGGTCTTCGGCGAAAGCCGGGCCGGCAGGCAGAGCGATCAGCGCCGTGGAGGCCAGAAGGGCGGCGCCGAGCAGGCTGCGGCCCGCGATTGCGCGCCTCGATGCACCGTGACGCCCCGCGCCGGATGAACCGGACTTCAATGAAATCGAACGCATATCTGTGAGAACCCGTCCCTGATCGTTGCTTTTCACCGGCATTGCCCCGCCCGGCAAGCCAGCACCTTCATGCCGCGGACGAGCCGCGGTCTAATTTAGACTCAACTAAACCACGAATTGCGCGGTGACGCTAGGGCATGCGCGCGATCTGCGGTGAGGCCGTTCTGCCGGCATCCCCCGTCCGGGGATGCTCACTGTCGGCTAGGCGCGGCCCGAACTGTCCGGGCCGATCGCGACATATTTGGCGATTTCCTCGTTTTGCGTGCCGATCAGCATGGGCTGCAGGGTGCCCGGGAAAATCGCCGTGTCGTAAATCTCCTCGACGGCGCCGGTGATGGCGAGCTTGTGGCAGATCTCGCCGGTGCTCAGGCGGATGACGTAGACCGCGCATTCCGGCTCCACGCCGCGCGTCTTCAGTTCCTCGTCCAGCGGCAGGCCGGAGAAGACCTTGTTGCGCGGCTTGGAAAGGCCGATCACCGCATAGTCGCCGATGAAGGTCAGTCCGCGCAGGAAGCCCGGGCACCAGGTGATGCGTTCGAAGGTTCCGGCCTTGCGGTCCACCTTGCCGAACCAGCCCGAACCCGCCTCGAGCACGTAGAGCTCGCCCTTGTAGAGGCGCGGCGTGTGCGGCATGGCGAGGCCGCCGACCACCACCGCGTCGGTGCGGATGTCGATCACCATGCCGCCATCGGCGCGGTGCTCCCGCCATCCCGCAGCGGTGTTGCTGGCCCCGATCACCGTCGCATAGGCGGGGTCGCCGTCTTCCATGCAGAAGCCGTTGAAGTGGCAGCGATCCTCGTTGACCATTACGTCGATGAAGGACGGCCGCCAGATGGGCGAGAAGCTGCCATTGCCATCCAGAACGGCAAGGCAGTTGTACAGCGTGACGGCGACCAGAAGGCGGCCGTCCTTGTCCAGATGGATGTCGTGCACGTCGACGGCGCCCGTCACGTCGCAGCGGCGCGGCATGTAGAGCCGGTCCCAGCCCTCGAAATGGGCGCCCGCATCCAGCCCGTTCTCGAACCGCCAGACCTGGTGGCGGGTGGAGAGGTAAAGGCCGGTCTCGGTGACGCGCAGGGCCATGGCGTGGTCGAAACTGCGTTCGCTGACGGCCACGTTGCCGCGCGGACCGGGGCCGATCAGCACCGTCTTGCCCTTGGTATAGGTGCTGAAGCCGAGCGAAAGCCGATTGGCATGCATCCATGCCACCAGTCCCGACGTGTAGGTGATGTGGAAGGGATTTTCGTCTTCCACGCCGACGCCGTCGCCGGCCACGATCGCTTTCGGCATCGCTGCGGTCTTTCGGTCTTTCGATTCGCTCATTATCTGATCCAGGGTCTGCAATTGAAGGCTTTTGGTGTCATACCGTCGATTTGCGGCGGACACTACCATCAAGCCATCCGGGTGGCCGGGTTGGGGATTTGCAGCCTGTGCAATTCTTTTCGCATTCCGCGCAAAAATGCGGGCGCGCATCTCGCGTGAGTGCGCGACCCATGGTTTAGGTCGTTCTAAAGTAGGCTGCGGGACAATCCGCGGTGCCCGGGCTGCTGTCTTGCGGGGCAGGGCGGCGACCGGTGAAAGCAACGATCAGGGACGGGTATTCACACTTATGCAGTCGATTTCAGCCACATCCACATCCTCCGAAGCCAGGCGTCGCGATGCATCGAGGCGCGCAATCGCCGGCCGCAGCCTGCTCGCCGCGGCCCTTCTGGCCTCCACGGCGCTGATCGCCCTGCCTGCCGGTCCGGCCTTCGCCGAAGACCTGTTGGTTGACAACAACGACCAGCAGGAAATCACCACGCCGGTGGATCTGGAGGGCGGCGTGGTAAATGTTGGTGTCAGTCCGGGGTCGGATGCCACGCTCACCATTTCAGACGGTGGGGAGCTGAAAAGTGGGGTGGGTGTCGTGGGGTTCTCTGACGCGGCAAAGGGAACCGTGACGGTGTCCGGTACGGGCTCCTGGGACGCCGATGACGCGATCCGCGTTGGTTTCAATGTGGGTAGCACGGGCGTCCTGAACGTTCTGGATGGCGGCAGGGTAACGGTCGTCGGCGGTTCGCTCGAGCTTGGATCTGCCGGTGCGAATGGATCTTTCGGTGCGGCGTCGGGGACTGCGACGGTTTCCGGTGCGGGCTCGAAGCTCGAGGCGGTTAATTTTAAAGTAGGCATCTACGGCGAGGGCGTGATGAGCGTCTCGGACGGCGGCTATGCCAAGACGACTCAGCTCCTCGAAATCGGCATTCAGCCTGGCAGCACGGGCACGGTCACGGTATCCGGCAAGGACTCCAAGATGATAATCCAGGGCACTACGGCCTTCCTCGGGGTAGCTGGTAGCGGAGCGCTGAATGTTCTGGATGGTGGTTATCTGTATTCGCGAAATGAAGTTAATATAGGTAAGGAGCTTGATGGCTACGGGACGCTTACCGTGTCCGGCAAGGATTCCCGGCTGGTCACGGCAGGTATTGTCGTTGGCGATGGGGCGGACGGCGCGCTGACCGTCAGCAATGGCGGCGCCGCCGAGGCCGGCGACACCTTCGTCGTCGCTGAAAATGCCGGCTCGACCGGGGTGATCAATATCGGGGCGGCGTCCGGCGAGAAGGCACTGGCCGCGGGTTCGCTGAAGGGGGCGGACGGGGCTGCCGCAACCATCGAATTTGGCGCCGGCGACGGCACCATCCTCTTCAACCACACCGAAGAGAATTACGGTTTCGACGCCATTGTGTCGGGCAATGGCCTGCTCAAGCAGGAGGCCGGCGATACCCGCCTGACCGGCGACTGGTCGGCATTCACCGGAACGGGCGAGGTGAGCGGCGGCGTGCTGTCCGTCGATACGGATTTCGGCGGCTCGATGACCGTTCTCGCGGGCGGCACGCTGGCCGGCAGCAAGACCATCGACGGCGATGCCGAATTCCAGGATGGGGGCTTCTTCCAGGTCGATATCAGCTCCACCGACGTTCTCGACGTGGCCGGCACCGTCACCATCGGTTCGGGCGCCGATGTCGTCCTCGTCTCCGACGGGGCTATGGCTTTCGAACTCGGCGTCACCACCACGATCATGACCGCCGGCGAGATCGAAGGCGAATTCGGCGCGGTTCTCGCCGATGACGTTTTCAACGGCTCGCTCTTCCTCGAGGGGCGGCTCTCCTATACCGAGACGACCATCGATCTGACGCTCGACCGCAATGACGTGGCCTTCTCCGATTTCACCCTGACGCCGACCCAGGCGGCCATCGCCGATGCGGTGGACAGTCTCGGTCTGGGCAATAATATCTTCGACACTTTCGTTGCCTTCACCGAAGAGGACGATGTGGTCGATGCGGTCATCGCACTGTCTGGCGAGGCCCATGCCTCGACCCAGGCCTCGGTGGTCCAGAGCGCCGGGCTGACCCGCGACCAGGTCAATGCGCGCATCCGCTCGGCCTTCGCGCTCGGTTCGGTCACCGGCGATTACGCACCGCTCGCCTATGGCGAGGAAGCCAAGGCCCCGGCCGCCTTCGATCAGGTTGCCGGGCAGTCGAAATCCGGT
>NZ_SMSI01000004.1 GCF_004354915.1 Pseudohoeflea suaedae | reverse complement strand
ATGTCGTTGAAGCCGCTGGCGTCTTCGGCAAGCACCGGGATGCCCTGGATGATCGCCAGCAGTTCCGACGAGCCGAATTCGTGCGGGAAGGCTTCGAGCAGCGTGACGTCGATGGCGACGGTGCCGGTCGCACCGGCGGCAATATTGTCGGCGCCCGGAGTGAACATGATCTCGAGCTGCACGACGGGTACGCCGTCCGCCAGAATCGTAAGCAGCTTGCCGTCGGCGCTGAGCTGATAGGTGAAGGCGGTCGAGGTATCCGCGCCGGTCAGGCCGGTTGTGATGCCCGAAATGTCGCCGCTGGTGCCGTTGAAGGGATCGAAAACCACATTTGTGACGGCGCTCGATCCGGCCTGGATGGTGACGATGAAGCTGTCTTCGGAGCCGCCGGGGAGGGCGCTCGAACCACCCGGAAGTTCGGGATCCTGGATGTCGCCGTTGCCGACGCCGCCGGAGGGCAGGATGGAGACGATGTCGAGCGGTTCCTCGTCAGGCTCGACGGGGAAGATGCGGCGTTCCTCGTCGCCGGTGAACTGGAGCGCGGTCGGCGGAAGCAGGCCGAGGATCGGAACGGCGTCACCGATGCCGGGCGGGGTGACGAAAAAGTTTGCACCGGAACTGTCGACCGCTGCGGAGCTTGCGACGAGCGTGCCGTTGGGGCCTGCGGCGATGTTGATCTCATTGCCTTCCAGCGCGGCTATAAGCGCTTCCTGCGGGATGACCACGCCGTCGATGATGAATGTCGGCACGTTGGCGGCGGCATTCTGGATGATGATCTCGCTGCCGTCGGGCTGGATGATGACCAGGTCCTGGCCGCGCAATTCCATGCGTCCGAGCGAGGAGCCGGCAGGGAGCTGAACCTGGTTGGCGCTATCGGCAACAAGCGTCTGGACGGAGCCGGCCTGTCCCGCATCCGGGGCGGCGGCTGCCGACGGGAGGGATGGCCCGGTCGCCGGCGTCTGTCCGCCAATGTCGGCCGGCGCGAGGTCGTTGAGATCTTCGGCCTGCGCCAGAAGGACACGGTCTCCCTCGCCGGTGCCACGAAGAGAGATGTCGCCGTGGTCGTCATTGTTGGCCTGAAATTCGCTTGTACGATCAATAGACATGAGCGTTACTCCCCTTACATGGGGCCGACTTGGCACATGCTTTCGATCGACAATCAATATTGCATTAAGTAAGATGCATATCCAGATATGCAGGAGAAACTATATTTAATTCCTGGTTAATGTCGACGCATAACGGAATATGTATTCCGGCGCCGCGCTTCATTGCTTCCCGGCGGGTCGAATTTAATTCAAATTTGACGATAGGTCTTTCGTTTCGCTTTACCAAGCATATTTCCAGTATCTAAAAGCATAGCGCGTACATTTCTCGACATAACGGGGAAGTCGCCATGAATAAGAAAAGCACAGTTAACCGGTTGGCAACGATAAGTTTTGGGCTTGCGGTAACCTTGTCGGCGCTGACCGGCAGTGCCGCGGCCGGTTCGGCCACCGGCACCGCAGGCGGGGCGCTCGCTTATGCACCTGGCGGCGCGGGGCTGGCGACTGCCGTCAATGCGGTCGGCTATCTTTTTGCATATGCTCGAGAATTCGGCTCGGCCGCGCTTGCGGAGCCGGGCATAGACGGGATCGTCACCGGCGGAACGGCCTCCGGAGGCGCAGCGATCTCTTCCGGTGTCTTCGCCAGCATTGCCATTCCGTTCTTCAACGGCGCCAGTCAGGGCAAGTGGGTGCGGGTGAAGAGCAGTTTTGCCGCATCGGTCGATTGCGGGTCGGAAGATTGCAGAATTCGGAACTCCTACTTCAAAAAATCAGTTCCTTCCAAGTATAATGGAAAGAATTACTTCAAGGTTCTCGACGCGGTCAATCGATCCGTCAATCGCGGCCTGCGTTACAGCCCGGACAGTCAGACCTACAACAAGGTCGACTATTGGGCGACCCCGTCGGAAATCCTGACAAAGGGGGCAGGCGACTGCGAGGATTTCGCAATCCTGAAGTATCATCTTCTGGTCAAGGCGGGGATTCCGGCTTCCAGCCTCTCGCTCGTCGTGCTCAAGGACACCAGCCGCAAGCTCTACCACTCGGTTCTCGCGGTCGGTACCAACAAGGGGTTCTTCATCCTCGACAATGTCGTCGACAGGATCTACCGCGACGCGGACATGCCGCAATACATGCCGCTGATTTCGTTTTCGACCGATCGGGCCTGGATTCACGGCGTGGAAAGCGCCGGCGAGCAACGTCTGGCCCGTTCCGAGCCGGTGGATCTGGCCGCGATCGCGCCCGGCGTGAACTATGAGGGCAACGTCATGTTCGAGGACCTGCCGGCGGAAATGATCGAGAACCTGCGCCCGCGGGAAGATCTCTGAGCCGCGCCGCCGGCGTCAGGCCGTCACGAAACCTATGATCATGCGCTCGGGCAGGGTCGGCGCGAGAACCGCATTGATCGTGCCGCGCACCCGACGATCCCGGAAGCCGAGTATATAGCCGACCGAGAGCGACCGGCTTCCGCTCGTCAACGTCTCGACGACTTCGTCGACCGACATGTCGAGTTGCAGCTTCAGCTGATGTCCGTCGCCCGTCGGATCCATGCCGCTGAAGCTCATGCGCAGGAGGCGCAGGAATGCCGGATTGGTGTGCCTGATCTGCTTCTGCGCGGTCAGTACGAATGCGGGCGAGGGGCAGGATGCAATCAGCGCGTCGAGAGCTGGTCCCGAGGTGGACGTCTGATAGTCCACCACCTTGCGCTGCAGCCATTCGACCGCGAAGACCCGTAGCGACGAGGCGAGGTTCATCTGCCGGTCGTCGATCGAATCGATCGCATGGATGAGTTCGCCGAGGCTGACATTGAGATCTTCCGCGGCCTTGTCCAACGCCCGCCAGAAGCCGCGCTCGAGGCGCAGAGCCTTCCTTTTGCCTTCCGTCGTGATGGCGCGAAAGAACGGCTCCGACGGGTCGGGGTCGCGGGCGGAGAGAAAGGCTTCGACCATGGGCTGGCGGGTCATCGGCATCAGCGTTCCGTCAGTGCTTCCTGCCGCGCCTTGTTGATGGGCTTGAGAATGTATTGAAGGATCGTCTTCCTGCCGGTGAGAACGTCGACGGAACAGATCATGCCTGGCGTGATGTTGTAGCGGGTGTCCTTGTGCTCCAGATAGGCCTTGTCCGTCCGGACGCGGATCTCGAAATAGGCTTCGCCGGTCTTCTGGTCGAGCAGCGAATCCGGGCTAACATTGACGACCGTGCCCTCCAGCCCGCCATAGATCGAGAAGTCGAAGGCGGTGATCTTGATGAGCGCCTTCTGGCCGGGAATGACGAAGGCGATGTCGCGCGGTGAAATCCGGGCCTCGACCAGCAGTTCCTCGGACGAGGGAACAATTTCCGCCACCACGGTGCCCGGCTGGACGAAAGAGCCGAGCGAGTTGATCGCCAGCGTGTTGATGATGCCGGTGACCGGCGAGCGGATGTCGGTACGGTCGACGCGATCGGACTCGCCCCTTTCGGATTGGGCGAGTACCGAGAGTTCCGCCAGAGCTTCCGTCTTCTCCGACAGCGCTTCCTGCCTGAATTGCAGCTCCTGCTCGCGCGTCTGGAGTTCGGCTTCCGCAATCGCGCCCTCGATACGCGGGATGCTTTCCTTCAGGGCGTTGATCTGGCCGGAGGTGTCGTTGACCTCCTTTTGCGCGCGGATCAGTTCCGTCTCGGCCACGAGCTTCTTCTTCGCCATCGGGGCGAGGAGGTTGAGTTCCCTTTCGGACAGCAGCACCCGCCCTTCGAGCGCCGACAGGTTGGCGGCGGCCTCGTCCTTCTCCTTGCGACGCTGAAGGAGCCGCTGCGTGAGCACGTCGCGGGTGTTGCGGAAAGCGTTCTGGCGCGCCTCGAGCAGCTTGCGTTCGTTCTCGCAGATCTTCGGATCGATGTTGAGAATATCCTCCGGGCAGAGAAACGATCCCTCGGACTCGGACCGGCTTTCGTAGTCAAGACGGGCAATCTTGACCTTGACGGCTCGCAACCTGGCCTGAACCTCGCCGAGATCTGAGGCGGTCGTCGTTTTGTCGAGACGGACCACGAGATCGCCCTCCTTGACGATCTGTCCGAGCTTGACGGCGATCTCCTTGACCACGCCGGGTTCCGTGGCCTGGATCGTCTGTGTCCGGGTCGCCGGGATCACCTTGCCCTGGCCGCGGGCGATCTCGTCGATTTCCGTGAAATAGGCCCACAGGGTGGCGCAGACGATCAGGGCTGCAATCACCCAGGCGAGACCGATCGCGCGATGATAGGCGGAACTCATGTGCGGACACCTGCAAGATTGCCCTGCACGGCGCGGACACGGGCGGACAGGTGCTCGAGAACCTTGTCCCTGGGGCCGTCGGCGACGATGCGGCCGCGATCGAGCACGATCAGGCGATCGACGAGTTCGAGCAGGCTGTAGCGATGGGTGGAGATGACCATCGTGACGTCCGGGCCGAAAGAGTCCGAAAGCGTGCCGATCAACTGGCGTTCGGTGGCGAGGTCGAGTGCGCCTGAAGGTTCATCGAGAAAGACGATCTTCGGCTGGGCGAGAAGAAGCCGGGTCATCGCTACGGCCTGACGCTGGCCTCCGGAGAGGTTGGCGCCACGCTCGCCGACGAGAAGGTCATAGCCGCGCGGATGGATGGAAACGAACTCGTCGACCCCGGTCTTTCTCGCGCTGGCGATGATCTCTTCGTCCGTTGCCGCCGGATTGGCCATGCGCAGGTTCTCGCGCAACGTTCCGGTGAAAAGGTCGACCGTCTGCCCGGTATAGGCCACAGCGCCGCGAAGCTCGGCGGGGTGATACTGCCGCACGTCGATGCCGTCGACGCACACGCGGCCCTCCTGCGCGGTGTAGAGGTTTGCGAGAAGCCGGCCGAGCGTGGTCTTGCCGGATCCGATGCGACCGATGACGCCCACCCGTTCGCCCTGCCGGATCGAGAAGGTGACGTCGTTGAGGACCTTCGCATCCGAGCCGGGATAGCTGAAGCTCACGCCCGCAAATGACAGGCTGCCCTGCATGACCTGCCGGTTGACGAAGCCGGCGCTCGCGGGGCGATCCTCCGGCTGGGCCATGATGCCGTCGAGAATCTTCAGGGACAGGAGGGCCTGCCTGAGCCGCGCGAGCGTCAGCGTGATCTGGCTGATCGGCGCGATCGTGCGGCCGGACAGCATGACCGTGGCGATGATCGCGCCGGTGGAGATGTTGCCGAGCGAAAATTCATAGGCTCCGGCAATCACGATGAAGATCGTGACCAGTTGCTGCACGAGGCCGGTCGCATTCGAGGCGTGAGCGGAAAGCAGCTTGATCTCCTCGGACGTCCTCGAGGATGCCTTGGTGAGCAGCGACCAGTTCTTCAGCAGCTTCGCCTCGCTTCGCAGCGACTTGACCGTCTCGATGGTCGAGATCGTCTCGATCAACAGGGCCTGGCGCCTGGACGATTCGTTGGCGGCCTGCGTGACGCGCTTGGCGATGCGGTACTGGGCGACGAGACCGATCACGACCGCCAGTATGAAGGCGATGAGAGGAATGACGAACAGCCAGCCGCCGATCAGATGAATGACGACGAGGAAGATGAAGATGAAGACGGTATCGATGAGCACTGCGACCGTGTTCGAGGTGAAGAACTCGCGCACGAAATCGAGTTGATTGACGCGGTTCGCGTATTCGCCGGTCGATGGCGGCTGGGCGTCGAGCCGGGAATTGAGGATCTTGTCGAAGAGCCGCGAGGAAACCTGCTCGTCGATCCGGCGTCCTGTGGCGTCGATGATGTCGGCGCGTATGGTCTTCAGGAAATAGTCGAAGATCATGGCGAGACCGACGCCCAAAGCCAGGGCCAAAAGGCTCGATGTGGCCTTGTTGGGCAGGATTCGGTCATAGACGTTCATCACGAAGATGGGCGACGCCAGCGCAAGAAGGTTGATGAAGAGGGCCGCGACGACGATGCCGCTATAGCCCCGCCCAAACTGGCGCATGGGGCCGAACAGCCAGTGTTCACGCGAGACATTGGCGGTCCCGTCCGCCAGGTCACGTTCCTGGCTGGAGGAATGAAGCAGTCCGAACTGATAGGCGCGTTCCACCCGCCCGTTCCGGACGATGGCCGCACGGAAGGCCTCGGCATCGAGAGCGAACTCGAAGCTTCGCGCCGGATTGCCGAACTGCAGGACGGCGGGATATTCGACATCGGTTTCCGTGATCGCCCGCGAGCCCTGCGTGCTTCGGCAGAACAGGCCGATGCGATCAACGATCAGCCGGATATGGTTCTCGACATTGTCGAATGTGTCCGGCACGCCGGAGAAAAGGACCGTGCGCGAACTCGGCCGGTCGAAATACTCAGCGACGGCGACCAGTGCGCCCGTGAGTTCGGCAGCCGCATTGCGGTCCATCTCATCGCCAGTGGTGTCCGCTCCTGGATCAGCAAATTGCCCGACCGGTTTCATGGTTGCTGCCCGGACGGCTAGTTTTTCATCGGCGCGAGCAAGTCCATTGGCAGTTCATTGACTTGACGCGAGGGCAGCCGTGCGTAGGTATCCGTCGGCGCGGTTGGGGCCACCTTGAACTCGGAACGGGCGTAGGCCGCGCCTTGCCGGGGGGCGCTGACATTCAATGTGTCGAGCAGTTCGCCGGTGGCTGCGAGAAGCCGGTAATCGGCAAAGAGCGCCGCATATTCCGCCGTCACGGCCAGTACATCGACATTGTAACGGGTGTTCTGCGCATCCAGCACGTCCAAAAGGGAGCGTTGGCCGATGGTGAACTGCTCGCGGTATGACCCGACGAGCCGGTTGTTTTCCTGTGCCTGCGAACGGAGAACGCCGGCGAGTTCGCGCTGGCTGCTTCGCCGCTCCCATGACTGGCGGACCGATTCTTCCAGTTCGCGCTGGACCTGGTCGAGAACCAGCCGGGACTCGCCGACGCGCCGGATCTGCTCTTGTTCGTCGGCCGCGGCGATGCCGCCGTCGAAAATGCGCCACTTGGCAACGACGCGCGCCTGAAGATCGGAGGTTCGGCCGTCGGCGCCATCGATGTCGTTGCCGGCAATTGCCCGGCCCTCCAGCAGCACTTCGGGGCCACGCTTGGCGCGCGCGGCATCGACCAGCGCATCGGCCGCGTCGATATCGGCATTGGCCATGTGGATGCGCGGGTTGTTCTGCCGGGCAAGGCCGAGCGCCTGGTCGACGGACCGGGGCAGGCTGGCAGAAATACTTCCCGGCATGGATGCTGAATCAAGCGGTTTGCCGACGAGTTTCAGGAAGCTGATCTTGGCGTTGGCCAGTTCTTCCCGGACTTCGATAAGCTGGGCGCGTGAAGCGAGTACGCGCTCGATGACCTGCTGGCGATCGGCCGCGGTCAGCGTACCATTGGCCACGCTATCGGCGATGTTGGACTGGATCCGCTGGTGGAATGCGAGGTTCTTTTCCGTTTCGGCGACGATCCGGGCCTGCAGCAGATATTCGAGATATTCGCGCACGACCTGCAGGCCGATATATTCGCTGCGCTCCAGCACCCGGAAGGAGGCTCCATCGACGCGGGCTGCCTGCCGGCGCAGTTCTGCGCTTCTGGCCCCGCTGTCGAAGAGTTTGTGGGTGATGACGACCGAGGCATCGACGGGCGACAGTCCGTCACCGTCGATTCCGAGGGAGCGGCGGGAGGGATTGTCGAGCAGCCGGCCGCCTGCGGAGGCCTCGAGATCGACCGTCGGCAGGAAAAGTCCGCGCGCCTGGCGCAATTCGAACTCGATGGCTTCCCGATTTTCGATGGCTTGACCGATTTCGGGGTTTGCCTCCACGGCAACCGCAACGGCATCGTTGAGGGATATTGCTCCGGCCGGAGTAATCGCGCCGAGGGACAGATTAAAACCGACCAGCGCGCAAGGCGCCGCCGACTTCAAGACTTGAAGAATGTTGTATTTCAGAATTCGCATAAGCAGGCCCCACCCATAAGACTCTACGCGGGGCAATAATACGCCAACCCCCATCCGCGTTTGTAGAAAAACGGGAATATACGGTTATGATAATGAATACAATTATTTTTGTTGCGAATTGTAAGCTTAATCGCAAATAGTAACGGCTAGTTGCATCGCGGCAACTTATATTTTATGTTTTTCTAAAATGTAAAAATCCAAGAATTCAATTGGTTTAGTAGGTGATTTTACCATTATTCGACAAAAACAAGTGCTCCGACGACTGCTTTGCCGTAGAGGTCGATCACATCTTCGTTGGCCATTCGAATGCAGCCTGACGATACGGCGCCGCCAATCGTCCAGGGCTGGTTGGTGCCGTGAATGCGATACAGCGTCGATCCGAGGTAGAGCGCGCGGGCGCCCAGCGGATTGTCAGGCCCGCCCTCCATGGTTGCCGGCAGGATTCGGCCGATCTCGGCTTCGCGCCTGCGCATCTCTTCAGGCGGGGTCCAGCTCGGCCATTCCGCCTTGCGGCTGATCCTCTCCCGCCCCTTCCAGGCAAACCCATCCCGCCCGACGCCTATGCCGTATCGGAGGGCGGTGCCGTCTGTCAGGACATAGTAAAGCCGCCGCTCGGACGTGCGTATGACGATGCTGCCGGGCTTGTATCTTGATTCGAACTGCACGATTTCTCTTGCGACCGGAGACTTGTCGGAGCGCATCATTTTCGGCGTCACCGAGACGCCGGACTTTCGCTCCCAGCGGTTGCTGCCGGGATTGAAGACGAGCCCGCCATCCTCGGCGTGGGTGATGCCGGAAAGGGTCATGCCCAAAAGGGCGAGCAAGACAACGTGAAGTCGCATAACGGCATTCTCCCACACGGTTCTCGCCCGTCAGGCTCGAACGGTGCCGTTCGATGAAGAACCATCCCGCCCGGGACGGCGAACTTACGCCGGGCGGCGAAGAAAGAGTCAATGGTTATTTTTGACAGCTGCACGGCTCGCAGCGCCGACTGAGCGGTTATCGTGCAGCCGCCGTGGATCCGGAGATCATCGCTTCATTGAGGGGATCGGAGCGTCCGCATCGCAAAATCATGAAAGCGTGGATCGCTGACATAGGCGACGTTGAGCCGGATATGGCGTCGCTCGGTGCGCGTTCCCTCCACTTCGAATATCGAGCCGGGGGCGAGGAATATCCCTTCGCGCGCTGCCTTGCGCGTCAGCTCGATGTCGTCGACCCCTTCGGGAAGGGAGACCCAGAGATAGTAGCCTTCGCCGTCCTCGATCTCGGCATGCATTCCCATGCCGTGGAGCATGCGCAGCGCAGAGTTTCGTGCTTCGGAGACGCGCCGGCCGAGCCGTTTCAGGTGATGGCGATAGTGACCGTCGTTGATCACGGTATGGACAATGCGTTCCACGTAGCCCGAAGAATTGACGATCGTCAGCATCTTCATGTTGACGAGATTGGCTATCACCTCCCGCGAGGCGGCGACATAACCGACGCGCAGACTTGCCGACAGGATCTTGGCGTAAGTGCCGACATAGATGACGCGCCGGAGCTGATCGAGGGCTGCGAGGCGCGGTGCGGAAGCCGGCATCAAATCGCCGAAGGCGTCGTCCTCCACGATGACGAAGTCGAGCAGTTCAGCGATCCTGAGAATTTCGTGCGCCCGCCCCAATTGCAGCGATCCGCCGGTCGGATTGTGGGCATGGGACTGGGTGAAGAACATCCGTGCGCCGCTCTGGCGCGCCTTTTCCGCAAGGTCCTCGGCGTCGGGGCCGTCGCGGCCGCGTCGCACGCCGACCATGCGGATGCCGGCGAGCTTGAACTTGGCGAAGAGGGGATAGTAGCCGGGACTGTCGGTCAGCACCGCATCGCCTGGACGCAGATACTGGCGGATGATGAGGTCGAAGGCGTGATTGGCGCCGATGGTCAGGAGAACCTGGTCTATTCCGGCGCCGATGGCGCGGTCGCCCAGAATGCGCGACAGCGACTGGCGCAGCGGCTCGAATCCGATCGGGCTCTCATAGGCGTGTTCGAACAGGCCACGCGGCCCGGACGCAATGTTGCGCAGGTGGCTCTTGAGCACGGAGCCTTCGACCCATTCGGCCGGCGGCCGGCCTTCGCCCAGGCGCACGGTGAAATTGTGCTCGAGCTGCTCGCGCAGAAGGGAGGCCACGTCCACCGCCTCGACCATTCGCGCGGCCACCGGATCGCCGGGCTTGCGCCGGGCGGGCAGGACGTAGAATCCCGCACCATGTCGCGGTTCGACATAGCCGCGCGCCACCAGGCGGTCATAGGCCTCGACGACGGTATTCTTGGATACGCCATACTCCTCCGCTGCCGATCGCAGGGAGCGCAGTCGTGTACCGTTTCGCATCACGCCCTGCTCGATCAGCATGGATATGCGGGCAACGATACGGTCGATCTTGCTGTGGTCGCTGCCGGTCATGGGTCGACTGTTCCTGTGACAAGAGCGGTACAGTGCTGCAAAAGCGGCGGAAATTGTACCTTGTGTATCCGGTACAATATTGCAGATTCCCAGCTAATCAAATGGTCAAATGACCGCGGTTTCCGCCGGCTTTCGGGCATCGGGCGTGAATGCCGCCCATGGGAGGAAAGACGTGAACGCGCAGACTGGCCGCATCAATTCGCGACTCGAAGGGTTTCGCAATCTCACGCCGGCGGAACGCTGGGAAAAGGTCGTCGCCGCCACCGGGCTGGGCGCCGAGGATGCGGCGCTTCTGAGCGCGCCCGGCGCGTTGCCGATCGAGACAGCAGACGGCATGATCGAAAACGTCGTCGGAACCTTCGAGCTGCCGATGGGGGTGGCCGCGAACTTCACGGTCAACGGCACCGACTACATTATTCCCATGGCGGTCGAGGAGCCCTCCATCATTGCGGCGGCCTCCTACATGGCGCGCATTGCGCGTGACTGCGGCGGCTTCGAGACATCCGTCACCGACCCGCTGATGCGGGCCCAGGTGCAGCTCGTGGGCGTCAGCGATCCCTATGGCGCGCGGCTTCGCATCCTTGCCGGCAAGGACGAGATCGTCGCTGCGGCCAATGCGTGCGACAAGGTGCTGGTGGAGCTCGGCGGCGGCTGCCGCGATATCGAGGTCCACGTATTCCCCACGACCCAGTCCGGCCCGATGGTGGTCATGCATCTGATCGTCGACGTGCGTGACGCGATGGGCGCCAATACCGTCAACACCATGGCAGAGCGCGTGGCGCCGCTGATCGAGAAGCTGACCGGCGGCACGGTCCGTCTGCGCATCCTTTCCAATCTGGCCGATCTGCGTCTTGCCCGGGCGCGGGTCTGCGTGACGCCGGAAGCGATGACCACGAAGGATTTTTCCGGCGCGGACATGATCGATCGCATGATCGAGGCCTACAGTTTCGCAGCGATCGATCCCTATCGCGCGGCAACCCATAACAAGGGCATCATGAACGGCATCGATCCGCTGATCGTGGCCACCGGCAACGACTGGCGCGCGATCGAGGCGGGCGCCCACGCCTGGGCGGTGCGTCAGGGGCACTACGCGTCGCTTTCTACCTGGGAGAAGGACGGCGATGGACGGCTTGTCGGCACGCTCGAGATGCCGATGGCCGTCGGCATCGTCGGTGGCGCCACCAAGACCCACCCGCTCGCCCAGCTGGCGCTGAGGATCATGAAGATCAGCTCGGCGGGTGAGCTGGCGCAGCTTTGCGTCGCACTCGGTCTTGCGCAGAACATGGCGGCGCTTCGGGCGCTTGCGACCGAAGGCATCCAGCGCGGTCACATGGCGCTGCATGCCCGCAACATCGCCATCGTGGCGGGTGCGCAGGGCGCGGAAATCGAAGCCATCGCCAGAAAGCTCGCCGAGGCGCATGACGTGCGCACCGAGCGGGCACGGGATCTGCTTGCCGAATTGCGCAAGGAATGAAACACCGTCCGGGTCGTGACGGAGGCGACCCGGACAAACGACTGCCGCCGGCAACAGCCGGGGGATGACCCTAGGGAGGACTACCATGACAAACAGCATTTCACGCCGTTCGCTTCTGCAGTTGACCGCTGGCGGTGTCGCCGTCGCCGCGGCCACGCGCCTTGCGACACCCGCCATCGCCCAGGACGCCAAGGTCTCCTGGCGCATCCAGTCGCTCTGGGACGGCGGTACGACGCCGCAGAAGTTCGAAGAGATGTTCGTCCAGAAGGTCGCCGAGAAGACCGGTGGCGCATTCGAGCTCAAGCTCTTCTCGGCCGGACAGATCGTTCCTCCCGCGCAGTCCTTCGACGCGGTGCGCGGCGGCGCCTTCGAGATGATGAAGACCTATGACGGCTACACGGCTGGCAAGATCCCCGCGCATGCCTTCACGGCGACCATCCCGTTCGGCTACAAGAAAACCGAGGATTTTCTCGCCTGGTTCTACGAGAAGGGCGGCCTGGAAATGGCGCGCGAATCCTATGCCCCGGCCGGCCTCTTCTACATCGCGCCGACGGTCTACGATCAGGAGCCGATCCATTCGAAGGCCGAGATTCGCAAGATCGCGGATTTCGAAGGCAAGAAGGGCCGTTTCTCCGGTCTGGCCGCGACGGTCATGGGCGCTTTCGGCGTCTCCGTCACCCCGCTTCCGACGGCTGAGGTCTATTCCGCGCTCGACAAGGGGCTGATCGACATCGCCGATCGCGGCGATCTTCAGGCCAATCTCGATGCAGGTCTCGGCGAGGTTGCGAAATACATCATCCTGCCGGGGGTCCACCAGCCGACCACGGCGACGTCCTATGTCGCCAACCAGAACGCCTATGACCAGCTCCCCGACGAATTCAAGGCAGCCCTCGAGGAGGCGGCCAGGGAAACCGGCAAGGCGCTGCAGGACAACAAGACCGAAACCGACGAGACCGCTCTGGCCGCCTTCAAGGAGCAGGGCGTCGAAGTCATCGAACTCGAGGAACAGGACGTCAAGGACTATCGCGTCAAGGCCGTGGATGTGTGGCGGAGTGCCGCCGGCGAGGATGCGCTCGCCAACAAGATCCTCGATTCCCAGATTGCGCAGATGAAGGAACTCGGGCTGATCGCCTGAGCTTCCCAAGGGGCGCGCCAGTTATGCTGGCGCCCCCGTCTTGCACAAAGGTAGAGTACGCATCCTGATGCCAAGTCCCATCCGCCAGTTCATCGCGGTCATCACCTGGATCAACCGTCAGGTCTTTCGTCTGGCGACCGCGCTGATCCTGGTCATGGTGCCCATCATCCTGATTGCCGTCATCTCGCGCTACGCGTTCAATGCGCCGCTGGAATGGGCGATGGAACTGGCGACGCTGATGTTCGGCCCGTATTTCCTGCTTGCCGGTCCCTACCTTCTGCACACCCACGGGCATGTGAACCTCGACCTCGTCCAGCGCGCGATGGGGCCGCGCGCAACCCGCATCCTGTCGATGATCAACTATCCGGTCATCATCGCCTTCTGCGTGATCCTTCTCCTCTACGCCTGGCCGTTTGCCGTGCAGGCCTGGGAGTATCGCGAAACCTCCTTCTCGTCCTGGAACCCGCCGATCTGGCCGGTGAAGTTCTTCATCCCGCTGTCGCTTCTGCTTCTCGGTCTCCAGGCCGTCGCCGAATGGCTCCGTATGATCTTCGATCCGACTGCCGCGCTTGAGGACACCGATCACGAGGCGGCAGGCTGATGACCTCGACCGAAATCCTCATCATCATGTTCGGAGGCCTGACGGTCTTCCTTCTGGCAGGTCTGCCGGTCGCCTTCGTTCTCGGCGGCCTGTCGGTGATCTTCACCGTCCTGTTCTGGAATTCGAGTGCGCTCGTCATTCTTGTCCTGCAGATGTACGACACGATGAATTCCGAAGCGCTGCTCGGCATTCCGCTCTACATCTTCATGGCCATCCTGTTGCAGAAGTCGGACGTCATCCGCGACCTCTATACGGCCATGGAACTGTGGTTCGGCCGCGTCCGCGGCGGGCTTGCCATCGGCACGGTCGTCATCTGCATCGTCATGGCGGCAATGACCGGCGTGGTGGGCGCGGCGGTGACCGCCATGGGCATTCTTGCGCTGCCGGAAATGCTCAAGCGCGGCTACGACCCGCGGCTCGCATCGGGGACAATCTGTGCCTCCGGTACGCTCGGCATCCTCATTCCGCCGTCGATCCTGACGATCGTCTATTCGGTGACCGCCCAGGTTTCGATCGGCAAGATGCTGATCGCGGGGATCGTGCCGGGTCTGATCCTGGGGTCGCTCTATATCGGCTACATCGTGCTGGTCAGCATCCTGAAGCCGGAAATGGCACCGGCGGGCGAGCTCGACCGCCAGCCGAGCTGGGGCGAGAAATTCGCGGCCCTCAAGACCCTTATTCTGCCCTCGATGATCATCGTGATGGTGCTCGGCTCGATCTTCTTCGGGATTGCCACCCCGACAGAGGCTGCCGCCGTCGGTGTCCTGGGGGCGGCGCTGTCCGCCTTCCTGCGCGGCACCTTCACGCGCGCCAATATCTGGGATTCGGCCACCGGCACGATGAAGGCCACCGGCATGATCCTCTGGATCACGCTCGGCGCGAAGGCCTATGTCGCGATCTTCACCGGGCTCGGCGGCGCCGACACGCTTCTCGGCATTCTGGAGGGACTGAATGCCAATCCCTACGTGGTCCTGGCGATCATGATGCTGATCCTGGTCTTCCTCGGCACAGTACTCGACGAGATCGGCATCATTCTTCTCACCGTCCCGGTCTTCCTGCCGATCGTTCAGTTCTACGGGTTCGACGAGATCTGGTTCGGGGTGCTCTTCGCCGTCACCATCCAGATGGGCTATATCAGCCCGCCCTTCGGCTACACGCTCTTCTACATCAAGGGCACGCTGCCGAGAGATATCGGCATGGGCACCGTCTATCGCGGCATCCTGCCTTTCTTCCTGCTGCAATTCGTCGGCATGCTGATCTGCGCGGCGTTCCCGGGTCTCGTGACCTGGCTGCCGGACCTGATGCGGTGATGTGATGAGCGGAGACAAGGTCACCATCGTCGAGGTCGGTCCGCGCGACGGGCTTCAGAATGAAAAGGACTTCGTGGCGACGGACCGAAAGATCGCACTGATCGACAGACTGTCCGACTGCGGCTTCGACCGCATCGAGGCGACCAGTTTCGTCTCGCCCAGATGGGTGCCGCAAATGGCGGATGCCGCCGAGGTGATGGCGCGGATCAAGCGTCGGCCCGGCACGGTCTATTCGGTGCTCACGCCGAACCTGAAAGGTTTCGAGGCCGCGGTTGCCGCCGATGCCGGCGAAGTGGCGATCTTCGGCTCGGCGTCCGAGAGCTTCAGCCAAAAGAACATCAACTGCTCGATCTCGGAGAGCCTGGAGCGATTCCGGCCCGTGGCGGAGGCTGCGAGAGAGGCCGGCATTCGTTTGCGTGGCTACGTCTCCTGCGTGGTCGAATGTCCCTATGAGGGGCGGATCGAGCCCAAGGCCGTCGCGCTGGTGACCGCCGCGCTGATCGAGATGGGCTGCGCGGAGGTAAGTCTCGGCGACACGATCGGGCAGGGCACGCCGGACACGATAGAGGCCATGCTGGACGCCGTTCTCGCTGTTGCTCCCACCGAACGGCTCGCCGGCCATTATCACGACACCAACGGACGGGCCGTCGACAACATTGCCGTGAGCCTCGAAAGGGGACTGCGGGTTTTCGACGCCTCCATCGGCGGGCTGGGCGGTTGCCCCTATGCGCCGGGCGCGGAGGGGAATGTCGACACGCTCAAGGTTCACGATGCGGTGGCCGCACTCGGCTACGCGACGGGGCTCGATCGCGCCAAGCTCGAAGAAGCGCGCGTGATGGCGCTTGCGCTGCGCATTCGCGCGCCAAGCTGACATCTGCGTGTCGCCGGCGGCGCGCTGCCGCCCGGTCTTCACGCTCTCCTTTCCCGCAACGAGAAGACTCGTCGGCTGACCGGATCCGCCATCCCGGGAGGTGCGGCGGCGGCCGGGCGTTTTCATTTGTCCCGCCACAGATGCCGGAACTATGTCCAAAAGCCCGATTATTGCGCATTGCAGTGCAGGAAACTTGATATTTGACAGGCAATTTTGGCCTTGGTATTCATTTGTCCAACAAATAAACAGTGACAAAGGGCAGGGCGCGCATGTCGGAGGAAACACGGATGACGCGGGAGGAGGCCGGTGCAACGGCGGAGACGATTCGGCCGAGCTCCGCCTCCGCCGTCGACGATCTGGTCGCCAAGATCCGTTCCCTGATTTCCGACGAGGGCCTCAAGGTCGGCGACAATCTGCCGACCGAACGCGAACTTTGCGAACGTTTCCAGGCCAGCCGCAACACAGTGCGGGAAGCCATGCGCATCCTCAAGGCCTACGGCATCGTTTCGGTGCGTCCCAAGGTGGGGGCGACGATCATCGACGACCGGATGGAACGCGCGCTCGATCTCTTTGCATTCAACACGTTGGAAGTATCCCGCTCCACCTTCAACGATATCCAGGGGTTCCGCACCCTGTTGGAAGTCGCCTCGGTGGAGGAGCTGTTCGAGCGCATCACGCAGGAGGATATCACCGAGCTGCAGCGGGCCAATGACGAGATGATGAATGCCGGCTCGGCGATGGAGGCCTCGGAGGCCGACTTCCGCTTCCATACCCGGCTCATCCAGGTTCTCGGCAACAAGGCGATCCTCGACGTCTACAAGATCATGAAGCCGGTCATCCTGAAGATCATGGTGCGCGGGAAGACGCGCCGGACCTTCTCGACGACGACATTTTCCGAACATGCGGCAATCATCGAGGCGCTGTCCGCACGCGACCGGATTGCCTACCAATACCGGATGAAATCCCATCTCGAGGCGGGTTTCCCGCATTTCGACGAGTAGGGAAGAGCTTGCGTCGTGGGCGGAGGGCCACGGCGGGGGAGCCGCCTGAGGGAGGCGGATGTCGAAACGACCGCGATCGCGGTCATGGGAGGAAGAAAATGAAACTCAAAATGCTTTTGGCATCAACGGCCGCCAGTCTCGTACTGTCGGCAGGCATGGCCTTCGCCGGACCCGAGACGGTCTCCGGACCGGGCGTCGAACCCGAATGTTTCGCGCCATGGAGCGGCGACACCAAATACATGCAGTGGGAAGCCAAGGACGGACCCTACAAGCTTGCCGTGGTCAACGGCTTTGTCGGCAATGGCTGGCGGATCCAGATGATCAAGACCGCAAAGGCTTTCGCCGAGGATCCGGCGATGAAGGACAAGATCTCCGAGTTCAAGGTTGTGTCGACCGGCACGGACGCCGCCGTGCAGCTCGGCGCCATCGAGGACTTCATCAACCAGGGTTATGACGCCATCGTCACGATCGCGGTCGCGCCCGACGGTTTCGACCGCGTGATCCGGCTGGCCGACAAGAACAATGTGGTACTCGTGCCGTTCGACAACGTGCTCGACACCGACAAGGTCATGCAGGTCAACGAAGACCAGCTCGAAATGGGCCACAAATGGGCGCAGTTCGTGCTCGACCAGCTCCATGAAAAAGGCGTGAAGAGCGGCAAGATACTCGAGGTCCGTGGCCTTCCCGGCAATTCGGTCGACCGCGACCGTTCGATCGGCATCAACAAGGTGTTCGAGGACGATGGCGGCGATTGGGAAATCGTCCAGGTGGTCGGCAACTGGGACGACGGCACCACGCAGAAGGTGGTTGCGGATGCGATAGCCGTGCACGGCCAGTTCGAGGCGGTGGTCGGTCAGGGCGGTTCCAACGGGGTCATCCAGGCGCTGAAGGATGCCGGGCATCCCTGGGTGCCGGTGGCCGGTGAATCCGAGAACGGTTTCCGCAAGGCCATCGCGCAATATTCCGGCGACGGCCTGAAAGGTATCTCGATCGGCCAGTCGCCCGGTCTCGTGGCTGTGGCCATGAAGGCCGCCGTCTCGGCGCTCGAGGGCAACGTCATGCCGCAGCTCATCTCGGTGCCGCTGCCGGTGGCGACTTACGACGAGCTGAAGGACGGCGAGAACTACTGGTCCGACCTTCCCGACAACTTCTTCACGGTCAACGAGTTTCCGCCCTGCGGCGTCAATATCTCGGGTCCGGCGATCATGGCGCAGGATGAAAGTGACGTGAACTGAGCGAACAGGCTCCGGACGCCGCCGGTCTGTCCCGGTGGCGTCCGGCATCATTTTCCGCTGCACCCGTGGCAGCGGGCCGCCTCGCGCGCGTTTGGTTGACGGATCCGGTTCCGGATCTGCGCGCGGGCGGCGCTTGTTCCTGGTGGGGGAAGAATTTTGACAATGTCGAAAACGGGGGAGCCCGTGACAAGCCAGAGCGGCGACGCTCCATATGTGCAACTATCCGGAATCTCGAAATATTTCGCGGGTATCCGGGCGCTGGAAGATGTCAATTTCGCCTGCGAGCTTGGCTCCACTCACGCCATTCTCGGCGAGAACGGCGCCGGCAAGTCGACACTCATCAAGATCATGTCGGGTGTGCTGCAGCCCAGCGCCGGCGAGATGAGGGTCGCGGGAAAGCCGGTCCAGTTCCGCTCGCCTTCCGAAGCCGCAGATGCGGGCATCGTCTGCATCTTTCAGGAACTGTCGCTGCTGCCCGACCTGTCGGTGGCAGACAATATCTCGATTTCCAGTCCGCCGCGCCGTTTCGGTCTCATCGACGGTCGCGCGCAGCGCCGCCGGGCCGAGGAACTGCTCGCGCGCATCCGCTGCGAGGATGTCGATCCGCGCGCGCTCATTCGCGACCTGTCGCTGTCCCGGCGACAGATGGTCGAGATCGCCAAGGCGCTCGGCAAGCAGCCCAAAGTCCTTATTCTCGACGAAGCCACGTCGGCGCTGACCAGCCGTGACGTCGAAACCGTCTACGATCTTCTCGGCCGGCTGAAGGCCGATGGCGTGGCGAGCCTGTTCATTTCCCACCGCATGCACGAAGTGGACAAGCTCTGCGACACGCTTTCGGTGTTTCGCAACGGCAGCCATGTCGAAACATTCAGGAAGGGTGAGCGCAGCCCCTCGGAGATCGTCCGGATGATGATCGGTCGCGACGTGGAAGCGCAATTTCCGCCCAGGCCCGAGCCTGTCGCGCGCTCCGTTCATCTGTCGATCAGGAACCTCACCTGGGAGAACCGCCTCAAGGGCGTGAACCTCGAAGTCGGCAAGGGTGAGATCGTCGGTCTCGGCGGTCTCGACGGTCAGGGGCAGAAGGAGCTGCTTCTGGCGCTCTTCGGTGTCCTGCGCGGTGTCGAGGGGACAGTGAAGGCGGGCGAGGTGGCAGGCATTCCGTCTTCGCCCGATGCCGCCAAGGGCGGCAAGGCGCGCATCGCGCTGGTGCCCGAGGATCGCAAGACCGAAGGGCTGATGCTGCCGATGTCGATTGCCGACAACCTGCTTGCCGCATCCTATGCCAAGGTTTCGAACGGTCCGATGATCGATCCGGCCAAGGAAAAGGCCGCGGTGAGGGAAGGCATTCGGAAGCTGCAGATCAAGATCGGCAGCGCGCAGGATCCGGTCGCAACGCTTTCGGGCGGCAACCAGCAGAAGGTGGTCATTGCCAAGTGGCTGATGACCGATCCGGAAATCATCCTGCTCAACGATCCGACGCGCGGCATCGATGTCGGCACCAAGCAGGAAATCTACAAACTGATGCGCGATCTGGCCGACGAGGGCCGTGCGATCCTGTTCTACTCGACCGACTATGCCGAACTGATCGGCTGCTGCGACAGGATCGCGGTGATGTATGACGGCGCGATCCTCACCGAACTGACGGGCGATGCGATCAGCGAGGAGGCGATCGTTGCCGCCTCTCTCAATATCGACACGGGAGAAGCCGCATGAACATGTGGCGGCAGAACCGCGCCTTCGTGGGAGCGCTCGCCATGCTGGCGGTGCTCTATATCACCTACAACTTCATGCATCCGCGGGGGTTCTCGACGGCCGTCCTCGTCCAGAACGCCAACGAGGTGGTTGCGATCGCGTTTGTCGCCATGGCGCAGACGCTTCCCGTCCTCCTCGGCGGCCTCGACCTGTCGGTCGGCGCCGTGATGACGCTGACGGCCTGCGTCGCCTCGGTCCTCGTCAACGGCTCGCCGGCGGAGATCCTGTTCGGCATGGCAGCAACGCTTGCGGTCGGCGCGGCCTTCGGTTTCATGAACGGCGTCATCATCGTCTATGGACGCTTGCAGCCGATCATCGCGACGCTGGCGACGGGAGCAGTTGCTCTCGGTCTTGCGCTCTTCATCCGGCCAAAGCCTGGCGGTGATGTCGACGGCGACCTCAACTGGGCGCTGACCAACTCGCTATGGGATCTTGTCGATACCTACGGGCTCTTCGATCCCGACGCCGCGTGGTTCCAGCCGATCGCCTGGATACCTGTTCCTTTGATCCTGCTTTTCGGCATTGCGGCGCTCGTCTGGGTCCCGTTCAAGAAATCGGTCACTGGCCGCACGGTCTATGCCATCGGCTCGGCGGAGGGAGCGGCCTATATGTCCGGTCTTCCGATCGACCGGGCGCGGATCGCGGCCTTCACGCTCGGCGGTTTTCTGGCCTCCTGCGGCGGGCTCTACCTCGCCATCCAGACCTCCTCGGGCAATGCCGACGTCATGCAGGCCGGCGCCTACACGCTCAACTCGATCGCGGCCGTCGTTCTCGGCGGCACGTCGCTGCTCGGCGGCGCGGGCGGGGCGATCGGCTCGCTCGTCGGCGCGCTGATCCTGCGTGTGATCTCGTTCTACTTCCGCATCGTCTCGATCGATCCGCTGCTGCAGCCGCTGATCGAGGGACTGGTTCTGCTCGCTGCCGTCAGCCTCGGCGCGATCCGGACCCTGCGGGTGAAAAACCGGCTCGAACTGTTCCGGTAGGAGGCCAGGATGACAAAGCTCTTTTCGCACATCAAACCGGAAAACAGGCCGATCCTGATTGCCTCGGCCTTCATCCTGGTAATCCTCATGGTGGGAACCGCCTTCACGCTCTCCACAGCCGGCACCGCACCCTTGCTGTCGCCCGGCTACGTTCTCCAGCAGCTGCAGATCGGTTCGTTCCTCGGCATCGTGGCCGCCGGCATGATGATGGTGATCCTGCTCGGTCACATCGATCTCTCGGTACCCTGGACGCTGACCGCAGCAGCCATGATGGCGACGGCGGTCGGTGGTGATATGGCGGTGCCGACGGGGCTTGCCGTCGGTCTCATCGTCGGCCTCGTCAACGGTCTCGGGGTGGCCTATCTGCGTATCCCGTCGATGATCTTCACGCTCGGCGTGGATTCGGTGATGCGCGGGCTTATGGTGGCCCATACCGGCGGTTTCGCGCCGCAGGATCAGGCGACCCCCTTCATGCGCTTTCTGGCGGCCGAAAAGGTCCTCGGCATTCCGATGGCGATCTTCGTCTGGGCGCTGGTTTCGGTGATCATCACGATCGTGCTGACACGGACCAGCTTCGGCCGCTCGATCTACGCGACCGGTATCCGCGAAGGTGCGGCCTACCTGTCGGGTATCCGCACCCGGCTGGTGATCATCGGCGCCTTTATGATGTCCGGCGTCTGCGCGGCGATTGCCGGTGTGCTGCTCGCCGGCTATTCGGCGAAAGCCTATCAGGGGATGGGGACGCCCTATCTGCTGCCGGCCATTGCCGCGGTGGTGCTGGGCGGTACCCGCATTCTGGGCGGGCAGGGGCGCTATGTCGGAACGCTGGTCGGCGTGATCCTGATCGTGCTCTTGAACTCGGTGCTTTCGATCATGCAGATGCCGGAAGCGGGACGGCAGGTGATATACGGCTCGGTGATCATCGGCATGCTTCTTGTCTATGGTCGGGGCACCAAGGTGACGGCGTGAGGACACTATGACTTTGCATTACGACATTCGCGACGAGCGCTTCTCCAGGCTCATCCATACCAATGCCCATCTGGAGCGTCTGTGGACGGGAGGGCGCTGGTGCGAGGGGCCGGCCTGGTTCCCCGCCGGCAAGTATCTGATCTGGTCGGACATTCCGAACGACCGGCTGATGCGTTGGGATTCGACTGACGGCAACGTCTCGGTGTTCGAAACCCCGTGCGGCTTTCACAACGGTCATACGACGGATGCCGAGGGGCGGCTGGTTTCCTGCGAACATGGCGGCCGCCGTGTCAGCAGGATCGAGCATGACGGAAGCGTGCGTGTTCTTGCCGACCGGTTCGAGGGCAAGAAACTCAACTCGCCGAACGATCTCGTCGTCAAATCGGACGGCACCGTCTGGTTCACCGACCCGACCTACGGCATCGACAGCGATTATGAAGGCCATGCCGCGCCCTCGGACATCGGTTCGAGCAATGTCTATCGCATCGGTCCGGACGGTCGCGTCAGTCTTGTGATCGAGGATATGGTGCAGCCGAACGGGCTTGCCTTCTCGCCCGATGAAAGCGTTCTCTATGTCGCCGATACCGGTCGAACCCACCAGCCGGACTGCGAACCGAAGATCCGCGCCTATCCGGTTCTGGCCGATGGTTCTGGCGTCGGCGAGGGATCGGATTTCGTGACCTCGGACGCCGGCCTGTTCGACGGTTTCAGGATCGACACGAACGGCAATGTCTGGTCCTCCGCCGGCGACGGGGTTCACTGTTTCTCGCCCGAAGGAGAGCTTCTCGGCAAGATCCTGATCCCGGAAGTGGTCGCAAATCTGTGTTTCATGGGGCCGAAGCGAAACCGGCTGGCGATCTGCGCCACCACCTCGCTCTACGCCCTCTACGTCAATGCCCGCGGCCTGTAGCGCCGCGCAACGAAAACCTGAAATCCGGCCCGTCTTTCCCAAGCGGCGGCGCTCGATAAACTGAAAATGGAGAAGTTAATGACGCAGCGTAAACGCCCCGAAGACCTCAGGTCGAAACTGTGGTTTTCCAATCCGGACGATCCGGAGATGACGGCGCTCTATGTCGAGCGATACGTCAATTACGGGCTGACACGTGAGGAACTGCAGTCCGGCCGCCCCATCATCGGGATCGCGCAGACGGGCTCCGATCTTTCGCCGTGCAACCGGCACCACATGGAACTCGCCAAGCGCATCCGCGACGGCATCATCGCCAAGGGCGGCCTGCCGCTGGAGATCCCGGTCCACCCGATCCAGGAAACCGGCAAGCGCCCGACGGCATCGCTTGACCGCAATCTCGCCTATCTCGGTCTCGTCGAAGCGCTCTACGGCTATCCGATCGACGGTGTGGTGCTGACAATCGGCTGCGACAAGACCACCCCGGCATTGCTCATGGCAGCCGCCACCGTCGACATTCCGGCCATCGCCTTCTCCGTCGGACCCATGCTCAACGGCTATTTCCGCGGCGAACGCACCGGTTCGGGCACCATCGTGTGGAAGGCGCGCGAACTGCACGCCGAAGGCAAGATCGACGACGAGGGTTTTGCAGAACTCGTCACATCCTCCGCGCCTTCGGTCGGCTACTGCAACACGATGGGTACCGCCACGACCATGAACTCGCTGGCCGAATCTCTCGGCATGCAGCTTCCGGGTTCCGCGGCGATCCCCGCGCCCTACCGCGAAAGGGGCCAGATGGCGCACGCCACGGGCATGCGTATCGTCGACATGGTCTGGGAAGACCTCAAACCATCCGACATCATGACCCGAGAAGCCTTCGAGAACGCGATCGTTGCCAATTCCGCCCTCGGCGGTTCGACCAACGCGCCGATCCACCTCAATGCCGTTGCGCGTCATGTCGGCGTCAAGCTCGACAATGACGACTGGCAGGCGCTCGGTCACGACATTCCGCTTCTGACCAACCTGCAGCCCGCCGGGGCCTATCTCGGCGAGGACTTCCACCGGGCTGGCGGCGTGCCGGCCGTGATCGGCGAACTCCTGAAGGCGGGCCTTCTGCCGCATCCGGATGCGATCACCGTCAACGGAAAGCCGATCGGCGAGAACTGCAAGGAGCGGGCCAGCGAGAACGAGGACGTGATCCGTACCGTGGCCGCGCCGATGATGAAGAGCGCCGGATTCATGAACCTCAAGGGCAATCTCTTCGATTCCGCCATCATGAAGACGTCGGTGATCTCCGAGGAATTCCGCAAGCGCTATTTCTCGAACCCTGACGATCCGGAAGCCTTCGAGGGCCGGGCAATCGTCTTCGACGGTCCGGAAATCTTCCACAAGACGATCGACAATCCGGATCTCGACATCGACGAGAACTGCATTCTCGTCATGCGCGGCACAGGCCCGCTCGGCTATCCGGGCGGTGCGGAAGTGGTCAACATGCGTCCGCCGAGCTACCTGCTGAAGAAGGGGATCAGCGCACTGCCGTGCATTGGTGACGGCCGTCAGTCCGGTACGTCCGGCTCACCGTCGATCCTCAACGCTTCGCCGGAAGCAGCCGCAGGCGGAGGCCTTGCCCTGTTGCAGAACGGCGACCGCGTTCGCATCGACCTGAAGAGCGGACGCGTCGATGCACTGGTGGACGAAAGCGAGTGGGCCGCCCGGGCCGAGAAGCTGGCGGGCGAAGGCGGTTATCCGACGCCGGAAAGCCAGTCGCCCTGGCAGAAATATTTCCGCGAACTCGCCGAGCCCTTCTCCGAAGGCATGGTGCTGCGCGGCTCGACCGATTTCCAGAAGATCGCATCGAAGTTCACCCCGCGGAACAACCACTGAGAGCCGACAGGATTGTCATGACTACACTTGCCTACACCAAGAACGGCGGCACCTATGTCGGCCGCGTCTGGCTCGCGGATATCGCGGGACCGTCTGTCGTCACCGTGCGTGACGGTCGTCTCGTCGACATCACCTCGAAAACGGCACCGACGGTACGCGATGTCTTCGAACTGGACGATCCGCTTGCGCATGTGAGACAGGCGGAAGGTCGCGATCTCTGCGCGGTCGAGGATGTCGACAGCGCGGATGGCATCACGCTCATGGCGCCGTCCGACCTGCAGGCCATCAAGGCCTGCGGGGTCACTTTCGCCGAATCCATGGTCGAGCGCGTCATCGAGGAGCGCGCGGCCGGCGATCCGGACAAGGCCAACGAACTGCGCCGGAAGATCGGCGCGGAAATTGGGGCCAGCCTTTCCGAAGTCGTCCCCGGTTCCGAAAAGGCAGCGCTCGCCAAGCAGGCGCTGATCCGCGAGGGCCTGTGGTCGCAATATCTCGAAGTGGGGATCGGCCCTTACGCCGAGGTGTTTTCCAAGTCGCAGCCGATGTCGGCTGTCGGCACGGGTGCGCTCGTCGGCATCCACCCGGAATCCCGCTGGAACAATCCGGAGCCGGAAATCGTCCTCGCGGTCAATTCCAAGGGCGACATTATCGGCGTCACGCTTGGCAACGACGTGAATTTGCGCGATTTCGAAGGGCTCTCGGCACTGCTTCTCGGCAAGGCCAAGGACAACAATGCGTCCTGTTCGATGGGCCCGATGATCCGTCTTTTCGACGAGACCTACGGCATGGACGACGTGCGCAAGGCCGAGCTCGATCTCGCAGTGTCCGGTACCGACGGCTACAAGCTCGAGGGACATTCCAACATGGGCAAGATCAGCCGCGATCCGACCGATCTCGTCAAGCAGACCCATGGCCGGCACCACCAGTACCCCGACGGCTTCATGCTGTTTCTCGGCACGCTCTTCGCGCCGACCCAGGACCGCGATGGCGAGGGCAAGGGCTTTACCCATCATGTGGGCGACGTGGTGACGATCACCAATGCCGAACTCGGAGCGCTGTCCAACACGGTGGAACTGTCCACCAAATGCCCGGAATGGACATTCGGCACGGGCGCGCTGATGCGCAATCTCGCGGGTCGCGGACTGCTCTGATCTTTCGATGGACCGTTAGCTTTGAAGATACCGGCCGGCGGAGCACATGGTCTCCGCCGGCCTTTTTCGTCAGCGCCTCCTGAGGAGATCCTCGATGCGGATCGGGTAGTTCCGCACACGGATTCCTGTCGCGTGCCAGACGGCGTTTGCGATGGCGCCGACGGTGCCGGTGACGCCGATCTCGCCCACGCCCTTGATGCCGAGCGGACTGACGCGGGGATCCTCTTCAGGCACCAGGATCGCCTCCATCCGCGGCACGTCCGCATTGACCGGGACATGGTACTCGGCAAGGTCGGCATTCATGATCCGTCCGGTGCGGCGGTCAGCGACCGCCTCTTCCTGCAGCGCGAAGGAGATGCCCCAGATCATGCCGCCATAATACTGGCTGCGGACCAGTTTGGGGTTGATGATCCGGCCGGCCGCGAAGGCGCCTACGAGACGTGAGACCCTGACCTGCATCAGGTTGGGATCGATCTTCACCTCGGCGAAGACCGCACCGTGCGAATGCATGGCGAAGGCCTCGGCCGAGGCCGGATCGCGGCCCGATTTGCCGGTGCCGACAAGCTCCTTCTGCCCGGCTCGCGCGAGGATGTCCGCGTAGGACTGGCTGCGGGTCTCGTCGTCGCGGCGGTGGAGCCGCCCCTCGGCTGCCACGACCCCGATATTGCCGGCTCCGAAGAGAGGCGAGTCCGGGTCGCCGGTGGCAAGTTCCGTGAGCCGGGCGATCACGTCGCCACCGGCATTCGACAGCGCCTGACCAGCGCTCGCGGTATGGCCGGAACCACCCGCGACACCGCCATCGGGAAGGTCGGACCGGCCCGAGTGGAACTCGACCTTGTCGAGGTCGAGGCCGAGGGATTCGGCGGCGAGCTGAGCCAGCGCGGTCCATGCGCCCTGGCCCATGTCGGCGCCACCGGTCTCGACGAGCGCGGTGCCGTCGGCACGCAGCGTCGCGCGGGCCTCGGCGGGGAACTGCGGGCAGGGGAAGACCGCAGTTCCCATGCCCCAGCCGACCAGAAAGCCGTTCTCGTCGCGCATGGTGCCCGCCTCGAGCGGACGACCGGCCCATCCGAAGGCTGCGGCTCCCTGCTCGTAGCACTCGCGCAGTGCCTTGGAGGAGAAGGGCTTGCCTGTTCCCGGCTGGGTTTCGGCATAGTTGGCAAGCCGGAAGGCCAGGGGATCCATGCCGCAGGCCTCGGCCGCTTCGTCCATGGCGATTTCGAGCGAGGCGGAACCGGAGGCTTCGCCCGGCGCGCGCATCGGCCCCGGTGTGCCGATATCCAGACGCAGGCCCTCGTGCTCGACGCGGATCGCCGGGCTTTCGTAGAGCATGAGCGAGGCGTTGGCGGCGGGCTCGACAAAGTCGTCGAAACTCGAGGTCGCTCCGATCGAGTGGTGATGGAGCGCGGTGAGTTTCCCGTCATCGCCCGTTCCGAGCCGGAGTTTCTGCCATGTCCGGCCACGATGGCCGACGGGGCCATACATCTGCGCCCGGGTGAGGACCAGTTTGACCGGGCGACCGAGCTGACGCGCAGCCAGGATGCCGAGGATCTGCGGACCGTTGAGGATCGCCTTGGAGCCGAACCCGCCGCCGAGGAAAGGCGAGCGGATCAGCACGTTTTCGGCGGGAATGCCAAAATAGGCGGCATAGGAAGCCGCACTCATGCGAAGCGCCTGGTTGGGCATGTCGATGGTGACGGTGTCGCCGTCCCACTCGGCCACGACCGCATGCGGCTCCATGGCGTTGTGATATTGCGGGGGCGTCGAGTAGTCGCCTTCGGTCACCCGCGCTGCGCCCTTGAGGCCCGCATCGAGATCGCCGAAGGAAACGGTGCCCGGCGCGCCGACGCCGACGGATTGCGCCTCATGGCGAAGACCGTTGTCGAGACCGGTGCGGGCGTCCTCCTCCTCATAGCGGGGAGCGAGAAGGCGCACACCTTCGGTGGCGGCTTCCAGTGTCTCGGCGACGACGACGGCGATCGGCTGGTTGACGTAGCGAACGGTGTCGTCCTGCAAAACCTCGACCCGGAACCCGAAGGGCGGCATCTTTTCGTTCGGGTCGTGGTGGAGGGGCATGCGGTTGGCCGGCGTGATCACCTCGACCACCCCGGGGTGTGCCTTGGCGGCCTCGACATCGAGAGAGCGGACCCGGCCGCGGGCGATCGTCGAGGTGGCGATCACCGCGTGAAGCAGTCCCTCGGGGTGATTGTCGGCCGCATAGGTGGCCGCCCCCGTGACCTTGAGCCGGCCGTCGCGGCGGCTGACAGGCTGGCCGGAATTGGAGCCGTGCCGGACATGGCGAGGGAATGTGGTCTGCGTTTCGGGTGACATCCGTTCAGGCGACATTTGTTCAGACATGGGCAACTCCCGAGGTTTTGTCCGGCCGGGCCGCGAAGGGCGAGCCAGGCAGGGCGGGCATCCGCTCCGGCGTCCCCTCGAGGGCGCGGGTCAGGACGCGGGTGACGATCCGGCGGGCGAGTTCGATCTTGAAGGCGTTGGCGCCGGAGGGATGGGCACTGGCGAGCGCGATCTCGCCGGCACGGGCAAAGGCCGGTTGCGAGGGTTCGATGCCGACGAGCGAGGCCTCGGCTTCCGCGGCGCGCCAGGGCTTGGCGGCAACGCCCCCGAGGGCGATGCGGGCCTCGGCAATGCGCCCGTCCTCGATCTGGAGCGCAGCGGCGGCCGAAACCACGGCGAAGGCATAGGAGGTGCGTTCGCGCAGCTTGAGGTAGCGGGCATGACCGGAAAAGGCGGCAGCTCCGGCCGGCAGCTTCACGCCGGTGATCAGTTCGCCGCGCCGCAGCGCCGTCTCCATCTGCGGGGTGTCGCCGGGCAGAAGATGCAGCTCGTCGATCGGGATCGTGCGCTTGCCGTCGGAGCTTTCGACCTCGACTTCGGCGCCGAGTGCGACCAGCGGGACGCAGAAATCCGACGCATGCACGGCAATGCAGTGCTCGGTGAAGCCCAGAACGGCGTGCATCCGGTTCTCGCCGTCGCGGGCATCGCAACCCGAACCCGATTCACGCCGGTTGCAGGCGCTTGCGGGATCCTGGAAATAGGCGCAGCGGGTGCGCTGCATCAGGTTGCCGCCGACGGTGGCGGCGTTGCGCAGTTGCGCCGAGGCTCCCGACAGCAGCGCTTCGGCCACCATCGGAAAGCTTGCTGCGAAGCGGGCGTCGTAGGCGAGGTCGGAGTTGCGCACCAGCGCGCCGATGCGCACCCCGCCATCGGGCAGCCACTCGACGGCATCGAGCCCGGGAAGCCGGGTGATGTCGACGAGGCGTTCGGGAGCGGCAGCCCCGACCTTCATGAGATCGAGCATGTTGGTTCCGCCGGCAAGATAGGCAGATCCGGGTCTGGCGGCTTCGGTGACTGCCTCGGCGAGGGTGGCGGGACGGATATAGTCGAAGGGTTTCATGCGGCGTCCTTTCCGGTATCCGGGTTTCCGGTCTGGGGCTGTGCGTTCTCGGCGGCCTTGCGGCCGGCCTCCAGCACGGCCTCGGTGATGCCCTGATAGGCGCCGCAGCGGCAGATATTGCCGCTCATGAGTTCGCGGACGCGTTCGGGATCGTCGCCGGCCATGCCTTCCTTGATGAGGCCGACGGCGCTCATGATCTGCCCGGGAGTGCAGTAGCCGCACTGGAAGGCGTCGTGCTCGATGAAGGCGGCCTGGACCGGGTGGAGCTCGTCTCCCTCCGCAAGGCCTTCGATGGTGGTGATTTCGGCGCCGTCCATGCTGGCGGCAAGAGCGAGGCAGGAGTTGATGCGTCGACCGTCGACGAGTACGGTGCACGCGCCGCACTGACCGCGGTCGCAGCCTTTCTTGGTTCCGGGAAGATCGAGGCGCTCGCGAAGCAGGTCGAGCAGTGTGACGCGCGGATCGTTAAGCGCGACGTCATGCTGACGACCATTGATGGCGAGGCTGATGGAGAGTGACATGAGGTACTCCATTCAGGATATGTTCGGGACTGGCCGCGCGGGAACGCGGAGATGGGACGCAGGGACGGGGACCGACGCGCACGGTTCGGCATCCGGACGGAACGACACGAGCTGCAGCTTGTGAGGATTCCGCGCGTAGCGATAATATACGGAGGACCCCTCCGTTTATCAAGAGTATGAGTGTATAAAAACAAAATGGCACCGGAAACGAGCAAGGCAAGGCGCAAACCGCGGGCGGATTCACTGAGGAACCGGGAGAAGCTTCTGGCGGCAGCGTCCACTGTCTTCGGCGCGGGCGGCGGGCAGGCGAGTCTCGAGGCCGTGGCGCGTGAGGCGGGCGTGGGGATCGGGACACTCTACCGGCATTTCCCGACACGCGAAGAGCTGTTCGAGGCGGTTTACCGCAATGAGGTCGACATCCTCCATGCGCTCGCCGAGGAACTGCTGCGCGAGCAGGTGGAGCCGGTGACGGCGCTCCAGCGCTGGATCCATGCGAGCGTCCGACTTTTCGCGACCAAGAAAGGCATGATCGAGGCGCTGCAGCTGGCCACACAGGCATCGGACGAACTGAAAACCTATTCGATGGACAAGATGACGGGGTCGATCGGCATGCTGATCGATCGCGGGGTCGGCGACGGCACGCTCCGGGACGACATCGGGCCGGAAGACGTCTTCCGCGCGCTCGTCGGCATCTATTATTCGCAGAACCAGAGCGGCGGGCCGACGGCGGCCCTGCGGCTCATCGACGTCTTCGTCGACGGATTGCGCAAGCGCTGAACGAAGCGATTGCTCGGCAATGAAAAAGCGCGGGGTCTTGCGATCCCGCGCTTTCGTCTTTCGGGTTGCGGCGGTGCTTAGCCGAGCACTTCCCTGACCGCATCGACGGTGGCCGAAACGATGGTGTCGGCTTCCTCGCGGGTCAGGCAGAATGGCGGCGCGTAGCCGATGATGTCGCCCTGCGGCATGGCGCGGGCAATCACGCCCCGCTTGAGCATGGCGGCGGAGACGGACGGTCCGACCTTCTTCGACGGATCGAAGAAGGTGCGGCTGTCGCGGTCCTCGACGAATTCGACGGCGCACAGCATGCCTTCGCCGCGGATCTGGCCGATATTGGCGTGATCGCCCAGCGCATCGGACATGGCCTTGTTGAGATAGGCTCCGGTCTCGCCGGCATTCGAAACAAGGTTCAGCTTGTCGAGAAGCTGGAGGTTGGCAACGCCGGCTGCCGCGCCGATCGGGTGCGCCGAATAGGTCCAGCCGTGTCCGATCGGGCCGTTCTCGTCGGTACCCTGCTCTAGCACCTTCCAGACCTTGTCCGAGATGATCGAGCCGGACAGCGGGGCATAGGCCGAAGTCAGCCCCTTGGCGATGGTGATGATGTCGGGCTCGATGCCGTAATGGGCGGAGCCGAACATGGTGCCGAGACGGCCGAAGCCGGTTACCACTTCGTCGGCGATCAGCAGGATGTCGTGCTTTTTCAGGACGTCCTGGATGGCTTCCCAGTAGCCTGCGGGCGGCGGCACGATGCCACCGGTGCCGAGGACCGGCTCGCCGATGAAGGCTGCGATGGTGTCGGCACCTTCGCGCTCGATCAGGGCTTCGAGTTCACGGGCGCAATGAACGACGAAATCGTCTTCCGACAGGGTGAGATCGTCGCGGCGGTAATAATAGGGTGCCTCCGTATGGATGACGTTGGTGAGCGGCAGGTCGAACTTCTTGTGGAACAGTGCGAGGCCGGTCAGCGAGCCGGTCATCAGGCCGGATCCATGATAGCCGCGCCAGCGCGAGATGATCTTCTTCTTCTCGGGACGGCCGAGAATGTTGTTGTAGTACCAGACGAGTTTGACGTTGGTCTCGTTGGCATCCGAACCCGAAAGGCCGAAATAGACGCGGCTCATGTTGGCGGGCGCGCGGTCGATGATCATCTTGGCGAGGGTGACCGAGGCTTCCGTGCCGTGGCCGACATAGGAGTGATAATAAGCGAGCTCCCTTGCCTGCTCGGCAATGGCGTCGGCCACTTCCTGACGGCCATAGCCGATGTTGACGCAATAGAGGCCGGCAAAGGCGTCGAGCAGCTTGTTGCCTTCGCGGTCGGAGATGTGGGCGCCTTGGCCGCCGGTGACGATCCGGTTCTTCAGCTCACCACGGGCGAACTGACCCAGATGGGTCGAGGGATGGAAGAAGTGGTCGTGATCCCACTGGTCGAGCTGGTCGTTGCGTAGCATCGGCTTTCCTTTCGATTATCGTTCGTGCGTCGTCTTGCGAGGCTCTGCCGCGGGCTCAGGCCCAGTCGCGGCAGACATATTTGACTTCGGTGAAGGCTTCCATGCCGAGACGCGACCCTTCGCGTTCGACGCCGGACTGTTTCATGCCGCCGAAGGGTATCGGTGCGCCGGTGACCTTGGTGCGGTTGACGGCGACCATGCCGAATTGCAGCGCCCGGCTGGCGCGGTAGATGCGGCGTGGGTCCTGGGTGTGGAGATAGGCCACGAGGCCATATTCGGTGTCGTTGGCGCGGGCGAGCGCTTCCTCTTCCGTGTCGAAGGGGGCGATCGCAGCGACGGGGCCGAATGTTTCCTCGTGCATGATGAGGGCGTCGGCGGACACATCGGCAAGAACGGTCGGCTCGAAGAAGAGATCGCCGGCCTCATGGCCCTTGCCGCCGGTCAGAACGTGCGCCCCCTTCTTGACTGCGTCTTCGACATGCTGTCGCTGCTTGGCGACCGCTTTCTCGTTCATCAGCGGCCCGATATCGGGATCGTCCATGCCGATGCCGACGGACAGCATGGCCGTGCGGGCGGCGAATTTTTCGCAGAACGCCTGGTAGACCGAGCGTTCCACGAAGAAGCGGTTGGCGCCCAGGCAGTCCTGCCCGGAGGTCGCGAACTTGGCCTTGATCGCCTCGTCGACGGCCTGATCCATATCGGCATCGGCAAAGAGGATGAAGGGCGCATGACCGCCCAGTTCGAGCACCAGCCGCTTTACCGTATCGGCGGAACGGCGGAAGAGGTGTTTTCCGATTTCCGTGGAGCCGGTGAAGGACAGGGCCCGGACGCGGGCATCGTTGAGCCACGGTTCGACGATCGTGGCGGCGTCGCCGGTCACCACATTGAAGACACCGGCGGGAAGCCCTGCGCGTTCGGCGAGCTCTGCCAGTGCGAGCGCCGAGAACGGGGTTTCCGCCGAGGGATGAACCAGCACCGTGCAGCCGGCGGCAAGGGCTGCCGCGGCCTTGCGGGTGATCATGGCGGAAGGGAAGTTCCAGGGGGTAATGAGAGCTGCAACGCCGAGCGGCTCGCGCCAGACCTCCACCTCCGCGTCGGGCAGGTGGGAGGTGACGCTCTCGATATTGGGGCGCTTGGCCTCCTCCGCGTAGAACTCGATGAAGGCTGCCGCATAGTCGATCTCGCCACGGGCTTCCGAGATCGGCTTGCCCTGTTCGAGAACCATGATGCGGGCGAGATCCTCACGGTGTTCGCCCATGAGGTCGAACCAGCGGCGCAGGATTTTCGAGCGTACCTGCGGCAGCAGGGCCGCCCATCCGGCGAAGGCGGTCTGTGCGGCTTCGACTGCGGCCGCGCTCTCGTCGCTGCTCAAGGCGGCGATCTCGCCGAATTCGGAGCCGTCAGCCGGGTTCGTCACGCGCAACGCCGCGCCGTCGGTCGCAGCCGTCCACTTTCCGTCAATGTAGGAGAAGCTGCGCAGGAGCTTGGGATCGTCGAGGCGCGACATGTCCGGACGGTCGATATCGATGCGGTGCGCTTTTGCCATGTCTCTCTCCCGTTTCGTCTGTGAGGGATCGCCCTTCAGGCGGGCAATCCGATGCGTCGAGACTAACCGGGGACTGGCAGTCGGATCCTCTTATCGACAGCGCTCTGGCAGAGGATTCCTCTTCTTGCCGGGGTGAAAGGGAGAGAAAGTCACCGCCTGCCGCTCGCCGGCAGCAGGCTCTCGAAGGGAATGCTGCCGGATTTGACGGGCTTGGTGACGATATAGGTGAAATAACGCGCAAAGCCCGCGCCCTCGCCGAGCAGCTGGTCGATCATGCGCTGGTAGGTGTCGATGTCCCTGCAGACGATATGAAGCAGATAATCGTAGCCGCCTCCCAGTGCCCAGCAATTGACGATCTCGTCGTAGCGCTCTACCGCACGCTCGAAACCCTGCATGGTTTCGACCCGGTGATTCTCGAGTTCGGCCATCACGAAGACCTCAACATGGGCAGCAATCTTCTTCAGGCTGATTTCCGCACGGTAGGCGGAAATGATGCCCGCCTTTTCAAGCCGCTGCAGCCGTTCCCAGCAAGGTGTGGCCGAGAGGGAGACGCGCCTGGCCAGCTCCGTCTTGGAGATGCGTCCCTCGCGGTCGAGTACGGACAAAATCTTGATATCGCGGTCGTCGAGCTTGATCATTACGGGTTTCCAAAGAGCGGGCAGGGGCTTGTCAATTGTCCCTTTTTCGGGTCACACTAAACCATGACAATATGGCCTCCACAACCCGGGACGCTTCGTCGTCCCGCCTATCGTTCGCTGGCCGATGCGGTCATGCAGGCGATCGAAAGCGGTCAGTTGAAGCACGGCGACCGTCTCCCCACTCATCGCAATCTCGCCTATGATCTCGGGTTGAGCGTGCAGACGGTGGGGCGCGCCTATGACGAGTTGATCAGGCGTGGCGTCATCTCCGGCGAAGTGGGCCGGGGCACCTTTGTGCGGGCGATACGCAACGAGACCCGGACACCCTATCTGCCGCGCAATCCGGACGGTCCGACGATCGATCTGTCGCTGCTCAAGCCGGTGCTCGAGCCTATGCATGCGGAACTGATGAAGCAGGCGCTGAGGGATCTCGCCGAGACACTTCCGACGTCGGTCTACGCCTCTTTCAGGCCCGTAACCGCGCTCGGAAAATACCGCGAGAGCTCGCTCAAGTGGCTGAAGAATTGCGGCATCGACCTGCAATCGCAAGGGCTGATGATCACCAACGGGTCGAGCCCCTCGATGACGCTGGCGATCCTGACCGCGGCCAATGGCGGCGACCTGATCGCAGCGGAGGCGCTGACGCATCATACGCTCAAGCCTCTTGCCGGCTATCTGGGCTATCGTCTTCGCGGGGTGCCGTCGGACGACCATGGCATGATACCCGAGGCGCTCGAGCGGCTGAGCCTGCGCGAGACCGTTCGCGCTGTCTATCTCATGCCCGCAGGCCTTGGCCCGCAGGCTCGCATCATGCCTGAAGAGCGGCGTCGCGCGCTCGTGGAGGTCGCGCGTCAGCGCGACATGATCATCATCGAGAACGACGCCTGGGGCCCCATCCAGGCCAATCGGCCGGCACCCATCGCCAACATGGCGCCGGAGCGCTCCTTCTATTTCACGGGGCTGACAAAATGCGTCATGCCGGGCCTCCGGCTGGGTTTTCTCGTCATGCCGGAGGTGCTGGAAGCGGCTACTGCGAACAGGCATCTCGTTACCAACTGGATGGCAACGCCGATGCTGGCGGAAATCGCCGCGCGCTGGATAGAGGACGGAACGGCCGAGAAGCTTGCACGCTACCAGAGCGAAGCCTTCGCAGAACGCAACCGGCTGGCCGAGATCATTCTGGCGGGCGTTCCCTTCAGATCCTCGCCGAACGGCATGCATATCTGGTTGCCGATGCCTGCCGGCTGGAGCGAGGATGATTTCGTCTCCCATGCCCGCCAGCAGGGTGTGGCGGTGGCGCCGGGAGGCGCGTTCGCGATTGCCGAGGATCATCCCGAGCCGGCGGTGCGCGTGTGCCTCGGCGGGCAGTCGATCGAGATGCTGGAAAGTGGCCTGAGGGTCATCGCCCGGCTCGTCCGAAGCCGCTTCGAGCCGGCGCTTCTGACCAATTAGGGTTGCCGCGGGCGACCAGTCCCCTAGTTCGAAGAACAGGCAAAGTCCGCCGGCGCGGCTGGCTTTGTCCGTCAGCGGGGTTGAACTCAGATTGTAATGATTTAATATAATCGTTGACTCGAAATTGTCATTGTTTCACCGTTGTGAAATCAGAACAATAATAAACATAGAGCGGGAACACCGGCCACGATCAATTCGGATCGTAGACGCCGGAGACAGCGCAGACCGAAATCGAGGCAACATTCCTGCCCGGCATCGCCGTGGCAGGCCCTTACTCCATTGCGGTCGCGCACAAACACAAGAGGAGTAACCATTTATGCGCATCAACAAGCGAACCCTTTTCAGTTCCGTCGCTGCGGCCGTGATCACCATCGCAGGTATCGGAACCGCCCATGCAGCTACCTGGAAGTATGCCTTCGAGGAAGCCATGGACGAGGTGCAGGGCAAGTACGCCCAGAAGTTCAAGGAAGTGATCGAGGCCAATTCCGATCACGAGATCCAGCTCTTCCCGTTCGGTACGCTCGGTGAATCCGCCGACATCATGGAACAGGCCCAGGCCGGCATTCTCCAGTTCGTCGATCAGTCGCCCGGCTTCACCGGTTCGCTGATCCCGGAAGCCCAGGTCTTCTTCGTGCCGTACCTGCTGCCGACCGACCAGGACCAGCTCGCGCGTTTCTACAAGGATTCCAAGGCCGTCAACGAGATGTTCCCCGAGCTCTATGCCCAGCAGGGTCTCGAGCTCCTCACGATGTTCCCTGAAGGCGAAGTCGCCATGACCACCAAGGAGCCGGTGGAATCCTGCGCCGACCTCGAGGGCGTGAAGTTCCGCGTGATGACCAACCCGCTCCTGGTCGAGAGCTACAAGGCTTTCGGCGCCACGCCGACGCCGCTGCCGTGGGGTGAAGTCTACGGTTCGTTGCAGACCAACATCATTCAGGGACAGGAAAACCCGACCTTCTTCCTGTATTCGACGAAGCTCTATGAGGTGACCGACTACATCACCTATGCCGGCCACAACAACTTCACCACTGCGGTGATGGCCAACAAGGACTTCTTCGACGGACTGGGCGAAGACGACCAGAAGCTCATCGAGAAGGCCTCGACGGAAGCCTACGACTACATCGTCGACTACCAGAAGGGCCTGGCCGATTCCGAGCTGAAGAAGATCACGGATGCCAAGCCCGAGATGAAGGTCACGGTGCTCGATGAAGAGCAGCGCAAGTGCTTCAAGGAAGCCGCCAAGGACGTCGAGAAGACCTTCATCGAGATGACCGGCGATTCCGGTCAGAAGATCCTCGACCAGATGAAGGCCGATCTGAAGGCCGCCGAAGAAGGCTGAGCCCCGATCCGTCCGGACTAATCATCAGAAACAGGACCGGGCGGGTTTCGGCCCGCCCGGTCTCCTCCAGTATCGGGGACATGTGCCATGACCGACAGCGGTGACGATAGTATCGACCGGCATGAAACCAGCCTGCCCGGCGTTCTGGGCGTGATCGACACGACCATCAGCCGGATCGAATCCTTCTTTCTCGCCAGCGGCGTCCTGCTGATGGCGCTGAATACGGTCTCCAACGTGGTGGGCCGTTTCGTATTCCAGCAAAGCCTCTTCTTCTCCGAAGAGCTCAACCGCATCCTCATCATTCTCATCACATTCGCGGGCATTTCCTATGCAGCGCGGCACGGACGCCACATCCGCATGTCGGCGATCTACGATGCCCTGCCCAGCAATGTCCGCAAGTCGCTGATGGTCGGCATCGCGCTGGTGACCGCGGTCTTCATGTTCGGGCTGTGTTATTACGCAACCACCTACATCCTGACGCAGGCCTCGCGCGGCCGCGTTCTTCCCGCCCTTCAGATTCCCGTCTGGATCACCCTGATCTGGGTGCCGATCGGCTTCTTCATGACCGGCGCGCAATACGTGCTGACGGCCATCAAGAACATGACGTCACGGGACATCTATCTCTCGACGAGCGTGCTCGAGGGATACGAAGAAGACGAACTCGAGATCTGAGGACGCAATCATGGCAGCTACAATTTTCATCGCGATGATCGTCCTCCTGCTCCTCGGCTTTCCGATGATGATCCCGCTGATCGTCGGCGCCTTCATCGGCTTCTTCACGATGTTCGGCGGCATGGGGCAGATGGAAACCATGGTCCAGCAGATGATGGCGGGCATCCGTCCTGCCTCGCTGATCGCGGTCCCCATGTTCATCTTCGCCGCCGACATCATGACGCGCGGGCAGTCCGCCGGACGTCTGATCGATCTGGTGATGGCTTTCGTGGGCCACATCCGTGGCGGTCTGGCCGTCTCAACGGCTGCGGCATGCACGCTTTTCGGCGCGGTATCCGGTTCCACCCAGGCAACGGTCGTCGCCGTCGGCTCGCCCTTGCGTCCGCGCATGCTGAAGGCCGGCTACAAGGACAGCTTTATCCTGGCGCTGATCGTCAACGCCTCGGACATCGCCTTCCTGATCCCGCCGTCGATCGGCATGATCATCTATGGCGTGGTCTCCAATACGTCGATTGCAGAGCTCTTCATTGCCGGCATCGGTCCGGGACTGCTCATCCTCGTCCTGTTCTCTATCTACAGCTACATCTACGCGGTGCGTAACAACGTGCCGACCGAGGAGCGCGCGACGTGGTCAGAGCGCGGCAAGGCCCTGCTTGCGGCTCTCTGGCCGATGGGCTTTCCGGTCATCATCATCGGCGGCATCTATGGCGGCGTGTTCAGCCCCACCGAGGCCGCTGCGGCCTGCGTGCTCTATGCCCTGCTATTGGAAGTAATCGTCTTCCGGTCGATCACGGTCGCCGAGGTCTACCAGACTGCCAAGTCGACCGGCCTGATCACGGCGGTGGTGTTCATCCTGGTGGCCGCCGGCGCGGCCTTCTCCTGGGTGATCTCGTTCGCGCAGGTGCCTCAGGCCATCCTCGGTGCCATCGGCATCACCGAGATGGGCCCCATCGGCGTTCTGTTCGTCATTTCGATCGCGTTCTTCATCGGCTGCATGTTCGTCGATCCGATCGTGGTCATCCTCGTTCTGGTACCGATCTTCGCACCGGTGGTCGATGCGGTCGGTCTCGATCCGGTGCTCGTGGGCACCATCATCACGCTGCAGGTGGCGATCGGTTCCGCCACGCCGCCGTTCGGCTGCGACATCTTCACGGCGATAGCGGTCTTCAAGCGACCCTATATCGAGGTGATCCGCGGGACGCCGCCCTTCATCTTGATCCTTCTGGGTGTTGCGGTGGCCCTGATCTTCTTCCCGCAGATCGCACTCTTCGCCCGCGACCTGGCGTTCAGATAACAACCGGGAGGAAAACGGATGTTCAAGACGATTGTCGTCGCTGTCGACGGTTCGGAAGGCTCCAAGAAGGCCATCCACTACGGCGCGAAGATGCAGGTGCAGTATGATGCCGAGCTGCTCATGCTGACCGTCTTCCGGCACCACTCGCTGCTGGAGGCTTCGATGTCGATGGTACGCCCGCAGAATCCCGAGAACATAGACGACGCCATGCGCGGCTATGCCAAGGAGGTGGCGGACGAGGCCAAGGTGCTTGCCAAGGAAGCCGGAGCCACCAGGTTCCGCGCCTTCATCAAGAGTGGCCAGCCGGCGCGCACCATTGTCAGGTTCTCCGCCGAGCACGACGCCGATCTGATCGTCGTCGGCAGCCGGGGCATGGGCGATATCGAGGGCTTTCTGCTGGGCAGCGTCTCCCACAAGGTGACGAGCCTGGCGTCGTGCCCGGTGCTCGTTGTCTGACGCGGTGCTTTGGCAGGTTTCCCGGAGAGCGTGATGGCGGAGCCACAAGTTTCCATATCGCCGCAACAGATCGGCTACGAGAGCCCGGGCAACACGGTGCGCTTCGGGCTCATCGCGCTTGCGACCGACATGACCACGGAGCCGGATTTCGTGCGGATCTTTCCGCCCGAAGCGGTCGTGCACACGACGCGCGTGCATTATGCCAATCCGACCACTCCCGAGAACCTGCGCAAGATGGCGCCGCTGCTCACCGACGCTGCGGCGCTGATAACACCCGGCGTGCCGCTTGTCGGGATTTGCTATTCCTGTACCTCGGCATCCGCCACAATCGGAGTGGAAACGGTCGAGCGGTTCATCCATGCCGCGCGGCCCGGCATTCCGGTGGTGCTGCCGACGGGCGCGTCGGCGCGTGCTTTCAAGGCCCTCGGCGTGCAGCGCATCGCCATCGTCACCCCGTATCTGCCGGAGGCGAGCGAAGCGGTGGCAAACTATTTCGCCTCGAGTGGTTTCGACATCACGAGCCATCACTGCCTCGGGCTTGCTGACGACCGCGACATGGCGCGGGTTTCGAAACGGACGATCGTCGAAGCGGCAATTGCCGCCGACGGGCCGGACAACGAGGCGATCTTTCTCTCCTGCACCGCTTTCCCGGCGGTTGGCGCGATTTCCGAGATCGAGAAACGCACCGGCAAACCAGTGGTGACGTCCAACCAGGCGAGTGCCTGGGAGATGCTGCGCCGCGGCGGGTTCAAGGACTGGCGCCCCACAGAATACGGACGACTTTTCACGCTGCAGCTCGATGGCGTGGATGAAGGATTTGCAGCATGACACAGTCAGATTTCATCGGTCTCGAGGAAATCGAGGCGGCGCGCGATCGCATTGCCTCGACCATCCGCCAGACGCCGGTCAATCTCTCCGACACGCTTTCACGGATCGCCGGCGTGCCGGTGCATCTCAAGCTCGAACACCTCCAGCATACCGGCAGTTTCAAGCTGCGCGGGGCGGCCAATGCGGTTGCCCGTCTGTCGGACACGGAACGTTCGGCCGGTGTCGTCGGCGTGTCCACCGGCAATCACGGCCGGGGTCTGGCTCATGCCGCGAAGGCTGCGGGTGTGCGTTGCGTGATCTGCATGTCGCGGCTGGTGCCGCAGGTGAAGGTCGACGGCATTCGCGCGCTCGGCGCGGAAGTGCGCATCGTCGGCAGGTCGCAGGACGAAGCCCAGGCGGAAGTCGACAAGCTGGTCGCCGACGGCATGACGATGATCCCGCCCTTCGATCATCCCTCGGTGATTGCGGGACAGGGGACGCTGGGTCTCGAAATCGTCGACCAGGTTCCGGATGTCGAGACCGTCGTCGTGCCGCTGTCGGGCGGCGGGCTGATCGCCGGAGTGGCGGCAGCCTGCAAGGCCATCAACAAGGACATTCGCATCATCGGCATCACGATGGAGCGCGGGGCGGCGATGATTGCAAGCCTCGAGGCCGGTCAGCCCGTCGAGGTCGAGGAATTGCCGACGCTCGCGGATTCCCTCGGCGGCGGCATCGGTTTGTTCAACCGCCTGACCTTCGCGATGACCCGCGACCTGGTCGATGAAACCTACCTGATCAACGAGGCCCAGATCGCCACCGGCATGCGCCATGCCTACTGGCAGGAGCGGCAGATCGTCGAAGGCTCCGGCGCCGTCGGGATCGCCGCGGTCATCGCGCAAAAATTCAAGCCGAAGGGACCGATCGCGCTGATCCTGTCTGGCGGCAATGTGGACATGGAACAGCACTTCCGCGTCATCGGCGGCGAGGATGTCGATCTGATGAAGGAGGTAGCCTGATGCCGAAGGTCAAGATCCTCACCCAGTCCGACCTCAGGAAAGCCGTGCCGCTCGACGGCGACGCGGTCGATTGCGTCGAGAAGGCCTTTGCCGCGCTTGCCGGAGGAAAAGTCGTCATGCCGCCGATCCTGAGCCTTGCGATCAGGGAGGCCAATGGCGAGGTCGATGTCAAAACGGCCTATGTGCCGGGTCTCGACAGTTTTGCCATCAAGGTCTCGCCCGGCTTCTTCGACAATCCGAAGATCGGTCTGCCGAGTACGTCCGGCCTGATGATGGTCTTCTCGGCGAAGACCGGGGTGCTCGAGGCCCTGCTTCTCGACAATGGCTATCTCACCGATGTGCGCACGGCGGCGGCCGGCGCGGTGGCGGCGAAACACTGCTCGCGTGAGGATGCGGCGACGGTCTGCATTTTCGGTGCGGGCATGCAGGCGCGGCTTCAACTGCAGGCGCTGACGCTCGTCCGTCCGGTGAAGAAGGCGCTGTTCTGGGCGCGTGACATGGCCAAGGCAGAGGCGCTGGCCGAGCGGATCAAGACCGAGGACGGGATCGAGGCTGTGGCTATGACCGATCCGGAGGCTGCCGTCAGCGAGGCGGATATCGTGATCACCACAACGCCCGCGATCGAGCCGGTTCTGAAGGCGGATTGGCTCAGGCCGGGGCAGCACGTCACCGCCATGGGGTCCGACCAGCATTCCAAGAACGAGATCGAGCCTGAGTGTCTGGCCAGGGCTGATGCCTATGTGCCCGACCGACAGTCGCAGACCGCCGAACTCGGCGAGCTGCGTTCGGCGATCGAGGCGGGCGTTGTGTCTGCCGACAAGCGCTTCGCCGAACTCGGAGAGATCATCACGGGTGCGGCCAAGGCGCGCCTGTCGCCTTCCGCCATCACCATTGCCGACCTGACCGGAACAGGGGTCCAGGACACGGCCATCGCAACCCTGGCCCTGAAGAGGGCAGGTCAAATGGGTCTCGGCGTCGCTTTCGACTCCGAGGCATGATCAGCAGTCATACGGCATAGAAAGTAACAGACATGTCTGCACCGCAACTGGCCTTTTCCCGCAGTGAGTTTGCCCGGCGTATCGACAAGACGCGCAAGGCTATGGAAGAACGCGAGGTGGAGGTCCTGATCGTCTCGGACCCCTCCAACATGGCCTGGCTGACAGGTTATGACGGCTGGTCGTTCTATGTGCACCAATGCGTCATCGTCGGTCCCGACGGCGACCCCGTCTGGTTCGGTCGCGGCCAGGATCGCAACGGTGCGAAGCGCACCTGTTTCATGTCGGAAGACGACATGATCGGCTATCCCGACCATTATGTGCAGTCCGAGGTTCGCCACCCGATGGACTTTCTCGCCGAGCGGCTCGAGGAGCGCGGCTGGGACAAGAAGCGCGTCGGCGTCGAGATGGACAATTACTACTACAGCGCGCAGGCCCATGCCTCGCTGCAGCAGCATCTTCCCAATGCCACCTTCGTCAATGCCAACAGTCTGGTGAACTGGCAGCGCGCGGTGAAATCCGATCAGGAACTTCTCTACATGCACCGCGCCGCGCGTATCGTCGAGCGCATGCACCAGCGCATTTTCGAGAAGGTCGAACCCGGCATTCGCAAATGCGATCTGGTGGCCGACATCTATGACGCCGCCCTGAGGTTCGACAGCGACTATGGTTTCGGCGGCGACTATCCGGCCATCGTGCCGCTCCTGCCGTCGGGTATCGATGCATCGGCACCACACCTGACCTGGAGCGACGAACCCCTGCGGCTGGGCGAGGGTACCTTCTTCGAGATCGCCGGTGTCTATCGCCGCTATCACTGCCCGCTGTCGCGCACGGTGTTTCTCGGCAAGCCGACGGATACCTTCGTCAATGCCGAAAAGGCGGTGCTCGAGGGCATGGAGGCGGGGCTCGAAATGGCCCGGCCGGGAAATCTCTGCGAGGACGTCGCAAACGCCTTCTACGGCGTTCTGAAGAAACACGGGATCACCAAGGACAACCGCACCGGCTACCCGATCGGTCTGTCCTATCCGCCGGACTGGGGCGAGCGCACCATGTCGCTCCGCTCGGGCGACAAGACGGTGCTCGAGGAGAACATGACCTTCCATTTCATGACCGGCCTTTGGATGGACAGCTGGGGCTTCGAGATCACCGAGAGCATCGTCATCAAGGAAGGCGGGCCGGAATGCTTCGCCAACGTCCCCCGCAAGATGTTCGTGAAGGGCTGACCGGATGGCGACCAATCCGATTTCGCCGACGATCCCCTTCGACGTCGACGGCAAGCATCACGGCTTTCTGAAGCTGCCCTACAGCCGGGATGATTCCGCCTGGGGATCGGTGATGATCCCGATCTGTGTGATCAGGAACGGGGAGGGGCCGACGGCCCTTCTGACCGGCGCGAACCACGGCGACGAATATGAGGGGCCGATCGCCCTTCAGGATCTCGCTCACAGTCTCGAACCGTCCGACATTACCGGTCGCGTGATCATCGTGCCGGCGTTCAACTTTCCGGCCTTCATGGCCGGAAGGCGGGTTTCGCCGATCGACGGACGCAATCTCAACCGCACCTTCCCCGGCAAGCCCGACGGAACGGTGACCGAGAAGATTGCCGATTACTTCGCGACCCAACTGGTGCCGATGGCGCATCTGGTGGTCGATTTCCACTCGGGCGGAAAGACGCTCGATTTCGTCCCGTTCGCCTGTTCGCACGTGCTTGAGGACAAGGAGCAGGAGCGGCAATGCGCCGAAGCGGTGGACGCGTTCAACGCGCCCTACACGATGCGGCTTCTGGAGATCGACAATGTCGGCATGTACGATACCGAGGTCGAAAACCACGGCAAGGTATTCGTGACGACAGAACTCGGCGGCGGCGGAACGGCTTCGGCCAATTCCGCGCGGATCGCCAGGCGCGGCGTGCGCAACGTTCTCAAGCATGCGGGGATCATGAAGGGGGAGATCGAGCGCCAGCCGAGCACCTTCCTCGACATGCCGGATCACGAGTGCTTCGTCTTCTCGGAAGTCCGCGGCCTTATCGAGCCGCTCGTCGATCTCGGCGAGGCGGTTGAGAAGGGGCAGCCGATCGCGCGTATCTGGGCGACCGAAAAGACGGGTGAGGCGCCCGTCGAATATCTCTCGCACAAGACCGGCGTGCTGATATCGAGACACTTCCCGGGCCTCGTTCAGCCGGGGGACTGCCTCGGCGTCATCGGCGTTCACGTCGACTGATTCCAAGACATTTCGTGCGGGGTCGATCATTTCTGTTGATCCCGCACGCACCCTCTCATACTCTCGGCGAAAATCTGGTCGGACCAGTTTGGTTCGCGCAAGGGAGGGACGGCATGCCGAGATTCGAGCGCAGGGACCTGATGGCCAGGTTCCAGAAGATGAAGGCCGAGCGTGTCCCGATCATCGGCGGTGGTGCGGGCACGGGCCTTTCTGCCAAGTGCGAGGAAGCCGGCGGCATCGATCTCATCGTCATCTACAATTCAGGCCGTTACCGCATGGCGGGGCGAGGTTCGCTTTCCGGCATGATGGCCTATGGCAACGCCAATGACGTCGTCGTCGAGATGGCGCGGGAAATCCTTCCGGTGGTGACGAAAACGCCGGTGCTCGCGGGCGTCAACGGGACCGATCCCTTCTGCATCTTCGACCATTTTCTCGCTCACCTGAAGGATCTCGGCTTCGCCGGCATCCAGAATTTTCCGACCGTCGGGCTGATTGACGGGAATTTCCGCAAGAATCTCGAGGAGACCGGGATGTCCTACGGCCGGGAGATCGATCTGATCCGGCTTGCGAGCAAGATGGACATGCTGACCACGCCCTACGTCTTCAATGCCGACGAAGCGGCCGAGATGGCCAAAGCGGGGGCCGACATCATCGTCTGCCATTTCGGCCTCACGACCGGCGGTTCGATCGGCGCGGAGACGGCGCTCAAGCTCGAGGACTGCCCCGCCATGGCGGAGGAATGGGCGGAAGCGGCGATGAAGGTGAACAGGGACGCGATCGTGCTCGTGCATGGCGGCCCGGTCTCCTCGCCGGAAGATGCCGCCTACATGCTCGCCAATACAGGGAACTGCCACGGCTTCTACGGCGCGTCCTCGATGGAGCGATTGCCCACGGAGCAGGCGCTGACGGAACAGACCCGCAGGTTCAAGGCGGTTGCCTTCTGATCCCTCCGCCGAGCTTACGCAGTCAGGGGTTTGCGTAAGCCGCAATATTCGTCATAGTCACCGCTAATGAACAACCTGCAGGGAGGCAGGCATGGCGGATGCGGATGTCATCGTCGTCGGTGGAGGGCTTGCGGGTCTCGCAGCTGCCGCCGAACTGGGCGATCGCGGCAAGAAGGTCATCATTCTCGATCAGGAGCCGGAAGGATTTCTCGGCGGCCAGGCGTTCTGGTCGCTGGGCGGGCTGTTCATGATCGACACGCCCGAGCAGCGGCGCATGGGCATTCGCGACAACCGTGAGCTCGCCCTTTCGGACTGGATGGGGTCGGCCGGCTTCGATCGCCCGGAAGACTTCTGGCCGCGCCGCTGGGCCGAGGCCTATGTCGATTTTGCCGCCGGCGAAATGCGTTCCTGGCTGCATCGGATGGGGCTGCGCTGGTTTCCCGTGGTCGGCTGGGCCGAACGCGGCGGTGGGCTGGGATACGGCCACGGCAATTCGGTGCCGCGCTTCCACATCACCTGGGGCAGCGGTCCCGGCTCGATGGAGCAGTTCCTCCGCCGGGTCAACGAACATCGCCAGAAGGGGCTGATCGAATGCCGCTTTCGCCATCGGGTGGATGGTATCGACACGGTGGATGGCGTGGTGACCGGCGTACATGGCGCCATTCTGGCAAGCGACACCGCCGCGCGCGGGCAGCCGACGAACCGGGATGTGACCGGTGATTTTCGGCTCGGCGCCTCATCGGTGATCGTGGCCTCGGGCGGCATTGGCGGCAATTTCGACCTGGTGCGCAGGAACTGGCCGATCGACCGGCTGGGGCCGCCGCCGAAATTCATGGTGGCCGGCGTGCCGGCCCATGTCGATGGCCGCATGATCGGCATCACCCAGGAGGCGGGGGGCAGGGTGATCAATGGCGACCGCATGTGGCATTACACCGAGGGCCTGCAGAACTGGAATCCGATCTGGCCCAATCACGGGATCCGCATCCTGCCCGGGCCGTCATCGATGTGGTTCGACGCCGATGGCGAGCGTCTTCCGGTCCCCTGCCTGCCCGGATTCGATACACTTTCCACGCTCAAGGAAATCCGCAGGCGAGGCCATGAGCACTCCTGGTTCGTGCTGACCCAGAAAATCATCGAGAAGGAATTCGCGCTCTCCGGTTCCGAGCAGAACCCGGACCTGGTGTCGAAGAAGTGGATCGAGGTGCTGAAAGCCAGGCTCGGCGCCAGGGGCGCGCCGGCTCCGGTCGAGGCCTTCAAGAAAAACGGTGCGGATTTCATCGTCGCGGATGATCTCGATACGCTCGTCGAACGGATGAACGGGCTTGCGCCGGATCATCACATCGATACCGAGAAATTGCGCAGCCAGATCGCCGCGCGCGATGCGCAGATCGACAATCCCTTCTCCAAGGACATGCAGGTTGTGGCAATCAACGGCGCGCGGAACTATCGCGGTGACAAGCTGATCCGCACCGCGCGCCCGCACAAGATCCTCGACAAGGACAAGGGGCCGCTCATCGCGGTGAAGCTGCATATCCTCACCCGCAAGACGCTGGGCGGTCTCGAGACGGATCTCGACGCGCGGGTGCTCGGTCTCGACGGCAATCCCGTTCCCGGGCTCTTCGCCGTGGGAGAGGCGGCCGGGTTCGGCGGTGGCGGTTATCACGGCTACAACGCGCTTGAGGGCACCTTCCTCGGCGGCTGCATTTTCTCCGGTCGCAATGCCGGACGCTCCGCCTCCTGCGGCTAGGCTGCGCAAAGCAGGGGATGAGGCAAGCTCGGGCGTTGCCAGCGCCGGACTATGCGGTCAGTGTCGTTTCTCGTTTCAATCGGGGAGGCGCACGTGTCGGTCGTCAGCGCTATCATCGCTGTTCTGGTGGCAGCAATTCATCTCTACATCGTGTGGCTGGAGATGTTCGTCTGGGAGAGCCGCGGACCGAAGGTCTTTCGCGGTCTGCCGAAAGAGATGTTCGCGCCGACCAAGGCGATGGCCGCCAATCAGGGGCTGTATAACGGCTTTCTCGCAGCCGGGCTGATCTGGTCGCTGATGATCACCAATCCGGTCTGGCAGTCGCACATTGCGCTCTTCTTCTTCGGCTGTGTTGCCGCCGCAGGTGTCTACGGCGCTGTCACCGTGTCACGCCGGATTTTCTATGTTCAGGCGCTGCCGGCACTCCTTGGTATTGCTTCCCTGATGTTTTGAGCCGGACCTATCCCGGGTTTGCCGTCGAAAAGCCGAACCAGATCGCCACGCAAGCGAGAAGAACGGCCAGAAGCCGCCTGATGCGAAGCGATCTTTGCGGATCGGTGAGAAACGGCGCGAGACTGTCGGCAAGCAGCACGATCCCGCCATGAATGACCGTTGCGACAGCGACATAGATCGCCACGAGAAGCAGGTTGGCGGCAAGATTTTCGACCTCGCCCGGCAGGAATGCGGGGATGACAGTGAGAAAGAATATCGCGGCTTTCGGGTTGAGGAGATTGGTGACCAGCCCGCGCCGGAAGTGGGCGACAGAGGAATGCCTGACCTCTTCTTCATTCCCCGATCGCCAGGCGTCATAGGCGAGATACAGCATGAAGATCACGCCGCTCCAGCGCAGGAATTCATAGGCCAGTGGCGAGTTGGAGACGATGCCCGCAAGTCCCATGGCGGATGCGGTGCCGATCGTCGCGAGGCCCAGGGCGATGCCGAGAACGGTGAGAAAACCGGCGCGCCGGCCTTCGCCGAGCGAAACCACGGCGAGATAACCCATGTTCGGGCCCGGCGTGATCTCGATAATGCTCGACGCCAGCACGAATGCGAGCAGGGTTTCCAAAGACATGGCCGGCACCTCACAATACCGCGTTCAGAGCAGCAGCTTCTTCAATTCATCGCGCAGCGCAACCATACCGAAATCAGTTCTTCGCACATTGCGCAATACCGGCACGGCGTTCAGCCGGGCTGAGCCGTGACGGGCTGCGGGAAATCTCCTCGCCTTTGGAGATCGGCGGCGATTGCCGCGTTATCCCGCTCTTTCTTGTCCGCGAGAAAAGGAATTGAGCGCTTCGGGCCGAAAGCCATTGGAACGCGATGCGATGACCCTTATGTGAGGAACTGAATGAAGGCATGGGAGCGTCAATTGACAGTCACCAAGGAACAGATTCTCGACAAGCTGCGAAGTGTGCGCGGCCCGGACCTGGAAACCGATATCGTTACGCTCGGCATCGTGTCGGATATCTTCATTGCCGACGGCAAGGCCTATTTCTCGCTGACCGTTCCGGCCGAAAAGGCTCAGGAACTCGAGCCCATGCGGATGGCCGCGGAAAAAGCCGCGCTGCAGGTCGAGGGTCTGAAGAGCGCGATGGTGGCACTTACCGCTGCACGTGAAGGCGGCAGCACGCCGGCCTCGTCCGCTCCGCAGCAGCGTCCTGCGCAGGGCGGTCACGGCCATTCCCACGCTACGGCGCCGGGACAGGGTGCCCCAGGCCAGGGTGGCGGAAGAGCCAAGGTCGATATCCCCGGTGTCTCGAAGATCATCGCCGTCGCCTCGGGCAAGGGCGGCGTCGGCAAGTCGACGACCGCCGTCAATATCGCATTGGCGCTGAAGGCCAAGGGTCTCCGCGTCGGGCTTCTCGATGCCGATATCTACGGCCCCTCGGTGCCGCGGCTGACGGGGGTGAGCGGGCGTCCCGAGCAGCTTGAGGGCCGCATGCTCAAGCCGATGGAGAATTACGGGCTGAAGATCATGTCGATCGGATTCCTCGTCGAGGAAGAGACGCCGATGATCTGGCGCGGTCCGATGGTGATGTCGGCGCTGACACAGATGCTGCGCGAGGTCGCCTGGGGCGAACTCGATGTCCTGGTGGTCGACATGCCGCCAGGCACCGGCGACGCGCAGCTGACCATGGCGCAGCAGGTGCCGCTGGCCGGCGCGGTCATCGTATCGACGCCGCAGGATCTCGCACTTCTCGACGCGCGCAAGGGCATCAACATGTTCAAGCGCGTGAATATCCCGATCCTGGGCCTAGTCGAGAACATGAGCCATTTCGTCTGTCCCGACTGCGGCGGACGTCATGACATTTTCGGTCATGGCGGCGCGCGTGCCGAAGCGGAAAAGCTGGGTGTGCCGTTCCTGGGCGAAGTGCCGCTCGCCATGCCGATCCGCGAGACCTCGGATGCGGGCAAGCCGGTGGTCGCCTGCGAACCGGATGGTCCGCACGCCAGGGCCTATCTCGATATTGCCGAGGGCGTTAAGGCCGGACTTGAGGGTGCCGGAGGGCAGGCCCGTTCAGCACCCAGGATCGTTTTCGAATAGGGCGGTCAGCTCCAGCTTTCCGCTGCCACCTGCTCCGTGCAGAGGCGGCGGAAAAAGGCGAGGTTTTCCTGATCGAGAGGATCGTCCGCCGGTTCGTCCTGCGAGGCGTATTTGACGATGACGGTGCGTGTTTCCGGATCGACATACAGATACTGGCCGTGGATGCCTGCCGCCAGGAATGCCTGGCGGTCGCCCCCGACCTGATACCACTGGCTGCGGTAGCGTCCGTGCGGAAGAAAGTCCGCCTGGTCGCCTTCGGCCCAGATCTTCTCGTCGCCGTTTTTCATCATGTCGTGGATGAAACGCGCGGGGATGATGCGCCCGGCCTGGCCGACGCCTTCGTTCATCATCATTTCGCCCAGCAGAAGCAGATCATGCGGACGGCACGAGAAGCCGCCGGCCGTGCGCGGGGCGCCAAGGCGGTCAACCGTCAGGAATGCGTCCGCGGAAGCACCGAGCGGCTTCCATATGAGGTCGGACACCAGATCGGTGAAGCGGCGGCCTGACACCTTCTCGATGACCATGCCCAGCATGTCGGAATTGGGCGACTGGTAGGCATGCGCTCCGCCGTGGGCTGCCTCTCCCTTGCGCAAGCTGCAGAGCATCTTGAAGAGGCCTTCGTCCGGCTGGCCTGCCTGCGGCGGGTTCCACAGCATGGCGCGGCGATAGCGGGCATAGTCGCCATCCGACAGGTAGGATTCCTCGAAGTCGAGGCTCACGCGCATGTCGAGAAGTTCCCGCAATGTGGCGTCGCCGAAAGCGCTTTTGCGCGTTTCGGGCAGGATCATGCCGACGGAGAGGGACGGATCGATGAGACCGTCTTCCTCGAGGATGGCGAAGACCAGCGCGGTGATCGACTTGGTGATCGAGAAGACGAGATGCGGGTCTTCCCGGTCGACGCCTGTCGCATGCCACTCGGCAACGATGCGGCCATCGCGCGACATGACGAAGCTGTCGGTCTGGCTGCGGGCGAGGAACCACGCAACGGTTTCACCCGAACCGGGCTGCACGGGGCTTGCCATGAGTTCCTGATTGCGGATGCGCTGGGGCAGGGGACGCGGCATATCCGTGGCGATGCGCGCGGAGGGCACCAGTTCCGCGGCGTTGCGGAACGACCAGCGGCTGAAAGGTTGCCGGCGCCAATTCTCCAATGTCGCCGCCGAGCGCGGGAAACCGTTTTTCTTTTCGAATTCGTCTTCGATTGCCATTGTCATTCCCAATTCCCTTGCCAACACATTCAATGCTTGCAAGGTTTCATCCGCGTAAACCGCGCCAGCCGTGATTTGTGGAAAAAACCTGAATAAAAAGGTTCACTTTTCTGCTTGAATCATTCTAAACTAGGATAGCGCCACCGAGGAGTGCATGATGCGACTGACCCGCCAGACCAACTACGCTATCCGGATATTGATGTATTGCGGCGCGAACAAGGGGCAACTCAGCCGTATTGCCGAGATCGCCAAGGCTTACAACGTCTCCGAACTGTTTCTGTTCAAGATCCTGCAGCCGCTGACAAAGGCCGGGCTTGTCGAAACCGTGCGCGGCCGCAACGGCGGAATTCGCCTGGCGCGTCCCGCCGAAGAGATCACGCTGGTGGATGTCGTGACCGTGACGGAAGAGAATTTCGCCATGGCGGAATGTTTCGAGAACGACATGGCGGATTGCCCGCTGGTCGATTCCTGCGGCCTGAACGGCGCGCTCCGAAAGGCACTCGGCGCCTTCTTCGAGGTTCTGTCGCAATATTCGATCGATGATCTGGTCAAATCCCGTCCATCGATCAATCTTCTTCTCGGTATCGAGGAACAACCTGCCGCCTGACCCTTGCATTCGGGTTCCGGGGCTGATCAGCTTCAGGTGAAACCCGATAGCGGAGGCTAGAATGGCAGAGACGAAATCCGACTGGTGGCGTGGCGCGGTCATCTACCAGATTTACCCTCGCTCCTTTCAGGATTCCAACGGCGACGGCATGGGTGACCTCAAGGGGATCACCGGCCGGCTCGATCATGTCGCCTCGCTCGGGGTCGACGCCATCTGGCTGTCTCCGATCTTCACCTCGCCCATGGAGGACATGGGCTATGACGTCTCCGATTATCGCGATATCGACCCGACTTTCGGCACGCTGGAGGATTTCGACAGGCTGATCGCGCGTGCGCACGAGCTCGGCCTCAAAGTCATCGTCGACCAGGTCTATTCCCATTCATCCGACCGGCATCCGTGGTTCGAGGAAAGCCGCTCGTCGCGCGACAATCCGAAAGCCGACTGGTATGTCTGGGCGGATGCCGACGAGGACGGCTTCGTGCCCAATCACTGGCCTTCCGTGTTCGGTGGTTCCGCCTGGCAGTGGGATACCCGCCGGCGGCAATATTACCTGCACAACTTCCTCACCTCGCAGCCGGACCTGAATTTCCACAACAGGGCGGTGCAGGACGAAATCCTGGACATCATGGAGTTCTGGCTCGACCGCGGCGTCGACGGGTTCCGGCTCGACACCGTGAACTACTATTTCCACGACACGCGGCTGAGGAACAACCCGCCGCTGATGACGGCCGCCGGACGAAACGCGGTGCGTCCCTACGACATGCAGGACCATGTCTATTCCAAGACCCGCCCCGAGAACGTCCCTTTCCTCAGGCGCATGCGCGAGACGATGGACAAGTACGACGCACGCATGATGGTGGGCGAGGTCGGCGAAAGCCACAAGGCGAACGCCATCATGGCCGAGTACACCGCCGACGGCGACAAGCTGCACATGGCCTATTCCTTCGAAATGCTGAGCGATCAGTTCTCCGCGGCACATTTCCGGAAATGCGTGAAGGCCTTTTACGACGCCGCGCGTGACCGCAACGGCTGGCCGTGCTGGAGCTTTTCCAACCACGACGTCATCCGTCATGTCAGCCGCTGGGCCAGGCATTCCGACGATCCCGATGCGCTCGCCCGCCAGGCCGCTGCCCTTCTCCTCTCGCTCGAAGGGACGATCTGCCTCTATCAGGGCGAAGAACTCGGGCAGACCGAAACGGAACTCGCCTTCGAGGAGCTCGTCGACCCGCCCGGCATCACCTTCTGGCCCGAATACAAGGGCCGCGACGGCTGCCGCACGCCGATGGTCTGGCAGGCGCAGGCCGAGCATGGCGGGTTTTCCGACGCCAAGCCGTGGCTGCCGGTCAAGCCCGAACAGGCGGCGCACGCGGTCGACCGGCAGGACGACGATCCCAATTCGGTGCTCGCCTATTACCGCGAGATGCTGGCGTACCGAAAAAGCTCTGACGCCCTGATGAGCGGGGTGACGAGTTTTGCCGATCTGCCCGAGCCGGTGCTCGGCTTTGCGCGGGGCGAGGGGGCGGACGGCCTGCTCTGCCTGTTCAATCTCTCCAGCGCGCCTCAGGCGCTGACACTTGGCCAGAAGGCCACGCCCGAGCCCGTCTCGCGAAACTGCGAGATGGCCGGCGAGATCCTCAAACTCGGCGCCAACGGTTTCGCGCTGATCAAGGGGCTTTCGGCAGACAGCGTGAAGGCTGAGTGAAGTGCCACTCTGTCGTCATGCCCGGACTTGATCCGGGCATCCATGCCGTTCGGCCAGCATCACGGTATGGATTCTCGGGGCAAGCCCGAGAATGACGAGTAGAGAGTTTGGGTTTTCCTATCAGAAAGTCGCTTTTGCCGATCTCGCTTACGCCTCGATGATCTCGAAGGCGTCGACGTCGACCATGCCGCGGTCGGAGATCTTCAGGTGGGGGATGACCGGCAGCGGCAGGAAGGCGAGCTGGAGGAAGGGTTCTTCCAGCGTGCCGCCGAGATCGCGAGCGGCCTTGCGGAGCGGGATCAAGAGCTCGCGCACCTTTTCGTAGGGTTCGAGGCTCATCAGGCCCGCCACCGGAAGCGCGATCTCCGCTATCACCGTTTCGTCCTCGGCCACCACGAAGCCGCCGCCGATCTCGGCCATGCGGTTGGCTGCCGTCGCCATCGAGACCTCGTCGGCGCCGATGACGCAGAGATTATGGCTGTCATGGCCGACGGTGGAGGCGATGGCGCCGTGCTTGAGGCCGAAGCCCTGCACAAAGCCGGTCGAGATGTTGCCGTTTTTCCCGTGACGCTCGATGACCGTGACCTTCAGGATGTCGCGGTCGATGTCGGCATGTTTCTCGCCCTCGGAGACATCGAGGGTGAGCATGCGTTTCTCGGTAATGATCTTGCCCGGCAGGATGCCGATGACGGCGGTCTCCGGATTGTTCTTGCGCACGGCGAAGGTTGCCGGTTCGACGCGGGGTGCCCTCACGCTTTCAAGTCCCACGGGCGCAACGTCTTCGCGGGTGGCGAAGAGTTCGTCTGTCACCAGCCGCCCGGCGGAAAACACCATCTGCGCATTACAGCCCTCGAGACTGTCGAGCACCACGAGATCGGCGCGCCAGCCCGGCGCCACGAGGCCGCGGTCGCGCAGTCCGAACGCTCGGGCACCGGAGATCGAGGCGGCGCGATAGACGGCGAGGGGATCGGCGCCTTGCGCGATCGCATGGCGGATCATGTAGTCGAGATGGCCGTGCTCGGCGATGTCGAGCGGATTGCGATCATCCGTGCACAGCGCCAGGAAGGGCGAGTTGCGCTCGGTCATGATCGGGATCAGCGCGTCGAGATCGCGGCTGACGGATCCTTCGCGGACGAGAATATGCATGCCCTTGGAGAGCTTTTCGAGCGCTTCCTCCGCGGTGGTCGTCTCGTGATCGGTGCGAATGCCGGCTGAAAGATAGCCATTCAAGGCATAACCGCGCACCAGAGGCGCATGGCCATCTATGTGTCCGCCCTGGAAGGCCTCCAGCTTGGCGATGCAGATGGGATCCTTTGCCAGCAGGCCCGGGAAGTTCATGAACTCGGCGAGACCGATGACCTTGGGGTGGTCGCGGAACGGGAGCAGATCCTCGATCTTCAGTTCGGCGCCCGCGGTTTCGAGATGCGTGGCCGGCACGCAACTGGAGAGCTGAACACGCACATCCATGATCGTGCGCTCGGCGGAATCGAGGAAGAAACGGATACCGGGCACGCCGAGCACGTTGGCGATCTCGTGGGGATCGCAGATCGCAGTGGTGATACCGCGCGGCAGGACGCAGCGGTCGAATTCATGCGGCGTGACGAGCGAGGATTCGATGTGGAGATGGGTGTCGATGAAGCCCGGCACCACGATGCGGCCGGAGATGTCGATCTCCTCGACGCCCTCATAACGCTCCAGCGTTCCCACGACAGTCTCGCCGCAGATGGCGATGTCGCCCTCGCGCAATTCACCGCTGACGAGATCGTAGAGGCGGCCGCCCTTCAAGACGATGTCCGCTTTCGTCTTGCCCTGTCCCTGGTCGATGCGGTCGGTAAGGCGGCTGGTCATTGGCGAAGGCTCCGTTCGAATCTCGTTTGCTCACTATAGCAAAACGGCCGGCGTTGCCGCCGGCCGCATGACTTTTCACAAGCTGGAACGCGTTATTCCACGGTCACCTTGTCGGTGATGTCCGCGGTCCACGCGCCTGAAGGCTCTGTCTCGATGATCTTCTGGTCGAGAAGAGCCTGCGCGGTACGCTCGTAGGCCGCTTCGATCAGCTTGGCATCCGGCTCGCCGATGAGCTTGGCGACTTCACCCATCATGCGCTTCTGATGGTTCTCGTCCTGACCGCCATTGTCCATGACGATTTCGGCGGCTTCATCCGGGTTTTCGATGGCATATTTCCAGCCTTTCATCGAAGCCGAAACGAAACGCACCATCTTGTCGGCGAATTCCGGATCCTTGAGATCGTCTTCCATGGCATAGAGGCCGTCCTCGAGAAGGTCGACGCCCAGTTCCGAATAGTTGAAGACGACGAGGTCTTCCGGCTTGTAGCCGGCATCCATCAGCTGCCAGTACTCGTTATAGGTCATCACCGAGATGCAGTCGGCCTGTTTCTGGATGAGCGGCTGGACGTCGAAGCTCTGCTTGAGCACGGTCACGCCGCCATCGCCGCCTTCGGTGGAAATGCCGAGCTTGTTCATCCAGGCGTAGAACGGATACTCGTTTCCGAAGAACCAGACACCGAGCGTGTGGCCCGGGAAGTCCTCGGTGGTCTGGATCGGGCCGTCCTTCGGGCAGACCAGCTCCATGCCGGCCTTCTTGAAGGGCTGGGCGATGTTGACGAGGCCGACGCCCTTCTCGCGGGCCGCAAGCGCGCCACCCATCCAGTCGACGATCACATCGGCGCCACCGCCGGCGATCACCTGTTCCGGGGCGATGTCGGGACCGCCGGGCTTGATGGTGACGTCGAGATCGGCGTCCTCGTAAAAGCCTTTGTCCTTGGCGACGTAGTAGCCGGCGAACTGGGCCTGGGCCACCCATTTGAGCTGCAGGGTCACCTCGTCGGCGGCATGGGCGCTGCCGGCGAGAAAAGTGATGGCGACGGTGGTAGCAAGGGTGCTGAGCATTTTTTTCATGCGTTTATTCTCCTCTGGAAGTGGCCCCGCGCCATCAACGATAGCTTGGATGCCAGAATGTCACGATCCGCTCGGCAAGCGCGAGCAGGCCGTAGAACAAGGACCCCACCACAGCCGCGAGCGCGATTTCCGCCCATACCATGTCGAGGTTCATCCGACCGACCTCGGTCGAAATGCGGAAGCCCATGCCGACGACCGGCGTCCCGAAGAATTCGGCCACGATCGCACCGATGAGCGCGAGAGTCGAATTGATCTTGAGGGCGTTGAAGATGAAGGGCATGGCGACCGGCAACCGCAGCTTGCCCAGCACCTGCCAGTGGCTGGCGCCATAGGTGCGCATCAGGTCGCGCTCCATGTGACCGGTGGCGGCGAGGCCTGCGAGCGTGTTCACGAGCATCGGGAAGAAGGTCATGACGACCACGACGGCGGCCTTGGAATGCCAGTCGAAGCCGAACCAGATCACCATGATGGGGGCGATGCCGATCATCGGCAAGGCAGCCACCATGTTGCCGATGGGCAGAAGCCCGGCTGCGAGAAACCGGAACCGGTCGGCGAGGACCGCGACCACGAAGCCCGACAGGGTGCCGATCAGATAGCCGATGAACACGGCCTTCAAGACGGTCTGCACGAAGTCGGCGGCGAGGATGTTGGTCGAGGTGACGATGCGCGCACCGATGGAGGAGGGCGGCGGCAGAAGCACGAAGGGCACACCTCCGCCGCGCGTCAGCGCCTCCCACAGGATCAGGATCCAGATGCCGAAGATGGCGGGCACGATCAGGGATACCGTGCGCTGTGCCGTGACCGAAGTCAGTTTCATTTCCGAGAGAACCGTCACCAGTCGCCAGGCAAGAAGCCAGGCGGCGGCGAGGCTCGCGAAATAGCCGAAGGTGGCGGTGCCGAAGGCATCCTCCAGTCCGCCTATCAAGAGCCAGGCTGCGCCATGGCTGGCGACCGCGAGAATGACGGCTTCGACTGCGGGGCGCAGCTTCAGCATCGAGAGAACCGACGCGCCAACCACGATCACCGTGACCAGGAGCGAGGCGCCGGTTTCCATCGTGGCCGTGAAGGGCAGGGCGACGAGGCTCGCCAGACCGGCGAGGAAGGCGGCAATCGCCTGCCAGTTGGGACGAAACGCGATCATGGCTTTACTCCCATGCGGCGTTCGACAAAGCGTCCGGTGATGTCGACAAGTGTTACCAGCAGGATGGCGCAGATCGAGCCTGCGATGAGCGCTGCGAAAATGTCGATCGTCTGGCTGTAATACGAGCCCGCCAGCAGTTTGGAGCCGATGCCCGCGACGGCGCCGGTCGGCAGTTCACCGACGATGGCGCCGATCAGCGAAGCGGCGATCGCCACCTTGATCGAGGCGAAGAAGAACGGCACCGAAGCGGGAATCCTGAGCTTCCACAGCACCTGCGAGCGGCTTGCCGAATAGGTGCGCATCAGGTCCATGTGCAGGATGTCGGGCGAGCGCAGGCCCTTCACCATGCCGACGGCGACAGGGAAGAATGAGAGATAGGTCGAGATCAGCGCTTTGGGCAGAAGTCCGGTCACGCCGATGGCTGCGAGAAGCACGATGATCATGGGCGCCACCGCCAGGATGGGCACGGTCTGCGAGGTGATGATCCAGGGCAGCAGCGACTTGTCGAGCGCGGGCACGTGAACGATCGAGATCGCGATGACGACGCCGAGCGCGGTGCCCATGGCGAAGCCCAGAAGCGTGGCGGAAAGCGTGACCCAGGAGTGGTAGATCAGGCTGCGGTTGGAACTGAGCTTGACGCCGACGGTGTATTTCCAGAAGGCGGCAGCCACCTGATGTGGCGCGGGCATTGTGGGTTTGGGCTGCGACCAGGTCTTGAGGATGAACTCCATCCCCTGGGTCTGCTCGCCGGCGCGTTTTTCGAAGTCGCGCAGGACAGGCGCGTTGAGCGCCACGGCCGCGCCGTACCAGATGACCACGATCGCCGCGAGAATGGTGAGAACCGGCACCAGCCTTCCGGTGAAGAAGTCGCGCATGGTAATCATGGTCGCGCCTCACGCCTCATCGCTATGTCCCTCGCGCAGGCCGTCGCGGACCTGGTGAGCGATCCGCAGGAATTCCGGGGTTTCGCGTATGTCGAGCGGCCGGTCGTCGCCGAGGTCGCAGTCGATGATCTCGTGAATGCGGCCCGGTCGCGGGCTCATGACGACAATCCTCGTCGACAGATAGACGGCTTCCGGGATCGAGTGCGTGACGAAGACGACGGTCTTCTTCGTGGTGGCCCAGAGCTTCAGCAGTTCTTCATTGAGGTGGTCGCGGACGATCTCGTCCAGCGCTCCGAAGGGTTCGTCCATCAGAAGCATGTCGGGCTCGACGGCGAGTGCGCGGGCGATGGACGCGCGCTGCTGCATGCCGCCGGAGAGTTGCCAGGGAAACTTCTTCTCGAAGCCGGTCAGGTTGACGAGGTCGAGATTGCGCTTGATGCGGGACGCCTTTTCCTCGGCGCCCAGCCCCATGATCTCCAGGGGCAGCGCCACGTTGTCGGCGATCGTGCGCCACGGGAAGAGGGCTGCTTGCTGGAAGACATAGCCGTAGGCGCCGTCGAGGCGTGCATTTTCAGGCGTCGTGCCGTTGACGGTGATCGAGCCGGCGGTCGGTTTCTCAAGATCGGCGATCACCCTCAGGAGTGTGGTCTTGCCGCAGCCCGAGGGGCCGATGAGGGAGACGAATTCGCCCTTTTCGATGTCGAGCGTGATATCGGACAACGCCTGGACCGAGCCGTCGCCGGTCTGGAAGACGAGGTCCAGGTTTCTTGCTGAAATGACTGGCATTGTACTCATACCGACCGCGTAATTCCCCCGTCTACCCTGATGTTCTGGCCTGTGATGTACCCTGCACCGTCGGAGGCCAGAAACGCAATGGTTTCCGCGATTTCCTCGACTTTTCCATAGCGTTCCATGGGGATTCGTCCGCGGAATGCCTCTTTTTCAGGCAGGCTGTCTATGAAGCCTGGCAATACATTGTTCATTCGCACGTTATCGGGCGCATATCTGTCCGAATAGAGCTTGCAGAAGGCGGCGAGACCGGCGCGAAAGACGCCCGAGGTCGGGAAGACCGGATCGGGCTCGAAGGCGGCGAAGGTCGAGATGTTTATGATCGCGCCGGCCTTCTGCTCGACCATGATCGGGGTCACGAGGCGGGTCGGGCGAACCGCCGAAAGCATGTAGACATCGAGGCCGGTGTGCCAGTCCTCGTCGGTGAGTTCGAGCACCGGCGCACGCGGCCCGTGGCCGGCGGAATTGACCAGCACGTCGATGCGGCCCCAGCGCTCCATGGCGCCGTCGACAAGTTTTTTAAGGTCGTCCTCGTTCTGGTTCGAGCCGGTGACGCCGAGGCCGCCGAGCTCGTCGGCGAGCGCCTCGCCCTTGCCGGAGGAGGAGAGAATGGCGACCGCATGGCCGGTCTCTGCGAGTTTGCGCGCAGCTGCGGCGCCCATGCCCGAGCCTCCGGCGGTGACGAGTGCGACGTTGATCATGACTGTCTATCCCCTTGTTTGGGCCTACGCCCACAGTTTCGGCTCGGCGAACTCGATCGAATTGCCCGCCGGATCACGGACATAGATCGAGCGGGCGCCGTTCGGCCATTCGAAATCGGCCTCGATCCCGATGCCGGCATGCTCCAGCCTCTCGTGCCAGGCTTCCAGCGCCGCCGCATCGGCGGCAAAGCACAGATGGCCCGGCCCGTCCGCGCCATGCGGCGGGACGGGAAGCTTTGCGTTGGTCGTCGGAATGCGCGTCTGTTCGGCAATGAAGAGCAGCACCACGGTTTCGCCGGCGCGATAGAAGACATGACGGCCCTCCACCTCGGTGATCTTTTCGAGGCCGAGCACGTCGCCGTAAAACCCCTTCGCCGCGTCGAGGTCATCGACATAGAGCGCGGCTTCGAGAACGCTGGCGAGGGGCGGAGTGGAGCTGGCGCCAACCAAGCCTCACACTCCCGAAGCGGGAATGCCTGTCCGCTCGATCTTGCGCGGGGCGGAAATTTCCTTCCAGGTCGAAAGCGCCTTGTTGACGGCGCCGTAGGGTTCGCGCTTGACGAACTTGCCCCAGCCTTCCTCATTGGTCATCTTGCCGTCGGTCACCGAGACCTTGCCGCGCGAAAGCGTGAAGCGTGGCAGGCCCTTCACCTTCTTGCCTTCGAAGACGTTGTAGTCGATCGCCGATTGCTGGGACTTGGCGGAGATCGTCTTTTCCTTTTCCGGATCCCAGACGACGATATCGGCGTCCGCGCCGACGAGGATGGCACCCTTCTGCGGGTAGCAGTTGAGGATCTTGGCGATGTTGGTGGAGGTGACGGCGACGAACTCGTTCATCGTCAGCCGGCCCGTCGCCACGCCATAGGTCCAGAGCATCGGCATCCGGTCCTCGAGGCCGCCGGTGCCGTTCGGGATCTTGGTGAAATCGCCGACGCCGAAACGCTTCTGGTCGGTGGTGAAGGCGCAATGGTCGGTGGCGACCACCTGCAGCGAGCCCGACTGCAGGCCGGCCCAGAGCGAATCCTGGTGCTGCTTGTTGCGGAAGGGCGGCGACATCACCCGGCGGGCGGCGTGGTCCCAGTCCTTGTCGAAATATTCGCTTTCATCGAGGGTGAGATGCTGGATGAGCGGCTCTCCATAGACGCGCATGCCGTTCTGGCGAGCGCGGCGGATGGCCTCGTGGCTCTGTTCGCAGGAGGTGTGGACGACATAGAGCGGCACGCCCGCCATGTCGGCGATCATGATGGCGCGGTTGGTGGCCTCGCCCTCGACCTGCGGCGGGCGGGAATAGGCGTGCGCCTCCGGTCCGTTATTGCCCTCGGCCAGAAGACGGGCCGAGAGGTCCGCCACCACGTCGCCGTTCTCGGCATGGACCAGCGGCATGGCGCCCAGCTCGGCGCAACGCTGGAAGGAGGCGTACATCTCGTCGTCCTGCACCATCAGCGCGCCCTTGTAGGCCATGAAGTGCTTGAAGGTGTTGATCCCCTTTTCGCGGACGACCGTCTCCATCTCGTTGAAGACCTGCTCGCCCCACCAGGTGATCGCCATGTGAAAGGAGTAGTCGCAATTGGCCCGCGTCGACTTGTTGTCCCAGCGCTGCAGCGCCTCGAGCAGCGACTGGTCCGGGTTGGGCAGACAGAAATCGACCACCATGGTGGTGCCGCCGGCAAGCGCGGCGCGGGTGCCGCTCTCGAAATCGTCAGAGGAGTAGGTGCCCATGAAGGGCATTTCGAGGTGGACGTGGGGATCGATGCCGCCCGGCATCACGTAGCAGCCGGTCGCGTCGAGCGTCTCGTCGCCGGAAAGATCCGGGCCGATTTCCGTGATGATGCCGTTCTCGATCTTCACATCCGACTTGTAGGTCAGGTCGGCCGTTACGATGGTTCCGTTCTTGATGACCTTGCTGCTCATTTGCATTCCCCTTGTCTCATTTTTTCATGTGGTCGGATCAATCGGCGTAGGAGGGGTCCTCCGCGTCGAGGATCCGTTTCATCTCGGCGAAATGGGCTTCTTCGGCGTCCTTGTAGACGTCCCATTCCGCAGCCGTCGCCTCGGCGAGGTCGTGCGGCATGATGTTGAGCTCGCGGCCAGTCGAATAGGCCAGCACCATCGTCCGGGCCGCGCGCTCGAGATGGTACATGGCGTCGAAGGCCTCGGCGACCGTCTGGCCGACGGTGGTCACGCCGTGATTGCCCATCATGACGGCGGAATGGTTGCCGATGGTGGCGGCGATGCGCTCGCCCTCGGCTTCCTCGGTTGCGATGCCGCCGAAGGACCGGTCGATGGCGAGACGATTGTAGAAGCGCGCGGTGACCTGATCGATCGGATGGATGGCCGGGTCCTTCAGCGTCGCCAGCGTCGTCGCATAGGGCGGATGCAGATGCAGCGCGACGCGGGCATGAGGCAGGTTGCGATGGATCGCCGAGTGGATCGACCAGGCGGACGGATCGGGCGCATCCTCGCGCTTCATGGTCTCGGGATCGTCGGCATCGACAAGCAGGAGCTCGGAGGCCTTGGCGCGGGAAAAATGCTTCCATCGCGGATTGACGAGAAACGTCTTTCCCTCCGGCGAGACGGCTGCCGAGAAGTGGTTCGCGACGCCCTCGTGCCAGTCATTGCGTGCGGCGAGCCTTAGGGCGGCGGCGAGGTCGATGCGGAGCTGGCGCTCGTCGGTCTTTTCGATCGGGACGACCTTGGCTGCCGAACTCATGAAATTTCTCCAGATTGCCGGGTCATGGGCGCAATGTCGCAAGCTTGATGCCGAAGCCGACGAAGATCGCTCCGGTCGCGCCCTTGATCCATCGCTGCATGCGACCGCTGCGGGCTGCGACCGACAGCCGGTCGAAAAGCAGGACCATCGGAACGAACCAGACCGCATTCAGCGTGGCATGGATGGCGACCAGCAGATAGGCCGAAGCCGGGGAAGCCGTGTCATGCGGGATGAACTGCGGGAACGCAGCGAGATAGAACATCGCCACCTTGGGATTGAGCGCGTTGGTGAGAAAGCCCTCGATGAATGCCGCGGTCAGCTTTCGCCGGCGCCGCGCCGGAGCGACCTCGGCGACTGGCGCGGGAGGGTTACGCCATGCCTGGCGCAGCGCCTTGATGCCGATCCAGATCAGATAGCCCGCGCCCAGAAGCTTGACGGCGAGAAAGAGGTGCGCCGACTGCATGAGAACGAGCGACAGGCCGAATATCGCGAAGGTGCCGTGGACGAAGAAGGCAAGCATGAAACCGGCGATATTGGCAAAGCCCGCGCCACGTCCAGAGGTGGGCACCGTCTTGGCGATCAGCACCCCATTCGGGCCGGGCGACATGATGAGAAGTGCTGCCATTGCGGCGAAGGCGAAGATGGTTGCGGTCGTCATAAAGCGTGCCCCCGCAAACTGTATCGTGAAGCGAAGCGCAGCTCAGGCGTCGGTGAGGTCGAGCCGCCGCTCGACGCGGTCGAGGCGTTCGTCGATGCGATCAACGCGACGCGAAATCCTCGCATATTGTTGTTCGAGAAAGCCGAGACGTTCCTTGACCTCAAGGTGATACTGCGTGTGCAGAGAGAGGGTTTCCTGCACGCGCCGGAGTGTCTCGTAGATGAGTTCGTTCGTGACCTCGTCGGACATCGCATCACCCTTCGATGGGCGAAATATAAGCGATCGGGGCTCACTCCACAATCTCCGCGGTTTCGACGACCGCATGCATCAGCACCTCTGCGCCGGCGGCGGCCCATTCCCTGGTGATCTCTTCGGCCTCGTTGTGGGACAAGCCGTCGACGCAGGGGCACATGACCATGGCGGTGGGCGCCACGCGGTTGATCCAGCAGGCATCGTGGCCGGCGCCGGAGATGATGTTGCGGTGCGAGTAGCCCAGCCGCTCGGCGGCGTTGCGGATGGCGGTTACGCATGTCTCGTCGAACTCGACCGGATCGAAGCCGCCGACCTTCTCGAACTCGATGCCGAGCTCCATCTCGTCGCAGATCTTCCTGGCGCCCTCCTTGAGGCGCTTTTCCATGTCCTCGATGACGGCGAGATTGGGCGAGCGGAAGTCGACGGTGAAGACGACCTTGCCGGGAATGACGTTGCGCGAATTCGGATGGACGTCGATATGGCCGGCAGCTCCCACCGCGTCGGGCTTGTGGCTCCAGGCGATCTCGTCGACGAGCTGGAGCACCTTCGCCATGCCGAGGCCCGCATTGCGCCGCATCGGCATCGGGGTGGAGCCGGTATGCGCTTCCTTGCCGGTGATGGTCACCTGGGTCCAGGAGAGCCCCTGGCCATGGGTGACGACACCGATATCCCTGCCTTCGGCCTCGAGGATGGGACCCTGCTCGATGTGGAGTTCGAAGAAGGCGTGCATCTTGCGCGCGCCCACCTGCTCCTTGCCCTTCCAGCCGATGCGCGCCAGTTCGTCGCCGAATTTCCTGCCCTTGGCGTCGGTGCGCTCATAGGCCCAGTCCTGCTCGTGAATGCCGGCGAAGACCCCGGAGGCGAGCATGGCCGGCGCAAAGCGGGTGCCCTCCTCGTTGGTCCAGTTGGTGACCACGATCGGATGCCTGGTCTTCACGCCAAGATCATTGAGCGTGCGGACGAGCTCGAGACCGCCGAGCACGCCCAGAACGCCGTCATATTTGCCGCCGGTCGGCTGGGTGTCGAGGTGAGAGCCGACATAGACGGGGAGGGCATCGGGATCGGTGCCGGGACGCGTCATGAACATGTTGCCCATGGTATCGACGCCCATGGTCAGGCCTGCATCCTCGCACCATTTCCGGAACAGATGCCGGCCCTCGCCGTCCTCGTCGGTGACCGTTTGCCGATTGTTGCCGCCCGCAACGCCGGGGCCGATCCCGGCCATCTCCCTCAGCGAATCCCAGAGCCTGTCGGCGTTGATCTTCATGTTAGCTGCCGGTGCGGCCATGGTCTGTCTCCTGTCAGTCCGAAACGTGTCGTCTCGAGCCGGGCATGACGATCATGCCCGGTCCGTGTTCGTTCAGCGGCGGGATTGTTTTGGCGGCGTGCCGCGAGGCGGCTGCCGGTGACTGCGCGATGGCCCGAATGGGGGCCATCAATCGACCTCGTTGAGGACGGAGCGCAGCGTATCGATGATCTGGTCGATCTGGTCTTTCGAGATGATCAGCGGCGGTGACAGCGCGATGATGTCGCCGGTGGTGCGGATCAGGAGGCCCTTTTCCCATGCGCGCAGGAAGCACGAGAAGGCGCGCTTGGTCGGCGAGCCCGCGATCGGTTCCAGCTCGACCGCGCCGACGAGGCCGATATTGCGGATATCGGTGACGTGCGGTTCGCCCTTGAGCGAATGCAGCCCCTCTTCCCAATAGGGCGCGAGTTCGCTTGCGCGTTCGAAAAGCCCCTCTTCCTTGTAGGTCTCGAGGGTGGCAAGAGCGGCGGCCGAGGCGATCGGATTGCCCGAATAGGTGTAGCCGTGAAAGAACTCGATCAGGTGTTCCGGGCCGTTCATGAAGGCGTCGTGGATCTCGGGCGTGACGAAGACCGCACCCATCGGGATCACGCCGTTGGTCAGGCCCTTGGCGGTGACCATGATGTCCGGCTTCACGCCGAAATAATCGGCCGCGAAGGCAGCGCCGAGACGTCCATAGCCGGTAATGACCTCGTCGAAGATCAGAAGAATGCCATGCTGGGTGCAGATCTCGCGCAGCTTCTGCAGGTAGCCCTTCGGCGGGATCAGCACGCCGGTCGAGCCTGCGACCGGTTCCACGATCACGGCCGCGATGGTGGAGGGATCGTGCAGCGTGACGATGCGGCTGAGTTCGTCGGCCAGGTCGGCGCCATGCTCGGGCACGCCCCTGGTGAAGGTGTTCTTGCCCGGGAGGTGGGTGTGGGGCAGGTGGTCGACGCCGGTCAGCAGCGTACCGAACATCTTGCGGTTGGTGACGATGCCGCCGACCGAGATGCCACCGAAATTGACGCCATGATAGCCGCGCTCACGACCGATCAGGCGGAAGCGCGAACCCTCGCCCCTGGCGCGGTGATAGGCGAGCGCGACCTTCAGCGCGGTATCGACGGACTCCGATCCGGAATTGGTGAAGAGCACATGGCCCATGTGATCGGGCGCGATGTCGATGAGGCGGTTGGCCAGTTCGAAAGCCTTGGGGTGGCCCATCTGGAAGGCGGGCGCATAGTCCAGCTCGCCGGCCTGCCGGCTGATCGCCTCGGTGATTTTCGGGCGGCAGTGGCCGGCATTGACGCACCAGAGTCCGGCGGTGCCGTCAAGGATCTCGCGGCCGTCGGAAGAGGTGAAATGCATGTCCTTCGCAGCGACCAGCATGCGCGGGTCCTGCTTGAACTGGCGATTTGCCGTAAACGGCATCCAGAATGCCCGAAGGTCGTTCGGCGTGACGGTGGTACGGTTCGACATGTGTTCCCCATAGCCTGAAGCTTATGTATCCAGTCAGTGCCCGTTTTTGTGGTGCTTGGTTCCGCGCGCAAAGCTGTGCTACGGAAATTGACTGTTTGATAAAACTCTATCAGCGCCAATGACGCGGTCAAGGGCGAAAGAGGCGATTGGAAGGACGGGAATGTGGGGGTGAAATTTGCGAAGCGCGCAACGAGACGGATAGAGGCATAGCGGCGATGGATCACAATCCGGAACCGCGCAAGACGCGCATCCAGACCGAGAACGAGGCGCGCATTCTCGATGCTGCGCTCGACGCCTTTTCCCTTCACGGATTCCGTGGCGCCACCGTCGACCAGATCGCCGATGGTGCGGGCATGTCCAAGCCGAACCTCCTGTATTATTTCCGCCGCAAGCAGGACATTTACGAAGCGCTTCTGGACCGGCTTCTCGATACCTGGCTGGAGCCGCTCGAAAGTCTCAACGAGAACGGCGACCCCATTCCGGAACTCAGGATGTATATCCGCCGCAAGCTCGAGATGTCGCGTGATTTCCCGCGCGAAAGCCGCCTCTTCGCCAACGAGATACTGCAGGGGGCTCCGCGTATCCGGAAGATGCTCGAGACCCGGCTCAGGGAACTGGTGGACGAAAAGTCCGAGGTGATTTCAGGCTGGATGAAAGCCGGGCGTCTCAACAAGGCCGACCCGCGCCACATGCTTTTCGCGATCTGGTCGACGACACAGCATTACGCCGATTTCGACGTTCAGGTGCGTGCCATTCTCGGCCCTGGCCGGGGGGGCGAAGGGCGCTTCGAGGATGCTGCGCGTTTTCTCGAAACATTGTTTCTCGACGGATTGAAGCCGCGGGCTTGAGAACTGGGCGATCGCCCTAGATAGACTTCCATCCCCGGACCGCACGGTTCGAACGACAAAGGAGGTCATCCATGTCCCAGGCATCCGAGAACAACCGCCAACTGGTGCTCGCCGAGCGCCCGAAGGGCGAGCCCGACGACAATACGCTGCGCATGGAGACCGTCTCCGTACCGGAGCCGGGCGAGGGCGAGATGCTGCTTCGCACGGTCTATCTCTCGCTCGATCCCTACATGCGCGGGCGGATGAGCGACGCGCCCTCCTATGCGGCTCCCGTCGAGATCGGCGGCGTCATGACGGCAGGTACGGTCAGCCGAGTGGTGAAGAGCAACGTCAAGCGGTTCGAAGAAGGCGACTGGGTGCTCTCGCAGGGCGGCTGGCAGGATTACTCGATCTCCACGGGCGAGGGTGCGATGAACCTCGGAAAGTCCCCCGACCATCCGTCCTGGGCGCTCGGCATTCTGGGAATGCCGGGATTCACCGCCTGGGCCGGACTGACGCAGATCGGCGCGCCGAAGGAAGGCGAGACGATCGTCGTGGCCGCGGCCACGGGCCCGGTCGGCGCAACGGTCGGCCAGATCGGCAAGATTCTCGGCTGCCGCGTCGTCGGCATCGCCGGCGGTCCGGACAAGTGCAGGCATGCGGTCGACGATCTCGGCTTCGATGCCTGTATCGATCACAAGGCCGGTGATTTCGCCGATCAGCTGAAATCCGCCTGCACGGATGGCATCGACGTCTATTTCGAAAATGTCGGTGGCAAGGTGCTCGACGCGGTCATTCCGCTCCTCAACGTCAATGCCCGCGTTCCCGTCTGCGGACTGGTCTCCGGCTACAACGCGACCAGTCTGCCGGGCGGCCCGGACAGGATGAACTGGCTGATGGGACAGATTCTGCGCAAGCAGCTTACCGTTCGCGGCTTCATCATCTTCAACACGTTCGGCCATCTCTACCCGGAATTCTCCAAGGCGATGGGCGGCTGGCTCAAGGACGGCCGGATCAAGTATCGCGAAGAGATGATCGACGGCCTGGAGAATGCGCCACGCGCCTTCATCGGCCTGCTGCGCGGCGAAAATTTCGGCAAGCGCGTGATCCGCATCGGACCGGACGAGTAGGCGCTCACGCACAAAAAGAGCCGCCCGAATGACCGGGCGGCTCTCCTTCTGCCGGAACGTGATCAGGAACTGTTCGCGGGAGCCTATTCGGCGGCCTCGGTGGCCATCGGGTTGTTCGGATGCATCGTCCAGTTGGCGTAATCGGACTGGACGGTCTTGCCGGTGCGCGGGTCTGTTTCGCCGGTCGCCATCGGTACCATCGAGATGCAGTTCTCGACCGGGCAGACATTGACGCAGAGATTACAGCCGACACACTCGTCGTCCATCACCTCGAAGTGACGGACCCCGTCCACCAGGCTCGTGATCGCCTGATGCGAGGTGTCCTCGCAGGCGATGTGGCAGCGGCCGCACTTGATGCAGAGATCCTGATCGATCTTCGCCTTGGTGATGTAGTTGAGGTTGAGATACTGCCAGTCGGTGACGTTCGGCACGGCCATGCCGCGGAAGTCCTCGATGGTTTCGAAGCCCTTTTCGTCCATGTAGTTGGAGAGGCCTTCAATCATCTCCTGAACGATCTTGAAGCCGTAGGTCATCGCTGCGGTGCAGACCTGCACCGTCCCGCAGCCCAGTGCGATGAACTCGGCCGCATCACGCCAGGTGTTGACCCCGCCGATGCCGGAGATGGGCAGGCCGCGGGTTTCGGCATCGCGAGCGATTTCCGCCACCATGTTCAAGGCGATCGGCTTGACCGCCGGGCCGCAATAGCCGCCATGGGATCCACGTCCATCGATCGACGGGTTGGGCGAGAAACTGTCGAGATCGACCGAGACGATGGAAGAGATGGTGTTGATCAGGGATACCGCATCCGCGCCACCCTTGTTCGCCGCGCGCGCCGGGTAGCGGATATCGGTGATGTTGGGCGTGAGCTTCACGATCACCGGCAGCTTGCCGTATTGCTTGCACCACTCGGTGACCATCTGGATGTATTCCGGCACCTGGCCGACAGCGGCGCCCATGCCGCGTTCGCTCATGCCGTGCGGGCAGCCGAAATTGAGCTCGATACCGTCGGCGCCGGTGTCTTCGATGCGCGGCAGGATATCACGCCAGCTCTTCTCCTCGCAGGGGACCATGATCGAGGCGATCAGCGCCCGGTCGGGCCAGCGCTTCTTGACTTCCGTCATCTCCCGCAGGTTGGTTTCGAGATCGCGATCGGTGATCAGTTCGATGTTGTTGAGGCCGAGCAGCCGGCGATCGGGACCCCAGATGGCGCCATAGCGCGGGCCGTTGACGTTGACGACGGGCGGACCGGCCTCGCCGAGTGTCTTCCACACGACGCCGCCCCAGCCGGCTTCATAGGCGCGCTCGACATTGTAGGCCTTGTCGGTGGGTGGGGCGGAGGCGAGCCAGAATGGATTGGGAGACTTGATGCCGATGAAGTTCGTCGAAAGATCAGCCATGTCCGTTCTCCTTAACCCGCAAGCGATGCGTGAATGCTTTCGGCGGCAATCTTGCCGTCCTCCACGGCGGTGACCGTGAGGTCCTCGCCGCCGTAAGCGCAGTCGCCGCCCACCCAGACCTTGTTGTAGGGCGCGGGGCTCTTGTTGGCCGCGGAGCGCTCGAGCGTCTTGCTGCCAGAGGCCTGGAGGTTGCCGGTATCGGCGTCCATCCATTGTCCGATGGCGACCAGTATCTGATCCGCGGGGACCTCGAACGTTTCGCCGGTCGCCCTGAGCTTGCCGCCTTCGCTGGTGGTGTAGTCGAAGGTCATGCTTTCGACCGCGTTGGCGCCGTTGATCCTCGACGGCATGGCGTTGAAGATGAGGTGAATGCCGTTGGCTGCGGCCAGGTCCTGTTCGTAGCGGCTGGCGGGCATCTGCTCGCGGCCGCGGCGATAGACGAGGGAGACGGTGCGTGCGCCGAGAAGCTTGGACTGCATCGCTGCATCGACCGCGGTCATGCCGCCGCCGACCACCACGACGTCCTGCCCGACCGGCAGGGTCGATTTGTCTTCGGTCTGGCGCAGGCGGGAAATGAAGTCGATTGCCGATTCCACGCCCGGCAGGTCGGACCCGGGAATGTCGAGCGCGTAGGCCGAAGGCAGGCCGATGCCGACGAAGACGGCGTCGTAGTCCTTGACCAGATCCTCGATCTCGAAATCATCGCCGAGCTTCTGGCCGAGCCGGATCTCGATCCCGCCGATCTGCATCAGCCATTCCACCTCGCGCTGGGCGAAGTCGTTCGTCGATTTGTAGGAGGCGATGCCGTACTCGTTGAGACCGCCGGGTTTCTCGCGCGCTTCCAGGATGACGACGTCATGACCGTAGCGCGCCAGCCGGTGGGCGCAGGACAGGCCGGCTGGACCTGCGCCGACAACGGCGATTTTCCTGCCGGTGGACGCAGCCCGCGTGAACGGATGGGGCAGATTGCGCGCCATGTAGGTGTCCGTCGCGTGGCGCTGGAGTTCGCCGATCTTGACCGGCTTGCCCTCGGCCACTTCACGGACGCAGACTTCCTCGCAGAGCGTTTCGGTCGGGCAGACGCGGGCGCACATGCCGCCGAGAATGTTCTGGTCGAAAATGGTCTTTGCCGCGCCGACCGGATTGCCGGCCTGGATCTGGCGGATGAACAGCGGAATGTCGATCGACGTCGGACAGGCGTTCATGCAGGGCGCGTCGTAGCAGAAATAGCAGCGGTCCGCCTCCACGAGCGCCTCGTGGCGGTCGAGCGGCGGATGCAGATCGGAAAAATTCTCGGCGTATTCCGCGGACGACAAGCGTCCTGCACGGACATCGCCCGATTCAAGCGTGCTGGTCATGTGTTCCCCTTTAACCAAAGGTCCGGTTTTCCGGATGCCCGTTCTTTGAGGTCATATGGTCGGAACCATCGCCTGTTCGGGACGATTGGCAGTGTGAGGCGATTTTATCAAAAGGTCAAATTTATTGTTCGCGCCTGCGGTACAGTCGCGCTTGCGGCCGGCTTAAATCTTCCTTCAGGCGAAAATGTTTTTAAGGTCGGAAGCGGCCGGCGCGGTCAGGCCCGGCAAAACGGAGTTCGGCAGATGGCAATTTCCAAGGCTCGCATCGTAGTTCTCCCTGCGCTCGTCGCAGGCGTTGCGGCATTTTACTGCTCGTCTCTTCCCGCGGCTGCGGAAGCGCAAGAGCCCAGATCGATCCGGATCAACCAGCTCGGTTACCTGAGCGACGGTCCGAAGCGGGCGACGCTGGTTCACGAGGAAAACAAGCCCGTCGCGTGGCGGCTTGTGGATGGAGCCGGCGTCGAGATTGCATCGGGCACCACGCTGCCGATGGGCCTCGATCGCGCATCCGGACTGAAAGTTCACTGGATCGATTTCTCGAAAAACGCTGCGACAGGCGAGGGCTACCGTCTGGACGTGGAGGGCGAAGAGAGTTTCCCCTTCGCGATTTCCGAACATCTGTATGGCGGGCTGCGCACGGATGCGATGTCCTATTTCTATCCATTCCGCTCCGGGCTCGAGATCGAGGGCGCAATCGCAGGTGAGGGCTATGGCAGACCGGCCGGCCATGCCGGCGTGGCGCCCAACAAGGGCGATGCCGATGTGCCCTGCCTCGACGGCGAGACCGCGCGCAAAATCTTTGGAACGACCAGGACCTGCGATTATCGGCTCGACGTGCTCGGCGGATGGTACGATGCGGGCGACTTCGGCAAATATGTCGTCAATGGCGGCATTGCGGTGGCGCAGCTGATGGGTGCCTATGAACGGTCGCTTCATTCCGGTGGCAAGGAGTCCGGGAATGTCGCCGACAGCCTCCTGCGCATCCCCGAAGCCGGCAACGGCGTCCCCGACATTCTCGACGAGGCGAAATGGGAGCTCGACTTCCTGGTTTCGATGATCGTACCGGATGGCGAGCCGCTGGCGGGCATGGTCCACCACAAGGTCCACGGCGAGCGCTGGCTGCCCGGTCCGATGCGGCCGAGCGAGGATCCCGAGCAGCGCGTGCTCTATCCGCCCTCGACGGCGGCAACGCTGAATGTCTCGGCAGCTGCGGCGCAGGGCGCGCGGCTGTTCAAGCCCTATGACGACGCCTATGCGGAGAAACTGCTGGACATCGCCAGACGGACATATGCGGCAGCCGAAGCGCATCCTGACATGATCGCACCCGCTTCCGACGGCCAGAACGGCGGCGGCGACTACCACGATCCGGAGGTGTCCGACGAGTTCTACTGGGCAGCCGCCGAACTCTATCTCACCACCGGCGAGGCGGAATGGCACGACCGGCTGAAGGCATCGCCGCACTGGAACGGACGGGTATTTTCCTCGGACGGGATCGACTGGCGCGAGACTGCGGGCTGGGCGCGGCTGCAGCTGGCATCGGTGCCATCAAAGCTCGCCAAGACGGAACTCGACATGATCCGCGCTTCGGTGCGTGCGGCGGCGGAGACCTATCTCGCGGTCCAGAAGGGCGAGGGCTTCGCTTTGATGTACAAGCCTCGGCAGGGCTATGGCTGGGGTTCGAACCACTCCGTTTTGGAGAACATGATCGTCGCCGCCATTGCCTACGACATCTCCGGCAAGTCCTATTATCTCGAGGGGGTCCGCGAGAGCATGGACTATCTTCTCGGCCGAAACGCGATGGGACTGTCCTATGTGACAGGCTATGGCACGGACTACGCGCACAACCAGTTCTCGCTGATGTTCGGGCATTCGATCGAGCCGTCGCTGCCACCGATACCGACGGGCGCGCTGTCGGGCGGTCCAAACGAGCAGCCCGCCGATCCGGTGGCGGAGGAAAAGCTCAAGGGCTGTGCGCCGCAAGCCTGCTTCATCGACGACTACTGGTCCTACTCGACCAACGAAGTCGCCATCAACTGGAATGCGGCGCTCTCGTGGGTGGCCGCGTTTCTCGCCGATACAGAAATATCGGAAACTGCTAATTAACCTGATGCGCTATATACGACTGTCGATAGAAGAGGATATCGATGGCCAGAATTGCGCTCATCGGCACGGGTTTCGTCGCCGACTATTATTCCAGGACACTCGCCAATCATGCGAACCTCGTTGTGGCCGGTGCATTCGACATCGATGCGGCGCGGCTCGAGGCGTTCTGCCGTTTTCATGGCCATCACAGCTACGCCTCGCTGGAGGCCGCTCTCGCCGACGATACTGTGGATATCGTCGTCAATCTGGCGCCGCCCCAGGCTCATTTCGAGATCAACCGCCTGGCGCTGGAAGCCGGTCGCCACGTCTATTGCGAAAAGCCGCTGGCGATGGAGCCGGGTCAGGCCGCCGAACTCGTCGATCTGGCGAACAGCAAGGGGCTCTTTCTCTCCGGTGCCCCGGCCAACGCCCTGTCCGATGCACAGATTCTGACCGCTCGGTTGATCGAGGAGGGGCGGATCGGCACGCCGCGGCTCGTCTATGCCGAAATGGAGGACGGCGCGGTCTTCCGGGACAACTGGCAGGAATGGCGATCCGCTTCCGGAGCGCCCTGGCCAGGGATGCACGAATTCGAGATCGGCTGCACGCTCGAACATGCCGGTTACGCGCTGTCCTGGCTGTTCGCCCTCTTCGGACGGGCGAAGAGCGTGCAGAGCTTCTCCGCACTTGCGTTTCCGGACAAGGGACCGGGGACGGAGAATCTCGCGATGGCGTCCGACTTTTCGGTGGGGTGTATCGAGTTTGCCTCCGGACCGGTGGCGCGGATCACCTGCGGGCTGGCTGCTCCGCGCGACCGTTCGCTCACCATCGTGGGGGATGCGGGAACAATCATCGTGCGCGATCTCTGGGATGACCGTTCGCCGGTTCACCTGTCGCGCTTCGGCGAGAAGGACCCGTTCGTGACCCGGCTACTGAAACTCTACGAGCGCAAGTCCGGCAAACATCTGCCCGGCAAGCTGTTCGGAGGGCATGTGGTGCCCTATCCGGCCAATGGCGGCCGCAAGCTTCCTCGCTATCCCTCGCGGATCGATTTTGCCGCCGGCATCGCCGATCTCGCCAAGGCCATCGAAGGCGGAACGGCACCGCTTCTTACCGCGGAACGGGCGGTGCATCTGACCGAACTCGCACTGGCGCTCGGCCGGGGCGGGGCCGGGATGGAGTTCCACTAGTCCCGGTTATCGTCCGGGTTTCCAGCTCTTCTTCGGGTCCTGCGCGAGAATTGTCTCGACGATCTCGATCACCATGAGGGAGTCGGACAGGGTGTTGTCCGGTTCCTCCATGCGGCCTTCCCGGATCGCGTTCGAGGCGGCCTCGATCTCGCAACTCAGACCGGTCCCCGGCACGGGGAAGATCTTGCGCTTCGCTCCGGGCAGCGGGAGCCTCGCGCCGATCTTGCGGCGCCAGCGCGCGGCGAAGCCCTCGCCCCCGGGAAAGGCGAGATCGGCCATCGCGGGCGAATTGTAGCGACCCAGGATGCGCGCGCCGATGAAGGGAATGCCGAGCACCAGCGTTCCCTTGTCACCCTCGATGATGAAGCGGTTGTCGCCGTCGCGATCGAAGCCGCAGGAGAGGTGGGCGGTTGCCGTTCCGAAACCGAGGGTCAGCTCGGCTGCCACGTCGACACCTGTCGGCGCCTCGGTCCAGCTGCCCTCGATGGTCTCCGGTTTGCCCAGAAAGAAGCAGGCAAGCGAAATCTGGTAGACGCCGATATCGAGGAGCGCACCGCCAGCCTGTGCGGGATCGAAGAAACGGTTCTTCGGGTCGAACGGGCGTCGCCGGGTGAGTTCAGAGCGGATGGAGCGGATCGTGCCGATCTGGCCGGCGCGGATCACCTTGCGCGCGGCCCTGACGGCCGGCAGATAACGCGTCCACATGGCCTCCATGGCAAAGGTCCTGGACGTGAAAGAGGCTTCCGAAAGTCTCTTGACCCCCCTTGTGGAGGTCGTCAGCGGCTTTTCGACCAGCACCGGCTTGCGTGCCTCGAGCGCTGTCAGAGCCTGGGAGAGATGGGCCGAATGGGGGCTGGCGACATAGACGGCGTCAATGAGATCGGAGGCGACCATCGCGTCCAGGCTGTCGAAAGCCTTGATGCCCGGATGTTTCCCGGCAAAGCGTCGCGCCTTTTGCGGATCGCGCGATGCCACGCCCGCCAGAACGGCGCCTTTTGCCGACCGGATATCCTGCGCGAAGGCATGTGCAACCGCGCCTGTTGAGGCGATTCCCCAGCGAATTTTGCCGTCTTGTCTGCTCATGCAATGCCTGTTTGCCGCGCGTTGGCAGGCTTACCCATGTGCCAATTGATTGAATTCTAAGTATTTTACTGCCACCGCATCACGTCATCGACAAGTGGAAATTTGCGTAAGGCTTGGGCAAGTTTGCTACTGCTACTATATGTGCGACCGGCGGCACAACGAGGCAACTCGCTGTCGCACGACGGGCATCGATCCTGCAAAGGCATCGATGCCCGTCGAATTTTCTCTGCAGAAAACTCAGCTTCTTTCGAAACGCGGGCGCCAGCGCGCCATCAAGGCCGAATTGGTCACGACCGACACGGAAGAGAAGGCCATGGCAGCCCCGGCAAAGACCGGCGGCAAGATGCCGAACGCGGCAAGCGGAACGCCCACCAGATTGTAGATCAGGGCCCAAACGAGATTCGAGCGGATGGTCCGGCGGGTCTTGCCCGCGACGTCGAGCGCGGCTGCGATCAGCCGCAGATCCGGGCGCATGAGGGTGATGTCGGCGGCTTCCCGCGCGGCGTCGGTGCCGCCGGCCATCGCAATGCCGAGATCTGCAGCGGCGAGGGCGGGGGCGTCGTTGAGACCGTCGCCGACGAATGCAGCATGGCCCTTCGTCTCCTGCGAAAGCGTACGGATCGCCTTCAGCTTGTCATCGGGTTTCAGTCCCGAGCGGAAATCGGAAAGGCCGATGCGGGTGGCGATGTCGCGTGCCGTCGGCTCATTGTCGCCGGTCAGCATCACGGTCCGGATCTCGGCTTCGTTCAGCTCCGCGATAGTTGAGGCTGCATTCTCTCTCAATTCGTCGGCCAGCCGGAGAGCGCCGATCCAGCGGTCGCCACGGGCAACATGGGCAAGCGTGCCGGCCGCGTGCAGGTCGTCCTCAACCGGAATATGGACGGCTTCGGCCAGGAGAAACGCCCGCGAGCCGACGCGGATCATCGTTCCGTCGATCCGGCCTTCGAGACCCATGCCGGGCACGGCGCGGATTGCTTCGGCCTGCGGCACGGCGAGGCCGTTACCTTCGGCGCGACGAATGACGGCGCGGGCGAGGGGATGTTCGCTTGCGGTTTCGATGCTCGCGGCGATCGCAAGCAGGTCGTCGGGAGCGACGTCGTCCGCCGGCAGGATGTCTGTGATCTCCGGCTCGCCACGGGTCAGCGTGCCCGTCTTGTCGAACGCGATCGCGTGGATCGATGTGGCGCGCTCGAGTGTCTCTATATCGCGGATCAGGATCCCGGCGCGAGCTGCCGCTCCTGTCCCGGCAACGAGCGCCGTCGGCGTGGCCAGGCCGAGTGCGCAAGGGCAGGCGATCACCAGAACGGCAACCGCCGCGACCATGGCGGGTTCCACGCCGTAGCCGGCCATCAGCCAGCCCGCGAATGTCAGGGCGGCGATCACCAGGATGATCGGCACGAAGACTGCCGAGATGCGGTCCACCAGTTTCTGAACCGGCGCCTGGCCGGTCTGGGCCTCCTCCACGAGCCTCGTCATGCGGGCCAGACGCGTATCGGCGCCGGCGGCGGTCACTTCCACGGTAAGCACGCCATCGGTATTGGTGGTGCCGGTCACCACCATGTCACCGGGTTCGCGGGGCACCGGCAGGCTTTCGCCCGTCACCATGGCCTCATCGAGAGAAGAACGGCCTTCGATGATGCGGCCATCCGCCGGAACACGGGTGCCGGGGCGGATAATGATGCGGTCGCCTATCGCGAGGGTCTCGATACCTACCCTTTCCGTCTTGCCGGCCGTATCGATTATCCTTTCCGCGGTATCCGGTTGCAGCTTGCCGAGGGCCCTCAAGGCTCCCGCGGCACCCGACTTGGCGCGCGCTTCGAGATATTTGCCGAGCATGACGAGGGTGAGCACCATGGCTGCCGCCTCGAAATGAAGATGCGATGCCATGCTTTGCGCATGATGGGTGCCCGTGCCAGGGGCCGCCATCACCCAGAGCGACCAGAAATAGGCCACGCCGGTGCCGAGACTGACCAGCACTGCCATGTTGGCCGATCCCCCGCGCAAGGCGCCAAAGGCCTCGCGCCAGAAGCGCGTGCCTGAGGCGAGCATGACACCGGTGGTCAGGATGGCCTGCCATCCCGCGCCAATCCAGGAGTCGCCAAGGCCGGTCATCATCGGCAGCGTGCCGATCATGATGGGCAGCGTGAGAAGGGCGGAAACGACAAGGCGCAGAAACGTCTGGCGTTCTTCGGCGCGTCGGGCGGCATCGCGCTTCGCATCCGCCAGACGTGCGGCGGCGAAATCCGTCCGGCGCAGGATCGCGCCGTAGCCGGCCTTGCCTATGGCCTTCGCCAGGACATCGCTGTCGAGACCGGACCCGGAGATGTCGGCGCGCTCGAGCGCCAGATTGACGCTTGCCTTGTCGACGCCCGGCTGGCGCGAGAGCACCTTTTCAACGCGTGCGGAACAGGCTGCACAGGTCATGCCGGTGATGTCGAATGTCAGATGATCGGGGGTGGCGGTCACCGGCTTGCCCTCGTGCATTGAAAAATGGCGGGGTCAGTCGGTCCGGCGGGAGACCACGTCGAAGCCGCTGTCCTCGATCGCCGCGACGAGCTGGTCCAGCTTGCCGGCCTGCGCGTCGGCGGTGAGCTCGCCCTTGTCCAGGCTTACGGTCACATTGTCGACGCCGTCGATGCTGCGCGCGGCCTTCTCCACGGAGCTGACGCAGCCGCCGCAGTGCATGCCTTCGATTTTCAGGGTGATAGCCATGCCCATATCCTCACAGTCTGCCCGGCGCGATTGCCGGGACAGATTCCATATGGGGATCTGCTGGGTGGCGGGTCAAGCCGCTCAGGCGCTGGCTTTCATCCGCGTCTCGCCGTAGATGGTCTCGAGCGTTTCGAGGACCTTCACTGCGGCATCCGAATTCAGGGAGTAGTACAGGTGCTGGGCATCGCGGCGAGCGGTGACGAGGTTGAGCTTGCGGAGCTTTGCAAGGTGCTGCGAGAGTGCCGACTGGCTCAGGCCGATCTTGTCTGCCAAGGCCCCGACAGCAATCTCCGAGTTCAGCAATATGCAAATGATCTGGAGGCGTCTCGCATTCCCCATCGTGGAGAGGAGCTTGGCCGCCTGATCGACATTCTTCGTTAAATTCGCGCTACAATTCTTCATGAGCAATCCCGTAAACCGAACTGGCACATATTGTATCGCGATTCCCTGATGAATTGCTAGCGAATATGAGAAATTTCAGGTTATTTCTCGTGCGTTACGTAAAAGTGCTGACAGGTAAGGTCGCAAGTCTTCAATTTTTACGAGTGTTTCCAGGAAGTTGACACGCAGGATTTCGTCGCCGCACGCCAGATCGACACCAGCCGCATCGATTCCGACGAATCGCCAGCCGGTCTTTTTGGACTTACCGAAGGCCTTTGCGTAGAGATCCGCAGCCTCCTTGTGGTCGCTGTTCATGTGCGCGACGCCCGACGGTTCAAGCTGTGCGAGTTCCGTCATCACGGGCGAGGCGATGATCAGATCATCCGCTGTCGGTGCATAGGCTTTCCCGAAACCGCCATTGAGGCTGACAGCTTTCGGCACCAGGCGGAAAAAGGCGAAGTCGGGGAAATCGACATAGAGTTTTGCCTTGGGATGGCGGGCGATGAAGCGCTGCTTGATGCGGGCATGTGCATCGTCGTTGCGTCCGACTTCCTCGGCCACACATTTGAGCGTGAGGCGGGCATGGGCGAGGGGGTCGCCCTTGCCGACCTCTCCGAAAAGAAGCGAGGCGCGCGGATCGGCCCTCAGCGCGGCCATGTGCGGCGCCAGCGCGGAAATCAGGATCACCGGTACGCCGTCGACGTCGGTGCCGGTCAGAACCCGGCTTGCATTGGGGTGGCCGGTCTCGGCATCGATGACAGCGATCGCCGCGTAACGCGCCGCGCGCACCAATCCGCGAGCGAGCGTGCGCGCGTCGTCGTCGGTTTCGCGCAGCACGTCTTTTTTCTTCTCGGTCATTCGCGCATTCCGGTTGGGCTGAGCTGGCTCTTATTTGGGTGCCATGCGGATGGCTCCGTCGAGACGAACCGTCTCGCCGTTGAGCATCACGTTTTCAACCATATGCATGACGAGAGAGGCATATTCCTCCGGCGTGCCCAGGCGCGAGGGGAAGGGGATGGACGCCGCGAGGCTGTCCTGGACTTCCTGCGGCATGGCCTTGACCATGGGGGTGCCGAAAATGCCGGGCGCAATGGTGTTGACGCGGATGCCGAAACGGGCGAGCTCGCGGGCAATCGGCAATGCCATGGCGTGGACGCCGCCCTTGGAGGCCGAGTAGGCGGCCTGGCCGATCTGGCCGTCGAAGGCTGCGACCGATGCGGTGGAAACGATGATCGCGCGTTCTCCGTCTTCCAGCGGATCGAGCTTGGCGGCGCGGTCGGCGACAAGGCGGAGCATGTTGAAGGAGCCGACGAGGTTCACTTCGATCACCTTGCGGAAGAGATCGAGATCGTGGGGGGCTTCCCGGCCCACGACGCGCGACGCCGGTGCGATGCCGGCACAGTTGACGAGGATGCGGGCGTCGCCATGGGCATCGGCCGCCTGGGTGACTGCCGCCTGGGCGGCATCCGCGCTCGAGACGTCGCAGGCAATGGCGATGCCGCCGATCTCGGCGGCGACCTTTTCGGCCTGGTCGAGATTGACGTCGAGCAGGGCGACTTTCGCACCTTCGGCGGCCAGCCTGCGGGCGGTTGCCGCTCCCAGTCCCGAGCCGCCGCCGGTGACGATCGCTGCCTTGTCCTGAGCCTTCATGGTTGTCCTCCCCGGGTTGATGAACTCGGGGAGGTTTGTTCACCCGCGCTTGTGGCGTGTCAAGCCGGAGACCACGTCCTGGGCCGAGATCGACCCTGCGACACTTCCCCGCTGGATGACGCCGATCGTGCCGGGACGGCGCGAGAGCGCATCCATGACTTCCGCCAGCGGCGTCTCCGGTCTGACTGTCGCCGTGACCTGTCCCTGCTCGGTGCCGGGCCTGACCGGAACCATGACGTCGCCGGCCGTCAGCATGGAGATCGGGTTCATGTTGGCCACGAAATCGGCCACATATTCGTTGGCCGGATTGTCGACGATCTCGCGCGGTGTGCCGCACTGGACGATGCGCCCGGCTTCCATGATGGCGATGCGGTTGCCGATGCGGAAGGCTTCGTCGAGATCATGGCTGACGAAGAGGATCGTCTTGTGCAGCTTCTGCTGGAAGTCGAGCAATTCGTCCTGAAGCCGCGTGCGGATCAGCGGATCGAGCGCCGAAAAGGGCTCGTCCATAAGGAGTATCGGGGCACCCGTCGCGAAGGCGCGAGCCAGTCCGACGCGCTGCTGCATCCCGCCCGAAAGTTCGCCGACCTTGCGATCCGCCCATTCGGCGAGACCGACGAGTTCGAGCTGTTCGGCAACGCGCTTCTTGCGCTGCGCCGGTTTCTGGCCCGCGAGTTCGAGGCCGAACCCGACATTCTCTGCAACCGTGCGCCATGGCAGGAGGCCGAACTGCTGGAAGACCATCGAGACGTGGTCGGCCCTGAGCTGACGGAGTTGTCTGGGCGTACAGGCATAGGGATTGGTGACCTCGTCGCCGCACTGCACTTCGACCGTGCCGCGGCGAACGGGCGCCAACCCGTTGACGGCGCGAAGAAGCGTCGACTTGCCTGAGCCCGAGAGGCCCATCAGAACGAGGATTTCGCCCTGCCGGATATCGATGTCGGCATTGGCGACCCCAAGGACCGCGCCGGTTTCGGCCGCGATCTCGTCACGGGTCGCGCCCTGGTCCAGAAGGCCGAGGGCCTTGTCCGGCTTGTCGCCGAAGATGATATCGACGTCGCGGATGGTGACGGCTGCTTTGCTCATTGCACGTCCTCCCCTTCGGTGCGGAACATGCGGTCGAGCACGATCGCGAGGATTACGATGCAAAGCCCCGCTTCGAAGCCCTTGGCGACATTGACCGTGTTGAGCGCGCGCACGACAGGAACGCCGAGACCGTCGGCACCCACGAGGGCGGCGATGACCACCATCGACAGCGAGAGCATGATGGTCTGGGTCAGGCCGGCCATGATCTGCGGCAGCGCATAGGGCAGCTCGATCTTGGTCAGCACCTGTCCCTTGGTGGCGCCGAAGGCAAGTGCGGCTTCCTTGAGCGGCGTGGGCGTGGCCGCAATGCCCAGACGGGTCAGGCGCACGGGGGCGGGGATGGCGAAGATGACGGTCGATATCAGGCCCGGAACCATGCCAAGTCCGAAGAGGATCAATGCGGGAATGAGATAGACGAAGGTCGGGATCGTCTGCATCAGATCGAGAACGGGTCTCAGAATGGAATAGAGCCACTTGCGGCGCGCTGCGGCGATGCCGAGCGGCACGCCGATCAGCATGCACACGGCAGTTGCCGCGATGACGAGCGCCAGCGTCTCGGTCGTTTCTTCCCAATAGCCCTGGTTGATGATGAACAGAAGTCCGATGCCGGTCAGCGCAACCGGCGCGATCTTGCGGCGCAGGAGCCAGGAGATGCCGCAGAATACGGCGACGATGACGAGCGGGTGGGGCGTCTGGAGACAGAAGAGGAGAGCGTCGATCAGATGACTGATGGCGTAGGAAATTCCGTCGAACAACCAGCCGAAATCATCGGTGAGCCAGTCGACGAAAACCTCTGACCATTTGCCGATGGGGATCGTGTGGTCTTCAAGCCATTCCACGTGGGAGACCTTCTGTTTGGTAATGGAAGCAGTTCAATGCGGGAATGAAAGCCGGACGGCGCGATCGCCGCCCGGTATCGGTCAGGCTGGAGTCCGATCAGAGATCGAGCTCTTCCTTGACGGCAGCCATGGCGTCGCCGCCGTCGAAGGTGGTCACTCCGGCAAGCCAGTCGTCGAGCACGGCCGGGTTCTTCTTGAGCCATGCTTCGGCTGCATCCTCCGGATCCTCGCCGTCGTCGAGAATTGCGCCCATGATCTCGTTTTCCATGGCGAGCGAGAATTTCAGGTTGCCGAGGAACTTGCCGACATTGGCGCATTCCGAAACATAGCCCTGGCGGACATTGGTGTAGACGGTCGCGCCGCCGTAATCGGCGCCGAAGACGTCATCGCCGCCCGACAGGTAGGTCAGCTCGAAATTGGCGTTCATCGGGTGCGGCTCCCAGCCAAGGAAGACGACAGGCTCACCGGCCTTCTTGGCGCGGGCGACCTGTGCAAGCATGCCCTGCTCGGAGGATTCGACGACCTCGAAGTCCTTCAGGCCGAACTGGTCGCCGGAGATCATGTCGAGGATCAGGCGGTTGCCGTCATTGCCCGGCTCGATGCCGTAGATCTTGCCGTCGAGTTCGTCCTTGTGCTTGGCGATGTCCTCGAAGGACTTGATGCCGAGCTCTGCGCCCTTGGCGTTGGTGGCGAGCGTATATTTGGCGCCTTCCAGGTTCTCGCGCACGGTTTCGACCGAACCGTCTTCACGGTAGGGCGCGATGTCGCCTTCCATGGTCGGCATCCAGTTGCCGAGGAAGACGTCGATGTCCTTGTTCTTCAGCGAGGTGTAGGTCACCGGCACGGAGAGCACCTTGATGTCGGTGTCGTAGCCGAGCGCGTCGAGAACAACCGTCGCGGTCGCGGTCGTGGCGGTGATGTCAGTCCAGCCGACGTCGGAGAAACGAACGTCCTTGCAGCTGTCGGGCTCGGCTGCGAATGCGGTGACGGTACCGGCGGCAAGTGCCGCGGCAAGAGCGATGGTTCTTTTCATCTGTGATGGCTCCCCTGTTGGTTGAGAAAAAAACAAGCACTGAAACGATTCAAACTCAAGAAGGTAATGGCCCAAATGGCGCCCCGTGCGGGTACATGTGCGTTCCTAGCAGAACTTAGAGAGTTGTTGAAAGGGTCAAGGGGGCGGTGGTCTTCGCCGGTACGGGTTGGCATTAGGAGGAAGATCATCATGCCCCGAGAAAGCTGACCGCCGTGGCCAAACTCTATTTCAATTACTCGACGATGAATGCCGGCAAGTCGACGCTTCTGCTGCAGGCTTCCTACAACTATCGTGAGCGGGGGATGCGCACGGTGCTGTTTACCGCAGCGCTCGACGACCGGGCCGGCGCCGGCAAGATCGCTTCGCGCATCGGTCTTTCATCCGAGGCCATTCCGTTCCGGAGCGAGGACGACCTCCATGAGGTGGTGAACGGCCTCATGTCGGAAGGCCCGATTGCCTGCGTCTTTGTCGACGAGGCGCAGTTCTTGTCCGAAGAGCAGGTGTGGCAGCTGGCACGGGTCGCCGACCGGCTCGGGGTGCCGGTCATGGCCTACGGGCTGAGGACCGATTTTCGCGGCAAGCTTTTCCCCGGCTCCGAGGCGCTGCTGGCGATCTCCGACAGTCTGCGCGAGGTTCGCACGATCTGCCACTGCGGACGAAAGGCGACCATGGTCGTCCGTCAGGATGAGAGCGGCGAGGTCATTCGCGAGGGCGCGCAGATAGAGGTGGGCGGCAACGACAAGTATGTCTCGCTCTGCCGGCGGCACTGGGAGGATGCGATGAGGGGTGGCGAAGCCTGACGGCAAGCACCTGAAATCCCGCGACATATTGCCCATTTCAGGCAAAGTGCCGTTCACGCCGCGCGACTTTCCTTGCCTTTGGATCGCGGGTGGGACAGATAGTGACGACCCGCCACAACCGTCTGCCACGGAGGACAAAACGTGTTCAAATCCCATATTTTTCTAGCTGGAGCGGCGATGGTGGCCGGCCTCCTGGCCGCGACCGCGGCCCATGCCGACGGCGACGCCGTGGCCGGCAAGACCGTCTTCAAGAAGTGCGCCGCCTGCCATGCCGTAGACGGCAAGAACAAGGTCGGGCCGCATCTCGACGGCATCATCGGCCGTCCGGTCGCCTCGGTCGAGGACTACAAATATTCCAAGGCCATGGAAGAGCATGCCGCTGAAGTTCCGGAGTGGACCGAGGAAGCGCTGGCTGCCTATCTTCACAAGCCCAAGGCGGTGGTGCCCAAGACCAAGATGGCTTTTGCAGGCCTGAACAAGGACGAGGACGTCGCCAACGTCATCGCCTATCTGAAAGATCCTTCCGCCGCCGAGTAAGCGACTTGCAGCGCAGAAGGAAAATCGAAGCCGCCCGGACCGGGCGGCTTTTTTCATGGCCTCAGGATTACCATATGATACCCGCTGGTATACAAGATCAGCGGGGCTTTGGTGCGAGTGGCGCACTCGAGCAAAGAGGTGGAGATCAGCCATGGCGAGCATTGCCAGTTTCGACAAGGAAATCCAACAGACACGCCGGACCATCGACGAGATGCGCAGCAAGCTGACGCAGTCGGGCGTGGTGCTGGAAAGCCTGGCTGACAGCGACAAGGCGATCGGCGATACCAATTTCGATATCGAGAATGCCCGCATCGAGGATGTGCTGCAGCAGCAGAAGGTGATGGAAGCCAATATCGCCGATCTCATCATCGGGCTCGAGGACGCCACCAATGTCTTCGGCGCGGAGTTCGAGAGCATGAAGGGCTATTCGGGCTGGGAGAACGTCGTTTCGGTCTTCTCCAAATCCCGCGCCCAGCGCATGCGCTCCGACCGTGTGCGCAACATGTCGCTTGCCGGCAACCTGCAGGAACTTCTGGCCAAGTCCGACTCCATCGTCGTGATCCTCAAGGATCAGAAGAACATTCTGGAGGAGCGCTACAAGACCTCCGAGGCGAGTCTCATCAAGGTGATCGACCGCCGCAAGGCAACGATGGCGAGGCTCGAGGAAACGCAGGCGCGCATCGAGGAACTCAACCCGATGCTGCTGGATGTCGAGAACCGGATCGCGGCATCGACCGACCAGAAGACGCGCACGGATCTCGAATCCGAACGGGCCGCGCTCGCCACCGAGTATAACGAGAAACAGGCCAAGGAGCAGGAGCTGCTGGCCGAAAGCCAGACGCTCGAGCGCTACACCTCGATGTTCCAGACCTTCGTGGATTCGCTCAACAACCAGATCGCGGCACAGTCGACGCTGATCAACAAGCTGACCATCGACACCGAGCAGCGCATCGTTCTCTACAAGTCGCTCGAGGATTCCCTGAAGACCGCGGCCCAGCAGGATGTGGCGCACAAGATCAACACGCTCGGTTCCAAGGTCGACACGGCGGCGGAGGAAACCATGGCCGGCATCGGCGCGGCCGCGCAGAAGCATATCGGCGACCTTCTCGAGATGCATGAGAAGAACATGCTGTCCACGCAGGACATCCAGCGCCGCAAGAAGCTTGCCGACGATGCCTTCCAGCGCCGGTTTTCCGAGGTGATGGAAAAGCACAACTCCGCCAAGTACGTTCAGTAGGGCATGGTCACGACGGCTCCGGAGAGAGACGGCATGGCCAGCGATCCTTCGCGCAAACCGGTCGAAAACTATTTCGCGGCAATGCGTGCGGCGCTCAAGGGGCTGCGCCTCTATCTCGCCGACGATGCCTCACCGATCTATGGCCACGGGATCGTCGGCCAGGTGATGGCGGGTTACGTCAACCGGCTGGAGGCGAGTTTCGCATCCTGGGAGAACCGCGTCGCCTTCATGGAACGCTTCCGGGTCAATCGCGCGGAAAGCGGGTTTCCCGTTTTCCAGAACGTGCTTGAACTCGAAAACGATCGCCAAACGGCGGAAGAGCGGCTCGCGGCTATTCCGGCAGCCGATGCGATCAAGGCCGAGATGGCGGATTTCATTCTTCGGCACAAGGCGTTTCCCGGCAAGTTGCAGACCCAGATGGCCGAACGGCTCTATCTCGAGGGCGTGCGCGCGGGAGAGCCATTCGGGCCGTTGGTGCTGCCGGAAACGATCAAGGTCTCGGTCAACCCCAAGACGATGCGGCCCAGCTACGTGGTGCACTGGGGCGTCTTCGACGGCAGCCATATCCTCCCGATGGTCTATGTGGCGAGCATCGAGGATTCGACCGAACGCCTGCGCGAGATGCTGGTGACCGATCAGGGAAAGCTCGAGCCGACGGTACGCATTCCGCTGCCTGTCGGCGGACTGTTGAACCCCGAACTGGCGCGCGCCTTCGATGGGTGCGTGGAGCGCAACGGCGCTTATTCGCTCTCGCCGGTGACGATTGCGCAGACTATCGACAAGGAATTCCCCGAGCTGCATCCAAAGCAATTGCGCCGCATCGTGCTTGGGCCGTTCTATTCGGCCGGGGTGACCGAGAATTCCGGCCGGGTGGCGGATATCCTGTCGCGGGTGCGCAATCCCGACAATGGCTGGGTGCTGACCTGGACGATCCAGGAAGTCTTCTCCAAGGCCGAACGGCCCGCCGAGCGAGGCTTGTGGAGTTCGACGCCGGCCTCCGAGGAATTCCACATCGAGACCGAGAACCTCGAGGCGGTCCGCCAGGGGGTGAGCGCATACGAGAAACACGCGCTGGTGCCGCATGACGCCTATCAGGCGCTTTACGCGGAGGGCGAGGCGGAGCGTGTCTTCGCCGATTACCGCGTGCACGTGATTTCGGGAAACCAGGTGATTACGGAGGTTTGATGCGATGAGCCAGACCGCGGGACTGACCACTTTGTCGGAAGACGACATCGAGACCCATCGATCCACCGCGCAGCAGATGGTGACACGGATCGTCGTCGTCAGCTCCGATGACGGCGCCTCCAGGACCTCGCTTGCGGGCACCGGGCGGCGCTTCGTCTCCACCGTTTCCACGGGCGGCATGCGGCGGACACAGGAAGTGGAACTGGCCAAGACGATCGCCAGCCTGCCGCCGCAGGATCCGATGCTTTCGATCCCGCAGCACACGCTGCTCTATCGGGCCAGACGCGGGATCGCAGTCGCGCTGGCAGTCGCAGATACATTCGGGCGTCAGAGCGATCTCGAGGATCTGAAGGCGCGCAATCTCGGCGCCCCGCTGCAAGGCGAGGAGGCCCAGCGGTTTCGTGATCTGCTCGGTGCTTCGAGCTATGTGGCGGCCTTCACCTTCGCTGCCTATCTTCTGCAGACGCTGGAGGGAGAAAGCGAGCCCGCCGAGGAGGGGGACGAGCCGAAGATCGAGTTCGACACGCCCCAGGATGCACTCAAATCACTGATCGCCGGGCTGGACGGTGCCATTTCCAGCGCATCCGATGCGGCGGCGATGACGGCGCGGGCGCGGGCTTTCGCCCGCGAGGCCATCGAGGCGCTTCTGGCGCGGATTGCGCGTTTTGCCGCGCTCTCCGGTTTTGCGCAGTCGCACATCCGGCTCGAGAGCGACAATTTCACGCTCGACGGTTTCGAGGTGGCGCCCGGGCAGCGCCGCAAGCCCCTTGCCATGAGCTTCAAGAAGCCGCACGAGATCGTCGGCAACCATCTTGCCAAGCATCAGGCGATGCGGTTGTCCCGGATGATCATGGCCTACGACTTCGAGCGGCAGATGAACCCGTTCGTGGAACTCGGCGGCTTTCTCTTCACCTTTATCGGCGACGGGGCGCCGGGTACGGGCAAGACGATCCTGATCCAGATGATGGCGGGGCTGATCAACGAGTACTGCCAGGTCGCCGGCTATGCGTTTCACTACGAGAATTTCGGCGTCGACCAGATCTCGTCCTACCAGGGTAAGTCCGGGCAGAACTGCAAGGCCTTCATCGATGCGGTAATCAATCCGCGCGCCATAGGCTTCGGCACGATCGACGATATCGACCAGGTGGCGGCCAAGCGATCCGACGACAGGGCGTCTTCTGGCCAGCAGGAAGTTACCGCCGTCCTCATGGAAGCCTTTGCAGGCGCAACCACGGTGGTGCGCGGCAATTGCAGCTTCGGCATGTTCTCCAACTATCCCGAAAACGTCGACGATGCGCTGAGGCAGCGCGCCGGTGCACGCTGGCTGATCGACGGGCCGCAATCGGAAGCCGACTATATCGACATCTTCGCGCTGCTTGCCGGCAAGAACCACGCAATTCCGCTCGGTTCCCACGATCTCTATGCGAGCCAGGAAATCAAGCGGGCGGTGAAGTCCGCCTATGAGGATCATTCGCGTCCCGACGAGGACGGGCTTGCGGCGGTATGGGAACGGTTTGAAAAGGCGCATGGCGCGCCCAAGACGCTGCGCGACATCGGCGTCTATCTGCACATGATCAAGCAAGCCGAGCCGCGCTTCACCGGTCGGGCGATCAAGAACATCACCGATGCGATCAAGATGCGGGCGATGGATTTCGACCTGCCGGACGACTGGTTCGAGACGCCCGAACCCTTTCTTCACAAACCCTATGACGAGAAGCTGGCGATGATTTCCGAATTGCGCGAGCCCTTCACCATCGACATGGTGATGCAGGAAATCAACCGCTATGCCGATTCCGAATTCCGCTACACCGACCGCGCCGACGACGCGGCCGTGACCGATATCATTCGCCGCGAGCGGCAGCGCGATCGGGCGCTGAAGGAGATCACCGCGATGAAGGAGGATGGGCGGTGGAATTAGGTGATGGTTCCCGTGCTTTCAGCGTCGCGCCCGCATTCTCGACCGCTGTCGGCTATCGGCCGGTTGCGATAATAACGACGTCACGGTTCCCATGAGGCAGCTCGTCAACTCACGGCTGATATTCGGCAACCTTCTCAAGGTCGATGCGCCGCATCTGATCGACCGCTACAACAAGGCGCTTGCCGCCTTCGGCCTGCCGCCGACGACCAGGCAGTCCTTCCGCATCGACATGACCGGCTATTCACCGGAGATCGCCGAGGAACTGGGCGACCAGGCCTATCTCGATCCGAACGGGGTCAATCGCCGCTTCATCATCCTGACGCCCGAGCAGGAGCGGCTGCCGGTCATCCATACCCAGTTCTCCAACACCGCAGGGCTGATGCATGATTTCTTCGACGGCAACCGCCGGGTGATTTCGGCGGTGACGATCAAGGATGCCCTGTTCGGCGAGATCGAGGAGACGGTGGCGGTGGTCAACGACATCGAGGACCTCCTGAAGATCGATGAGGTCAGTTTCCGGGTGCTGTCGGCTGACGGATTGCTGTCCAAGGCGTCCGAGCTTCGTATGCTGGTGGATACGCTGACCACATCGAAGGAGGGCTGGCGCGACGATGCGATGCTCGGCCGGATGGTCGAATTGTCGAAGGCGACCGGCGATATCCGCCTCAATCCGCTGGTTCCCGACAAGCTGGTCTTCCCGCACAAGTCCTACTGGGCCGGTCATTTCGGCGGCGTTTTCCTGTTTCATGACGGCACGGGAATGACGGTGATTTGCGACCGCGAAGCGCCGGGCTTCCGTCGCTCCCGGCCATGGGAAGTCAGCTATATCGATATCCGCGATCACGAGCGCATCTTCGACTATCTCGCCAGGTCCGGGCGGCTTCAGCTTCCGCAGGCCTCCTGGGTCGAGACCTCGGGGCTTTATACGCATCGCGCGCTTATGGCGGTTCACGACGTCATTCGCCGGATTTCGCCCGATCTCGATCTGAGCGGGGCGGATGCGGTCTGGCTGCAGACCTGGATCCAGCGCAATGCGCGCGCCGTCGCCGAAGACGGGCTCTATCCGTTTTTCCAGGAGGCGCTGAGAGCACTCGAGCTCGGCGGCACGATCAGGATGAGCGAAGTGGCGGCGGACAGGCGGTTGCTGCTGGTGCGCGCGGATCCGCATCACGAGGACAAATGGCTGGTCAACAGGCTTCTGGCGCGGCTCTCACCTTTCGATTTCGTCAGCCGCTTCATTTTCGACAAGCAGGGCTTTTACGAAACCTACGAGACCTATCCGGAAAATTACCGGTCGCATGTTGTGGCCCATCTTTCAAACACCTACCTTTCCGACAAGGCGGCGCTCAGGGCGCGTCTGTTCGGAATTGACGGAGCCAGAGACAATGCTTGACCCCGTGATTGAATTCTTCGCGCGTGCTTTCAACGCCATCGGACGCGGCATAGGCTGGCTGATCGCAGTCCTGTTGTGGCCCTTCGTGGCGGTCGGGCGCTGGTATTCGCATCGCGGCTGGATGATCCGGCTGCCGATCCTTCTCCTCCTGCTTCTGCTGGTCATCGGCTATGGCCATTTCATCTGGTCGGCGGCCCGCTGGACCAATTATGACCCGGACTATCCCGACCGTTACGCCTTCGTCAGCGGCGGAGCCAATCCGGGCGAGCCGGTCGCCGAAGGCGAGGGCGGCAAGTGCCAGCCTTCCGCGATCGTGCACGTGACGAGCGACCTGATCGACTACAACGTCAACCAGAACACCTGGGTGCCGTCGATGCCGCTCTCGAAGGCGGGCCTGTTTGGGCTCGATTGGAAATACACCCCCTTCCTCGACAACAAGGCGGCCTTCCAGCTCGGCATCAATCAGGTGATCCGTCGCACGACGGTCGAGCTCGTCGACAGGCTGGGCCGTGTCCGGGGAACCTCGCAGATCAACCAGAACCTTCAGGATGCGCGTCAGGCGATGGCCTATGACGAGGATGCCTGGTGGCTGACATTCACGCCGCCTTTCGTGCAGCCGTCGACGCCGGAACGGCAGCGTGAGGCGCTCAAGGCGCTCAATGCATTCAATGCGGAACTGGAGAATTGCACCGGCGAGTTCGACGCCCGTTCCGACAACCTGCTGCAGTTCCTCGATCGCATCACCGGTGACATCGGTTCGACGTCGGATATCCTGCGTCAGCAGATGGAAGCCAGCAACATGGGTTGGCTCGATGTGCGTGCCGACGACCGGTTCTGGTTCACCTACGGCCAGCTCTATGCCTATTACGGGATCCTGCGCGCCACCCAGTCCGACTTTTCCGATGTCTACAAGGACCGCCGGATCGATCTCGTCTGGAGCCGCACCGAGGAGCAATTGCGCGCCGCGCTCAACATGACGCCGTTCATCATTTCAAACGGCAACGAGTCGAGCTGGATCATGCCGTCGCATCTGGCGACCATGGGGTTTTACGTGCTGCGGGTCAGGTCCAACCTGGTCGAAATGCGGGACATTCTCGACCGGTAGGCCGGCTGCAGGCGCAATCGCCGATCAGTTTATCAGGTTGAGCCGGAGAGCCTTGGCGACGAGTTGGGTGCGGTTGACGCAATCCATTTTCCGCATCGCAGAGTTCATGTAGGTGTTTACCGTGTGATCGGACAATGACAGGATCGATGCGATTTCACCCGTCGTCTTGCCGTTGGCAGCCCAGTCCAGGACTTCCAGTTCGCGCGCGGTTAGCCCGCATTCGGTCGACCCGCTCTGGCAGGCTGCGCCTTTCTGCGTGAGGGTCTCGAAAGCCTCGTAGGCGTGAGCGGCAATAAAGCAAAGGCTGCTCAGTTCATCCGCGTTGATCGGTCCCCTCGCTCCACCGAAGGCGACCGCGCCGCGCGAACCGTCACACCGGTGAACGGGGATCATCGCGGTGCAGGTCAATCCTTCCTTGGCGAGAATGGAATGATACTTCCGTTTCCTCGGATCGCTGGAACGCAGGCCGTCACACGAGCTGCACCAGACTTTCGGTGCGGTCGATTTCTGCAAAAGCCGGAAAAGCGCGGAGAGCTGCAGCAATTCGTGGCGGTCGAATTCCTCATAAAACTGCGCGGACATATTCGTCAGGCGAATATAGGGCCGCAAGCTTGCTGCATTTGCATCCGGAACGTCATAGATCGCGAAATGGCTCATGGAGAACTGACTGGCGGTCTCCCGCAACAATCTCGTCAGTTCGATTTCAGAATGGACCGTCCGCAAGCGGTCGAGCAGTTGAACGTGTTCCGCCATGGTCAGATAATGCCGCCGTCAATCTGGCAGGTTCGGGGTGAACCTGATCATGTGTCAGCTTTATTAATACGCGAAATTGGTGCTCGTCACCATCCATGCTCGCTGTGGTCGAGTTTTTTCGTGAACGAAAACAGTTAACACCGTAAGGCTTTAGACGGGAAGCTTGTCGGTGTTCTTGATTTCTTCCATGACCGCATAAGTGTGCGTTTCGCGAATTCCGGGGAGCGAAAGGATCACATCCGAAAGGAAGGCACGATAGGTTTCCATGCCCTGAACCCTTGCCTTGATGAGATAGTCGAAGCCGCCTGCCACCATGTGGCATTCCATGACCTCGTCCGCCTTGCGAATGGCCCTTGCGAACTCGTCGAAGACGTCGGGCGTGGTCCGGTCGAGCTTGACCTCGACATAGACCAGCATGCCCAGATCCAGCTTTTCCGGGGACAACATCGCCTGATAGCCGAGTATGAAGCCGTCGCGGGTCAGGCGCTTGAGCCGCTCGGCGGTTGCGGTCGGCGACAGGTTGATCTTTTCCGCAAGTTGGAGGTTCGTCAGCTTGCCGTCATCCTGCACCGTGCGCAGGATTTTGCGGTCTATCCGGTCCAGGCTTTTGGAATTCACGGCAATATCTCCTGAATGCGAGTTTTATCCCCGTCAGGGTAGCGATAATCGGTGAGATTTCCAATCATGCTTCCAGTATGGTGTGAAAAACACGGGGAGTTCATTCGATGCCTGTTTCCGCCCGCACCACTTTCGACACCAAGCCTGTCGAACCGTTCCACGCGCCGCATGCGCCGGACGACGACCGCCTGATCCGGGCTTTCAGCAGGAAGCTCATACTGACCGAATCCCAGGAACGCTCCATCGATCTGAGAGCCACCCGGATGATCGAAGCGATCCGCGACGGGGCGGGGACGATCGGCGGGGTCGAGGATTTCCTGCGCGAATACGGACTTTCGACCCGTGAGGGCCTGGCACTTATGGTGCTGGCCGAAGCGCTCCTGCGGGTGCCGGATGCGCTCACCCAGGACAAGCTGATCGAAGACAAGCTGCGCGAGGGACACTGGAGCGAGCACGAAGCGCATGGTGAAAGCTGGTTCGTATCGGCTTCCGCCTGGGCTCTGGGCATGTCGGCCCGCGTCATCAAGCCGGGCGAGACGCCGGAAGGCGTCATGCGCGGTCTCGTCAAGCGCATGGGCATGCCCACCGTCAGGACAGCGACGCGGCAGGCCATGCGCTTTCTCGGCCACCATTTCGTTCTCGGCGAAACCATCGAGGATGCCCTGTCGCGCGCGGCGAAGAACGAAGCGCGGGGTTATCGCCACTCCTTCGACATGCTGGGGGAAGGGGCCCGGACCCGCGACGACGCCAGGCGTTATTTCAAGTCCTACGCGGACGCGATTGCGGCGATCGGCAAGGCGGCGAAGAAGATGAATGCCGGAAAGAAGCTGCCCGATCGTCCGGGCATCTCGGTCAAGCTCTCGGCACTTCATCCGCGCTATCTGCCGACCCATGCCGCGAAGGTGCTCGAGGAACTCGTGCCCGACGTGATCGAACTGGCGCAGATGGCGAAAGCGCACGATCTCAACTTCACCATCGACGCCGAGGAAGTGGACCGGCTGGAATTGTCGCTCGATGTCATCGATCGTGTCTTCACCGATCCTTCGCTCGCCGGCTGGGACGGTTTCGGCCTGGCGATCCAGGCCTACCAGAAACGTGCACCGGAAGTGATCGCCCATATCGGCGACCTGTGCCGGTCGACGGGGCAGCGGATGATGGTGCGGCTCGTCAAGGGCGCCTACTGGGATACCGAGATCAAGCGGGCGCAGGAGCGCGGGCTCGACGACTACGCGGTCTATACCCGCAAGGCGGCGACCGACCTGAGCTATCTGGCCTGCGCAAGGCAGATGCTCGACATGCGCGATGTGCTGTATCCGCAGTTCGCCACTCACAACGCCCTGACCGTTGCCACCATCATGGAGATGGCGGGCGAACTGAAGGGCTTCGAGTTTCAGCGCCTGCATGGCATGGGCGAAGTGCTCTACGACAGCCTTATGAAGACGAACGAGCGGGTGTCCTGCCGCGTCTACGCGCCGGTCGGAGGCTATCGCGACCTGCTGGCCTATCTGGTGCGGCGGTTGCTTGAAAACGGCGCCAACTCATCCTTTGTCGCGGTCGCGGGCGACAGGAAAATCCCGATCTCGGATCTGCTCGAGCGTCCCGCGGCGAAGCTTGGCATCGAGGACGGCCGGTCGGCGCGCAACTCCAACATCCCGCTGCCCGGCGCCATCTATGGCGGGCGGCGCAATTCCTCGGGCATCGAATTCGGCGACCGGCATGAACTCGACGAGGTGACGGGCAACATGCAGCGCTCCACCGCTCCGGTGGATGCCGTGCCGCTGGTGCCGGGGCTGACCGTGAAGGGCGAGGCGCTCACCGTCTGCGCGCCGCATGATCCCTCGCTGAAGGTGGGGACTGTGGTCTTCGCACAGCCTTCCGACGTGGATGCTGCGATGGAAGCCGCTCTCAAGGGCTTCAGGACCTGGTCGCGAACCTCGGCCGAGGCGCGAGCGGTCATTCTGGAGCGCGCGGCCGACAAGCTCGAAGCCGAGCGCGACCGGCTGCTGGCGCTCCTGGCGCGCGAAGCCGGCAAGACGATCGAGGACGGCATTTCCGAGGTGAGGGAAGCGACAGACTTCCTGCGCTACTATGCCAACCGCTCGCGCGAGATGTTCGGCGCGCCGACTGCCATGCCTGGTCCCACAGGTGAGGACAACCGCCTGGGCTGGCGCGGACGCGGGGTTTTCGCCTGCATCGCGCCCTGGAACTTTCCGCTGGCGATCTTCCTCGGCCAGGTGACCGCGGCGCTTGCCGCCGGAAATGCCGTGATCGCCAAGCCGGCCGAGCAGACCCCGCTGATTGCCTATGAGGCGATCCGGATCCTGCACGATGCCGGGGTCCCGGGGGATGCTCTGATCTTCCTGCCGGGTGAGGGGGATGTCGGTGCCGCCCTCACGAAACATCCGAAACTGGGCGGCGTGGCTTTCACCGGATCGACCCAGACCGCACAGGCGATCAACCGGACGCTTGCCGCCAAGGACGGCCCGATCGTGCCGCTGATCGCGGAGACGGGCGGCCTCAATGCGATGATCGTCGATGGCACCGCGCTGCCCGAACAGGTGGCCGATGACGTCGTCATGTCCGCCTTCCGCTCCGCAGGCCAGCGCTGCTCGGCCCTGCGTCTTCTCTTCGTGCAGGAGGACGTGGCCGACCGCATGCTGGAAATGATCGAGGGTGCCGCGCGCGAACTCGTTCTGGGCGATCCGATGCTGGCCTCGACCGATATCGGTCCGGTGATCGACAACGAGCAGAAAGCGATGCTCACCGAGCATGTCGAGACCATGCGCAAGACGCAGAAGGTGCGCTTTCAGGGCGAGGTGCCGGCTGAAGGCACCTTCTTCGCCCCGACCATCGTCGATCTGTCCAGCGCCGAGGCGCTCGATCGCGAGATTTTCGGTCCGGTCCTTCACGTGGTGCGTTGGAAGGCCAGGGACCTCGACACGGTCCTCGACAAGATCGAGGCTACAGGCTTCGGGCTGACCCTCGGCGTTCACACCCGTATCGAGGATCTGGTCCGCAAGGTTGTCGATCGCCTTGATACCGGCAATGTCTATGTCAACCGCAACATCATCGGCGCGGTGGTGGGCACTCAGCCGTTCGGCGGTTCGGGGCTTTCGGGCACCGGCTTCAAGGCTGGCGGTCCGAACTATCTGACCCGCTTCGCGCTCGAGCAGGTCGTCTCGATCAACACCGCGGCGTCCGGTGGCAATGCCAGCCTGATTGCGATGGGCGACGGATAGCCCGCTCCCCATGTCGGAAACGGCATGAGAGAGCGGCTGGCCGGAAGTTCTTTCAGGTCGTGCATTCCTTGCCAAAGACGATTAAGGCTTCTCCGAAAGACGGGATTTTTCGGGGAGGCCTTTTCATGGCTGAATTCAGAAGCGACATCGAGATCGCGCGTGCCGCAAGCAAGAAGCCGATCGGCGAAATCGGTGAAAGGCTGGGCATTCCGGGCGAGCATCTCCTGCCCTATGGCCATGACAAGGCGAAGGTTTCCGCAGATTTCATCGACAGCCTTGCCGATCGTCCGGATGGCAAGCTGATCCTCGTGACGGCCATCAGCCCGACACCTGCGGGCGAGGGCAAGACCACCACCACGGTGGGCCTCGGCGACGGGCTGTCGGCCATCGGCAAGAAAACGGCGATCTGCCTGCGCGAACCCTCGCTGGGCCCGAATTTCGGCATCAAGGGCGGGGCGGCCGGCGGCGGCATGGCGCAGGTGGTGCCGATGGAGGATATCAATCTCCATTTCACCGGCGACTTCCATGCCATCACCACGGCCAACAACCTGCTCGCCGCGCTGATCGACAACCATATTCACTGGGGCAACGAGCTTGATATCGATGTGCGCCGGGTGACCTGGCGACGGGTCGTGGACATGAACGATCGCGCGCTGCGCCAGATCGTTTCCTCGCTCGGCGGTCCCGCCAACGGCTATCCCCGCGAGAGCGGTTTCGACATCACGGTCGCCTCCGAAGTCATGGCGATCCTGTGCCTGGCGCGCGATCTCAGGGACTTGCAGCGGCGGCTGGGCAATATCGTCATCGGCGCGCGGCGCGACAAGACGCCGGTCTTCGCGCGCGACCTGAAGGCGGAAGGCCCGATGACCGTGCTTCTCCGGGACGCGATGATGCCCAACCTCGTGCAGACGCTCGAGCATACGCCGGCCTTCGTGCATGGCGGGCCTTTCGCCAATATCGCCCATGGCTGCAATTCGGTCGTCGCCACCCGCGCCGCCCTCAAGCTTGCAGATTACGTGGTCACCGAGGCAGGCTTCGGCGCGGATCTCGGCGCGGAGAAGTTCTTCGACATCAAGTGCCGCAAGGCAGGCCTCAGCCCGGCTGCCGCCGTCGTCGTGGCTACCGTGCGCGCGCTCAAGATGAACGGCGGCGTCGCCAAGGACCAGCTCGGGACCGAGAATATCGGCGCGCTTCAGGCCGGCTGCGCCAATCTCGGTCGCCATGTCGAGAATGTGCAGAGCTTCGGCGTGCCCGTGGTCGTGGCGATCAATCATTTCGCCACCGACAGTCTCAATGAAATCGAGGCGATCCGGAACTATTGCGACGCTCTCGGCGTCGAGGCGATCCTCTGCCGGCACTGGGCGCAGGGCTCGGACGGGACGGAAGAGCTGGCGCACAAGGTGGCCGAAATCGCCGAGAGCGGACAGGCGCAGTTCTCGCCGCTCTATCCCGACAGCATGCCGCTTCTCGAAAAGATCGAGACGGTGGCGCGCAGCATCTATCGCGCCGGCGAGGTGACGGTACCCAAACCGGTTCTCGACGATCTCGCCCGCTTCGAGGAGCAGGGCTACGGCAAGCTTCCGGTCTGCATGGCCAAGACGCAGTATTCGTTTTCCGCGGACCCGAAGCAGCTCGGCGCTCCGACCGGACACACGCTGCCGGTGCGCGAGGTCCGGCTTTCGGCGGGCGCCGGTTTCGTCGTCGCGGTCTGCGGCGACATCATGACGATGCCGGGCCTGCCGCGCTCGCCATCCTCGGAGCGGATCGGTCTGTCGGAGAATGGCGACATCGAGGGCCTGTTCTGAGGACCGACCACGGAAAAACAAGCCCCGCTGAAAGGCAGCGAGGCTTGTCTGTAATAATGACCTGCGGTTTCAGAATGTCTTCGTCAGAGACACACGGAATGATCGGCCCGCCTCTGTATAGTAATCCCGCCGTGTGTCGCTCACGCCGTTGGGAACGCTGACCGCATCCCAATAGGTCTCGTCGAAGATATTGTAGATGCCAGCCTGGAGCTTTAGGCCTTCCACCTGCGCGGGCTCCCACCAGAAGGTCGTATCAAACACCCCGTAAGATGGGGCGACGAAGCCGCTTCCGCTGACATGGTTGCGCTCCGAAGCGGCCGTCAGCGAAACATCCGCGCCCCAATTCTCTTTTGCATAGCCCAGCCCGATGATCGCCCTCAGAGGAGCGACTGAATTGAGGTATTCGTCGGTATCGGTGTCGCGACCTTCGGTCCAGGCAAGCGAACCCCATGTGCTCCATTCATTCGTGATGTTCCACCGACCTGCCAGTTCGACGCCGAAAATATTGACGTGGGCGCGGTTGATATATCCTTGGATCCCGCCGACAGGATATTCCCCACCGGGTGGCGCCAAGGTGACCGTGTCGATGAAGTCGCGGTAATAGGAGTTGAAGACCGTTGCCGACAGAGCAAAATCACCGGAGCTATAATTCGCGCCGATCTCGAAGTTGTCGCTGCGCTCGGTTTTGAGGTCGGGGTTGCCAATTCTGGCATAGGATCCCGGAGCGCCATAGTTCTGATAGAGTTCCGTGACGGACGGGGCGCGGAAGCCTTGAGCCCACTGGGCAAAAACCTCGAGATCGCTTGTCGCCTTCCAGGCAAGGCGCAATTTCGGCGAAATGCCAAAATCGTCGGTAGCTCGCAGAAATGACGGATCGTAGTTCGGGCTATCCTCGTAGGCTGTGGTTGATTTCGGGTCATGGCTGAACCAATCGAACCGAATGCCAGGTGTGAGGGTGAGGCGACCGTCCATCAGCTGAATGTCGTCCTCGACGAAGAAGCCGAGAACCGTGCTGTCGACATCCGGCATGTCTGACGCATTCGTATGCAGGAAACGACAGGTTTGAGGTCCGTATGGCTGGGCGATTGTCTCCCAATCGACGTCCGGACAATTATCAATACCACCTGAATACTGGTGGGTCTGCTGGAGATAGGCTTCTCCGCCAAAACGCAACGTATGGAGGAGTTCTCCGAGGGCCAGATCCCTGGAAGCGTCTGCCGTCAGTCCGTATGCTGTCTGTTCAAGCAGGTTGTCACGGCTATAGACACCATATGGAGGGCCATAGAACAACGCCGCTCCACCGGGAGCAAACATGCGAGGGTCGATCTCGCGAATGCCGTGGGTTGTGCCATTGAGTTTTTGCTTCTGCCAGTAAAGCTGGACGCTCGCTTCATCGACGAAGTCGCTATTGTCGGGAGAAAGGAAATCATAGGATAGCGATAGGCGCTGACGATCGACGATTTCCCCGGTTTTCAGTGTGCCGGGTTCGTAGAGAACGGTGCCGGTATCTGCGGATGTAGTTCCGAGCAGGTTGTCAGTGTCGTCATCGCGCCGGTACAATTCGGCGGTCAGGCCAAGCCTGTGTCCGCCCTCGATATATTGATGGAATTTCGCGAGCAAATTGCCTTGGTCGAAATCCATCGGGTTGGCGATGGTACGATCCGCTTCGTAACCGCCAATGGTACCCTGATTGTCTCGTTCATGACCCTGCTTGTAGCCGCCCTGGACCATGAACCAGCTGTCGCCTGACCGGACCGCGGCGGCGGCCGATCCGCTGATACTCTCGTCGGCGCTGTCATAGGTCGACTTTACTATTCCGCCAAAATTTCTTCCGTCCTTGATGAGGTCTTCGGGATCGAGTGTGCGAATGTTGATCACGCCGCCGAGCGCTCCAGAGCCGTAGCGACTCGAGTCGGCGCCCTTGGTGATGTCGAGCGCGGAGATGCTGTCAAAATCATAGGCGTTGACACCTCCCTTGGCGTCATCCCGCGGGTCTGTCAGCCAAGGCTGGCGGATGCCGTCGACGAGGGTAAGGACGCGATTGTCACCCAGGCCTCGGAGGTTAATGCTTTTGTTGGAAGAGTTGTAATTGACACCGGCGTCAACGCGCCGGGCGAAATCTTCGAAGCTGACAACCTGCCGCTGATCCAAAGTTTCGCGATCCGTGGTCTGGGTCAACGGAGATTTATCCGCGGCCTCTCCTTCACCGATTACGCTGATGGTTTCGAGTTCAGTCGCTCCCGAAGTGGCTGCCTGTGCGAAAGCAGTGCCAGGAAGCGTTGCGAGAAGCGCCAAAGTGCTGCTGCCCGCGAGGATGGCGCGCCAATTAGACCTTACGTACATGAATACCCCCTGTCGGAAGCGCGCGTGGCCGTCCGCGTCTTGCGCTTCCTGAGACTCAACGTGATCGGCTGGCTGTCGGGCGGTAAATCCGTCCAGAGGGCTGGCTTATGAGGTGGTCTTCGAACCTCTGTCCGTGCACCACGATGAAGGCACATAAAAAACATGATCGTTTGAGTCAACAAAAACTGGAGAGCTTTTGTCAAGTTTGGACGGATGGTCGCCGGACAGCCTTCTTTTCCTTTCGTAACCGTGCCCTTTTGCCGCGTTGCGAAAGGGCGCGGTTCCTTGTATCGAAAGCCGCAGACAGGCTTGCCCGCCGCTCATGCCTTGTCCTGCCGCCAATCCAGCACGTTTGTTGCCGCCTGACCGCGCCGCCGAAGGAATGAAATCATGACCGATAGCCAGGTCTCCAATGCCGAACTTTCCAAGACCCATGACGCGGGCGATGACGCCGCCTATCGCAAGGGTGTCCGGCAGACTTCGATCTTCTTCGCGGCCATCATCGGGCTTGCCATCGCCTCGGTTGCGATCTTCGGATTTGCCGGCCTGATCACGTTCTATGTGGCAGCCGCGATCGTCATGCTGGTGACCCTGGTCTTCATCACCTACGACATGGGCTGAGGCAGGGCCGGCCTGCGACCGATATTGCAGGCCGCAACGGGTCTCTGCCAGCAATCCATCTTGCGCGGCCGCGCCCGTTTCGGTAAGGAGAACGCCATGGAATATCGCGCACAGAACATGAACTGGTGGTGGACCCGCTGAAGGCGGTGCTGACCACGCATGTGTGCATGATCAACAAGCCGCCCGGAACAGGTCCAGGCGGCTTTTTTGTTTCGGCCGTCCGCACATGACCAAACGGGCGAAACGGAGGGTGAGATGGTAACGGTGGAACTGGCAGACGGCGGCGAGGGCTACACCACGCGCGGTGGTATCGAAGTCACGCGGCGGCGCAGGCCGACAGCCTATGGCGAGGCGATCTCGAGCTATATCGACAAGCTCGATTCCTGCCGCGGAGCGGTCTTTTCCTCCAACTACGAATATCCGGGCCGCTATACCCGCTGGGACACGGCGATCGTCGATCCGCCGCTCGGTGTCGTCTCGCGCGACCGGACGGTGCGGCTCGAAGCCTATAACGAGCGCGGCCAGGCGCTGATCGCCATCATCGCGCCGAAGCTCCAAGGTCATGCCGATTTCGCGGTCAGTTCCGCTTCGCCCGACCTCGTGGAAATCCAGGTTGCAGTACCCGACCGGAGTTTCGCCGAGGAGGAGCGCTCCAAGGCGCCTACCGTGTTTTCGGTCCTGCGTGTGATCACCGACCTGTTCCATTCGTCCGAGGACGGCAATATCGGCCTCTACGGGGCGTTCGGCTACGATCTGACCTTCCAGTTCGATCCGGTGCCGTTCAAGCTCGAACGTCCCGAAGACCAGCGCGACATGGTGCTTTATCTTCCCGACGAGATCCTCGTGGTCGACCATTATTCGGCCAAGGCCTGGATCGACCGCTATGACTTCGCTCTCGGCAACATCACCACCGCGGGCAGGAACGGCGATATCGCACCGCAGGACTTCAGGTCTGCCGACACGATCCCCCCGCGTGGCGATCACCAGCCCGGCGAATATGCGGAACTGGTGCGCAAGGCCAAGGAGAGTTTTCAGCGCGGCGATCTCTTCGAGGTGGTGCCCGGCCAGACCTTCTTCGAACGCTGCGAAAGCAAGCCGTCCGAAATCTCGCGCCGGCTCAAGACCATCAACCCGTCGCCCTATTCCTTCTTCATCAATCTCGGAAACCAGGAATATCTGATCGGCGCCTCGCCGGAGATGTTCGTGCGCGTCAACGGTCGCCGGGTGGAAACCTGCCCGATTTCGGGCACGATCAAGCGCGGCGACGATGCGATCTCGGATTCCGAGCAGATCCTGAAACTGCTCAATTCGAAGAAGGACGAGTCCGAACTCACCATGTGCTCGGATGTCGACCGCAACGACAAGAGCCGCGTCTGCGAACCGGGTTCGGTGAAGGTGATCGGCCGCCGCCAGATCGAGATGTATTCGCGTCTCATCCACACGGTCGATCATATCGAGGGCCGTCTGCGTGACGGCATGGATGCATTCGACGCCTTCCTGTCACACACATGGGCGGTGACGGTGACCGGTGCGCCGAAGCTCTGGGCCATGCGTTTTCTCGAGAACAACGAGAAGAGCCCGCGCGCCTGGTATGGCGGGGCGATCGGCATGGTGAATTTCAACGGCGACATGAATACCGGGCTGACGCTGCGCACCATCCGCGTCAAGGATGGCGTGGCGGAAGTCCGCGCCGGCGCCACGCTTCTGTTCGATTCCGTCCCGGAGGACGAAGAAGCCGAAACCGAACTCAAGGCCTCGGCGATGATCTCGGCAATCCGGGATGCACGGCTCGGCAATGCGTCGGCTTCCGGCCGCGACGCCTCGAATGTGGGCGAGGGCGTGCGTATCCTGCTCGTCGATCACGAGGACAGTTTTGTCCACACGCTGGCGAATTATTTCCGCCAGACCGGCGCGGAGGTGACGACCGTGCGGTCGCCGGTGCCCGAAGAAATCTTCGATCGAGTTGATCCGGATCTCGTGGTGCTGTCGCCCGGACCGGGGTCACCGAAGGACTTCAATACCAACGCCACGATCAAGGCGGCGAGGAGGCGTGAGCTGCCGATGTTCGGCGTCTGTCTCGGTTTGCAGGCCCTTGCCGAGAGCTTCGGCGGCGATCTCCGGCAGCTTGCGATCCCGATGCACGGCAAGCCCTCGCGCATCAAGGTGTCGCGGAACGGGGTGATCTTCTCCGGGCTGCCGAACGAGGTGACCGTCGGTCGATATCACTCGATCTTCGCCGACTATTCCTCCCTGCCGAAGGAGTTCCGGGTGACCGCGGAAACCGACGACGGCGTGATCATGGCAATCGAACACGAGAAACTGCCGATTGCGGCCGTGCAATTCCACCCCGAATCGATCATGACGCTGGGGCAGGATGCCGGCATGCGCATGATCGAGAATGTGGTGGCGCATCTGGCCAAGCGCGCGAGGGAGCGCGCCGCCTGAACCCTTGAGACTGGGAGAGCGGAATGTCCTTTCAGATGGCCGACAACATGCGAAAGGGTGGCTGGCACGTGGCGGCCGCATGCTCCATCGTCTTGACGGCCGGTCTGGCGCATGCCGGGGATCCCCTCGTCGAAGAGGGGCGGGAACTCGTCGAGTTGAACTGCTCCAATTGCCATGCGGTTGGCGTGCGTGATGCCAGCCCGCACGATCAGGCACCGCCGTTCCGTACGCTTTCACGCCGCTACCCGCTCGATGCGCTGGAAGAGGCATTCGCCGCCGGACACATCACCTCGGGCCATCCGGACATGCCGGATTTCGTTGCCCGTCCCGACCAGGTCGAGGCCATCCTCGCCTATATCGATACGATCCAGGAGGACTGAGGTTTGACACAAGGGGCAACCCTGGTTCGGCGGCTCGCCTTCTGGACGATCCCGCTGGCCTTCATCGTGTTCGGATTGAAGCTCGGCGCCTGGTACATCACCGGGTCGGTGGCGCTGTTGTCGGACGCGCTGGAATCCATCGTCAACGTGATCGCGGCGCTGGTGGCGTTTTTCGTCATCGGCTATGCGCACAAGCCGGCTGACGAGGGCCATCCCTACGGCCACTCGAAGGCCGAATATTTTTCCGCCGTCATCGAGGGGGTCCTGATCGCGCTTGCCGCACTCATGATCGTCAACGCGGCCTGGCCGGCCATCATCGAGCCGGAACGGATCGAGGCGCCGCTCGCAGGTCTGGCTGTCAATGCCGTCGCAGCAGTCATCAACGGTGTCTGGGCCTTCATTCTGATCCGCGAAGGCCGAACCCACCGCTCTCCGGCACTGGCAGCCGACGGCCATCACATCATGTCGGACGTCGTGACCTCGGGCGGCGTCATTGCCGGCCTGGTGCTGGCGCTCGCGTTCGACATGCCAATCCTCGATCCGCTGCTGGCGCTCGTTGTGGCCTGCAACGTTCTCTGGCAGGGCTGGAAGGTCATCAGTACCTCGATCGACGGCTTGATGGACCGGGCGATCGATCCGATGGAGGAAAGCCGTATCCGTGACGTGATCGCGGCCAATGCGACCGGCGCCATCGAGGCGCACGACATCAAGTCGCGAGTGGCCGGAGCGGTGCGTTTCGTCGAATTCCACCTCGTCGTCGACGGTCAGATGACCGTGGAGGAAAGCCACGAGATCTGCGATCGGCTGGAAAGCGTGATCAAGGCCGAAGTACCGGGTGTCACGGTGACAATCCACGTCGAACCCGCGTACAAGGCCAAGGAGGAAGGCGTGCTGATCAAGTAGCGCGCCGGAGGAGAAAACCGGAATTCCTTGACTTTGCCGCTTTTGTCAGGCTTATGCGGCGTAACCGGATGGGGGCCACTCGGCCGCTCTCGCGCGTAAGGACCAGCCAATGAGGGCTGGCGGCGCGAACTGATCCCCCTTTTCCCACCTGAAGAATCAACGTGCATCCGGCGGCGATGCGCAGAAACAAGACCCCCCGATGCGCAGTCCCGCGCACCGGGTGACACTCGTTTGCCGAACGCAATGGTGGCGCTGTTTGATGAGAATTGCGTGCGCCCCGCATTTCGGCCCGAAAGAAAGACAAGATGAAATTTGAACAACTCGGCCTTTCACAGCCGATCCTAGACGCGCTGAACTCGCTCTCGATCACCGAGCCGACACCGATCCAGCTCGCCGCCATTCCTGCCGCGCTCAAGGGCAACGACGTCGTCGGTCTCGCCCAGACAGGCACCGGCAAGACCGCTGCATTCTCGCTGCCGCTCATCGAGAAGATTTCCGGCGGCCGCCGCGCAGAACCGCGCAAGGTCCATGCGCTGATCATGTCGCCGACCCGCGAACTCGCCGCCCAGATCCACAAGTCGGTGCGCGATTTCTCCCGCCGTGTGAAGCTGCGCAGCGTGCTCGCCGTCGGCGGTCTGTCCATCAACACGCAGACGAAGAATCTCTCGGGCGGCGCCGAGATCCTGATTGCCACGCCGGGGCGTCTCGAAGACCTCATTCGCCAAGGCGCGGTCTCGCTCGATGAAACCCGTTTCGTCGTGCTCGACGAGGCCGACCAGATGATGGATATCGGCTTCATGCCGGCGATCCGCCGCGTCTTCGGCCATCTGCCGGAAAAGCGCCAGGCGATGCTGTTCTCGGCCACCATGCCGGACGAGATCCGCAAGCTGTCGGCCAAGTATCTGCGCAATCCGGTCGAAGTCGCGGTGACGCCTGCCGCGCGCACCGCAGACCGGATCGAGCAGGGCGTCATGCATGTCAACAGCGGCAACAAGCCCGCTGCACTCGCCGCGGTGATCCATGATCACGAGGGCGACCGGGTCATCGTGTTTGCCCGTACCAAGCATGGTGCCGACAAGCTGGTGCGTAAGCTCGCCCAGTCCAATATCGAGGCGGCCGCAATTCACGGCAACAAGTCGCAGGGACAGCGCGAGAAGGCGCTCGCGCGTTTCCGCGACGGCACGCTGCATGTCCTCGTCGCGACCGATATCGCGGCACGCGGCATCGACGTGCCCGGCGTGACGCTGGTCATCAACCACGACCTGCCGAATGTGCCGGAAGTCTATGTTCACCGCATCGGCCGTACGGCCCGCGCAGGCAAGGCTGGTCTCGCAATCGCTTTCTGCGCGCCGGACGAGCGTCCGCTGCTCAAGGATATCGAAAAGCTGATCAAGCTCTCGATTCCGGTTCTCGCCACGCCTGAGGGCATCGCGGAAGCAACCTCGGGCGCCGAGCAAGAGCCGCAGGAAAGCCAGCGCCGCGGTCATCGCGGCTGGTCCGGCAAGACCGGTTCCGGTCGGGGCGGTCAGAAGGCCGGCAACGGCAACGGCCAGAAGCGCCGCCGCCCGCGCAACGGCAAGCCGGGCGGTCGTCCGGAAGCCGGCTCCGGTGAAGGCCAGGCAGCGCGTCCGGAAGGCAAGCGCCCGTTCCGCGCCAAGCGCCGCAAGTCCGGCGGTGGCGGTAACGGTCAGGGCGGCCAGCGCGCCGCCGGCTGATCGCCGCAAAGCTTCAGACATGCGAAAGGCTCCCCGGAATCCGGGGAGCCTTTTTCGTTGGCGCGGCCGATCAGGTTCAGATGCCTGCGAGCCAGCGACCACCCGTCCAGAGCCCCATGGCGACCATCATCAGGTTTTCCGTCAGCGAGATGAAGCCGAGCGGGACGGATGATGATCCTCCGACGCAGGCGCATTTGAGTTCGCGCTTGTCGACATAGACGGCCTTGAAGACGGATACCGCGCCGACCGTGCCGACGAAGAGCGCAAGCGGGGCGGACAGCCAGGCAAGCGCGCCGGCGATCATCAGCACACCAGCCAGTGTTTCGGCAAAAGGATAGACATAGGCGTATTCCACCTTCCGACGCGCCAGAAGGTCGTAGTTCAGGAACATGGTCGAGAAGCCTTCCACATCCTGCAGTTTCTGGATGCCGAGCAACGTCATCGCGATTGCGATGAACCACTCGATCACGCGGAAGTCGAGCACCGTTCCGATCGCTGACCAGGCGAAGGCGAGCGCCATCAGGAAGGCGACCGAGAAGATGGCGATCACCGGCTGATAGGTCGTGTCGCCTTCCTTCGGCACGTCCTGTCCGAAAAATTCCCGGAGGTCGTCATAGCCGCCGATGCGCTTGCCGTCGATGAAGGTCTGCGGCGTGGTGCTGACGCCGTGCTTCTCCTTGAAGTCGTCCGTTTCCTGCCGGGTTTCGAGCCAGTGGTCATCGACCTCGTACCCCTTGCGCTCTAGCAGCGCCTTGGTCTTCAGACCGTAGGGGCAGACATGATCGGGCATGACCATCCGGTAGACGGTCGCGACTTTCGCGTCCGATGCGATGTCCGAGGCGGTTGGATTTCGGACTTCCGTTGCGGTCGTCATGGAGCAACTCCCCTTTGATTTCGTTTCAAGCCAAACCACCGAGGAAGCCGGATTGTTCCATCGTCCGGCCGGAGCCGGTTGCGCATGGCGCGGCATGTCAAATATTATAGCGCTCAGTGCCGGTGATGATATGATTGTCTTGCGCGATTATGCGTTTGGAGGTGCTTTGCGATGGCCGATCATGGCCTGTCCTTCCTGAGTGGAAGCGGCACCAGTGCAGATAAAATCCGCAATCTCGACTGGGAAAACACCGAGCTGGGACATCCTGAAGGCTGGCCCAATTCGCTCAAGACGATCGTCAGCCTGATGCTCTCCTCGAAATTCCCGAAGGCGCTGGTCTGGGGCGAGGGACTGACCACGATCTATAATGACGCCTTCGCGCCCATTCTCGGCCACAAGCCCGAGGCCATGGGGCGTTCGTTTCGCGATGTCTGGTCGGAAGTCTGGAACCAGATCGGTCCGATGACGGAGAAGACCTATCAGGGCGAGAGCATCTATATCGAGAACTTCCCGCTCACCATCAATCGTCACGGCTACGAAGAAGACTGCTATTTCACCTTCTGCTACAGCCCCATTTATGACGAGACCGGCCGCATCTGCGGAATGATGGACACGGTGATGGAGACCACGGAAACCGTGCTGGTGCAAAGGCAGGTCTCCGCGGTCAATGCTGAACTCCGGCACCGGATGGGCAATCTGGTGGCGATGATCTCGGCGCTTGCAGGGCAGACGTTCAGAGGTGAGGGGGAGACGGAAGCCAAGCTGGCCGTGTTCCAGGACAGGCTGAAGTCACTTGGCGAAGCCCAGGCGATGCTGACGGCCGAGGATCACCCGGAAGCCACGATCAAGGAACTCGTCGACAGTATTGTCGGCAGTCGGATGACTGCGCTCGGACGCATCGATATAGACGGACCGGTCATCGCGCTCCGGGGGCGCAAGGCCCTGTCGTTGTCGCTGGCGCTCAACGAGCTTTTCACCAACTCGATCAAGTATGGTGCCTTGTCGAGCGATACGGGACGGATCGACATCAAGTGGGCACTTGCGGACACGCAATTCTCGTTTCGCTGGAGCGAGCATGGCGGACCGCCGGTGGAACCGCCGACACGCCAGGGCTTCGGCACCAAGCTGATCGAGCGTTTCGTCGCGGCCCATTTCGAAGGCAATGCCAAGATCGACTACCGGCCGGAAGGCGTGGAGTACAACATCATTTCCAACTCCCGGAACCTCGACTTCTGATCGCTTTCTTCGCACGGTGTAGTTCCCGCTTGCCTTCCCACGGGGCTTGGCGTATTGGGAGCGCATGAAAAAGACCGCCTTCACATCAGCCCTGATCGACGCCGCAGTTTTCGCGGCGCGTTCGCGTGCGCTTCTCGGCGGCCTCCTTCTTCTCTCGCTTAGCGGCGATCGCCGGGCCCGTTGAGGAGCGACCGGCGGTCGATCCGCCGTATGCGCAAGCTCCTCTCAAGCCAGATCCCACAAACTTGACTAGACAGTCGAAATCCGGTTTTCAGCAGGCACCTAATGCCGCGCCGGAGCGAAAGCGAGAGATGACAATGGACGCAACTTCCAACCAGAAGCGATCCGCCACCCCCGGTATGCCGGACGCATCGGCCAAGTACCGCGCCTATCCGCAGGTCAACATCCCGGACCGGACCTGGCCGGGCAAGATTATCGACAAGGCGCCGATCTGGTGTTCGGTCGATCTGCGCGACGGCAATCAGTCGCTGGTCAACCCGATGGGCCATGACCGCAAGGCGCGGATGTTCCAGCTGCTCCTGAACATGGGCTTCAAGGAAATCGAGATCGGTTTCCCGTCAGCCTCGCAGACCGATTTCGATTTTGCCCGCTGGTGCGTCGAACAGGGCAATGTCCCCGACGATGTGTCGCTGCAGGTGCTGGTGCAGTGCCGGCCGGAACTGATCACGCGTACGTTCGAATCGCTGGAAGGCTCGGTCAAGCCGATCATCCACTTCTACAATTCGACCTCGGAACTGCAGCGCCGCGTCGTCTTCAACAAGGACGTCGCCGGCATCAAGCAGATCGCCGTCGATGCCGCCAAGATGATCACCGACATGGCCGAAAAGGCGGGCGGCGGTTACCGTTTCCAGTATTCGCCGGAGAGCTTTACCGGCACCGAGCTGGAAGTGGCGCTCGAAATCTGCAACGCGGTCATCGAGGAAGTCCGGCCGACGGCCGACAACAAGCTCATCATCAACCTGCCGTCCACCGTGGAAATGGCGACGCCGAACATCTATGCGGACCAGATCGAATGGATGTGCCGCAATATCGACAATCGCGACAACGTCATCATTTCGCTGCATCCGCACAATGACCGCGGCACCGGCATCGCAGCCACCGAACTGGGTCTGATGGCAGGTGCCGACCGCGTCGAAGGCACGCTGTTCGGCAATGGCGAGCGCACCGGCAATGTCGATGTCGTCACGCTCGCCCTGAACATGTACACCCAGGGCGTCGATCCGAAGCTCGACTGCACCGAGATCGAGCGCATCAAGGATGTCTACGAATATTCCAACCAGATGGTGATTCCGGAGCGTCATCCCTATGTGGGCGAGCTGGTCTACACCGCCTTTTCAGGCTCGCACCAGGATGCGATCAACAAGGGCATGAAGGCGATCAAGGTCGCCAACGATCCGCATTGGGAAGTGCCCTATCTGCCGATCGACCCGCAGGATGTGGGACGCACCTACGAGGCCATCATCCGCATCAACTCGCAGTCGGGAAAGGGCGGCATCGCCTACATCCTCAACCAGGATTACGGGCTCAATTTGCCGCGCGGCCTGCAGGTGGAGTTCCGCGAGGATATCCAGCGCATCACGGATGAGGAAGGAAAGGAACTTCCGTCCAAGGCGATCTATGAACGCTTCATCGAGCGTTATGTCGAGCAGCCTGGCGCGCGCCTCGACTTCGTCGAGCATCACTCGCATACCGACAGTTCCAACAAGCAGGTTCGTCAGGTGGAAGCGGAGATCGTTGACAATGGCGAGACGAAAAAGATCGAGGGTCGCGGCACCGGGCCGATCGACGGGTTCGTCAACGCGCTGTCGAAATATCTCGGTTTCGAGATGACTGTGGCGAATTATTCCGAGCACTCGCTGCAGCACGGCTCCAACGCGGCGGCGATCTGCTACATGGAAATGGAAAGCCCGGCCGGCAAGGTCTACGGTGTCGGCATCAACACCAATATCGTGGCCGCCTCGCTGGCCGCGGTGGTGTCGGCGGCCAACCGCTATCTCGAGATGCAGGAAAGCGCCTGACCGAATACAAGCGCCCGGAACATCCTCCGGGCGCTTTTCCCTGATGAAATTCTCGTCAGAGTTTATTATATTCTCGAATAGAACAATCGAGTGGATGGTGCGTCATGTCTCGCAAAGGCCAGCATGTTGTCCGGACTGGAAACAAGCAATGGAGCGTCCGAAAGGCCGGCTCGTCAAAAGTGACCAGTCGTTTCAGTACTCAGGAAGAAGCGATCGCCAAAGGGCGTGAGATTGCGAAGAATCAGAAAACTGAGCTATATATACATGGGGCGGACGGGCGAATTAGAGAGAGAAGTTCTTACGGCAGTAATCCATTCCCACCTAAGGGGTGATGTTGGTTGCGTCCTTTGAAAATTCGGTCTTCATAAATTGTCCCTTTGATGATGAATATCAGCCGTTGCTTCAGGCGATGGCCTTTTGCGTTATTTATTTGGGATTCTTTCCTCGCTTGGCGCCTGAGGATGCAAATAACGCTAATCCTCGCCTTAACCGCATTTTGGATCTCGTTCGGAGTTCCAAATACGGAATCCATGACCTCAGTCGTTGTAAAGCGGTTGAGGCGGGTGAGTATGCCCGTATGAATATGCCGTTTGAGCTTGGCATTGATTACGGTTGCAGTCGTTTTGGGGCGGAGTCGCTCCAGGAGAAGGCCATTCTGGTTTTGGAGGCCGACAAATGGGATTATCAAAGAGCGCTTTCCGACATATCCGGTTGGGATATTCAGCCCCACGGAGGGGATTTCATAAGGATAATCCGCTCTGTCAGGAATTGGCTTGTCGCGAAGGCGAACGCTCCAAAAATTGGTCCCTCGGAAATTCAGGGTAAGTATGCTGCGTTTCAAGAGTGGTATTGGGAGCGCGAACTTCGTCGCGGTTCTTCCGAGGAGGACATACTGGAATACCCGACCAACGAACTGTTGGATGCCATGATTGAATGGATGGAATCAGGGCAGCCAACTTGAGTAGCCGCAATGACCCGGCTTTCCGGCGGATCGGCAAGGCAGAGGGAGCGCCTCTCGTCCTGCTTCACGGCTTCGGCGGCAATATGCGGACATGGAACCGCGTCTTTCCCCTCCTCAAGAACGATGTTCCGCTGATCATCTTCGATCTGCCGGGGCACGGCAAATCCATCCATTCCGACGGGCGCGGCGGCGCCGGACGGATGGCCAAGGCCATCCTCGAGACGCTCGAAGAGAACGGGATCGAGCGGTTTCATGCCGCCGGACACTCGATGGGCGGCGCAGTGGCAGCACTTGTCGCGATGCGCGCACCGGACAAGGTTCTCTCGCTCAATCTGATCGCCCCGGGCGGCATGGCCCCGGACATCGAAGCGGGTCTTCTGGAGCGGTTCTCCAAGGCGGAGGATGCGGATGAACTCGAAGCCGTGATCCGGCAGATGGCAGGGCCGGGGCTCGACGTGCCGGAGGGATACTTCCAGGCGGCTGCAGAGTTCCGGCAAGCCCCCGGCGCGATGGAGGCCCTGGCCGAAACCTATGCCGCGATGTTCCCCGACGGGCGCGAGAGGGGGCAGGGCGTGTTGCCGAAAGAGCAGCTTTCAGCCTTGCCGATGCCGGTTCGCGCGCTCTGGGGAGCCGACGACACGGTTCTGCCCTGTCCGGACAAGGGCGATCTTCCGGCCAATTTCATCCTCGAGGTGCTCGGCGGTGCCGGACATATGCTGCCCGAGGAAAGGCCCGGGGACGTGGCCGATTTTCTGCGCGCTGCAGTTGCGCCGGGGCCGGCGTAACCACGCTCGGCTACTCGCCAGCGGAACGCCTTCCGTGTTAAGACATTCCTAACCATCCGGATATGCCGGATTGTCCCGGCATGCGGGTCCGGAGCGGGAGAATGTCATGAGCAACAACAGCAACGACAATCACGGCCGGAAGGGCGTCGATCGCCGGCTGACCGACATCGTGCGCGAGGTCAAGATCGCCGCTGCCGAGCGTTCGGATGTGGTCGTCGACATGCGCGATGCCGATCGCGCCCGCCTCGAACTGCTTGCCGAAGAGCTGCAATCGGTGATCGACGATGTCGATCCCGCCGACGACAGGTTCGACTTCGGCATATCGACCGGCCAGCAGCCGCGATTCTGGATCGATGCGGTCGCCCATGTGCATATGGGCCCCGACCGGCGGCTCTATCGGGTCGTGCGCGATACGCGTCTCGGGCGCGTCATTCTGGGTGAAGCCAACGACGTCAGGGAAGCCGCCGATACCGTGGCCCGTTACATCGCGGAAAGGGTGATCGAGCGCGAGCGGATGCTTTCGGGCGATCTCGATGCCATGCGCCAGAATGGTTTTGCCCTGGAGGCCGAAGAGGACAGGCGCAAAGAGCGTCCCTCCCGATCCGCGCAGCCGGCGGCCATCGCATCCGCGCCCATCGAGCCCGCACCGGTCGTTCCCGAAAGAAAACCCGGCAAGGGCGCGGGCTTCGTCATCGGCGCGTCGTGGTTCATCCTCGGATGCGTGGCGGGGGCGGCGGCGCTTGTCGCGGCATTCTGGGACCGCATTACCGCGCTGCTCAACTAGGTCAGCCCACGGGCACCGGCGTTTGCGTCGCGGCACGGGGCGCTTGCGTGTTCTCGCTTACGGTACGGCCGTCGTCGTTGAGCGTATAGCGACGGTGAACGAGGTGCCATTCGCCGGGCTTGCCGGTAATCTCGAACATGTTGAAACCGGCGTTGGGCTTCTTGCCTTTGGGGCCCTGGCTCGCCGAGGCGACGCCGACGACCGGTATGTTGCCCCTGTCGGTCGCGATGTGATGGAGCGAATCCAGATGGGTGTGCCCATGCAGGACCAGTTCGGCGCCGTTCTTGCGGATCATCTTCTGGAACTTGCCGATGCCCTTCAGGCGCTTGTGCCAGCTGGCCGCATCCTCGACGGGAGGATGGTGGATGAGCACCACACGGAACTTGCCGCGCCGTCCGGCATCGGCCAGCAGGGCGCCGGCCTTCTTCGCCTGTTTCCTGGAAAAATCGCCCGTCGCCATGAAGGGCAGCGATGGGTTGGCCGACGAGATGCCGATGATGGCGCAGTCGCCACGTTCGGTGAGCGTGGGAAAATAGGTGCCTTCGCCATGGGCCTCGCCGCCGGCCAGGATCCATGGTTTCCAGGCCTTGACCGCATGTTTGAGCGCGCCGGGCACGTAGGCGTCGTGATTGCCGGGAACGAGCGTCGTCCGCTCGGGCAGGAAATTGACCTCGAGCCACTGCGTGACGGTCTCGATCTCGGTCGAGGTTGCGAGATTGACCAGATCGCCGGTAATGGCGACATGATCGAGTTCGGTCTCGGCCATCTCCTCGATGATCTCTTCGAGCGCGGTGCCGAACATGTGCTTGCGGCGATTGCGTCGCCAGTTCACATAACCGGTGATACGCTTGGAAGCGAGTTCGGAAAGGGAGACCTTGGGCAGGGGACCCAGATGGACGTCGGAAATATGAGCCAGGCGGAACATGACACCTCACATAGCGGTGGGGTGCATGCGCGGCAAGCGCAGGGGCCGAATGAAAACATGAAGGCTGATCAGGAATATGGCGGTCGCCCGCCGGAAATGCGTTCGTTCCGGGCGCGGCTGGTGACACGCGTCATCCATATCTGGTTCGCTCTGAGCCGTGCCATGACCTTCGGCGTGCGCGCGGCCTGCTTCGACGAGGAGGGGCGGATCTTTCTCGTGCGACACTCCTATGTACCCGGCTGGCACATGCCCGGCGGTGGCGTCGAGCGCGGCCAGACCGCGGGCGAAGCGTTGGCGCGGGAGCTGCAGGAGGAGGGCAATCTGGCCATTATAGGCGTGCCGGAGCTTCTGGCTCTCTATTACAATCGGCGCACGTCCAGGCGCGACCATGTTGCCTTCTACCGTTGTCTCGTGCGGCAGACCGCGCCCAAAGCGCCGGATGCGGAAATTGTCGAGACGGGCTTCTTCAGGCTCGACGCCCTGCCGGAGGGAACGACGGCTGCCACCCGCAGGCGGATCGAGGAGCTTGCCGGAAAGCGTCAGCAGGAAGCTCTCTGGTGACGGGGATCGCGCTCGTGCGACTTGAAACCCGCTGGCAAGTGCTTACATTTCCCGCTCATCTTACGATCCAATTTTCCGGACACATTTCCCATGGCACCGATTATCAAGGTCGAGAATATTTCGAAGACCTATGAGGGCGGTTTCCACGCGCTCAAGGACGTCAATCTTGATATCGAGGAAGGTGAGATCCTTGCCCTTCTCGGGCCGAATGGCGCTGGCAAGACGACACTCATTTCCATCATTTGCGGGCTGGTCAATCTTTCCGAGGGACGCATCCTCGTGGGCGGGCACGATACCGTCAGCGATTACCGCAAGGCGCGCGAGCTCATCGGCCTGGTGCCGCAGGAGATCGCGCTCGAACCCTTCCAGACGGTCTATAACGGCCTGCGTTTCACCCGTGGCCTCTTCGGCAAGAGGCCCGACCCCGAATTTCTCGAAAACGTGCTGCGCCGGCTGTCCCTATGGGACAAGAAGGACGCGATGACGCGTGAACTCTCGGGTGGAATGAAGCGGCGCGTCCTGATTGCCAAGGCGCTCTGCCACAGCCCCAAGATCCTTTTTCTCGACGAGCCGACCGCGGGTGTCGACGTGGAACTGCGAAAGGATATGTGGGAGGTCGTGAGCCAGCTGAAGAAGGAAGGCGTCACCATCATTCTGACGACCCACTATATCGAGGAAGCCGAGGCCATCGCCGACCGTGTGGGCATCATCAACAAGGGAGAGATCCTGCTGGTCGAGCCGACACGTTCGCTGATGCGCCGCATGGGGCACCGGGAGCTCCGCATCGAGCTCACCGAACCGCTCGCCGAAATTCCCGCGGCGCTGGCTGGATACGATCTGGAATTCGGCGCGGACAAGCAGACCCTCGTCTACGCCTACGAAGCCAATGGCGAGCGTACCGGCATCACCTCGCTGATCACCGACATCAAGAACGCCGGGCTGACGCTGCGTGACATCGAGACGAAACAGAGTTCCCTCGAGGAGATCTTCGTCGGACTGGTAAAGGAACAGGCATGAACTTCCGCGCGGTTTCCTCCATTTACTATTTCGAGATGGCGCGGTTTTTCCGGACCATCACCCAGAGCCTGATTTCTCCGGTTCTGTCGACCTCGCTCTATTTCATCGTCTTCGGTGCGGCGATCGGTTCGCGCATCGACGAGGTGGAGGGCATCTCCTACGGCGCTTTCATCGTGCCAGGCCTGATCATGCTCTCGGTGCTGACGCAGAGTATCTCGAATGCCTCGTTCGGGATCTATTTCCCGAAATTCATCGGCTCGATCTATGAAGTGAATGCCGCTCCGGTGTCGTTCGTGGAAATCGTGCTCGGCTATGTGGGCGCGGCGGCGACGAAGTCGCTTTTCATCGGCATGATCATCTTCGGCACGGCGTTCTTCTTCGTCGACCTGCACGTCCAGCACCCGTTGGCCATGCTCGCCTTCCTCGCGCTCACCTGCATCTCGTTCAGCCTGTTCGGCTTCATCATCGGGCTGTGGTCGAAAAACTTCGAGCAGCTGCAACTGGTGCCGCTGCTCGTCGTCACGCCGCTGGTGTTCCTGGGCGGCAGCTTCTACTCTATCGAGATGTTGCCCGAAGGCTGGCAGACGGTGGCGTTGTTCAACCCCGTCGTCTATTTGATCTCCGGCTTTCGCTGGAGCTTCTTCGGCATGGCGGATGTCGCTGTGGGCGTGAGCCTCGCCATGATCGCGCTGTTCCTGGTTCTCTGCCTCGGCGTGATCTGGTGGACGTACAAGACCGGCTTCAAGATCCGCTCGTAAGGTGGCGGATCAGATCGCCTTGACGACGGTCTCCAGCATCGAGCGGACGTCTCCGGCGACGGAGTGAAGCTTTTCGTTCTCGATCGCCTGCATGGAAGCGACGGGATCGACGGCGCTGACGGTGACGTCGTCGCCGCCGGTCTTCCGCACGATGACGTTGCACGGCAGCATCGCACCGATCTTCGGCTCGATGCCGATCGCCTGATAGGCCATGTTCGGATTGCAGGCGCCGAGAATCAGATAGGGCGGAACGTCCTTGTCGATCTTCTTCTTCATGGTGGCGGAGACGTCGATCTCCGTCAGGACGCCGAAGCCGTTGTCGGACAGCGCGGAACGCGTGCGCTCGACGATTTCGTCGAAGCTCGCGCCGGAGAATGTGCGGTCGATGGTGTAGGCCATCTGAAACTCCCGTAATGAATGGTCTGCTTCAGATATATGCAGTAAATTCTATATGACAAGACCCGGCTATCGGATGATCGCCGGGCCCTGGTGTGTCAGGCAGCCTGTTTGAGGCTGTCGCGACCATGCGGCGCATCGAGGTCCATCACCGGGCCCACCGGCACGATGCCGTTCGGGTTGATGGTGCCGTGGCTGCCGTAATAGTGGTGCTGGATGTGCTTGAAATTCACCGTGCCGGCGATGCCGGGCATCTGGTAGAGTTCGCGCATGTAGCCGTAAAGGTTCGGATAGTCCGCGATGCGGCGGATGTTGCACTTGAAGTGGCCGACATAGACCGGATCGAAGCGGATGAGCGTGGTAAAAAGCCGCCAGTCGGCTTCTGTCAGCGTTCCGCCAACGAGATAGCGCTGGCCGGAAAGTCGCTTTTCAAGCTTGTCGAGTGTGTCGAAGAGCTTGTTGACGTTGTTTTCGTAGACATCCTGCTCGGTTGCAAATCCGGCCTTGTAGACGCCGTTGTTCACGGTCCGGTAGACGAGGTCGTTGATTTCATCGATCTCGTCGTGAAGCTCTTCGGGATAGAAGTCGTTAGCCTTCGGATCTGCGATCCCGGCAAAGGCCGAGTTGAACATGCGGATGATTTCGGCGGATTCGTTGGAGACGATGGTCTTCTTCTGCTTGTCCCAGAGAACCGGTACGGTGACGCGGCCGGTGTAGTGCGGGTCGGCTTCCGTATAGACCTGGTGCAGGTAGTCCTTGTCCATCAGGCTGTCGCCGGTTGCGCCGTCGCGCTTTTTGAACTCCCAGCCGTTCTCGCCCATATGGTAGTCGACGATGTCGACGCTGATTGCATCCTGAAGTCCCATCAGCTCCCGAAAGATCAGCGTACGATGTGCCCAGGGGCAGGCGAGCGAGACGTAGAGATGGTAGCGGCCGGCCTCGGCCTTGAAACCACCTTCGCCGGACGGGCCCGCGGAGCCGTCCTTCGTCACCCAGTTTCTGAACGAGGACGTCGAGCGTTTGAACTTCCCGCCCGTCGACTTGGTGTCGTACCACACGTCCTTCCAGACGCCATTGTCGAGCATACCCATGATCAAAACTCCTTTTCCCGGAACATAGGGCAAATCGGCCCGCTTTCGAAGGCGAAGGGGGTGAACGGTGTGTTTTCCCGTAGACGCGGCCGGGGGGCTCTGCTATCAGCGATGCCTCAAGGAGATGAAAGCTTGATGACCTGCCGGACGACCCGACGACGCTGAAGATTTCGCTCGCGTGAAAACGCGGGACACTTTCTGCGTTCTCGTTCTCAGTCTCCTGTCCGGAAAATCCCATGTCCAAGCTCGATCTCGTCTATCTCACCGAAGACGCTTCCCATGACGCCGCAATCGACCTCATCAACGAGGAAGCTTTCGGACCGGGACGCTTTACGCGCGCAGCCGAACGCATTCGCGAGCAGGGGCCGCACGACCGCCATCTCTCCTTCGTTTGCGCCGACAACGGCGAAACGATCGCTTCCGTGCGGATGACGCCCATTCTGGCCGGGAATACGCCGACCCATCTTCTCGGCCCGCTTGCCGTGCGGCCATCGCACAAGAATCTCGGCATCGGGCGCGAACTGGTCAGGATCGCGGTCGCCGGGGCGAAACGCGCCGGCAGCCATGCGGTTATTCTGATCGGGGATCCGCCCTATTACGGGCCTCTCGGTTTCCAGCCCACGCGGCCGGGCGCCTTGAAGATGCCGGGGCCGGTCGATCAGCGCCGGGTGCTTGCCGCCTGTTTCGAGACGCTGACGGCTGACGATCTCGAAGGCGAGATCAGGCACCGCAATCGCGGGTGAGGCATTCTAGCGGCCTTCGCGGAACCAGGTGGCGCCGAGCGCCAGGATCATCAGCATCAGTCCCAGGAAGCCGGCAAAGAGCGGCACCGAGCGCACGCCAAGCAGCACGGTTTCCGACGATGTGCGGAGCGTCAGCCGGCCACCGCTATCGCGGAAGCCGGAGCGGACGGGCAGGATCTGCGGCACGGCATTGTCGCCCGAGACCCGCGCGACCATGCCGCCGGTTTCCTCGGCAATGGGCCTCAGGACCTCGGTGGTCGAGACCGTGGCGCGGAACTCCGGCGCGTCGATTGCACCGATATGGGCGAGGGCCGTCAGATCGCCGTCGCGGGCTTCCACCAGACCGAACTCGTCGAGCGGCAGTTCGGCGGCGAAAAGGCCGTCGCTTTCGCTTTGCAGCGCGAGCTGTCGCGTTGCCCCTGATGGAAGGGTGAGCGTGACCGGGTTGGCGGTATCGGCCATCGTCTGGCGCTCGACGCGCAGGGTTCTGCCGCTGGCGGAGGCGCGGAGTGCTTCCTCCTCGAGCGAGGGTTCCTTCATCAGCCAATGCGCGATGCGGCGGTAGAGCGCCACATGCGGGCCGCCGCCCTCGAAGCCGCGGGCCCAGAGCCAACCCTGGTCGGAGAGCAGCATCGCAACCCGGCCCTCGCCATGGCGATTGAGGATGAGCAGCGGCGCATCATTGGCTGCCTTCATGACGGTGTCGCCGGCCACGCTCTGGACGGCAACCGAGCGGAACCAGCGGCCCCAGGCGGGCGGCTCCTGCAGGCCGCCCGGGAGTTCGCGGGTGACGGGGTGCCGCCGGCCGGCATCGGTAAGGCGCGGATAAAATCCTTCGACATCCATGTTGCCGGTCGGGAAGGCCGGAAGCACAGGCGCCAGGGGGGTCTGCGCGATGGATTCGATGCCCGACATTTCAGGCCCGGACGCGATCAGAAGGGCGCCGCCGTTTTCTACATACTGGGCGATGTAATCGTAATAGAGCACCGGCAGAACACCGCGGTTCTGGTAGCGGTCGAAGATGATGAGATCGAATTCCTCTATTTTCTCGACAAAGAGTTCGCGTGTCGGGAAGGCGATCAGCGAGAGTTCGGTGATCGGCGTGCCGTCCTGCTTCTCCGGCGGGCGCAGGATGGTGAAATGGACCAGGTCGACCGAGGCGTCGGATTTGAGCAGATTGCGCCAGGCGCGCTCGCCCGAATGCGGTTCGCCGGACACAAGCAATACCCGCAGGTTTTCGCGGATGCCCTCGATACGGGCCACGGCGCGGTTGTTGGCGGTCGAGACTTCCGAGGGTTCCTCCTCGACGGCAAGTTCGACGATGTTGTTGCCCCCGCGTGGAACTTCCAGCGTGTAGGTGCTTTCCTCGCCGGGCACGGCATCGGCAATGCCGCGGTCCTCGCCGTTGACGCGGATGGTCACCGGCAGCGGGCCGCTCGAGGGCCGGCCGTCGACCATCACGCGATAGACGATGTCCTGATCCTCGCCGACAATGCCGAAACGCGGGGCGCGGACAATCTCGATGCGGCGGTCCAGTTCGTTCTCGTCTCCGGTGATCAGGCCGTGGACGGGCACGTCCAGGCCGAGCGCCTCGGCGCTTGCAGGCACGTCGTGAACCTGGCCGTCGGTGATCATCACGGCGCCCGCCAGCCGCGAGGTCGGAATGTCCCTGATGCCGGTGGAAAGCGCCTCGAAGAGATCGGTGGAGGGAGAATCTGAATCCGGGTCGCCACGGCTTTCGATGATGCGCGTGTCGAAATCGGGGAAGCGGTCGAGCCGCGCCTTGAGTTCGGTGAGCGCCTTGTCCGTCTGGTCGGTGCGATCGCCAAGATCCTGGCTCTGGCTACGGTCGACGACGACGGCCACGACACTCTTGACCGGGGCGCGTTCCTCGAAGCTTGCGACGGGATTGGCGAGCGCCAGAACGAGGGCGGCGAGCGCGATGGCGCGGATCACCGAACCGCGCTGACGCACGAAGAGCGCCCAGCCGGCGAGCAGCGCCGCGACGACCGCGAGGCCGATGAGCAGGGGCAGGGGAATGAACGGGGCAAAACTCAGGTTCATGCTACTGCTACTGCCCCAGCCGTTCGAGGAGCGCCGGGATGTGAACCTGGTCGGACTTGTAGTTGCCGGTCAGCATGTACATCATGATGTTGACGCCGGCGCGGTAGGCGTATTCGCGCTGCCACGGATCGTTGGGTACCGTGGGGTAGAGCCGGTTTCCGTTCTCGTCCTCGGCCCATGCGGCGGCGAAATCGTTCGAGGTGATCAGGATCGATGACACGCCGTCGCCCGCACGCGCGGGGCGCTCGGCGGTTGCCTCTTCCTGGCTGGCTGCGGTGGCTTCCACCCAGAGCGGGCCATCGGCATATCGACCGGGGAAGACATCGAGCAGATAGAATGCCTTGGTCAGAACGTGATCCGAGGGCACAGGCTCGAGAGGCGGAATGTCGAGACCGGACAGGATCGCCTGGAGGCGACGCGTCGGGCCGGCGGTGGCACCACCCAGATCGTCGATCCGATCGCGCGTGTCGAACAGCACCGAGCCACCGTTCTTCATATAGGCATCGATGCGGCTGATCGCGGCTTCCGAGGGCATCGGCGCCTGTTCGCTCATCGGCCAGTAGATCAGCGGATAGAAGGAGAGCTGATCGGTTTCGATATCGACCCCGACCGGTTCGCCCGGTTCGAGCGCCGTGCGATTGGCAAGGTAGCTGGAAAGCCCGTTCAATCCCTCGCGGCTGATGCGGTCGACCTCGTCGTCGCCGGTGATCACATAGGCCATGTGGGTCTGGTCGAGCTTGTCGACGATATCGACGTCGCCCGGCTGGCTGTCCTGCGCGATTGCGCCGGGGGCAGCGACAAGGAGCGCGAAACCGGCGGCGAACACAATGACGGTTGCGGCGGTGACACGGCGGCGGCTCAGGCGGCGCAACGCCCCGCCCATGACGAGGACGATGAGCGTATCGATCAGCAGACCGAGCAGAGCGGCGCCGAAAAGCCATGGCTTGAGATCGAGCGCGTCGCCACGGCCGAGCGAGGCACGGCTGACGGGGGCGCCGGCGTCCGGGATGTCAAGCGGTTCGATGCGCTCGTCGCTCTGGAAGAGATTGAGGGCCACATATCCGTCCTCGGTGCCGTAGAGGCCCGGCGGATTGTCGGGGCCGGCCCGCGGCGTCCGGCCGGCCGAAAGATCGAGCGGCTTGGCGTCGCCGGAGGCGGGCAGAAGGGCACCCGCCGCACTGAGAAGCTGGTAGGGCGGCAGGACGGCGTTGGAGGAGCCGCCGGCGCGTCCCACATTGTTGGACAGCTGGACGACCCGGCGCAACATGTCGACGAAATGGCCGGAGATCGGCAGGTTCGACCAGCCCGCCTCGGCCGTCACATGGAAGAGGACGATGCGGCCGTCGCCGCGATCGGCGGCGGTGACCAGCGGCGTTCCGTCGGCCAGCGATGCCCAGGTCCGGGCCGCGAGATCGGCGGAGGGCTCGGCAAGCACCTGACGGTTCACGGTCACGTCGCGCGGCACGGGAAGTCCCGCAAAGGGGCTGCCTTCGGGATAATCGGCGAGCGGCTGCGGCGCGTCCCAGGACAAAGCGCCGCCAAGTTCACGTTCGCCGCGCCGCAGGGTGACGGGCGTCAGCGTATCGTTGTCGGCTGCTGCCAATCGGGGGCCGGCGAAGCGCACGAGGGTGCCGCCATTCTCGATCCACTGCTCCAGTTCCACGGCTTCCTGCTCGGGCAGCGAGCCGATATCCGCCATGACGATGATGGCAGGCTGGCGTTCGATCAGCGCCGGAATGGATTTCGCGAGGTCTGCGCTCTGGGCATGGATGAGGTCGGCATAGGGCGAGAGCGCCTTGTCGATATAGTAGAGCGGCGAAAGAAGCGGCTGTGCCAGATCGGCCGCTTCGCCCGAGATGAGCGCCACGCGGCGCCGCCGGAAACTGTCATCAACGAGGCGGACGCCGGCGGCCGTCAGGCCGGCATCGACGTCGATCCGGGCGATGTCGTTGCGTATTTCGAAAGGCGCGGTGATTTCGCCGGTCCCGGCGTTCGAGCCGCCCTCGAAAGCTATTTCGCCGCGGGCGATGTCCCTGCCGCGGCTGTCGCGGGCGGTGACGGGGATGCTGATCGAACCCTCGGTCGCGAGCCGGGTCGCAGCGATCTGCAGTGCGTCCGAGCCGTTCGAGGTATCCGTCAGCGCCACCGGTGCGCCGGTCGCCGAACCGATGATCTGAACATCGGCCGCACCGAGGGCGAAGAGCCTGCCCAGGGCTTCGGTACCGTCGTCGCTCGCCATGCCATCGGTGATATAGGCGATCGTGCCGGGCGGGGTTCCGGCCAGGGCCGCCTGCACGGCTGTCACGCTTGCTCCGCGCTCGGGCCGTGCCGGCCGGGGGGCAGCAGCCAGCAATTGTTCGAGCGCATTGGACGCGCTCATCGGGGTGGCATCGTTGCGGCGGTCGGAGGTGAAGGCGATCGAAACCGGAACGTCGGCGTCACGCGCTTCGGAGATCAGGTCCTCGGCGGCAGCCACGCGATCGTCCCAGTCGGGAGCGCTTGCCCAGCCATTGTCGATCATCAGCACGAGCGGACCGCTGGCCGACAGCGTCTTGTCGCGCGGATTGAGGATCGGCTCCGACAGCGCCAGGATGATGAGGGCCGCAACGAGCAGGCGCAGCGCCGTCAGCCACCAAGGACTGTGCGACGGGGTTTCCTCGGGTTTGAGAACGCGTGCGAGAATGGCAAGCGGGGCAAAGGGCTCGGCCTGCGGTCGCGGCGGGGTGAGCCGTAACAGCCACCAGATGACCGGCAGCGCCACAAGGCCGAACAGGATCGCGGGGGCGCCGAAGGCGAGGGGAAGCCCGCCCATCAGCTCCGCTCCCCGCCGGTGGTCGGGAGTCCGGAAAGATGGCCGTGAAGGGTTGCGAGCGCTTCCGATGCCAGGCGGTCGGTTCCGTGGGCGAGAAAGCTCCAGCCCTTGCGACGGATGGCTTCCGACATGGCGACGCGGCGCGCCTGCCAGGCGCGGCGGTAGTCCTCGGCGATCGTCTCCGCGCGTCCGGCGACCAGTTTTTGCCCGGTTTCGGGATCGCGGAACTCGGTACGCCCGGAATAGGGAAACCGTTCTTCGGCGGGATCGTGGATCTCGACGGCGTGGCCGCGCACGCCGCGTTGCGCCGCCGGGGCGATGGTGCGTTCGAGCGAGGCTTCCTCGTCGAGGAAATCGCTGATCAGCACGACATCGCTCATCCGTCCGACATGGGTGAGATCCGGCATGCCGCCTTCAAGAGACGCATGCGAGAGGGCAACCGCCAGCCGTTCCGCGGCGCTGCGCGAGGAAACCGGTTCCATCACGCCGGGGCAGCCGATGCGTTCGCCCGAGCGCGACAGCAATTCGGCAATCGCGAGCATGAGAACCAGCGCGCGGCTTTCCTTCGAGGCAATGGCGAGATCGCTCTGATAATGCATGGAGGGCGAGAGATCGGCCCAGAGCCAGACCGTGTGCGCGGCTTCCCATTCGCGATCGCGGACATAAAGATGATCGTCGCGGGCCGAGCGCCGCCAGTCGATGCGCGATTGCGCCTCGCCATCGACATAGGGCCGGAACTGCCAGAAGGTTTCGCCGATGCCGCGCTTGCGGCGACCGTGCCAGCCGGCAATCACCGTATTGGCGACGCGACGCGCCTCGGCAAGACAGTCGGGCAACAGGCTGGCACGCATCCTGGCGCGGGCCAGAACGTCCAGCCGCGGCGTTGGGTCAATAAGGCGGCCAATCGATGCCATACGCTCAGAGCGCCTCCGATGCGGCGAGTTCCGCAATGATGTCGCGAATGCCGATGCCTTCGGCGCGTGCGGCGAATGTCAGCGCCATGCGGTGCTGGAGCACCGGTTCGGCGAGGGCGCGAACATCGTCGACGGACGGGGCGAGACGGCCGTCATAGAGCGCGCGGGCGCGGGCACAGAGCATCATCGCCTGGCCGGCGCGGGGGCCGGGGCCCCAGGCGACCGTCGCATCGGTGCGAACGTTGCCGTGGCCGGGGCGGGCCGATCGGGTGAGTTTCAGGATTGCCTCGACCACGCTGTCGGGCACCGGCATCCGGCGGATCAGCGCCTGGATCTCCATCAGCCGCTCGGCAGTGATCGCCTGGCGGGTTTCGGCCTCGCGGCCGCCGGTGGTTTCGAGCAGGATCCGGCGTTCCGCATCCATCTCCGGATAGGGGACGTCGACCTGCAGGAGAAAACGGTCGAGCTGGGCTTCGGGCAGCGGATAGGTGCCTTCCTGCTCGAGCGGGTTCTGGGTGGCAAGCACGTGAAACGGCGTCGGCAGGTTGTGCGGCTGGCCGGCGACGGTAACGTGATATTCCTGCATGGCCTGCAGCAGCGCCGACTGGGTGCGTGGGGAGGCGCGGTTGATCTCGTCCGCCATCAGAAGCTGGGTGAAGACCGGGCCGGGAACGAACCGGAAGGCGCGGCGGCCTTTTTCGTCCTGGTCCATCACTTCCGAACCGAGAATGTCGGACGGCATCAGGTCGGGCGTGAACTGGACGCGGGCGGCTGACAGGCCGAGCACCGTGCCGAGCGTCGTCACCAGCTTGGTCTTGGCGAGGCCGGGTACGCCGACCAGAAGCGCGTGGCCGCCGGACAGGACGGCTAGCAGGGTGCGCTCGACCACGCTTTCCTGACCGAAGATGACGTCGGAGACGGCGTCCTTGATCGCTGCTATGTCATCGAGCGCCTTTTCGGCCTCGGCCACCATCGCTTTCGCATCGGGCGTGTTGTCGGCGGGTTGCGGGGAGGTGTCCATCATGCCCATGGTATTCTCCGGCGTTTCAGGGGCGCTGCTCTCGTCTGAGAGCGATTCGCGATACCCTAACAGGAAGCTTAGTCCGACGGCCAAGGCTGACAAGTGGCTTCGACTTGACTATCTCGTTACCGGCGACAGGTCCCGATTGACAGACAGTAGAATGGCGAAAATGAGTTCATCGGCAAAAACAGCTAGTGCGGCGGGGCTCCAGAGCCTGATCGAGCGTGCCGCCGGCGACCGCAATGCCGGCAAGGACGGTCTCCCGCCGGTGGAGCGCTGGAACCCGGACTTCTGCGGCGATATCGACATGGAGATCAAGTCGGACGGCGCGTGGTTCTACATGGGCACCCCCATCGGACGTCCGGCGCTGGTGCGGCTGTTTTCGACCGTTCTGCGCAAGGACGAGGACGGAAAGACCTATCTCGTCACGCCTGTGGAAAAGCTCGGGATCAGGATCGAGGATGCCCCCTTCCTCGCCGTCGAGATGACCTGCGAAGACAAGGACGGGGAACCATCGATCAGCTTCCGCACCAATGTCGGCGATGTCGTCACCGCGTCAGCGGATAATCCCATCCGCTTCGTCGTCTCCGGAGAGCATCATGAGCTCAAGCCTTACGTGCTGGTGCGCGGACGGCTGGAGGCGCTGGTCGGGCGTGCCGTTACATACGAGCTTCTGGAACACGGGGAAGAGGCCGACATCGACGGCACCGCGATGTTCGTCATCCGCTCCGGCGGCGCGACGTTCCCGGTCATGGAGATGGCCGAACTGGAGCGCCAGAGCTGATGGTCGGCTCATTGCAGCGTTATGATGCGGCGGATTTCCGCACGCGTGCCGGCAGGCACCGTCCCGAAGACGAAGTTACCGGCCCGGGACCGACCTATCTTGCCCATGGCGATCATGCACTCAATGCCGACATGGTGCTCGGGATCGACCAGACGACGTTGCGCGATGCTGCGGTTCTGATCCCGGTGATCGAGGATGGCAACGACGCGCGGGTGATCCTGACCCAGCGGACGGCGACACTGCGGAAACATTCCGGCCAGATCGCCTTTCCGGGCGGAGCGGTGGATCCGGGCGACGGCAGTGTCGACTTCGCGGCCAAGCGCGAGGCGCAGGAGGAAATCGGGCTCGACCCGGATCTCGTGGACGTCGTCGGCCATCTGCCGGATTACCTGACGATGACCGGTTTCCGCATCACGCCGGTTCTCTCTGTTGTCAAACCGGGTTTCGATCTCGTACCCAACCCGGCGGAAGTCGACGCGATCTTCGAGGTGCCGCTCGACTTTCTCATGGATCCGGCCAATCACCGGCAGGAAAGCCGCGTGTGGGAAGGCCGGGAGAGGCATTATTTCGTCATGCCCTATGGCGAGCGATATATCTGGGGCGTGACCGCGGGCATAATCCGCGTTCTTTATGAAAGGCTCTATGCGTGAGCGGGACTGACAGAAGCGTCGCCGGTGAAGCCTGGTTTCAGGACAAGGCGCTGCGGCGGGTATTCGATCTGCTGAACGCCGACGGCGGCGAAGTGCGTGTTGTCGGCGGCGCGATACGCAATTCTCTCATGGGCGAGCCGGTCGGCGATGTCGACATGGCGACCACGCTCACGCCCGACGAGGTCATGGCGCGGGCCAGGACTGCCGGCATCAAGCCGGTGCCGACCGGCATCGACCATGGGACGGTGACGCTGGTCGTCGAGGGTCGCGGCTTCGAGATCACCACCTTGCGCAAGGACGTGGACACGGACGGCCGCCATGCGGAGGTGGCCTTCGGGACCGACTGGCAGGCCGATGCCGAACGGCGCGATTTCACCATCAACGCGCTCTACGCTGCCGCTGACGGTCGGGTGCTCGACCCGGTGGGCGGGATCGCCGACATTCAAAGCCGCACGATCCGCTTCATCGGCGAGGCGGAGAAGCGGATCGCCGAGGATCATCTACGTATCCTGCGCTTCTTCCGGTTTTTCGGCTGGTATGGCGGCGGCCGGCCGGACGCCGAGGGGCTCAAGGCGAGCGTGCGGGACAGGGAGAGCCTCGGCAAGCTCTCCGCCGAGCGCGTCTGGAAGGAAATGAAGGCGCTTCTGAAGGCCCCCGATCCGGGCCGCGCGCTGCTCTGGATGCGGCAGACCGGGGTGCTGACCTTCCTGCTTCCCGAAACCGAGAAATGGGGCATCGATGCCATTCCGGGGCTGATCCAGGTTGAGAACGATCACGGCTGGTCGCCTGATCCGCTGCTGCGGCTGATGACGATGCTGCCGCCCGACCGGGTCCGGCTGGAAAAGCTCGCCCAGCGGCTGAAGTTCAGCAAGGCCGAAAGCCAGCGAATCTGCGATTGGGCGATGGCCACGCCACCTCAACCCGCAACTGCCGGAACCGCGCTCGACCGGCTGATGTACCGCCACGGACGCGAGGCGATCATCGACCGGTTGAAGATCGCGATGGCGAGTGTGAAGGTCCGTGCGGCGGACGCGCAAGAGGCTGCGATGTCGGAGATGGCCAGGCTGTCCGCGCTGTTGAAACGGGCGGAAAAATGGACCCGCCCGATATTGCCGATTTCAGGCAAGGATCTGCTAGATGCGGGCATGACGCCGGGCGAGGAAGTGGGGCAGCGGCTCAGGCTCGCCGAGGACAAATGGGTGGAAAGCAATTTTGCGCTGGATCGCGACCGCCTGATGGAGATCGCGACCCGGACGGAGCAGAAGAAATAGGCCTCTTCCCGTTCGGCATTCCCGATCAGGCGGCCTTGCCCTTCTCGTCGGTGATGGCGGCCTTGATCCGTTCGACCATCGTCTCGCGTATCACCGTCTCGCCATGGGTCTGGCGCATGTGATCGACCGCGCGGGCGACGAGATCGGCCTCGTCGTCGGAACGCGTGTGCCATGGGCAACCAGGCACGACAGCGGCACATTCGAACTTTTTCATGGTTTCTACCTCCCTTGCTGATGACAGATGTCACGGGAAACCGGTCGTTCCGGTCACCCGGCCGACCCGCATCCGGAGGCATTCGGACTGCATCCGGCTCGGCCGGCTACAATTGCGAATCTAGTCCGTTTTTGCGCGATGTGAACCCGTTTCAGGGAAAAAGAACGGTGGGCGGAAGCGAGGAGAGGATCGATTCCACGTTGCCGCCGGTCTTCAGGCCGAAGATGGTGCCGCGGTCGTAGAGCAGGTTGAACTCCACATAGCGGCCGCGACGGATCATCTGTTCGCGGCGCTCGTGCTCGCTCCAGGATTTGTGCCAGTTGGCACGCACGATCTTGGGATAGGCGACATGGAAGGCCTTGCCGACATCCTGTGTGAAGGCGAAATCGGCGTCCCAGCCGCCGTCTGCCTGCGAGGAGTGCAGCCAGTCGTAGAAAATGCCGCCGATGCCGCGGGCCTCGTTGCGGTGCGGAAGATAGAAATATTCGTCGCACCATTCCTTCAGCCGCGGGTAGTCGGCCACATCGTGGCGATTGCAGGCAAGCTCCATGGCGCGGTGGAAAAGCCGGGTGTCCGGGTCTTCCTGGGTGCGTCGATCGTCCAGCATGGGCGTGAGGTCGGCGCCGCCGCCGAACCAGTTGCTCGTGGTCACCACCATGCGGGTGTTCATGTGAACGGTCGGCACGTGCGGATTGACCGGATGGCAGATCAGCGAAATGCCGCTCGCCCAATAGCGGGGATCTTCCTCGGCGCCGGGGATCTGCTTGCGGAACTCCTCGGAGAATTCGCCGAAGACCGTCGATGTGTGAACGCCGACCTTCTCGAAGAGCCGGCCCTTCATTACCGACATCACGCCGCCGCCGCTCTCGCCACCTTCACGTTCCCATGGCGAGCGGACGAAGCGACCCGGCTCTCCTTCGCATTGCTGGTTGGAAACCTCGTCCTCGAGGTCCTCGAAGCCCTTGCAGATCACGTCGCGCAGCTTCTCGAACCACTGGCGGGCGGTCTGCTTCTTGGCTTCGATATCGGCGGGGATGTCGCGGGGAAGTTCGGGTCGTTTCATGGGGCACCTTGTCGTTTCGGCGCTCCCATAGCACCGGCGCGACACGAGGCAAAGCCATGCGATGTCGCGGCAAGCGGAGAGAGGACTCGGAATCTCGTCTTGCCGGGCCTATATTCAATCAGGTCAGGTCGGAGAGAGACATGCGCAACAACAGACCAGCGCCGCCTCTTGATGGATTGCGCCGCCAGATGGGGCGGGCGCGAGCGCAGGACGCGCGTCCGCGCAACAGGACCGATTCCTTCATCCGCGAAACCTTCCGGCTTGATCGCGAAGAAGCCCGCAGCAAGGCGCGGGAATGGTTCGATTCATGGCCCAAACAGGCCTACTGGACGGCGGTGGAAAGCTGGCGGCAACTGCCCGATGACCGGATCGAATTCACGATGCGGCGACTTCCGACCGCCGACTGATTGTCGCTCCTGTCACCGCAGCGAATGACAGTTGCGGCGTGGGCGATCTCAATCATGTCGGCACGGATGTCTGGGACAAGGCGTTTACGCCGGGTCCGGCCCGGGGCCGAAGCGGCGGAGCAGCTCGCCTGCGACCATGCCGGCCGAGATGGCGAGGTTGATCGAGCGGGCTTGCGGCCGCATCGGAATGGTCACGCGTTCATCCGCTCGATCATGGACGTGGTCGGGCACGCCTGCGCTTTCGCGACCGAAAAGGACGATATCGTCCGCGCGATAGTCGATCTCGAAATAGGGCGTCCTGGCCTTCGTGGTCGCCAGGATCAGCCGTCGGCCCGCCGAAGTGCGCCAGGCCTCGAAGCTTTCCCAGGACACGTGGTCGGTCAGCGATGCGATGGCGAGGTAATCCATGCCGGCGCGTTTGAGCGCCCTGTCGGAAAGGTCGAAGCCCGCCGGGCCGATGACGTGGATATCGAAACCGAGACATGCGCCCAGGCGCAGGATGGTGCCGGTATTGCCGGGGATGTCGGGCTGGTAGAGGGCGATGGCTGGTCTGGTCATCCTGTCCTGCTACGCCAGCGGCCCCTGTTGCTCAAGATGGTTTGTTCGAGCTGCAAGTCGTGGCGATTGCGCCACAGCCTGGGGGCAAGGCGGCGCGCGACGACGATTGAGACTTCAATTCGGCATCGGAAACAGCTAAAGGACATCCATTGTTTATCCGAGCGGGGAGGCATTGATGAAATCGATCGAGAATATGCCATATCTCCCTGCAGCCGGCCGCCCACGGATCGCCATTCCGCGACTGCTGGCCTAGCGAGCGTCTGCTCGTTTCCCGTTTTGCAAACTGTCCGCGGCTGTGCAGCCTGCGTGACGTCCCGTTTTTCCCGCATCTGACGAGCGCGTTGCCGCAGCTCCGGATGCCGCCCGTACAGTTTCGGGCATTCAAGGATCCGACCCATGTTCAACTGGTTTGAAAAGCGCCTCGATCCCTATCCCGAAAGGGCGCTGGATACGCCTCCCAAGGGGCTCGTGGCTTTCTGCTGGCATTACTCCAAGGACGCCTGGCCCTGGCTTCTCGCCATGGGTGTCCTCACCGCGCTGATCTCGGTCGGCGAAGTGATGCTGTTCGGCTTTCTGGGCTCGATCGTCGACTGGCTGTCGGCGGCCGATCCGGAAGGGTTCCTGCAGCGCGAAGGCTGGCGACTTGCCGGCATGGCGGCGCTCGTGCTTTTCGGCCTGCCGCTGGCGGTTGCGCTCGATTCGCTGATCCTGCACCAGACCCTTCTCGGCAACTACGCCATGATCGCGCGCTGGCAGATGCACCGCCGTCTGCTGCGCCAGAGCCTGACATTCTTCTCGAACGAGTTCGCGGGCCGGGTCGCCACGAAGGTGATGCAGACCTCGCTCTCGATCCGCGAGACGGTGATCAAGCTGCTCGACGTCTTCGTCTATGTCAGCGTCTACTTCATCGCCATGGTGGTGCTGGTCGCCAGTGCCGACTGGGTGCTGGCACTCCCGCTCCTGCTCTGGCTGATGATCTATGTCGGGCTGCTCGTCTATTTCGTGCCGCGGCTGAAGCATCTGTCCGCCATCCAGGCCGACGCACGGTCGGACATGACCGGTCGGGTGGTCGACAGCTACACCAATATCTCCACGGTGAAGCTGTTCTCGCACAGCCGTCGCGAGGAGGATTATGCGCGCGGCGGAATGGACCGGTTCCTGCAATCGGTGCATCGGCAGATGCGCAAGATCACCTGGTTCCAGATCACCGTGCATCTCAACAACGCGCTTCTGCTGTTTCTCGTCTCCGCGCTCGCCATCGGCTTCTGGCTCAATGGCGCGGTGTCTGTCGGGTCGATCGCGATCGCCATCGGCCTTGCGCTTCGCCTCAACGGCATGTCGCAGTGGATCATGTGGGAAGTCTCGGGGCTCTTCGAGAATATCGGCATCGTGCAGGACGGCATGGAGATGATGACCCAGCCGGTCGACGTGACCGATGCGGCGTCGGCAAGGACGTTCGCCACCGGTCCGGGCGGGATCCGCTTCGAGAACGTGCGGTTCCACTACGGCAAGGCGCGTGGCGTGATCGAGGATCTGTCGCTCGACATCAAGCCCGGGGAGAAGGTCGGTCTGGTCGGACGCTCGGGCGCGGGCAAGACGACGCTGACCAACCTGCTTCTGCGCTTCTACAATCTCGAAGGCGGCCGTATTCTCGTCGACGGACAGGATATTTCTGAACTCACGCAGGAATCGCTGCGCGCGGCCATCGGCGTGGTCACGCAGGACACTTCGCTGCTCCACCGTTCGGTGCGCGACAATATCGCCTATGGCAGACCTGATGCCAGCGAAGACGCCATCATCGAAGCGGCACGCAAGGCCAACGCGCTCGAGTTCATCGGCGAGCTGGAGGATCCCGGCGGCCGCAAGGGGCTCGATACCCATGTCGGCGAGCGTGGCGTGAAGCTTTCCGGCGGTCAGCGCCAGCGTGTGGCGATTGCGCGCGTCTTCCTCAAGGATGCACCGATCCTCGTGCTCGACGAGGCGACCTCCGCGCTCGATTCGGAAGTCGAGGCGGCGATCCAGGAAAACCTGTTCCAGCTGATGGAAAACAAGACGGTGATCGCCATCGCCCACCGGCTGTCGACCATTGCCGAGATGGACCGGCTGATCGTTCTCGATCACGGCCGGATCGTGGAGATGGGGACGCATGACGAGCTCATCGCCGCGGGCGGTCTTTACGCCGATCTGTGGTCGCGTCAGTCGGGCGGGTTCATCGACGACAGCGAAAACAGTGACGACCAGAAATCGGCAGCGGCGGAGTGATCCGCGCTGCGGCCTGCTTGGAGGCGGGGATGACGAGGACTATATCAACCCCATGATCGTCAAATCCGTCGCCCGTCTGTTCGAAAGCTGGATCGATCCCTTCGGGCGCCGTGGGGACTTGCGTCCGCCCGAAACCACCCTGGCCTTCGTCTGGCACTATGTCCGGCAGGCCAGGTGGCCGTTTGCCGGCATGGCCTTTTTCGGCGGTGCGGTCGCGGTGCTGGAAGCTGCGCTGTTCTTCTTCGTGGGGCGGGTGGTCGACATCCTCGATACCGCCGACAAGGCGTCCGGCTGGTCAGGCATGTTTGCCGATCACGGATTCGAGCTGACCGTCATGGCGCTGGTGATCCTGTTCGGCCGGTTCTTCGTCGTGGCGCTCGGCGCGCTGATCGAGGAACAGGTGATCGTTCTCAACTTCTTCAATCTGGTGCGCTGGCAGTCCTATGCCCATGTGGCGCGCCAGTCGCTGTCGTTCTTCCAGAACGATTTCGCCGGCCGCATCGTCACCAAGGTCTGGTCGGCGGGGCAGGCCACCGGGGATCTGATGACCTCGCTTCTGCAGGTCGCCTGGTTCATGCTGATCTACACGGTCTCGACCATGGCGCTGGTCGGCCAGCTCGACTGGCGGCTGGCCCTGGTCGTCGGTGTCTGGGTGGTGATCTTTGCCATTCTGGCGCGCTATTTCGTGCCGCGCATTCGCCGTCACGCCCGCGAAACCGCGGAAGCGGGCTCCATGCTCAATGGGCGGCTGGTCGACAGTTTCGGCAATATCCAGACGCTGAAACTCTTCGGCCGCGAGGACGAGAACGACAGTTACATCAAGTCCGGTTTCGACCGTTTCCAGGCGACGCTGCGGCCCTTCGCGCGGCTCCTGACCGGGGTCCGCTCCTCGCTGGCGCTGCTGTCGGGCATCATGATCACCACGATTGCCTATCTCTCCGTCGACCTGTGGCTCGCGGGCGCGATAACTGCGGGTGGCGTTGCCTTCACGCTGGGGCTCGTGCTGCGGCTCAACATGCTGCTCGGGCGCATGATGACGCAGCTCAACGGGATCATGCGCAATATCGGCACGATCCAGAATTCCGCCGAGCTCATCTCCCAGCCGATAGGGCTGACCAACGCGCCGGATGCACGGCCGCTCGAGGTGGAAGAGGCGGGAATCGTCTTCGACCAGGTGAGCTTCGGTTACGACCGGGAACTGCCGGTTCTCGACAAGCTCTCGCTCAAGGTGAAGCCGGGTGAAAAGGTCGGCCTCGTCGGCCGGTCCGGGGCGGGCAAGTCGACGCTCGTCAATCTTCTCTTGCGCTTCTACGACGTCGATACGGGAAAGATCCTCATAGACGGGCAGGATATCGCCCATGTCACCCAGGGCTCGCTGCGACGTCATATCGGCATGGTCACTCAGGATACCGCGCTTCTGCATCGTTCGATCCGCGACAATATTGCCTTCGGGCGTCCCGATGCGGACGACGCGGATATCCTCACGGCCGCCCGGCGCGCCGAAGCCGCGACCTTCATCTCCGGACTCGTCGACCAGAAGGGCAGGCGGGGGCTCGATGCCCATGTCGGCGAACGCGGAGTGAAGCTCTCGGGCGGTCAGCGCCAGCGGATCGCCATTGCGCGCGTCATGTTGAAGGACGCGCCGATCCTCGTTCTCGACGAAGCGACGTCCGCACTCGATTCGGAGGTCGAGGCGGCGATCCAGGACAATCTCGAACATCTGATGCAGGGAAAAACGGTGATCGCCATTGCCCACCGCCTGTCCACGATTGCCCGCATGGACCGGCTCGTCGTCATCGACAGGGGCCGCATCATCGAGGCCGGCACGCATGCCGAACTCGTCGCAAAAGGAGGTCTTTACGCCGAATTGTGGGCCCGCCAGTCCGGTGGCTTCATCGGCGGAGACATGGCCGCCGAGTAGGGCTCACGCATAAGGGGATGCCGCAAGGGCGGGCCCGGGCGTTCCGCCCGGACCGAAATCGGATATACCTTCATGCATGCTTTTCAGTTCTAACAGCTTCCTGCTCGTCTTTCTGCCGCTGTTTCTGGCTGTCTATTTTATCGGCCGATCGATACAGGTCCGAAATGTCGTCCTGCTCGTCTTCAGTCTGCTCTTCTATGCGTGGGGTGAGCCGACCTTCATCCTGGTTCTTGCCCTGACGATCGTCGTCAACTGGCTTCTGACGCCGGCGATTGCCCGCCAGAACCGGCTTGCGCTCACCGCTGCGGTGACCTGGAACCTCGGCGTTCTGGTTCTGGCGAAATATACGGACTTTCTCATCAGCAGCTTCAACGGGCTTGCGGGGACCTCGATAGCCGAGACGGGGGTGGCATTGCCGCTCGGTGTGTCGTTCTTCTGCTTCCAGGCCGTATCGTTCGCCGTTGATGTCTTTCGCGGCGACGCGCGGGCGGAAACCAGCCTCATGCGGGTGGCGCTCTATATCACCATGTTCCCGCAGCTCGTTGCGGGGCCTATCGTGCGCTATGCCACGGTGGCAAACCAGCTCACACGCCGCTTCCATACGCTGGCGCGAGGCTCGACAGGATTTCGCATCTTCATGATCGGCCTGGCGCAAAAAGTCGTGCTGGCCAACGAGATCGGGCGGGCCGCCGATGTCGCCTTCGCGCTCGGTCCACGCCTCGATGCCGCGGAGGCGTGGCTGGGACTGGGCAGCTATACGCTGCAGATCTACTACGATTTCGCCGGCTATTCGAACATGGCGATCGGCCTCGGCCTTATCTGCGGCTTCACCTTTCCGCGCAATTTCCGGCAGCCCTATACGTCGCGATCGATCACCGAGTTCTGGCGCCGATGGCACATGTCGCTGTCGCGCTGGTTCAGGGACTATCTCTACATCCCGCTGGGCGGAAACCGGCGCGGGGATGCCCGCACCGTCTTCAACCTGATGACCGTGTTCCTGCTCTGCGGGTTCTGGCACGGGGCGGCATGGAATTTCATCGTCTGGGGCGGATATTTCGGCCTGTTTCTTCTCTTCGAGCGCTTTCTCGCCAAGCGCGCGCTGGCGGGTATGCCGGTGTTCGTCGCGCAGGCATATACGCTGCTTGTCGTCATGGCAGGATGGGTGTTCTTCCGATCCAGCGATCTCGGGCAGGCCGGTGAGTATTTTGCCGCCCTTGCGGGCGCTCCGGGCGACGGAGGTTTCGACGAGGAGATGACACGAGCCGTCATGCCGTTCTGGTATCTGGCGGCAGCGGCGGGGAGCTGGTTCGCCCTGGTGCCTGCAACGGCCGGGCGTCGTATGGTCGCGTCGATTTCGACCAGGCTTGCAAGGGCGGTTCCCGGCGGCTGGGCAGGCGAAGCGAATGTGCGTCACTTTTTCGAGGGTACGACTGCCTTGTTCTTCTTCGCTCTCGCCGTCGTCCTGTTGCAGGCGAGCGACTACAATCCTTCCTCTATTTCCGGTTCTAGATCGATGATCCTGCGTATCCAGCGATGGCTTTTCATACTCATCGGCGCAATATTGATCCTCGGCCCCGCTTTGCCCGTCTTCCTGTCGCCGCATGCCTTGCCGAGCCTCCTTTCAGATCCGCCGCACAGCTTCCCTGCCTTCACCGAGTCGGTCGATAAGTTGGCTGCCACTCATGTCGGTGGTGAAGGGTTTCTCCTCGAGGCGGCAAAACATGTTCGCTTTCTGTCGGATACGAAATCAGATTTGCCGGCTGTCGAGGGCAAGAACGGCTGGCTCTTTTTCAATTCGAAGAAGCTGAGGAACAGAGCAGCGGGAATTCTCGTCGGCGACGCCAAGGTTAAGGACTGGGAACGCCGAGCCGAGGCGCTTTACGCCGAGCAACAGGCGAGGGGTGGGCGACTGATCGTCGTGCCGGCTCCCGACAAGGCGACGATCTATCCGGAAATGGCGCCCTACAGCATCCGTGCGGACGCGTCCGAATCGCTCGATGTCTTCCTCCGCGCGATGGCGGATCGCGGTATCCCGGCTCTCGATCTTCGCCCCGTCCTTCTGGACCAGCGTGAGCGGGGAGCACTCTACGGCCCGGTGGATACGCACTGGAACCAGCGTGCCGCGTTGCTCGCCTACAATGCGATTGTGGATCGTCTTGGGGAGGGGGACGCCCTCATTCCGCCAACAAACCATTTCAAGGGCTACAGGCGCGCACTGATCGAGGGCGATCTGACACGGATGCTGCAGCGGGGCGCTCAGGAAGCCGACGTTCCGGAATTCACCGGCGGACTTTTCGGAACCGAGCGATTCGTGCGCACCGAGGCGATCGCCGGGCTGCCTTTGCCGCAGGGAGCCTATGGGTTGATCAATCCGGGAAGTGCCGGATCCGGCGGGGATAGCGTCTCTGTTCTCATCATCGGAGATTCTTTTTCCAACAGTTTTCTGACGCCCCTGTTTGCCCGCAATTTCGATCGCGTGATCTGGCTTCATCACTCCAACGAGCGATTGGACGCAGCCCTTATGAACGAACTTGCGCCCGATATCGTGGTGCTTGAATTTGTCGAGCGTCTTCTCGAGTGAGCAGACCTCCGGGATAATTTGCGACAAAGCGCCTCTATCGTTTTACCGGTCTGGACTTCTTGTCGCTTCCCGCTTAGAAACCGCGCAATTGACAGGATTTTGCCACAATGCGAAAGCGCGTGTGTATGCACGTTCGGGATGGCAGAATGCTGAACCGGTATACAGCCTGGAGAGGATGACACGCCGTGAGCGATAACACAGCAAACACCGGGGACATGGGTGGCCACGAAGAGCCGACCCGCCGCGATTTTCTCTACCTTGCCACTGGCATGACTGCCGTCGTCGGCGCAGGTGCCGTTGCATGGCCCTTCATCGACCAGATGCGCCCGGATGCCTCGACGCTGGCGCAGGCCTCGATCGAGGTGAATGTCTCCGCTCTCGAGCAGGGCCAGTCGCTGACGGTCAAGTGGCGCGGAAAGCCGGTCTTCATCCGTAACCGGACCGAAAAGGAAATCGAGGAAGCCCAGGCTGTTTCGCTCGACGACCTGAAGGATCCGGTCGCACGCAACCAGAACCTGCCCGGCGATGCACAGGCGACCGACGTCGACCGTTCCGCCGGCGCCGACAAGGAAAACTGGATCGTCATGATCGGTACCTGCACCCATCTGGGTTGCGTGCCGCTCGGCCAGGCCGGCGATTTCGGCGGCTGGTTCTGCCCGTGCCACGGTTCGCACTACGACACCGCAGGCCGCATCCGTAAGGGTCCGGCTCCGGAAAACCTTCACATTCCTCCGTACGCGTTCTCGTCGGACGACGTCATCACGATCGGCTAAGGGGACAAGACGATTATGAGCTCCGATCATTCGACCTACAAACCCTCGTCCGGTCTTGAAAAATGGCTGGATTCGCGTCTGCCGATCCTCCGGATGGGCCATGACAGCTTCATTTCCTATCCGGTTCCGCGGAACCTGAACTATGCCTATACCTTCGGCGCCATGCTGTCGGTGATGCTGATCGTTCAGATCCTGACCGGCGTCGTGCTCGCCATGCATTATGTCGCCGGTACCGGCGAAGCCTTCGTGTCCGTCGAGAAGATCATGCGCGACGTGAACCACGGCTGGCTTCTGCGCTACATGCACGCCAACGGGGCATCCTTCTTCTTCATCGCGGTCTATCTCCACATCGCCCGCGGCCTCTATTACGGTTCCTACAAGGCGCCGCGCGAGATCCTCTGGATCCTCGGCGTGGTGATCTACCTCCTCATGATGGCCGCTGGCTTCATGGGCTACGTTCTGCCTTGGGGGCAGATGTCCTTCTGGGGCGCGACCGTCATCACCGGCTTCTTCTCGGCCTTCCCGGTCGTGGGTGAGTGGATCCAGCAGTTCCTGCTCGGCGGCTTCGCCGTCGATCAGCCGACGCTGAACCGCTTCTTCTCGCTGCACTACCTGCTGCCGTTCATGATCGCGGGCGTCGTCGTCCTGCATATCTGGGCGCTGCACGTGACCGGCCAGACCAACCCGACCGGCGTCGAGGTGAAGTCGAAAACCGATACGCTTCCCTTCACGCCCTATGCGACGATGAAGGATGCGCTCGGCGTATCGGTCTTCCTGATCGCCTTCGCGTGGTTCGTCTTCTACATGCCGAACTACCTCGGCCACCCCGACAACTACATTCCGGCCAATGCGCTGAAGACCCCGGCCCACATCGTTCCCGAATGGTACTACCTGCCGTTCTACGCGATGCTGCGCGCCATCACCTTCAATGTCGGCCCGATCGACTCCAAGCTCGGCGGCGTTCTGGTGATGTTCGGCTCGATCATCATCCTGTTCTTCCTGCCTTGGCTCGATACCTCGAAGGTCCGCTCGGCCGTGTACCGCCCCTGGTACAAGCTGTTCTTCTGGGTCTTCATTGCCAATGCCGTCATGCTCGGCTGGCTCGGCGCCAAGCCGGCGGAAGGTGCCTATGTGGTGATGTCGCAGCTCGGCACTCTCTACTACTTCGGCTTCTTTGTGGTGATCATGCCGCTGCTCGGATTGTTCGAGACACCGAAACGGATACCGAATTCGATTACGGAAGCTGTTCTTGAAAAGAACGGCAAGGCCTGATCGAGCGGCGAAAGGACGACTAAGATGAAAAAGCTTCTTGCAAGCCTTCTGCTGGCCGGCGTCGCCGCGGGTTTTGCTTCGACTGCAGCCCTTTCCCAGGAACATGGGGAAGGCCTGGCCGAAAAGGTCGAACATGCCGCCAAGGTCGGACACTATCCGATCCTCAAGCCCAAGCATGTTGACTGGTCTTTTGCCGGCCCGTTCGGCAAGTACGACAAGGGTCAGCTGCAGCGCGGCCTGAAGGTCTACACCGAAGTCTGCGCCGCCTGCCACTCGATGAACCTGGTGGCGTTCCGCACGCTCGAGCATCTCGGCTACTCGGAAGAGCAGGTGAAGACCTTTGCCGCCAATTACGAGGTCGAAGACGGGCCGAACGACGACGGCGAGATGTTTACCCGCACGGCGGTTCCCTCGGACCACTTCCCGGCACCGTTCCCGAACGAGCAGGCCGCGGCCTATGCCAACAACGGCGCGGCTCCGCCCGACATGTCGCTCTTGGCCAAGGCTCGCGGCGTGGAGCGCGGCTTCCCGACGTTCCTGTTCGACATCTTCACGCAATACCAGGAAGGTGGCCCGGACTACATCTACTCGCTGCTGACGGGTTATCAGGAGCCGCCGGAAGGTATCGCCGTTCCGGAAGGCACCCACTTCAACCCGTATTTCACGAGCGCTGCTTCGCTGGCCATGGCCCAGCCGATCTCCGACGGTCAGGTGACCTATGACGACGGTTCGCCGGAAACCCTCGACCAGTACTCGAAGGACATCTCGGCTTTCCTGATGTACGCCGCCGAACCGCACCTCGAGGAACGCAAGAGCACCGGCTTCATGGTCATGATCTTCCTGCTGGTCTTCACCGCGCTCCTGTATCTGACGAAGAAGTCGATCTTCTCGCGCATCGAGCATTAATTCGCGTGATGCACGGAATTGAAAACACCGCCTCCGGGCGGTGTTTTTTTGTGTCGGGCTCTTGCAACATGTCCGCGCCTTGCGGAAACGTTGATATACAAACATGACAGGGAGGCGCCGGTGAGCGAACTCGTCGAAACGCTTAAATCCGCCATCCGCACCATCGAGGATTATCCGAAGCCGGGAATCCTGTTCCGCGACATCACCACGCTTCTCGGCCAGCCGCGCGCCTTCCGCCGGGCGGTCGACGAGCTTGTCCATCCCTATGCCGGCGACGGCATCCACAAGATCGCCGGCATGGAGGCGCGGGGCTTCATCCTGGGCGGCGCCGTAGCGCATCAGCTCTCGGCCGGATTCGTGCCGATCCGCAAGAAGGGAAAATTGCCGCACGAAGTCGTCAGCATTGCCTACAGCCTCGAATATGGTGTCGACGAGATGGAGATGCACAAGGACGCCATCCAGCCCGGCGAACGGGTTCTTCTCGTCGACGACCTGATCGCCACGGGCGGCACGGCCGAGGGCGCGGTCAAGCTCCTGAAGCAGATGGGAGCCGAGGTGGTGGCGGCCTGTTTCGTGATCGATCTGCCGGATCTCGGCGGCCGCAGGAAGATCGAGGCTCTCGACGTGCCGGTCCGCACGCTGATTTCCTACGAGGGACATTGAACTTAGGCGAGCAGCAGGTCGGGAGGCCCCGAAGGGCCACCGCGCCGCTCTCTAGCCCTCTTGAGCGTGCTCTGACGGATAGGCGCTGAGCACGGCGCTGTCGAATGTCATGACGGGGGCGCCGTCTTCGTCGAGCGCCTCGGCGCTGCCGAGGAGCATCGACCAGTCCTTGCGGCCCCTGTAGGGCTTTATGGCGGTCAGGGTGTTGAAATAGCTGATCGTCTGCCCGGCAAAGACCGGCCGGATCCAGCGCAGATTGCGGAAGCCCGGGGACGGTCCGAATTCGTAGACCGGCCAGCCGTTCCTCGCCCGCTCTTCAAACCGCTTCAGCGTGGTCGCCACGTTGAGTTTCATCCATATGGCGGTCGTATGCCAGCCACTGGCGCAGAGGCCGCCGAACAAGCTGTCGCGGGCTGCTTCCGGATCGGTATGAAACGGCTGCGGATCGAATTTTCGCGCGAATTCGACGATCGCTTCCTCGGTGAAATGATAGCTGCCGAGCGAGATGCGGTTGCCAATGGTGAAATCGGGATCGCCGGTCATGCCGCGGCCTCCGGGTTTCTGACGCGGATCATGACAGGGTGTTCGCTTTCATAGAGGGTTTCGCCACGCTGGTTTTCCAATGTGGTGCGGAAGCGGACGATGCCGATTTGAGGGCGTGATGCGGAACGGCGCATTTCCAGCACCTCCGATTTGCCCGTCAGCGTGTCACCGGCAAGCACCGGCCGCTTCCACGTAACGAACTCGATCCCCGGCGCGCCTTCCCCCGCCGCGCGGCTCACATAGGCGTCGTAGATCATCCGCATCATCATCGAGCAGGTGTGCCAGCCCGACGCGGCGAGCCCGCCGAGAATGGAGGCTTCGCCGGCCTTCTCGTCTATATGCATGGGTTGCGGATCGTATTCGTTCGCGAATTCGATGATCTCGTCACGGGTGACGTGTTTGGGACCGAGCGCGAAGGTGGTCCCCGGCTGGAGATCCTCGAAGTGGATCAGGTCTGTCATGAAGGAAATGTCCGGTCGGTTGGGAGGGGCGCAGATTCACCACCGGGATGATCTCTGTCAAATTCCGAATTTAATATATTTGATATGAAGCTGGTGCCGGAAACATCCGGACCAACCAGGGAGCTTGCCATGTTCAAGACAAATGTCGGCGGTTTCGACCGCGCCTTTCGCATCATCATCGGCCTGGCTTTGATCGCCTGCTTCTTCATCTTTCCGGACTCGGGCTGGCGCTACGCCTTCCTGATAGGGCTTGTGCCGCTGGCGACGGGCCTGATGTCCACCTGCCCGCTCTATTCGCTTTTCGGCCTGTCGACCTGCCCGGCCCGCAAGGCGTGATATCAACCGTCAGTGCAGGGTGGTGTCGGAGAAGAGGTTGATCACGGCCACGCCGGCGATGATCAGCGCGATGCCCGCCGTGGCGGCAGTGTCGAGCCTTTGCCCGTACCAGATCCAGGCGACGACGGCGATCAGCACGATGCCTGCACCGGACCAGACGGCATAGACGATGCCCGAGGGCATGAAGCGAAGGGCGTATGCCAGGAGCCAGATGGCGATGGCATACCCTATGATGGCAATGGCGCTGGGCCAGAGTTTCGTGAAGCCGACCGAACGCGCCAGTGCGGTTGTCGCAATCACTTCGGCAATGATTGCGACAATGAGGGCTCCATACACGTAAAGCATGTTCATCGGGCCGCCCTCGTAATTTCTGACTGATCAGGTGTTGAAGCGGAAAAGGAGAACGTCGCCGTCCTGGACGACATATTCCTTGCCTTCATCCCGTGCCTTGCCGGCTTCCTTGGCGGCCACTTCACCGCCGAGGGTGACGTAGTCGTTATAGGCGATCGTCTGGGCGCGGATGAAGCCGCGCTCGAAGTCGGTGTGAATGACGCCGGCCGCCTGCGGCGCCTTGGTGCCGCGGGCGATCGTCCAGGCACGCGTTTCCTTCGGACCCGCGGTGAAGTAGGTGATCAGGTCGAGCAGCTTGTAGCCGGCCTGGATCAGGCGATCGAGACCGGTTTCTTCCAGGCCCAGGGCTTCCAGGAACTCGACCTGTTCGTCATCTGAGAGCTGCGAGACTTCAGCCTCGATGGCGGCCGAGATGATGACCGTCTCGGCGTTCTGTTCTGCGGCCATGGCGTCGACGGCTTTGGTGAACTCGTTGCCGGTTGCGGCATCGCCTTCCTCGACGTTGCAGACGTAGAGAACAGGCTTGGAGGTGAGCAGGTTCAGGCCGCGCAGGATGCGCAGGTCTTCCGCCGCAATGCCCTTGAGCATGACGCGGACCGGCTTGCCGTCGCGCAGGAGGGCGAGCGCCTCGTCCATCACCGGCAGAAGCGTCGCGGCTTCCTTGTCCTTGCCGGTCGCACGCTTGCGCATCTGTTCGGTGCGGCGCTCGAGGCTTTCGAGGTCGGCGAGCATGAGTTCCGTTTCGACGGTTTCGGCATCGGCTACCGGATTGATGCGGCCGTCGACATGGGTGATGTCCTCATCCTCGAAGCAGCGAAGCACGTGGACGATCGCATCGACCTCGCGGATGTTGGCGAGAAACTGGTTGCCGAGGCCTTCACCCTTGGAAGCACCGCGCACGAGGCCGGCAATGTCCACGAAGGAAATGCGGGTCGGGATGATCTCCTTGGAGCCGGCCACCTTGGCGATTTCGCGCATGCGGGTATCCGGCACGGCAACTTCACCGGTGTTCGGCTCGATGGTGCAGAACGGATAATTGGCGGCCTGGGCCGCTGCCGTCTTGGTCAGCGCGTTGAAAAGCGTGGACTTGCCGACATTGGGAAGTCCGACGATTCCGCATTTGAAACCCATGGTTTTTCTGCTTTCGGATGTCGATTTCGTTTGCGGCAGGCTATGGGCGAAACGACGCTTCCGGTCAAGGGCGGAGGCCGGTCAGCCCGCGCATTCCCGGGGTGTCAACGGGTGGGAAAGGATTGGCCGGTAGCATCAGGATATGGAAACGGAACTCGCAACCTGGCATTTCGTCGCGGCCGCAGCGGGCTCCGCCTTGCTCGGTATCCTCTTCCATGTCTGTCGCGCGGTCTTCAACGTCTTCCCGGACAAGCTGTCCGACACGCCTGCAGTGAACATCTTCGTATCGAACGGTTACAGCTGGGCGGATCATGTCTTCGGCACGGAGTATGATGACGCCGGATATTACCGCCTCGACAGTCTGAAGAACCTGCGCCTCGCGGTCGGCTATTCCCTGTTCTGCGGCATGGCGGTGATGCTGTTCCTGCCCGACGTTGCGCTGGGAATCGCGGCACTGCTGGATCTCGGGCTTCAGTCCTTCGTCGATCTCGTGATCTACCGGATGCAGAATTTCCGCCTCGCGACGATGGCTTGAACGGCCGCGCCGGCGGTGCGAAGCTGGTTGACGTCCCAGACATCGAACACGCCGGAGAATTGCGCCATGAGCGACAAGGACACTGGTCTTGCTCCGCGGCTCAAAAGCAAGCCGAAGGTCGAGAAGCCCAAGCTCTACAAGGTCATCCTGCTCAACGACGATTACACGCCGCGCGAATTCGTGGTGATGGTGCTGAAGGCCGTCTTCCGGCTGTCGGCCGATGTCAGCCAGCGAGTGATGATGACCGCGCACCGGATGGGCTCCTGCGTGATCGTGGTCTGTACGCGCGATGTCGCGGAAACCAAGGCCAAGGAAGCCAACGATCTGGCGAAACAGGCCGGGTTCCCGCTGATGCTCGCGACCGAGCCTGAAGAATAGGGGCAGCGTGTTCGGCGCTAGTCCTTGCCGCCGAACAGCTTCTTGAGCATGTCCGCCATGGGGCCGCTTTCAGGCATCTTGCCCTGCGGCTTGGCCGGCCGGGCCTGGCGGATGTGCGACTGGCCCGCGGGCTTGGCAGGTTTCGCCGGCTTGGCGGGGCTCTCGGCCTTGGGCGCCTTGCCGCCGGTCGCCAGCGCCACCTTGTTCATGAATTGCGAATCCTCGCCGCGGACAATCATTTCGGCATTGTCGGCAATGGCATCGAGCAGCGGATCGAGCCATTCGGCGTCGACCTTGGCGAAATCGCCGAGCACGTGATTGTGGACGCGCGACTTGTCGCCCGGATGACCGATGCCGATGCGCATCCGCCGGTAGTCCTTGCCGCAATGGGCGTCGATCGATCGCAGGCCGTTATGGCCGCCATGGCCGCCGCCCAGCTTGAGGCGCAACCTGGCTGGCGCCAGGTCGAGTTCGTCATGCATGACGACGATATCGGCGGGGGTGAGCTTGTAGAAGCGCATCGCTTCGCCAACGGCTTCGCCCGAGAGATTCATGAAAGTGGCGGGCTTCATCAGAAGCACCTTTTCGCCGGCGAGAGTGCCATCGGCGATCTCGGCCTTGAACTTCCTGCTCCAGGGCGAAAAGGAATGGCGGCGGGCAATCGCGTCCGCCGCCATGAAACCGACATTGTGCCGGTTGTTCTCATATTTCGCGCCGGGATTTCCAAGGCCGACGATAAGCAGCATGGAATTCTCCCCGGCGCGCCGGGACGACGATTACTCTTCGCCGCCCTCTGCTTCTTCTTCCGCAGCCTCTTCGGCAGCGTCCGACGCTTCTTCAGCTGCAGCTTCGTCGCTCTTCAGGCCGGCAGGGGCGGCGACGGTTGCGATGGTGAAGTCGCGGTCGTTGATGACCGGCGTGGTGCCCTTCGGCAGGTCGATCGCGGAGATGTGCACACCGTCACCGATTTCCAGACCGGTAAGGTCTGCGGTGAGGGCTTCCGGAATCGAGCCGGCCGAGCAGTAGAGTTCGACTTCGTGACGGACGACGTTGAGAACGCCGCCGCGCTTGATGCCCGGGGAAGCTTCCTCGTTGACGAAGTGAACCGGGATCGCGACCTGGACCTTGGTCTTGGCCGACACGCGAAGGAAGTCGACATGCATGACGAAGTCACGCACCGGGTCGAGCTGGTAATCCTTCGGCAGCACCTGGTACTTCGTGCCGTCGACGTCGATCGTTGCGGTGGTGGTCATGAAACCGCCGCCGTGGATCTTGAGGGACACTTCCTTCCGCGAGAGCGCGATGGAAACGGGGTCTTTCTTGTCGCCGTAGATGACGGCGGGGATCATGCCATTGCGGCGCAGTTCGCGGGCGGACCCCTTACCAACCCGATCGCGCGCCTCGGCCTTCAGCTCATAGCTATCGTGGCTCATGAACTATTCCTTTCGAGGTTCGAATTTTGGAGCTGTCTTCCGGCTTCCGATGACGGGAGCCCGGAAAACATCAAGCGCCGTCCGGTCTGGTACGGCGCTTCATCCGCGTTGCCTCCAAGGGTGTCTGCGCGGACGTGGGGTCTATAGCGGACGGGTCCCTGCAATGCAAGGCTTTGCGGAGGACGAGACGCGGCTCGTTCCTGCCGGGCGCGACCTCCTTGCGGCAACCGCTTCGCAGGTGGGCAGACTATAGGCGTCGAATGGCAGATCCGCGAGTTCCGTCTGGCTCATCCCGGCGAGATCGGGATGGGCGAGAGGGTCGGCGAAATTCTGGGCAATCGGGGTGTGGGATGCGCGGACAAAAAAGCGTGCCGCGAAAGTTTGAAGTGCCGCGAGAGATGGCAGTTTCGTGATCATAGGTTTTTCCTTTGTTATAGTTATGGTGGAGAGATATGATCCAAGATGCCTTTCTGCTATCGATAGTTTCTGGCTTTGATTTTAGGAAATCTATATGCGCTTCTTGAATCGTGTTCATCTCAACGGCCTTCGCGCCGTGGAAGCGACCGGCAGGTTGGGCGGGTTGAAGGCCGCTGCAGACGAGCTTGGCGTCACCGTCGGCGCCGTGAGTCAGCAGATTCAGAAAATCGAACAGCAATTCGGGCGCCCACTGTTTTCCCGCGGTTCACGCGGACTGGTGCCGACCCCGCTGGGCGATGCGATGATCGTGCATCTGACGGCCGGTTTCAGCGAACTGGCGCGGGGGGTGGAGCGGGGCTTCGAGCGCCAGCACAAGGCGCTGGTGGTATCCGTCGCCCCGGTCTTCGCCTCCAAATGGCTGGTATGGCGGCTCAAGGCCTTCGGGGATGCGCATCCCGACCTGCATGTGCGGATGGATGCGACGACCACCATCGTCGATCCGAACATGTCCGACGTCGATCTCTGTATCCGCGTCTTTTTCGGAACCCCTCCGGGGCGGAATGTCTCGCCCTTGCTGAAGCAGCGGATTTTCCCCGTCTGCAGTCCTGCGATCGCGGAGAAAATTCGCAAGCCAGCCGATTTGAAGGGCGTTCCGGTGATCCGCGATTCGCTGTCGCGGTTCGGCTGGGAACTCTGGCTCGACAAGCTTGGCTTGCAGGAAGGCGATCTTGCCGACGGTCCGTCCTTTTCGGATGCCGCGCTTTGCCTCGACGCCGCAATTGCCGGGCAGGGGATCTTTCTGGCCTGGGAGACGCTCGCCAGCGACGCGATGGCGCGGGGACAGGTGGTGGCGCCGTTCGAGGGGCGGCTCGAGACGGGCGCAAGCTACTGGCTCGTTTCCAAGGAGCATTCGCCCAAGGCGGCGGACGTCGCGAAATTCGCCGACTGGCTGCGGGCGGAACTGGGCCGGTATTTCGAGATGATGTGAGCTTTTGTCATCAAGCTGTCATGGCGCATGTGACACCGACAGGCGCGGCATCGGAGAACGGATGAGCGGACAGGACATTTCAACGAAGGAGCTTTTCTCCGTTTTCGGCCGGATCGGGCTGTTGTCGTTTGGCGGACCCGCCGGGCAGATCGCGCTGATGCACCGCGAACTCGTCGAGGAGCGCCGATGGCTCGACGAGGACAGGTTTCTCCATGCGCTCAATTTCTGCATGCTGCTGCCCGGGCCCGAAGCCATGCAGCTCGCGACCTATGCCGGATGGCTGAAGCGCGGCGTCACCGGCGGGGTGATCGCCGGCCTCCTGTTCGTGCTGCCGGGTTTTGCCGTGATACTGGCGCTATCGGCGGCCTTCCTTCTCTACGGTGATCTGCCGGCGGCGGAAGGCGTGCTTCTCGGATTGAAGGCGGCCGTGCTTGCCATCGTGGTCCAGGCGCTCGTTCGCGTTGCGGGCCGGGCTCTCAAGACGCCGCTCGCCTGGGTGCTGGCGCCGACTGCGTTCATCGGCATCGCGCTCCTCCATCTGCCTTTTCCGGCGATCGTGCTCGGCGCGGGGATCGTCGGGCTCGCCGCCTCCCTGCTCCGGCGAGAAAAGTCTCCCGACAAGCCGGTGATGGTCGAGAAGAAGCGGGACCGGAGCGTGCGTGCGGCGGTGATCTGGGGGGGCATCTGGCTTCTGCCGCTCGTTGCGATGCTGGTGATCTTTCCCGGGCCGTTTGCCGACATGGCGCTGTTCTTCTCCAAGGCTGCGGTCTTAACCTTCGGCGGAGCCTATGCGGTGCTTGCCTATGCCGGTCAGCAAGCCGTGGAGGTTCACGGCTGGCTCATGCCGGGCGAGATGCTCGCGGGCCTCGGGCTTGCCGAGACCACGCCGGGGCCACTGATCCTGGTGCTTGTCTTCGTCGGCTTCCTCGGCGGCGCGCGTACGCTCGATCATCTGCCGATCGCCGGCGGTCTGGCGGGCGGACTGGTCGCCCTTTTCTTCACCTTCGCGCCCTGTTTTCTCTGGATTTTCGCCGGCGCGCCCCATGTCGAACGCTTGCGCGGTGTGCGCTGGCTGGCCGATGCGCTTGCCGCCATCACCGCAGCGGTCGTCGGCGTGATCGCCAACCTTGCGGTCTGGTTCGCGCTGCATGTGCTGTTTGCGGAAATCGGCGAAATGCGCGCAGGACCGTTTCACCTGCCGGTCGTTGCGGCCTCGTCGCTGAACTGGCCGGCACTCGCGATCGCGACCGGCGCGGGCGTTGTGCTGATCGGCTTCAGGATCGGATTGCTGAAAGTCCTGGCCGCGGCAATTGCCGCGGGCCTTGTCTTCACGCTATCGGCCTGATGACCGGCTTCAGTCGAAGAGGCTGGAGACCGACTGCTCGGCGGCTGTGCGGTTGATCGCTTCCCCGATCAGCGTGTCGGTCGACAGAACGCGGATATTGTGGGCGCTCTCGACGGCCGGCGTCGGCTGGATCGAATCGGTGATGACGAGCTCGCGCAGCTTCGAAGCCGATACGCGGGCAACCGCGCCGCCCGACAACACGCCATGGGTGATGTAGGCGGTGACGCTGGTCGCACCCTTGTTGAGCAAAGTTTCCGCCGCGTTGCAAAGGGTGCCGCCGGAATCGACGATATCGTCGATAAGGAGGCAATCCTTGCCGGTCACGTCGCCGATGACGTTCATGACTTCGGATTCGCCCGGGCGGTCGCGCCGCTTGTCGACGATGGCAAGCATGGCGTCCAGGCGCTTGGCCAGCGCTCGGGCACGGACCACGCCGCCGACGTCGGGCGATACCACCATCAGCGAACCCTGGGCGTAGCGCTCCTTGATGTCCCTGGCGAGAAGCGGCACGGCAAAAAGGTTGTCGGTCGGAATGTCGAAGAAGCCCTGGATCTGGCCGGCATGGAGGTCGAGCGTGAGAACACGGTCGGCGCCGGCTTCGGTGATCAGGTTGGCGACGAGCTTTGCCGAGATCGGCGCGCGGGGGCCCGGCTTGCGATCCTGACGGGCGTAGCCGAAATAGGGCAGGACGGCGGTGATGCGACGGGCCGAGGACCGGCGCAGGGCGTCGATCATGATCAGCATTTCCATCAGGTGGTCGTTGGCCGGGAACGAGGTGGACTGGACGACGAATACGTCCTCGCCGCGCACGTTCTCCTGAATCTCGACGAAGACCTCCTGGTCCGCAAATCTCCGGACGCTGGCCTTGCCGAGCGGAATGTTGAGATAGTTACAAATCGCTTCGGCGAGGAGCCGGTTGGAGTTGCCCGCGAAAATCTTCATGTTCGACTGCCTGTGATTTTCTGCCCGCGCCAGTTCCGAGCTGTTGCGCGAATGCCGCCCGGCTTTCGCGAGGGTTTTTATCCTTGTGCGCCGCGATTGCAAGCGCGGGAGCCCTCGGGCGGTGAATTTTCCCGAAATTAATCGATCAAATATTCCGTTGCCTCAACTCGATACACGGTCGAGCCAGCTTTGATACGCGTCAAAGACGTCGGTTGCGATTTTTTCCATCATCGCGGGTGGAACGATCGACCAGGCATCGGACGCGGCTCCCTCGACGCTTTCCTGCCCCTGAATACGGTGCAGGCGCGCGCCTGCCGGGTCGAGCACATCCCAGACATAGACCAGGGTGGTTTTGGATCCGTCGTTGAAAGCCGAAAGATAGCCCTTGAAGACGTGCTTGCCGGCCTGTTCTCCCGATGCCTGGATCGGAATGCCGCGTGCCTGGGCTTCCTTGGCAAACTGGCGGGAGAGAGGCGTGATGGCTTCGATCGGCGCGCCGATGATGGGAGTGAAGCGAACGGAAACGTCGCCGGCGCCGACTGCGCGGGCTGCGGACTGCGCCTGCTCCACATCGGCTGCCGTCGGTGTTATCGCCTGTTCGGTCTGATTGCAGCCCGCAACGAGCAGGGCGAGCATGGCCGACGCGAGCGTGCTCGAAGTCCGGTTTCGCATTTTTCTCTTTCACCTGACCGAAATTAAGACGGGTTCAAAGCGGGTCTGTCAATTCCGCGGTTGAATGGCCCCGTTTCTGTCCGGTTTCAAGAGCGCACGAGAAGTTCCAGTGATTTTTGCGACAGCGACTGCGGTGCGTCCTCGGTCGTCAGGTAGGTCTGGCCGAGCGTCATGGCGGTCTCGGTTTCCGAATCCATGATGATCATGTGCGCGAACAGGGTCATGTCGGGGGCGATCTCGGTCGTATTGCCGGCCTGGAACATCTGATGCTCCATCCAGGACGGCGTGAAGCGCGCGCCGAGCGAATAGCCGCAGGCGTTCAGACGATGGCGGGTCAGGCCGCGCTGGTCGAGAACCGTCGCATGGGCCTGAAAGACGTCTCCGAACGTGTGGCCGGGACGCATGGCATCGACGACCGCCTCCAGCGCCTCACGGGCGGCGTCATAGAGTTCGAGATGACGCGAGGTCGGCTTGCCGACGATGACTGTGCGCATCATGGCGGCATGGTAATGCATGTAGGTGCCGGCCCATTCGAGGGTGATCTGGTCCTGTTCGGACAGCTTTCGGCGACCGGCCTTGTGGCGGCACAATAGCGCGTCGGCGCCCGAGCCGATGATGAATTCGTTGCCCGGATATTCGCCGCCGCCCTCGAAGATCTTGCCCTGCATGGCGGCAAGGATCCGGGCTTCGTCCGCGTCCGGGCTGATGAGCGCCAGGCCGGCATCGAGCGCTTCATCGGCCAGTTCCGCGGCGCGGCGGACATAGGCGATCTCGGACGGGCTCTTGATCAGGCGGAGGCGGCTGACGAGGTAGGAGGCGTCGATCAGGTCGCAGAAGCTCTGCAGCTGGTTGTCCAGACGGCGCGCATTGGCGCCTGTCAGGCCGTGGGTCTCGTATTCGACGCCGACGCGTGCGCCAAGCAGATCCATATCGGCGAGCAGATCCTTGAGGTCGGCCGCGGGGTCTGCCTTGGATCGGTCGGTCCAGATGACGATCTCCTCGATGGTCGAGGTATGGCGCGCCTGTCTCAGATCAGCCGAGCGCGTGAGAAGGGTGAGCTTGCCTTCGGCGGTCACCACCAGGCACTGGAAGAAGCAGAAGCCGAACGTGTCGTAGCCGGTCAGCCAGTACATGCTTTCCTGCGAGAAAAGCAGCATGGCGTCGAGCTTTTCCTCCTGCATGCGAAAGCGCAGCCGTTCGAGCCGGGCCTCGAATTCCTCTCGTTCGAAATGAAGCGCCATAGTCTCTCTCCCCACGTTTCAGTCTTGCGCGCGGCCGGTAGCCGCCGGGCCATTAGCCATCACGACCCCAAAATCGCGATGGCGGAAATCTGTCGTCCGTAATCGGCTTCGCCGCGATGGGTGGTGCGGCGGTAGGAAAACCATTTGTCCTCGTCGGCATAGGTGCACGCCTCGATCATGGCGGCACGGATGCCCGCCGCCTCGAGCCGGGCAACCGTCATGCCGCGCAGGTCGAACATGGCGTGCCCGTCACGCTCGGAGGGCACGAACCAGCGCGCATTGGCCGTGTCGGCGGTCAGCGCCCGGCCGATGAATTCGGGTCCGACCTCGTAATTGTCCTGGCTTATCGAAGGGCCGAGGCAGGCGACGATCTTTCCGCGACTGGCGCCGAGTTCTTCCATTTTCGCGACGGTGTTTTCGAGAACGCCGTCGAAAGCGCCGCGCCAGCCGGCATGGGCCGCGCCGATCACGCCGTTGTCCGCATCGCAGAAGAGGATCGGGCCGCAATCGGCAGTGAGAATGCCTATGAGGACGCCGGGATCGGCGGTGACCACGCCGTCGCATTTCGGCCGTTCGGCAATATTTTCAGCGGTGGCGACATGAACGTCGGGGGAATGGACCTGGTGGAGCGTCGCCAGGCGCCCTGGCTCAAGCCCGAACCATCCGGCAACACGGCTCCGGTTTTCCCGCACCTTGTCCTGGTCGTCATCCGAACCCAAGCCGACATTCAGCCCTTCATAGATGCCTTCGGAGACGCCGCCCACCCGGCTGAAAAAGCCGTGCCTTATCGATGTACCGTCGCTGGCCGCATCAAGAAGCGGACTTCGGACCGGATCGGGTCCTCGGTCTGAAGGCATGGCGTGACACTCCTGTCGATTACGGTCTGATGATATCGGACGAAATTCACCCGTCCCGGCAAGATGGGGAGCCGGACCTCCCGCGACAACCCTTCGCGCCCTATCGATTTCGGCGGGATGGTGACGAGGAAGGCGGCATGTGTCAATTCGTCAGTTTGCCCCGGGAAAACGCCTCGTGCTCACTGGCCGATCCGGTCGAACGGGCTCAGCGCCAATTGCCGTCCGCTGACGCAGAGAACCTTGAAAAGCTGTCCCATGGCGCCCGCGCCTTCACCGGCAAGGCGGTTCACCGCATCGGTGATCGCTGCCTGGGTCATCGTGTCCTTGCCTGCGCCCAGCCGTCCGGCGCGTTCGAGCAGGCCGAGGCCAAGCAGGAACTCGCCCTGTGTCAGGGGGCGGTGAACATGCGCGCCGGCGGCGAGCGACGCTTCGGCAAGAGCCTCGAAATCGACGTGGCTTGTCAGGTCGGCCTCACCGGGGCGATGAAGCGGCGGATCGAAATCATGCCTGTAGATCGCCTGCAGCGTATCGCCGTAGTTCGAGTTCAGATGTCCGTAATCGATGATGAGAGCCGTGCCGCCCTGCCTGACCAGCCGTTCGGCGATCGAGAGCATGATTGCGGTACGGGCGGGGGCGACTTCGAAGAGCGCATCAGCGGGCGGATTGGCACCCTTGTCCGGCAACAGGTTTTTCTGGATTCCCGCCGGGCCGATCGAGAAGGCCAGCTTGCCGGTCTCGTCGAGCGTCACGACACGTTCCCGGAACGTGTCGCCGGTTCGGACGAACTGGTGGATCGGGATGGCATCGAACAGTTCGTTGGCCATCACAAGCGAGAAACCCTCCGGCACCGAGGCGAAATCATCGTGCCAGTCGAGCTTGTCCTTGAATTTAACCAGCGTCTGGCGCTGGACACCCTGCAGCCGCTCGCTGGTTTCGACCATGTGGACGGAGAGCGCGCGGAACAGGGGAGGGGCAATGCGCTCGATGGTCCGCAACGCATCCGCCATAAGCGTGCCGCGACCCGGGCCGATCTCGATGAGCCGGACATTGTCGGGCTGGCCGTGGCCTTGCCAGGCATGGACGACGAAAATTCCGATCAGTTCGCCAAAGAGCTGACTGATTTCCGGTGCCGTGGTGAAATCGCCCGAGCGGCCGAAAGGCTCGCGTGAGCGATAGTAGCCGTGCTCGGGGTCGGCGAGGCATATGGCGAAATAGTCGGCCACGGAAATGGGGCCGGTCTCGGCGATGATCGATTTGATCTTCCTTGCGAGAGGGGTCGTCATCGCAGGTCCCCGCTCACTTGGCCACCGCGGCGGATGCCTGCGCGGCAGCTTCGGCCCGCGCGGCGCGGCGAGGGGCGGTCAGGATGGCCCAGAGGCCGAGCGCGATCATCGGCAGGGACAGGAGCATGCCCATGGTCAGCCAATTGCCTGCGAGATAGCCGATCTGTGCATCGGGCTCGCGGAAGAACTCCACGAAGATGCGGCTCAGCGCATAGAGGACGACAAAGCTGCCGGCGACGAAACCGGGAGCCTTGAGCTTCTTCTTCGCGAAGATCAGCCAGGCGAGAACAAGGAGTGTCACGATGCCTTCGAGGCCGGCTTCGTAGAGCTGGGAGGGATGACGCGGGATCGGACCGCCGGTCGGGAAGATCATCGCCCATGACACGTCGGTCGGGCGGCCCCACAATTCGCCATTGATGAAATTGGCGATGCGACCGAAGAATAGGCCGAGCGGAACGACCGCGCAAACGATGTCGAACAGGCTGAAGGCCGGCACCTCGTGAATGCGCGCAAACAGCATCATCGCGACAAAGGTGCCGAGAAAACCGCCGTGGAAGGACATGCCGCCATTCCAGATCTGGATGGCGCGGATCGGGTCGGCGGCAATCGCGGCGAAATCGTAGAAGAGGATGTAGCCGATGCGTCCGCCGGCGATGATGCCGATCGCCGCCCAGACCAGAAAGTCATCGAAGCGGGGGAGCGACATCGGCGGCGTGTTCGCCGGCCAGAGATGATCGCGCGCAAGGATCAGGCGCCCGTAGCGCCAGCCCAGCAGGATGCCGGCCACATAGGCTACGCCGTACCAGTGGATCGCCAGCGGTCCGATCGAAACGATCACCGGATCGATCTGCGGGTAGGTGATCAGCGCGAGATAAGTGGCAACGAATTCCAAACTCAAGATCCTTTCAGGGCCGCGACCCACATCTTCCGGCTTGATCCACCATGCGGGCATGCGCCGTCAAGCTGGCAGGATATCCCGCCGGCTTGCCGATACTGTCAGTCGAGCTTTGCGCCGAACTTGCGGCTTTTGCTTGCATCGCTGCGGGCAAATGCTTACCTCCATCCCTAATGTGGACGTTAACGGCCCGGCCACGATGTCCGGGCGCAGCCAGCGAGATTTGCCATGAGCACCGGACCCAATCGTTTGTTCGATGAATTCGCCAAAGTGATGACCGACGCGGCTGGTGCCGCGCAGGGCGTGCGCAAGGAATTCGAAACCGCCGCCAGGGCGCAGATGGAACGGATCCTCAATTCGATGGATCTGGTCAAGCGCGAGGAGTTCGAGGCCGTTCGCGAAATGGCGATCGCGGCGCGCGACGAGAACGAGGCGCTGGCCGCTCGACTCGAAAAACTCGAAGAATTGCTCGCTTCGAAAACCTCCTGAGCCCTTCGGCGACATTCCGGGGCCGCCTCGGCGGCTCCCGTGGTTAACAAATCAAAAATTTTTTCCCCAGAATCGCACCCTCTGGATAACTCCGAAAAATGCTTATCCGTGAGTCAGTTAATGGCGACGGCGGAATCTGTTCCTGAAACGTCAAGGCCTCTCGATACAATCAATTTTCAGGTGGGGGACTGGCGCTCCGATTCAGCATTTATACACTGATTCTAAATGATGATTCGGAACGAGGTCATGAGGGCCGGCGTCGGGGATGCTTAAATATCCTGCACCGGCTGCGTTTCGACTCATCTCTTGAATCTGGCTGCCCGCGCGGCAGCCATCGAAAAGGGTGGGGCATGAACCTTTCGCATTTTGAAACGGAACGGCAATCAAATCCGGTCGACGTGATCGAATTTGTAGCGGCGTCGAACGACTGGACCTTCGAACGTGCGGGCGACGACGAGCTGGCCATGACCGTCGAAGGCAAGTGGGCCGACTACCACGTCTCCTTTTCGTGGATGGAAGACTGGGAAGCCCTGCACATCGCCTGCGCCTTCAATCTCAAGGTTTCCGATCACCGGGTTCCCGAAGTGGTCCGCCTGCTCGCACAGGTCAATGCCCAGGTCCTGATGGGGCACTTCGACCTGTGGCAGCAGGAGGACGCCGTGATCTTCCGCCAGTCGCTGCTTCTGTCCGGCGGTGCCGAGCCCACAAGCCGCCAGGTTGAAATGCTGTTGTCCAACGCGCTCGACAGCTGTGAAGCCTATTTCCAGGCGTTCCAGTTCGTCGTCTGGTCCGGCATGGAAGCCAGGTCCGCGATGACCGCGGTGCTCTTCGAAACCCACGGCGAGTGCTGAGATGATTTCTGCCGACCGTCCGCTGATACTGATCGGTGCCGGCAATATGGGCGGAGCCATGCTCAATGGCTGGCTCAGGCAGGGCACCGATCCGGACCATATCATTATCGTCGATCCCAAGCCGTCCGAAGCCATGGCGGCAAAGCTCTCCCAATATGGTGTGCGCCATGTGACCGAAGCGCCCGACGGCGTGACCGCAGGCGTGCTGTTGGTCGCGGTCAAGCCGCAGATCACCGACGCGGCGCTGCCGCCCGCGAGGAAGCTCGTGGGCGAGGGCACGGTCAGCGTCTCCATCGCCGCGGGCCGGAGCATGGCCTATCTCGAGGAGCAACTCGGCGGCGCGGTCATTCGCGCCATGCCCAATACGCCCTCGATGGTCGGGCGCGGCATCACCGGCTGCTTTCCCAATGCCGCGGTCACAGCGCATCATCGTGCGTCCGTCACCGAGCTCCTGTCGGTCTGCGGCGAGGTGGTCTGGGTCGATGACGAAGATCACATCGACGCGGTGACCGCCGTTTCCGGAAGCGGGCCGGCCTATGCCTTCTATCTCGCCGAATGCATGGCGGAAGCAGGGCGCAAGCTGGGACTGCCGGAAGAGCTTGCCATGCAGCTGGCGCGCGCCACGGTCTCCGGCGCAGGCGAACTCATGCACCAGGCGGACGAAGATGCTGCGACACTGCGCAGGAATGTGACCTCTCCCAACGGCACCACGGCCGCGGCGCTTTCGGTTCTGATGGATGAGGCAGGCCTTCAGCCGCTCATGGACAAGGCTGTCGCTGCCGCCTACAAGCGGGCCAAGGAATTGGCGAACTGAGGCGGGTTCAAGAGCATGAGCGACGAGATTTCCTTCGCTGACTTCGAAAAGGTCGATATCCGCATCGGCACCATCATCTCGGCCGAACCTTTTCCCGAAGCGCGCAAGCCGGCGATCAAGATGAAAATCGATTTCGGCTCGGAGATCGGCGAGAAAAGATCCTCCGCGCAGATCACCGTCCACTACAAGCCGGAAGACATCGTCGGCCGTCAGGTCATGGCCGTGGTCAATTTTCCGCCGCGCCAGATCGGTCCCTTCATGTCGGAAGTTCTCACGCTGGGCTTCATGGACGAGGGCAATGCCGTGGTTCTCGCCAATGTCGATCACAAGGTGCCGAACGGCGCCCGGCTGATGTAGGGCCTTCGAGGCCTCCTCAAACCGGCAGCCGCACCTGCGCTCTCAGTCCCTTGTTCGGGCTTTCGGAGAGGGTGACGTCGCCGCCATGGCTGCGGGCGATGTCACGGACGATGGACAGTCCCAGGCCCGAGCCGCTCTCATCCTGATTGCGCGCCTCGTCGAGGCGGAAGAAGGGACGGAAGACGTCCTCGCGTGCATCCTCGGGAATCCCCGGACCATCGTCATCGATGAGCACTGTCAGCCATTTTCCCCGATGGGTGACGCTGATGTCGACATTGTCGGCATGGCGGCAGGCATTGGCGACGAGATTGGTCATCATGCGGTTGAAGGCATTGGGCCGGATCTGGACGATGTCCTCGCCCTCGATGTCCACCCAGACGGTGGCGCCGCGCAGGCGGCCGTCGGCGGCGACGCGCTCCATGATTTCGTTGAGGCTCACCGATCCCACGTCCTCTTCCGCGTCGGACCGTGCGAAGGACAGGTAGCTGTCGAGCATCGACTGCATGTCGTCGACGTCCTTGTTCAGGCTCTCGATCTCGGGGCTGTCGCCAGCGAGGGCGAGTTGCAGGCGAAAGCGGGTGAGGATGGTGCGCAGATCGTGGCTCACGCCCGACAGCATGGCGGTACGCTGTTCCATCTGGCGCTCGATGCGTTCGCGCATCTGGATGAAGGCGAGGCCGGCGCGGCGGATCTCGTCAGCGCCGCGCGGGCGGAAGTCCTCCGGCATCTTCTGGCCCTTGCCGAAGCTCTCGGCGGCCTGAGTCAGCTTCAGGATCGGGCGGATCTGGCCGCGCAGGAAGAGAATGGCGATCGCCAGCAGGACCAGCGACGTGCCGACCATCCACAACAGGAAGATATGGGTATTGGATGCGTAGGCCTGGCTGCGTTTTGCGAAAACGCGCAGGATCTGGCCGTTGTCGAGCTGGATGCGGATTTCGACGATGCGTGAATTGCCCACCGTATCGATCCAGAAGGGACGCTGGATCTGCCGGGTGATCTCCTCGGACAGGATCTGGTCGAGGATCGAGAAGAACGGCTTCGGGCGCGGAGGCGGCAGGTCGCCTGCCGGATCGATCGCGACGTTGAGCTCCAGCCGCTCGCGCGCGATGCGCACGATCTGGTCGTAGCTTCCCTCCTGGGGAAAGGTGTCGATCATGTCGATGACGGCGGCGATGTCGCGGGTGACGGCCATCGACAGGCGCTGGGTGACCGTCTGCCAGTGGCGCTCCATGAACACGAAGGCGACGACAGACTGCAGCAGCACGATCGGTATGATGATGATCAGCAGCGTTCGCGCATAGAGGCGGGTCGGCAGACGCTTCTTGAACCACCGTGACATGCGCCGCAATCCGCGCGGCGGATAGCGCTCATATTCCCGACGAATGGCGTCGATCGTGGTCATCTCTACCCCGGACTGCTCGGCCGGCTGAAACGTGCCGGTCCGACCTTATAACGTGCGGCAGCGGCATTGTTAAAGGGCGTGCGGGCGGCACGAACACATGAAAACGCCGCCGGGACGAACCCGGCGGCGCTTCGTGTCCGATATGAGCTGAGACGCTCAGCTCGCCATGCGCATCGGCTGGGCGGCCTGGCCGCCTGCCTCCAGCCGGAACTGGCCGATCAGCTGGGCGAGCTTGCGCGAGCTGTCGCTGACATGCTGCATGGTCGTCGTGGCTTCCTGAACCATCGCCGCGTTGTGCTGGGTGACCTGGTCCATCTGGTTGACCGCGGCGTTGATGCCGGCAATTCCGCTCGACTGTTCGCGGGCTGCCATGGCGATCGACTGGATGTGCTCGTTGATCATGGTCACCTGCTCGGAGATGTCGGCAAGCGTCTCGCCGGTCGCGTTGACCAGCTTGACGCCGCTTTCCACTTCCTCGCCGGATTTGGTGATCAGCTGCTTGATGTCCTTGGCGGCGTTCGCCGAGCGCTGGGCGAGTTCACGCACTTCCTGGGCGACAACGGCAAAGCCCTTGCCGGCCTCGCCGGCGCGCGCCGCTTCCACGCCCGCATTGAGCGCGAGCAGGTTGGTCTGGAAGGCGATCTCGTCGATCACGTTGATGATGTTCGAGATCTCGTTGGATGCGCCCTCGATGCGGGCCATGGCGTTGACGGCATCCTCGACCACCGCGCGCGATGCCACGGTGCTCTTCTGCGCCTTCTGCGCCATGTTGCTGGCTTCGTCCGCGCGCTGCGAAGAACTCGAGACCGTTTCGGTGATCTCGGTCAGTGCAGCAGCGGTCTCCTCGAGCGAGGCGGCCTGGCCTTCGGTGCGGTGCGCGAGTTCGTCGGTGGCGTTGCGCATCTCGCCGGACGAGGTCTCGATCTCGCGGGCCTCGGCGCGGAATTCGATCAGAGTTGCGCCCAGACGATCGACGGCGTGGTTGAAGTCCTCGCGCAGCTTTTCGAAACGGGTCGCAAGCGGTGTGTCCAGACGGACGGTGAGGTCACCTTCCGAGAGACGGGCGAGGCCGGCGCCGACGCGCTCCATGGCATCGCGGAACTGGCGCTCGTCGATGGCCTTTTCGGCTTCGCGCGCATCGCGCTCCTTGTCGGCTGCCTCGCGCTGATCTGCCGCGTGACCCTCGATGGCCTGCTTCTCGATTGCAGCATTGCGCAGGATCGCCAGCGCGTTGGCCATGGTGCCGATCTCGTTGCGGTGGCTGGCATAGGGCACTTCCTCGTCATAGCGGCCTTCGGCGAGGCGGGAGGCCGTGTTCGCCAGGGCAGGGATCGGCCCGAGGACATGCCTGGAGACGAAAGCCATCAGCACGGTGCCTGCAATCAGGGTGATGACCGCTGCAATGCCGATATTGGTGATGATCTGGTTGGCGAAGGCCGTGATCTCACCCTTGCCGACGCCGGCGTAAAGGATGCCGATGATCTTGTTCTCGGGGGAGAGGATCGGCTGGTAGATGGTGTAATAGGGCTTGCCGAGAATGACGGCTTCGCCGCGGAAGGTCTCGCCTTTGGTGACGACGGGGTAGACGGCACCGTTCTGGCCGAGCGGGGTTCCGACTGCGCGCTTGCCGTCATCCTTGATGATGTTGGTCGTCCTGCGCCAGAAATCCTTGCTCTCGTCGTCCCAGGCGAAGATGGTCGCCGTTTCGCTGGTGACGCGTCCGATCGTGTCGATCATCGTATGATCCGCGAATTCGGACGGGATCGAATCCATCACGACACGTTCGACATTGCCGGCCTTGTCGTAGGTGATGCTGACCCCGTTCATGTCACGCGACAGCACCTCGGCTGCAACGCGAAGGCTGGCATCCTGCTGTTCGATCGACTGGTCGGCGATACGGCTGCCGATGCTCGCTGCGATTGCCCAGGACACGGCGGCGAGCGCGAGCAAGAGAACCAATGTCGTTGTCGCCGTAACAGTCGGCACCAGATTGAAGCGCGAAAAGAAGTTCATTCCAGACCCCCTGAAAGATTGAGGTCTTATCTAGGCACTTCAGGGTTACTTATTCGTTGATGGCTGGTTCATTTTGGTAATCATCTAATTTAGATTTATATAAATTAGATGAATTTAGCTGGTTGCTGATGCGTCGACGCCAAGACGATAGCCAATACCACGGACCGTCTGCAGCCAGACCGGATTTGCCGGATCGTCCTCGATCTTGCGGCGCAGGCGGTTGATCTGGACGTCGATGGTGCGTTCGCCGACCTCTTGCGCATTGGGCACGAGTTCGTGGCGCGGAATGGTTTCACCGGGACGTTCGGCGAAGATCGTCATGATGTCGCGTTCGCGATCTGTCAGCTTCATCGTTTCGCCGGCTTTTCTGAGTTCGCGGCGGGCGATCACGAACGTATAGGGGCCGAAGATGACCTGTTCGATCCTGGGCGCTGACGGCGGGCCGCCGCGTTTGAGGATATTGTTGATCCTGAGGACGAGCTCGCGCGGGTCGAAGGGCTTGGCAAGATAATCGTCCGCGCCTGCTTCCAGCCCCTTGATGCGGTCTGTCGATTCGGAAAGGGCAGTCAGGAGAAGAATGGGTACGGACTTGATCTGGCGAAGGGTCGAGGTCATTGCGAGGCCGCTTTCGCCCGGCATCATGACGTCGAGTACCAGGAGGTCGAAGTCGATGCCTTCGAGCTTGCGGCGTGCCTCTGCCGCATCGGCGGCAGTCGAGACGCGAAAGCCCTGATCCTTGAGGTAGCGATCGAGAAGTTCGCGGATGCGGGTGTCGTCGTCGACGATCAGAAGGTGGGCTGCATCATCTGCGGGTGCGGCGGCTGGCTCCTGAACCAAGTCTCATGCTCCTCGGGGCGGAACCTCTTTTCAGATGGCCGCCTCGCCCCCGGCGCCTTCCGTCTTCCCGGAATCAACGGTTCCGGGCGTTTCATGATCTATCATTCCTTTAAGGAAACGCACCACCGATTGTCGATCCGCAGTATCGAGCGCGGTAAATGCCTCCGCGATGCGGCGAGACTGTGGCCGGGCGAGCGCGAGCGCGAGGTCGCGCCCCTTGCGGGTGGGATAGAGCTTTCGCTGCCTGCGATCCTCGGGCCCTGCGACCTGATGAATGTAGCCGCCTTCCACGAGTTGCTTGAGCACGCGGGCAAGGCTCTGCTTGGTAATCTTCAACGTGTCGAGAAGGGCGGCGACGGTCAGGCCTGGCTCCCGGTTGACGAAGTGGACGACGCGGTGATGGGCGCGGCCAAAGCCATAGGTTTCAAGAATGGCGTCGGGGTCGGAAATGAAATCGCGATAGGCGAAGAAGAGCAATTCGATAATCTCGAAATCGATCTCGTTACCTTCGCCGATCGGGGCGCAAAGCGGCTCCGTCACCGGTGGGTTTGTTGCGCCGGGATTGCTCATCCGGACCTTTCCTTTCGAATATGTCAGTTATGTTGACATATTTTGTCGCAATTGCTACCCTTCATTTCCATCCCGCAGCCATTAAAATCGCTGTTTCCACCGGTATGACGGCGGGGTTGGCTCCCGGTTTTCGCATTTTCGAAATCGCGAGGGCCGGCAATGGGTTGGCCTCCCTTTCGGCCGCTAGAACAATCAACACAGGCGGGATACCCGCCGGAGGAAATGCCATGGCGTCCGTACCCTTCGATCAAATGGATGGCGAAATCTGGTATAACGGCGAATTCGTGCCGTGGGCCGACGCCAAGCTTCATGTGCTCTCGCACGGCCTGCATTATGCGAGCGCCGTCTTCGAAGGCGAGCGTGCCTATGGTGGCAAGATCTTCAAGCTGACCGAGCATACCGAGCGGCTTCACAACTCGGCCGAAATCCTGGGCTTCAAGATTCCCTATTCCGTGGCCGAACTCGACAAGGCTTGCGAAGAGCTGCTCGAGCGGCAGGGATTCAGCGATGCCTATGTCCGGCCGATCGCATGGCGCGGTTCGGAAATGATGGGCGTGTCGGCGCAGAACAATCGCATCAACACGGCGATCGCCATCTGGCAGTGGCCGAGCTATTTCAAGCCGGAAGAGCGCCTCAAGGGCATCCGTCTCGACATGGCGGAATATCGTCGTCCGGACCCGCGAACCGCGCCGTCGAAATCCAAGGCCGCGGGCCTTTACATGATCTGCACGCTTTCCAAGCACCGCGCTGAAACGCGTGGCTATGCCGATGCGCTGATGCTCGATTGGCGCGGCCGGGTGGCTGAAGCCACGGGTGCAAACGTCTTCTTCGTCAAGGATGGCGCGATCCACACGCCGGATCCCGACTGCTTCCTCGACGGTATCACCCGTCGAACCGTGATCGATCTTGCCAGGGCGCGCGGCTACGAGATCATCGAACGGGCGATCATGCCCGAGGAACTCGAAGGTTTCGAGGAATGTTTCCTGACCGGAACGGCTGCCGAAGTGACCCCGGTTTCCGAGATCGGTCCTTATAGTTTCGTACCGGGCGAAATCTCGGCCAACCTCGTCAACGACTACATGCAGGCGGTCCAGCCGCTGCGGGCCGCGGCGGAATAATTCTCGCGGATCTCGTCAACTTGCTGTCACACCCGAACGCCAGTTTGACTGGCTGGCGTTCGTCGACATCTTGCCAGCATCACCAAGATGTTCCCGTTCGTTCCGCAAAGAACGCAGAAAGGAAGTCCCATGGGTGAGCTCAGGGCCGGCATCATTCCGGTCACCCCGTTCCAGCAGAACTGCACCATCCTCTACGATTCCGAAACGATGGAGGGCGTCGTCGTCGATCCGGGCGGCGACGTCGACACGATTGTTCAGGCGGTCGAAGAGAATGGTATCAAGGTCAAGGAAATCTGGCTGACCCACGGACATCTGGACCATGCCGGGGGTGCGGACGAATTGCGCGAGAGGCTCGGGGTCAAGGTCGTCGGCCCTCATCGCGACGATGCGCTGATGCTCGCCAATCTCGAAACCCAGGCGCAGAAATTCGGACTGCCTGCGAGCGCGCTCAGAAATCTGGTTCCGGATTTCTGGCTGGAGGAGGGCGACAACGTCTCCTTCGGCGATCACACGTTCGAAGTGTTCCACACGCCCGGCCATGCGCCGGGCCATGTGATCTTCTTCAATCGTGCGGCAGGCTTTGCCCATGTGGGCGATGTGCTCTTCTCCGGTTCCATCGGCCGCACCGATCTGCCGGGTGGCGACCACCAGACGCTGCTGAATTCCATTCGCGACAAGGTTTTTCCGCTTGGTGACGAGATCGGTTTCATCTGCGGACACGGGCCCGGCGGGAAGATCGGCAACGAACGGCGAACCAACCCCTTCCTCCGGGATATCTGATCCGGAAACGGAAAAGCCCCGGCGAAACCGGGGCTTTCCTCAGGCTTTGCAGCTCCCCTTACGGGGCGTTGCAGAAGTGGTCACGGCCGTCATAACCGCGATAGGTGCCGGTGCGGGCGTTGAAGCTGCGATACTTGTCCTCGCAGTAGCGGTACCAACCCGGGCTCCACGGTTCCAAGCCGCCACCGTAATAGGCCGGTGCGGGGGCGCGGCTCGAGGCGATTGCGCCGGCGGTCACCGCGCCGATCGCGAGGCCGAGGCCGAGGGCTGCGGCGGCATTACCATTGTTGTTGTGGTGGTGGTGGTAATAGGGGCGGTGACGGTAATGACGGCTGCTGTAGTAGCGTTTGCCATTCTTGTGCCAATCCCTCTTTTGCAGATATTTCTGCGAATATCCGGCGCCGTCGCCGCCAGCGAATGCAGGTGCCGCGGGAATTGCAACGACCGTCGAAGCCGAGACGGCCAGCAGAGCGAGAAATTTTCCAAAGCGTTTCATGTCACTGTCTCCTGTCGGGACCCTGTCCATCGATCCCTGTCTATGAGCCTGACGTTATTCGCCCTATCATGAACCTCACCTGAATGGCGTTGCGAGTGCTCGAAAGGGCAGTCCGGCGCTTGCTTCAAAACGCTCGAAAGCATGAAAGCGTTCCGGCTTCGCTGCCCTGAAAAACAAAGCCCGGCATTGCGCCGGGCGAAAAATCTGGTTCGGCGGCCCGGTTCCGGGCCGGCCAAGTCATGCGGACAACTGCAGCCGATGGCAGTCGCAGTCAGCCCGGTCTAGCTGACGACCGTCAGGTTGACGGCCTTCGGGCCCTTGCCGCGTCGGTCCGGTTCCGTTTCGTAGCTGACTTTCTGGTTTTCGGTCAGCTCCGCCAGACCGGAGGCCTGTACGGCCGAGATGTGCACGAAGATGTCCGCGCCGCCTGTGTCGGGCTTGATAAAGCCATAGCCCTTTTCGGAATTGAAAAATTTTACAGTGCCCATGTCGGCCATGCGATCAGGTTCCCTCAAATTTCCGGCTTGTCATGTTTGGATAGCCAGATTTATTCCCATTCTGTCCTGCATTCGCGCAGGGGTTTGGCAGGCAGTTCTTGAATTTTGAGGAAAGGGCCTGATTGTCGCGGAGCATCGCAACGAAATGATGGTTCATCTTCGTTCGCCGCACCCACCCGAGTATATTATGCGTTCCCGGTCCGCATATTATGGTCTTCCCATGTTCGCAAAATGCCCGAACAAGGTGAGGATGATTGTTTTGTTCCGGGTTGGCAAGTGAAACTTTGGTCGCTGACAGTCGTTTTGAATTTCAGCTGTCAGATATCTTTCGCCATGCTACTGCGGTTCCGCCGCAGGATTGCCGGTCCTGCTTCGACTATAAGTATCGCCGAAAATATGAAGACCCCGCCGAGGTATCCGATCGGTGGAATTCGCTCGGCCAGCAGAATGGCTGCAAAGACCGCTGCGAACAGCGCCTCCGTCGACAGGAATATGGCAGCCTGCGGCGCGGTCGTGTAGCGCTGGCCGACGACCTGCAGCGTAAAGGCCACGCCGCTGGCGAATATGCCGGCGAAGAGGATTTCCGGCAGGGCGGCCATGATGTCGGCGAGCACGATATCCTCGAGCGCGATCGCGCAGACAAGGCCGAGTGCGGCGCAGATTGCGAACTGCACCAGCGAGAGGGCAATGGGGCGGCCGCTGCTCGAGGCGAAACGTCCGACGAGAATTACCTGCGCGGACCAGGCCAGCGCGCAAGCAATGGTCAGGAAGTCGCCTGTATTGAGCGCGACCAGATCGCCGCCCGACAGTAGCCAGATGCCGGTAAAGGCGAGGACCACAGCGGGCCAGACGATCGGATGGGGTGCCTGCCGCAGCAGCAGGAGCGACAGGATCGGAACCATGACGACGTAAAGGCCGGTCAGAAACCCGGAATTGGTGACCGTGGTCAGCAACAGGCCGAATTGCTGCAGCACCATGCCGAAAAAGAGTGCGAGCCCGATGAACACGAAGCCACGCAGGTCGGACTTCCTGATGGGCTCGGCCGCTCTTCGCGCCTCGAACCAGGCAAAGGGCGCAATGAAGATACAGGCGACGAGAAACCGAAGTCCGATGAACAGGATCGGCCCGATCGCGTCCATCGCGGTGGACTGTGCGATGAACCCCATGCCCCAGATGGCGCCGGCGAGAAGCAGAACAAGATTGGCGACCGGACGCGACATGCAGGCAAACCTCAGGCAAAACAACACCCGACGCGATGGCTCCGGGCGGCGAGGGTTCTACCAGCCGGAAACAGCGCTCACAAGCGTGACGACGGCGATATTCAGTCCATCCTCTCGCCGTCGCGCGTCAGTCGCAGGAGGCGTCCATCGTCCTCGTCGGTGACGATCAGCACCGAGCCGTCCGAGGCGATGTCGACGTCGCGCATGCGGCCGTACCGGTTTTCCAGAAGCCGTTCCTCGCCGGTCACATTTCCTGTCTCGGGATCGACGTCGAGGCGGACGAGGAGCTGGAACTTCAGCGCGGTGACCAGGAGGTCGCCATTCCATTCGGGAAATTCCTCACCGCGATAGACCGCCATTCCGCCCGGCGCGATCGAGGGGTCCCAGTAATGGAGAGGCTGCTCGTAGCCTTCTGCTGCCGTGCCTTGCCCGATCTCGGCGCCGGAATAATGGACGCCGTAGGAAATGACCGGCCAGCCATAATTCTTCCCGGCTTCCGGAATGTTGACCTCGTCGCCACCCTTGGCACCGTGTTCGACCGTGTAGAACGTACCGGTTTCGGGGTCGATATCGGCCCCTTGCGGGTTGCGGTGACCGATCGACCAGATCTCGGGCCGCCAGCCGCCGGAACCGTCAGCGTGCGGATTGTCGTCGGGCACCGTGCCGTCGGCGTTGATCCTGAGCACCGAGCCGGCATGATCGCCGGGGTCCTGCGCGCGCTCGCCTTCGCCGCGTTCGCCGATGGTGAAGAAGAGCGTGCCGTCATCGGCAACCACGATACGGGAGCCGAAATGGTGGCCGGAATTGGTGAAGCGGTTCATCTGGAAGATGTCTTCCGCCTCTTCCAGCCGCGTGCCGTCGTCGGAGAGCCGCGCGCGCATGATCGCGGTTCCCGCGCCGCCGTCTCCGGGTTTGGAGTAACTGAGGAAGAGAATGCGGCTGCCGGCGAAATCCCTTGCCAGCGCCACGTCGAGAAGCCCGCCCTGACCGCGTGCGGCGACTTCGGGCACGCCTTCGACAGGATCGGAGAGCTGGCCGTCACGGAAAATGCGCAGCCGGCCGGGACGCTCGGTGACGAGAAGACTGCCATCACCCATATCCACTACCGCCCACGGATGGCTCAAGCCGGTGGCGAGCGTTTCCACCGCGATGGCCCCGCGTTCGGTCTCGAAGCGATCGGCCTGTGGAATATCCGATTGGGCCAGGGCCGCGGCGGGAAAGAGGGTCGCGAAAGCGGTCGTGCGCAGAATGGTTGCTGTAGCCGGCATGGGGTTCTCCCTGTCGTTTCGTCCCTTAGCGAAATAGTGCGCCTGCCGGGCGAATAAAGAGACCTGCGTCAGGAGGGCGCGGTTCAGCGCGAAGCGATCAGGCCGTTCGGCGGCGAGGCCAAAGGCGGCAGCGTCGTCTCGTCGTCGACCCGCTCTGCGTCGACGATATAGCGCAGCGGCCCGCGTTGCGCGGCATCGAACGGCCAGCAGGTGGCGAGCGCCATCCAGTGGCCGTCGCGGTGTGGGTCGATGCCACTGGCATCGCTGCGGGCGATGCGCGCCGAGCGAACGATGAAGGTCGCCTTCGCTCCATCGCGCCGCGTGACGTCGATGAAGTCGCCGGGTCTGACTTCCCTGAGCCAGTTGAAATGGGTGTCGCGATGGGCCGCGATGACCGAGGTGCCTTCGTCCCCCGGCCTTGCCGTGCCACCGATGAGGGCGGGGCCGAAGGCAAGCGCTTCGCCTCCTGCGTCCGAGAGGACGATGTCGGATGTGCCCAGCCTGCGCGCGGTTAATCTTGCTTCGGTGGTGAAGTCGGCCCATGGCCAGGGGCGGGTGGCTTCGGGCTTGCCAATGGCGCGTGCGAAACTGGTTTCAAGCAGTGTTTGCGCAAGCGCCGCCTTGGCATGGATATAGAGCCCCTTGAAGACCAGCGCGCAGCCGGCGAGCGCGATGAGGGCGACGAGGATGAGAAAGGGCCGGCGAACCCGCGCGGGGCTCGCCGGCTTTCTCCCGGAAACGCGCATACGCATTAATCAGCGCGCTCCCGGGTAGAGACAGTCTCCGGCGCGAAGGTGCTCCAGAGCAGGCGGGATGCCACGAACAGCATCACCGCGAACAGGATCATCAACAGACCGATCATGATGTCGCGGCTGGCGAGTGTGGCCGTCTGCGGCAGCACCACCATGTTTCTGTTGGCGCTGGCCGCAACCGCCTGCGCGGCCTCCGCCGTCGGTGCCGCGGCAATCATCCGTGTATCCGCCACGGCCATGAGCCGGTTGGCGCCAGCCTGTGCCTTCTGCATCGGAGCGGGGGAGGGAAGCGCGGGCTGTTCACCGAAGACGGCATCGAAGTCCCAGCCTGCCGGCAGGTTGAGGGGCACCTTCGCCGAGCCCAGTGGCTCTCCGTCAGGACGCGAGGGCGTGACGTCGACCGCAACCAGACTGGTAAGCCGGCTGACCAGGTGATGGTCGAGCGCAATCGTCTCGATCCGGCGGTCGAGCGCCTCGCTATCGCGCGTCGTCAGCCGCTCCGTCTCGAGATCCGCGATCGTTCGCCGCGCCCATAATTTTCCGATACCCGTCGCCGGAGCGGCCTTGTCGAGCGGCAGCTCCGCCCGCCAGGGATTGCCGGCGATCTCGCCGGTCAGCCGGATCGCGCCTTCCTTGATCTCCTCGGGCAGACGTGCCGTCAGCACGACCGGCTCGCCGAAATAGAGGTCGGGGATCGGATCCGGCGAGATATCGCCCGTGATGCCGCCTTCGAAACTGGCCGTGACATCGCGCATGGCCGGGTTTTCCAGCTTGGCGAAGAGAGCCTTCATCTTCTCGCCGATCTCGGCTTCGGAACCGACATGAGTGAAGGTTCCCCGGCCGACTTCGGCCGCACGCGTCATGAAGAAGGAATTCGGGGCCGAGCCGATGCCGACGGTGAAGACGCGCGCCTCGCCGCGATCTTTCGTGATCGTCTCGAAGAGCTGGTTCTCGTTTCCGATTGCGCCATCGGTGAGGAAGATCACCTGACGCAAGGCGCCCTTTTCGACGGGCCCCTGGTTCTCAAGCGCTTCACGGAGAGCGGGGAGCATCTCGGTGCCGCCCTCGGCGTCGAGCTTGCGAACGCGGGCGATGGCGGTCTCGCGTCTGTCCGGCGTGGCCGCGACGAGGCCGGGGAAGAAGCTTTCATAGGTGTCGTCGAAACGGATGATGTTGAAGCGGTCGCGGGCATCGAGCCGCGAGATCGCAAGCGCCAGTGCTTCACGCGCCTGACGGATGGAATCGCCCGCCATCGAGCCCGAATTGTCGATCACGAAGATCACTTCGCGGGCGGGCTTTTCGGCATTGTCGACCGAGGGTGGCGTGAGGAACGCCATGAGATAGGTCTGGCCGTCCACCACCTGCCGGAAGAGACCCGCAGACGGAACGGCGCCCGCGGCGGAATTCCACGCCATCTCGAAATCGCGGTCGGCGGGGACGCTGTCTTCACTGAGGCTGTAAGTCCGGCTGCCGTCGGAATTGTCCGTCTCGCGCATCGCGTGATAGGGCGTCCTGACCTCTCCGACCGGGAAGCCCGCATCGAGGTTGACCGTCAGGCTGACCGGATTGGTCTTGGCGTTCTCGCGCGGATCGAGCACGGGGGCGGTGATCTTGTCCCGGTCCGGTACCGGGTCGGTGACGGCGAAACCGCTGCCCCCCTTGAAGTCGACCGTCTGGACGATCGGATCGGGATTGTAGCGGGGCGCAACCACCATGGGGAAGCGGAAGGAGAAGGCGCCGTCGCTCATGCGGACGGTTTCCTGATACTCGATCTGCACCACCACCGTTTCGCCGGGTCCGATATTTGCGACCTGGTTGGTGAAGATGTTGGGCCGCTGCTGTTCGAGAAGGGCGGTCTTCTTGCCTTCGGCCTTCGCCTTCTCGTAAATCTCGCGGGCTTCCTGGCGCGGCTTGATACGGCCTTCGATCATGCGTTCGCCAACCTGCATCTTCAACCGGTCGACGGCGGAGCCTTCCGGCAACGGGAAGACATAGGTGCCCTCCACCCAGCCCTCGGTCGGGTTCATAAAGCGCTGGGTGACTTTCGCACGCAGTATCGGCCCGTCGACGTCGATCGTGACATCGGTCTTCAGGCGCGGCGCCTCCACGAAGAAGCCCGGCTCCTTCGACGGCAACAGGAGCGAACCCGAATTGACGTCATTGGGCCGGACCAGCCCGGCAAGGCGGGGGACCGCCGTTGCCGAGGTGTAGGCCGTGGTATCGGATGTGTCGGCATCTGCGCTCGATACCAGTATCGCAAACATTGCGAGGCACGCCGCGAGTGCGAGCGCCGCAAAACGTGTCATGCGTGCCCGTATCACCCGTTGCGGCGTGGCGAGCAGGAAATCGTCGTCTTCCAGCATGTGTCCATTCCCATCCAGTTTGGCCCCGGGGAACAGAGAAAGCGGAAAACGGGACCTCAATCGGACCGGATTATGGCTGCTCAGGTCTTTTATCGTGGCCGGATTGTGTCGGCCTGTTAACCTTCGTGAAGATCAGCGCGAGCGGCGGCCGAACGGGGCGTTGCGGCGCTTCGGCCCCGCCGCCGCGGATGGTTCTTCGGGAAGGCGGGATACAGCCGATCGCTCGAGGTGAATGTGTCGTCCGGCCTCGCCATCGGCATCCGGCGACAGTTCCGGCTGTGCCGCCGGCGAGGTTTCGGGGAAGCGGACATTGAAACTGGTCGGTGTCAGTTCAGGCCTGGCCAGAGCAAAGCCCTGCAGGAAGCTGACGCCGATCTCCTCGCAGAAATTGACCTGCTTTTCTTCCTCGAGCCCTTCGAACAGGCTCGCCATTCCCTTCTCCCTGAAGGTCTGCACCATCTCCTGCAACACCATCTTCCCGTCAGGTGTCTCGACGAAGCGGTGAACCCAGGCGGCATCGAACTTGACGATATCGGGACGAAGGCGCTCGACCCGCTGGAGATCGGACTCATGGGCGCCGTAGTCATCCACCGCGATCTTGAAGCGCGCGTCGCGCAGTCTTTCCACCATGAGCGACAGCAGCGATTCGTCGCTGCCCTGCTCGGTGATCTCGCAGACGACCGATCGCGTGGATACACCGGTTTCAGCGCAGAGCGAGGCGAAGCCGGATACCTCGTAGTCGATATCCGCCGCGCTGGCATAGAAGGAGGGATTGAAGTTGACGAAGAGGCCCGCATTGGGACGGTTGACCCGGAGCAGGTTGCGCAGGTGAAGCCCGCGGCACAATCTGTCGACATGAAGCGCGTCATCGTCTTCCACCGACTGGAAGAACTGTCCCGGTGATACGGGCTTTCCTTGCCTGTAGGGGCGGATGAGACCCTCGAAAGCCTGGATGATCAACTGGCCGGACCGGGATTGGCTGAATATCGGCTGGAAGGCGGATTTCAGCACATAGGGGCCGTGCGAGGTAGTGATGCCACCCAGCTCGTCGTCGATGAATTGTGGCTCTTGCCACTGCGAATGCATGCGGGACCTTCCCGGTTAGTCACGTCAGATTATTGTATATGCCGGTTGTAACCTATTGTAAGTGCGAATATTTGCGCATGACATAATTTGCGTGGGAAGTCGAGCGACCCAGATGCCGCTTGCGCGACCGCGGGAGTTGGGACATACAAAAGCGCAGCCGTTTCAGGCTTTCGCGAGCCGAACAAATCCACCAGCAAACCGGAGCGAAAAATGGCCCTTCTTGCCGACGCCCTTTCCCGTGTGAAGCCCTCCGCCACCATCGCCGTTTCCCAGAAAGCGCGCGAACTCAAGGCACAGGGACGCGATGTCATCAGTCTGGGAGCAGGGGAGCCCGATTTCGACACCCCGGACAACGTCAAGGAAGCGGCGATTGCAGCCATCCGCCGCGGCGAGACGAAGTATACCCCGGTCGCAGGCATCCCGGAACTGCGCGAAGCAATCGCGAAGAAGTTCAAGCGTGAGAACGATCTCGACTACAAGCCCTCGCAGATCATCGTCGGTACGGGCGGCAAGCAGATCCTCTTCAACGCATTCATGGCAACCCTGAATGCCGGTGACGAAGTCATCATTCCCGCGCCCTACTGGGTGAGCTACCCGGAAATGGTCGCCATCTGCGGCGGAACCGTCGTCGAGGTTCCCACAACGCTCGAGAACAACTTCAAGGTTGTCGCCGAGGATCTCGAAAAGGCGATCACGCCGAAGACCAAGTGGTTCATGTTCAACTCGCCGTCCAACCCTTCGGGCGCGGCCTATACGCATGACGAGCTGAAGGCGCTGACCGATGTTCTGGTCAAGCATCCGCATGTCTGGATCCTGACCGACGACATGTACGAGCACCTGACCTATGACGGGTTCAAGTTCGCCACCCCGGCACAGGTGGAGCCGTCACTCTACGACCGTACGCTGACGATGAACGGCGTGTCGAAAGCCTATGCCATGACCGGCTGGCGTATCGGCTATGCCGGCGGTCCGGCCGAATTGATCAAGGCGATGGACACCATCCAGGGCCAGCAGACCTCGGGTACCTGCTCGATCGCGCAGTGGGCAGCCGTCGAGGCGCTGAACGGTCCGCAGGACTTCATCCCGGCCAATAAGGAAGTCTTCAAGGGGCGCCGCGATCTCGTGGTTTCGATGCTCAACCAGGCCACCGGCATCAACTGCCCGACGCCGGAAGGTGCGTTCTACGTCTATCCGTCCTGCGCCGGCGTGATCGGCAAGAAGACGCCGGCAGGCAAGGTGATCAAGACCGACGAGGATTTCGTCACCGAGCTTCTGGAAGCGGAAGGCGTGGCTGTCGTTCACGGCTCGGCCTTCGGTCTGGGCCCGAACTTTCGCATCTCCTATGCCACCTCCGAGGCAGCGCTCGAGGAAGCCTGCAATCGCATCCAGCGTTTCTGCGCTTCGCTGAGATAAGCCTCTCGCGAATTGCTGAAATCAGGGCCGGTCCGGGTCTCCGGGCCGGCCTTCTTGTTTCTGCGAACCTATGACGGAGAACCGGGAGGCGGGATTGTTCCATGCCGCACCGGCGAGGATGTGCCGTCGCGCTCCGGGCTGCTAATGGTCAAAAAAAAGGCCCGGCGCAAATGCGCGGGCCTATAAGGTGTGAAGGTCAAAACCTCCAGAGGGGAACAGCTCATGCGGCGGCACTGGGAGGAGTGACCGCCAAAGGTGCATCAGCTGTGTGCGATATGCTGATTTCATGTGCATAATACAATAGCCTGTGAAGCATGACTGATATGCAATTGATGCATGGTTGAGTTTGTCGCACCCTTTTTATGCATGGGACCCCTGAAAGTACGGGGTTTTTTAACCAAATGGTCGGATTTCAGTAGTTCCAGTTCCGGGCCTTGTTGATAAGAAAGTCGCGGAAAACTTTCAGCTTGGCCGCATTCCGCATCTCTTCGGCATAGCAGAAATAGGTGTCGAAGGTCGGAAAATCCGCGGGAATCGCGAGTCTGACGAGGTCGTCATCGCGGTTGATCATGTAGTCGGGCAGCATCGAAACGCCCGCGCCGTTGATGGTGGCGCGGCGCACGGCGGCCAGATTGTTGATCTGCAAATGCGCGGGGCGGGGGTTGTCCGGCGTGCGGCCGGCCCGTTCGAGCCAGGTAAGTTCGTGAAGATAGACCGGTGCGGGCTCACCGAAAGTGATCAGCCGATGGTCGTCCAGATCCTTGATCGTCTTCGGTTCGCCGTAGCGTGCAAGATAGGCCGGTGACGCATAAATGTGCAGGTGCACCGTGAAGAGCTTGCGCTGGATGAGGTCGGACTGTTGCGGCTGGCGGAGCCGGATGGCGCAGTCGGCCTGACGCATGTTCACGTCCAGTTCCTCGTTGTCGAGGATAAGCTGAACCTGCATGTCGGGATAATGCGCCTGGAACTCGTGAACCTTCTCGGTCAGCCAGCCCTGGCCCAATCCCACGGTCGTGGTGATCCTGAGTTTGCCGCTCGGCTTCTCGCGGGTTTCGGTGAGCTGGGTCTTGACCATCTCGAGCTTCATCAGAACCTCGTGGGCGGTCTTGTAGAGAATTTCGCCCTGCTCGGTGAGAATGAGGCCGCGTGCGTGGCGGTGGAACAGCTTGGTGTTCACCTCGGTCTCCAGCGCGCTCACCTGCCGGCTGATCGCCGATTGCGAGAGGTGGAGGATCTCCGCGGCGTGCGTAAACGAACCCGCCTCAGCGGCCGCATGAAAGATGCGCAGCTTGTCCCAGTCCAGTTGCATTGTACCAGCTCCCCTCGAGCCGGGCCGGCACCCCCACGTGCCGAACCGTGTTTGGCCGCCTATTCTGCGGCTTCTGCGTGTGTTCCCAGACCTGCCAGATAGCGCTCGGCCTCGAGCGCTGCCATGCAGCCCATTCCGGCAGCGGTGACCGCCTGGCGGTAGATATCGTCGGTGACGTCCCCCGCCGCGAAGACGCCCGGAATGTCGGTTGCGGTCGAATCCGGCGCCGTCCAGAGATAGCCGTTCGGCTTCTGCTTGAGCTTGCCTTCGAACAGTTTTACCGCCGGTGCGTGGCCGATTGCCACAAACACCCCGTCGATATCCATCTGCGATATCTCGCCGGTCTTGCGGTTCTTCAGCTTCACGGCCTTGACCGCGGGCGGCATCGGGCCGACCGGCTCGCCGCCGACGAATTCGGCGATTTCGGAATTCCAGACGAAATCGACATTCTTCTGGGCGAAGAGGCGCTCCTGAAGGATCTTTTCCGAGCGCAGCGTGTCGCGGCGGTGAACCAGCGTCACCTTCTCGGCAATGTTGGAAAGATAGAGGGCTTCCTCGACTGCGGTATTGCCGCCGCCGACCACGATGACGTGCTTGTTGCGATAGAAGAAGCCGTCGCAGGTGGCGCAGGCCGATACGCCGAAGCCCATGAAGTCCTTCTCGCCGGGAATGCCCAGCCATTTGGCCTGCGCACCGGTCGAGATGATGAGTGCGTCGCATGTCCAGGTCGCGCCGGAATCCGTCCTGGCGGTGAACGGGCGGGTGGTGACGTCGACTTCAGTCACCAGATCGGTGACGATCTCGGCGCCGACATGTTCAGCCTGGAGCCGCATCTGTTCCATCATCCACGGTCCCTGGACCGGATCCGCGTAACCCGGGTAGTTTTCGACGTCCGTGGTGATCATCAGCTGGCCGCCCTGTTCCATTCCGGTGATGATCACAGGGGTGAGCATGGCGCGCGCGGCATAGATCGCGGCAGTATAGCCGGCGGGGCCGGAGCCGATGATGAGAACGGGAACGTGACGGGTCGTCATGACTTTCTTCCTGTCTGGATACGGGCAGCGCCCGCATGTTGCCGGCACGGGTTCGCGTGGCCGAGAGGATGGCGCATTTCCACCAATTTAGGAATTCCGGAGCCCGCTATTCAAGCCGCAGCGCAGGGTTACCAACAGGTGAGGGCGTTCATTGGTGCTTGCGGGTAGACAATTGCGGCTGCCGACGCAATAAAGTTTCGCAGATTGCCCGAAAGTTCTGCCATCGGAGGCCGGCTCGGGCGGATGACAGGACGCATGCATGTTCAAGGCCGAGCTCGACGATATCGATTTTCGCATTCTCAAGGAATTGCAGGCCGACGGCCGAATGACGAATGTGGAGCTGGCGAACCGGGTCGGCATCTCGGCGCCGCCGTGTCTGAGGCGCGTTCGCAAGCTCGAGCAGGCGGGCATCATCCGCGGTTACCGGGCGCTGATCAACGCACCCGCGCTCGGCTACGATCTCGTCGCGTTCTGCATGGTGGGGCTGAAGCACCAGTCCGATGCCAACCTCAAGAGTTTTGCCGCCGCTTCGCGCGATTGGCCCATCGTCCGTGAAAGCTGGATGGTTTCCGGCGATTCCGACTTCCTGCTCCACTGCGTCGCGCGCAATCTCGGCCATTTTCAGGACTTCGTCGTCGAACAGCTTACCGCCACCGAAAACGTCGATACCGTGAGGACAATGCTGACCATTCGAAAGGTCAAGGATGACGGCCTCGTGGACCTGAAGTGACGGGCGGCGGAAGGGATCCGGACAGGACAGAAAATTGGCGGAAACCTCTTCTATCATGGAGTTCACGCGCCACTCCCGCTCACGGGCAGGGAGCATCATTTCCGCTGCATCGGGGTATCCACGTCCCGAAACACGGCGCTACGGGTGGGCTATTGTGATATCACGTTGCGATCACGGCGCTCGAAAGACGGGTGAAGGCGGTGAGAGATCTTGAAGCCCGGGCGCGGATCGTGGCGTCGAGTGAAAAGAATACGATGTCCTTGCGAATAAACAGAAAATTTTGTCCCGCTGTGAACTCGCCATTGTTGAGTTTCATCCGCGCCTATATGAAAGCGCCCGACGAACCCTTCAGGATTTCATGTCACTGGCCGATGAGGCCAGCCTGAAGCAATTGGAAATCAAAGACAACAGCATGGCTCTGGTTCGAAAATGATGTCTGCGACACCTTTCTCAATCGTCCTGGTCACCTTCAACAGTTCCGCCGTGATCGGCGCCGCATTGTCGTCCATTCCTTCCGGCCATCAGGTCATTGTCGTCGACAATGCGAGTTCCGACAATTCGGCGGAGATCGCGGACGAATACGGGGTAACGGTCGTTCGTCTCGACACCAATCTCGGCTTCGGGACCGCCTGCAATCGCGGTGCAGACCTGGCCAGGCATGAGCGACTTCTGTTTCTCAATCCCGACGCGGATCTCGAGCCGGAAGCGCTCGACATCCTCGGTGCGGCGTTCGACAAATATCCTCATTCGGCCGGTTTCAATCCGCGGTTGCTTAATAGCGATGGAACCCAGTTCTTTCGACATCGCACAATGCTGATGCGTCGCCCTTACTGGAGGCGGCCGGCGCTGCCTCTGAAAGATCGCCCTGTCGTCATGCTGAGCGGGGCTGCACTTGCGGTCCGCAAGCAGGTTTTCGACGAGATCGGCGGCTTCGACGAAGCCATTTTCCTGTTCTACGAGGATGACGATATCAGCGTGCGTATCCTCAAGGCCGGATACGGGCTTCACTACATTCACGATTCCGTCGTGCGCCACATGCAGGGCAAGTCGTCGCCGGCTACCCCGGAAATGAGTTCCTTCCGTACCTATCATGCCATGCGCGCGAAGAGGTACGCGATGAAGAAGCACCGGCGGCCTTTCTTCAGATGGTTCCGGGTACTTGCCTTGAGCTACCGTGCGATGCGCTATCCCCAGACGTCGCCGAAAGGTTCTCGCGCCCGCGCCCACCTCAAGGCGCTCCTGGAGTGACCCATTCCGGCGCTTTCATTCCGGTCTCGGTATTCATCATCTGCTTCAACGAGGAGCGCGTGATCGAGGCAAGTCTTCGGGCATTGTCGCGTTTCCAGGAAATCCTGGTAGTGGATTCCGGCTCAACGGACCGCACCGTCGATATTGTCGAGGGACTGAGTAGGGATGGGCTGCCGGTTCGGCTGATCCACCACGACTGGACCGGTTTCGGTGCGCAGAAACAATTTGCGCTCGAGCAGTGTTCCCTCGAATGGGCATTCAATGTCGATGCCGACGAGATTGCGGAGCCGACGCTGGTCGATGCCATCGCGAAAAACGTGGCGTCTCCTGGCGAGAACGCCGGTTTCTCGGTTGAGCGGCGACATTGGGTGCCCGGCTATGGCTATGCCCATCCGTGGGTCAAGCATGACCGTATCGTGCGGCTGGTAAGGCGGGCAAAGTCGTATTACGACACCAAGCAGACGATCCATGAATCGCTGCGTGTCGATGGTGCGACCGGCAGGGTCGCGGGCGGATATCTGCTGCATGCCAGCATCATCGCTCCCGCGCTGGAATTCGAGAAACAGAACTCCTATACGTCCCTGAAGGCAAGCGAGCGCTCGGCGCGGGGAAGACGGACATCTCCGTCGAAAATGCTGACTGCGCCGATCGGCTATTTCGTGAAATTCTATCTGCTCAAGCGGTATTTTCTGTGTGGATGGGGCGGGTTTGCCATGGCTGCCGGCGCCGCGTCCTATGCCTACCAGACCGAATACAAGAGTTGGCGTGCCGGTCTGGACCCGCGCTAGGCACGCCTCCCGGTCACCTGTCTCCGTCGAGGACCTGGCGGTAAAGAGCGCGGTGCGCCTCCAGAACGGGCTCTAGAGCGAATTTACGTCGGGCCCATGTTCGTGCTGCCGCTCCCATTCCGGCCCTGAGTTCGGAATTGCGGATCAGCCGCGTCAGATTTTCCGCAAAAGCATTTTCATCACCGGTCGGGGACAGGAAGCCAGTCTCACCGTCGCGAACGGCGTCGACCGTTCCTCCGGCCGCAGTCGAGACGACAGGTATCCCACAGAATTGAGCTTCGCACAGGAAGGAGGCGAGACCTTCGACCCGCGAGGACAGAACCGCAATATCGGCGGCCGCCATCGTGCCGGAGATATTCTCCACCCAGCCGAGAAAAGAAACATGCCTGAGGTCGAGACTGCCAGCCAACGACTTCAATCTGCCGTCCATGCTTCCGGTGCCTGCCATCAGCAAACGCGCTTTCAGGCCTGCCTCTTCCACCTGCTTCCATGCCTTGAGGAGAACTTCATGATCCTTCTCGGGGGATAGTGCAGCTGCGCACAATACCATCACTTCATCCGGCGCGACGTCACGCCGGTCCGCGATTGCGCCGGCAAACCGCGGCGCATCGACGGCATCTGGAATGATGTGGATGCGGCTCGGATCGACCCCTGCCTTCAACAGTTCCTCGCTCGCTGCGCGCGATACGGCTATGACGGCATCGGCGGCGCGAAACTTCCAGTGTGAGCGGATCGGATAGGCGGATCGGCGTGAGATGACGAGAGGAACCTGCGTGCCGAAGCGCGCCAGCAAGGCGGTTTCCGCGCTCTTGCCGCAATGCGCGTGAATGAGATGCTTGCCCGGCGAGGTCAGCATCTTCCGACGCAGCGACCATGCTGCGCGCGGGGCGGTGAGTCCGAAACGCGATGCGGTGACCGGTCTTTCGTCTCGCATCCGCCTTTCGAGTTCCGAGCCCCGGCGCACCATCAACATCTGGTCAGATTCCGTCTGGAGCCCGGTATAGATGAGGGCAAGCTGGTTTTCGCCGCCACGCCATCCCATCTCTGCCGAAAGATGCAGGAGCGTCATGTCAGCGGGCCTCGAGATACGGTCCGAGCGCGCTGATGAGTCGTTCCGGAAATTCGGAGCAAATCCTGTTCGCGGCCGCACGTGCCCTTTCCCCCAGGGCCTCCAAATTCGTTTCCGGTGTATCCAGGATGTCTGAAATCGCTCGCTCCAGCGCATCGGAATCGACGAAGAAATTGGTGCCCAGATGTCTGGGTTCGGTGCGCGCGTAGGGAACCAGGATGCCGGTTTCGCAGGTCACCAGTTCGTTCATGGGCGGGGCGTCCGTCGTCACTGTCACCGCGGCGGTGGACATCGCCTCGATGATGTAATGCCCCCAGCCTTCCGAGCGCGACGGGCAGAGGTGAATGCCGCAGGTGTTCTGCAAGCGTTTGAGCTCGCCGTCGTCGAGATAGCCGGAATAGAGGGTGACATTGTCGGGCACCACCTTCGGCGCATTGTCCTTCTTCTGCACCAGAACCAGTTCAGGCCATTCCGGATGCCTTGTCCAGAGATCCAGAATGTCCTCCGTGCCCTTGAGCGTCGAGCCGCCAGCGAGGTGAAAAAACCGACGCCAGTTTTTCTCGACCGCCGCTTCGTGACGGTCGGGGGACGCGAAGCCGCAGAAGGCCGATTGTTTGCCGAGATTGGAGAAGATTTCCGCAGCGTGCCGGCTCTTGGCCAGCACGAAGTCTATGCGTCCGAGCTGCCCGACCAGCCGTCTCGGATAGCGCTCCTGGTTCGGAATGAGAATATTGGTTCGGCCGGCGGAAAGCCAGACCGGGGCCACGCGTTCCAGATGAAAGACCAGATCGAAGCGCTTCGTGCCCAGAACGCGGTCGAAGAGGCTGCGATTGCGGGTTGAAACGCCGACGGAAACTCCGTTGGCTTCGAGCGCCGATTTGAGTATCGCGGTGTCCTGGGTCAAGCCGTAGGCATTGTCACGGGCGACGATCAGCGCTGTTGTCACGACTGCGCCCATAGCGCCTCATAGACCTTTGCAAGTCCTTCCGCTTCCCGCCGGAGCGCGAAATTCTGGTGCACCCGCCGATGGCCGGCCTTTGCATGCGCTGCAGCCAGTTCCGGATCGGCGAGATAGGTCTCGATCGTGCGGGCGAGGGCGGCCTGGTCGCCGGCGGGAACGATGAAACCGGTTTCCCCCTCGTCCACGATATCGCAATAGGCGCCGGCATCGGAAGCGGCGACAGCGGTTTCCGAGGCCATGGCCTCAAGCGGGGTGAGGCCGAAGCCCTCGTTGCGCGAAGGCGCCACGCAGAGGCTCACGCGTCTCATCCAGGGTTTGACGTCCGGCACTTCGCCCATGAAGAGAATGCGTTCGTGCAGGCCCGCCGCATCCACTTTTTCCTGTAGTTCGTCGCAGAAGCCGCGATTGTCGGAGGTCACGCGTCCGAAGACGAGGCCGGTCCAGTCTGGATATTTCGGCAGGAGATCGATCAGGGCAGAAACGTAGAGATCGGTGCCTTTCTGATGGCGCACCCGGCCGAAGCAGCCGATTCCGTATTTGCCCGGAAGTTCGGTGCGCGACCAGTCGCGCTCTTCATCGGACGGCGGATGGAAGGCTTCGAGATCGATCCCGTGCGGGATGATCGTATGCGGCACTTTCAGAAAGGCCGCCGACCGGCTCGACGTGGTCACGACCGCATCCATCTGGCGGATCAGCCATCTGGTGTAACGGGTGTGTCTGCGTTGCGCGGCTGACGTGAAAACCAGTTTGAGCGGGGCGCGCAGGATGTTCCTCAGGAACAGGCCGGCCAGCATCTCGGTGTTGCGCCGCGCGTGCCAGATGCGGAAGGGCTTGTCGCGCGGGGGCTTCAACAGATCGGGGATCTGCGACAGGCTGATCGATGGCAGGGAGGCGGGGAGGCCGGGGCCGATGGTGGCGACCCGGGTTCCGGCCGTACGCTGCTCGGGAACGACCTGGATGATGGTCGATGTCACCCCGGAGAGGCGCCGCTTGAAGTTTGGCGCCACCACTTCGACGTCTCGAATGTCCATGAAGTCGGTCATGGCGCTCTCATTCAGCGTCTGTCATACGGAGATTGCCGCTTCCCCGGTCATTCAAAGGTCCCGAGCTTTCGCTCAGGACCACTTCACGTCGAGAATTTCGTACGCCTTGGAGCCGCCGGGGGCAACCACTTCGACCGAATCGCCCACTTCCTTGCCGATCAGCGCGCGCGAGATCGGCGAGGAGATCGAGATCTTGCCCTGCTTCACGTCGGCTTCCTGGTCGCCGACGATCTGGTAGGTCTTTTCTTCCTCGGTATCCTCGTCGACGAGGCGGACCCGGGCGCCGAACTTCACGGTAGTGCCGGACATCTTCGACGGGTCGATGACCTCGGCGCGGGAGACATAATCCTCCAGTTCGCCGATACGGCCCTCATTGAGGCTCTGGGCTTCCTTGGCAGCGTGATACTCGGCATTTTCCGACAGGTCGCCATGGGCGCGAGCCTCGGAGATGGCCTCGATGATCCGCGGGCGTTCTTCCTGCTGACGCCAGCGCAGTTCCTCCTGCAGCTTCGTGTAGCCACCCTGCGTCATGGGTACCTTTTCAACCATTTGGTCTTTCCTCTTTGCCTCTGGTCCTGCTGCGCGGTTTCCCCCGGCGCGCGGACACAAAAATGAACGGCTCGCGAAGCGGTCACTTCGGAGCCGTTCCATGTTTCCTGATCCCATCCTAGCAAGTTCGCAGACGGAATTCACTCAAAAATTCAGCAATCAGTCCGAACCAAACCATTTTCGTCGTCGGGCTGAACCGGGGCTCTATAGGCCGGCCATCGGCAGATAGGATTGCATGCCGCCCCATTCAAGGCAGCGGATGACAGTTGCCGCCCATCATCTTGCAGCGCAGCAATCCGCCACTATTTTAGCGGATATCGAAAATCCAACCAAGGTAATGCAATGCACAAGGTTCTCGTTCTCGTCGGGTCGCTGCGAAGTGGCTCGATCAATCGCAAGCTCGCCGGCGCGCTGGAAAAACTGTCCTCCGACCGGTTGGCCTTTACCTATGCGAAACTCGGGGATCTGCCGCTCTACAATGATGAATTGTGGAATGATCCGCCCGCCGCGGTAACGAAGCTGAAGGCCGATATCGAGGCCGCGGATGCGGTTCTCTTCGTGACGCCGGAATATAACCGGACCTACAGCTCGATCATTGCGAATGCGCTGCACTGGGGCTCACGCCCCTATGGAAAGAATTCGTGGTCGGGCAAACCCGCCGCGATCACCGGTGCCTCGCCGGGAGCAATCGGCACCGCTGCGGCACAGGCGCTGCTACGCAGTGTGGTGCTGCACCTCGATTCGGTCGTCATGGGTCAGCCGGAACTTTACCTTCAGGTGAAGGAAGGCCTGATTGCCGACGACCACACGATCACCAACGAGGGCACGGAGAAGTTCGCTTCCGGCTGGATCAACGCCTTCGCCGACTTCATCGACAAGCACAAATAGGCAGTCTGTAACATTCCCGAAACAGAAAACCCCGCGCCATCGGCACGGGGTTTTCCTTGACGGTTCGCTACGCTCTTAGCGGTAGACGTAGACGATCTGGCGTGTGTCCGGGGCCACGAGCACTTCCTGGCCGTTGACATAGACATAGCGGTACTGGGCATCGGGCACGTCGTACAGGCGAACATCCTGCGGGACCGTGCTGCCGACCACGACTTCACCGTCGAGATAGACCTGATCGACCGGGTTGGCCTGGATATAGGTGCGGGTTTCCGGCGTCGGATCGACCGCGCCGCCGATTGCGGCACCAGCCGCGCCACCCACTGCAGCGCCGACCGGACCTGCCACGAGGGCACCGGCAACGGCACCGGTCGCACCGCCGGCGAGCGCGCCGTCGGGGCCATCATAGGTCACGACAGGGGCGCCGATGGTCTGATAGTTCTGGTAGACGACGGTCGGCTGGCCGGAATAGTCGGCCACCAGATATTCGGAGTAGGCCCAGCCGCTGGTGCCGTTGATGGTCACCTGGCACCACTTCGAGTTCTCGATGCAGCCATCGAGCGTTGCGGCCTGGTTGTTGCCGATCACCGAAGTGACGGGATAGTCGGGGCCGGGACCGGCGCGGACGTTGAGGTCGGTGGTGGCTGTTACCGACATGGCTGCGAATGCCGGAACTGCGAAAAGCGTGAGAGCCGAGGCGCCGAGAAGCGTTTTGGCGAGGGTCATGAGCGTGTCTCCGTTTGTTATCGTTGGTTGACGGGAAGGAGAACGGAGTTCCCGGCATTTCGTTGCCCTAAGTATCGAAATATCACTATGTTGCCATATTTCGCCTGCGCTTCCGCACGGAGCTCGCGGCAATCGCCTCCGTCCTGCAAGCGCCGGCGATCCTGCGCGCACGGCTGAGCCGTCGAGCGAAGGGCCACAGCGGAGATCGCGCCTGCCGCCGGTTTTCATGGCTTCTCAGAAATGTTTTCTCAGCCAGGTGCGCAACCGCTTGGGCGCCGCCTTTCGCCGAACCTTCCTCAACGAAGCTTCGACCGACGCCATGTCGAGCAGCCGCACATCTGCGGGGGCGCGGTGAGCGGCGATGAAATCGGCGTCGAACTCGGCATAGCCCGAAGGCAAACGGTCGAGACGCCCCCAGACGTCGCGACGGTCAAAGATATCGCGACCTTCCTTGATCTTGGCTTCGAAGCTCGCGCGGTCTACGCCCTGATAGGAATGAAGCTCGGTATGGGAGAATTTCGCGAGCTTCGCATAAATCCGTTCCACACCGCCGAGATAGCTCAGGTGCAGTCCCGCATCAGGCATCAAGCCGATATGCTCGTTCATCTTTCCGTCGCGGATATCCTGGAACGTGAGCCCATATTGTCCGATCTGGCTTTTGCGAAACAGAACCGGACGTTTCCAGACAGGACGCGTTTCGCTGATGTAATCGACGTAGAAATAGCACATCAGCAGACAAAGCAGGGCAGGTCTCAGCTTCCGCGGGGAGAGAACGCTCGGAAACGGAATCTCGTCGATGTCCGAGAGGAGGATGAAGTCGTCATTTTCAGCTTCGTCCAGGACAGCCATCAGCGCATTGCGTTGGGCATATTCCACTTTCCAGCTATCGCCGCTTGCCACTGCCTCCGACAGGTCACAGACCGAATGGCGGATCTTGTGCCGGATCGTTTCGGGGACCCGTAGCAGATCGAATGTCGGATTGCGCAAGGCACCTTGAAAGGTGTGCGAGCCTTCCATGATGAAGAAGGTGTCGACGACAGGCGCCAGCATGGCAATTCGCTGATAGACCAGATCCTCGTCGTCATAGATGAAACAGTCGAAAAGTCTCGACATGCGACCTCCCCACATCCCGGTGTAAGAGGGGTGGGAAAGGTCGAGGTCGACAGGCCCGCCGCCTTACCGTTCTGCCTGTTGCCTTAGCTGGCGACGTGGGGCTGCACAATGCATCGGAGAGTCATGAAATGTGGATATGTTGGATTTGGTCTCTTCTGAGGATCGACGTAGCCAAACCTTCGACCTGATCGGCGTGATCGCTCCCGGAAGTCAGGCCGGCCTCTTCGCAGCAGGGTGAACGATCATTGCCAGCCGGTCGAGATTCTGCTCGTTGGCGGCGTGGAGGAATTTTTCCATCTCCTCGTTCTCCTCGGTGCGATCGAAGATCATCAGCCATTCGATGCGCGAGCCGTCGGGGTGGTCGGAGAAGGTCATGTCGAGCGTGAAGACGTGCACGGGTTCATGATGCCTGGCGACAATGCGCCGGCCGTCGTCGATCTCCTCGAATGTCCAATGGTTCTCGAAATCGGTGCCGTTCGAGGCTGTCATGGTGATCAGCCACATGCCGCCCGGCTTGAGGTCGAAAACGCTGATCCGATTGGTGAAGCCGTGCGGTCCCCACCATTCCGCAAGCTTGGCCGGATCGGCATAGGCTGAGTACAACGTCTGGCGGTTGACCGAAAAGGTCCTCTCGTTGCGGATTTCGATCCAATTTTCTGCCTCGGTCATTCTCACCATCCTGTTTGTGCCGGTTCGTCGGCAACCTCATGCCAGAAGTGAAGGCGACTTGACAAATGCTCCGGAACATATAGTGAACATTGTATGAGAAAATCGCTTGCCCGCCGCCTGGCCATTCTCTCGGATGCCGCAAAATACGATGCCTCCTGTGCCTCGTCCGGAACGCAAAAGCGTCATTCCGGTCCGGGGGCCGGACCAGGAGGAGGTCTCGGCTCCACCGAGGGTTCAGGGATCTGTCACGCCTATGCGCCTGACGGACGCTGCATTTCGCTGCTCAAGATCCTGATGACCAATTTCTGCATCTATGACTGCGCCTATTGCATCAACCGGTCATCGAGCAATGTGGAACGTGCCCGTTTCACACCCGACGAGATCGTCTGGCTGACGACGGAATTTTACCGGCGCAATTATATCGAGGGTCTGTTTCTCTCCTCTGGCATCATTCGTTCGTCCGACGATACGATGGCCGAGATGGTGAAGGTCGCCGAGGATCTGAGGGTCAAGCACGATTTCCGCGGTTATATTCATCTGAAGACCATTCCCGAAGCTTCGCCGCATCTCATCGAGAAGGCCGGTCTCTTCGCTGACCGGCTGTCGCTCAACATAGAGCTGCCGACCGATCAGGGATTGTCGCGATACGCGCCCGAAAAGAAGCCACTCGGCATCCGCCGCGCCATGGGCGACCTGCGGCTGAAGATCGAGGAGGCGCGCGAGCCGACGCTGCAGACCAGACGGCGCAAGAAATTCGCGCCGGCAGGCCAGAGCACGCAGATGATCGTCGGCGCGGACGGTGCTAATGACGCCACCATTCTCGGCTCGTCGGCCCGGCTCTATTCAAGCTACAGCCTGAAGCGTGTCTACTATTCCGCCTTCAGCCCCATTCCCGATGCGTCGAAATCGCTGCCGCTGGTCAAGCCGCCGCTGATCCGCGAGCACCGGCTTTACCAGGCCGACTGGCTTTACCGGTTCTATGGCTTCTCGGTCGACGAGATAACGGAAGGTCGCGAGGATGGCATGCTCGATCTCGACCTCGACCCGAAGCTCGCCTGGGCGCTAGGCAACCGCGACCGCTTTCCCGTCGATATCAATACCGCCGACCGCGAGATGTTGCTGCGGGTGCCGGGGCTCGGCCAGAAGGTGGTGAAGTCCATCCTGTCCGCCCGGCGCCAGCGCAAGCTGACACTCGAGGATCTCAAGCGTCTTGGCGCCTCGCTCAGAAAGGTCAAACCCTTCGTGACGGCAGGCGGCTGGAGCCCGATCCGTCTCGTCGATCGCAGCGACCTGCGCGACATGTTCGCGCCGCAGCCCGAGCAACTGGCTCTGTTCTGATGCGCCGGATCCAGATCGAAGGGCAGGGCGATTTCGACGAGTGGCGCAATGCCGCCCGCGCTCTCCTCGCCCAGGGGGTCTGGCCCGACGATGTCGCCTGGCTGAGCGCCTGGGAAGATCCCGGCCTCTTCGGGGAGGGCGAGGTTCCGGTGATGCCGGAGGACGGGGCGCGGATCACCGTGCCGCGCAGTTTCGCCGAGGCCGCCGAGGCGGCGATCTGCCATTCCGACGAGAACCGCTTTCCGCTGCTCTATCGCCTTCTCTGGCGGCTGCAATCCAGCCGCGGTCTGATGCAGGACCGCGCCGACCGCGACGTCGCGGAGCTGAGCCGGTTCGTCAAATCGGTGCGCCGCGACAGCCACAAGATGAAGGCTTTCGTGCGCTTCAAGGAGCTCGATACCGGCATGAACGGGCGCAGGCGATTTGCCGCCTGGTTCGAGCCGGATCATTTTATCGTCGCCCGCACGGCGCCGTTCTTCGCGCGGCGCTTTGCCGACATGGACTGGCTGATCGCCACGCCCAAGGGAACGGCATCGTGGGACGGCCAGAACCTGGCCATCGACCCGACGCCGGCGAGCAAGCTCCGCCATACCGACGAGGCCGACGAGTTATGGCGGATCTATTTCTCCAACATCTTCAATCCGGCCCGCCTCAAGGTGAAGGCGATGCAGGCGGAGATGCCGAAGAAATACTGGAAGAACCTGCCGGAGGCGCAGCTCATTCCCCAACTGATCGCCGGCGCGGAGGAACGCGTGCGCGCCATGGCGGCAGCCCAGCCGACCCTGCCGCCCGTATTCCACGAGCGGCTGCAGGCCGAATGGGAGGAGGAGAAATCCCGCACGCTCGTCACGCCGGCGGATGCGGGCGCGGCACTCGCGCAGGAAATTTCCGCCTGCAGGCGGTGCCCGCTTCACGGCCCGGCCACCCAGGCCGTCTGCGGGGAAGGGCCGCTCGATGCCGAGATCATGCTGATCGGCGAGCAGCCCGGCGACCGCGAAGATCTGGCCGGTCGCCCCTTCATCGGGCCGGCGGGGCAGGTTCTCGATGAGGGGCTGTCACAGGCAGGTCTGGCTCGTGACCGGCTCTATCTCACCAATGCGGTCAAGCATTTCAAATACGAGCCGCGCGGCAAGCGGAGGCTGCACAAGCGGCCCGATGCCGGCGAAGTGCGGCATTGCCGCTGGTGGCTGGAAAAGGAATTCGAGCTCATCCGCCCGAAGATCGTCGTCGCGCTCGGCGGGACCGCCTATCAGGCACTGACCGGCGAGACCAAGCCGATGGAGGAAATCCGCTCCATGCCGATCCCCGTCGACGAAGGCCGCATGCTCTTCGTTACCGTTCACCCGGCCTATATCCTGCGCATTCCCGAGCCCGACAAACAGGCGCGGGAGAGACAGCGCTTTCACGAGGACTTGCAGGCGGTTGTCAGGCTGCATGCGGCGCAGGCAGCCTGACTGATTGGTCTCAGAAGTAAGCCTGGAGCGGCTTGACTTCGAGATTGCCGGCGCGAAGGGCGGCAATGGCGCGGGCCGCCGAAAGCGAGCCGGCCATGGTGGTGTAGTAGGGCACCTTCTGCATCAGGGCGGCGCGGCGGAGCGATTTGGAATCCGAGATCGTCTTGGCGCCTTCCGTGGTGTTGATCACCAGCTGAACCTGACGGTTGCGGATCGCGTCCTCGATGTGCGGACGGCCTTCGAGCACCTTGTTGACGCTCTCGACCTCGAAACCCTTCTCGATGAGGAAGCGGGCGGTGCCGCGCGTCGCCATCAGCGCGAAGCCGTTCTCGGCGAGGATGCGGACGGTCTCGACCACCATTTCCTTGTCGTCGTCCTTGACGGAGACGAAGACCGTACCCGAGCGGGGCAGGTCCACGCCGGCGCCGAGCTGGCTCTTGGCGAAGGCGAGCGCATAATCGGTGTCGAGGCCCATGACCTCGCCGGTCGAGCGCATTTCCGGTCCGAGCAGGGTGTCGACGCCGGGGAAGCGGGCAAAGGGGAAGACCGCTTCCTTGACCGCGATATGCTTGAGCGCCTTGTGGTCCGGAACGTCGCCGTAAGCGGCGAAGGCGGATGCGAGCTTCTCGCCGGCCATGACGCGGGCTGCGACCTTGGCGATCGGCGCGCCGACCGTCTTGGCGACGAACGGCACGGTACGCGAGGCGCGCGGATTGACTTCGAGCACGTAGATGGTGCCGTCCTTGATGGCGAACTGGACGTTCATCAGGCCGCCGACATTGAGCGCCCTGGCCATTGCCCGGGTCTGCTCTTCGAGTTCGGCAACCACATCGTCCGTGAGAGTGTGCACCGGCAGCGAGCAGGCTGAATCGCCCGAGTGGATGCCGGCTTCCTCGATATGTTCCATGATGCCGGCGATGTGGACGCTTTCGCCGTCGCACAGGCAGTCGACGTCCACCTCGATGGCGTTGGTCAGGTAGCTGTCGAAGAGCAGCGGATTGCTGCCCAGGAGTGTGTTGATCTGGCCGGTCTTGTCGTTCGGGTAGCGTGCCTTGATTTCTTCCGGGACGAGTTCCGGCACGGTGCCGAGCAGGTAGTTCGACAGGCTCTGATCGTCGCGGATGATCTGCATGGCACGGCCGCCGAGCACGTAGGAGGGGCGGACGACCAGCGGGAAGCCGATCTGGGCCGCGACCAGGCGCGCCTGCTCGACCGAGTGGGCGATGCCGTTCTTCGGCTGCATCAGGCCCAGCTTGGTCAGAAGCTTCTGGAAGCGGTCACGGTCTTCGGCGAGGTCGATCGCGTCCGGCGCGGTGCCGAGGATCGGGATGCCTGCCTTTTCGAGCGCTTCTGCGAGCTTCAGCGGCGTCTGGCCGCCGAACTGGACGATGACGCCGACCAGTTCGCCGCTCGCCTGCTCGGCGCGCAGGATTTCCAGCACGTCTTCGGCCGTCAGCGGTTCGAAATAGAGGCGGTCGGAGGTGTCGTAGTCGGTCGAAACCGTTTCCGGGTTGCAGTTGATCATGATCGCTTCGAAGCCCGCATCCTTGAGCGCGAAGGCGGCATGGCAGCAGCAATAGTCGAACTCGATACCCTGGCCGATCCGGTTCGGGCCGCCGCCGAGGATGACGACCTTCTTCTTGTCCGAAACGAAGGCCTCGTCGGCGAGCTGGCCGAGGAAGGGCACTTCGTAGCTCGAATACATGTAGGCGGTGGGCGAAGCGAATTCGGCCGCGCAGGTGTCGATGCGCTTGAAGACCGGATGGACGTCGAGCTCGGCGCGGACCCTGGCAATGTCGGCAGCCGACTTGCCGGTCAGGCTGCCCAGGCGCGAGTCGGAAAAGCCGCGGGCCTTGAGCATGCGCATGTTCTCGGCATCGGTCGGCAGACCGTGCTCGCGAACCCGTGCCTCGAGTTCGAGGATCTCGGCAAACTGCTCGAGGAACCACGGATCGATCTTGCAGATCGCATGGACGTCGGCGACCGACATGCCGAGCCGCATGGCCTGGAAGACCATGCGCAGACGATCGGGCGTCGGCGTGGCAATGGCGGCCTTGATGGCGTTCTCGTCGTCGCCTTCGCCCAGGCCCGGGATCTCGATCTCGTCGAAGCCCGTCAGCCCGGTCTCCAGACCGCGCAGTGCCTTCTGGAAGCTCTCGGCAAAGGTACGGCCGATGGCCATGACCTCACCGACGGATTTCATCGCCGTTGTCAGCGTGTTCTCTGCGCCCGGGAATTTCTCGAAGGCGAAGCGCGGGATCTTGGTGACCACATAGTCGATCGACGGCTCGAACGAGGCAGGCGTGGCGCCGCCGGTGATGTCGTTTTCCAGCTCGTCGAGCGTGTAGCCGACGGCAAGCTTGGCGGCGACCTTGGCGATCGGGAAGCCGGTCGCCTTGGATGCGAGCGCAGAAGAGCGCGACACGCGCGGGTTCATCTCGATGACGACCAGACGACCGTTTTCCGGATTGACGGCGAACTGCACGTTCGAGCCGCCGGTCTCGACGCCGATCTCGCGGAGAACCGCGATCGAGGCGTTGCGCATGATCTGGTATTCCTTGTCGGTGAGCGTCAGCGCCGGTGCGACGGTGATCGAATCGCCGGTGTGCACGCCCATCGGATCGACGTTCTCGATCGAGCAGATGATGATGCAGTTGTCCGCGCGGTCGCGGACGACTTCCATCTCGTATTCCTTCCAGCCGAGAACGCTTTCCTCGATCAGGACCTCGGTGGTGGGCGAGGCGTCGAGGCCGCGCTCGATGATGTCGAAGAATTCGGAGCGGTTATAGGCGATGCCGCCGCCGGTGCCGCCGAGCGTGAAGGAGGGGCGGATGATGGCGGGCAGACCAACTTCGTCGATCGCGCGCGCCGCGAGCGCCATGGCGTGATCCATATAGCGCTGCTTGCGGTCGACCTCGCCGAGGTTCCACTGGTTTTCCAGCTCGTCGAGAGCGGCGTCGAGGGCGTCACCCGAGAGTTCGCCGCGCAGACGGGCGCGTTCGGCCTCGTGCTTCTTGCGGTCGACTTCCTTGATCTCGGTGGCGTTGGCGAGGAATGATTTCGGGGTTTCGAGACCGATGGTCGCCATGGCTTCGCGGAACAGGGCGCGGTCCTCGGCCTTGTCGATGGCATCCGGCTGGGCGCCGATCATCTCGACATTGTAGCGCTCGAGCACGCCCATGCGGCGGAGCGACAGGGCGGTATTGAGCGCGGTCTGGCCACCCATGGTCGGCAGAAGCGCATCCGGGCGCTCCTTGGCGATGATCTTGGCGACCACTTCAGGCGTGATCGGCTCGATATAGGTGGCGTCGGCCAGTCCCGGATCGGTCATGATGGTCGCAGGGTTGGAGTTGACCAGGATGACCCGGTATCCTTCCTCCTTCAGCGCCTTGCAGGCCTGGGTTCCCGAATAGTCGAACTCGCAGGCTTGACCGATGACAATGGGGCCGGCTCCGATGATCAGGATCGACTTGATATCTGTACGTTTGGGCATGGGAGCGGATCCATCGGTCATGCGGCCGCGTGTGTGCCGACACGGAATTCGCTCCATGCGACAGGGCGGCCGGGAAAAATGTCAGGCTAGGCGGGCCTTATAGGGGAGAGATCGATCAGATGGAACCCCGTAAATGACACTGTGGCAATGTATCAACAGAGACAGGCGGTTGAAGCTCAGGCCTCGACGGTTTCGTCCTCGTCCTCGCACTCGAGCGCGGGGAGGTCCATATTTTCCGCTGCCTTCAGCACGCTGTCGAGAAAGCCCGGGAAACGGGCGTCGAGATCGTCGCGGCGGATGGTGATCATCTTGCAGGTGCCGCTTTTCTCCAGGCGGATAATGCCGGATTCGCGCATGCGGCCCAAATGGTAGGTCAGGTTCGATTTCGACGCGAGCGCGGTGAAATCGGAACACATCAGCGGTCTGCCGTCCTGTCGGTCGAGATGACCGAGGATGGCAAGGCGTGTGGAATCGCCAAGCGTCGCCATGACGGCGGCGAGATCGATCTCTTCAGCGGACGGATGATATGTCATGGCCTGAATGTACGTTGCTTTTCCCATGTTTCAAGCTCTAACGGCGTGAACGGAGCGTTCCCCTCAAATCTAGCCTATCGCCGGAATGAAACGCCCTTCGTGATTGCTGCGTTGCAAAATTGGCCCTGCGGCCTCATTGACCATTCACTTGGTCCGACCTACATTGTTAAAAGTTTTTTGAACTTTAAGGATCTCGCCTTGGACCGTCGCATCTATCTTCTCGGGCTCGGCGCGTTTGCCGTCAGCACCGTCGCATTTCTGTTTTCAGGGCTCCTTCCGCTGATCGCGGACGATATCGGTGTGAGCGTCGCCCAGGCCGGTTATCTGGTGACGGCCTATTCCATGTCCTATGCGCTCTTCACGCCTGTTCTCGCCGCGGTGACGGGCCGGTTCGACCGTCGCTACGTGGTGGGGGGTGCACTGGCGGCATTCGTCGGGGGCATGATGCTGACGGCCTTCAGCCAGTCCATCGGGATACTCGTGCTGGCGCAGGTGATCACCGGCATGGCGGCAGGCCTGTTCGCGGCAACCGGGCAGGGGATCGCGGTGACCCTGTCCGAGCCCGCCCAGCGCGCCAAGGCCATCTCGATGGTGGTGAGCGGCACGACTTTCGCCGTGGCCCTGGGGGCTCCGCTCGGCTCCTTCCTCGCCCACTATGCCGGCTGGCGTGCAGGGTTCGGCGCGGTGGGGGCGGTCGCCTTCATCTGCCTGATAGCGCTTCTCTCACTGTTGCCGCGCAATCTGCCAGGTGCGCGGCTCAGCCTGTCGGAACGATTGTCCGTCGTACGCGAACCCGGTGTGGCGCGGCTGATCCTGATGACGTTCATCTTCATGGCTTCCGCCTTCCTGGTGGTCGGCTATCTCGGCCCCATCGTGACCGAGGGGGCGGGCATGGCGCCCGACATGCTGCCGGTCGTTCTCGTCGTCTACGGCATCGGAGCGATCCTCGGGAACTATTGCAGTGGCCGGCTTACGGACCGGATCGGCGCGCGGCGCATGGTGATCGCGTCGCTCCTGACCAGCGTGGTATGCTCATTGTTGCTTGCGGCAATCCTTCTCTGGCTGCCGTCCGCGATCGCCGGACCGGTGCTGATGATCACCCTTTTCCTGTGGGCCTTCGTCGGCTGGGTCTATCCGCCCGCGCAGATCAGCCGGCTTGTCGCCCAGGCGCCGGGCGCGGCGCACCTGTCGCTGGCGCTTCATGCCTCCGCGATCTATCTCGGCATCGCCGCCGGGACCTTCATCGGCGGGCGGGTGCTGGAACTTGCGCCTCCCTTTGCCCTCGGTCCGGCGGCCTGCATCATCGCGGCAGTCCCGCTTCTCATGGTGCTCGGCGAACGCAGTCCGCGCGCGGTGCCGGGCCCGACCGCAGCTTGATTTCCCCGCCGGTCGCCCAATCTTCTTGCTGACGGTTTCCTGTCCCGCGGGTAAGGTGCCGGCAAAACAGGATCAGCATGCGGAGCGGATGCGATGGAATGGAGAGGCCGGCGGCAAAGCCGCAATGTGGAGGATCGCCGCGGGTCTCGGGGAGGCAGCCCCTTCGGACGAGGCGGCATGCGGCTTCCCTCACGCGGTATTCGTGTCGGTCGCGGCGGCGGAGGAAGCATCCTCTTCCTGATCATCGCCGGCATCGTTCTCTGGTTCCTCGGCATCAATCCGCTCGTGCTTCTGGGCGGCGGGGGAGGCTCCATGGTCGCCCCGGGTGGCTCGGGCCAGGTCACGGCCGAGCGCAATGACGAGATGAAGCAATTCGTTTCCACCGTTCTCGCCGAGACGGAGGACGTCTGGAACGGCATCATGCAGAGCCAGGGCAAGACTTACCCCGAGCCGACGCTGGTTCTGTTCTCCGGCGCCGTTCGCTCGGCCTGCGGGTCGGCGAGTTCGGCCACCGGACCCTTCTACTGTCCGGGCGACGAGAAGGTCTACATCGATCTCGACTTCTATGACGAGCTCGCCCAACGCTTCGGCGCCTCGGGTGATTTCGCGCAGGCCTATGTGCTGGCCCACGAAGTCGGCCACCACGTCCAGAACATCATCGGCGTGCTGCCCGAGTTCAACCGGATGCGCCAGCAGATGAGCGAGGTCGAGGCCAACCAGATGTCCGTGCGGGTCGAACTGCAAGCGGACTGCTTTGCGGGGATTTGGGCGCATTTCACTGAGCAGAAGGGCCTGCTTGAAGCCGGAGACCTAGAGGAGGCGCTGAATGCGGCCCGTCAGATCGGCGACGACACGCTGCAGAAGCGCACCCAGGGTTACGTCGTGCCCGATTCCTTCAATCACGGGACGTCGGCGCAGCGCATGAACTGGTTCAGGAAGGGCTATGATTCCGGCCGGCTCAGTGCCTGCGACACGTTCAACAATCCGGTTTGAGGGCTTTGTCGAGATCGTGACGGGGACTGCCAGACCGAAGGAAACCGAGCTTTACGGCCCGGTCAAGGCGCTGCTCGAAGGGCAGGGCTATGACGTGAAATCCGAGATCGGCGCGGCCGATGTGTTTGCCGTGCGTGGCGAAGAGCCGCCTTTGATCGTGGAATTGAAGGCTGCGTTCTCGCTGTCGCTGTTCCATCAGGCAATCGAGCGCCTGTCGATCACCGATGCGGTCTATGTCGCGGTGCCGCGCGGCAAGGGGCGGCCATTCCTGTCCGCGCTGAAATCCAATACCAAGCTATGCCGAAGGCTGGGGCTGGGCCTGATCACCGTACGGATGGAGGACGGTTTCGCCGAGATCCATGTCGATCCCGGGCCCTATGCGCCGCGAAAATCGAAGGCCCGTACCGGGCGTATGCTGAGGGAATTCGCGCGCCGCGAGGGCGATCCCAATCTCGGCGGCACCAATCGCACCACCATCATCACAGCCTACCGGCAGGATGCGACACGGGTCGCCCTCCATCTTCTCGAAACGGGGCCCGGCAAGGCTGCGCATGTGGCCGTCGCGACGAAGGTCGCGAGAGCACGGGTCATCATGGCCGACGACCATTATGGCTGGTTCGAAAAGGTGGAGCGGGGGATCTATCGGCTGACGCCAAAAGGGGAAGCGGCGGCCCGGGATGCCGGGCCGCGGTGAACTCGACCGGCTCGACTAGTTGAAACGCCAGATCAGCGCCGCGCGCACAGTGTGGGTTTCGAGGTCGGAGGGACCCAGGTCGAAGGGAATGTCGAAAACCTCATCGTCGTAGTCGGTATACAGATACTCGACCCGACCAAGCAGCTTCCCGTCGGTTCCGGTTGACAAGAGGCTGTCGAGCTTGAACTCGGCGCCGCCACCGAGCACGTAACCGATGAACGTCTGGCGATCATTGTTCACGAAACCGAAAAAATCGTCCTTAAACTTGACGTCGGCAATTCCCAGACCGGCGGTCACGAAGGGCATCCAGTCGCCCATGTCGTAGCCGAGGCGGCCGCGCAGGCTTGCCGTATAGTCGATTTCGGCACTCTGCACGCTGCCATCGTCGAGAAACTCGAGAGGCTCCTGCCGCATGTCTCCGCCGGAGACGTCCGCCTCGAAGCCGAACACGACCCGGTCGAACTGAAAATTGTACCCCACGAGGGCGCCGCCGGAGAAGCCGTCGGTGTCCATCTTGTCGATGAACTCGTCGCTGTCAGGTCCGATGCCCCAGCTATGGCCGGCATGCAGGCCGACGAAAAGGCCGGACCAGCCGGAACTGGCGATCGGCGCGGTGTCGATGTCTGCGGCGCTGGCCGCATTGGCGCAGAGCGCGAGGAGGGCTGCTGCAGCCACATGCTGAAGTGGAGTTTTCATTCTGCTTATCCGGTTCAGTGCGGTGAAAGCGGAAGCCCGGCCGGCAAGGCCGGGCCCCGTATTGGCCGGTCAATCCGTTTAGTTGAAGCGCCAGATCAGCGCCGCGCGCACAGTGTGGGTTTCAAGGTCGGCGGGAGCGGGGTTGACGCTCACGTTGAAAACCTCATCGCCATAGTCGGCGTACAGATACTCGACCCGACCAAGCAGCTTGCCGTCGGTTCCGGTCGGCAACAGGCTGTCGAGCTTGAACTCGGCGCCACCACCAAGCACGTAACCGGTGAACATCTGGCGATCACTGTTCACGAACCCGAATAAGTCGTCTGTAAACTCGACATCGGCAATTGCCAGGCCGGCGGTCACGAAAGGCATCCAGTTGCCCATGTCGTATCCGAGGCGGCCACGCAGGCTCGCGGTATAGTTGATTTCGGCACTCTGAAGGCCGCCGACAAAATTCTGCGGCTCCTGTTCCATGTCGCCTTCGGAGATGTCTGCCTCGACGCCGAACACGATCCTGTCGAACTGGAAATTGTACCCTGCCAGTGCACCGCCGGAGAAGCCGTCGGTCTCCATGCCGTTGATGATGTCGCTGTCAGGTCCGATGCCCCAGCTATGGCCGGCATGCAGGCCGACGAAAAGGCCGGACCAGCCGGAACTGGCGATCGGCGCGGTGTCGATGTCTGCGGCGCTGGCCGGATTGGCGCAGAGCGCGAGGAGGGCTGCTGCAGCCACATGGTGAAGGCGCATTGTCATTCTTCTTTCGTGGTCGGATTCGTTTTCACGTGCAGTTGTGCCGACTCCTCGGAGTGCCAACTGCCGGTTTAATTTTCATTTAAGCTTATTCTTGTCAAGCATCCAATAACCACATGATTCTGCCTGACCGATCAGCCTGCCGGGTGGTCTTGGCGTTCAGCGTCGGCTAGTCAGGCAAGATGGCGCTTGACCTCATGACGGGGTGAGCGCCTCGGCTTTCCGGGTGAGATGATGACGAGCGAACCGACATTCCAATCCGACCGCGCGATGATCGCACCGATGACATGGCTGGGGCATTTCCGTGCGACTCTTGTCCTCGGGCTGCCGCTTGTCGGAGCGCAATTGGCGCAGATGCTCATCAACACGACAGACGTCGTCATGCTGGGCTGGTACGGTACCGAGGAACTGGCAGCCGGCGTGCTTGCCACCCAGGCTTTCTTTCTCCCCTTCATGTTTGGCGGTGGCTTTGCCCATGCGGTGGTGCCCATCGCATCGCAGGCGGAAGGCTGCGGCGACACCCGTCACGTGCGTCGCTCTGTCCGCATGGGGCTGTGGATTGTTGCGATCTATGCCGCCGTCGTCATGCCGCTGTTGTGGAACATCGAATCGATTCTCGTCTTTCTCGGTCAGAATCCGGCCATCGCTCGGATGACCGGATCCTACATGCACATTGCCCAGTGGGGCATGTTTCCCGCACTCGGCACGCTTGCGCTGCGATCCTTCCTGTCGGCCGTGTCGCGCACGCAGATCATTCTCTGGGCGACGCTAGCGGGTACCCTCTCGAACGGGCTTCTCAACTACGCCTTCATCTTCGGCAATCTCGGCGCGCCGGAAATGGGGCTCCAGGGCGCGGCCGTCGCCTCGCTGATCTCGGCCACGGCCATCTTTCTGGTCATGCTGGGCTGGGTCCTGAGCCGGCAGGTGTTCTCGGACTACGCTCTGTTTCGCGGGTTCTGGCGGCCGGACTGGCCGGATTTCTTCGATATCCTCCGTTTGGGCTTCCCCATCGCCCTTACCATCATCGCCGAAGTCGGCCTGTTCGCGGCGGCGTCCCTGATGTTCGGCTGGCTCGGGATCGTGCCGCTTGCCGCCCACGGCATCGCGCTGCAGATCATATCCCTGTCCTTCATGATCCCGCTCGGCCTGTCGACGGCTGCCACCGTGCGCGTCGGCCAAGCCTATGCGCGGCGGGACGGCGAGGGGATGCGGCGGGCCGCGATTGCTTCGCTGACGCTTTCGGCGCTCATTGCAGCCGGCGCCGCACTCATCATCTTCCTCGCGCCCGAAACGCTCGTCAGCCTGTTCCTCGACAAGAGCAACGCCAAGGCCCATGCGTCGCTGGTTCTCGCCACTGCCGTGCCGCTGTTGTTCGTCGGCGCGTGTTTTCAGTTCGTCGATGGCCTCCAGGTTACCGGCGTGGCGCTTCTGCGCGGTTTGAAGGATACCCGTACGCCGATGATCATGGCGATCATCAGCTACTGGTTCTTCGGAGTGCCCACGGCTTATCTGCTCGGCTTCGTCGCGGGATGGAACGGAGTGGGCATCTGGATGGGGCTCGCCATCGGCCTCGGGGGCGCGGCGATCCTTCTCAACGGTCGCTACTATCTTCTGACGAAGCGCCTGTCGTTTACTTGATCTTCGCCTGGTCGCTGTCGCTGTCGGGCGTCTTCCGGACGATCTCGACGGGGGTGCGCATGAGCACCTCGCGATGCGGGAAGGGAATGTTGATGCCTGCCTCCCTGAAGGCATCCCAGAGCGCAAGCAGCACCTTGCCACGAATGTTCGTGAGCCCTGCCTGTGGGTCCTGAATCCAGAACCTGAGCTTGAAGTCCAGCGACGAAGCGCCGAAGGCGGTCATCCAGCACACGGGTTTGGGTGTCGTGAGCACGCGGTCGACCGCAGCGGTGGCTTCGATGGCGATGCGCATCACCTCGTGCGGATCGCTGTCGTAGGAGACGCCGAAATCGACATCCAGGCGGATGTTCTTGTCCGAAAACGACCAGTTGACCACCTGCTGCGTGATGAAGTCCTCGTTCGGGATCAGATATTCACGGCCGTCGCGGGTGATCACGGAGACGAAACGCGCCCGCAATTCCCTGATCCAGCCGAATGTATCGCCGAGCGTGATCGTGTCACCCGGCTTGATCGACCGGTCGGCCAGGATGATGACGCCGGAGATGAAGTTCGAGACGACCTTCTGAAGCCCGAAGCCGAGCCCCACGCCGATCGCACCGGAGAGGACTGTGAGCGTGGTCAGGTCGACGCCGACGAGATTGAGGGCGATGAGCCCGGCAGCCACGGCCAGCGTGATATTGACCACTTTTCCGGCGAGCGCCTTGAAGGAGGGCGAGAGATCCGTCGAGTTCGACAGCCTGCTTTCGACGAACCGTCCGGCAAGATGCGCCGCCCAGAGCAGAAGCACCAGAAGCACGATCGCCTTGAGGACAAAGAGCACCGAAAGCCGGAACTCCCCGAGATTAATGGCGAGATCGTCAAGCGTCGACTGGAGTTCGTCGCGGATTCCCAGGACGCCGGAGGCGACGTAGACGAACAGGCATACGGAAATGAACTTCGCAAGGAAACGATTTCGCACGATGCGGGTCAGCACGGAGGCCGCAAGCCAGGTGACCGCCAGCACCAGTGCCAGTGAAAGAAGATAGGTTCGGCTCGGCCAGGTGGCCCTGAGCAGGACCTCGCGGGCAAAGCCGACGAAAAGAATGAACAGCACCCACTCGGTCCGCCTCATGAAGGCGATGATGACGCGCAGCAGCCCGGGATTTCCCTTGATCTGCCTGGCCCGTTCCTCGAGCGCAGGCTCGATCTTGCGCGACAACAGCCAGCCGATCAGAAAGCAGCCGAAGATGATGAGAAGCTGATACAGCGTCCAGGGCTGGGAGAGATATTGCCAGATCGAGAACCCGGCCTGGCGCCACTCGGTTATGATGTCCTTCAGATCGATCGCTCCCATATAGGGAAGCATAGAGGACGAAACGGAAAAGGAAATATCCGCCGTTGGCTATCGAGGCTCGGCTGCGGTCGCCGCCGCTTCCTTATTCTGCCTGGTAGATCGGCTTGCGGAAGGGATAGTCCGACAAATAGCTATCTTCCCTGGCCCATCCCTCGCCGATCACCCGGCCCTTGATCTCCGCTGCGGTTTCCAGATCCGAGACTTCGCCCACGACGATCGGATAGTATGGATTTCCCGGCCTTCTGCAGCCGACCGTCACCGACAGGCCTTCGGAGCGGCGTGCGAACTCGTCGGCGAGCCGTTGGGCTTCGGCCAGTTCGGTTGCCGAGCCGACGATCACGCTGTAGGTGTCCTGAACGACCGGGCCGGAGAAATACTCCCTGGCTGCCTGGGTGAACTGAGCGGTGAAGCCGCCCTCGTTGCAGACGCCGTCTGTCGCGTCTTCTGCCAAGGCGCTCGTAACAATGAGGCTAAGCGGGAACTCCGTCCGTCCGGCCAGGTCTGCCGCGCTGCCGTTTTCGGTTTTCGAGACCGGAGGTTTTCCCGACCCCGGAAGTGCGGCGGATACCGTTGCCGGGAAAGCCGCACAGAAAACCAGAATGCGCAGCGGTTCCCTGTCCTGGGAGAAGAGACCTGAAATGCCTCCCAGGAACACCGTAACGAGCGAAAATATGACGTAGAACGTCACGTGACCGATATTCAGGTCGGAGATGATCTGTTGGACATATTCTGCGTCCGGGCCCAGGAACTTGACGCAGACGATCGCGAACCCGGCAACGATCCCCCATCCGAAGCGCTGTAAGAGTGTCATCGCTCCCTCCCTCTTAGGGCGAGAGCATTCTGCCACACTTCATTCCGGTTGCAACAGTCTTAAATTCGATTGCAGCCCGACCGGTTTACCGCTCGGGCAGGACTGCCTCGCCCCTGTGCTCATTGACCATGTTCATGAAGCGCTTGAACAGGTAGTGGCTGTCCTGCGGCCCGGGGGATGCCTCCGGGTGGTGCTGGACGGAGAAGACCGGCTTTCCGACGAGGCGCAGGCCGCAATTGGTGCCGTCGAAGAGTGACACATGGGTTTCCTCGACACCCGCCGGCAGGCTCTTGCCGGCAACCGCGAAGCCGTGGTTCATCGACACGATCTCGACCTTGCCGGTGGTGTGATCCTTGACCGGGTGATTGGCGCCGTGATGGCCCTGGTGCATCTTTTCCGTGGTGCCGCCCAGCGCGAGGGCCAGGATCTGGTGACCCAGGCAGATACCGAAGAGCGGAATACCGGTCTCGATCAGTTTCCTGATCTGCGGCACGGCGTATTTGCCGGTTTCGGCCGGGTCGCCCGGGCCATTGGACAGGAAGATGCCGTCCGGGTTCATCGCGATGATGTCTTCCGCCGGCGTCTTGGCCGGAACGACCGTCACCTTGCAGCCGAGACCGGTGAAAAGGCGCAGGATGTTGCGCTTCACGCCGAAGTCGATGGCGACCACATGGGCCTTGTCGTCGGAGCTGCCGTGATAGCCTTCATTCCAGACCCAGGGCTTCTCCGTCCAGCTGGAGGACTGGCCGGACGTCGCTTCGATCGCGAGGTCGAGACCTTCGAGGCCGCTCCAGGCCTTCGCCCGATCCTTCAGGGCGTCGATGTCGAAATTGCCTTCGGGATCGTGCGCGATCACCGCGTTCGGCATGCCGTTTTCGCGGATCCAGGCGGTGAGCGCGCGAGTGTCGATGCCGGTCATGGCGATGATGCCGCGTGCCTTCAGCCATTCGTCGAGATGCTTGGCCGAGCGATAGTTCGACGGGTTGGTGATGTCGGCCTTGAAGATCGCACCGACCGCGCCGCGGCGGGCTGCGGGGGTCAGGTCCTCGATATCCTCGTCATTGGCGCCGATATTGCCGATGTGGGGGAAGGTGAATGTCACGATCTGGCCGAGATAGGAGGGATCCGTGAGGATTTCCTGATATCCGGTCAGTGCGGTGTTGAAACAGACTTCCGCCTCGATCGCCCCGGCGGCGCCCGCACCGGTGCCCTCGATAACGGTTCCGTCGGCAAGCACCAGCACGGCGGTCGGTTTGCTCCGGCTCCAGGGTTCGGTCATTTCGAATGTCCTTCATGTCTGCCGCGCGGGCGCGTTCCCCTGGTCAATCCGGGCACCTTCGCAGGGGCCTTGAATTGCATGGGGACGCATGCCATCTATTGGCGGGTTCGGGAACGGGGTAACCTGCGGTCCCGGACAGATAAGGGGAACCCGGTCCATCAGGCGTAGCCGTTCGACTTCGTCTTGCAGGCCCGAGACATAATCAATGCGATATGCGCGGTCAATGAGCCGGACATGACGAAACAGCGAGCTTTGTGTGTTTCGCCATGGAAAAGCGGGCCGCGATCGGATCGGCGGGAAGGCTGATCCTCCACACTCCAACATCCGGAGCCAATACATGTTGCGCGAGCAGTTCTCCGAAAAGCTCAAGGAAGCGATTCGGAACAAGAAAACCCTCAGAATGGCGACGCTGCGCCTGATCCAGGCGGCGGTGAAGGATCGTGACATCGCCAATCGCGGCCAGGGCAAGGACCCGGTCAGCGACGAGGAGATTCTCGGAATCCTGACCAAGATGGTCAAGCAGCGCGAAGAATCGGCAAAGATCTACGAAGAGAATGCCCGTCTGGAGCTGGCTCAGCAGGAACGTGAGGAAATCGCGATCATCCAGGAGTTCATGCCCGAACAGCTCTCCGAGGACCAGATGCGCGAACTCTGCGCCACCGTCGTCAGCGAAACCGGTTCCAACGGTCTGCGCGACATGGGCAAGTGCATGTCCGCGCTCAAGGAACGCTATCCGGGACAGATGGATTTCGGAAAGGCATCCTGCGTGGTCAAGGGACTGCTGCAGTAGTCGGCGTTCTCGCGCCGGGACCGCTAACGGCCCCGGCGTCTCCCGTGTCGGTGCCGCACTCCCGCCGCCGCGCCCGCTAGTCTCCCGCTACCTTTGAAAATATGCGCAACATGTTCTCGACCGACTGCCGGTCGGGGTCCAATTCGTCATGGGCGAATTTCGGCACGATACCCTCGCCGAAAATGTCGCGGACCGTCCGTATCAGGCTGGTGGCCTCCACGCGGTCCTGCCAGTCGATATAATCTGCTGCATTGAGTTCGGCCGAAACGTAATAACCCTGGATTTCGTCGCAGCCGAGTTTGCTGGCGGCTGCCGCCTGTCCTGCCGTTTCCACCCCTTCCGCGACAACCTTGCAGCCGAGCGCCTTGCCCAGGTTGACGATAGCCCGGCAGACTTCGACCGTACGGCTGCTGGTCTCGAGCTTGGAGATGAGAGACCGATCCATCTTCAAGGCGTCGAAGTCGAGTTCGGCGAGGTGGGCGAGGTTCGAGTATCCGATCCCGAAATCATCGATGGCGAGTTTGAGGCCCGCGGCGCGCAGGCGATGAAGCTGCTCGACAAAGCGATTGTTGTTGCTGTGGGCCATCGTCTCCGTGATCTCGATGGTCACGAGCGTCGGCGGACAGTCGTTGAGCTCTATGATCTCGAGAACCTTGTCCGCGAAATCCGGGCGGGCGACCTGGCCGGCAGCGACGTTGATGGACACGCCGATCAATCGTCCCTGACGGGACCACTCGGCGCACTGGCGCGCAGCTTCCGCCATGACGAACATCCCAAGATCGACGATGAGGCCGGAGGCTTCGGCAATGGGGATGAAATCGCCAGGGCTCACTTCGCCGCGCGTCGGATGGCGCCAGCGTACCAGGGCTTCGACACCGGCGTTCGACCAGTCCGAACTATGCACCTTCGGTTGATAGACGATCTGCAGCGAGCGGTCGGCGATGGCCTGATGGAGATCCTGTTCCAGGCCGTCGCGATTCTTGATGTCCTGCATGAGGCCGGAATCGTAGATGATCAGGCAATCTGGGAATGCCGGTGAAGCCGCACGCATGGCAGCAAGGGCGGCCTTGTTGGCGATGTCCTCGAAACTCTCGCCGTCATCCGGATAGCGCGCGACGCCGAGCGCTATCTCGACCGGGATCTGCCGGTCGCCGACGCGTACGGGCTCGGTGAAGGCGGAGATGATCTGTGTCGTCTGGCGTTCGATATCCTCGATGCTCGAATAGTCGGGGACATGAAGGACGAACTGGGTATGTGCGGTATGTGCAAGAACCGGTAGCCGGGCGGCCTGTTCGCTGCGGAGATTTGCGATGTTGTTGCCGAGCGTCATGATCGGCGTGGCCGCCGCAATCCGCATTGCAACCCTGGAGAGGACCGGGCCGGCGATGGTCTGGCCGTAACGCTCGCACAGAACCTTGAGATTGGCGATGTCGATGTGGATAAGGCAGCCCTGAGCGCTCGGGGCTGTAATCAGCTGTTCCACACAGTTCTTGAAGAAGGCGCGGCGCGGCAGCTCCGTTTCCGGATTGATTTCATGGCGGCGACGCTGGCGCAGCCGGGCCTCGGCGATCATGCCCGGCAGGCGTGCGATGCGTTCTGCCAGCGGGCGAAGGGGCGGAAGGCCGATGCGGGGAATGTCGATTTCTTCCTGTCCCTCGATGACGGCTTCAACGGCCTGTTCGAGTTGCGCAATCCGGTGGCTGGCCCGATTGATGGCATACCAGAGGCCGGCGATGCTGAGAGCCGAACCCGCGAGAACGAGTGTTGCCCAGGCGGGTAATTCAGCGGGAGCCGCGACAACGAGCAACGGCAGTTCGGCAAGCGCGAGAACGGGAACGGCGGCCGCCGCCAACGCGAGCGCCCGTTTCCGGGGCGCCTTGTCGGGGGATGTCGTTGTCTGGCATGCGGACGCCATCGGCAGCTCCTCGGTTGGTTCCGGGTTGCACTTTTGTCTTTCTCATCCCGGGCGGTGCCGGAGCCGGAAAATGGCGTCATGCCGGTGCCACAGGACACATTCCGCAGCCTCTCTCCTAACAGATGGGAATAAAGGGCTAATTTCGATCAATGGGGCAATTTTAGCTATTAAATATTCGCCCCGCGGCCGGGCAGATGAGGCTGGAAAGTGACAAATTCGTCTTTGTGGAGCGAGCGCAAAGGTCCTATATGAGGAGATGCGCGCGGAGCCGGAGCAGGGATGCCCGTTCCGCACGCAAGCCTCTGAAAGGAAAGGTCCGCCATTGCGGTTTTCGCCCTCATTTCTCGACGAGATCAGGGATCGCGTCTCGATTTCCGACGTGATCGGCCGCCATGTGACATGGGATCGCAAGAAAACCAATGTCGCACGCGGCGACTATTGGGCGTGCTGTCCCTTTCACGGCGAGAACACGCCGAGCTTCCATTGCGAAGACAAGAAGGGCCGTTACCACTGCTTCGGTTGCGGGGTGACCGGCGACCATTTCCGCTTTCTCACCGAATTCGAGAGCCTGAACTTTCCCGAAGCCGTGGAACGCATCGCGGACATGGGCGGCGTTCCGCTGCCGGCGCCGGATCCGGAAGCCGAAAAGCGCCAGCGTCAGCGTGCGACCCTCGAGGACGTGATGGAGATGGCAGCGCAGTTCTTCGAGAACGGACTGCAATCGGCCGGCGGCGCCAAGGCGCGCGCCTATCTGCGGGATCGCGGTCTGTCGGGGAAGACGATCGCCACGTTTCGGCTGGGCTATTCGGCCGACAGTCGCAATGCGCTCAAGGAACATCTGGCCGGCAAGGGCGTCGACAAGCGTCAGATCGAGGCCTGCGGGCTCGTCGTCCACGGACAGGATATCGCGGTTTCCTACGATCGCTTCCGCGACCGGATCATGTTTCCGATCCTGTCGTCGCGCGAAAGGGTGATTGCTTTCGGCGGCCGCGCCCTGTCACCCGGCGTTCCCGCCAAATATCTCAATTCCAACGAGACCGAGCTCTTTCACAAGTCGAATGTCCTCTTCAATTATGCCCGGGCCCGCCGTGCGCTGGGTACGGGCGGCACGCTGATTGCCGTCGAAGGCTATATGGACGTCATCGCCCTTCACCAGGCGGGCATCGAAACCGCCGTCGCCCCGCTCGGCACGGCCTTGACCGAGAACCAGCTCAAGCTGATGTGGAAGATCACGCCCAGCCCGGTTCTCTGCTTTGACGGCGACGAGGCGGGGCAGCGGGCTGCAAGCCGGGCAGGGGATCTTGCGCTGCCGCTGATCGGGCCGGGGCGAACGATCCGTTTCGCCACCTTGCCGGAAGGAAAGGACCCCGACGACCTTGTGCGCGAGGAAGGCCGGCAGGCTTTCGACCGGCTGGTCGAAAGCGCCAGGCCGCTTGCCGACATGCTATGGGCGCGCGAAGCGGGCGCAGGTGTCTACGAAACGCCGGAGGCACGAGCGGAACTCGAGGCCCGGCTCAAGCAGATCACCGGGCTGATCGCCGATGAAAGCGTGCGCCGGCATTACCAGCAGGCTATGCGCGAGCGGCTCAATGCCTTCTTCGGCGGCCGTTCAAGCGGTGGCGGCCGGCAGAAGGGCGGCGGCAATTTCCGTCCCGGGCAGGGCGGTTCGGGCTTCAACAGGCCGGGCGCGGCCAACGACCGGTTCGTTGGCGCTTCCGACAAGCTCGCCCGATCCGCGGTGGTGCGCGGGGCGTCCGAACTGCCGTCGCTGCGCGAAACGGTTCTGGTGATGACCGTCTTCAATCAGCCCGCCATGCTGATTGCCGATTTCGACGAACTCGCATCGCTCGAATTCGACGACAAGATCGTCACCCGTATCTGGCGCGTTCTTCTCGATCTCACCTCCGAGGGCAGGGCGCCGGAGCGGGAAAAGCTGATGGAGGCCTTTGCCGCCGAAGGCCTGTCCGAGCAGATTGCGCGGCTGGAGGCCCAGATCCGCAATGCGCGGGTATGGACGGCGACAGATGCCGCAGCAGCCGAAGATGCGCGGGAAGCCTTCCGTCAGGCGCTTGCCCTGCATCTGAGAACGCGGGCGCTGAAATGGCAGAAGATGGAGCTCGAGCGCGATATCGCAGAGGCGATCGACGGTGACGACGGCGACGGGATCACATATCTGTTGCGTGCGCTCTCGGAAGTTCAGAGCGAGCTCACGCGACTTGAGCAGCAGGAAGCGATCATCGATGGTTTCGGTGTGCTTTCCGGCCGCGTGCGTGGCGGGAAATAAGACGGCGGGTCGCTCGGCCCGCCGCGAGAATCGGCATCTGTTTTGCACGCACCTCTTGCAGTTGCCGAAACCGCTCCTACATGTCTCTCCTGACGAAAGCCGCTCGCGAGCACCCGAAATGGTCGAATCAACCTGAATCAAGGGGCGAATGGCCGATAAAACTTGACGGATGGTCTTTTTGTGGGAATCACCTTTCGGGTGGAATTACGTCTATTCCGGTTTCACTGCCTCTGACCCGCGGCACGGTATCCGTCGTGCCGGCCGGGCTGTTTTTGCAGGCAGGCTTAACAGGGAATTAGGGATAGGCGGCACAATAAGGAATCGCAGCGATTCGGTTTACCGCGAGATGCGGCTGGGGACCAGCGCCGGGGCTGACCGTTCAATCGCTAGAATGACGCCAGAATCTGCCGACCGGACTGGCCAGACATATCGGGAAGTTACTGCCCATGGCAAGCAAAGTTAAGGAAGCAGCGGAAGACAACGAAACCGAACGCGAGGGCGGTGCCGACAGCCCGTTGCTCGACCTTTCGGATGACGCTGTCAAGAAGATGATCAAGACCTCGAAGAAACGAGGTTACGTCACCATGGACGAGCTGAATTCCGTCCTGCCTTCCGAGGAAGTCACCTCCGAGCAGATCGAGGACATCCTCGCCATGCTTTCGGACATGGGGATAAACGTCGTCGAGGATGACGAAGCCGGCGAAGAGCAGAACAACGCCGACAACGACAATGACGACGACGACAACGGCAACGAGGTGGCGACCGCCTCCGGTACCGCCGTCGCGACCACGAAGAAGAAAGAGCCGACAGACCGCACCGACGACCCGGTGCGCATGTATCTGCGCGAAATGGGCTCGGTCGAACTTCTGTCCCGCGAGGGCGAGATCGCGATCGCCAAGCGGATCGAGGCCGGCCGCGAGACGATGATCGCAGGGCTGTGCGAAAGCCCGCTGACCTTCCAGGCCATCATCATCTGGCGCGAGGAACTCAACGAGGGCGCCACGCTGCTGCGTGAGATCATCGACCTCGAAACCACCTATTCCGGCCCCGAAGCCAAGGCTGCCCCGCAGTTCCAGAGCCCCGAGAAGATCGAGGCCGACCGCAAGGCTGCCGAGGAAAAGGAAAAGGCTCGCCGCGAGCGTTCCTCCGGCGACGACGTCACCAATGTCGGCGGCGAGGGCATCTCGGTCGACGACGATGAGGATGACGAGGACGAATCCAACCTGTCGCTGGCCGCAATGGAAGCGGAACTGCGCCCGCAGGTGATGGAAACCCTCGATCTGATCGCCGATACCTACAAGAAGCTTCGCAAGCTGCAGGAGCAGCAGGTGGAGGCCCGCCTGGCCGCTTCGGGCACCCTGTCGCCGGCGCAGGAGCGCCGCTACAAGGAGCTCAAGGATGCGCTGATCACGGCGGTGAAGTCGCTGTCGCTCAATCAGAACCGTATCGACGACCTGGTCGAACAGCTCTACGACATCAACAAGCGTCTGGTGCAGAACGAAGGCAAGCTCCTGCGTCTGGCCGAAAGCTATGGCGTGAAGCGCGACGACTTCCTGCAGCAGTATTACGGCGCCGAACTCGATCCGAACTGGATGAAGTCGATCGCCAACCTGTCGGCCAAGGGCTGGAAGGAATTCTCCAAGTCGGAAACCGCGACCATTCGCGAGATCCGCACCGAGATCCAGAACCTCGCCCAGGAAACCGGCATTGCCATCGGCGAATTCCGCCGCATCGTGCAGATGGTGCAGAAGGGCGAGCGCGAAGCCCGTATCGCCAAGAAGGAGATGGTGGAAGCCAACCTTCGTCTGGTGATCTCGATCGCCAAGAAATACACCAATCGCGGCCTGCAGTTCCTGGACCTCATTCAGGAAGGCAATATCGGCCTGATGAAGGCGGTCGACAAGTTCGAGTACCGTCGCGGCTACAAGTTCTCGACCTATGCCACATGGTGGATCCGGCAGGCGATCACCCGTTCGATCGCCGACCAGGCCCGCACCATCCGCATCCCGGTGCACATGATCGAGACGATCAACAAGATCGTTCGTACCTCGCGCCAGATGCTGCACGAAATCGGCCGCGAGCCGACGCCGGAGGAACTGGCGGAGAAGCTCGCCATGCCGCTCGAGAAGGTGCGCAAGGTGCTCAAGATCGCCAAGGAGCCGATCTCGCTCGAAACGCCGGTCGGCGACGAGGAAGATTCGCACCTGGGCGACTTCATCGAGGACAAGAACGCCATCCTGCCGATCGATGCTGCTATCCAGGCGAATCTGCGCGAAACCACGACGCGCGTTCTTGCGTCGCTGACCCCGCGCGAGGAACGCGTGCTGCGCATGCGCTTCGGCATCGGCATGAACACCGACCACACGCTCGAAGAGGTCGGCCAGCAGTTCTCGGTGACACGCGAACGTATCCGCCAGATCGAGGCCAAGGCGCTCCGCAAGCTCAAGCACCCGAGCCGTTCGCGCAAGCTGCGGTCGTTCCTGGACAGCTGACCGGCGGTGCCCGGGCGCATGGCGCCAGAAAATGTGCAAGATAGAAACCCGGGCAGAATTGTCCGGGTTTTTCGTTTCAACGCCTCCGGATGATGTCTGCCGTGCCCGAAGCGCCCGATCTGTCAGATATTGATGTCGCAGCGAAACCCGGGGCCGATGCGGGCGCGGGCCTGAGGCCGGACGGCCCGGCGCCGGAGGAGAGGGCGCCGCGGTCGGACGGGAGCCGCAGCCGCTTCGTTCGCTGGGGACTGCCGGCTTCTCTCGCCGTGCACCTTGTGCTGGGTGCGATCCTGCTCGTCACCATGCCGGTCCCTGAAAATTCCGCTCCCGGCGAGCCGGTGGTCGATGTCGAGATCGTGCCGCCGCCGGAAGAGGAGACGGCCGACCGGGAGCAGACCGCGCCCGAGACGTCGGAGCCGCAGCAGCAGGCCGAGGAGCCCGAAGAGGCCCCGGAGCAGGAAGAGGAGGCGGTCGAGGAAGACGCCGGTCAATCCGAAGCGCAGGAGCCTCCCGCCGCAGAAGAGCCGGGAATGCAGGAACCGGCTCCCGAAGAACCGGCTGCCGATGAGCCGGAGGCTGTGGAAGAGGCCGCGCCAGAACCGGAGCCTGAACCGGAACCTGAGCCTGAAGAGGTCGAGACGGAAGAACTGGCGCAACCTGCGGAGCCGGAACCCGAGCAGGCGGAAGAGGCGGACCGGAGCGCGGAAGCCGTGCAGGATCCCGCCCGTGACGCGCCAGGACAAGGCGGGATCGAAACACTGCGTCCCGTTTTCGAGTTCGGCGAGGAGGATTCGGGTCCGCGCGAACAGCTGGACGGCAATTCGTCGGAGGATGGCGGATTGGTCGAGGACGCGCCCGCCGAGATATCAAGTCCCTTCGAGGAACTGACGGCGGATGTTCCGACGCCCTCGGCGCGGCCCGGCGATGCGCCGCGCATTTCGGTTTCGCCCAATGCCACCCTGCCGCAGGCCGAACGGCTGTTCTCCACCGAGGCGACGGGGTCACAGGCTGCCGTTACGGCGATGCGCAACATGCCGCGCGCCAATCGCGGCGCCGATCTCTGCGCCACCGAACTGCGCGAGCAGCTCCGCAACGGCACGCCCGCCTATTGGCCGGAACTCCTGCCTGCCTATGAACTCCCCGACAACGTCACCGTCATCGATATCGACAATGGTGCCTTCCGCGCCCGGGGAGCCTGGTACGATCTGGCCTTCCGCTGCGAGGTCGATTCCGACGTCCGCCGCGTCATCTCCTTCGCGATCAAAGTCGGCGATCCGATCCCGAAGAACCAATGGCGGGAACGCGGTTTCCCTGCGTTCTGAAGGCTTTAGCTACCTTTTCCACACGTCGTCCTCTTCCTGAACGCCAAATGAACGGACCTGTCGGGTTCGGTTCAGACGGCGCTGTCTATCTTCGGTTCAATCGATCGGCACGGACCTCCAGCCACCGCCGTTCGGGACCGGCGCATTGACCGGGGCGGTAAAGCCCCATGCAAGGAGAGAACATGACCATCATCGCCAAAACCGCCAAGACTGCATTTTTCGCCATTACGCTTGCTGCCGCTGGCCTGACCACCACGGCCTTTACGGCTTCAAGCGCGTCCGCTGCCTCCAAGGGCCGCCCCCTCATTTCTGGTGGACCCCTCGGCGGTCACCATGGCGGCGGTCACCACGGCGGCCACAATGGTGGTCACCACGGCGGCCACAATGGTGGTCACAATGGCGGCCACAATGGTGGTCACCACGGCGGCCACAATGGCGGCCACAATGGTGGTCACAATGGTGGTCACCACGGCGGCCACAATGGCGGCCACAATGGTGGTCACAATGGTGGTCACCACGGCGGCCACAATGGCGGCCACAATGGCGGTCACAACGGCGGCCACAACGGTGGTCACAACGGCGGCCACAACGGTGGTCACGCCGGCGGCCACAACGGCCATAACGACGGCCACAAGGGACGCAAGAACTTTTACCGCTTTGATCGCGTCAACCTCAACGGCTTCTGCGCCGCGAACGAGGCTACCCGGTCGGCTCGCCACCTGGGCATCAGATATCCCCGTATCGTCGAGTCCAACCGCCGCGTGGTTCGCGTCGTGGGCAACAAGAATGGCCACCGCGTAAGCGTCGTCTTCGCCAATGCCCGCAGCTGCCCGGTCATCGCGGTTCGGTAAAATCACCCGCTCTTCGAGGCCCCACGTCATGTGTGTGGAGCCGCGACGACCCCGGAGCCTGCCCGCTCCGGGGTCACTTCTTTTTCAGGCGCCGTGTCCGTCTTCCCGAGCGCCGTATCTGTTTTCCCGAGCGCCTTGTCTGTTTTTTCACGCGCCATGTCTGTGCGGGACTGCATGGACCGAGAGCCCGGATTTGGCTGAACGGATGATGAACGGACCCTTCTGATCGGGTTCAGCTTCGCAGGACTAATCTCAAATCAACCGATCGGGAGTGTCCGTCGGGAGCCAACAAAGACAACGACAGTTTTCGACAGCCTCCAAGGAGAATACCCATGAAGACCTTTTTCAAATCCGCCGTTCTCGCCGTCTCTCTCGCAGCTGCCGGTCTCGCAGCAACCGCGCCTGCCGCATCGGCAGCCAGTGCAAGTTTCTCCGTCGTGATCGCCGGCAATAACGGCGTCTATGTCGGCCACGCCAACCGCTATGGCTATGTCTGCGCGCCCGGTCTTGCCCTGAAGAAGGCCCGGCACCTCGGCATCCGCAACGCCCGCATCGTCGATGCCGACCGCCGCACGGTCAAGGTGCGCGGCTTCCGCAACGGTTTCCGCAGCGGCGCGGTCTTCGCAAATGATCGCGGCTGCCCGGTCATCGCCCGCCTCTAGTCTTGCTGAGAGCGCAAACAAAAACCCCGGTGTCTCGCGACACCGGGGTTTTTCTTGTCGTGGACCGGAGGGGGGAGCTTACTGCACGATCTCGAAGCTCATGGAGACGGAGACGCTGTATTCGTTTTCGCCGGCGGCGACAGGAACGGGCGCCGATTCGTCTGCGGCCATCTTCAACATGCTGCTGCGCGCCATCCGGATCGGCTGGGCGTAAGACTGTTCCGACATCGAGGTGATGCGGCCAAGCGTGACGCCTGCCGCCTCGGCCATTTCCTCGGCCTTCTTCCGGGCATTCATCACCGCATTCTTGCGCGCCTGACCGATCGTCTCGTCGGGTTTGTCGTTGGTGAAGTCGATCTGGCCGCCCTGGTTCACGCCGAGCGTGATCGAGGTATCCAGAATATCGCCGACGCGCTCGAGGTTCCGGATGCGCACGGTCAGCCCGTTGGTCACCTGATAGCCGGAAATCGTCGGCGTCTGGTTGCCGTCGTCCTTCTTCGGGTAGACCCAGCGCGGCTGGATCGAGAAATTCGAGGTCTGTATGTCGCGATCCTCGATGCCGTCTTCCTTGAGCGCGGCGAGAACCTCGTTCATCGCGGCCGTATTGGCGTCCAGCGCCTCGCGTGCCGTATCGGCCTCGCGCAGGACCGTGAGGTTGATGACGGCCATGTCCGGAACGACGGAGGCCGTGCCTTCGGCGAAGACGGTGATGACCGAAGCCTTCGCGGCCTCTTCCTGCGCCAGTGCGGAAGAGACGAAGGCGGGAGTCCCAAGTGGAACGAGGCTGGCGGTGGACAGCGCCAGCGCAAGCATCAGCGGCCGGCCGGCCAGACGGGATGACAACATGAAAAGCTCCTCGATAATGGATAAAAGTGTATATCAGTCATGGCTTGTGATTGTGGACGGAATGCGGCGCCCGCAGCCTTGTCCGGCGCGTTCTTTTCGTCTACATCCGCAAGCGGCCTTCGCGGGGCAGGCACGAGGCGCATCCGGCACCGGTACTATCACCGGCACGATGCTGGCCGAAGCCTCACCTCAACCGCGAATTCCCGAACGGTTCCGCACCGTTTTCGGGCCTGTAGCTCAATTGGTCAGAGCCGGCGGCTCATAACCGCTTGGTTGGGGGTTCGAGTCCCTCCAGGCCCACCAAAAATTTCCCCGTAAACCTTTTGTTCAGCCTGCCAGGGTGGCGGGCGGGGGCGTGTCGTGGCCTTTTGCGCAGACGCGGTTGCGGCCGGTCTTCTTGGCCTGGTAGAGCGCCGCGTCGGCGGCTGCGAGCATGATCTCGCTGCTATGGGTGGCGCCCGCCGGGCATGACGCCACGCCGATGCTGACGGTCTGGCGCTGCGGCGATCCGTGGAGGCTGTCCATGTCGTTCATCCGGACTTGCATGCGGATCTGTTCGGCGATCACCCGTGCCGCCGCCCCGTCGGTGGCGGGCAGGATCACGACGAATTCCTCGCCGCCATATCGCGCGACGAGGCTGCCGGGCACGGTGACGGTCTGCGCGATCGATCTGGCCAGCATCTGCAGGCATTCGTCGCCGGCCTGGTGGCCATAGGTGTCGTTGAACGACTTGAAGTGGTCGACGTCGATCATCAGCAGGGAAAGGGCCTGTCCGCAGCGTTCGGACTTTTCGAGACCGCTACGCATCTCGCGGTCGAATTCCCGCCTGTTCGCCAGACCCGTGAGCGGGTCCTTGTAGGCCTTGGCGGCCAGGGATTCATTGGCGACGCGCAGGAGTTCGTTCTTCTCGAGAATTTCGGCGAACAGCCTGTCCGCGGTCTGTTCGGCTTCCAGCTGCCGCAGCCGGTGGCCGACCACCTGCGCGAGATAGCCCTTGAGAAAGCAGAAATAGACCACGCCTGCGGGAAGCAGATAGACGTTTCCGCTTGCATATCCCGCAATGCTGACCACGCCGATGACGGCGAGGATGTTGATCAGGGCCATGCCGGGCATCATGTAGGCGCGGCCCGCGGCGCCCTGGACGAAGGCGGTGGCGACACCGATGACGAGCATCCTGGTTGCCGTCGAGCCGGCGTAGAACAGAAGGCCAGCGCTGAGGCTCCATGTCAGTGCCGTCACCGACGATGCGAGGACGAAGAGGCGTATGATCTCGCGATGCGATGCCTGTTCGTTCCGTGACTTGAACCGGCGCTTGAGCATGAAGCGGATCACGAGGCCGATCATCGCGATCGAGGCGCCGGCGACAGCGGCGGGAACCGACCCGGCCAGTGCGGCACTGAGCGCTGCGAGACCCATTCCCAGCGCGGCGGACAGATGCGGCTTGATGCTGAAGAGTTCGTTCAGCGCCTCGTCGACACGCTCCTTCGAGGCCAGGCCATGGCCGACGAAGGTGAACGGGTTCCACAACGCGTGCTTACCTGTCGCGGAGGATCGGGGCATGGGTACTCTTGTTCTTCGCGTGTGGCGGATACGCTTCGGGACGCTCCATGCGCCACACTGTAGAACGCAGTGGTAAACAATAAATTGTAATGGGTTTTTTATAGGGTAGAGACGCTTTCCGGCACTTCCCCCATCAACCGGCGCAGGTCGGCCTCGATGTCACAATCGCTGAGTTGGGCAATATCGGGATGGCAGGCCACATTGACGAGCCGAGCGAAAAACGACGTGACTGTCGGCAGTTCGGCAAGCGGTTTGTAGAACTTGCCGACGGGCAGGCATATCGGGGACTTCATGTGTTCGCGTGAGATGGGATGGGGCGCCAGAAGCGGAAGGCTATTGACGGGCAGATCATCCGAGGGGTCGGAAAGAACCGAGAAGCCGAGCCGCGCCGCAATTTTCCTGACACGCGCCTCCTGACGGTGATAGGCCGGTTTCCATTCGTGGGCCCGCTGCAATCGATCGAGCAGAAAGGCGCAGGAAATGTCCGAGATCTTGCCATTGCCGAGCCATGCCTCCGCAGGCTCGGGCATCGTTCCATAGCTCAGCAACATGCGGATGTCCTCGACCGCCTCCTCGGGAACAAGGGCAAGTCCGCCTTCCCCTGCGCCATAGGGCTTGGTCTGGTGGAGGCTGAAACTCTGCCATGGCCAGTCAGGCAACTGCTCCCGCATCCCGGCCGCGTTGTCTATGATCAACGCCTTTCCATGCTTCACCGCGAAATTGGCATAGGCGGAAAAATCTCGGTAAAGTCCGTGGGGGTTGGTTAGAACGATGCCGTCAAAACTGTCGAGTGGCTCTGCCGCCAGCGCATTCTGGTCGAGCAGCCCGCATTCGTCGCAGTCCAGGAAAACGACGTCGGAGAAATATCCCCGACCGAGATTGGAAAAACTGAAGGCGCTGGCGACCCAGCGAAGCTTTTTGCCCGCTTTCAGATCGTGGAGCCGCGCCATCGCCTCAAGCGCCACCCCGCCATTCGAGCACGGAAAAAGCTTTCGGCCGTCTGGAAGGCTTGCATGCCGTGCGAATTCATCCGCCATCTGTCCGAAAAGAGGGCCTTCATTGGCCCAGTGGTTCCGGTCAGAGCACTGGGACAACAATTCCCGAACCCGGTCGAGGTCAGGCTGCTTGTTCTCTATGAAGCGTATCGTCATGTTCAAGTATCTGGATACTAAGATTAATTGGCATTTGCTGATGTTATTGATGTATCTGGATTTGCTTCAAGCACAAGAGTGTCTATTGCGTTTTGGGAGGTTTCGTTGAAGGTCGCACGGAAAATCGCTGTCGTGACGCCTCAGTATTCAAATCTGTCAGGCGGGATCATCGCGCTGCACAAGCTTGCGGACGTCATGCATCGGCAGGGAATTGCGGCTTTTCTTCTTCCCGACCGGCTGCTGCCGGAAAGCGATATGTGGCAAGCCGCGAAAACGCGTTATCTGAGACGGTTTCGGACCAATCCCGCATATCGCTCGCAAACCTTGTTCCGCGTCCCGGATCTCGATGACACCTGGATCGTCGTCTATCCGGGAACGATCGCGGGTAATCCGCTGAAGGCAATGAACGTCGTGCGGTGGCATCTCAACGCTCCCAGAGAGCTCGACCCGTGGGGGCATTTCGGGCCGGGGGAGTTATATTTCCGCTTCAAGGTGCAGCCCGTCGTCAACCGGCTTGCGGAAGGGTCCCGCCTGTCGACGCGCAAGCTGGCCGTCAATGACTATCCGCTTCATCTGTACAATGATCAGGGGCAGGCGGTGAGGCGGACAGGCACGGCCTATTGCCGGCGCAAGGGTGGCGGGCGCGATCTTCCGGCCGAGGCGGCGGACTGGATACTCATCGATGGAAAGTCGCACGAGGAAGTGTCCGCCATCTTCAAGTCCGTCGAGCGTTTTGTTTCCTATGATACGCGAACTGCCTATCTCAAGTTCGCGGCCCTCTGTGGTTGCGACGCCGTTGTCGAGCCTCAGGAAGGCCTGACGGAGGAGCAATGGAAGCCTGATCCGGCCCTGCGTTATGGCGTCGCCTACGGTTTGGACCGGCTGGACTGGGCACGCTCGACGCGGCATCTCCTGCCGTTGCAGATTTCCGAGGACATGGCCCGTCAGGAGGCCAATGTCCTCGAATGCGTGGCGGAGATGAACGCCTTTTTCGATGCACGTGACCGGCAGGGATAGCCTGCCGTGCACGAGTGAAAACGGCGTCTGTTCGACAGACGCTAGGGTCGGTTCTCGTCAGCCGTGCCGTAGAAACTGTCGAACGTCCCGGTGCCTTTCAACCGGAGCGCCTCAAGGGCGTTCATGTAGAGCATTCTCGGCAGAAATTCCGTTTTCCAGTCAAGGGCGAGGAAGTTCTCGACGAACGGTTTTATGGGCGTCAGCGGATAGGCCGTGCCGAACAGGAACCTGCTGGAGAAGTTCTCGAAATTCTTGTTGATCGCCCTCAGCCAGTCCTCATGACCGAGATGCCAAAGATAGCCCTCGGGAGAGAGCCATACATTGCTGCGGCGCATGGCAATCACGATCGCTTCCCGTACATAGGGGTAACAGCCATGAGCGCAGACGATGTTCAGTCCCGGAAAATGCTCCGCAATGCGCTCGACCCGATCGGGATGCGCATAGTTGAGATACTGGCCCCCCTTGAGGCCGGACGTCTGGAGAATGAGAACGCCTTCCTGCTTCTCCATCTGTCGATAGAAGGGGAATAGTCTTTCATCATCGGGATTGCAGCCGGGCGCCCGTCCGGGTTCGACGTTGAAAATATTGACGCTGAGTTCCTCCTTGCAGCGCTGGATCTCGGCAAGCCCGTCGTGGAACTGGTTGCTGACATCAATGCCGCCGACGGCGACGAAGCGGGCCGGGTTTCGCGCCTGCACGTCGGCAAGAACGTCATTGGAGGCCAACCGATCGGGAAAGTCGTACTTTCCCAGGCGTGCTCCGGGATTGAAGCCGGATGCTGATACGGCTGTCGTGATGCCGGCCTCGGCGATCTCGGAAAAAAAGGCTTCCTCCGTGCCTTCATTGACAGACCGGATCAGAGGAAGCCGCCCGCTCTTGGCAAGCGCCGCACGGTAGTAGCTTGCAGCTGCACCGGCGGTATATCTGCATCGCACGTCGATTATCATGGTTTGGTCCTCCGCCAGTGTCCGCTCGCCTTCAGTTCGGTCTCGAATGATTGCGGGACCGAGCGTGTCACCATCTGCTTGCCGATAGCCAGACGTGGAAGCCCAATCTGGGAAGGAGCCAGGTCGATACCCGCGAACACACGCAGCGCCGTTCCGACTTCGTCGAAACCGAGATGAAGCCTCGACGCCGTGGCGCCGGTGAAGCGTCCGTTATATTCATGGATCGCAAGGGAGCCGTCCGGGCGCCGCAGGCACTGGATGTTCAGCGGGCCACGCCACCCGGCATCGGCGAAAGCTGCCGTGCAGGTCCTGCCAAGCGAATGGGCATCTTCGGCATCGTCAATCTCAACGTTGAGGGAAACGCCGGACCGCATCACGTGCCTGGTCACGATGATGTCGTTGTGCTCGCCGTCAGGTCCTATGACCGTCTGTATCGAAACCTTGTCGCCTTCGAACGAATGAAACAACGGCACGGCGCCACCAGCAACGCTCGACATGTAGGCAGTCACCCTGGCGGGATCGCCGAGGAACTCCTGGGCCACAAGCTCGCTGTTCGGAGCCATCCCGAGGAGTTGTGACATGTCGTTGACGATTGTGGCGCTGTGCGAGGCGAAACCGGAGCGCGGCTTCACGATGAGCGGAAAGGAGGCGGGGCCATTCAATCGTTCCGCCAGATCGGGTGCATCGAGCAGAACCGACGCCGCAAAGGGCAGGCGGTATTTTTGGGAAAAGGCCCAGCTCTCATGTTTGTCCAGCATGGCCTCGGCAGTTTCCACGCTGCCCGCAAGGGTCTTCGATCGAAGCTCCGGGGCTCGCTCGACGAGCCTTGCACATGCCAGCACGTCGTCATCCCGGCAGGGAACGATGAGATCGATCCGTGTCGACCTGACGATATCGATGATGCGGTCAAGCACCGCGTTTTCATGATCGCGTGTCGTGGGAAGAAGATGGACCTCATCGAAATCAAGCAGCGAGGGCGCACGGGCAGTGCTGTTGGTGGCAATCAAATGCACGTCGTCTCGCCGGTCGGCAATGGCTTGAACCACATTCTGCCCGACGAGGGAGCCGCCGCTCAGAAGCAGCAGCGTAGCTTTTTCAGATCCTGCCATCGACAATTTCCCCCTCGCAGCGGACCCCATCCGAAGACGTATTCAGCATTGCAATCCTTGCCGAGATGCTGCGGTCCGCACTGATATGGTTTGTTTATGAGCATATCGTGCAGCAATGGCCAAGCGAAATCCGGAGCGTGATCGGCAACTTCAAGCGAAAACACGGTCACGCTTCTGCCGTTGAGGTCCGGCCTGGGTATTATTGTTGCTGAAACGTGCTGATCTCCTGCAGAAACACCTCGCCGAAACGTTCGAGCTTGGCTGCGCCGACGCCGTGGAGCATTTCGAATTCCCTGAGATTGCGCGGCTGTTCCCTGGCCATCTCGATGAGCGTGCGGTCCGAGAAGATCACATAGGCGGGCACGCCTCCCTCGCGGGCGAGTTCGCTACGGCGTGTTTTCAGGCGGCTGAGCAGCTCCTGCGGCACGCTCGCGTCGATCACCGGGGCAGCCTTCTTTTCCGACGGGCGGGCGGCGCGGATCATGTCGGCGCGATAGCGGAACGTGCCGTCACCCCTTATCAGCGCGCGGCCCTTCGGTGCGATCGACAGACCCCCGTAACCGGCCACATCGAGCGTGAGATAGCCGCCGCCCACCATCTGCCGGATCAGGGACTGCCAGACATGGCGGGGCTGGTTGCGACCCGTCGCATAGACCGGCAACTGGTTGTGGCCGAGCGATTGCCCCTTGGCATTGGCCTTGCCGAGCAAAAGGTCGGCGAGGTGGGTGGCGCCGAAGCGCTCGCCGGTCATCTCGGCGGTCAGCAGGATCTTCCTGGCGTCCTCCGTGCCGTCGACCGTGGGGACGGGGCTCAGGCAGGCATCGCAATTGCCGCAGGGTTTGGATGTCTCGCCGAAATAGGACAGGAGGGCCTGACGGCGGCATTCGGGCGCCTCGCAATAGGCAACGAGCGAATCCAGCCGCTTGTGCTCGCGGCGGCGACGCTCGTCGTCGGTATGCTCCTGGTCGATGAAGCGGCGGCGCATGGTGATGTCCTGAAGCCCGAAGACCATGTGGGCGTCCGCCGGCGCGCCGTCGCGGCCGGCGCGGCCGATCTCCTGATAATAGGCATCGAGCGATCCGGGCATGTCGGCATGGAAGACGAAGCGCACGTCGGGCTTGTCGATGCCCATGCCGAAGGCGATGGTCGCGCAGACGATCACGCCGGGCTCGGTCATGAACAGGTTCTGCGCCTCGGCGCGCTGCTCGGGCGAGAGGCCGGCGTGATAGGGGACCGAGCGATACCCGTTGTCGGAAAGGAATTTCGCCAGTTCCTCGCTCGACTTGCGCGACAGGGCATAGACGATTCCGCTTTCCTCGGGCCTGTTCTGCAAGAAGGCGAGGAGCTGTTTCCGGGTGCTCGATTTGGGCTGCACGGTCAGGCTGATATTGGGGCGGTCGAAGCCGGCCACGTAGAGATCCGAATCGCCGCCGAAGAGCTTGCCCATGATGTCCTGGCGGGTGGCTTCGTCGGCTGTCGCCGTCACCGCGCCGATCGGAACGCCGGGAAAGGCCGAGCGCAGGTTCTGCAGCATGTCGTATTCGGGGCGGAAGGATGCCCCCCATTGCGAGATGCAGTGCGCCTCGTCGATCGCGATCAGGCTGATGCCGATGCGCTGCAGCGCGCCGATCATCCGCTCGGTCATCAACCGTTCCGGCGCGAGATAGAGAATGCGAACCTCGCCGGCCGCGACCCGTTTCCAGATCGCAATATTGTCATCGCGGCTGGCGGCGGAATTGATGCTCTCGGCCGCCACGCCGGCCAGCTTGAGGGCTGCCACCTGATCCTGCATCAGAGCGACCAGCGGGGAGACGACGACGGTCAGGCCGCCCTTGCACAGCGCCGGGACCTGATAGGTGAGGGACTTGCCGGCCCCCGTGGGCATGACGGCCAGCACATGGCGGCCGTCGAGCAGGCAGTCGACGATGCGTTCCTGGCCGGGGCGGAAACCGTCGAACCCGAAGACTTCCTTGAGGACGGCATGTTTGGAGGACATCGCTACTCGACTGCCGGAACGGCGCTACGGTTTTCGAATCGGGGCGGGTATCTCCAAGGTGTAAGCGTGCGGGAAGTGACACGCAATCCGCAGCGGGCATTGCAAGGTGGACAAGCCGGATGCGGCAATCTTTCAGGTGTCTAAATGGCCCGATGGGCGTTATGTCCTCGATCAGAATTGCATCGAGAGGGCTCCATCATGAACAGGGCTGAAACCTTCGCCGCCGGACTTCTGGGTATTTCCGGCGTCGCCGCGGCTGCCGTCAGCGCCCATGCCGGTGCCGATCCGCGGCTGATGGGGGCAGTGGCTCTCGTCTGCCTCACCCACGCACCCGCATTGCTGGCGATCGGCTTGTTCGGGAAGGCCCAGCCGGTCCTGCGTCTTGCGGGGCTTCTGCTCTTCATCGGCGCAGCGCTCTTCGGCTCGGACCTCGCGTTGCGTGAATTCGGCGAGGCCCGGCTGTTTCCCATGGCTGCACCCGCAGGCGGCGTGACCATGATGGCAGGCTGGCTTGTGGCCGGCCTTGCGGGGCTGTTTTCCCGCAAGGCCTGAGGGGTGGAGGAGGGATACGGCGGAAGAGTTCCGCCGACCCCGTTCCGGTCAGCCGTTGAGCCGGCCGAAAACCTGTTGGAAGTTTCTGTCGCGTTCGGCCCATCGCAGGGGCTGTACCCGGCTGACGAGGATTTCGCGCGCATCGGGCTCGCTTTCGAGGATCTGCATGGTCTCGGAGATATAGTCCGCGAGCGGCATCGCGTTCGGATCGCTCGCCTGGTGGGCGCCGGTCAACTGGGTCTGCACATAGGGCGGCGCAAGCTCGATCACCTGCACGGACGTGCCGGCCAGCTGATGGTTCAGCGACATCGACCAGGAATGAATCGCAGCCTTCGTCGCGCAATAGGTCGGGAACGTGGCACGCGGCACGAATGCCAGACCCGAAGACACGGTGAGCACGGCCGCGTCATCCTTGCCGAGAAGATGCGGAAGGAGGGCCGTGGTCAGCCGGATGGGGCCGAGAAGGTTGGTGGCGACCGTCGCCTCCGCGGTCTCGATCGCGGCCTCGCTTGCCTCTTCCGGGCGCATGATGCCGGCATTGTTGATGACGACGTTGAGGGCCGGAAAATCGGCCGTCAGCTTTTGCGCGAAGGCCTCGATTGCCTTCGGGTCGGCGACGTCGAGTTCCATCGCGTGGATGCCCGGATTGGCTGAGACCACATCCTCGAGTTTGGCCTTGTCGCGGCCGGTGACGATCACCTCGTTGCCCTTCGCAAGGAAGGCTTCGGCGAGCGCGCGGCCGATGCCGCCATTGCCGCCGGTGATCAGGATGGTGTTGCCGGTCATTTTCATAAGCAGGTCTCCTTTCAGTGGATGGTCATCGAGATAGAGCGCAGCGGCATTGTTTGCCTGCCGTATTCGCCGCATGATCTGCCTATTCCTCCGGTGTTGCGCATTTGGCGCTGGGAATTGATGCCGCAAATGGTTAGAAACCTGTGCGATCCTTTGGAGATGAAGCCATGTCGCTTGAGCGCCTGAAAGACAGTGTCCTTGCCTATGCGGAGAAAAATGCGGTGGAAGGGCTGCCGTATCCGACGGCGATCGCACATCTTAACGTGTCGCGTCATCTCGGTCCCTCGGACCCGTTTCCCGTGGTCTACGAGCCGCTTTTCTGCCTGGTGCTGCAAGGCGCCAAACAGGCCTGGTTGCATGAAAGGGAAGTGACCTTTGCCGCCGGTCGCTCGGTTGTCGTCGGCATGGACCTTCCGACATTCGCACAGGTGATCGAGGCGTCTCCGGAAGCGCCCTATGTCGCCCTGGCTCTGCGTCTCGACGTGGCGCTCATACGGGAGCTTGCCAGCGAGATGCAGGCGGCGGCCACGGACGAGGGAAGCATCCCGGCGATTGCGTCGGGGGAAGCCAGCGAGGCGTTGATCGATGCGATGGCGCGGCTATTCGCGCTTCTGGAGAAACCCGCCGCGGCGTCGTTCCTTCAGGCGGGTATCATCCGCGAAATCCACTTCTGGCTGCTGACGGCGGATCATGGCGACGTGCTGCGGCGCGTCGCCTCGGGCGGCAGCCATACCGCGCGGATTTCCGATGCTGCGCGGTTCATTCGGCAGCATTTCACCGAGCCGCTCCGGGTGCCTGAACTGGCGCGTCAGGCCGGCATGAGCGAAACGACGTTCCATCAGCATTTTCGAAATGTCTGCGGGACCACGCCGCTCCAGTATCAGAAGCACATGCGGCTCATGGAGGCCCAGCGTCTGATAACGGCGCAGGGGGAGCCTGTGTCGACTGCAGCCCTTGCGGTGGGATATGAAAGTCCGACCCAGTTCAGCCGTGAATTTTCCCGCCTGTTCGGCATGTCTCCGCGCAGCTACCGCCAGGCCGTCTCGCCCGCGGTCTGAAGCTTCCGTCCAGCAGGTTTTGACCTGGAATGTTAGCGTTGCCTTAAGCATATGACGGGTACCTCTTTTGCCGGAGGTGCCGCCCATATGTCAGTCAAACGCCAGCACAAGGGCAAGGTCATTGCCTATCGCAGGAAACGGCGGCGATTGCCGTTCGGCCTGTCCGCCTTGCTTGTCGCCGGTTTCGGTATCGGAGCCACCCTCTCGCATTGGGGCGACGACGTCGTCGATCCGCTTTCAACCTCTTCGCTGCGTGTACCCCAGGTTTCGTCCGGCCCCGCTTCGAACCGGTCCGGCGCGAGCCCGACCTTCGGTCGCTGTCATGGCGCGGTGCGGGTCAATTGCGTGGTCGATGGCGACACGCTCTGGATGAGCGGAACGAAGATCCGGGTGGCCGACATCGATACGCCGGAGATCAGCAAGCCGGGGTGTCAGGCCGAAAAGGCACTGGGAGAAAAGGCGACCCGCCGGCTGATCCAGCTCGTCAATGCGGGGCCGTTCGAGCTCCGCGCCTGGCCGGATCGCGATACGGACCGGTACGGGCGGAAGTTGCGCGTGCTCGTACGAGACGGCCGATCGCTGGGCGACGTGCTCGTCTCGGAAGGCCTGGCGAGAACCTGGACGGGCCGTCGCCAGCCCTGGTGCTGAAATCCTAGGAGGCGATGCCGCGCGGCGAGGCCCCGGCATTGGGTGCCTTGGCCGCGATATCCTTCGGGGCTGCGACCTGGCCCGGCAGCGCGGGGCCTGCCGCTGCCCGTCTGCCGTTTGAAGCCTGCCGCTTCAGCCGGCCCAGCCATTCCAGATAATAGGCATAGACGATGTGCAGCAGGAGCCCGGCGATCACGATCATCGCCGAGGTCACGGGACCGACGAAGGTGACCTTGATGAAGGCTTGCGCTGTGATCGCCATCAGGGTGCCGAAGATGAATATCGGCAGGCCATGCCGGCCGATGACGGCCAGCGGGTTGTTGCTGCGCAACCTGAAGATGGCCGACAGCCACGGCAGAACGGCAATCAGATATGCGATGGCGAAAATGTGCAGCACCCGCGGCAGCGACAGAAACGTCTTGTCGAAGCCGGAGAGAATGCGTGGCAGGTGGAGCACCCGTTCCCATCCCCACAATGGCACCCATACCCAGACACATGAGCCCACAAGATAAGCAATGGCGGCGAGAATGAGCCATTTGTTGCGTGGAATGGTCCCGCCGCGCGCAATGTGCAGGTTGCAGGCGATGCCGAGGATGAAGATCACCTGCCAGGACAAGGGGCTGAGGAACCAGAAGCCTTCGCCGGGATAGGTGCGGGGACCGATGGACCACAGACCGGCGCCGAGCCAGATGGCGACGGAAACGAGGACCATCGCCCAGAGACGCCAGCGGGAGATCAGCAGGAAGAAGGGCAGCATCAGGAGAATGCCGGCATACATCGACAGGATATTGTTGTAGCCGAGCTGGTGACCGAGCGTGACGATGCCGAGGATGCCGCGTGCGGGGTCCTCCAACACGCGTCCCATGTTGATGGTATCGAAAAGGCGTGGGTCGGACCAGCCGAGGGCGAAGAGGGCGAAAATCGCGATGGAGGCGATCGTCGTCATGATCTGCGCGACGTAGAGGACGCCGGCGCGGCGCCAGGCCCGCAACGTCGTGAGCAGCTTTTCCCCGGCGCCGAACTTGCGGCCATAGGCAAAGCCCGCCGCAATGCCCGAGATCAGAACGAAGGCCTCGGCGGCATCGGACAAGCCGTAATTCTTCGAGGTGACGATTTCGAGCGGGTTCCCCGGCACATGATTGATGAAGATCATCATCAGGCAGATGGTGCGCAACACATCGAGCCGCGTGTCGCGGGTGGAGGCCGGCACACCGCTCTGGCCGGATGACCGATGCGGGGCTTTGCCCGCGTCATCACGGCGGAAATACTGATACATGCAAAACGCTCCAGGGGCGACCGCTTCGGTCGGCGAGTTTCGCGCTCATGCCATCGCATTGCGGCAAAGCCAAGGACAAAAAAATCGTCTCGACGATTCAAACGCCGGACGCCCGTTTTGGTTGCCTGGAGCCGGCGCGAGCGGGGTGATCTGCCCCTCGCGCCGGCGCGCCCGTGACGGCGTCAGTCGACCGGAACGTCGGTCTTGTAGATGTGAAGGTCGCGCTGCGGGAAGGGGATGGACAGCCCCTTTTCGTCGAAGGTCTGTTTCGCCTTCTTTGTCAGTTCCCGGCTTGCGGGCCACCAGTCTGACGTGGGAATCCAGACGCGGGCCACCACTTCCACGGCACTGTCGCCGAGATTGCTGACGAAGAGGAAAGGCGCCGGGTCGTCGAGAACGCGGGAATCGCCACGCACGATTTCCTCGAGCGTGTTCATCGCCAGGTCGATATCGTCGTCATAGCCGATGCCGACGGTCAGGTCGAAACGGCGCTGGGGATGGTAGGAGAAGTTGGTGATCTCGCTGCCCCAGACCGAAGAGTTCGGGGCAAGAAGATAGAGACCGTCGAGCGTCTTGAGTTCGGTCGCAAACAGGCCGATCTCCTGCACGGTACCCGTAGCGGAACCCGTGTCGATGAAGTCACCGATCTTGAAGGGACGCAGGAAGAGCAGCATCACGCCTGCTGCGATATTCTGCAGCGTGCCCTGAAGCGCCAGACCGATCGCCAGGCCGGCGGCACCGAGGGCGGCGATGATCGAGGCCGTCTGGACCCCGAACTGCTGCAGGACCATGACCATGACGATGGTGAGCACGGCATAGCGCGCCACGCCCGCCAGGAAATGCGCAAGGGTGGTTTCGCCCTTTCGGTTGACGAGGTGAAAGACGCCGGTCTTCGCCTTCTTGGCGATCCAGAAGCCGATGACCAGAATGATGATCGCGCCCACCACGGAGAAGGCATAGGCGGTAATCAGCCCGGCCATGAGCGCGAAGATGTTCGAAGTCGCGGCGCCGAGCTGGGCCGGGTCTAAACTGCCTAAATCCATTGGTAATCAAATCCTTGAGGTTCAATATTCAACACCTGCACACCTCACGAATGCTGTCGCCGCGCAGCTTCCCCGAAGCCCGGTGCAGGCGCGGGCTCATTGTGCCAACTCGCAAGGCGGCATTTTGTTCCGCATTCCTGCCGATCATTTTCGGTCCAGTCTATCCGCGCGCCTCGTCACGCGCCTTGTCAATGGCCTCGCGCAGGGCCGTCCTGGTCAAGGCACCACGGTAGGTGGTGGTGCCGATGACGAAAGACGGTGTGCCGGTGAAGCCGAAAGCTTCGGCCTGATGCCAGTTTCGGGTGAGCAAATCCGAGATCGTCTGGTTGTTTGCGCGCACTGCAACGGCAATGTCGTCCATTGCGATGCCCTTCTTCTCCACCGCCTCACTCACGCTTTCGAGCGACAGCCGGCCACTCATGCCCATCAGCGTATCGACGATCGTGGGATACCGGCCGAGCTGCGCCGCACCGAGTGCGACCTGTGCGGCGAAAACTGACACCTCGCCGAAGACCGGCCAGTCCTTCATCATCAGGCGGACATTGCCGTCCTCTGCAACCACATCCATCATGTCGGGATGGATCTTCTTGCACCAGGAGCACTGGTAATCGAAGAATTCCGCAATGGTGACGTCCCCCTCCGGATTGCCGAGTATCGGTGCATGGGCGTCTTCGAACACTTCCTCCGGCGTCAACGTCTTGGCGCGGGCCGCCTGCGGCAGAAGGGCGAGGGCTGCAGCGCCGCTGCTCAGGCCGAGGAAGTGTCTGCGGTCATATGGTCGTGCTCCTTTGCCTCTTCTCTCCCTCTTAAGCCGCTCCAAGTCAAAGGGCGGAGCGATCATATTCCGGTGACGGGACGCGAATTTCACAGCTCGCTGAAATTGACCCCGGTCAAGGCTTGCTGTTCTCGTGTGGCTTACGGTTGAATGCATCGCCGCCTGTTCCGCCATCCAATCTCGTTTCGTGTAGGTCTTATCATGTCCAGGACATTGTCCATTGCGCTCAATCCGACGATCGATATTTCCAGCGACACCGCTCGTATCCATGCCACCCGGAAGATCCGCACGAGCAATCAGCGCTGGCATCCCGGCGGAGGAGGGGTGAATGTCGCGCGGGTCATCGCCATGCTGTCGGCCTCGCAGGGCGGGACAGGAGACAAGCCGCACCTGATGATGTTCTCCGGCGGGCAGACGGGGACCCTGCTCGAGGGCATGCTGTCTGATCTTTCGATCGACCTTCATCCGATCTCCATCGCCGAGCAGACCCGTATCGCGTTCATGGTCTACGAGGAGGAAAGCGGCTTCGAATATCGTTTCGTGCCCGAAGGCCCGGAAGTTTCGGAAGACGAATTCGCGCAGGCGATGGAGGTAGTCAGAGGGTTTTCGGGCGACTATGTGATCGCAAGCGGTTCCCTGCCGCGCCATGCGCCGCTCGATACCTATGCGCGGATGGCCGATATCGCCAATTCCAACGGAGCGCGCTTCGTGCTCGATACGTCGGGGCCGGCGCTCAAGGCCACGCTCGACAATGCTCGCGTCTTTCTTTTCAAGCCCAGTCTCGGCGAACTCGAGACGCTGGCAGGGCGGAAACTCGATGAGGCCGGCGTGATCCGGACCGCGCGGGCGCTGGTCGAGGACGGGAAGACCGAGCACGTCACCGTGACGCTCGGTCGCGAAGGCGCGCTCCTGATCAGCCGTGATCGGGTTCTCCGTGTTCCGGCTCGCCATGTGGTGGTCAAGTCCGCGGTTGGTGCCGGCGACAGTTTTGTCGGCGCGCTCGTCTGGTACTTGGCGCAAGGCCATTCGATAGACGAGGCGTTCCGTTTCGGCGTGGCGGCAGGAGCGGCCGCGGCGCGTACGCCTGGAACCGAGCTGTGCCATGCCGATGACGTATTCGAGATTTTCAACAGCCCGGACGACCGGTAGGAATTTCCGCGTCGCTTTGTCACGCCGGTGACAATCCATCGTTTTCAGGCGGTCACGGGGCCTGAACCGACAAGCCTCGAGAACCGGGCTTGACGCGGGCTCCAAAAGGCGACCAAAATAGTCAAGTTTAAAAGCATTTCTCAGGGAGTTTCGCCGCATGACCAATTCCACGCTACGCAGTCTGGTCCTTTCGACCGCGTTGATCGGCCTTTTCGGGGCCGCGCCGGCATTCGCCGACGGGGAGGTCAATATCTATTCAGGCCGTCACTACGATGTCGACGAGCAGCTCTATTCCAAGTTCGAGGACGAGACGGGGATCACCGTCAATCTGATCGAGGGCAAGGAAGACGAGCTTATCGAGCGCATGAAGGCCGAGGGGCAGAACAGCCCGGCGGATCTCTTCATCACCGCGGATGCCGGACGCCTCTGGCGCGCCGACGATGCGGGCCTCCTCCAAGGCGTGGATTCGGACGTGCTCAACGAGCGTCTGCCGGCGCATCTGCGGCACCCGGACGGTCACTGGTTCGGCATGTCGACCCGTGCCCGCGTGATCTTCTACGACAAGGACAGTGTCGACAATCCGCCCCAGACCTACGCCGCGCTGGCAGATCCCCAGTACAAGGGCATGGTCTGCATCCGTACCTCATCCAATATCTACAACCTCTCGCTCATGGGTGCCTATATCGCCCATCACGGCGAAGAGGCCGCGAAGGAATGGGCGCAGGGTCTCAAGGACAATCTCGCCCGTGATCCGCAGGGTGGCGACACCGACCAGCTCAAGGGCATCGTCTCGGGCGAATGCAAGATCGCGGTGGCCAACACCTACTACTTCGCGCGCGGCATAGCCGGCACTGTCGAGGGGCTGTCGGAAGGCATCGAAAAGATCGGCATCGTGTTCCCGGATCAGGACGGCGACGGTACCCACGTCAACATTTCCGGCGTCGGGATGACCGCCCATGCTCCCAATCCGGAAAACGCGCTGAAATTCATGGAGTACCTGACCTCCGACGAGGCTCAGTCGTTCTTCGCCAATGGCAACAACGAGTATCCGGCTGTCGAGGGCATCGAGGCTTCTTCCGCGGTCGAGAGCCTCGGCGACTTCAAGCATGACGAGCTCAACCTGTCGGCGCTGGGTGAAAACCAGACGCGCGCGCAGGAAATCTTCAACGAAGTCGGCTTCAAGTAAGCCAAAGCAAAGTGCGCCAGCGCGCAGGCCACGCGGGCCGGCGCACTTATCGGGAAGGGCCGGTGGTTTGGGAAGACCGCCGGCCTTTCCGCGTCTGGAGACGGGAGAAGTCTCAGGCTGCGGGGAGGCCCATGTTTTCGGACGGCAGGTCGCCCGCCTTGGGGCGGCCCGTCCGGCCGATCGAGTAGCACAGCACGATGACCGGCAGGAGGCCGAAGGCGAAGATCATCAGCGAGGGGATCGCTGCCTGGTTCAACCGCTCATCGGAGGCGAGGCGATAGGCCTGGACTGCGAGCGTGTCGAAGTTGAAGGGGCGCATGATGAGCGTTGCCGGCAGTTCCTTCATGACATCGACGAAGACGATCAGCATGGCCGTCAGCAGGCTGGGCGTCAGCAGCGGGATATGGATCTGCCAGAGCATCTTGCCGGCCGAGCGTCCGAGCGTGCGGGCCGCCGCATCGATGTTCGGCTTGATCACCGAGATGCCGGTATCGAAGGCGCCAAGGGCAGCCGCGATGAAGCGGACCATGTAGGCCATGACCAGCACGCCGATCGTGCCGGTGAAGAACAGGCCGGTCGAAACGCCGAAATGAGCGCGGGCAAGGCCGTCGATCATGTTGTCGAGCGCGGCAAAGGGAACCAGCAGGCCGACTGCGATCACGCCGCCCGGCACCGCGTAGCCGATGCCGGCGGTGGTCGCCGAGAAGCGGGCCGCGAGGCTCGGGGCGATGCGGGCGCAGAAGCCGATGATGATTGCCGCGCACACGGTGACGAAAGAGGTGATCGTGGCGAGTGTGAGCGAGTTTTCGATATAGCCCATGTAACGGCGCGAGAACGGCGAGTGACCGGAATCGACAGCCATCTGAAGAAGAACGAAGATCGGAACGATGAAGCCGACGAGAACCGGAATCAGGCACACGAGGACGGCGACCGTGCCCCGCCAGCCGGTCAGGTCATGCCGCACGGTAGCCTCGAAACGCGAGCCGGCCGGATAGCGCTTGGCAAGGCCGCGCTGGGCGCGTTCGAGAAGAGCGAAAACGAGGGCTACGACAAGAAGGCAGAGGGCAAGCTGCGAGGCCGCAAGCCTGTCGCCCATGGAAAACCAGGCGCTGTAGATGCCGGTCGCGAAGGTCTGGACGCCGAAATGGGCAACGGTGCCGAAATCGGCGATGGTTTCCATCAGGGCCAGGATCACGCCGCCGGCAATCGCCGGCCGTGCCATCGGCAGGCTGACGCGGAAGAAGGCGCTCCAGGGTCCGTGACCGAGCGTACGGGCGGCGAAATAGGCCGTTGGAGATTGTTTGAGGAATGCCGCGCGGGCCAGCAGATAGACATAGGGATAGAGAACGAAGGTCAGCATTGCTGCCGCCCCGCCGAGCGAGCGGATTTCCGGGAACCAGTAATCGCGCGGTCCCCAGCCGGTCACGGCCCGCAGCCATGTCTGCACCGGACCGGGATGGTCGAGCAGATCCGTGTAGGCATAGGCGAGCACATAGGCGGGGAAGGCGAGGGGCAGGGCGAGTGCCACTTCGAAGGTGCGACGGAACGGGAAATCGCATGCTGTCACCAGCCATGCGCCGCCGGTGCCCACGAGCCCGGTGCCGATGCCGACAAGCACGACGAGCTGTATCGTGGTGAGCGTGTAGCGCGGCAGCACGGTATCCATCAGCCCGTTCCAGGTGACGGCGGTGCCGGAGGCGGCCGCGATCGCCACCGCGATGATCGGTGCGAGGCATGCCAGCGAAATGAACCAGGCAGCGGTCTTGAGTGCGCGTTCGCCCAAAATGCGGGTCCTTGGGAATGCCGGATAGAGAAATGGCGCGTCGTTCGCGACGCGAACGCGAAATCTTGACTATTCGATGCAGGTTTTAGCGTCAACTCGTGACGGGTCGACGGGCTGTGGCTGGATCCGGCCGATTGACCCGGCCGCATTCGCGCCGTACATCCTTATCCTCCGCCAATTCAACGATGGACGCTTTCCATGGATGATATCCGCCCGATCAACGACGATTACGCCGTCACCGGCCAGATCAGCGCCGAGGATCTTCCGAAGATCAAGGAAGCCGGCTTTCGCTCGATCGTCTGCAACCGCCCGGATTTCGAACAGCCCGGTCAGCCGACATTCGAAAGCGTTCGCCATGCCGCGGCTGAACTCGGGATCGAGATGCGCCACATCCCGATCGGCCAGATGGGCGTGACGCCCGAAACCGTCACGGCGATGGTCGATGCGGTCGAGGAAATGGAAAAGCCGTTGCTCGGCTATTGCCGCTCGGGTGCACGCTCGACCGTCATCTATCAGCAGTCGGAACGCTTGCGCGGCGGCTGAGCCTCCGGTCGGCCGCCAGATTGAAAACGCCCGGGAGATGATCCCGGGCGTTTTCGTTTCGGTTTTTCGCTGCGGCCTACGACTTCAGCACGGCGTCGATGTCGGAGGCGTCGTGGCGTTCGCGGATCGCGTCGTCGCTCTTCTTGTTGACCACGTCGCCACGCTTGACGGCGGGGCGTTGGGCGATCTCCTTCTGCCAGCGCAGTACGTTCTTGTACTCCTGGGTCTGCAGGAACTCGGCCGAATCCCCGTAGGCGCCGCCGGTCACGAGGCGACCGTACCAGGGCCAGGTTGCAATGTCGGCGATGGTGTAGTCGTCGCCGCCCAGAAAGCGGGTTTCGGCCAGGCGACGGTCGAGCACGTCCAGCTGGCGCTTGACTTCCATGGCGAAGCGATCGATCGCGTATTCGATCTTAACCGGGGCATAGGCGTAGAAATGGCCGAAACCGCCTCCGAGATAGGGGGCGGAACCCATCTGCCAGAACAGCCAGTTGAGAGCCTCGGTGCGCCTGGCGGGATCTTCGGGCAGGAACTCGCCGAATTTTTCCGCCAGATAGAGCAGGATAGAGCCGGATTCGAAAACCCGCGTCGGCGTGGGCGTGGAGTGGTCCATCAGCGCGGGGATCTTGGAGTTCGGATTGACGTCGACAAAGCCGGAGCCGAACTGATCGCCTTCGCCGATATCGATGAGCCAGGCGTCGTATTCCGCACCCTTGTGGCCCTTGGCGAGGAGCTCCTCGAGCATGATCGTGACCTTCACGCCATTGGGCGTACCCAGCGAGTAAAGCTGGAAGGGGTGCTTGCCCACCGGCAGGTCCTTGTCATGGGTCGGGCCGGCGATCGGGCGATTTGTATTGGCGAACCGGCCGCCGTTTCCCTTTTTCCATTCCCAGACCTTGGGGGGCGTGTATTCGCTGTCGGACATTGAAACTTCCTTTGTCGTCGGCCGCAGGGAAAAGATGCGGTCTTGTGAAAATTGCTTGCACCGTGTGATGTCGTGCGGCGCGGCTCAAAGTTCAATACTTGTTCAATCACATATTGCGAGGCGGGGCACGTCCAGCCTCATTTTCCTGTCGGGCGATCGAGTTCGGCAAGCACTTCGTCGGTATGTTCGCCAAGACGCGGGCTCGGGCGGTCGTAGACCAGCGGCGAGGCGGGCAGGATGATGGGCGTGCGCACGCCGGGGATTGCCGTGCCCGCCGCGTCGGTCAGCTCCTGCTTCATGCCGCGGGCGACCATCTGCGGGTCGGCGAACATCTCCTCGATCGTGTTGATCGGCCCCGCAGGCACATTGGCGGCTTCGCAGGCGCCCAGAAAATCCGCCTTGCTCCAGCCGGAAAGCAGGGCAACCAGACCCTCGCGCAATGTCTCGCGCGCGGCCACACGTCCGGGGTTTGTCTGTAAATCCGGATCCGTCGCCATGTCACCGGCGCCCAGAAGGCCGCAGAGCCGCTGAAACTGGCCGTCATTGCCGACGGCTATGATGACGTGACCGTCGGCGACTGGGAATACCTCATAGGGCGCGATGTTCGGGTGGGCGTTGCCCATCCGCGTGGGCGCCTTGCCCGAAACCAGATAATTGAGGTTCTGGTTGGCCATGACGCCGGCCTGGGTATCCATCAGCGCCATGTCGATCCACTGGCCTTCGCCGGTCTTTTCCGCGTGGCGAAGTGCGGCCTGAATGGCAATGACGCTGTAGAGCCCGGTGAAGATGTCGGTGATCGCCACGCCGGCCTTCTGGGGCTCGCCATCCGTCGGGCCGGTGACCGACATCATGCCGGCCATGGCCTGGATGATGAAGTCGTAGCCCGCGCGCGGCGCATAGGGGCCGGTCTGCCCGAAACCGGTGATCGAGCAGTAGACGATGCGCGGATTGATCTTGCGCACGCTCTCGTAGTCGAGGCCGTATTTGGCCAAGCCGCCGACCTTGAAGTTCTCGATGACGACGTCGGCGCCGGCAATCAGCCGGCGGACCGTCGCCGCGCCGTCCTCGCGGGCAATATCGACTGCCACCGAGCGCTTGCCGCGATTGGCGGCATGATAATAGGCGGCTGACAGGTCCTCGCCGTCCGCACCTTGCACGAAGGGTGGGCCCCAGCGGCGGGTGTCGTCCCCCTCGCCGGGTTTCTCTATCTTGATGACGTCGGCGCCGAGATCGGCGAGGATCTGACCGGCCCAGGGGCCGGCCAGAATGCGGGCGAGTTCGATCACCCTGATCCCGTGAAGGGGCGCCTCAGGCATTCTGCGCCATTTCCCTCTTGTGGCGCGCCAGCCGTTCCTTCTCGCGCATCAGCTTGCGCTGGTAACGGCCCTGGACGATCTCGACCAGAACCATGGTGACGAGGACGAAGTAGAAGGTCGCCTTCGACATGGCGATGATCTCGTAGCCGAAGAAGGTGAGGTGCCCCAGATGCCCGCCCTCGCTCATCAGCATGATGCCGACGAGCAGGAGCACGAACAGGCCCAGCACCTCGTACATGCGGTTGCGCTTGAGGAAGTTGGCCACGGCATCCGCCATGAGAACCATGAGGGCGCCGGAGACGATGATCGCGGCGGTCATGACGATGAAATTGTGGGTCAGGGCGACGGCCGAAAGAACCGTGTCGAACGAGAAGACAAGGTTCATCGCAACGATCCAGAACAGCGCCGTGCCGACCGAACGTGTGGCCACGCGCTTGTCGCCATCCTCGTGCTCTTCCAGCGTCATCATGTGGGCGATTTCCTTGAGCGCCGTGTAGATCAGGAAGATCCCGCCCGCCAGAACGATCAGCGCATGGCCCGAAACGTCACCTTCGACGACAGGGGGCAGGCTGATGTGGAAGAGCGGATCCTGAAAGGCTTCGATGAGCTGCAGGACGACGAAGAGAAGCACGATGCGCAGGCCGATGGCGAGAATGATCCCCCAGCGGCGAACCATCGAACGGGCGGCTTCGGGAACGCGCTGCGCCTCAATGGAGATGTAGAGAAGGTTGTCGAAGCCGAGAACGGTTTCGAGTGCCGTCAGCACCAGGAACGTCATCAGGTGTTCGACGGAAAAGATTTCGGCGATCATCTCCAAGGGGCAGTCCTCTCAAGCATGGGGTCGTTGCCGGTCGGAACGGAACTTCGACATGTGCCGACTTGGCTACACCAGCGGCTCGAGAGCGGCAAGGTCCGGCGTGCCCGCGGCAGACCCCGGGGTGGCGGACACAAGACCTGAATCAAAAAAAGGCGGGGATGGTTCCCCGCCTTTTCGCCGGTGAGCCGAGGCTAACCGGAATTCTTTATCTCGATCGGAAGCTTAGGCAGCCGAGAGATTGTCAGCCGAGGACTTGCCCGAACGCTTGTCCTGGACGATCTCGTAGTTGACCTTCTGACCGTCGTTCAGCGAACGAAGACCAGCGCGCTCAACAGCGGAGATGTGGACGAAAACGTCGTTGCCGCCGTCATCCGGCTGAATGAAACCATAACCCTTGGTGGTGTTGAACCACTTTACAGTACCTGAAGCCATTGCGATTTTCCTTTAGTGCATATCTGGCGTTGTGTTCCCGATCGCCCGAAAGCGATGGCGGGATCGGTGGTGTCGAAATCGGGTAGAAACGTCAGTATGCGCTATGCGCGCGGACCGCAGTCGCTTGGGCCGTAAGTTCGATACCCCTTCATGACGCGAAACTATGTCCGAAACAAGACACACGGGCAATTATTTGCGGGGCGCAGTAAGTTAAGAGTTTCAGGCTGGTTGTTTTATGAACACCGTAATCCGGTCGGCCCAGTCGGCGAAGGTGGCAATTGTTTCGTTCCGGTTCAGTTCCTGCAGCGTCTCGTGGCGTGTGTCCGGCAGCAATGTCAGGGCGACGTTGGTCATGCCGACGCCCGTCATCCTTTTTTCGAGCGCCTTGACGGCCTTTCCGTTTTCCGTCGCCGGATCGGCTTCGCCGCCAAGCAGGTGAACGGGCAGATCCTTCGGCAGCCGGCCGATATTCTCGCCGCCCGCATAGATCAGTGTAAAAATGTCCTTCCACATGCTGACATTGGCGTCCCAGCCGCACTCGGGATCGGCGATATAGGCATCGACCTCGGCGGCATCGCGGCTCAACCAGTCGAAATGGGTGCGGGCATTGCGAACCGACCTGCCCCAGCTCTGGAAGGTAAGCCTGGGAAGCATGATGCTCGGAACGTCGGAGCCGATGAGCATGGTTTCTGCCGCGAGAATCCATTGCGCCACCCGACCCATCGCGCCGGCTTCGAGATTGGAGTTCCAAATGGCCAGCCCGGAAATGCGTTCCGGGCGGGTTTCCGCATAATTGAGAGCGAGCACGCCGCCAAGAGAATGGCCGAAACAGATGACGGGCAGGCCGCGATAGAGCGTGGTGATCAGATCGTGGACCGCGTCTATGTCCCGGATCACCTTTCGGTCGCCGTGCTCACGGGCAAATTCGCGCGGCAGGGCGTCTGCGGCGTGAGTGTCGCCATGGCCTCGGGTATCGTGGACAACGCTGTGATAGCCGCGTGCCGACAGGAATTGCTGGAATGGCGCGTAGCGGCCGCCATGTTCGGCCAGTCCGTGGTTGATCTGAACCACCCCGCGCGGCTCACCCTTGGCCTTCATCCGACGAACGGCCAGTTGTGCGCCCGTCGGGCTAGCAAGAAAATTAATATCTGGTTTACCATCACCCATAGCGTGCAATTGAGGGGCAAAGCTTTGCCGCGTCAAGCATAGCCGGCTTCAACACAAACCTTTTTAACACAATTTAAATAAGGAATTTATCATTTAAGTTGCGGATCTCCCGTGCTCGGAATTGAACAAGTTTTTATTCAACCTCCGCGCGCTTTTGGGCGGGTGCCATTGCTCCCGGACTGCAAATCGCCTACATGACCGGGCAGATTTTTCCTTCCATCGCAAGACGGAGCACGCGCGCAGCATGGCACGCCAGTTCATCTATCACATGTCCGGCCTCAACAAGGCCTACGGCGCCAAGAAGGTGCTGGAAAACATCCACCTTTCGTTCTACCCGGACGCCAAGATCGGTATTCTCGGTCCCAACGGTGCCGGTAAATCGACCGTTCTCCGGATCATGGCCGGCCTCGACAAGGAATATACCGGCGAAGCCTGGCTCGCCGAGGGGGCCACCTGCGGATACCTGCCGCAGGAGCCGCAGCTCGACAGTTCGAAGACCGTTTTCGAGAACGTCATGGAAGGTGTGGCCGACAAGAAGGCCATCGTCGACCGCTACAACGAATTGATGATGAACTACTCGGACGAGACCGCCGAGGAAGGTGCCAAGCTTCAGGACATCATCGACGCGCAGAACCTGTGGGATCTGGAGAGCCAGGTCGAGATGGCGATGGAAGCGCTGCGCTGCCCGCCGGGCGACGCCAATGTCGACAACCTCTCGGGCGGTGAGAAGCGCCGCGTGGCGCTCTGCCAGCTTCTGCTGCGCCAGCCCGACCTGTTGCTTCTCGACGAGCCCACCAACCACCTCGACGCCGAGACCATCGCCTGGCTCGAAAAGCACCTGCGGGAATATCCCGGCTCGGTGCTGATGATCACCCACGATCGCTACTTCCTGGACAACGTCACCGGCTGGATCCTCGAACTCGACCGTGGTCGCGGCATTCCCTACGAGGGCAACTACACCGCCTACCTGCAGGCCAAGGCCAAGCGCATGGCGCAGGAAGGCCGCGAGGAAGCCGCCCGCCAGAAGACGCTGGCGCGCGAGCAGGAGTGGATCGCCTCGTCGCCCAAAGCCCGCCAGACCAAGTCGAAAGCCCGTATCCGCGCCTATGACGAACTGGTCAAGTCGGCCGAGGACCGTCGTCCCGGAGAAGCGCAGATCGTCATTCCGGTTGGCGAACGGCTCGGCAACACGGTCATCGACGTCGAGGGCATCTCCAAGTCCTATGGCGATCGTCTGCTCATCGACAACCTGACCTTCAAACTGCCTCCGGGCGGCATCGTCGGCGTCATCGGCCCGAACGGCGCCGGCAAGACCACGCTGTTCCGGATGATCACCGGGCAGGAAGAGCCCGATTCCGGCAAGATCACCGTGGGCGAGACGGTCGACCTTTCCTATGTCGACCAGAGCCGCGACGCGCTGCCCGCCGACAAGACGGTCTGGGAAGTCATTTCCGGCGGCAACGACGTCATCAAGCTCGGCAAGCACGAGATGAACTCCCGCGCCTATTGCGGCGCCTTCAACTTCAAGGGCGGCGACCAGCAGCAGAAGGTCGGCAACCTGTCGGGCGGCCAGCGCAACCGCGTGCACATGGCGCGCCTGCTTAAGGAAAGCGGCAACGTTCTGCTCCTCGACGAACCGACCAACGATCTCGATACCGAGACGCTCGGCGCGCTCGAGGAAGCGCTCGAGAATTTCGCCGGCTGCGCCGTCATCATCAGCCACGATCGCATGTTCCTCGACCGCCTGGCCACGCATATCCTCGCCTTCGAGGGTGACAGCCACGTCGAATGGTTTGAAGGCAATTTCGAAGACTACGAGCAGGACAAGATCCGCCGCCTCGGCCCGGAATCGGTCAATCCGAAGCGGGTCACCTACAAGCGGCTGACGCGCTAAGCGAGACGTCCTTTCCTCGGAAGATCGCACAGGGGGCGTTGCCGTGAAGGTCGCGCCCCCTAGTTCTTTGACTTTCCGGAATACCAATCAATCAAAGGACGGATCATGACGACCATTCTCATCACCGGGGTGTCGCGCGGCGTCGGTCGCGCGCTTGCGGAAGAAGCCTTGTCGCGCGGCCATGAGGTCATCGGCACGGCACGGCGGGAGAGTGATTTCGGCGATCTGGCGGGACGCGACGGCTTCACCCCGCTGGTCCTGGACGTGACAAATCGCGACGATCTGGCGAGGGCTGCGAGCGAGCTCGGCCGGCCCGTCGACATTCTTATCAACAATGCCGGGGTCAAGGGCCCCTCCGGTACTCCACTCTCGGTCGACGACATGGACGGTTTCCTGCAAACGCTGCAGGTCAATGCGCTCGGCCCGCTCATGGTGACCCAGGCCTTCATGCCGGCCATCCGCAAGAGCAGCGAGGGCAAGGTGCTGATCGTGTCGTCGCAGATGGGCGATTTGGACGAGAGTGCGAACAGTATCGCCTATCGCACATCGAAGACGGCGGTGAACAAGATCGGGCGGGCGCTCGCCACCGAGCTGCGCGACGACGGCATCGCGGTCGCCAATCTGCATCCGGGCTGGGTTCGCACCGATATGGGCGGGGCTTCGGCCGATATCTCGGTCGAGGAAAGTGCCAAAGGCATCATCGACCTCGCGGAAGGCCTGACGATCGAAACCACCGGGCGCTTCTGGAACTGGGACGGCTCGGAACGGGCATCCTGGTAGGCGAGGCGGGGCGGGGGCGTCTGAGGTCATGTCGCTTTCCTCTCAACCGGCTCCCGATCCACACATCAAAAAATCGCGCTATTCCATCAGCGGACTTCCACCTATAGCCTTGCGGTTGTGAGTTTTACCGCTGCCGGAGCCGCGCCATGAGCATTCAAACCGAGAGGTCTTCCCTCTTTCCCGAACTCGACATGGAGCATCCGGAGATCGTGCCCGGTCGTCGGCTCAAGGCGCGGGCTGTCAAGCTGCTCGCCGCGCCCGGAAACGAGATGCAGACGGTGGAGGTGGATCGGCTCGAGGTCGAGATTGCCGGCATCGTCGGGGACTATCATTACGGTCACTCGCGCAAGTCCGGCAGCCGCGAGCCCTGGTATCCGCGCGGCACCGAAATGTGCAACGAGCGGCAGCTGACGCTTGTCGCCGAGGACGAGATGGCGCATGTCGCCGGGCTGATGGGGATCGAGCGCATCGAGCCCGAATGGATCGGCGCCAATATGGTGATCGAAGGCTTGCGGCTTCTGTCGCTCCTGCCGCCGCGCACGCAGCTCTTCTTCGAGGGCGGGGTCACCCTCCGGGTCGACGGCGCCAATGTGCCGTGCAAGTTCTCCGGCGCGTCCATCGCCTCCCATTATCCGGATCGCGACCAGACGGAACTGGCGCTGGCCTTCCCCGCCAATGCGAGGAAGCGGCGCGGGCTGGTGGTGCGTGTCGAAAAGCCCGGCGTGATCGAGAGGGGCGAAGAGATCACTGCCGCGATCCCCGACCAGTGGATCTATCGTCCTTAAGTCCGTCCCTAACACGGATATGTTCTGAGTTCGGCGCCAGCGCAGCTGCGCGCTCAGGTGTCGTGCGGCAAAAAATGGCCCCGTCGCGACGCGAGACTTGCGAGCTTTTTTCAAATGATATAAAGATATGTTTATATCGTTTGTGGAGTAAGCATGCTGTCTCAGTCACCTCTCAGTCTGGACGAAAGCGTGGAAGTGCTCAAGGCGGCCGGCGAACCGACGCGGCTTCGCCTGATCGCGCTTCTGGCTGCGGGAGACCTCACGGTTTCGGAAATGACGGAAATTCTCGGCCAGTCCCAGCCGCGCATCTCGCGCCATCTGAAGCTTCTGGGCGAGGCGCGCCTGGTCGAGCGCTATCAGGAAGGCGCCTGGGCCTATTTCCGGCTCATGGAAGACGGATTGCGCGCAAAGCTCGTCAATCACGTGCTCGAGGCTACTGCGAATTCCGACACCGTTCTCAATCGTGACGCCGAACGGCTGAAGGCCATCAAGCAGGTGCGGGCCGATCGCGCGCAGGCCTATTTCTCAGCCAATGCGGAAGGCTGGAACGAGCTGCGCAAGCTGCATGTGCCCGAGGATCAGGTGGAAGCGGAAATTCTCAGGCTTCTCGGCCGCAATCCCTTCAACGCGCTTCTTGATCTGGGCACCGGCACCGGCCGGATGCTGGAATTGCTGTCGGACAAGTATCGCCGGGCCATCGGCGTGGATGCCAGCCGCGACATGCTGTCGATCGCGCGGACCCAGCTCGACGAAGCGGGCATCAACCACGCCTCCGTCCGGCAAGGCGACATCTACAACCTGCCGCTCGACAATGACGAGTTCGACGTCATCACCATCCATCAGGTGCTGCATTTCCTGCAGGACCCGGCGCCGGCGATCACCGAAGCCGCGCGCATGCTGGCGCCCGGCGGCCGGCTGATGGTGATCGACTTCGCACCTCACGCGCACGAGGAACTGCGCTCGGAACATGCGCATGCGCGCCTCGGCTTCAGCCACGAGAGCGTGGCCGAATGGCTGGTGCAGGCCGGCCTTGCGCTCGAGGAAATCACCGATCTGCCGCCCGATCCGCAAAATGACGGCGCGCTGACAGTCACGCTCTGGTTGGCACGCGATCCCCGTCTGCTGATAGCCAGGCCTTCGATACTCTCCACAGGGACCGCCTGATATGCCAACCCGTTTCGATTCCCCCACGCTTGCCGGTCGCATCAAGGTGTCCTTCGAGTTCTTTCCGCCGAAGAACGGCGACATGGAAGGCCAGCTCTGGGAGAGCATTTCGCGGCTCGCGCCGTTCAATCCGGATTTCGTGTCGGTGACCTACGGCGCGGGTGGTTCCACCAAGCAGCCGACGCTGAACACGGTTTCGCGCATCATCAAGGAAACCGATCTCGCGCCCGCCGCGCATCTGACATGCGTGGAGGCAAGCCGCGACGAGGTGGACGAGGTGGCTCGCGAGTTTGCCGGGGCGGGCGTCAAGCATTTCGTGGCGCTGCGCGGCGACCCGAGCGAAGGTGTCGGGGCCAAATACCGTCCGCATCCCGGCGGGTACGAGAACTCGGCAGCGCTTGTCGGAGGGCTGCGGGAACTCGGCGATTTCGAAATCTCCGTCGCGGCCTATCCGGAAAAGCACCCGGAAAGCCCCGACTTCGCGCTCGATATCGATCTCCTCAAGCGCAAGGTCGATGCCGGGGCAACGCGCGCCTTGACCCAGTTCTTCTACGACAACGACGCTTACGAGCGTTACGTGGAACGCGTTCGCAAGGCTGGCATCTTCATCCCGATCGTGCCGGGCATCATGCCGATCCACAATTTCGCGCAGGTTGCCCGTTTCGCCGACATGTGCGGCGCTTCGGTGCCGGAACTGCTGGCACGGCGTTTCGAGGGGCTGGAGAACGATCCGGAGACCCGCGCCATGGTGGCAACGGCGGTTGCAGCCGAACAGGTCTATGATCTGGTCGAGCGTGGCGTCGACGAGTTCCACTTCTACACGATGAACCGGGCCAAGCTCGTCTACGCAATCTGCCATCTTCTCGGGCTGCGCGGCAACGGCAGCAATGGCAATAACGGTATTCACGCAGCGGCCTGACCCGCGCCGAATGCGCACCGCAATTCAGGGCAAACAAAAAGGCAGGAGCATCGCGCTCCTGCCTCCCTGCATTTTTTTGTCGTTTCTCTTCTTCGTCACTTTTGGGGGGACGGGGTGAGCCTCAGATAAAGAGCATGGCTCCGACGAAGATGAACGCAGCACAGATCACTAGGGCATTGACAGATTGTGTAAACCCCATCGCGGTCCTCCTTGCGTTGGTAAGAACATATTAAGGTGTGAGGCGGGCGCGAGGAAAGCGAAAATTATGCTGCAATGCAGTGATAACGTGGAAAATTCGCTCAGCAAAAATACCTAAGCTCATGAAAGTCCGCGGGAAACAGCCAGCTTAATAATTTATTAGGAGTTAAAATCAGTCGGCGGAGGCTTACGCACGGGGCGCCTCGGGCATTAACCTTCAGCCGCGCTCCGCGAAAGCCTGCTCGAGGGCCATTGCCACCGAGAGAAGCTCGCGATCCTTCCCGAAGCGGGCGACCGCCTGAATGCCGAGGGGCAGCCCCGATTTCGTCTTGAAACACGGGATGTTAACCGTCGGCGTGCCCATCAGCGTCCACAGCTTGTTGAAGCGCGGATCGCCGGTGAACGACAGGCCTTCGGGCGCAGCACCCGGTGCGGACGGGGTGAGCAGGATGTCCACCTCGTCGAAGAGCTTGCGGGTCGCACCGCGTCCGCGCTTGGCCGCCCGTCGCGCATCGTCATAGACCGAGGGCGGAATAGCGATGCCCTCCTTCACCGTCGCGACGAGCTTCTTGCCCATCCGCTCTTCGTAGAGAGCGAGATCCGGCCCGCAGCTCATGCCGGCCTCATAGTTCTGGAGCGTCGTGTGGGCCTGGCGGGCGCGGGCATTCTCCTCCGGTTCGCTGACGGCCATCAGCAGGAAGCCTGCCGCCGTGGCGGCCTCGGCCGCGCGCTCCAGCGCTTGCTGCATCTCCGGATCCGCGCTTTCCAGCTCCGCACAGAAATAAATGCCGACGCGGGTCGTCGCCGGCTCCACCGGTTCCGGATTGAGCGGCCGGCCGGTGAGCAGATGGGCGAACAGCGCGACATCGGCGATGCTCGCCGCAAACAGCCCCACCGTGTCGAGGGACGGCGCGAAGTGCTTCATGCCCGTCGAAGGCAGAAGCCGATAGCTCGGCTTGTAGCCGGCCACCCCGCAGAAGGATGCCGGACGAATGACCGAGCCGCCGGTCTGGGCGCCGATTGCGGCGGGGATCATCCCGGCTGCGATGGCTGCCGCGGATCCGGACGAGGAGCCTCCCGGCGTGTGCGCGTGGTCATGCGGGTTGACGGTTGGGCCGGCGTCGAAATAGGCGAATTCGGTGGTCACGGTCTTGCCGAGAATGGTTGCGCCCCGTCGGCGTGCGAGCGCAACGATCGCCGCATCGGTTTTCGGCCGGTACCCGGCGTAGATGTCCGATCCGTAGGTGGTGGGCATGTCGAATGTATCGAGAATGTCCTTCACCCCGATCGCCACGCCGGCAAGGGGGCCTTCGCGCGGTATTGCCGGGTTCTCGGCCAGATGGCTGAATGCCTTGATCTCACTGTCGTGGCGGCGGGCTGCGTCCCGCGCCAGTTCCACCATCTGATCTGGTTCCTGCCTGCCGCTCTCACGCGCTGCCACGAGTGCGGCGAGTGACATCATCTGTCCTGCCACCGGTCTTCCCCCCGAAAAGATCGCGGCTCCGCAGAGCCGCTGTCACGCGGCGTGTCGGCCGCGCCGTCTCAACCGATTGTCGAGTGTCAGAAGCCCGACGGCAATCAGGGCGAGGCCGGCAAGTTCGGTTATCGACAGGTTCTCGCCCAGAAACAGGACGCCAAGCAGGATTGCCGCCGGCGGAACCAGCAGCGTGACCAGGGAGGTGCCGGTCGCACCCGCGCGGGCGAGAATGCGGAAGAAGAGAATATAGGCGAAGGCGGTCGACAGAAGCGCAAGCGCGATCGTTGCCAGGACGGTATCGAGGGGCGGGGCCGGCAGCGTCCAGGGTCGGTCTATGATCAGCGCCAGCGGCAACATGACAAGGCTCGATGCAGTCAATTGCCCCGCGGCGACCATGCGTGGCGGAACGCCCCGGAAGCGCTTGCCCCAGGTGGCGGCGAAACCGTAGGAGAGCGCCGCTCCGAGAATGGCGAGCAGCGGCCAGACGGGCGTATCGGTATGATCGAGCGCGGCGGGGCCGATCAGCAGAACCACGCCCGCAAGCCCCAGCGCGCAACCGAAAAGCTTGGTGATCGTGATCTTCTCGTCATCCGTGAAAACCTGCGCCACCAGCACGGTCCACAAGGGTGTGGTGGCGTTCAGGATCGAGGCGAGACCGGCACCGATCACGGTCTGGCCCGCAAATATCAGGGTGAAGGGGATGGCATTGTTGATGATGCCGAGAAGAAGGAGTTCCGGCGCGCGGGCTTTCAGCGTCGCGTAGAAGCCGGTCATGCGGCCGAAGGCGAGATGCAGCGCCGCGGCCGCAAGCAGGACGCGGCAGAGCACGAGCGTGAGGGGCGGAATGTGCTGAACCGCAATACGGGCGAAGAAGAACGAGCCGCCCCAGATCAGGCCGAGTGCAATCAGCATCGCCCAGGTGGCGAGATCCATCGATGCAGGCGTTGCGGTTGATGGTGAGGGCGATGTGATGGGACGTGTCATGAACGGTCAATGCCTTGCGAGGAATGTGGCGGCAGCATTGACCGAACTCCGTCGGAAGCGCCACCCGGAATCGGATGGCTTGCCGGTTTCAGTCGAACTTCGAGGTGCACCAGGGGACCGAGCCCGGCACGCCGGATATCCGTTCCATATAGCGCTCGAGCCGGGGGCGGGCGGTTTCTCCCTTGATCTGCAGGCCACGCCAGCGGTTGAGACCGAGCGCCACCGGAATATCGGCAAGAGTGAAGGTGTCGCCGGCGACGAAAGCCCGATGGTCCTCGAAGGTCTGTTCGAGGATGTCGAGGTATTTTCGCGTCGACTTCACGGAATCTTCGACCCGGGCACGGTCGTCGTAGCCTGCCGTTTGCCGCCCGAGGGCATGAAAGCCATAGGTCATTGCCGGCCCCATCCCGGTGGCGTACCAGTCGAGCCACTGGTTGACGATGGCGCGCGGCCGGATCTCCTGTGGGAGCAGGGCGCTGTCGCCTTCGGTCGTGGCGAGATAGCGCAGGATCGCCTGGCTTTCCCAGAGCACGAAATCGCCTTCGATGAGAACCGGGATCTGGGCATTGGGGTTGAGGGCCAGGAATTCGGGTTCTGACGTCGGTCGCACGCCGCGCCCCCAGTCCTCGCGCTCGTATTGAAGCCCGAGATAGTCGCAGGCCCACAATACCTTGCGCACGTTGATGGACGTTGTCCGCCCAAGTATTTTCAGCATTCCAATTCTCCCTGCCCGAAGCACCGGAAATGGTGGCTTGCATGAGCGATTGTTGCGCGATCCTATGGCCGTTGAAAGGCAAGGTGGAATCAATTCCGCTGATAGGTTGATCAGAGGTTGCTCAAAAGCGCCTCGACGCCTCGGTCCGATGCTCTATGTGGTACATGGCAGGCCTCGAGCGGGCTGCAGATCAGGGAGACTTCATGCGTAAATTCTCGACCGGAACGGAAGCCGCACTCGAACTCCGCCCCGATCATCCGCTTTACTGTTTCCGTCCCGGGATCCTCAAGGCCGACGCGAGAGAGTTCATGTCGCTGTTTCCCGGCGACACGGCTTACGCGGTCAAGACCAATGGCGAGCCGATGGTGCTCTCGCATCTCGTCGAGGCGGGGGTGAAGATCTTCGACGTGGCCTCCCCGGGCGAGTTCGCCGCCGTGCGCGAAGCCTCGCCCGACGCCGAGATGCTTTACATGCATCCGGTCAAGGCGCAGTCCGATATTCGCCTGGCGCTGGAGACCTACGGCATCCGCGTCATGTCGCTCGATCACGAGGACGAGATCGCCAAGGTGCTGCGCATCGTGCGGGCGCTCGACCTGGATCCCGGCTCGATCACCATCTATGTGCGGCTGCAGACCAAGGCGCATGCGACCTATGAATTGTCGAAGAAGTTCGGCGCCGCTCCGGGCCATGCGGTCGAACTGGTCCAGCGGCTCGACCGGATCGGCTTCAAGGTGGGGCTCTGCTTCCATGTCGGCAGCCAGGTGGAGGAGGCGGAAAGCTATGAATCCGCATTGCGCTCGGCAGATTGGGTCCGCAACCGTGCCGGCGTCAAACTCGCCGGTCTCGACGTCGGTGGTGGATTTCCGGCGACCTATGGCGAGGATCCGGCCCGCAAGCAAAAGCCCATGCCCTCGCTCGAGGAGCTGATGTCGCGGCTTCGCTCCGACATCAAGGAGTGGGAGTTCGATGAGATGCCGCTGACCGCCGAACCCGGTCGGGTGATCGTCGCGCGGGCCTTCTCCCTCATCGTCCGCGTGATGTTGCGGAAGGGGCGCCGGCTCTACATCAATGACGGCATATGGGCGTCCCTCTCGGACAGCTGGACCGGCAAGATCACGCTGCCGGCACGCTTCATCCCTGACCCGGCGCGCAAGATACGCAACGGCGATCCGAAAAAGGTCGTGCCGTTCCGTGTCTGCGGTGCGACCTGCGATTCCGTGGATATCCTGTCGCGACCGTTCTGGTTGCCTGAAACGATCGATACCGGTGACTGGATCGAGATCGGGCATATCGGCGCCTATTCGCTGTCGCTCCGAACCCGCTTCAACGGGTTCTACCCGGATGATTTCGTCGAGGTGTCGACGCCGTTCGAAGGCGAGGGAGAACCCGAGAGCTACGCCAGCCTCGAAACGATGGGCGATTGATATATGTGATTGGCGAGATGTATTGGTCGGCGGCTGCCGTCATGCTAGGATCGTGCCTCGCGGCACATTCGGGTTCCGCGCTCACGGGATCGGGACAATGCCCAAACTGATCCGCTTCTTGCTCATCAATACCGCCTTCGGCATCCTCGTCGGATGGCTGATCGCGGCGTCGGTTCTCTACTTCAACATCAATGGCTTCGGCGATCTGGTCAATCATTCGCAGAGCCGGATCGTGGCCTATTTCATCCTCTTCAACTCTTTCGGCGTCACCTTCGGCTTCGCGGTGATGGCCTCGGCAGTCATGCTCATTCCGCGCGACAAGGACGAGTTCGACAAGCTGTGAACCGCCACCGGTCCACGGCCTAGCGGTAGATGAGCGTCGGCAGCCACATGGTGAAGATCGGGAAGAAGGTCACCAGCAACAGCACCGCAAACAGCGGAATGAGGAAAGGGGCCGTGGCGCTGACGCAGCGTTCGAACGGTACCTTGGCGACGCGCGAGAGCACGTAGAGCACCATGCCGACCGGCGGTGTCAGCAGCCCGATCATCAGGTTGAGCACCAGGATCACGCCGAAATGGACCGGATCGACGCCGACATGCATGGCGATCGGCAGAAGGACGGGTACCAGGATGGTGATCGCCGCGACCGTTTCCATGAAGCAGCCGACCACCAGAAGGATCAGGTTGATCAGCAGCAGGATGATGATCGGGTTTTCCGACACGCTCAGCAGCAGTGCCGCAAAATGCTCGGGCACGCGGTTCGAGGTCAGGATCCAGGCGAAGATCGAGGCGGCGGCGACGATGAAGAGAACCACCGCGGTGGTCTCGATGGTGTCCATCGAGACCTTGAGGAAGCGGCGCAGTGTCAGTGTGCGGTAGACGATGAGGCCAAGAAACAGCGCCCAGACGCAGGCGGCGATGGCGGCTTCGGTGGGTGTGAAGGCGCCCGTCAGAATGCCGCCGACGATGATGACCGGCGTCAGCAGCGACAGGAAGGCGCGCATGAAGGCGCGGCCGAGGATGGCGAACCGGAAGGCCTGGTCGCGCGGATAGCGGTATCGGTGGGCGTAGAAGGCCACCATGATCATCAGCGCGGCTGCCATCAGCAGGCCCGGAATGAGCCCGGCTGCAAACAGCTGCCCGATCGAGGCCCCGGCGACCACGCCGTAGATGACGATCGGCAGGGAGGGCGGGATGATCGGGCCGATGGTCGAGGAGGCGGCGGTGATCCCCACGGCGAAGCCCGGATCGTATTTGGCGTCGCGCATCGCCTTGATCTCGATGGCGCCAAGTCCGCCGGCATCGGCCACGGCTGCGCCCGACATGCCGGCAAAGATCACCGAAGCGCCGATATTGACGTGCCCCAGTCCGCCGGGCAGCCAGCCGATAAGGGCCTTGGCGAAGTCGAAGATGCGCTCGGTAATGCCCGACGTATTCATCAGGTTGCCGGCGAGGATGAAGAAGGGAACGGCGAGCAAGGGAAAGGAATCCACGCCGTTGATCATCCGGTGGGCGACGACGAGGCCGGGGACATGGCCGTCGATGAGGATGAAGACCAGCGAGGAGCCGGCGAGCGCGATCGCAACGGGAATGCCGAGTGCGATCAGTGCGAAGACCAGAACGAAGAGAAGGGTCAGAAGCATGGCATGCCTTCAGTCACAGCGACGGGCCCATGGCCTTGGCGGTTTCGGGATCGATCAGCCGAGAGCTGCCGGTGCGGAAATGGCGCCAGAAGTTGATGAGCGCATAAAGGGTCATGACCGCGAAACAGGCGCAGATGAACCAGTAGATCGATGATTTGGGGAAATCGATGGACACCATTTTCTGCTGTGTCCGCGCAGCCACCTGGGCGCAGAGATAGCCCATGAAGCCGTAGAAACCGATCGAGACGACATCTATGAAATATTGCAGCGCCTTGCGGAGCGGCCTGGAAAGCCAGCGGAAGGCGAGTTCCACGGCAATCTGGCTTTCGCGCCGGACTGCCATGACGACGCCCAGAAAGGTCACCGTCACCAGGAGGAAGCGCGCGATCTCCTCGGTCCAGCCAAGCGAATCGTTGAGCACGTAGCGGGTGAAGAACTGCAGAAAGACCACGAAGGCCAGAGCCCAGAAGACGATCAGGACCAAACCGTCGTCCCACTGGAAACCGGTCAGGTCTTCGTCTTCCTCGTGGATCAGATCGGCAAACGAGGTCTGGTCATCGGTCTTGTCATCGGGCGACATCAGGGAACCTCCGAAGCAACTGATACGCAACGGCCCGAAGGCCGCCGCGCAACGCGTGATTTCGGCTTCGGTTACTCGATCGCCTGCAGCTTGTCGTAGGTGGCCTGATCCCAGGTGGCGTCGGGGCCGTTGTGCAATTTCATCGTGGCCTCGCGGAACGGCGTGCGGTCAACCTCGTTGACGGTCACGCCGTTATCCTTGAACCACTGCACCAGCTCCTTCTCCTTCTCGATGATCTGGGAGGTCGCGCATTCGGCCGTCTCGTCGAGCACGCCGTCGAGCGCTTTCTGGTCGTCTTCGCTCATCGAGCCCCAGGTGGGGCCGCCGACGATGGTCATCAGCGCATCGCTGATATGGCCGGTCAGCGTGATGTATTTCTGCACCTCGTAGAACTTCTTGGCCTGGATGGTCGGCAGCGGGTTTTCCTGCGCGTCGACCGTACCCTGCTGGAGCGCCAGATAGACCTCGGCGAAGGCGATCGGGGTGGGGTTGGCGCCCACGGCCTGCGGGAACATCATGTAGAGGGGCGCGTTCGGGACGCGGATCTTCAGCCCCTTCATGTCCTCCGGTGTCTTGATCTCGACATTGGAGGTGACATGGCGCTGGCCGTAATAGGTCATCGAGGTGATGTGGTTGCCCGACGCATCCTCATAGCCCTTTGCCATTTCGTTGAAGAGGTCCGAGTTGCGGTACTTGTCCCAGTGATCGTAGTCGCGGAACATGTAGGGTGCGCCGCCGATGGCGATCGGGCCGTAGGACCGGCCTGCGAACAGCTGCCCGGTGTAAATGATGTCGACCGTGCCGAGGCCGAGGCCCTCGTTGATGTCGACTTCCTTGCCGAGCGACGATGCCGGGAACACTTCGATATTGTAGCGCCCGTCGGTGGCCTTGGAGAGCAGATCCGACGCGGCGACCGCGCAGGTGTGATACGGTTCGCTGGCTTCATAGACATGCGCCCATTTCAGCGTCTGCGGTGCGGAAAGTGCCGGCCCCGACGCGGCAACCAGCATGGTCGAGGCCAGCGCCGCCAGTGTAAGATCCTGAAATTTCATTGATAGTTCCTCCCAAAACTATGTTGACCCTCATCAATGCCGGTTTCCATTTCTCCTCGGTATCACGCGGAAACTGCACGACGTGGTTCGAATTTCATACTGACATTCTAGAATAATCACAAGGCGCAGGCGCAGTCTTGTGCATGGCAACCATAGCGCGCCTCCCGGAAATGCCCGCGTTCGCGGGGCTTCCAGCCTTGTCCTTGATCGAAAGCTGTTGAAACGCTCCCAATCTCGTCAGGCATGTATTAGGTTTCCTGAACAAGGAGCGATGCATGCAAGAACACATCTCTGGCTCGGTCAAAGCGGCGGGCGGTGCCGTCGAACAAACGGTCGTGGACGTGGTCGGCCAGGCCGTGGGCCACGCCGCCCATGGTGGCGACCCGCTCGTCGGCATTGCCATTGCCGTGGCGGTCGCCGCTTTCCTCGGACTGGGCTTCATGTATCTGCGCCAGCCGCCGCTGGTCGGCTTCATCCTCGCCGGGCTGGCTCTCGGTCCGACGGGAATGGGCGTGATCCACACGTCGGAGAACGTCTCGCTGCTCGCCGAAATGGGCGTTGTCGTGCTGCTGTTCTTCATCGGCATGGAATTGTCGATCAAGGCCTTCATTACCAGTCTCAGGCAGGCAACGCTTGTCGCCGGCGGACAGCTCATCGTCTCCATGCTGCTTGCTGCGATCTTCACGCTCTGGCTGGGCGCAAATTTCGCCGAAGGCATCATCCTCGGCTTCATCATCGCGCTGTCCTCCACGGTCGTGGCGATGAAGATGCTCGACGGCATGGGCGAACTGCGCGCCGAACCCGGGCGTGTGGCCGTCGGGGTGCTGATTGCGCAGGACCTTGCGGTCGTGCCGATGCTCATTCTGGTCTCGAGTCTCGGCGGCGGCACTTTCGATCTCGGTGACGTGACGCTCAAGGTGGTCGTCGCCGTCGCCCTGCTTGGCGGAATTCTCTGGTGGTTCGGCAGTCACCCCAAGCTCAAGGTCCCCTTCGCCTCGAAGGTGGCCGAGAATGTCGATCTCCTGGCGCTCGGTTCGCTGGCGCTGTGCTTTCTGGCGGCCGCGCTCTCCGGTCTGGCCGGCCTCTCGCCTGTCTATGGCGCCTTTCTTGCCGGCATCATCGTGGGCAATTCGACCCTGCGCTCGCGCGTCATTCCCGTCATCGAGCCGATCCAGTCCGTGCTGGTGGTGGTGTTCTTCCTGTCGATAGGCCTCCTGATCGATCTCGATTTCATCACGGCCAATATCGTTCTGGTGCTCGCGGCCTCGTTCCTGGTGATCTCGGTGAAGACGGTCTTCAACATTGCACTTCTGCGTGCCACCGGATCCGAGCCGAAAACCGCGCTGGTGGCGGGCCTTTCCATGGCGCAGATCGGGGAGTTTTCCTTCGTGCTGGCGGCCGCGGGCTGGTCGACGCGCGCGCTGGGCTACGACATCTACCGCCTTGCGATCGCGATCACCGCGGTATCGCTTCTCTTCTCGCCGATCTGGTTCAACCTGATGGAACGCGTCGAGCGGATCGCAGCCAGCGGACTGGGGACCTATCGCGAGGCGCTCAGGCTTGCCTATGAGGGGGAGCTGGGCGAGGTTTCGCGCCGACGGGAATCGTTGAGCGACGCCTTCTGGTGGGGGCGGCTGAGATACCGCGCCGCGCGATTTGCCGTCTACCAGAAGCGCAGCCGCAAGCTGCGGGAGCAGGTGGAAGCGGCGCGGGCGAGGCAGGCGGCGACGGTGGCTGCCGCCGCCGAAGTGTCGGACGCCGATCCGGGGCCGGCGGAAGGCGAGAAGACGGAAAATCCGTCGCCCAGCCAGCCGCGCCGGAACGGGTAAGCTCTTCTCAGAGCGCGTTGAGCAATTGTCGGGTCGGCCAGCCGTCGGCCGGCATGCCGAGACGGATCTGTTCGGTGCGGACGGCAGAACGTGTGCCGCCGCCCAGAATCCCGTCGATCTCGCCGACATCGTAGCCCTTGGCCGCCAGCTTCTGCTGGAGCGACTTCATTTCGCCATCGCTCAATCCATTGTCCGCGCTGCCGGCTTCATAGCGTTCGGCACCGGCGAGGCGGGTCGCGAAATAGGCCGCGGAGGTGGTGTAGATGAAGCTCTTGTTCCATTCGAGATAGACGTTGAAATTCGGGAACGCGAGAAACGCGGGACCGTCCTTGCCCTGCGGCAGGAGAAGGTCGGCGCGCAGCGAGCCGGACGGGTTCGAGCCGTCGCGCAATTTCACACCCATGTCGAGCCAGTCGGCCGTGGTCATGCCCTGATCGAGACCCGACTTGTCGAGCGGCATCCCGGCGGGAAGAGTGACTTCCTTGAGCCAAGGTTCGCCGGCGCGCCAGCCGAGCGACTGGATGAAGTTCGCCGCCGTCATGATCACGTCCTCGGGCGTTTCCTTCAGCTTCACATGGTCGTCGCCATTGCCGTCGATGCCATGGGCGATGATGTCCTCGGGCAGCATCTGCACCTGACCGATCTCGCCGGCCCATGCGCCGGTGGTCCCGCGCGGGTCGAGGTCGCCGTGCTGGACCATCTTCAGGGCTGCGATCAGCTGGGGGCGGAAGAGTTCCGGCCGGCGGCAATCATGGGCGAGCGTGGCAAGTGCCTGCAGCGTGTTGAAGTCTCCCTGTACGACACCGAAGTCCGTTTCCAGTGCCCAGAATGCGGTGATGACTGCCGGCGGCACGCCGTACTGCGCTTCGGCGCGGGCGAATGTGTCGGCATATTGCTGCATCTTCTTCTGGCCTATCTGCATGCGCGAGCCGGAGACGGTGCGTTTCGAGAATTCCAGAAAGGTTTGCTTGAACACGCCCTGAGAGCGGTCCATCGAAAGAACCTTGCGGTTTGGGGACAGGCCCGACAATGCGCTGTCAGCCACGTTGGCGGGCACACCTGTGGTCACCGCTTCCGCCTTCACACCTTGCAGAAACTGTCCGAAGTCGCCGCCGCAAGCGGCGGTCTGGGCAGAGGCCGTTCCCGCCATGAGCATGGCGAGCGGCAGGGCGAGGGCGAAGGACGTGTGTTTCATGAAGGTCTCCCGATCTGTTGGTGCGCAGAAGCCTAGCCTATTTCGTGGCGTCATTGCGACGTCCGGTCAGCTACCGTGCTTGCCCAGCCATTCGCGCCATTCCGCCCGGGTTCCGGCGAAGGCGTTGATGTCGACGTCACCCTCGATGCCGGGCATCTTTCCGGTTCCGGTATATTGCCAGAAGCTCCAGGGGTGGTTCGGATAGATGTCGCCGGGATGAGCGGCGACCGACCGCAGCCAGAACTGGTGGTCGCGGAAATGTCCGTCGATGTTCTCGCGATGGAAGTCGACGGTGGTATAGATGATCGCCTTCTTGCCGAAGTGGCGTTCGACGATGTCGAGCCACGTCCGCATCTCCTTGCGCACGGTGGCTGCGTCCGGCCGCAGCTTGCAGCTGGGAGATGCCGGGTTCCATTCCATGTCGAGAACAGGCGGCATCTTCACCGCGGATTTCGGCACGTTGCGGATGAACCAGCGCGCCTGAACCTCCGCGGGCGTGCAGAAATAATAGAAGTGGTAGGGTGCATGCGGAATGCCGGCTGCATTCGCGCCGCGCCAGTAGTGGTCAAAACGGCTGTCGACGCGGTCGCCGCCCTCGGTCGCCTTGATGAAGGCAAAGGCGACACCGGCCTTCCGGACCTCCGGCCAGTCGATCGCGCCCTGGTATTTCGACACGTCGATGCCGTGAACAGGATGGCGGGCCGGGGTGAGCGGGCCGAAATCGACCGGATCGGAATCGCCGTAGGGCAGCGCGCGCACCGTCGATGTCGTGGAGGTCAGCGAAACGGGCGACAGGATGTCTGCCGGGCCGGTCGACGGACTGCAGGCGCTGAGCATCATCGTCGCAAGCCCTCCCGCGGCCAGAGCGGGCAGGGCACGTGAAAGTTTCGCGATGATCGTGTCGGTGAGTTTGTACATTGGATCCTGATACACGGATTCGAGGTGTTCCACCATCCGGACGTGATGGCCCGCAAAGCCTTGCGGTGCAGGCGTTACACCGGATGTTAACCACATCCATCGCGCCGGGTTAACTCTCAGCTTTTGTTAAAACTCTTCCCTGTAAGTTTGTAGGCCTTGAGGGAGTATTTGACATGAAGTTGAATATTTTTCCGTCGAGCATGGAAGCGCGATATGCAATCGCGGGCTCGGCGATAGGGGCCTTGACGTCCCTGGTATGCCTGTCGGTCGGTTTGACCAGCGGGCACCCGATCTATGGTTATTTCAATTCGCTTGCCGACAGTCCGCTGGTCAATTGCGCAGCCCTTTCCTTTGCTCTGGGGTTCGGCTACGTGGCCGCACGTGCCGGTCGCCGACTGGACGAGAGCGAGCGGCTGCTTGCGGCCGAGCGGGCCGGTGTCGTCGAGCTGTATCACCTGGCCTATCACGATGCGCTGACCGGTTTGTCCAACCGCCATGCGTTGCGGCGCGATACCACGACCCTCGCCGGCACGGGTGACGCTGACGAAACGCTGGCCGCCGTCATCCTCATCGACCTCGACCGGTTCAAGGAAATCAACGACACGCTCGGTCACGATGCCGGCGACGAGGTTCTCCGCACGCTCGCCAGGCGCCTCAAATCGGCCTGCGATTTAGAAAGCCGCGCCTATCGGCTCGGCGGGGACGAACTGGTGGTGCTGGCGGAAGGTGCGCGGGGCGAGGAGGAACTCGAGGCCTATGTGCAGGTGCTGAGCAAGAAGCTGTTCAGGCCGATCAGCCATGCCGGCAACATGATCGAGACGTCGGGCAGCATCGGCATTTCCTTCCTGCAGGGAAGCGACGATACGCTGGCGGCGGCTCTCAAGCGCGCAGATCTGGCGCTCTATCGCGCGAAGGCCGGCGGTTTTGCGCGCCATGCCATCCACAAGGGGGAGCTCGACGACGGGCTGGCCTTGCTATCCTGTGCGGAGCAGGCGCTCGAACAGGCGCTTGCAGAAGATCGTTTCACCGTGAGCTATCAGCCGGTTGTCGAGACCAGTACGCTCAAGCCGTCCGGCTTCGCCGCCTCGGTTCGCTGGATCGGCGACTGGAGCTCGGTCTCGCAGATCGCCGGCTTCGAGTTTGCCCTCGACGAGTGGCTGATCCAAACGGTTCTGCGCGACATCGACCATTGGCCGGATCATCTGACGGTGACGCTGTCCCTCTCTCCGAAATCGATCCGGAAGTCCGGTTTCGCCGGAGAATTCGCGGACAGGATCACAAGGGTGGGGCAACGCCCGGAGCGTTTCATTCTCGAAGTCGACCTGCGCCATCTGGGGCACGAGCCAGACAGCCGCGCGAAGGAAAATCTCATGGCATTGCGGGCGATCGGCGTGAGCATTGCCACGGCCGATCTGGTCGCAGGCCGCTTCGACATTCCGCGTGCCGCGAATTCGCCGGCCGACCATTGGCGCATCGATGCGGGCCGCTTGCGCCATGCGGCCGCGGCGCGGTCCGACCGCGACATGGCGGAAGCGGTCAACCTCTTTGCCGATGCGATGGGGCTCAAGGTTCGGCTCGAAAACCTTCACGATGCGGAGGATTTCAGCTTCGCGGCGCATTTCCCCGGCGCCTGCGTGGTGGAAACCTCGCACAGACCCGGGATGAGTGCAGCGCAGGCCGGTCTCCACGCCGCGCGCTTCGAATCCGACCCGCGCCATCTGCGCAAGGTCGTCGGCTAGCCTCGACCGGCTCCGCCCGCCGTCGGCGTTGTCAGGATCACTGCTTCGCCGGCATCGAGCATCGTCTGGTCGCAGGCTTTCAGAACCTCGATGGTTCCGTCCTTGCGGCGGATCTCCGTCTTGCCGACCTGTCCGGCGCTGCCGCCGTCGATGCCTTCGGGCGGACGGTTCCGGTGCGAGGACAGGATCGCCATTTCCATCGGCTCGAGGAAGCGGATCGTGCGCCTGGTGCCGTCGCCGGCATTGAATCTGCCCTTGCCGCCTGATCCTTTCCGGATATGGAAGTCCTCGAGCTCCACCGGGAAGCGCATCTCCAGAATTTCCGGGTCCGTGAGCCGGGAGTTGGTCATGTGCGTATGGACGCCCGACGTGCCGGCAAAGCCGCTCCCGTCATTGTGGTAGCCGGCCGGCGAGCCGGAGCAGATCGTTTCGTAATACTGGTAGGTGTCGTTTCCGAAGGTCAGGTTGTTCATCGTGCCCTGGGCATTGGCGAGCGCACCCAAGGCGCCGAAAAGCGCGTTGGTGACATGCTGCGACGTCTCGACATTGCCGGCCACCACGGCGCGCGGATAGGCCGGTTTCAGCATCGAGCCCTCGGGGATGATGATGTTGATCGGCCGCAGGCAGCCGGCATTCATCGGAATCGGCTTTTCAACCATCACCCGGAAGACGTAAAGCACGGCAGCCCGGGCCACCGGTTCCGGCGCGTTGAAATTGTTCTCGCGCGCTTCCGACGTGCCGGTGAAGTCGACGGTCGCCTCGCGCTTTTCGCGGTCGACGGTTATCTTGACGCGGATCGTCTGGCCGGTATCCGTTTCATAGGCATATTCGGAATCGGTGAGCTTCTCCAGAACACGCGCCACGCTCTCGGCCGCATTGTCCTGAACGTGGCCCATATAGGCTTCGACGACGTCGAGACCGAAGTCCGCGACCATCTTCCTGAGGTTCGCAACGCCCTTCTCGTTGGCCGCTATCTGCGCCTTCAGGTCGGCGACGTTCTGGGTGACGTTGCGGACGGGGTAGGGATGGTCCGTCAACAGGTCTTCGAGTGCCTTTTCCCGGAAGCGCCCCTGATCGACGAGCTTGAAATTGTCGATCAGCACGCCTTCCTCGTCGACGGTGGTCGCAAGCGGCGTCATCGAGCCGGGCGCCGTTCCGCCCACATCGGCATGGTGACCGCGCGAGGCGGCCCAGAACAGGATCTCGGTGTCGGAATTGTCGGCGAAGACCGGGGTGACGACCGTGATGTCCGGCAGGTGGGTGCCGCCATTGTAGGGGGCGTTGAGCGCGAAAACGTCGCCGGGTCTGATCTTGCCCTCGTTCAGGCGGATGACCGTTTCCACGGAACGGTCCATCGAGCCCAGATGCACCGGCATGTGCGGCGCGTTGGCCACGAGCGCTCCATTGCGATCGAAGACGGCGCAGGAAAAGTCGAGCCGCTCCTTGATGTTGACCGAATAGGCGGTGTTCTGCAGCGTCACGCCCATCTGCTCGGCGATCGACATGAAGAGGTTGTTGAAGACCTCGAGCAGGATGGGATCGGCGTGATCGGTACCGATCGCCATCGCCCGGTCGAGCTTTTCGTGCCGGGTCAGGATCACGTGGTCGCGCGCGTTGATCTCGGCCGTCCAGCCCGGCTCGACCACGATGGTCTGGTTGGCCTCGATCACCAGCGCGGGCCCCTTCACGCGATTGCCCGGCTTCAGGCTCTCGCGCCGGATCACCCTTGCATCGTGCCAGGCGCCACCGGAATGGATCTGCCGTGTTTCGTCGCCGGCGATCTGGCGCTCATCGAGGGCATGTTCCCGTTCCTCGCGCTTGCCGCCGGAGATGTCGGTACCCTCGACCGAAACGGCTTCGATGACGATGCCCTTGTCGTCGTAGATGAAGCCGAACTGCGCCTTGTGCGCGGTTTCGAAATCGGCCTTGGCGCGGTCGAGATCGAGGGTTTCCATCGCGATGGGAAGCGTGGTGTCGGTGCCGTCATAGCGCAGCTGGAGCACGGGGCGCGATGCGATCATGTGGGCCGCAATCCCCTGTTCCGCCATTTCCGCGATGACACCGGCTTCGAGTTCGCCGATGACATTTTCGACGAGCTCGCGACTTGAGGCGCCGAGCGGTGCGATCAGGGCCTGCTGCCGCGAGGCGAAGACGCGGGCGAGGCCGATGCCGTAGGCGGAGAGAAGACCCGAAAAGGGATGGATGAGGATCGCCTCCATGCCGAGCGCATCGGCGACCAGACAGGCGTGCTGTCCGCCGGCGCCGCCGAAGCAGTTGAGCAGGTATTTCGTCACGTCATAGCCGCGCTGCACGGAGATCTTCTTGATGGCGTTTGCCATGTTTTCGACAGCGATGGTGATGAACCCCTCTGCGATCTCCTCGGCCGACTTGCCGGGATTGGCCCGCGCCAACTCCTCGAAGTGTTTCGCCACCGCCGTTCGGTCGAGCGGCTGATCCTGGTCGGGGCCGAAGATCGCCGGGAAGAAGTCGGGCTGCAACTTGCCAAGCATGACGTTGGCGTCGGTCACCGTCAGCGGGCCGCCCCGCCGGTAGCAGGCGGGTCCGGGATTGGCGCCGGCGGAATCCGGGCCTGCCCGGAAACGGCCTTCGTCGGCATGCAGGATCGAGCCTCCGCCGGCTGCGACCGTGTGGATGCGCATCATCGGCGCGCGAATGCGCACGCCGGCGACTTCGGTGTCGAAGACGCGCTCATAGTCTCCGTCATAATGGGCCACGTCTGTCGAGGTGCCGCCCATGTCGAAGCCGATGACGTTGGAGTAGCCGGCGAGTTCGGCCGTCTCGACCATGCCGACAACGCCGCCGGCGGGGCCTGAGAGGATGGCATCCTTGCCGCGGAACTTGTCGGCCGCGGTCAGGCCGCCGGACGACATCATGAACTGGAGTGTCGGACCGTCTTCGCCGGCCGGTGTGGCGCCGAGTTCACCCGCAACACGGTCGACATAGCGCTTGAGAATGGGCGAGAGATAGGCGTCGACCACGGTCGTGTCGCCGCGGCCGACGAGCTTGATCAGCGGCGATATCCTGTGGCTGACGGAAATCTGCGGGAAACCGGCCTTCTCGCAAGCCTCTTCCACCGCGATCTCGTGATCGGGATTGCGCCATGCGTGCATGAGCACGACCGCGACGGATTCGATGCCCGTCTCACGCGCTGCCGCGAGGGCGGTCTCGAGCGATGCGATGTCGGGCTCGCGGCGGACTTCGCCCTTGGCCGACATGCGCTCGTCGATCTCGATGACGCGTTCGTAGAGCTGCTCGGGAAGAAGAATTTCCTTGGCAAAGATCTCGGGCCGGGCCTGATAGGCAATCTTCAATGCGTCGCGGAAACCCTTCGTGATGACGAGAAGGGTTCTGTCGCCCTTGCGCTCGAGCAGCGCATTGGTGGCAACGGTGGTGCCCATCTTCACATGGCCGACGCGGTTGGCAGGGATGGCCTCTTGCTGGCCGACGCCGAGCAGGTCACGAATGCCCTGAATGGCGGCATCCTTGTAGCCTTCCGGGTTTTCCGACAGCAGCTTGCGCTGATGCAGTTCGCCATCAGGCGCACGGCCGACGATATCGGTGAATGTGCCGCCACGATCGATCCAGAAATCCCACTTGCCATCAGCCATGTTCTGTTCCTCGTGATATGGATTTTCACCATGAGAAACACGCCCCGGAGAAAACGTCAATAATTTGTTGACAATTTCTCAGTGTGTGCAAGTCTGTCGGCACTGCGACGAGAAAAAGGGAACGCCGTCGCGGTTTTGGTCAAACTGGGAGCTACCTCATGCAGCACTTCATGACATCCGCATTCGCGGCCGCCGGCATCATTGCGCTTTCGACCGGGTTGGGCACAGCCGTCGCAGCCGCCGAAACCACCTGGGACATGCCGGTGCCTTACGGGGACACCAATTTCCACACTCAGAACGTGGTTCAGTTCGCCGACGACATCAAATCGGCGACCGGTGGCGAACTGGCGATCACCGTCCACTCCAACGGTTCGCTCTTCAAGCATCCGGACATCAAGAACGCCGTCCGCAACGGGCTCGCCCAGATAGGCGAGGTTCTCGGCTCGCGCCTGTCGAACGAGGATCCGGTCTTCGGTCTGGATTCGATCCCGTTCCTGGCCACAAGCTATGATGATGCGAAGAAGCTGTATGACGCGTCCAGGGACGAGATCGCAGCCAAGCTCGACGCGCAGGGGCTGGTGCTCCTCTATTCCGTGCCATGGCCGCCGCAGGGCATCTACACCAAGAAGGAAATCAAGACGGTCGACGACCTCAAGGGTCTGAAGATGCGGGCCTACAACGCGGCGACGGAAAAGCTCGCCCAGCTCGCGGGCGCCATCCCCACCCAGGTCGAGGTGCCGGATCTTCCGACAGCGTTCAGCACCGGTCGCGTCGAGGCGATGATCACATCGCCCTCGACCGGCGCCAATTCGCAGGTCTGGGATTACCTGTCGCACTATTCCGACGCCCAGGCCTGGCTGCCGCGCAACATGGTGTTCGTCAACAAGGCTGCCTTCGAGGCGCTGCCGGAAGAGCAGCAGCAGGCCGTGAGGGATGCTGCGGCAGCGGCTGAAGCCCGCGGCTGGGAGGCCTCGAAAAAGGAAACCGAGGACAAGACGCAGGAGCTGAAAGATAACGGCATCACCGTGACCGCTCCGTCGCCGGAGCTGAGGGACGGGCTTGCCGCGTTCGGCGAGACCATGACCGAGGAATGGGCCGCCAGTGCCGGCGAATCCGGTCAGGCCATTCTCGACGCCTACAAGCAGTAGGACCGCATGCGGGCCGGGTGCCGTCAGGCGACCCGGCCGCTTGGCTTCTTTCCGAATTTTTCACGACGGCAGCTGCAAACCGACAGGGCAACCGGCATGCGACGAATTCTCGACCGGGTTTATGATCTATCCGAGTGGCTGGCCATGGCGTCACTCTGCGCCATCGCCGCGCTCGTTTTCGCCCAGGTGGCGGGGCGGGTGGTCGACAGGGTGATCGGCTTGTTCGGGATCGCGCCCTACGGCTTTCTCGTTCCCTCGCTGGCGGAGATCGCCGGCTATCTCTTGGTCGCGGCCTCCTTTTTGGCGCTTGCCGGATCGTTGCGGGCAGGGGAGCAGATCCGGGTCAGTTTGGTACTGGCCCGTCTGCCCGACAGCGCGCGGCGGGTGATCGAAACGATCGTGCTGGTGCTGGCGGCGGCGCTCGCCGTCTTCTTCTTCGCCTATTGCGTCCGCATGGTGCTCGACAGCCATCGGTTCAACGAGGTCTCCTACGGCATCATCCCGATCCAGCTCTGGATTCCCCAGGCCGCCATGGCGACCGGGGTCGGGGTATTCGCACTGGCTCTTCTCGACGATCTCGTCACAATTCTGAGAGGCGGAAGCGCCTCCTACATGGCCACCGGCGACGGCCATGCCGAGGAGCATCTGTGATGGATCTTCTCGTGCTTGCCCTCTGCCTGGGTCTCGGACTTCTGATGCTTCTCGCCACCGGTCTCTGGGTCGCGCTGGGGCTCATGGCCGTCGGCATCGCCGCGATCCTCATCAAGGTCTCGGTGCCTGCGGGGGCCGTCATGGCCACCACCGTGTGGGGAGCGATCAATTCCTGGGATCTCGCCGCTCTTCCGATGTTCATCTGGATGGGCGAGATCCTGTTTCGCACCCGGCTGGCCGAAGACATGTTCGCGGGCCTCGCCCCTTGGATGCGGAGGCTTCCCGGTCGGCTGGTTCACGTCAATATTCTCGGCTGCGCCATTTTTGCCGCCGTCTCGGGGTCATCGGCAGCGACCACCGCCACGATCGGGCGCATGTCGCTGCCCGAACTTGAAAAGCGCGGCTATGACGAGCGCATGGCGATCGGTTCGCTCGCCGGATCGGGCACGCTGGGGCTGCTGATCCCGCCATCGCTGATCCTGATCGTCTATGGCGCGGCCACGGAGCAGTCGATCGCGCGGCTGTTCATCGCCGGCGTGGTTCCCGGGATCATGCTTGCCGGACTTTTCATGGGCTATACCATCGTCTGGGCGCTTCTGAACCGGGACAAGATGCCGGAAGCCGACGAGCGCGTTCCCTATCTGGAACGCCTGTGGCAGACGCGGCGTCTGTTCCCGGTGATCGCGCTGATTGCCGGCGTCATCGGCTCGATCTATGCGGGTTTCGCCTCACCCACCGAGGCGGCGGTCGTCGGCGTGGTACTGGCGCTCGGACTTGCGTTCGCGACCGGCACGCTCACTCGCCGGACCTTTCTCGAAGCGCTGCGAGGCGCCTCGCGCACCTCGGCGATGATCATCCTCATTCTGGCGGGGGCGGCGGTGCTGACGGCAGCGATGGGCTATACCGGCATCCCGCGCGCGCTGGCCGGCTTCATTGCCGAACAGCAGTTCTCGCCCTATGCGCTTCTCGCCGCGCTCACCGTCTTCTTCATCGTCCTGGGCTGTTTCCTCGATGGCATTTCCATCGTCGTGCTGACCGCCTCGATCATCCTGCCGATGGTGGAAGCCGCCGGGTTGGACATCATCTGGTTCGGTATCTATCTGGTGCTCGTCGTGGAGATGAGCCAGATCACGCCGCCCGTTGGTTTCAACCTCTTCGTCATCCAGGGGCTCACGGGCTACGACATCCTCAAGGTCGCGCGGATGACCCTGCCGTTCTTCTGCCTGATGATCGTCGCGGTCGTGCTGATCGTCGTTTTCCCGGAGCTGGCGCTCTGGCTGCCACAGACAATGCTTGCGAGGTAATCATGGACAAATCCGGGACGGCCGGACTGCCTGGGCCAATCGTCTCCGCCTCGCATCTCGCCGATGGCGCCATGCCGGCGCTCTCGGAATTCGAATTCGCGCTGGTCATCCTCGGCAATGCCTATAATCGCTGGATCGCCGCCTGTTCGAACGCCGCCGACGGAGCCGGCCTGTCGAGCATGGAGGTTCAGATCGTGCATGCGGTCAACCACCGCGAGCGGCCGAAAAGCCAGGCGGAACTCTGCATGATGTTCAATATCGAGGACACGCATGTGGTTTCCTACGCGCTCAAGAAGCTCGAAGCGCTGGGCTTCGTCGAGAGCGGGCGGCGCGGCAAGGAGAAGATCGTCTGCATCACCGACAAGGGAGCCGCGCATTGCCTCGAATATCGCCGTCTGCGCGAGAAGGTGCTCATCGAACCGATCCTAGCGCTCGGTCTCGACGAGAAGCATGTGAGCGAAATTTCGGCGCTGATGCGGGTGATGTCGGGCCAGTACGATCAGGCGATGCGTTCGGCCTCGAGCATCTGAGGGATCAGCCGACTTTGGCCTTGCGGCCCAACCAGACGACAAGGCCGACGGCAAACGCGTAGGCGAGCTTCACCGGTGTGACCGCCTCGCCGAGCAATGCGGCCGAGAATGCGATGGTGAAAAAGGACTGCAGAAGCTGCACCTGTCCCACGCGGGCAATGCCGCCGAGCGCCAGTCCCCTGTTCCAGAATACGAAGCCCAGCACCATCGAGAAACCGGTCAGATATCCGAATCCCGCATATTCAGCCGCGTCGGGCGCCGAGACGCCACCTTGCAGAAGAGACCAGATCGTGCCCACCAGCGAGATCGGGGCAACGAAGACCAGCGACCAGGCGATGACTTCCCAGCCCGGCATGCTGCGCGAGATCTTGCCTGAAATGACGTAGCCGCATGAGGCGGAAAGGGCCGCCAGTGCCAGCCACAGGTCGCCGATCCCGGGCGTGATGTCGGCGCCGGAGAGCGAGAACGAGACAACGAGCGCGGCACCCGCAATCCCGAAGCCCCAGAAAAGAAGGCCCGGCTTCTCGCCACCGAAGAGTGCCGCAAACGACGCCGTCATCAGCGGCAGTATGCCGAGCACGATCCCGCCATGGGACGCCGGAACCGTTTGCATGGCGATGGAGGAGAAGCCGGGGAAGCCATAGGCGAGAAGCAGACCGGCCGCGAAAAGCTGCCGCCGGTTGGCAACGGGCACTGAACGCCGAAGCCCCAGGAGCGCGAGGCCGGTGATGAGGGCGGCGCCGAACGCGCGCCCGAACGTGATGAAGGAAGGCGAGAAGCCTCCGAGCGCGATATGCGTCATCGGCAAGGTGGCGGCGAAGATCATCACGCCCACCAGGCCGAGGAGATAACCGGTCAGGGGAGGCGTCGGGGCGGTGGGCGAGATAGGCGTCATGCGCCTACAAGCCGCATGGCAGCCATGCGCGTCCAATGATAATTGCCGCTTTACTCATTCAATAAGTTGATGGCAGCGTGAACGACGGGTTCTCGCTTTTGCCGCGTTGTTCGATTAAACGGAAATCATGTCGCTGCTCAAACGCCTATTCGATGCCGTCGGCGGTACCGCCTCCCACGCTTTCGCCAATGTGGTGGAAACGGTGCGGACGGTGTTCGCCGGCGATCCGGAAACCCGCCGCAAGGTGGCGTTCTCCGTCGCCATGATCGCGCTTTCGGCCAAGATGGCCAAGGCGGACGGCGTCGTGTCGAAGGAAGAGGTCGCGGCGTTCCAGGACATTTTCGCGATCCCCGACGAGGAAGCCGCGAACGTCGCACGGCTCTACAATATCGCCAAGCAGGACGTCGCGGGCTACGACATCTACGCCGAGCGGATTGCCGGTCTTTGTGGTTCGGGTCATTCCAACTGCGCCATGCTGGAGGATATTCTCGACGGTCTCTTCCATATCGCCAAGGCCGACTCGCTGATCCACCAGAAGGAGCTCGAATTTATCGCCCATGTGGCCGACATTTTCGGCTTTGATGAAGAGCATTTCGATCGCATCATGGCGCGCCATGTCCATCCGGAAGGGATCGATCCCTACCAGGTTCTCGGCGTCGAGCCGCATGCGCCGTTCGACGAGGTTCGCCGCCGTTACCGCAAGCTTGCCGCCGACAGTCACCCGGATGCGCTTCTGGCGCGCGGCGTGCCGCAGGAGTTCCTTGCGATCGCAAACGACCGGATGGCGGCGATCAACGCCGCCTTTGCGACGATCCAGAAACAGCAGCGGGTTCCCGCATGACCGGGTTCGACCCGGATTATCCGCCCGCACTGGTTCGCGCTTCCCCCAATTTCGGACCCCGCCGCGGTGGATCGAGCGAGCCGCGACAGCCGGACATGGTGCTTCTGCACTATACGGGCATGGACACCGCAAAGGGCGCGCTGGAACGGCTCTGCGATGCGAATGCCGAGGTTTCCGCCCATTATCTTGTCGACGAGGGCGGCATCGTCACCCAGATGGTGCCCGAAAGTCATCGTGCCTGGCATGCCGGCAAGAGCTACTGGAAGGGCGAGGCGGATGTGAATTCCGCTTCCATCGGCATCGAGATCGCCAACAAGGGACATGAGGCGGGCTGTCCGGCCTATCCGGTGGTCCAGATGCGGGCCGTCGCGCGCCTGTGCCGGGACATCATCGCGCGACGCGGGATCGCGCCCGACCGGATCCTCGGTCATTCCGATGTCGCCATCGGGCGCAAGATCGATCCGGGCGAGTGGTTCGACTGGGCGTGGCTGGCAGGCGAAGGGGTCGGGCACTGGGTCGAGCCGCAGCCGATCGGCGGCGGGCGGTTTTTCCAGCAAGGCGACAGCGGGCCGCCCGTCGAGGCGCTGCAGACGATGTTGTCGCTTTACGGCTATGAGACCGAGACCCATGGCATATTCGGCGCCCGGACCCAGGGAGCGGTGATGGCGTTTCAGCGTCACTTCCGGCCTGCGCGCGTCGATGGCGTCGCGGACGCCTCGACGATTTCAACCTTGCACAAGCTTCTGTCCGAACTGCCGACACTCGCATGAAGATTATGTTGACCGGTTCGCGCCACGAGCGGCGCCGGTCGTAAAAAATCTCGATATTTCAGGTAGTTCTAACGTAACCTTTCGTAACACAAGTTTATCACCCGCCGCATTTCTCTTTCATTCCTGCCACATTTTCCGCCAACCCGACCCTCTATCAGGCTTGCCATCACCGGGGCCGGAGACCACGCGCTTTCGCGGGCCGCCCCAGATCGAGATGACGCCCGGGGTGGCTGGTCCAAGGGATCGGCGGGGCGCAAGAGTGGGTTTTACAATATGCAGAATGGTTTTGCGGTCGCGGCAGCGGCCTTGCTTTGCGTTGCCTTGGCCGGGTGCCAGACGGCAGGGGTCGACAAGACGACGACCGGATCGATCTCCAAATCGGAACTGAAGGGCAAGACCACCGTCTCGGGCTACGCCACGCGTCCCTACGGCAAGATCATTTCGTCCTATGCCAAGACATACGGCGTTCCTGAATCGCTTGCCCATGCGGTGGTTCGCGTCGAGAGCAATTACCGTCCGAACGTCCGTGGTTCGCATGGCGAGATCGGCCTCATGCAGATCAAGCCGGCGACGGCCCGGATGATGGGATATCGCGGCTCGGCCAAGGGTCTTTACGATCCCGATACCAACATCAAATACGGGATGAAGTATCTCGCTGCCGCCCACAAACTCGGCGGCGGCTCGACCTGCGGCACGATCCTGAAATACAATGCCGGTCATGGCGCCAAGCGCATGAACCCGATCTCCAAGGCCTATTGCGGCAAGGTGCAGGCGATCATGAACTGAACCGGTCGCCCGGTTTTCGAGATGTTCCGGTCCAAGGAGTTCGCCGCTTCCCCGACCGGAACGAGGGCCGCGCTGGCTACCAGCGCGGCCCTTTTTGTTGCGCCCTCATGAATGGCCGGGCAGGGCATAGGCGATCACCTCGTCGCCGACCTTCGTTTCCATGAAGTGATGCCCGCCGGGCACGAGAACAACATACTGCCTGCCGTCCGCCTCATAGGTCATCGGGTTGGCCTGGCCGCCGGCGGGCAGATCCGTCTCCCACACGGTCTTCCCGCTCTTGATGTCGATGGCGCGGAACTTGTCGTCCGTCGTCGCCGCCACGAATATCAGTCCGCCGGCGGTGACGAGAGGTCCGCCATTGTTCGGCGTGCCGATCGTGACCGGAAGGTGCGAGTGAAGGCCGAAGGGGCCGTTGTTCACCGCCGAGCCGAAGGGTTCGTCCCAGAGCGTCTTGCCGCTCTTCAGGTCGATCGCGCGGATCCAGCCATAGGGCGGCGCGGAGCACGGAATGCCCGTGACCGGGTTGCGCCAGCCGGCATTGACATCGATCGCATAGGGCGATCCGGCCTGCGCGTCACCGGCACCCTCGGCCTTGGCTTCGTTGCCGCCCTTCGTGATTGGCTCGATGCCCATTTCATCGGCCTTTTCGCGGGGGATCAGCTTGTTGTAGTTCGGCACGTCATTGTAGTTGGCGACCAGTATCCCGTTGACCGGATCGACCGCGACGCTGCCCCAGTCGGAGCCGCCATTGTAGCCCGGATATTCGATATAGGGCTTGTCGACCTCGGGCGCGGTGTACTCGCCGTCATAGACGGCGCTGCGATACTCGATGCGGCAGAGCAGCTGATCGAGCGGCGTGGCGCCCCACATGTCGCTTTCCTCGAGGGGCGGCTTGGCGAGCGAGGCATAGCCCGAAAAGGGCTGGGTTTTCGAAAGGTTCTCGGGTTCCACGCCGTTTTGCGGCACGGCCTTGCTTTCAACCGGAAACAGCGATTCACCGGTCCGGCGGTCGAGCACGTAGATCTCGCCCTGCTTGGAGGGCAGGATGATCGCCGGCACGGAACCGCGGTCTGACGGGAAGTCCACCAGCGTCGGCTGGGAGCCGAGATCGTAGTCCCACAGATCGTAGTGCACCGTCTGGAACTTCCAGGCCGGCTTGCCGGTGGTCACGTCGATGGCGACCAGGGAGGACGAATATTCGTTCTCGAAGTCCTTGCGGTTGCCGCCGTAATAGTCGACCGACGAATTGCCGAGGGGCAGGTAGACATAGCCGAGTTCCTCATCGGCGGCGGCGGCGGTCCACATGTTGGGGGTGCCGCGTGTATAGACCTCGTCGCCGGCCGGCGCGCCGACCCGGTCCGGGTGGCCCATGTCCCATGCCCAGGCGAGTTTGCCGGTCATCGCATCATAGCCGCGGATCACACCTGATGGGGCGTCCTCGGCCTGACCGTCCTTGACCTGCGCGCCGGTCACGATGATCCCGCGCACGATGGCGGGGGGCGCGGTGACCGCGTACCAGCCGGGCACGGTCTTGCCGATCCCTTCGTTCATGTCGACCTGGCCGTTCTGGCCGAAACCGTCGCAGCTCTCGCCTGTCAGGGCGTCGACCGCTATCAGGCGGGCGTCGAGCGTGCCGGCGACAATGCGCTGCGCACACGTGCCGCTGCTGGCTGCAGCTTCGGGCGCCTTGTAATAGGCAACGCCGCGACAGGTCGCTCCATAAGGGATGGCGTCGGGAGATACCTTCGGATCGTGTCTCCATTCCTCCTTGCCGGTCCCGGCATCATAGGAGATCAGGATGTCCATGGCGGAGCAGACATACAGATGCCCGCCGACTTCCAGCGGCGTGTTTTCAGGCGAATATTTTCCCTTCGTCTCGCCCGTCGGCATGTCGCCGGTATGGGCGAGCCAGACCTGTTGGAGGTCAGCAACATTGGCGGAGGTGATCTGGTCGAGCGGCGAGTAGCGCTGCGCGGCGAAGGTGCCGCCATATTGCGGCCAGTCCTTGCCTGCCTTCAGAAGCTTCGCAGGTTTCGACGCAACCGCGACACCGGTCGCTGCGATCGTCTTCTTTTCGGTCGCGTCACCGGTTGTCTGCCGTGGATCCGACGGCATGATGCCGCTGTCGGGCGTGTCGTTGTCCGCCGAGGGCAGGACGGCCGGGTCGGCGGTTTCCGTGCCCTGATCCTGCGCAAAGGCAGGCATTGCGATCGGGGCGAGGTGAATTGCCAGCGGTGCGGCGAGGGCGGCTCCCAGTAACACCGTATAGGCGGGACGTCCGCGCATGACGGTGCGCTCGTCTCTCGTCCTGGAGAATGCCGGCAGCGAGGCAAGGAGGACGATCATCAGAACCGTCGGCGCGACGACCCGCGGCACGAGAGGCCATGGATCGAGGCCGACTTCCCAGACCGCCCAGGCGAGCGTGAAGAGCCAGATTGCGGTGTAGATCCAGAAGCCCGCCATCGAGCGGCGGTAGAGGAAAATGCCTGAAACGATCAGGCCCAGACCGGCGATGGCGTAATAGGCCGACCCGCCCAGCCAGGCCAGCCAGAGCCCGCCGCCACCAAGCGTCAGTCCGAGCAGAAGGAAGACGGCTCCAAGGATGGCCAGCCACCATCCGCCGGCGCCGTGCGGGCGATAAGAATGCGATGTTCCGGGAGTGTTCGATGCGCTCTCGGGTTCTGAAACGGAAGCCATGTCTGCTTCTCCATGTTGAACCACGTTGCAGCGGCGAGTGCCGCTACGTTCCAAATGCACCGCGACAACGTTTTGTTGCGTGAGGATGCAAAATTTCATGGAACCGGATGGGGCCGGTGCCGGTGCCGGGATCTCCGCATAAACCGGTTTACGGCTGGCATTCGGAAGCGGGCTCGGATATGAGGGCCGGGCCAGTCGGCCGGGCAGCCGCGCGCCGCATTTCACCGAAAGGTGGCGGTTCGAGGAAAGTCCGGGCTCCATGGAACAACGGTGCCGGATAACGTCCGGCGGGGGCGACCCCAGGGAAAGTGCCACAGAAAGCAAACCGCCCCGCCACCTGAACGCCCGTGAATGGGCGTTGAGGCGGCGGGGTAAGGGTGAAAGGGTGGGGTAAGAGCCCACCGCGTCTCCGGTAACGGCGACGGCACGGTAAACCCCACCGGGAGCAAAACCGAATAGGGATGACGCGGCGCAAGCCGGCCTGTTCCAGGCCAGTCATCCGGGTAGGTTGCTTGAGGTGCGCCGCGAGGCGTGGCCCAGAGGAATGGCTGCCACGTTTCCGTCTTCGGGCGGAAGCCATACAGAACCCGGCTTACAGGCCGGCTGGCACTTTTATGATCGAGACTTGAGGAAGTGGATCAGCGCCCGCAGCGCTGGCGGCACCTGTCGCCGGCTCGGGTGGTAGAGATGCGCGCCTTCATAGGGCCGGGTCCAGTCTTCCAGAACCGCTACGAGCCGACCGGAGCCGACATCCTCCTTGACATCGGCTTCCATGTGCCAGCCGATGCCGCGGCCGGAGCGGATGACGGCGAGCGCCAGTTCGTAAGAGTTGCGGATCAGGGGGCCGGTTACCTGCTGGCGGATTTCCTGGCCGCCCGAGTTCCGCCTGAGTTACGGGGGCAGGTGCGCAGCTCCATGCTGCCGCCTGCGCCGGGTACGAGCCTTTCCGTCGGAATGCACCTGGCGAGACATTTGCAGCGAGGTCGCCGGCGGCGAAGGGGGCGAAACAGGCAAGATTTTTTTTGCCTTTGGCTTTCAATGATTTGACCTTTCGGACAGGGCTGGAGCCGGTTCTCGAACTCCTGTCAAATTCCTGCTCCAAGCTACTGAATACTAACGGTTCGTTAAGGTTGACGAGGTATTAAAATGGATTGATTCAAGGCTCCTTGATGGGTCTTGTCCCATTGACGCCCATATGAGCCCATGGTATCCCAAAAGCACAGGATCGCGAGGCGGGTTTCGGCCGCCGGAGCAGACGGATCGGACGGTGTGTTCACCGGTTGGATCGGTGCTTGCGGCGATGCGGCACGGTCCTGTGCATTCCGGAATCATTCCGGGGGGCTCATGAGATGCGGCCAGAGGGCGGAAGCGGCTGTAACGCGTAATGAACCGGTTCCTCTCGAACGCGACGAACAAGATAGATGCGAAGGGACGGGTTTCTGTTCCCTCGGCCTTCCGGGCTGTGCTGGCGCGGAATGGTACGGAGGAGCTCTATGCCTGTCAGGACTTCGTGTTTCCCGCCATCTCGATGGCGGGGCCGGAAATGCTCGATCGCTTCGAGAAGATGATTTCGACCCTCGATCCTTTTTCCGAAAAGGCAAACCGCATGTCGCTCGTCATTCACGGCGGGGGCGTGTTCATGAAGCTCGACGCCGAGGGGCGAGTTCTGGTGACGGATTTCATCCGCGAGTTCACCGGGATTACCGACAGGGTGACTTTCGCGGGGCGCGGGGATCACTTTCAATTGTGGGAGCCGGGGGCATTCGAAGCCATGCAGGCGCGATCCCGCAGCCAGGACTTTCGAGCGGCCGAGCGGCCGACATAGGGGAGACGCGACGCATGACGAATGAGGGGGGCAGCTCCACCAGTGGACACTCCGGTGAGGCTCGCCACATCCCCGTCATGCTCGCGGAAGTTCTCGCAGCACTCGATCCGGCACCGGGCAAGCGCATTCTCGACGGAACTTTCGGCGCCGGCGGTTACACCACAGCCATTCTGGACAAGGGCGCGGAGGTTGTCGCGCTCGATCGCGATCCCGATGCAATCGCCGGCGGGAAGGCGCTGCAGGCGCGTTTCGGTTCACGGCTTTCGCTCGTTCTTTCCCGCTTCTCGCAGCTTCTCGATCATGTCGAGGCGCAAAGCCTCGACGGCGTGGTGCTCGATATCGGCGTCTCCTCCATGCAGATCGACGAGGCCGCCCGGGGCTTTTCATTCATGCGCGACGGCCCGCTCGACATGCGCATGGGGCAAAGCGGACCGAGTGCGGCGGATGTCGTCAACAGGATGAAGGTGGCCGATCTCACCCGCATCTTCGGGCTTCTGGGCGAGGAGCGCCACGCCGGCCGCATCGCCCGCGCCATCGAAGCCCAGCGCAAGGAAGCTCCTTTCGAGACCACCAGGCAGCTGGTCGGCGTCATCGAAAAGGTCTCGCCGCGCCGCGCTCAGGACAAGATCCATCCCGCGACGCGCGTGTTCCAGGCGCTCCGCACCTATGTCAACGACGAGCTCGGTGAACTGGCCCAGGCGCTGTTTGCCGCGGAAAAGGCGCTCAAGCCTGGCGGTCGCCTCGTGATCGTGAGCTTCCATTCGCTCGAGGATCGTATCGTCAAGCGCTTCTTCCAGGAGCGCTCCGGCAAGGCGTCCGGATCGCGGCATCTGCCGCAGGTCAATGTCGATGCCGCCACCTTCGAGCCGCTCGGCAAGCAGCCCGTCTCGGCCAGCGAGGCCGAAAGCGAAATCAATCCGCGTGCCCGCTCGGCGAAATTGCGCGCCGGTGTGCGCACCCATGCAGCCGCCGGATCCGCCGACATGTCCATTCTTCCCGTTCCCCAACTGGCCGCATCCGCGGCTGCCGGAGGTTGAGCCAGATGTTGCGTACCCTCGATATTGTCCTGATTGCCGCGATGATCGCTGCGGCAACCGTGACCTATCAGATCAAGCACCGTGCCGAAGACAAGCTTGACGAGGTTCATCGTCTCCAGACGGCCATCAAGCTGCAGAAGGACACGATCGATCTTCTGGAAGCGGACTGGAGCCTGCTCAACCAGCCGGCCCGGCTCGAACGGCTGACAAAGGAATTCAACGAGCAGCTCCAGCTCGACGTCATTACCCCCCTGCAGATGGCAAAGCCCGATGAAATTCCGGGCTATGCCTCCGAATTCGCCCCTGAAGTGACCGAAGGCGAAGGGACCCCTGATGCAAATCTCACGACCGGATCGGTGAAGCCATGATGCGGATGCCTGCACTCTCTTCGGGACTGGGCCTGTTCTCCTTCCGCAGCAAGCCCAAGGCAAGCGGCCATATCGAACTCAAGGGCGAGCGCGCGACCTACGGTCAGCAGTCGCGCAGCCGAATCCTGATCACCATTCTCTGTTTCGGCGTGTTCTACTCCGTCATCGGCGCGCGTCTTGTCCAATACGGCATGGAAAGCGAAGAGACCGTCTCCTCCATCGGTCCCGCCGACAAGCTGATGGCCTCGCGCCCGGACCTCATCGACCGGAACGGCGAAGTTCTGGCCACCGATATTCGCACGGTCTCGCTCTATGCCGAGCCGAACAAGATCGTCGATCCGGACGAGGCGGTGGAACGTCTGGTCACGGTGCTGCCCGATCTGGATGTGCGCACGACCTATCGCAAGCTCTCGTCATCCTCCCGCTTCCAGTGGCTGCGTCGGCAGCTCACGCCGAAACAGCAGAGCCAGATTCTCGCACTCGGCATTCCCGGGATCGGGTTCCGGCCCGAGAAGCGTCGTTTCTATCCCGGAGGCTCGACAGCCGCCTATGTCGTCGGTCACGTCAATATCGACAACAAGGGCATCGCCGGCATGGAGAAGTATATCGAGGGGCAGGGCCTCGGCGATCTCGCGGCGGCCGGCCTGACGGTCAATGAGAGCATGGAACCCGTCCGGCTCTCGATCGACCTCCGTGTGCAGAGCGTGGTCCGCGACGAACTGGCCGCCGCCATGCAGCGCTACAGCGCGATCGCCGCGGGTGGCGTCGTGCTCGACATCCATACCGGCGAAGTGATCGCCATGACGTCGCTGCCCGATTACGATCCGAACAATCCGGTGGAGGCGCTCGACAAGAACCGTCTCAATCGCATGTCCGCCGGTACCTATGAAATGGGGTCGACGTTCAAGACCTTCACCATTGCGATGGGGCTGGATTCGGGCCTGTTCAACATCAACGACCGGATCGATGCCAGGTATCCGCTGGTCATCGGCGGCCGCACGATCCGCGACTTCCATGCCACGCGCCGCATCTTGACGATCCCGGAAGTCTTCACCCATTCCTCCAATATCGGTTCGGCCAAGATGGCGGATGCCGTGGGTATCGAAGGTCACCGGGAGTTTCTCACCCGCATCGGCCTTCTTTCCAGAATGCAGACCGAGTTGCCCGAAATTGCGATGCCGAGCCAGCCGCATGAATGGAAGAAGATCCATTCCATGACCGCATCCTTCGGCCACGGCGTCGCCACCACCCCGCTCCAGACCGCTGTGGCCGGCGCCGCCCTGATGAACGGCGGCAAGCTGATCGAGCCGACATTCCTGCCTCGGACGCGGGAGGAGGCGGAAAAGACGGCCATACAGGTCATCAGCAAGAAGACCAGCGACGAGATGCGAATTCTCATGCGCGACAATGTCGTCCAGGGATCGGGGCGTCGCGCCGAAGTCGACGGCTTCCGTGTCGGCGGCAAGACCGGCACCGCGGAAAAGGTCGTGAACGGCCGCTATTCCAACTCGGTGCGCTTCAATGCCTTCCTCGCCACTTTCCCGGTAGACGACCCGCAATACATCGTTCTCGTCATCATCGACGAGCCGAAGCCGGAAGAAGGAAAGTACAGCGCCACCGCCGGCCTCAACGCCGCACCGATGGTCAACGGCATCATTCGCCGCTCGGCTGCATTTCTCGGTGTAGAGCCGAAGTTCGGCAATGACGCCTCTATCGCACGACTGTCATATTGAAGCCTGCTTTGTCAGCGAATCGAAGCGTATTCCAGTAACCGAAGAATTCAGGCAGACATGAAATTAAACGAGCTGATCCAGGGCCTCCCCGAACGCGCGATCGATCTCGCGGAGGGGAGTGCGGGCGAGATCGAAATCTCCGGTCTGACCGCCGACAGTCGTACTGTCGAGCCGGGCAACCTCTTCTTTGCCCTTCACGGCACCAGGACGGACGGCGCGAAATACGCGGCCGATGCCGCTCTCAAGGGGGCCGTGGCCATCATCTCGGATTCCGACGAGGGCCTCGACGACTGCGGTCTTCCGGTTCTCATCGCCAAGGATGCGCGTCAGGCGCTCGCCCGCTCCGCCGCCGCTTTCTACGGTCTGCAGCCGCGCGTCATGGGGGCGGTGACCGGAACCGCCGGCAAGACCTCGGTGGCTTCTTTCCTGCGCCAGATCTGGACGTCCGCCGGCGAGCGGGCGGCCTCGATCGGCACCACCGGCGTCGTCGCGCCGGGCCGTGAGGAATATGGTTCGCTGACCACGCCCGACCCGGTCGCGTTGCACAAGCTGCTGGCCGGACTCGCGAGCGCCGGTGTCACCCATGCGGCAATGGAAGCCTCGAGCCACGGTCTCGTCCAGCGCCGTCTCGACGGCGTGGCGCTTTCGGTAGCGGCGTTTACCAATCTCGGTCGCGACCATCTCGATTACCATCCGGACATGGACGGCTATTTCGCAGCCAAGATGCGGCTCTTCGATACGCTGCTGCCGAAGGGCGATCCAGCGGTCATCTTTGCCGATGATGCCTGGTCCGAACGCGCCGTCAGTGCTGCCGAACGGGCCGGGGCGCAGGTGCTCTCGGTCGGCCGCAAGGGCGGTTTCCTCCAGCTCAAGCGCGTCGAGCATCTGCGTCACAAGCAGATCGGCGAAATTCATCACGACGGCCGCATCTTCGAGGTGCATCTGCCGCTGGCGGGCGATTTCCAGTTCGCCAACGCCCTGGTTGCCGCCGGCATGGCGATGGCGACCGGCGTATCCGCCGATGCGGCTCTCGAAGCGCTCGAAACCCTGAAGGGTGCGTCGGGCCGTCTGGATCTCGTCGGCTCGACGCCCGACGGGTCGCCCTGTTACGTCGATTATGCCCACAAGCCGGAAGCGCTGGAAAACGTGCTGGCTGCCGTGCGGCCCTTCACGACCGGCCGCGTCGTCGTCGTGTTCGGCTGCGGTGGCGACCGCGATCGCGGCAAGCGCCCGATCATGGGCGAGATCGCATCCCGCCTGGCGGATGTCGCCATCGTCACCGACGACAACCCGCGGTCCGAAGACCCCGCTGCGATCCGTGCCGAGATCATGGCTGCGGCGACCGGCGCCATGGAAATCGGCGATCGCGCAGAAGCCATCCGCGCGGCGGTCGCGATGCTCGATCATGGCGATACGCTGATCGTCGCAGGCAAGGGACACGAAGAGGGCCAGACCGTCGGCTCGACCGTGCTGCCGTTTTCCGATCATGCGGAATTGCGCAAGGCGCTCGCGGAGATCGGCGCATGAGCATGCTCTGGACCGCCGATGAACTCGTCGACGCGATGAACGGACGCCCTGTCGGCAACATGCCGAAGGGGGTGACCGGCATCTCCATCGACACGCGGACGCTCAACAAGGGCGACGCCTTCTTCGCCATCAAGGGCGACAAGTTCGACGGCCACAATTTCGCATCGGCGGCCATGGCCAACGGCGCCGGCCTTCTGGTCGTGGCAGAGGCCAAGCTGCCTGCCATGGGGCGTCTTGCGCTTCTGGTGCCGATGATCGTCGTGGACGATGTGCTGAAAGCGCTGGGCGACCTCGGCCGCGCGGCGCGCGCGCGCTCGTCCGGCAAGATCATCGCCGTCACCGGTTCGGTGGGCAAGACCACCACCAAGGAAATGCTGCGCCATGTGCTTTCTTCCTGCGGTGAGGTGCATGCGGCCAAGGCTTCGCTCAACAATCACTGGGGCGTCCCGCTGACGCTCGCGCGTCTTCCGGCAACCGCCGATTACGGCGTCTTCGAGATCGGGATGAACCACCCGGACGAGATCCGCCCGCTCGTCAACATGGTGCGGCCGCATGTGGCCATCATCACCACGGTGGCGGCGGCGCATCTCGGCAATTTCAAGAATCTCGGCGAGATCGCGGCAGCCAAGGCCGAAATCATGGAAGGCGTGGTCGAGGGCGGCTATGTGCTGCTCAACCGCGACAACGAGAAGTTCGCCGCTCTCAAGAAGCGTGCCGACGAACTCAAGATCGGTCATGTCCGCTCGTTCGGCGAGCACAAGCAGTCGACCATCCGCCTGATGTCGGCGCGGCTGGAAAGCGACCACTCGGAAATTACCGCGCGGCTCAATGCCCGCGACATCGCACTGTCGATCGGCGCCCCTGGCCGCCATATCGTCCAGAACGCGCTCGCCGCCCTTGGCGCCGCGTGGTTCGCCGGCGCCGATATGGGCCGGGTTGCCCAGTCCTTTGCGACCTTCTCAGCCGAAAAAGGCCGTGGCGCGCGGCACGAACTGAGCCATGGCGACGGCACGGTCACCCTGATCGACGAGAGCTACAACGCCAATCCGGCTTCGATGCGTGCGGCGCTTTCCCTGTTGAATACCGCCCGGACCGGAGAAGGCGGCCGCAGGATCGCCGTGCTGGGCGACATGCTCGAAATGGGCAAGTTCTCCGAGCGGGTCCACCGCGACCTGAAGGAGCCGATCGTCGATGCGGGCGTGGACGTCGTCTGCCTCGCAGGGCCGGAAATGCGGCATCTCACCGATGAGATCGGCACGGATCTCAATGTGATTTATCGCGAGACCGCCGAGGAACTCGCCGTCTGGCTCAAGCAGAATGTCCGGGCCGGCGACGTGGTGATGGTGAAATCCTCCTTCGGGATCGGGTTCGGCAAGATCATCACGGCGCTCGTGGAAGCCTGGCCGCCGATACCCTATCGCGGCGAGCCCCGGGTTCAGCCTGCTCAGGAACCCGTCTCTGAAGAGGCATCCGCCGAGCCGTCGCCTGTCGAGGAGCCGGTCGATCATCCCTCCGACGACCTGCCGGAGATCAAGGAATGATTTCGGCCACGAGCTTTGCAGGGCGCCGGGTCGCACTTTTCGGTCTCGGCGGTTCGGGGCTCGTGACTGCCTTGTCGCTGAAAGAGGGCGGCGCTGACGTTACAGCCTGGGACGACAATCCGGATCAGGTGGCGAAGGCCATGGACAAGGGGATCGTCACAGCCGACCTGCGCGAAATCGACTGGTCCGGGATCGATACGCTCGTTCTTTCCCCGGGCGTGCCGCTGACCCATCCCAAGCCGCATTGGACTGTGGAACTCGCCGAAGCTGCGAATGCCGAGATCATCGGTGATGTCGAAATTTTCGTCCGCGAACGCGCGGTCACCGCACCCGGCAGCCCGCTGATCGCGATTACCGGCACCAACGGCAAGTCGACAACCACCGCGCTGATTGCCCACATCATTTCGGCAAGCGGGCGCGATGCCCAGCTCGGCGGCAATATCGGCACGCCCGTCCTGCAACTCGAAGCGCCTGCCAAAGATCGTTTCCATGTTGTCGAGTGCTCCTCCTACCAGATCGATCTGGCGCCCTCGCTCGGTCCGACCGCGGGCCTTCTTCTGAACCTGACGCCGGATCATCTCGACCGGCACGGCTCGATGGAGCACTACGCGGAAATCAAGGAGCGGCTCGTGGCCCGCTCCGAGGTGGCGATCGTCGCCGTCGATGACGGTTGGACCCAGGCCATATCCGAGCGCCTCGGGCGCATCGGCGTCACCGTGGTTCAGGTTTCCAAAGAGGGCGTGCTCGATGACGGCTTCTTCGCCCAGGGCTCCGTCATCAGGCAGGCCGTTCGCGGCAATGCGACCGATTTCGCCGATCTCGCAGACATTCCGACCTTGCGAGGCCGCCACAATGCGCAGAATGCCGCCGCCGCCATCGCCGCCTGCCGGGTGGTCGGGCTGTCGGACGACGAGATACGTGCAGGGCTGAAGAGCTTTCCCGGTCTCAAGCATCGCATGCAACCGATCGCGCGGCGCGACAATGTCACCTTCGTCAACGATTCCAAGGCCACCAATGCGGAAGCCGCAGCACCCGCCTTGTCGTCCTACGAGAACATTTACTGGATCGCCGGTGGTCTGCCCAAGCAGGGCGGGATCGACGCGCTGGAGCCGTTGTTTCCGCGTATCGCCAAGGCCTATCTGATCGGTGAGGCGGCGTCCGCCTTCGCCTCGGTGTTCGGCGCCCATGGCGAATTCGAGATTTCCGGAACGCTTGCCAATGCCGTGGCCCACGCCGCGCGCGATGCGGGCCAATCGTCCGGCAATGCCGGCGCAAGCCCGGTGGTGCTACTGTCACCCGCCTGCGCCAGCTTCGACCAGTTCCGCAATTTCGAGGTGCGGGGCGATGCCTTCGTTGCTGAAGTGGCGAAGCTCGAGGGGATCGAGATGCTTGTCGAAACGACAGCCAAGGGGGTCGCATAACATGTTGAGCCGTGTTGAACGCGGGCCGGTCGCAGACTGGTTCTGGACCATCGACAGATTGTTTCTGGCCGCCTTCCTGGCGCTGATAGGCATCGGGTTCATGCTCTCGTTTGCCGCCAGCCCTCCGGTGGCGGAGCGTCTCGGTCTCGACAGCTTCCACTTCGTCAAGCGACACGCATTCTTTCTGGCGCCGGCTCTGGTGACCATGTTCGCGGTGTCGTTCCTGGCGCCGCGCCAGGTGAGGCGGCTCGCGATCGTCATTCTCGCCGTCTCCATCGTCGCGATGGTCATGGCGCTCTTCTTCGGCGTCGAGGTAAAGGGGTCGCGGCGCTGGATCTCGGTTGCGGGCTTGTCCATCCAGCCGTCGGAGTTCATGAAGCCGGCCTTCGTCATCATCTGTGCCTGGCTGTTTTCGGAACGCTCGCGCCACCCTGAAATTCCGGGCAATCTCTTCGCCATCATCCTTTTCTGCATCGTGGCGGCCCTGCTCGTCGCCCAGCCCGACCTCGGGCAGACGATGCTGACGACCGCCATCTGGGGCGGCATGTTCTTCATGGCCGGCATGAGCTGGTTCTGGATCATGCTTCTGGGCGGCCTGGCTATCGCCGGTTTCATCAGTGCCTATTTCGTCTTCTCGCACGTCGCCGAGCGTATCAACGGGTTCCTGATGAAGGGCGGCGACACGTTCCAGGTGGATACGGCGCGCGAAGCCATCATCCGGGGCGACTGGTTCGGTCAGGGTCCGGGCGAGGGCACCATCAAGCGCATCCTGCCCGACAGCCACACCGACTTCGTCTTCTCGGTGGCCGCCGAGGAATTCGGCATTCTGTTCTGCATGGTGCTCACGCTCCTCTTCGCCTTCATCGTCATTCGCGGTCTCAACAAGGCGGGCAAGCTGCAGGACGAGTTCTCGCGGCTTGCCGTTGCCGGCCTGTCACTGCTGATCGGCTTCCAGTCCTTTATCAATATCGGCGTGAACCTCGAACTGCTGCCGGCCAAGGGCATGACCCTGCCGATGATCTCCTATGGCGGTTCGTCGATGATCGCGGTCGCGCTGACCGCCGGCTTCCTGCTCGCGCTGACACGGCAGAGCCCGGAAACGCGTGCACGCCGCACCACCAGCCGGCGCAGCCTCATCCCGATGCGCCCGGAGCAGGCCTGATGGGTCTATCCGGACCGGTTCTGTTGTCGGCGGGGGGGACGGGTGGCCACCTGTTTCCCGCCGAGGCACTTGCGCTCGAGCTGAAAGCCCGGGGGCACAGCGTCCATCTGGTTACCGATGTCCGGGCGGAGAAATTCGCAGGCCACTTCCCGGCCGACAAGATCCATGTGGTCCCCTCGGCGACGATCGGGTCGAAGAACCCGCTCGCAATCGCCAGGGCGCTTCTGAAGCTCTGGTCAGGCTATCGGACCGCGGGAATGGTTGTCCGCTCTGTCAGGCCGGCCGCCGTGGTGGGCTTCGGCGGATATCCGACCGTGCCCCCGCTCATGGCCGCGGTCGGCGCCGATGTTCCGAGCATCATTCACGAGCAGAACGGCGTGATGGGCCGCGCCAACCGCCTGTTGGCGGGGCGTGTGAATCGCATCGCCGGCGGATTTCTGAAGGCTTCCGGAAGCCATGCGGCCAAGATCGTCGAAGTCGGAAATCCCGCGCGGCAATCGGTGCTCGACGTCGCCGGCATGCCTTATGACAAGCCCGCGCCGGATGGCGAATTGCGCGTTCTCGTCTTCGGCGGCAGCCAGGGCGCGCGCTATTTCTCCGACAGCGTTCCCGAGGCGATCGCGCTATTGCCCGAAGGACTGCGGTCCCGTCTGAAACTCGTCCAGCAGGCCCGGCCCGAAGACGAGGAGCGCCTCAGGGGCCGCTATGCCGAAATGGGCGTGAGTGCCGAGGTCAATTCCTTCTTCTCCGACCTGCCGGCGCGGATGGCGAAAGCCCATCTTGTGCTCTCGCGCTCGGGCGCGTCCACCGTCAACGAGCTCTCGATCATCGGCCGTCCGTCGATCCTCGTGCCGCTGCCGCATGCGCTCGACGATGACCAGGGCCACAATGCCAGGATCCTCGTCGAGGCCGGTGGCGCACTGATGCGCCGCCAGCCCGACATCACCACGCAGTCGCTGGCTGCGGATCTCGAAACGCTTCTGTCCGACCCCGCCCGGCTCCAAGCCATGGCCGCCGGTGCAAAGAGCGTCGGGAGAACCAACGCCACGCAGTTGCTTGCCGATCTGGTAGAGGCTATTGCAGCCGGCAGCAACTGATAGGAGCAAGCGGACATGAAGATGCCTCAAACAATCGGGCTGGTGCATTTTATCGGCATCGGCGGCATCGGCATGAGCGGCATTGCCGAGGTGCTCAACAATCTCGGCTACAAGGTTCAGGGATCTGACCAGGCCGAAAATCCCAATGTCCTGCGCCTGCGCGAAAAGGGGATCGAGGTTCATGTCGGCCATGACGCCGCCAATCTCGGCGATGCCGAAGTGGTCGTCGTTTCCACGGCCATCAAGAAGAACAATCCGGAACTGATCGCGGCGCGCGAGAAACACCTGCCGATCGTTCGCCGTGCCGAAATGCTGGCCGAGCTGATGCGCTTCCGTAACGCCATTGCCATTGGTGGCACGCACGGCAAGACAACGACGACATCCATGGTTTCGGCGCTGCTGGATGCCGGCGGTCTCGACCCGACCGTCATCAATGGCGGCATCATCAACGCCTACGGCACCAATGCCCGCATGGGTGAGGGCGAATGGATGGTGGTCGAGGCCGACGAGAGCGACGGCACCTTCCTCAAGCTTCCGGCCGAAATCGCCGTCATCACCAATATCGATCCCGAGCATCTCGACCATTACGGCAGTTTCGACGCCGTTCGCGCCGCCTTCCGTCAGTTCGTCGAGAACGTGCCCTTCTACGGTTTCGGGGTGCTGTGTCTCGACCATCCGGAAGTTCAGGCGCTGGCCGGCCGCATCGAGGACCGCAAGGTCATCACCTATGGCGAGAACCCGCAAGCCGATCTGCGTTACTCGAATATCCGGCTCGACGGCACCCGTTCGATCTTCGACGTGCAGATCCGCCGCCGCCGCACGGGCGACGTGACGGACCTCAAGGATCTGATGCTGCCGATGCCGGGCCGCCACAACATCGCCAATGCCTGTGCGGCGATCGCGGTTGCCAACCGTCTGGGTCTCGGTGACGAAGCCATTCGCAAGGGTCTTGCCTCCTTCGGCGGCGTCAAGCGGCGCTTTACCCTCACGGGTGAATGGAACGGCGTGCAGGTCTTCGACGATTATGGCCACCATCCGGTGGAAATCCGCGCCGTCCTGAGGGCTGCGCGCGAATCCTGCCAGGGCCGCATCATCGCGGTTCATCAGCCGCATCGCTTTTCGCGGCTTCACAGCCTGTTCGATGATTTCGCCGGTTGCTTCAACGACGCGGATTCCATCCTGCTCGCACCCGTTTACGCAGCCGGTGAGGACCCCATCGAGGGGTATGATTCCGAGACGCTGGTTTCGCGCATCAAGTCGGGCGGTCACCGCGATGCGCGCTTCATAGAAGGACCGGCAGCCATTGCACCGATCGTGCGCGACATCGCCAGGCCGGGCGATTTCGTCGTGCTTCTGGGGGCGGGTTCGATCACCCAGTGGGCGGCGGCACTTCCGGGTGAGCTCGCCGACGGAGATGCCTGATGAGACGGTCGAAGGTCGACGGAGAAAAGCTTCTCGCCTCGCTTGGTGACCGCCTCGCCGAGATTCGCGGGCGCATCACGCCTGACGCCGACATGTCGAAGGTCACGTGGTTTCGTACCGGTGGTCCGGCGGAAATCCTCTTCCAGCCCGCCGATGAAGACGATCTGGCAGCTTTCCTGAAAGTGCTGCCCGAAGAAATACCCGTCCTGCCCGTGGGCATCGGCTCCAACCTTCTCGTGCGCGATGGCGGTATTCCCGGCGTCGTTATCAGGCTGTCGGCCAAGGGTTTCGGAAAGGCGGAGCAGGTCTCGCAAACCCGGCTCGCCGCCGGCGCAGTCTGTCCGGACAAGCATCTGGCGGCGCTGGCACTCGAGAGCGGCATTGGCGGTTTCGAATTCTACCACGGCATCCCGGGAGCTGTCGGGGGGGCGTTGCGCATGAATGCGGGCGCCAACGGTACGGAGACGAAGGATCGGGTGGTGGAAATCCACGCGCTCGACAGGCGGGGCGAGAAGCATGTCCTCTCCAATGCCGATATGGGCTATGCCTACCGGCACTCGTCGGCTCCCGCGGAACTGATCTTCACGCGCGCGATCTTCGAAGGCGAGGCGAAGGGCAAGGACGAGATCCGCAAGGCGATGGACGACGTCCAGCATCACCGCGAGACGGTTCAGCCGGTGCGCGAGAAGACCGGTGGGTCCACGTTCAAGAACCCTGATGGGACGTCGGCCTGGAAGGTGATCGACGCCGCCGGCTGCCGCGGGCTCACCGTCGGGGGCGCGCAGATGTCGCCCATGCACTGCAATTTCATGATCAATACCGGCCAGGCGTCGGGCTACGAGCTCGAATATCTGGGCGAGACCGTGCGTGCGCGTGTGCTGGAACATTCCGGCATCCGCCTGCATTGGGAAATCAAGCGCATCGGCCTGTTCGCAGACGGGCATGTCGTACAGGAATTCCTCGGGCTGCTGGTTTAAGGCCGGGGGTAATCCGCCGGCGCCTTGTCCTCTCGAGGCAGAAGCTGCCGATATTTGCGGCGCGAACCGCGAAAAGCTGCAGGATGAGTTTTCGGAAAGGGCGAGGCGACTGGAAGCCGCGGCCGCGAAGGATCCGATGGTTCGCTATGTGGATCCGTTCATCGCATTTTGCGACGATACACTGTGCCGGCCGAACGACGGAAACCGGCTCTTCTATTCGGATGACGACCATCTCAACGGCGGAGGAACGCACCGTCTGATCGAGACATTCCCCGAGGAATTTCGCTGGGTTTTCGCCCGCTGAACGAATACGGCGCTCCGCCTTTTCGAAAGCGAGCGGAGCGCCGTGGGATTTTCAAAATATGGATGGAAGAGGAAGCTGGCTTGGCTACTCGGCCAGGGCCTTGGCGGCAGTCTTCTTCCTGGCGGGCGCCTTTTTGGCCTTTGCAGATGCTGCCGCGGCGATCTTCTCGGCCATGGCCTGCCGTTTGGCTTCGGCGGCCTCGCGCTCGAGGCGCATCTGGCGAAGGCGCTCGGTCTTCTTTTCGCGCCTGGTGGCTTCCGCGTCGATGATGGCGCGAGCAGCCTCGTCAGTGGCTGCGGCCTTTTCGCGGGGAGTAAGCTTGGGGGGAGTGGAAATCTTCTCGACTGCTGCGGTCATGGCCGCCTCCTTCACTTATCGCCGGCTGCCCACCGGCTGCACACGAAGCGGTAATGGCGGGGCCTGCGCTCCGCCCCGCCATCCAAATCGTTGACCTTAACGCCCGCGACCCTTGCGCGGCAGAAGGCCTTCGCGCTGGGCCTGCTTGCGCGCGAGCTTGCGCTGGCGGCGTACGCCTTCCGCTGCCTGGCGGTTACGCTTTTCCGAGGGCTTCTCGTAGGCGCGGCGCGCCCTCATTTCGCGGAACACACCCTCGCGCTGCATCTTCTTCTTCAGTACGCGAATGGCCTGTTCGACATTGTTGTCCCTGACGATTACCTGCAAATCCTGTCTCCTTTCCGAGCGGTTTACCGAACCTCGGTCCGGTATCGGGAGCGCCGAAACGCCCCGGTTGGGGCCAACCGTGACGACGTGCAGTTTCATCTCCGCCAAAAACACGCGAGACATGCGTGAAAGGCACGGGACCGGAAGGTCTCTTGCGCGGGCCGGAGAACCCGGTCCGCGCGATGTCACGCTGCTGGCAGGCTGCCAGTACATCCGTGGTCAGCGCCGAGGGCGTGACATATCCGGTCGATCCCGTGAAAAACGGGGACGGCTGCCGCCGTCAATGCCTGCCGCAAGATCATAAAATGCGGAAAGCGCTCATATCGAGCACAAGGCATGACGCAGCCATTCGTGGAGGCGCGAGAATGCCGCAGGCACCGGTTGGTTGTCTCTATATGGGGAAGGGGGATCGAAAAAGCAATGCCCCGGATGACGGATAGGGTGTGGCGGGATGTTCTGCAATCATGGGTGGCGGCGCTATTTGGCCGCCTTACCCCGGGATTTTGGGGGAGCCCGGGGGCGAGGGCGTAAACTTTCTGGGTCGATTATGCGGACCAGACCTGGAGTATGTCTGCATGATCGCGAAAGTGCGCGGCTGGATCGTTCGGCAGTTGACGCTTGGCCATTTCGCCACGCGCAAGGATGTCGTGCGCAGGTCCGTCATACTGGCGGCCAAGATCAGTTTGCTGGCGCTTTGCCTGAACGTCGTGCTGGAAGCATTCATGGCGGAGATGGGCCTGCTTCCCTATGCCTTTGCCGATGCGTTGAAGACGATCTTCATCCTGTCGCCGACGATCTCGTTCATTATCGGAACGACCGCCTACATGGTCGTCGGTTTCGCGATCTACGATCTGTCGCGTGAGCGTGCCGCCTATGAACAGATGAGCTTCACCGACGAGCTCTCGGGGCTTGCCAACCGGCGGGCCTTTCTGGATGCGGTTGAGGAGTGTGATCGCCAGGACAAGGTGCTCATCCTGTTCGATGTCGATCACTTCAAGGTCATCAACGATACCTACGGACACCCGGCTGGGGATGCCGCCATCATCGTCGTGGCGGATGTGCTGCGGGCCGTTTTCACCAGGGATGCGATCAAGGCGCGTATCGGCGGCGAGGAGTTTGCGGTGCTTCTTGCCAATCGCTCGCTTGCCGAGGGGATGGCGCTCGCCGAGCTCGCCCGGATGCGCATCGAGGCTTTGAAGCTTGAGCTTCCCGGAGGCCAGATAAACTTCACCATATCCGGTGGGGTCACCGACCTGATCGAGGGCGACGGCTTTACCTGCGCCTTCTCGCGTGCCGACCGGGCGCTTTATGCCGCCAAGAGAAACGGACGCAATCGCATCGTTCCGGCATTACCGGTCGCCGACGAAGCTTTCGATCTCGCCGAGGATGCCCGACATACCGGGTTTCGTGATGAAGCCCCGGGCGCTGCCAGGAAGGCCGCGCGCTAGCCTTTCTTCCGGTTTCATCGCGGATCGGCCCGGCGGCCTTCGTCCGCGCGATGACTTTTTCTGTCAGCCAAGAACCAAACGTTAACGCTTCATTGACCATAACGGTCGTGGAATCGCTGTCGTTTTTCGGACAGAAAAATGAACCATTCAGCTCGGACGTCAGGCTGAAACAAGCAAGCACTTTTAACGTGTGCGATCGAACAGGACTTTACCTATGAGCCAGAAACACGTCGCCGTCCTTATGGGCGGGTTTTCATCGGAGCGGCCGGTCAGCCTTGCCTCGGGCAAGGAATGCGCCGACGCGCTGGAGCGTGCCGGCTACCGGGTGACCCGTGTCGACGTGGATCGCGACGTTGCCAACACGCTGAGGGAGTTGAAGCCCGACGTGGCCTTCAATGCGCTTCACGGTCCCTATGGCGAAGACGGGACCATCCAGGGCGTTCTCGAATTCCTGTCCATTCCCTACACCCACTCCGGCGTGCTTGCCTCCGCCCTGGCGATGGACAAGAAGCTCGCCAAGATCGTCGCGAAGGCCGCCGGAATCCCGGTCGCCGAATCACGGGTCATGGATCGGCGTGACTTCACGTCGGCGCATCCGATGAAGCCGCCCTATGTGGTCAAGCCCGTCGCCGAGGGGTCATCCTTCGGTGTGGTGATCGTGAAGGAAAATCAACCTCATCCGCCGCAGATATTCTCATCTCCCGAATGGACTTACGGGGAGAAGGTGATGGTGGAACGCTACGTTCCGGGGCGCGACCTGACCTGCACCGTCATGGGCGATGTCGCGCTTGCCGTCACGGATGTGGTGCCGCAGGGACACGACTTCTACGATTATGACGCGAAGTATGCCGAAGGCGGATCGAATCACATCCTGCCGGCAGAAATTTCACCATTTATTTACCAAAAAGTACGAACACTTGCGTTAACGGCCCATCAAGCAATCGGGTGTCGCGGGGTGTCACGATCGGATTTCCGCTACGACGACAGTTTCTCCGAAAACGGAGAGCTCGTCTGGCTCGAAATCAATACCCAGCCCGGTATGACTCCCACATCGCTTGCGCCGGAAATGGCCGCCCATGCGGGCCACTCATTTGAAGAATTCGTCAGCTGGATGGTGGAGGACGCCACGTGTTGCAGGTAGGGGATTCGCTCCGGCAGGGGCCCGGGAGGGCCGGCAAGGATGGCCTTCAGGCCGCCGGCCGTGCGCTGCCGCGCGTCTTGAGGCGGCCGATGCGTTTCGCCCATGCCCTCATGAGCGGTCGCGTCACCATTCCCCGCCACGCCGGTACGCTCGCCACCGTCGCCTTCCTTTCGGCGACCGGCGTCTACGGCATGCAACTCGGCGGTCATGGCCCGGTCGTGGCCGAAGCGCTGAGCTCCTCCGCAGGTTTTGCGCTCGAAGACATCTACATTTCCGGCAATTCGGAAACCTCGGACATCACCGTCCTCGAGCAGATCGGCCTCAACGGCGCGACTTCGGTTCTCTCGATCTCGGTCGAGGAAGCGCGCAGCCGCCTGATCGAGCTGCCGTGGGTCGTCGATGCGCAGGTCACCAAGGTCTACCCCGGCTCCCTGTCCGTGAAGCTGGTCGAGCGCGTTCCCGTCGCCATCTGGCAGCACGGGCTCGATCTCTCCCTCATCGATGCCAAGGGCGACATCATCGCTCCGTTCGACGGCGCACGTCACTCCGAACTGCCTCTCTATGTGGGTCTCGGTGCCGATCGCAATGCCGACGAGCTCGAAGCCCGGCTCATCTTTCATCCGGAACTGCGTGAGCGCGTCAAGGCCGCGATCCGCGTCGCCGATCGCCGCTGGGACCTGCGTCTCGACAATGGCGTGACCATCCGGCTGCCGGAAAAAGACATCGATGGCGCGATCCAGCGCCTGGCCGATTTCGATGCCGGCCGAAACATTCTCGATCGCGACATCGCCGCGATCGACCTGCGTCTCGACGACCGGGTGACCGTCAAGCTCACCGATGCGGCCTATGAACGTCGCGAGGATGCCATCAAGGAACGGGCCAAGGCGATCAAGGCGGCGGAGCGGCGCACATGACATTCTTCCGTCCCTCATCCGTCCTTCCGCGCTTGAAGCCGCTTTCGGGCAAGCGCACCAGCGTCGTCACCGTTCTCGATATCGGTTCGTCGAAGGTCGTGTGCATGATCGGCCGGCTGACGCCGCTCGATGGCGCCGAAATCCTTTCGGGCCGCAGTCACAAGATCGAGATCCTCGGTATCGGGCACCAGAAGTCGCGCGGTCTCAAGGCCGGCGTGATCTCCGACATGGAAGCCGTCGAGAACTCGGTGCGCCTGGCAGTTGATGCCGCCGAGCGCATGGCAAACATGACGGTGGAATCGCTGATCGTGAACGTTTCCGCCGGTCGTCTGACCAGCGAAACCCATTCGGCGATCGTCAATCTCGGCGGTCACGAAATCACCTCGTCGGACCTGCGCAAGGTGGTTTCCGCGGCCACCCGCCAGACCGACCTGCATGAGCGGGCCGTCCTTCACTCGCTGCCTGCCGGCTATATTCTCGACGGCGAGCGCGGCATCTCCGATCCGCTCGGCATGTATGGCGACGTTCTGGGCGTCGAGATGCATGTGCTGACGGCCGAACGCGCCCCGCTCAAGAATCTCGAGCTGTCGATCAACCGCGCTCACCTCACGGTCGATGCCATGGTTGCGACGCCTTACGCCTCCGGTCTGGCCGCGCTCGTTTCCGATGAAGCGGAAATGGGATGCGCAGCCATCGACATGGGCGGTGGCACCACCACGATTTCCGTCTTTGCCGACGGCAAGATGGTTCATGCCGATGCGATCGCCATCGGCGGCCAGCATGTGACGATGGATCTGGCGCGCGGTCTTTCGACCCGTTTCGAGGATGCCGAGCGCATCAAGGTCGTGCACGGCTCGGCCGCGCCGCAGGCCGCAGAAGATCGCGATATCGTCTCGGTGCCGCCGATCGGTGACGACGACCACGACATGCCCGTCCAGGTGCCGCGCGGTCTCGTCGCGCGCATCGTCAGGGCCCGCGTCGAAGAGACGCTCGAAATGATCCGCGAGCGCATCCAGCAATCGGGCTACGCCTCGGTTGTCGGCAAGCGCATCGTTCTGACGGGTGGAGCGAGCCAGCTGACAGGGCTGACCGACACCGCCCGCCGGATACTGGCGCGAAACGTACGCGTCGGCCGTCCGCTCGGAGTCTCCGGACTTCCGGCGGCTGCCAAGGGGCCGGCGTTTTCGACCGCCGTGGGGTTGATGATCTATCCGCAGGTCGCCGGGCTGGAAAGCCATGCCGGCGTCGAGGGCGGACTTTCCATGATCGACGGCAAGGGACGACTGGCGACAGTCGGCCGTTGGCTCAAGGAAAGCTTTTAAAATCAAGGAATTGGCCTGCAGGCGATGCGGCCATAGCAAGGAAGAAGGAACGGTTGCCATGACCATCAATCTGCAGAAGCCGGACATCACCGAGCTGAAGCCCCGCATCACGGTGTTCGGTGTCGGCGGCGGCGGCGGCAATGCTGTCAACAACATGATCAACGCCGGTCTTCAGGGCGTCGAGTTCGTCGTGGCAAACACCGACGCTCAGGCTCTTACCATGACCAAGGCGGAGCGCCTCATCCAGCTCGGCGCCAATGTCACCGAAGGTCTGGGTGCGGGCTCGCAGCCGGAAGTCGGTCGCGCAGCCGCCGAAGAGTGCATCGACGAGATCCTGGATCACCTCAACGGCACCCACATGTGCTTCGTCACCGCCGGCATGGGCGGCGGCACCGGCACCGGTGCAGCGCCGATCGTGGCGGGTGCCGCGCGCGAAAAGGGCATCCTGACCGTCGGCGTCGTCACCAAGCCGTTCCACTTCGAGGGTGCGCGCCGCATGCGTCTGGCCGAAGCCGGCATCGACGAATTGCAGAAGAACGTCGATACGCTGATCGTCATTCCGAACCAGAACCTTTTCCGCATCGCCAACGACAAGACCACCTTCGCCGACGCTTTCGCGATGGCCGACCAGGTCCTTTACTCGGGCGTGGCCTGCATCACCGACCTGATGGTCAAGGAAGGCCTCATCAACCTCGACTTCGCCGACGTCCGTTCGGTGATGCGCGAGATGGGCCGTGCGATGATGGGTACCGGCGAGGCTTCGGGCGAGGGCCGTGCAATGGCTGCCGCCGAAGCGGCAATCGCCAACCCGCTGCTCGACGAAACCACCATGAAGGGCGCTCAGGGCCTCCTGATCTCCATCACCGGTGGCCGCGACATGACCCTCTTCGAGGTCGATGAAGCCGCAACCCGTATCCGCGAGGAAGTCGATCCGGACGCCAACATCATCCTCGGCGCCACCTTCGACGAGGAGCTGGAAGGCCTGATCCGCGTCTCGGTCGTCGCCACCGGCATCGACCGCGCCCTGGCCGCCAATCCGGACGAAGGCCGTCCGGCCATGACCCAGCGCCCGGCACCGCGCCCGGCCGCCGCAGCGCCTGCCGCTCCGGTCCGTCCGGCACAGCCGCAGTCGCAGATGGCCGCACCGGCTGCTCCGGCTCCGGTCCAGCCGGCTGCCGATCCGGTCGCCGAAACCATCCGTGCCGCGGAAAGCGAACTCGAGCGCGAACTCAGTATCGCCGATACGCCCGTTGCCGCAGCCCAGCCGAAGGCGCAGGCCGACGAGTTCCGTCCGCAGAGCCGCATCTTTGCTCCGGAGCAGCCGGCCCGTCCGCAGCCTGCACCCGTTGCCGCAGCGCCGCGTCCGGCTCCCCAGCCGGCTCCGCAGCCCGTACCGGCCCCGGCCCCGCAGATGGCCGCACCGGCGCCGCAGCCCGAGCCCGTGCGCATGCCGCAGGTTGAAGACTTCCCGCCGGTGGTGAAGGCCGAGATGGAAAGCCGTCAGGCCGCTCCGGCCGAACATGACGAGCGTGGTCCGATGGGCCTCCTCAAGCGTCTGTCCGCATCGCTGGGAAAGCGTGAGGACGACGAGCATGTCGCAGACCATCAGGCAGCTCCGGCCGCCCAGGCCCGTCGCCAGCTCTCGCCGGAAGCCAGCGTCTACGCGCCGCGTCGCGGCCAGCTCGACGATCAGGGCCGGGTGGCGCCGCAGGGCCGCAGCATGGCCGATGACGACCAGCTGGAGATCCCGGCATTCCTGCGTCGCCAGGTCAAGTAAACCGACGATTCGGGCACGCCGGTTGATCCGGCGTGCCATTTGTTACAAAAGGACCGGCGCCGGGCTTTTGCCTGCCGCCGGTCCTTTCGTTAATGCTTTGTAAAGGCTGAATGAATTCTAATGTCCTGTCGCGTATGTATCGTAACAGAACGAAAGAAAGCGTGATTTGGATTGTGACAAGCCTCAGCCTATCTTGCAATCCGGCCGAAGGGTCGACGGGGCCGGGAAAAAACACTTCCATCAAAGGACGGATTTTCCCGGAAGGAATTGGGGAAATGGGATCGGGCCGCTTAGGCCCATCTGTTACGGGAATTGGTTTGCCTTATGGGTATTGATGTGAACGGCTATCAGGCCACCATTGCGCGGTCGGTAAGCTTGACTGGCGTGGGCGTCCATTCCGGCGACAATGTTTCCATTACGTTCAATCCTGCCGAGGCCGATACCGGTATCGTCTTCAATCGTTATGACGGCGAAGAGCTCGTCATGTCCGTGCGCGCGGTGTCATCGCAGGTCGGCTCGACCGATCTCTGCACCCTGCTCGGCAAGGCGCCCGATCGTTCGGTCGGTACTGTCGAGCACCTGATGGCCGCGCTGTCGGGCGTGGGCATCGACAACGTCTCCATCGACATCGACGCCGGTGAAGTGCCGATCATGGACGGTTCGGCCATGCCTTTCATCGATGCCTTCGAAAGCGTCGGTATCGTCGCGCTGGCCGAGAAGCGCCGCTACATCCGCGTGGTCAAGCCGGTGCGGATGGAAATGGGCGGTTCCTGGGCCGAGTTCATCCCGCATGACGGAACCCGCTTCGAGATCGACATCGATTTCAACACGCCGCTGATCGGACGCCAGTCCTGGAAGGGCGAGATCACGCCGGAGACTTTCGGCAAGGAACTTGCCCGCGCGCGCACCTTCGGCTTCATGCGCGATGTCGAGCATCTCTGGGCCTCGGGCCACGCACTCGGCTCGTCGCTGGAAAATTCGGTCGTCATCGCGGATGACCACACCGTCATCAACATCGAAGGTCTGCGCTATACCGACGAGTTCGTCCGTCACAAGGCGCTCGACGCGGTTGGCGACCTGGCGCTTGCCGGTGCACAGTTCATCGGCTGCTATCGCAGCTATCGCGGCGGCCACAAGCTCAATGCGCTTGCCCTTCGCGCCCTCCTGGCTGATTCGTCGGCCTACGAGATCGTCGAGAAGCCGGCTCGCCGCAGCGCCAGCCGTCACGGCGAACTGGTCGCGGTCAGCGCACCGGCTTTCGCGCCCTGGCTCAATTAAGCCCGGGCGCACTATTCACATCCTCCGATATCCGCAGGGCGTTTTGCCCCGGCTCCGCCACAAATTTGCGGCAAAGGGCCATCATGTGATTGCGGAAACGCCGGTTTTACGGCTAGAACGCGGTTCGGCATTTCCCCCTCCGGGGGCGATCGCGCATGCGGGGGCTCAGAAAGGATTAGTAATGGCAGGTACCGGAAGCAACGGCCGCACATCTGTGCTGCGCATTGCGCTGTTGGCAGCGGGCATCTCCACCATGGCAGTGGGGCTGAGCGCGTGCCAGTCCGATCCGGACATTGATATCACCGCCTATGCGGCTTCGATCGATCCGGCCGACCAGCTGTATAACGAGGGTCTTGCCAACATCCAGGCGGGCAACCTTACTGAAGCCTCTCGCAAGTTCGAGGCGATCGACAAGCAGCATCCCTATTCGGAATATTCCCGCAAGGCGATGGTGATGAACGCCTTCGTTCAATATCGCCAGGGACAGAACCAGGAAGCGATCAACGCCGCGCGCCGGTTCATCAACCTCTATCCGAACGACCCCGATGCGGCCTACGCGCAATACATTATTGGTCTCGCATATTTCAAGCAGATCCCGTCGGTGACGCGCGACCAGAGCCCCGCAGTCCGCGCCATGCGGGCCATGCAGGAGGTCGTCGACCGCTATCCAGATTCCGAATATGTCGAGGACGCGGAAGCCAAGATCCGTGCCGCCCGCGACCAGATCGCCGGCAAGGAAATGCAGATTGGCCGTTACTATCTCGAGCGGAAGGAATATGTGGCCGCGGTCAACCGGTTCCGCTCCGTGGTCGAGACCTATCCGAACACGCGCCAGGTCGAGGAAGCACTCGCCAGGCTCGTGGAATCCTATTACGCCATGGGCCTGACCAGCGAGGCGCAGACGGCGGCTGCGGTTCTGGGACACAACTTCCCGGACAGCCAGTGGTACGCCGATTCCTACAAGCTCCTGCAGACCGGCGGCCTCGAGCCCCGGGAAAACACGGGTTCGTGGATTTCGCGCGCCGGCAAGACGCTGATCGGAGCCTGACCAGACGGCACCGCGCCGGAAGAAAGGCTTCTCTTCAATGCTCGTCCAATTGTCGATCCGCGACATCGTTCTGATTGAACGGCTCGACCTTGAGTTCGATACAGGCCTTTCCGTGCTCACCGGTGAAACCGGCGCGGGCAAATCCATCCTGCTCGATTCCCTCTCGCTCGCCCTTGGCGGGCGGGGCGACGGTTCGCTCGTCCGGCACGGGGCGGACAAGGGGCAGGTGACGGCCGCCTTTGACGTCAGTGCCGATCACCCCGTCCGCAAGATGATCCGCGACAACGGACTGGACGACGACGGCGACGTCGTGTTCCGTCGTATCCAGAACGGCGACGGACGTACCCGCGTCTTCATCAACGACCAGCCCGCATCCGTTGCGCTGATGCGCGAGGCCGGGCGCCTTCTCGTCGAAATCCACGGCCAGCACGACGATCGCGCGCTCGTCGATGCCGAGGCGCACCGCACGCTGCTCGACGCTTTCGGGGGGCTCGACGGCGCTGCAGGCGAACTCGGCGGGTTGTATGCAGCCTGGCGCGAGGCGGAGCGAGCGCTCAAGAAGCAGCGCGAGAAGGTGGAAACGGCCGCCCGCGAAGCCGACTATCTCCGCGCCTCGGTCGAGGAACTGGAAAAGCTCTCGCCGCAGGATGGCGAAGAAGAAGAACTCGCCAGTCGCCGCGCCACGATGATGAAGGCGGAGAAGACCGCTGCCGACATCAACGAGGCCAATGAAATTCTCAACGGGCAGGCGTCGCCCATGCCGGTCATTTCCTCGCTTATGCGCCGGCTCGAGCGCAAGGCCGAGGAGGCGCCCGAACTGATGGGCGATCTCGTCGCCGCGCTCGACCGGGCGCTCAATGCGCTGGCCGACGCGCAGACGAGGGCCGAAGAAACGCTGCGCGCAGCCGATTTCGATCATCGCGAGCTGGAACTCACCGAGGAGCGGCTCTTTGCCCTGCGTGCCGCCGCACGGAAATTCAACGTTCAGGTCGACGGACTCGCCGAACTCGCAGCTGCCATGGTGGCCGATCTCGCGGATCTCGATGCCGGCGAGGAACGTCTTCGCCAGTTCGAGGATAGGGTCAAGGAAACCGAGGCTGCTTTCTACCATGCGGCGCGCGCGCTCTCCGAACGTCGGCACAATACCGCCCAGGCGCTCGAAGCCGCCGTCATGGCGGAATTGCCGGCGCTCAAGCTCGAACGTGCCGCCTTCATCGTCCAGGTCACCACGGATCCCGAAAGGGCGGGTGCAGCGGGTATCGATCAGGTCGAGTTCCACGTGCGCACCAATCCAGGGACCCGTGCCGGACCCATGATGAAGGTGGCGTCGGGCGGTGAGCTTTCGCGCTTCCTGCTCGCTCTCAAGGTGGCTCTCGCCGATCGCGGCTCGGCGCCGACGCTCGTCTTCGACGAGATCGATACTGGCGTGGGCGGAGCGGTAGCCGATGCCATAGGCAAGCGATTGAAACGCCTTTCCGAGACCGTTCAGGTCCTCTCCGTCACCCACGCGCCGCAGGTTGCGGCGCGGGCCAAGCGCCATTTCCTCATCGCCAAGGGGCCGGGCGCCGATCAGGCCAGCGATATCGTCTCGACCAGGGTCGAAACCATGGACGAAGCGGCGCGCCGCGAGGAGATTGCCAGGATGCTCGCCGGCGCATCCGTCACCGAGGAGGCGCGTGCCGCCGCCGCAAGGCTTCTGTCCGGCGAGGGGTAAGCCTGTTTCAGCAGCGAATGGAGAAAAGATGTCCGGACCCGAAGCAAGAGAGCGGATCGAGACCTTCTTTGCAGCCACGAACTGGCGCAAGGAACTCGAGGCGCTGCGCGCGATCCTTCTCGACTGCGGGCTGAGCGAAGATTTCAAGTGGCGTTCGCCCTGCTACACCGTCAATGACGGCAATGTCGCGACCCTCTGGGGCTTCAAGGAGGATTTCGCCCTCTCGTTTTTCAAGGGCGTCCTGCTGACAGACAGGAACAAGATGCTGGTCGCGCCGGGCGACAATTCACGCTCGGTTCGGATGGCGCGGTTCGTCAGCCTCAAGGAGGTCGTCGAGCGGGAGGATGCGCTGCGATCGTTCATTCTGGAAGCGATGGAAAACGAGAAGGCCGGCCTGAAGGTCGATCTTGGTGACGGCGAACTGGACTATCCGGCCGAACTCACAGCCGCGTTCGAGGCCGACCCGAAGTTGCAACGCGCCTTCGAGGCCCTCACGCCCGGGCGCCGGAGGGGCTATCTGCTCACCTTCCTCCAGGCCAGGAAACCGGAAACCAGGACTGCGCGGATCGAAAAGCACGCGTCCCGCATCCTTGAAGGCAAGGGCCTCCACGACCGTCCATGAATCGTCGGACGGATCTCGCATCTGTGTGAATACGGAGCGCGGTTCGGTGGTCAGGCCTAGCGCACGACCGGTTCGAGCAGGCCCTTGCCGTCGAGCCGGTTCATCAATTCGACCACGCCAAGCGCATCCGACCGCGCCCTCTTCGCCTTGTCTGTCACGCCGGGCTCGCTGCTGCGTTCGAGGGCATTGTCGGTCAGCAATTCGATCTGGCGGGCGGCGGCCGAGAAGCTGGCGGCCGTCTCGCGGTCCTCGTCGGTCAGCACATGGCGTTCGAGCGCGCTGCCGGTATCGGCAATCTCCTGATAGGCCTCCGCGGGCGTCTCCGGCATGAAACTCCGGCGGTCTTCGCCGAGCGTGCGCACTGAGCGGGCGAAGTCGCTGGCTGCTCCCTCGAGTTCCTTCGCCATTTGCGAGGAGAATTGCGCCATGGCCGAAGGCTTCATCGCGAACAGCGACAGCGTGGTCACCTGTTGGCGGAGCGCTTTCAGTCTTTCGCGGGAGAATTCCTTGCGGCTTTCCGCAGCCGAGCGGAGAAAATCCTGCGCCGAGATCGCGGGTTCGTCCGTGGCTTCCCGGCGCGCAGCCTCGCGCTCGACGATCTTGAGCGTTGCTGCAAAGGACGGGGCGGAAACCTGCATGGCGGTCGGGACACTCGCGGGCGGTTGGCGGCGATCTGGCTGCCGATGCTAGTCGCTATGCGTTAATCAGTGCTTTCGCGCCGAGACTCCTCGCTGCAATAGACACCCATCCGTGTCACCAGGAAGTCGGTCAGCGCGCGAACCTTGGCCGGCACGAGCCCGCCTGGCGGCCGCATCACGCACATCGACAATTCGGGGGAGGGATAGTCGGCGAGGATGCGCACCAGACGACCGTCCTTGAGCGCGTCCTCGATGATGAAACTCGGGGCGTAGAGGACGCCGAATCCCAGAATTGCCCATTGCAGAAGTGCCTCGCCATTGCCGGAAGCCATGCGGCCATGGGGGCGAATGCGGACCTGCCTGCCGCCGGACTGGAACTCCCATTCACCCGTCCGGGCATTGAGATAGCGCAGGCATTCGTGGCCGTAGAGGTCGCGCGGCTCGTCGGGCGTGCCATGCCGTTCCAGATAGTCCGGACTGGCCGCGCAGACCGCGCGGACGGGTTGGAGCTGGCGGATGATGAAACTGGAATCGGGCATGTGGCCGATCCGGATGGCGGCATCGTACTTGCTTTCGATCAGGTCCTTCACCCGGTCGTCGAAATCGACGTCGAGAACGATCTCCGGGTAGAGCCGGGCGAAGTCGGCGAACATGCGTCCCATCCGGCGCGCACCAAGCGATTGCGGCACCGTTACCCGCAGCGTACCGAGAACCTTGCCCGAATGGGCGGCGACCGCCTCGCGGGCCTGGCGCATCTCGTCGAGGATCTTCTCGGCGCGTTCGAGCAGTTCGATACCGGCATCCGTCGGCCGCACGCCACGTGTGGTCCGGTCGAGAAGTCGCGCCCCAAAACCTTCCTCGAGCCGCGCCAACCGCCGGCTGACCATCGATTTCGAGATATTGAGAGACTGGGCCGCACGGCTGAAGGACAGCCCGCGCACCACCTCCACGAAGGTGGTCATGTCTTCGATCTCATCCATGCCTGTTCCTATCTATGCAACAGATCTGTTCTGAAAATAGGTATTCCGATCCGCCTATTGCAACATCATTTTAGAGGCAAGATCGCATTCTAATTAAGGGATATATTCCAATGACAAACATTCTCGTCGTCAATTCCAGCGCTCTCGGCCCGCATTCTGTCTCCAAGGCGCTCGTCGACAGCACCGTAGAAAAACTGAAGGTCTCCAGCCCGGACGCGAAGATCGTGGTCCGCGACGTCGGCGCCAGCCCGATCCCGCACATGACCGCCGACAATGTCGTTCCGGAGCCGGAAACCGAGGGCCAGAAGGCTGCCCGCAAGCTTTCCGACGATGTGATCGGCGAAGTTCAGGATGCCGACATCATCGTCATCGGCGCGCCGATGTACAATTTCGGTATCCCTTCCACGCTCAAGGCCTGGTTCGACCACCTGCTGCGCGCCGGCGTGACGTTCCGCTATACCGAAGCCGGTCCGGAAGGCCTGCTCAAGGGCAAGCGCGCCATTGTCGTGCTGTCGCGTGGCGGCCTTTATTCGGAAGGCCCGCTGCAGGTGCTCGACGCACAGGAACCGCATCTTAACGCGCTTCTCGGCTTCGTCGGCATCACCGACGTGACCTATGTGCGTGCAGAAAAGCTCGCCTTCAGCCCGGAAGACCGTGAAGCCTCGATCGCCAATGCCCAGACCGAGGTCCACGCCGTGGCAAGCAAGGTTGCTGCCGCCTGAGGGCAGTCCGAGAAAAGCGGCGCCCCGAATGCTGTCGATTGGCGGCATCAGGGCGCCGTCTGCCGCTTTCGAATCCGGTGAGCGTCGGCTAGAAAGATCCGGTCCCGCCGGAGTAGAATTTCATGTCAGACGACACCAAGCCGATCGAGTCCCTCACCAAAGCCGAAGCCAGGGCTGAACTCGAACGGCTCGCCGCAGAGATTGCGCGCAACGACGATCTCTATCACGGCAAGGACGCACCGGAGATTTCCGACGCGGCCTATGATGCGCTCAAGCAGCGCAATCTCGCCATCGAAGCCCGCTTCCCCGAACTCGTCCGCGACGACAGCCCGTCGAAGAAAGTCGGCGCGACGCCGTTGCCGACCTTCGCGCAGATCACCCATGCGCGGCCGATGCTGTCGCTCGACAACGTCTTTTCGGATGAGGAAGTGCAAGGGTTCGTCGGATCGGTCTACCGTTTTCTCGGCCAGATGCCCGATGGCTCCATCGCCTTTACCGCCGAGCCCAAGATCGACGGCCTGTCGATCTCGCTGCGTTATGAGAACGGGATGCTCGTCAATGCCGCCACCCGCGGCGACGGTACCACGGGCGAGAATGTGACGGCCAATGTACGCACCATTTCCGAGATCCCCAACGAATTGCCGAAGGATGCACCCGAGATCGTAGAGATCCGTGGCGAGATCTACATGGCGAAGCCCGACTTCCTGGCGCTCAACGCGCGCATGGAGGAGGAGGGCAAGCCGACCTACGTCAACCCGCGCAACACCGCTGCCGGTTCGCTGCGTCAGCTCGATCCGCGGGTGACCGAGAAGCGCAAGCTGAAATTCTTCGCCTATGCCTGGGGCGAGATGTCGGAGATGCCCGCGGAGACGCAGTCGGGCATGATCGAAGCATTCGCGCGTTGGGGGTTCCCGACCAATCCGCTGACCCGGAGGCTGACGAGCGTCGAGGATCTCATCGCCCATTACAATGCAATCGGTCTCGAACGGGGCGAACTCGAATACGATATCGACGGCGTCGTCTACAAGGTCGACCGGCTGGACCTGCAGGCACGCCTGGGCTTCCGCTCGCGCAGTCCGCGCTGGGCGACAGCCCACAAGTTTCCCGCCGAGCAGGCTTTCACCACCATCGAGAATATCGACATCCAGGTCGGCCGCACCGGAGCGCTGACGCCGGTGGCGCGTCTGACGCCGGTGACGGTAGGCGGTGTGGTGGTGACCAACGCCACCCTGCACAATGCCGATTACATCGTCGGGCTCGGCAATAACGGCGAACCGATCCGGGAAGAGGGCCACGATTTGCGCATCGGCGACACGGTGATCGTGCAGCGCGCCGGTGACGTCATCCCTCAGGTGCTCGACGTGGTGCTCGACAAGCGTCCCGCAGACGCCAGGCCCTATGCGTTTCCGGAAAAGTGCCCGGTGTGCGGCAGTCATGCCGTGCGCGAGAAAAACGAGAAGACCGGCAAGCTCGACAGTGTGACACGCTGCACCGGCGGTTTCGTCTGCGAGGCGCAGGCTATCGAGCATCTCAAGCATTTCGTTTCGCGCAACGCCTATGACATCGAGGGCTTCGGTTCCAAACAGGTCGATTTCTTCTTCCGCACCGAAGACCCGTCCATGCAGATCCGCACGGCGCCCGACATTTTCACGCTGCAGAAGCGGCAGGAAAAATCGATGACGAAGCTCGAGAATATCGACGGTTTCGGGCGGGTGAGTGTGCGCAAGCTGTTCGAAGCCATCGATGCGCGGCGGACGATTGCGCTCAACCGCTTCATCTATGCGCTCGGGATCCGCCATGTCGGCGAAACCACCGCCAAGCTGCTGGCGCGTTCCTACGGCACCTACGAAGCCTTCTCCGAAGCGATGAAGGCCGCGGATGGACATACGGGCGAGGCCTGGGCCGATCTCAACAATATCGACGGCATCGGCGAGGTGATGGCGCGTGCCATTGTCGAATTCTTCAACGAGCCCCGCAATATCGGGGTTATCGAGAAGCTTCTGGTTGAAGTCACGCCGGAGGATGCAGAAATACCCTCCGTCTCGGCGTCCAGCCCCGTCAGCGGCAAGACGATCGTGTTCACCGGTTCGCTCGAACGCATGACCCGTGACGAGGCGAAGGCGATGGCCGACCGCCTCGGCGCCAAGACCTCGGGCTCGGTGTCGAAGAAGACGGATCTGCTGGTGGCCGGACCCGGCGCGGGTTCCAAGCTCACCAAGGCCGAAGAACTCGGCGTTGAGGTGATAACAGAGGATCAGTGGTTTGAGCTGATCGGCGAAGGCGCCTGAGAACTTTCCGTTCTGCTGTCATTTTACATTTGACTTCGCCGGCCTTTCACGGCGAAGCTTTGATCATTTCAAGACGACTTTTTAGCTTTGGGGCGCGCATTGCCACCAAAGGTGCTATGACTTTGCGTAATTAGTAGGATTATTCAAATGGCGCGAGTAGATAATTCTGACGGACTGAGTCCCTGTTCCGCAATTGTGGGGTCGGCTGCAGACGGCAGGCGCGAGTTGTTCGATGGCATGGACACCATGCGCGAACGCGTCATGCGGCGTGCCAAGGTCGTCGAGTATGAACGGGGCGACACAATCTGCGGACCGGGTTCGGGGACACTCGCCCTGCGCTACATGTCCAGCGGGACCGCCTCGGTGCTGCTGCCCACGCCGGGAGGCGGCGAAGTCCTGATGGGTGCGGTCTTCAAGGGGATGACCGTGAACATTTCGGAGATGATCAGCGGGGTGAACACGCACATTTTCCGCGCGACGACCAAATGCATCATCTATGAGCTCTACAGCGAAGAATTCCTGGAGCAATGCAAGGATCCGCAATTCCTGCGCTGGTGCATGTGGATCATGAGCCGCAACATCATGTTCCTTTCCGAATTCTCGTCGGTGCGCGGAATCCGCAACGCGGATCTGAGGTTGATGGAGTTTCTCCGCGTCATGGCCTTCCTGCAGACCGGTAGCCGTCCGACGGGCTCCTTTTGCGTCGATTGGGCGCTCAGCCAGCAGTTGCTTGCCGAACTCGTCAATGTCAGCCGTCCCTATTTGAACGAACGCATCAGCCGCCTTCAGGCCGAGGGCGTGCTCAAGATTACCGGCAATAGTTTCGAAGTCATCGTCAGGGGCAACTAAGCCACCCGGACAATTCTCCCGATCAGGAAAAAACAGCCCGGAAGACTGCGAACAGCACGCCGGAGAGAATGGCCGCAGCGGGTACGGTGATCAGCCAGGCAGCCACGATGGTCAGGAAGTGCGCCCGGCGCACCAGGAAACGGCGGCGCTGGTCATCCGCGGATGCCCGTTTGGAGGTCGTCTTGGGCGTGCTGCCATTGCCGTTGGTTTCGCTGCGCATGGCGACGTAATCGGCGCGGCGTTGCGAGCGAGCCGTGTACCATTCGCGGAAGAAGCCGACACCGAAGACGGCTCCCACTGCGATGTGGGTCGAGCTCACCGGCAATCCGAGTGCCGAGGCCGCGATCACCGTCAACGCGGCTGAGAGAGCCACGCAATAGGCGCGCATCGGGTTCAGCTTGGTGATTTCGTTGCCCACGAGCTTGATCAGGCGCGGGCCGAAGAGCACCAGGCCGAGCGAGATGCCGAACGCGCCCACGGCCATCACCCAGAGCGGGATCGACACCTTGGAGGCGACTTCTCCGAGTTCTGCGGTATGGACGATGGCTGCCAGAGGGCCCACGGCATTCGCCACGTCATTGGCCCCGTGGGCAAAGGAGAGAAGGGCCGCCGAAAAGACGAGCGGCAGCGCGAAGAGTTTGCGCAGCGACTGGTTGCGGTTCTCGAGCCCTCTGGCCTGTCTGCGGATGAGCGGACGCGAGATGATCCAGGCAAGGACCCCCGTGCCGAGACCGATGACGAGGGCCAGCGTGAGCGTGATCTCGACGAGGCTCTTGAGGCCCTTGATGGCGAGATAGGCCGAAAAGGCGCCGGTCATGACGGCAATGAGAACCGGGACCCAGCGCACCGCGGCCGAGATCTTGTCTTCGCGATAGATGATCGCGGTCTTGATGAAGGCGAGGAAGGCTGCGGCGATGACGCCACCCAGAAGCGGGGAAATGACCCAGCTCAGGGCAATCGAACCCATCGTCGTCCACTGGACCGCGCTGATGCCGGCTGCGGCGATGCCCGATCCCATGACGCCGCCGACGATGGAGTGCGTTGTCGAAACCGGCGCCTTCAGCCAGGTGGCGAGGTGGATCCAGAGCGCTGACGAAACGAGAGCCGCGAGCATGGCGGAAATGAAGACTTCCGGCGTGTTGACCGCTTCGGGCGAGATGATGCCCTTCGAAATGGTGCCGATCACGTCGCCACCGGCAATCAGGGCGCCGGCGCTCTCGAAGATTGCCGCGATCACAAGCGCTGTGCCGAGCTTCATGGCGCGTGCGCCGACCGCGGGGCCGACATTGTTGGCGACGTCGTTGGCGCCGATGTTGAGCGCCATATAGGCACCCACCACTGCGGCGGCCACGATGACCACCGCGCCTTGATGACCGGTCACCAGGGCGCCTGAAACGATTGCGCAGATAACGACGAAGAGGATGGCAAGACCCGGAGCGACGACGCGCTGGCTGACGCTCTCGGCCGCCATCTCCATCGTCGTGAGCTTGTCCAGGTCCTTGTCGAGCGTTGGCTTGCGCAGAGATTCCGGCATCCCGTTGTCCTCTTCGAAAATTGTACAGTCGGCTCTGCCGCTCCGTCATGCGGATGCGGTATATGGCAGAAACGCCCTTGCAGTAACCGGTGTATGACAGTTTTGTGACAGGCGGCATGGTTTTCCCCCGATGGTCGCGTTTTTCCACGCTCGGACCGGCCGGAGATTGCGGAATCGGGGAGGGGGCGACGTTCCTGCTTCAGGAAGCTGGGGTTCTGAGGCCGGATCCTACGGCGCGAAATTGCCCGGCGTCCAGCCTGGACTTGAGGCAGGATGGACGCACAGGCGCAGCGGAAGCCTCAACTTTGTTGAGTGAAGCATCAAGCACATTCAATTGACAGGTCAGGAATGCTGACCTAACGCTCTTCGCTCAGGAGTTCTTCCAACATGCCTTCCACCACATCACCAATTGCGGGTGTCCGTGACGCTCTCGTCCCCGTCTTGTCGGCGACGCCCTTCGGCCTTCTGTTCGGAACGCTGGCATACGACAAGGGAATGACGCTGTTCGAGGCGGTCCTGATGAGCGCCACAATATTCGGCGGAGCAAGCCAGATGGTGGGGATCGAGCTCTTCAAGGGCGGCGTGGCGGCATGGCTGATCGTGTTCTCCATCTTTGCCGTCAATTTCCGCCACATCCTCTACTCCGCATCGGTCGGGCGGCATTTTTCCGAATTCTCGTTCCTGCAGAAGGCGCTGTCCTTTTTTCTGCTGGTCGATCCGCTTTATGCGGCGAGCGAATTGCGGGTCGAACGGAAGATGCCGCTCACCTTTGCGTGGTATGCGGCCTACGGCCTGTTCATGTATGTCGTCTGGGTGGCAGGGACAGTCGTCGGCTACGAATTCGGACGGCTTATCAGCAATCCCGAAGCGCTCGGCATCGACTTCCTTCTGCCGATCTACTTCCTCGGTCTGCTGCTCGGTTTCCGCAAGCGGCAGAACTGGTTGCCGGTGGTGCTCGCCAGCGGCGTGGGCTCGATCATCGCCTATCTGACGGTCGGTTCGCCGTGGCACGTCGGTCTGGGGTCGATGGCAGGCATCCTCGTCGCGGTCCTCATGCCGCTCGACCACGAGGTGCCGATGGATCCTGTTCCGCAAAGCGATGGTCCGGAGGACATGGGATGACCGACGGTTTGATGACCATTCCGGCCAATGTCTGGATCATTCTCGCCGGCGCACTCGTGACCTACGCCACCCGCTTCGGCGGACATCTCGTGATCTCACGCATGAAGCGCATTCCGCCCAAGGTAAATGTCGCGCTCAATGCCGTTCCCGCCGCCGTGATCACGACGCTCGTGGCGCCGGGCTTCGTTCAGAACGGTCTGGCCGAGATTCTCACCTTGCTTGCCGCCATTGTCCTTGGTTTCCGCCTGCCGATGATGGTGATGTTCCTGATCGGCTGGGGCCTGGTGGTCGCTTTGAGGGCGGCGGGGCTCTGATAGCCCGTCACAGCGGCGCGGTCGCCGTTTCCAGCCACGCCCTGTCGTCCTGATGCATCAGCAGGGGCGAGATCTCGTCGCGGACACGGGCGTGGTAAGCGTCGAGCCAAGCGATCTCGTCCTCCGCCATCAGATCCCGCACGATCAGTCGCCGGTCTATCGGGCAGAGGGTCAAGGTCTCGAAACCGAGCATCGGGCGGTCGCCGCCCTCGATCTCTTCCTGTTGCGTGACATAGATGAGGTTCTCGATACGGATGCCGAAGCCGCCGTCGCGGTAATAACCGGGCTCGTTGGAGACGATCATGCCGGGGAAAAGCGCCTGCTCGCCCCGCCGCGAGATGGATTGCGGGCCTTCGTGGACGGCCAGGAAGCTGCCGACGCCATGACCGGTGCCGTGGCCGTAATCTGCGCCGGCCTGCCACAGCGCATGGCGGGCAAAGGGGTCGATTTCCAGGCCACGGGTCCCCTTGGGGAAACGCAGGCGGCTGACTGCGATCATGCCCTTGAGCACCAGCGTGAAGAAGCGCTTCTGCTCGCCGGGCACCTCGCCCACGGCGATGGTGCGGGTAATGTCGGTCGTGCCGGAGACGTACTGGCCGCCTGAATCCACCAGAAACATCTCGCCGGGCTTGATGGGGCGATTGGTCCGGGTGTTGACGCGGTAATGGATGATCGCGGCGTTGGGGCCGGCTCCGGCGATCGTGTCGAAGGACAGTGCCTTGAGCGGCATCTGCATTTCCGCGCCGGTGGTTGCGCGGAAGTCTTCGAGTTTTGATGTCGCCGTTATTTCGTCGAGGCCGCCCTTGGGAGCCTCGCTGTCGAACCAGCATAAAAAGCGCACCATGGCAGCGCCGTCCTGCTTGTGAACGGAGGCGCTCGCATTGATTTCAGCGTCGTTCTTGATCGCCCGCGGCAGGCGCGCGGGATCGGGGGCTTCGACGATCGATCCGCCGGCCCTGACCACGCGGAGGGCGATCGCATGGGGGGCGACCGCGGGATCGATCATGACTGCGGCCTTGTCGCGCCCCAGATTGGCCAGCGCCTCATCGAAGCTTTCCGGCGGCATGATGTCGGCAAGTTGCGTGAGGTAGGCCCGCGCCTCGATGCCGAGCTTGCGTTCGTCGATGTAAAGCGTCGGACGGCCGGCGACCGGCAGGATCGCGCGCGACAGGGGGTGCGGCGTGGAAGGAAGGTCGGAACCGCGAATATTGAACGTCCAGGCAACGGAGGACGGATCGCTGAGCACCGCTGCGCCGGCCTTCTTCCCGGCAATCGCTTTGCGCATTTCTTCGAGCTTGTCGTCGACCTTGCGGCCCGCATAGTCGAGCGGCTGGATCGCGACCGGTTCCAGCGGCTCGGCGGGGCGGTCGTCCCAGACCATGTCGACGGGATTGTCCTCGAGCGTCACGAGTTCGCCGCCGACAGCCTCCATCGCCGCTTCCAGCCTGCGGGTCTCGGACGAGGTGAAAGTCCACGGATCGATGCCGAGGCGGAAATTCTCGCGGCCTGCCTTGCGGATGAATGTGTGCGGCGGGTTTTCGACAAGGTCTTCCACGTCGAAAACCTGCGGGTCCGTCTGGCTCCTTGCCTGGGCGGTATAGCGACCGTCGACGAAGAGGTGGGCGGAATCGCGGAAGATCATCGCCTGACCTGCGGATCCGGTAAAACCGGTGAGCCAGGCGAGCCGCTCCGCGCATTCGGGCACGTATTCGCCGAGATATTCATCGGCACGTGGCACCACGACCGCGTCCACGCCCAGCCTGTCGAACTGCTCGCGCAGCCGTGCGATGCGTGCCGCTGCGAGGTCGGGCGTGGAGAGAACGTCGAATTTCTGGAACATGGGTCGGCCTCTGTACGGCATTGATTTCACGCGATGACCTGCGTGGCGGAATCCTTATCCACATAGCCAACCGGGGGCAACCGGGGGCAACCGGGGGCAAAGGGTGCGAGCGCAGACGTCTGCCCGGCCCATTTTGGCCGGGCTGCATGATTATTGGGCAGAAGGGTCGATTGCGCTTCGATGAACGATTAACAAATTTGCAATTCTTATTAATGCGGCATGCAATTCACGCATAGCTGCACTGCAACATAGAATCTTCAACAGCGCCGTGAATCTTCTTATGTTGCATTGCAGTACAAACAACGGCCGCAAGCTTTGAAGCCTGCCGTCAACCCAAGGAAACAAACCATGGCTCGGAACTTCCTCCACACCGCCTACGACCGCATGGTGACCGCACGGGAACGCCAGGTCCGCCGCTACGTCAACGGCGCGCTCCTGCAGCTCGATGACGAATCGCTGAAGATTCTCGGTCGCACCCGAGAAGAGATCAACCGTGAAGGCTACCAGACCTACTTCTTCTGATCTCTGACTTGCGCGGTCCCTGCGGATCGCGGATATCCTCCCAAACGAAACGGCCTGTCGTCCCGCGGCAGGCCGTTTTCGTATCCGGCCTTCAGGCGTCGATGCTGCCGTCAGCGCAGATGGATCGTTACCCAGCCATTGCGCCAGATCGTGCGCACATGCGCCATGCCCTGCGCGTTGAAGGCGGCGAGCACCTTCCAGCGCTGTTCGGCGAGAATGCCTGACAGGATCACAGACCCGCCGGGCGCGAGCGCATTCCTGATTTCGGGCGCCATCTTCATCAGCGGGCGGGCAAGGATGTTGGCAACGATGAGCTCGAAGGGCGCCGCATTGGCAATTTCGGGGGAATGAAATCCGGCAGCCGTGATCGCCCGAACCTGATTGCCCACCTTGTTGATCTTCATGTTTTCGAGCGCGACCCGCGTTGCGACGGGGTCGATGTCGGTGGCGAGGACGGAAGTCGGCGTAAGCCTGGCGGCAGCGATCGCGAGCACGCCCGAACCGGTCCCGAGATCGAGGACCGGGGAGGGGTATCCCTTTGCCGCCGGCCAGCCGCGGATCACGCTGTCGAGCATTTCGAGGCAGCCGGCGGTGGTGCCGTGGTGGCCGGTGCCGAAGGCCTGGGCGGCATCGATCAGGATGCCGATATCGCCGATGCGGGCGGCATCCTTGTCGTGCGAGCCATGAACGAGGAAACGGCCCGCGCGGACCGGTTTGAGGCCTTCCAGCGAATGGGTGACCCAGTCGATTTCGGGCAGTTCCTCGGTCTCGATCTCGCATCCGGGCAAGGCGTCCGCCAGATATCCGGCGATTGCCGCCTTCATCTCGTCCGGGCTTTCATCCTCGACATAGACAGATGCCTGCCAGATGCCTGCATCCTCGTCGATTTCGGTCGTGGCCACCGCGTGGCCCTCGTCCTCGAAGGCCGTGCCGAGGATATCCAGTGCGGTCGAGGCACCGGCCTCGTCGGTGGTGATGAAAAGGCGATGGGTGGGCATTCGGTTTCAGTCGTCCAGTTTGGTGTCGGTCGTAATGACGTCGGGCTCCGACTCGGGTTCCCCCTCGGCCTCGGCCTGCGCTTCCTTTTCCTGAAGCTTCCGCTGCTCGATCTCGTTGGCCGCCTTGGGTGGGCCGCCATTCGGGATTCCGAAGGATAGCACCTTGTCGCCGGGCGCGGGATTGTTGCTGGCGATCGAGGAGAAAACCATCGAGCCGGACGGCTTGATCCAGAGAAGAACCACATTGTCCTCGGGCCGGTCAGCGGTGTAGGCGTCCCAGGTATATTCCTCGGTCAGACCCGTCACGTGGAAAGTCCAGCCGTCGCGGAAGCGCTCCCGGAACATATGGAAACTCATGCCCGGCTTGGTGAGCGGACGCCCGCCGAGCGTGAATGACAGGGCGCGATGATTGGCCTCCTCGTCGCGACCGATCTGGAAGACATGGCTGCGCCCGAGTTCCGGGCCGAAGTCGGTGCAGACGAGCGCGTTGTAGGCGTCGTTATCCGTGGTGGCGATGAGGTTCGCGTAGCGTTTGGGCTCGATCGTGTGGTGGGCGTTCTCGCTCAGCACCTCGCCGAAATAGACCGGAATGTCCGAAAGCCGCGCATGCGACAGGTGGTTCCAGTTCGGGTCCGCGAGCGTCACCGGCACCTCGTGCTCCTGCAGCTTGGCGGCCAGCGCAGTCGACCAGCGTGAGCCGCCGACGATCAGCAGGCCGGGCCTGCTCATCTTGGTGAGGTTGAGAAGCTTGGCAAGCGGGCCGAGCGTGAAGCCGTGCAGCACGATTGTCGTGACCACGACGGCAAAGCTGAAGGCGATCATCCTGTTGGCGTCTTCGATGCCGGTATCGATCAGCAGCGCGCCGAAGAGGCCGGACACCGCGACGGCGACCACACCGCGCGGGGCGATCCATGATGTCAGGATGCGTTCCTGGATGGTGGCGCCGGAACCGATGGTCGCGACCATGACCGCAATCGGACGGATGACGAAGAGCAGCGACAGAACGAACAGGAGCGCCTGGAGGTTCAGGCCGAGAATGTCATCGTATGTCAGTGACGCGGTGAGCAGGATGAAGAGGCCCGAAACAAGGAGCGTGGTGATCGTTTCCTTGAAACGGCGCATGTCGGTCAGCGACGCAATACGGGTGTTGGCGATGAAGATCCCCATGATGGTGACCGCCAGGAGGCCCGCTTCCTCGAGCGCCAGATCGGCAAGCGCATACACGCCGATCACGACGGCGAACAGGACCGGAGCCTTGAGATATTCCGGCACATGTCCGCGGATGAAGGTCCATTCGATCAATCTTGCGCCGATGAAGCCGAGAACGATGGAACCGCCGCCGCCGAGAACGAGTTCGAGGGCAACTCTGCCCGCGTCGTGGTCGCCGATGACGACGAGTACCGTTTCGAAGGCGATCACCGCGCAGAGCGCCCCGATCGGATCGTTGACGATGGCCTCCCATCTGAGAAGCGATGCGGGGCGGGCACCGAGCTGGGACTGTCTCAGAAGCGGCATGATCACGGTCGGCCCGGTGACGATCAGGATCGCGCCGAGAACCACCGCTGTCGGCCAGCTCAGCCCGCCGATGTAATGCGCCGAGAGCGCGGTGCCGAGCCATGTCAGCGGTCCGGCGATCATGATGATGCGCTGCACGGCGCGCGAGGTTTCGCGGATCTCGCGCAGATTGAGCGTCAGGCCGCCTTCAAACAGGATGACTGCCACCGCGATCGAGATGATGGGGCGGTAGATATCGCCGAAATCTTCAGCGGGATCGAGAAAACCGGTGACCGGGCCGGCCAGAAAGCCGGCTGCGAGCAGCAATACGATGGCGGGCAGATGAAGACGCCATGCAAGCCATTGCGCGGTCATGCCGGCGGCGCCGATAAAGGCGATCTTTAGCGCTATGTCGTCCAAGCGGGAAACATTCCTTTTCTTCGGGCAACAATCCTATTGTCAGCCTTTGAGAAGGTTTTCCAGCTTTTTGACCGCGATGTCGGGATTTTCGCCCCAGGCGATGGTGCTCTTGAAACGGCCCTTGTCATCGAGAAGAAAGACGTTTGCCGTGTGGTCCATCGTGTAATCATCAGGGTCGCCGGATTCGAGCGGCACCTTCTTGGCGTAAATATGAAAACCCTTGATGACCTCGGCAATCTTGTCAGGATCCCCCGCAATGCCGGTGATGCGGTCGGAGACGGCGGAAATGTAATTCTTCAATACCTCGGGCGTGTCACGCTCGGGGTCGACAGTAATGAAATAGGCGTCGATCTGGTTCCCGTCGGGGTCCACCTGCTTGAGCCAGCCATCGAGTTCGAACAGCGTGGTGGGACAGACTTCGGGGCAATGGGTAAAGCCGAAGAAGAGCGCCGTAGGCTTGTCGCGAAAAGCCTGTTCGGTGATCGGCTCGCCGTTCTGGTCGGTGAGTTCGAACGGAACGCCATAGGCGGCTTCGCCCGGACCGCCGGCTGAACGGTACCATTCATAGGACAGCCAGCCGAGAAGGCCGGCGAAGATCGCGATGAAAACCCAAAGCAGGGTGCGGACGGTATTCATTGCTCGAAGGTCTCCATGAAATTCAGACTGCGACGGATGATCGGAGCAGCCGTGCTAGAGGCACCAGGACAAACCGCTTTCCGCCATGACGGCGAGAATGCGCGCGCCGTTTTCCATCCAGCCGCCAAAGGCGAGGCCGGTCAGGATCGCCATCAAGGCAAACGCCAGCCCGGCAATCGTCAGCCGTCGATAATCCGCGGACAGTGGGTGTCGTTGCGCCTTCGTCATCAGGCCCTATCTACTCCGCAAGTCCTCATATGCCAAGGCGGTCAGGCTTCCATCAGCGCCCTGCCAGCCCCATATCAGGCGTGAACCCCAGCGGCATGGCGACGCAGCCTGCCGCCAGACGAGGAGATTGGAATGCCGACAGAAACGGCCTTTGGCCGCCACCCGCATATTCGCAAGCTCGCGACGGCGCTTGCCGTTGCCTTACCCGCAGCATTTGCCATGCCGGCGCAGGCCGAGCAGGTGGGGGAGGTCGGTGTGGACTGGATCGGCAACGACATCGTCATCGACGCCGTCGCCGATCCGAAAGTGTCCGGGGTGACATGCCATGTCGCCTATTTCGACCGTGGCGTGCTGGACCGGCTCAAGAACGGCAACTGGTTTGAAGACCCGTCAAATGCTTCGATTGCCTGCCGGCAGACCGGACCGGTGAAGATCGGCGATATCGAACTCGGCGAAGGTGGCGAGGAAATCTTCAAGGAATCCCGCTCGCTGGTCTTCAAGAAGCTGGTCGTCAACCGCATCTACGACAAGGCCAACGACACGCTGATCTATCTCGTCAATTCACGCCAGGTGCAGGACGGCTCGGCCAAGATGGCGATCTCCACCGTGCCGCTCTACGGCCAGGAGGTGGAATGGGAGAGCGGCAAGCCGTAAGGCTGCCGCCTGGTCCTTCTCAATCGCCTGAAAAGTCCTTCTCACCCCCTGAAGACGAACGATGCGCCGATGGCGATCAGGGCGAAGCCGATGGCGTGGTTCCAGCCCAGCGGTTCCTTGAGATAGGTGACCGCGAAGCCGGCAAAGACCACCAGCGTGATCACCTCCTGCATCGTCTTGAGTTCGGCGGCCGTCCAGTAGTCGCTGCCGATCCGGTTGGCGGGCACCGCAAGGCAGTACTCGAAGAAGGCGATACCCCAGGATATCACGATCACCAGGATCAGCGACGCCGACTTGAAACGCAGATGCCCGTACCAGGCGAATGTCATGAAGATGTTGGAGAGGGAAAGCAGTACCACGGGCAGCCATTTGGCGAGCGTCGGGGACATGGTCATGGGCGGCAACTTTCAGGCAATGCTGTCAATGCCGGATACATATCCGTTCCACCGCGCACGGCAACGGGAATTTCGAGCGGCGCCGCGCACGTCGCCGAAATGATGTCCCATCAGGTCGTTAAGCCCTTCGCCCGTTGAAATTTCCCGCTGTCAAATTGAAGGGGCGAAGACGCGCTCGGGGCCCATGTCCCTCAGCAATCGCGCGCTACTGACACTTTCCGTCAGCAATCCGCATGCGAGCTTGCGCCGGCACAGCTTTGTCGGGGGTGGGGGCTTCCTTTCGTCCCGTCTCCGTCCCATATTCCGGCCATGGCCAGATCACCCCGAAAATCCTCCTCCCGCGACGACGAAAACACCGGTTTCGGCGAGGCGCCGCAAGCGTCGTTCGACACCGGGACACCCTTCGAGCGAAGCGAGGGGGATCAGCGAGTCCCGGCGGGCAAGCAATCCGCGCCGACGTCCGGCTCCATCGCCGACTGGGCGTCCGACATCGCCAAGCAGGCGGAAGAGGACGCCGTTCGCGCGCGCCGCAAGGAAGAAAACCGCGCCATCCGCTCCGCCGCGGGCAAGCACCGCAAGAAGGCGGCTGCGCTGGACAATGACGACACCGCCGACCGCGACGCCGAAGGCGCGCAAGCAAGGAAGGCCGGCAAGCGCGATCGCGCGGCCGTGAGCGACAAGAACACGAAAACATCCCGCGGCACGTCCATCGGCGGCACCACCGATCCGCGCGCCCGCGCGGCTGCCGGGCTCAATGCCGTGGCCGGTCTCGACATGTCGATGGAGGAAGCGGAAAAGTCGCTCGCCGGCACCGCTAACACCAAGACGGTTCAGGCGCTGTCCGACCTCATCGAGAGCGGAAATCCGCTGCACAAGAACGGCAAATTGTGGACGCCGCACCGGCCCGCCCGCCCGGAGAAATCCGAGGGCGGCATCCAGATCAGGATGGCGACCGACCTCACCCCCGCCGGCGACCAGCCGCAGGCGATCGCCGATCTCGTGGAGGGGGCGAACGCGCATGAGCGCAGCCAGGTGCTGCTCGGCGTCACCGGTTCGGGCAAGACCTTCACCATGGCCAAGGTGATCGAGGAGACCCAGCGCCCCGCGCTCATCCTGGCGCCCAACAAGACGCTCGCCGCGCAGCTCTATTCCGAGTTCAAGGGGTTCTTCCCGGAAAACGCGGTCGAGTATTTCGTCTCCTATTACGACTACTACCAGCCCGAGGCCTATGTGCCGCGCACCGACACCTTTATCGAGAAGGAGTCGACGATCAACGAGCAGATCGACCGGATGCGCCACGCCGCCACCCGCGCCCTGATGGAGCGCGACGACGTCATCATCGTGGCCTCCGTCTCCTGCATCTACGGTATCGGCTCGGTGGAAACCTACACCGCCATGACCTTCCAGATGGAGGTCGGCGACCGCATCGACCAGCGCCAGCTGCTCGCCGACCTCGTGGCCCAGCAGTACAAGCGCCGCGACATGGATTTCCAGCGCGGCTCGTTCCGGGTGCGGGGCGATACGATCGAGATCTTCCCTGCCCACTTGGAGGATGCCGCCTGGCGCATCTCCATGTTCGGCGATGAGATCGACGCGATCACCGAATTCGATCCGCTCACCGGCAAGAAGACGGGCGACCTCAAGAGCGTCAAGATCTACGCCAACTCGCACTACGTCACCCCGCGCCCGACGCTCAACCAGGCGATCAAGTCGATCAAGGAAGAGCTCAAGCACCGGCTGATCGAGCTCGAACAGGCGGGCCGCCTGCTCGAGGCCCAGCGGCTCGAGCAGCGCACGCGGTTCGATCTGGAGATGCTCGAAGCCACCGGCGTCTGCCAGGGCATCGAGAACTATTCGCGCTATCTTACCGGCCGCGCGCCGGGTGAGCCGCCACCCACCCTGTTCGAATACGTGCCCGACAACGCGCTTCTCTTCATCGACGAGAGCCATGTCACCATCCCGCAGATCGGCGGCATGTATCGCGGCGACTTCCGGCGCAAGGCGACGCTGGCCGAATACGGCTTCCGCCTGCCCTCCTGCATGGACAACCGGCCGCTCCGCTTCGAGGAATGGGACGCCATGCGCCCCGGCACCGTGGCCGTCTCCGCCACGCCCGGCCAGTGGGAGATGGACCAGTCGGGCGGCGTGTTTGCCGAACAGGTCATCCGCCCCACCGGCCTCATCGATCCCCCGGTCGAGGTGCGCGGCGCCAAGACCCAGGTCGACGACGTGCTGGGCGAAATCCGCGCCACGGCGGACGCCGGCTACCGCACGCTCTGCACGGTTCTGACCAAGCGCATGGCCGAGGATCTCACCGAATATCTCCACGAGCAGGGCGTGCGGGTGCGCTACATGCACTCCGACATCGACACGCTCGAGCGCATCGAGATCATCCGCGATCTCCGCCTCGGCGCTTTCGACGTGCTCGTCGGCATCAACCTGTTGCGCGAGGGCCTCGACATCCCCGAATGCGGCCTCGTCGCCATTCTCGACGCCGACAAGGAAGGGTTTCTGCGCTCGGAAACCTCGCTCATCCAGACCATCGGCCGCGCCGCGCGCAACGTCGATGGCCGCGTCATCCTCTATGCCGACAAGATCACCGGCTCGATGGAGCGCGCCATGGAGGAAACCAGCCGCCGCCGCGAAAAACAGCTCGCCTGGAACGAGGAGCAGGGCATCACCCCGCAATCGGTCAAGGCGCGCATCAACGACATTCTCGACTCGGTCTACGAGCGCGACCATGTCCGCGCCGCCATTCCCGGCCCCGGCGGCAAGACCGGCAAGGGCGAGGAAGCCATGGTCGGTGGCAATCTCGCCGCCCATCTGGAAGCGCTGGAAAAACAGATGCGCGACGCCGCCGCCGATCTCGACTTCGAGACCGCCGCCCGCCTGCGCGACGAGGTCAAGCGCCTGAAATCCGTCGAACTGGAACTGATGGACGACCCGATGTCCCGCGACGCCGGCATCGAGAACACCAAGGCGTCCCGCAAAGCTGCGGCGACGGGCAAGCCCGCCTCCTATTTCCGCAAGAACACGCTCGACGAAATGACCGTCGGGCGGACGGAAAAACCGCTGGCTCCGAAGGCGAGTACCGCCGCAGGCGGCAAGCGCGACCGCGCGTCCGAGCCTATGCGAGGCCCCGGCGGAGGCCAGGGCGAAGCCCGCTCGGCCGTGAGCCAAAACAATTCAGACGTGGACGGCCCCATCCGCCGCAACAAGGTCGGCGCGGGCAGCTACGAGGGCGAGGGCGAAGAGCGGCGCAAGAAGCGTCCGAGCAAGACGGGCCGGCCGGGGCGGTAGGGGGGCTTTCTCTCACAAACGGCGCGCGATCCGTCGTTTGAAAATAGTGATCCCCCAACCTTCGTCATGCCCGGACTTGATCCGGGCATCCATGTAGTGATGTTAAAGCTCGAACTTGGATGGTGACCTTATCATCTTTCACGTCCGCAGCAGTCACATATCTTGTAACATTAAAGCATCTAAATCAGTGAATTATTCTGCTTGTCTTAGTTTATCTTACGATTCGCTTTGTGATTTCAGCGCATATTTCTTCTATAAAATCATCCTCTTCGGATTCTTTTTCTGGCCATTTTTTGTAAAGATTTTCTGCAAGTATTGGGTAGTTATCATCTACACTAAAATCGCTGTCAATTATTGGAAGTATTCTGCCTTTTCTGTTTATATTTATAGAGATTGCTGAATTTAATTCCTTGTTTGTCCAGCCTTTTCGGGTGAAGTTATTAGACAGAAAGGGGATAAAATAATCAGATTTAAGCAATCCAAAGTTTACCTTCTCAGGTATACTGTCTCCCCACTGGATGACGTCAACATCGAAAAATGTTTTCACGCCAACGGCTTTTAGCGCCTTATTTAGTTTCCCGTACTTCTCCTTATCTTCACTTGCATGTGATAAGAATACATCGAATTCGCGTACCATATCTGCCTGTGCCTTCATCCATGTTGCGTTAGCTAAGCCGGCGATAATGGCAGACTTGCATAATTTGGCGAGTACAACGTCGTCCTTACCGCGAACTTGTCTCACGTAAGAGAGGTGTCCTTCGATATGGGATTGAAGAGAGCTCGCGGTTGCATTTGGCCCGAGCCAAACTTTCGCTGCGCTTTCTGCGCCAAATCGCTGTGCCGAATGAATTTTCATACGCAATCTGGCAATGTCTGCGCGTCGAATGTTGGCTTTTTTGTTTACAACTAATCCTGTAACAACTTGGCGTTCGTAAGGAAATTGTATTCTTGTTTTTTCCGGATTGATCCGGAAGCCCGCGTTTTTTACTGCTTCCCGAATATCTTTTCCCAAGGTTATTTCTCTCTTGCCGAATTTTGGCTCCCAGAGACTTATCACGGCCCCAGGTGGGAGTTTTTGGCTGGAGGAAAAGGTAATGTCGTCAGCGTATCGTGTGTATTTTAACTTATATTCGCGGGCGAGAGCGACTAGATTCTTGTCTAGTGCATTGCCGATTATGTTTGAGAGAATTGGGGATGTCGGCGCTCCTTGTGGGAGTGATCCCTCATGAGTGCATATGCGAGCTAAGATTGTTGAAACTCTGGGGTTGAAGCCGAAGAATTTCGACATGAACAAGCCCCTAACTCTAGGGAAGGTTATGGTGCCGAAGAAATCTTCGATATCAAAGTTCAAAACCCATTTTTGGTTTGAATGATAATTCGCGTTTGTTAAGAATGATTCTCCTTCTACATAAGATTTTACGTATCCTTTTGGCTTGTATACATGTTTTAAAATAATAAGAAGACGGACTTGAGCAAGAGCGAGTCCGCGTAGCGGCTTAGAGATTTTTCTCTCTCCGCCATTCTTTTTGGGTATGGTGAAGGATTTGTAATACTCCCCAGAATCGCAGTTTTTAACAACGTAGAAAAACTTTGCTGGATCTAATCCGAGTGCAAACGCCACATCTTGAATTGAATGTGCATACTGAAGTGAAAATAGTGCTTTTTCTTCTTCTGAGGGAAGTAGCAAAGCTTGCTCCTCGTTCTTTACCTCGATTCGAGCACCCCGGTTGGCCATAACGCCGGCGCGCGCGGTTGTGTACTGAACGTTCAGCCATATGCCGTGGATTCAACGGCACCAAGTAGAGGAGCAAGCGTCGTAAATGAAGTTCTACCTACATAGAAAGTCAAGGGCTGTACGGGCTATCGCTTAGATCAATAGTGGACAATCGCATTTGGGCCTTGCGATAAGGAGCCCGTTGTAAGTCAGTCAATGCTCTTTCCGCCCCCTCTAATCCCTCATCCCCCCTCAACCCTTCCTTAACCCTTCTTAATAACCCCTTGCTCACACCCTGACGCTACCCTGCCACTCGACAGGAGTATTGCGTCATGTTGTCGAGTGTCTTTTCCACGGCGGCCTCCGGGCTGTCGGCGCAGCAGAAGCGGATGGAGGCGATTGCGTCCAATGTTGCCAATGTCGATACGCCCGATTACCGCCGCAAGGAGGTGGACATGGTCTCGACCGGGTCCGGCGTGCGCGCGGTGGTCAGCGAGGGGCCGGCAGGGCAGGGCGTGGATCTCGCCACCGAGATCGTCGACATGATCGAAACGAAAATGGCCTATGAGGCCAATGTCGCGGTGATGGAAACCGGCATGGACATGTGGGACGCGCTGATGAGCGCGCTCGCCCCCGAGGACCGCGACGAGCGCTGGCGGTAGGCTTTCACCCCTCTCCCCCCTTGTGGGGGAGATGTCGGCGTCAGCCGACAGAGCGGGGTAACCCTCCGCGAGTTTGAACCCAGGCGCTCACCCCTCTCTGTCACCTCTGGTGGCTTTGGGTCTCGCCCGTCCTTCGGACCCCGCCGCAAGGGGGGAGAGGCGGGTGTGCCGCCGGCTCACCATTCACTATTTTCCATTTGCCCTATTCGCTACTCGCTATTGCCTATTCGCTCCCTCCGAAGCCACCCCTCAATCCCCAGCGGAATCCCGCGCGGGGCCAAAGCCGCTTCTGATCGAAGCCGACCTCACCCGCGGTACAGGAAATCCGCCGGCCGGCCCATGCGCAGGCTCGCCTGGGCAGGCGGGGCGGAGTGCAGCGGCAGCCGGTCAGCGGTGCGGGCGGCGGTGCGCAGCATCAGCCGTTCCAGCGGCCGCAGCCGGGCGGAGATTTCCAGCCGGTCGCGCAGGCGGTCGGGCAGCAGGTCGATCGCCGCCTTCACCATCACGGTCTGCAGGGGGCGGGCGGCGGCCGGAAGGACGGGTGCCTCGCGGATGAGCGCCAGGAACTCGTCGATGATCCGCGAGGGGCCGAACCGCGGGTCCATCTCCTCCAGAAGCGACTGCCAGCCGGCTTCCGAAGTGGGCGCGCCGGTCGCCCCGTAGAGGCGGGCCGCCGGTTCGCCCTCGGCGAAGAATGTGTCGCGTTCGACCGGTGTGAGAGGGGCGGCATGGCGGTGATAGGCCTCGAGGAAACCGTAGGCCGCCGTCACCTGCACCCAGTTCAGAAGGTCGGTATCGAGCGCGGAATAGAGCTGTCCGGTTTCGGTCACGCCGCTCACGCGGGCATGGGCCGCCGTCACGCCGGCGATCATCTTCTCGGCCGATTCAGAGGGAGCATAGACGGTCACCATGGCGGCAAAACCGGTGCGGCGCAGCCGGGCGACGGGATCGGTGCGGAAGCTCGAATGCCGCCAGACGCCGGCGCGCACGCGCGGTTCGGCGAATTCCATCAGCACCGCCGCCACGCCGCCGACGAACAGCGTCACCGGGTTCTTGAAGACGCGCCAGGATACCGAATCCGGCCCGGCAAGTGCCGGCGCCCCCGCCGGGTGGCGGAAGTCGAGTTTAATGTTTCCGGGCGGGCGGATGAGGCTGCGCGCCTCGCTCTCGATCCGCCGCTGCAGGAAGCTGGGCAGGGCGATGGCTGTCATGGAAGAAGAACGCCCGCGCCATGGCGGCGGTTCCGCCCGCCTTGCAGGCGGACTTTCTGCGGCCTTTGAATCAAATGCACACGCCCGCCTTCATCGGTGGGTAAATCGGCGAGCGCTAAATAGCTCCCTGGAAAGGAGTATGCGTCATGATTTCCGCTGTCATGAGTACTGCGCTCTCGGGAATGAAGGCACAGCAGGATCGCGCCGCCGCGCAGGCAGACACGGTGGCCAATTATACAAGACCCGACACCACCTCCAAGGATGTGGTCTCGTTCAGCCGCGCCGGCGGCACCATCACCGCCAGCACGCAGCAGTTGCCGCCACCGGAAGCCGCAGCCTCCGCGGTCGCGGCCGGGCAGAAGCTGCGTACCCCGCAGAAGCCCGATCTGCCCGAGCCCGATGAAGCAGGCGACGAGCTTCCCAAGACCGAATTGCCGATCAAGGCCTCCTGGCCCAATCCGATGATCATCCAGCTGCCGCCCGTGGTTCTCGACCTGATGGAGACCCAGGAAGCGTTCCGGGCCAGCGTCGCCGAGTTCGATACCGGCGCCGAATTCTGGGACATGCTGGAGGTCGCCGCCGATCAGGGCCATCCGCGCCGCGATCCCTAGAGCCTCGGCGCAGGCGGAAAGCCGAACTTGCGACCCGCCGCAGGCGGCCGGACGCGCTAGAACGCTGTTCCGACGGACCAAAGTTCCGCAAGACCTTGTCGCGGGCAACGGCGCCCATTACCGTCCGGCTCGATCCAGGAGCCGATGATGTCCGTCCCCACCCGCCTCATATCCGTCCTCCCCGCCGCCCTTTTCGCCCTTTCGGGCGCCGCCCATGCCTGGGAGCCGCAGGAGACGATCGCCACCTATGCCGTCAGCGGCAGTTCCGGCGCCGAACTCTATGACGAGATCGGCCGCAAGGGGCCGGTGATCGGCGACGGACGGCGCACTGTCGCCCACACCACGTTCAAGCTCACCTGGCGGCGCGGCTACCAGCCGCGCGACGACGGGTCCTGCGTGCTCGCCTCCGCCGTCCCGCGCCTCGTCATCACCTATACGCTGCCCGAGGCGAAGGGCTTGCGCTCGCCGGCGCTGAAGGCGAGCTGGCAGACGTTCCGCGACGGCCTGCTGACCCACGAGAAGGTGCACGGCACGCATATCGTCGAGATGGTCCGGATGATCGAGGCCATGTCGGTGGGGCTGAAAGCGGAAGCCGATCCCGGCTGCCAGAAGGTACGGGCCAGGCTGCAGGGTCATCTCAAGGAACTCTCGGACGAGCAGCGGGCACGCGGCCGCGCCTTCGATCGCGAGGAAATGGGGCAGGGCGGCAATATCCAGCGACTGATCCTGGCGCTGATAAAGGGACCGTAGGCTCCGACACCGCCGCAGGGGGAGCTGGCAGATCCACCCCGCCGCAAGGCGGGGAGGGTTCGTGTCGCGCGAGATCTCAGCCGCGGCGGCAGTAGCGGTTCGGCACTTCCCGCGCGCCGTCCTGCCGCATCATGCACTCGTTCTCGTAGGTGCGCGCGCGCCCCCCGTTCGAGCCGCAGACGGGCTGGTAGATGGAGGTGCAGAATTCCGGCCTTTGCGGACGCGAGCCCGGGCCGGGGCCGCCGTGACCCGGACGGCCAGAACTCCGGCACTGGCCGCCATGGCGGATATCCCAGCCCGCGGACTGCGCTTCGCAGGCATTGGGGAAGGTCTGCGATTGACGGCCGCGGGTGGCGCAGACGGGGTCGTAGATGCGGGTGCAGATGCGCCCGCCGCCCGGAGGAGCCGGTGGAGGCCCGTAACCAGGCCCTCCATATCCAGGGCCGCCATAGCCGGGAGCCGTCGGTTCGCAGGCAGCCAGGAAGAGACCGGCAATCGCGATCCCCGCCACTCGCAGGCCATTTCCGGATATTAATCGGACCATCGGGCTCTCCTCCTAGAACTGGACACACAGAAGACCACGGCAGGTGCGGGCGGTCAAACGGGTTGTGAAAACGGCTCTTCGGGTCGCTCAGCCACCCCGGCACTGCGAAGCCGGAACCGGAACGGCGCCGGAAGCCTGCAGGGTGCAGGAGTTGGTGAAGGTGCGCGCGGAATTGCCGATGCGACCGCAGACGGGGGTGAAGATTTTCGGGCAGCCAGCGGCGCCGAATTCGGGAAGCGCGGGGCGTTTCGGCACCCTGACGCCGGACGGCGCGCTCGGCTGGAGGTGCGGCGTATATTTCTCGGTCTGCAGGTCCGATGGCCGGAAATCCGGCTGTGGCGTGTTGGAGGGCAGGCGATAGGCCGGCAGTCCGGGGGTCGTGTAGCTGTTGGAGGGCAATCCGCCCTGCGCCATGGCGGAGACGGCAAATGTCAGCGTCACCACGGCGGCGCCTGCGATCAACAGCGGCAGGACAGGGCAGAAGGAAAGAGGTTTTCGCTCGTATGACACGTCGATAAGAATCCGGTTTCTGTCGGGATATCAGACATCGTTCTGCCGACGCTGCACACCCACTTATGCCAATAACGGAGCAAAAAGGCGGGAAGTTCCACAGTTTCGCTGAAACTTCGTCAGCCGGCCCTGGCCCGGAGGCGGTGCTTCTCCGTGCCGGCCATCTCGTTGGCGGCTTCCGGAGGCTCGAAGAATTCGACGCGGTTGCGGCCCGCATTCTTGGCCCGGTAGACGGCTTCGTCGGCGGCACCCATCAGTGTGTCGAAGTTGCGTCCGACGACCGGTGTCGCGGCCACGCCGATGCTGGTTGTCAAGGGAACGCGCCGGCCGTGATGATTGACCGGCAGCGCCTCGACCGCCCTGCGCACGCTTTCCAGAAGGCTGCGGACCAGGCGCTCGTCGCCGGTCTTCATCAGGATTGCGAATTCCTCGCCCCCAATGCGGGCAAATCTGGCATTTTCGGGGATCGTCGTCTTCACGACATCGCTGAAGCGCACCAGCATGCGGTCGCCGGTCTGATGCCCGTGCCGATCGTTGATGGCCTTGAAATTGTCGAGGTCGAGAATGGCAAGCGACCAGTCATGCATCTTGTTGGCCAGCGCCAGCTGCGTGACCTCTATGAAGGCGCGCCGGTTCTGGATTCCGGTCAGCACGTCGGTTTCAGCGGCGATGCGATGGCGCTGCTCGGACCTGTCCTTGATCAGGACCACGAAGGAAATGGCGGTCGCCACGGTATGAACCAGCAATTCGATCATGTAGGGGCCGAACCAGAAGGCATCGGCCTGGCCGTTGACCAAGGTGGCCGGCCACAGGATCGCGCATGGAATGATCGTCGCCCGCGCCAGAGCGTGGGTGATCAGAAGGCAGATGACGATAGGGACCATGGGCAGCTGCCGGTTGCCCGGGCCGTTGTGGATTTCCCAGGCCAGGAGAAAGGCAAAGCTCACCGTAAGGGCGGTCTGGATGATGACGACGATGTTGATGTCGGTGCGGAACGGCTCCCAGAGGATGAAGCCGGCAGTCCAGGCCACGAGGACCGCGCCGGGATAGTGCCAGTGTATCTTCTGCCGATTGAACGAACGAATTCCCGCCCAGACGATACCGTAGGCTGCCAGCTCGAGAAGATTGCAGACGGCCACCTGAAATTCGAAATGGCCGGGAATGACCGAACGCAGGGCGGTGGCCAGTCCGGCAAGTGCACCGATGTAGGAGGAAAGCGCCCACAGGCCGGCGCCTGGTTCATGCTTGTTGTTCCACCAGACCACCGTCATCACCATGCCGGCGACGAGCAGGCATACGAATGTGCAAAAGAATATGGTTGCTACATCGAGCAAGTCTGCATCCCACAATGCCATGAAACTGCGCGCGCATACGCCGGGGATGACCTGACTAGCAGCGATGTCTGAACAGACACCTAATCTGATGCTTAAATGCCCGGATTTCCAGGTATTTGTGGTGTTAGATCCAGAATCATCCGACGCGCTGGATGAAGCCGTCGAGCACGCGTTTCTGGCCGGCCTTGTCGAAATCGATGGTCAGCTTGTTCCCGTCGACGGCGGCGATGTTGCCGTTCCCGAACTTCATGTGGAACACCCGGTCGCCGACCCGGAAGGCCGACGGCGTGTCGGTTGCCGACTTGGCGACCAGTTCACCCTCGATGGTCTTGCCGCGAGGGCCGGATTCGCCATAGGCGATGCGTTCGACCGCATGACCTGAACGGTTGCCCCAGTTGTCGCGGGTGGCCGACGTCTGGTTGGCCTGTGCGCGGCGCCAGCCCGGCGAATTGTAGTTGCCGCCAAACGGTTCGGCCTTGTCGAAACGCGAGGCGCCGTAGGGGCCGCCGGACTGACCGCGACCGTACTGGTTGTAGCCGCCATAGGAGCTGTCGGATTCGGAAACTTCCACGTGTTCTTCCGGCAGCTCGTCCAGGAACCGCGAAGGGATTGTCGACTGCCAGAGGCCGTGAATCCTGCGATTGGAGACGAACCAGATATGGCAGCGTTTCTTGGCCCGGGTGACGCCGACATAGGCGAGGCGCCGTTCTTCCTCGAGCGCCGAGCGGCCGCCTTCGTCAAGCGCGCGCTGGTGCGGGAACAGGCCTTCCTCCCAGCCGGGCAGGAAGACGTTTTCGAATTCGAGGCCCTTGGCGGAGTGCAGCGTCATCAGCGAGACGGCGTCGAGATCCGCATTGTTGTCGGTGTCCATCACCAGCGAGACGTGTTCGAGAAACGCCCGAATGGATTCGAAGCCGGAAATGGTCTCGACCAGTTCCTTGAGGTTTTCGAGCCGTGACGGAGCGTCGGCGGAACGGTCGTTCTGCCACATCTCGGTGTAGCCGGATTCCTCGAGAATGACCTCTGCCAGTTCGTGGCCGGGCATGGTTTCGAGCAGGTTCTGCCAGCGGGCGAACATTTCCACCACGTCGGTCAGCGATTTCCGCGCCTTGGGCTTCAGCTCGTCGGTCTGCACGAGGTCGCCGGCGGCCGAGAGCATCGGGATATCACGGGCGCGGGCATAGTCGTGAACCAGCCGCACGCTGGCTTCGCCGAGGCCGCGCTTGGGCACGTTGACGATGCGTTCGAAAGCCAGGTCGTCGGCTGGCTGGCAAACGACGCGGAAGAAGGCCATCGCGTCACGGATTTCCTGCCGCTCGTAGAAGCGCGGGCCGCCGATGACACGGTAGTTGAGGCCGAGGGTCACGAAGCGCTCTTCGAACTCGCGCATCTGGAAGGAGGCGCGCACCAGAATGGCGATATCGTTGAGATTGGCGCCCTTGTGCTGGAGCTGCTCGATCTCCTCGCCGATGGCGCGGGCTTCCTCTTCCGAATCCCAGGCTGCGTGAACCTGAACCTTTTCGGCGTCAGGGTCGGCGCTTTCGGTAAAAAGGGTCTTGCCCAGCCGTCCCTCGTTGAACGTGATCAGATGTGCTGCGGTGCCCAGAATATGCTGTGTCGAGCGGTAGTTCCGCTCCAGCCGCACCACGAGCGCGCCGGGAAAATCCTTTTCGAAGCGGAGAATGTTTTCCACTTCGGCGCCACGCCAGCCATAAATGGACTGGTCGTCGTCGCCCACGCAGCAGATGTTCGGTGTCGATTTGTCCGGCCGTTGCGCCAGCAGCCTGAGAAGCATGTACTGCGCGGTATTGGTGTCCTGATACTCGTCGACGAGGATGTAGCGGAACTTTTCCTGGTAGGTCCGCAAAATATCCGAGTTGTTGCGGAAAATGCGGATGGGGTGGCACAGGAGATCGCCGAAATCGCAGGCGTTCAGCGTCTGCAGCCGGTTCTGGTAGGCGGTGTAGAGCGCACGGCCCTTGCCGTTGGCAAACGCGCGGGAATCGCCTTCCGGGATCTCCGCAGGCGCAAGCCCCTTGTTCTTCCAGCCGTCGATGAGCTGGGCGAACTGGCGCGCGGGCCAGCGCTTGTCGTCGATGCCTTCGGCCTGGATCAGCTGCTTGAGCAGCCTGATCACATCGTCGGTGTCGAGAATGGTGAAATCGGATTTCAGCCCCGCCAGTTCGGCATGGCGGCGGATGATCTTCACGCCGATCGAGTGAAAGGTGCCGAGCCAGGGCATGCCCTCGACCGCACCGCCGACCAGAAGGCCGATACGTTCCTTCATCTCGCGCGCGGCCTTGTTGGTGAAGGTCACCGCGAAGATCTGCGAGGGATAGGCAAGGCCGAGATTGAGAATATGGGCGATGCGGGTGGTCAGGACGCGTGTCTTGCCGGTGCCCGCGCCCGCAAGTACCAGCACCGGGCCGTCGACCGATTGCACGGCCAGTGATTGCTCGGGGTTCAGCCCGCTCACATAGTCCGGCGTCTCCGGCTGGCGCCTGGCTGCCATTGCACGCGCGGCAATGCCGCCGGCAGGCCGCGGGGGCGCCGGCTCGTCGCCGAAGAAGGGAATGTCGTCATCAAAGCCGGTCATCGCGTGAATCTAGTGATTCGGGAGGGAAAAACCACCATTGGCATGAAATGTCGGCGATATTAAACCCTCGCAGGTTCGTTCTCCCCTGCAACAGTTCGGCGCTTTGTGCGTGACATCGACCTTAGGGAACGTCGGATCGGGTCGATGTCCCGCAATCGGCCCGGCTCGCCGCGGCTGTCCCGTGGATGGCAAAATCTATCCCTTGAAAATTAACCGTATGGTGGCGGCCCGAATGCCAGATTGAGCGTTACCGGTCGGCGCTTTCCGATTGCCGACACCTGATCGTTCCACGGACAATTCCGAGTGCGGGCCGCGATATGGATTTTTTGATGAAGCGCATGAAACTGACGTCTCAACGTCAGGTTTTGACTGGCACTTTGCTGATCACCCTCATCTCGGTCGCATCCCCCGTGAGCGTCTTCATGGTGGTTCTTTCCTTCTTCAACATGGAGAGCGCGGCCTATTGGCTGATCATCGGAATATCCGCCGCAATACCGCTTCTGATTGCGCCGCCGATCGCGTTGATAGCCTTGTCGCTGCTTCGCATGATCTCCGAAACGATCGAAAAGGTGGATGCCGTCGTTCGCCGCGATCCTCTGACGGGCGTTTCCACCCGCGCCTTCTTTCTCGAGCAGGTTCGCGAGCATCTCGCCAATGGCGGCGCCTTTCTGATGATCGATGCGGATCACTTCAAGTCGATCAATGATACCGACGGCCATGATGTCGGCGACGCGGTTCTCAGACGTATCGCCGAGATCATGTCGCTGAGCATGGATCACGCGCCGGGGCGCGCATTGATCGGCCGGCTGGGCGGTGAGGAGTTCGGGGTCTTCCTGGAGAAGGCGAACGAAGAACAGGCCGCTCTTTTCGCCGCCGCAGTTGGGTCGGCCATCCGCCTCAAGGCACAGAAAATTCCGGGCTGCGAAAGCGCCGTCACAGTAAGCATCGGTGTCGCCGTCCACGCGGCGGGCGACCGCCTGGAGCAGACGATGAAACGTGCCGACGTGGCCCTTTATCAGGCCAAGAACGCCGGCAGGGATCGCTTCATTCTCTCTGGATCCGCTCAGGACGTGCCGGCGCGGCTGCCGCAGTCGAAAGCGGGCTGAACGCGGCCGGGTGCTACCACCAGCCCTTGCGGCGGAACCAGAGGTAAGGGACGATGCCGGAGAGCAGCATCGCACCGAGCGCCATCGGATAGCCGTAGGCCCAGTGCAGTTCCGGGATGCGGGCGAAATTCATGCCGTAGATCGACCCGATCAATGTCGCCGGCATGATCAGCACTGCCATCACGGAAAAGATCTTCATCACATTGTTCTGCTGCACCGAAATCAGGCCGAGGCAGGCATCGAGCAGGAACGTGATGTTGCCCGCGATGAAGCCCGCATGTTCAGAGAGTGACTTGATGTCGCGATTGACGGACTTGCACTTTTCCTTGTTCGCCCGCACCGAGGCGAATTGCGGCTGACTGGCCATGTAGGCGGTCACGCGTGAGAGCGAATTGAGGCTTTCGCGGGCCTTCGCCACAAGCCGCTGCAACGCGGCGATCTCGACCAGCTGGGCCTCGAGGTCGCGGGTGGCACGGTCCGGACGGTTCTGCGTCTCGACAAGAAAGACGCTGGTGGTCATGTCGTCGACGGCACGGGAAGCGTTCTCGAGGACTTCGGCCGTACGGTCGACGATCGTTTCCAGAAGGCTTGCGAGAATGTCTCCGCCACCCTTGAAGTCGCATGTGCGGCGCATATTGGTGGTGAAGATCTTGAAGGCGCGGGGCTCTGCATGGCGCACGGTGATGAGGCTGTCCCTGGAGAGAATGAAACCGGTATCCGCCAGTCCAGCAATCTGGCTGTCGACGCGGTAGACGAGGCTCGCGGTCAGAAACAGCGCGTCGTTTTCGATATAGAGGCGGCTCGAAGGCTCGATATCGCTCAGTTCGTCGCGGCTCGGCAGATCAATGCCGGTTGCGGCCTCCACGGCGGCGCTTTCCTCGTCGGTCGGATTGAACAGGTCGTACCAGCCGATGTCGGCAATCCGGTGAAGCTGGCCGTCGCCCGGCAGGTCGATCGCGGCACCGGTCTTGTCGTAGATGAAGAGCATGCTGGTTATCCTCTGTCGCCCGCATCGGGTCGAAGGCATTGTCCGTCGGCACCTGCAACGCGGTGGCGAGATGATTGGTCCTGGCCGCCAGTGCGACGATTGTGACAAGCTCGGCATACTGGCTGTCGGTCATGCCCTTCGCACGCGCGGCAGCGGTATGCGAATGGATGCAATAGGCGCAATTATTGGCGATCGAAACGGCGATGTAGATCAATTCCTTCGTCATCGGATCCAGTCCGGAAGGTGTCGCCATGACAGCCTTGACTTCGCCCCAGGTGCGCTCCAGCAGGGCCGGGTCGACGGCGAGCCACAACCACATATTGTTGATGAAATCGGATTTCCGCGTGGCGCGGATATCGTCGAATACCGCTTTGACGCGGGGATCGTCCTCGGGATTTGCGGGCGGTACGATGGTCGACATGGTCACTCCTCCGGTCCGGTCATGCACGCGGCTACTGCCCCAAGCTTTGCACCGCTCCCGAAGAAAGCGCAAACGCGTTTCCTGACGGCGCGGCGACCGAAATTCTGCTGCATCGAGGTCACGCATCGCGCCACCATGCGGGAAGAAACCGTCAGAAATACCGGTGACGCAACGGAATTCGCCCTTGATATCCCGGAGGTAAAGGCGTTAGAGCGGGCCCAATTCCCCGCAACAGCGACTTTCCGCGAGCCGCCAAACACGCTGAAAATGTCATGACACTTCCTGATTCCACTGCCGCCCAGCCGTCTGCACCGAAAGACGAGGAGGTGAAGCGTCCGGACAGGGAGCTCTCACTTCCGGTTCTGGTGTTCTTCGCATTCATCGTCGGTCTCGTCGCGGCGGCCGGCGCGATCGTCTTCAAGTTCCTGATCGCGGGCATCTACAATCTCGCCTTCTACGGACAGTTCTCCTTCGTCCTCGACCCCAATGTCTACGGCGAACCGAGCGTATGGGGACCGTTCATCGTCCTGGTCCCCGTCATCGGCGGCCTGATCGTCGTTTTCCTGGTCAAGACATGGGCGCCTGAAGCCAAGGGACACGGCGTGCCCGAGGTGATGTTTGCGATCTACCACCGGGGCGGCAACATTCGCGGCATTGTCGCGGTGGTCAAATCCCTGGCCTCGGCCATCTCCATCGGAACGGGCGCATCGGTCGGTCGCGAAGGACCGATCATCCAGATCGGCTCGTCCTTCGGTTCGACCCTCGGGCGCTGGCTCGGGCTCATCCGGTCGCAGAAGATCATCCTGCTTGCGGCGGGCGCGGGCGCGGGCATCGCGGCAACCTTCAATACGCCCCTCGGCGGCGTGCTGTTTGCCGTGGAAGTGTTGTTGCCCGAAATCTCCCCGCGCAGCTTCCTGCCGGTGGTCGCGGCCACCGCGACGTCCACCTATGCCTATCGTCAGGTCATCGGCGCGGAAGCCACATTCCAGATTCCGGTCTGGACCACGCTCCCCACCCATGAAGCGGTCAACTTCGTCGAAATCGGCCTGGCCGCCTTTACCGGCGTGGCGATGGGGCTTGCCGCATGGGCCTTCGTGCTGGTTCTCGAGTTCATGGAAGACTGGTTCGACGACATGAAGCTCAACGATTACGTCAAGAACGTCATCGGCATGCTCTTCGTCGGCCTCACCGGCTACGTCTTCATGCTCACCGTAGGCCACTACCACGTGCTGAGCGTGGGCTATGCGACGATCCAGGATATCCTCATCGGCAACGACATGACGGTCATCCTGCTGCTCGTCCTCTTCGTGATGAAGCTTCTGGCAACCACCGTCAGCCTGGGTGCAGGGGCTTCTGGCGGCATCTTCTCGCCGTCGCTCTTCATGGGCGCGGCGCTGGGAGCCGCCATCGGCACCGCCGGTGTCTGGCTCTTCCCGAATTCAGGGCTTTCGGTCGCCGTCTTCGCAATGATCGGCATGGGCGCGATGGTCGGGGCCGGCACCAGTGCCGCCATGACGGCGATCGTCATGATCTTCGAGATGACACGCGATTACAACATCATCCTGCCGCTGGTGCTCGCGGTTGCGATTGCCCTGGGTATCCGGCGTGCGCTGGTCGTCAACGACATCTACACGATCAAGCTGCGCAAGCGCGGTCGCGCCATTCCCACCGACCGGACGACCAACATGTTCCTGGTCCAGCCGGCACGCGAGGTGATGAGCACGGATTTCATCGTGCTGCCGATGGAAATGTCGGTCACCGAAGCGCTCTCGCGGGTGGATGTGGAAACAAATCGCGTGGTCGTGACCGACGGAACCAGGATCGTAGGCTATGTCCGCTTCTCGGCCATTCCCTATCAGGCGGACCGTTTCACGCGGCAGTCGCTGGGCGAAATCATGAAGACCGATTTCGTGGTCGCGGTGCCCAAGGGTAACCTGAACTCGGTGATCACCCGCATGAGCCGGCGCGACCGCTCCTATGCCATCGTCGTGGCAAATGAATCCGGTGTGCCGCGCGCCGAGGATGTGGTCGGCGTCATTGACCGCGAGGAACTGGCCCAGGCGATCGTGCGCAACCATTATTCCTAGGCGTCAGCCCTTGCGGTGGATGCGGATCGACCGGCCGATCCGTTCGTCGAGGGGGAGGGCGGCGTGCCGGCGGGCGAGGATTTCGAACCGTTCGCGCAACGCCTCCGGCATGGCGGCAACCTTCGGACCGGCCATGTCGATGTGAAGAAGCAGGGTTTCCGAGGTCGCGGCCAGCCAGCCGTCCCTGTGAAACAGCTCCTCGAAGACGTGGATCCGCTTGGCATCCACGTCAACCAGGCGGATGGTCGCCTGTACCGTGGAGCCTGCCTTGAGTTCCCGCACGTAACAGACATGGGCCTCGGCAGTGAAAAAGCTGTGGTTCTCGCTTTCCCGATAGGTCCGGCCGCAACCCATATCGTCAAAGAAGTAATCGACAGCGCGATCAAAGAGAACGTTGTAATAGGCCATGTTGAGATGGCCGTTATAGTCGAACCAGCCTGGCTCGAGCTCTTGAAACGGTGTGGGATGGGGATGCGTCATGTTGTGTTGTCCTCTTGAACCTTCCTCTCGCCACTGGACAAGCTCGTCAGCATTTGCTCATAACCTCGGACAGCCCGCAAGCGGCGCCAAGGCCGCAGAGAACGGGACAAAGAGAGGATACGCCATGGGACTTGAACAATTCATCACCGGAGCCCGTAACGAACAGGGCATCAAGACCGTCGTCGACATTCTGACGCAACGCTTCGGTGACAGGGTATCGACCAACAATTCCATTCGCGAGCAGCATTCGCACACGACCACCTATATCCCGTCGCAATTGCCGGATGCGGTGGTGTTCCCTGAAAGTGCCGAGGAGGTCAAGACGGTCGTCCAGATCTGCGCCGAGCACAAGGTGCCGGTCATTCCCTTCGGCGCGGGATCGTCGCTGGAAGGCCACGTCAACGCCCCGTTCGGCGGCATCTCGATCGACGTGATGAAGATGAACAGGGTGATCGAGATCAACGCGGAAGACCTCGACTGCACAGTCGAACCGGGCATTACCCGCGAGGAGCTGAATACCGCGCTGCGTGACACCGGGCTGTTCTTCCCGATCGATCCGGGCGCCAACGCCTCGATCGGCGGCATGACCGCAACGCGCGCTTCGGGCACCAATGCTGTGCGCTACGGCACCATGCGCGAGAACGTCCTGGCTGTCACCGCGGTGACCGCGCGTGGCGAGGAGATCCGGACCGCAAGGCGGGCGCGCAAGTCGTCCGCGGGCTACGACCTGACCCGGCTTTTCGTCGGTTCGGAAGGCACGCTCGGCGTTCTGACTTCTGTGACGCTGCAGCTGCAGGGCATCCCGCAGGCGGTTTCGGGCGGTGTCTGCCCGTTCCCGAGCGTGGAAGCTGCCTGCAACGCGGTGATCATGACGATCCAGATGGGCATCCCGGTTGCGCGTATCGAGCTTCTCGACGCGCTGCAGATGAAGGCCTGCAACGCCTATTCCAAGCTCGACTATCCGGAAAGCCCGGCCCTGTTCCTGGAATTCCACGGCACCGAGGCCGGTGTTGCCGAGCAGGCCGAAACCTTTGCCGAGATTGCCGCCGAGTGCGGCGGCGGCGAGTTTCTCTGGACCACCAATCCGGAAAAGCGCACGCAGCTGTGGAAGGCGCGTCACAGCGCCTACTGGGCCGCGCTCCAGCTGCGGCCGGGCGCCAAGGGCATCTCGACCGATGTCTGCGTGCCGATCTCGCGACTGGCGGAGTGCGTCACGGAGACCCAGGAGGACATTGCCCAGCACAAGCTCTTCGCGCCGATCGTCGGCCATGCGGGCGACGGCAATTTCCATGTTCTCGTGCTGCTCGACGAGACGGATCCCAAGGAAATCGCGGGCGCCGAGGAATTCGTCGCGCGTCTCAACGAGAGGGCGCTGCGCTATGACGGTACCTGCACCGGAGAGCACGGCATCGGGCAGGGCAAGGCGTCCTATCTGCCGGCCGAACTCGGCGGCAGCGTCGAGATGATGCAGCAGATCAAACGGGCGCTCGACCCGAACAACATCATGAACCCGGGCAAGCTGTTTCCGTTCATCGGCTGAGCGGCTGTTCGCGCGTTCAATGACGTAAGTCCGGGAAACCATTGAAACGGCCTTGTTTGTGCCGATGTGACGGTGCAGCATAAGACCGTTGACTATGGAGGTAATCAGCTGGCCCGGCTGTTTGTCATTTTTGGCGGTCTGTTGGTTGTGGCGCTCTTCGCCGCGCTTATCGGCCCCTACTTCATCGACTGGACCAGCTACCGGACGGCCTTCGAGAAAGAGGCCTCCCGCGTGCTGGGCCAGCCGGTCGAGGTGCGTGGTGCTGCCGACGCCCGGCTGTTGCCGTTCCCCTCCGTCACATTTTCCGACGTCGCGATCGGCAACGATATCAACGGCGATTCGATGATGACCGTCGAGAACTTCTCGATGGATGTCGAACTCGCCCCGTTTCTTTCCGGCGAAGTGCGCATTTTCGACATGCGGCTCGAGAACCCGACGGTCACCATGCGGCTTCTGCCGGATGGCGAGCTCGAATGGGCGCTCAGCGCGCGTCCTTCGGCTTCGGGGGAGACGGTGGTGCTCGAGAAGGTCGCGGTCACCGGCGCGACGATCCGCATCGTCGATACGCAAAACCGCCGTGAGCATGTCGCAAGCGATATAGATGCCACCCTTTCCGCGCGTTCGCTGAGCGGTCCATGGCGGGTCGAAGGTACCGGGGAGCTCAGGGGGCGGCATGGATCCTTCGACATTTCCACCGGAGCCGCCGAGAACGGCTCGGTGCGGTTGCGGACCCGCATCCTGCCCGATGACGCGCCGGTGCTGCTCGAAACCGAGGGCACGGCCGAGATCGCCGACGCCAAGCCCCATTATGACGGCACTTTCACGCTGCAATACATGAACTCCGCCGAGGCGAGTGAGCCGGCTGCTGCCGCGATGGTCACCCGAGGCGATTTCGAGGTTGATAACGAGCGGCTGCGCATCGGCGAATACCGGATGGAACTCGGCGGTTCCGTGGATCCGTACATCGTAACCGGCGAGGCGACGGTCGATACAGGCCCCGACCCGGAATTTCTCCTGATTGCCGATGGTCAGCAGGTCGACGTCACGGCGGAGGGAGAAGACGCGGATGAGAGTGCCGCGCCAATCTCGGCACGCGATCGCCTTTCCGCGCTCAACAGTTTCCTGTCGCGCCTTCCGCCGCCGCCGCTGCCGGGCCGCGTGGAAATGTCGCTTCCGGCCATCATCGCAAGCGACACCACCATTCGCGATGTCCGCATAGCCGCCCGGCCTGAAGGTGGGAGCTGGCAGGTGGACAGCTTCGCCGCAAGCCTCCCCGGCCGCACCAAGGTGGAGGCGAGCGGTGTTCTCAATGTCGGCGAGCGGGCGTCCTTTGCCGGCGATCTGGTCGTCGCCTCCAGTCAGCCGTCGGGCCTTGCCAACTGGCTGACCGGCCAGGTCGATCCGGTGATGCGGCGGATCGAACAGGCGGGTTTCTCGGCCAAGGTCTCGCTGACCGAGCAGCTGCAGCGCTTCGAGGGGCTTGAGGTCGCCATCGGTCCGGCGGTGCTCAAGGGGGCGCTGGAGCGTCAGGAACTGGAAGGCCGTGCGCCTTCGCTGTCGATGGATCTTTCCGGTGACCGTTTCGACATCGATGCCGTCCGCGCGCTCTCGACCCTGGCAGGCATAGAGCCGAGAAGCGGGGATATCGACCAGATCGGCGTCAGCAATCTCTCGGCTCATGTCGCCGCCGAGGTGCTGACGGTCGGTGATCTCGACATCGGGGAGGCCGATGCAACGCTTGTCTATCGGGACGGTGAACTGACGATCGGCAATTTCTCCTTCGGCAATCTCGCCGGAGCGGAGGGACGCCTGAGCGGCAGTTTCGCGGGGTCCGTCGCCGCTCCCGAAGGATCGCTGACCGGCACGATCCGTGCCGGGACCGGCGATAATCTCCTGGCACTCGCCAACCGGCTGGCCGGGGCCAACAGTACGCTTTCGCGCATCCGCTCCATCCCAGGCGCCTACGACGATCTCGATGCAAGCTTCTCACTCGAATTGTCGCCCGGAAACGGTCCCGCGCTGTCTGCTTCCGGCACGGTCAACGGCACCGAGTTCGCCCTGTCGGCCTCCGGCGCCGGGCTGGCCGGAACCGGAGAGGGCGCGCGTTCGATACGCGTCACGGCCGACAACGATGAAGCAGCCGTGCTTGCCGGGCAGGCCGGGTTCGCGGTCTTGCCGCTTTCCGATACGGGGGCTGCGCATCTTGAAGTTTCACTGGAAGGTGAAGGCACGGCGGGTGGGGACATCACGCTTCTGGCGTCTGCCGGCGATACGTCGCTGTCCCTTGAAGGAAAGGGCGCGCTGCCAGCCGACGGCCCGCTGACCGGCACGTTCGACGTGGCGCTGTCCTCGCCGGATGCGGATCCGGTACTCATCCTCTTCGGTCAGGCGCTTCCCCAGACCGGCATGGGACTGCCGGTGGAACTCGAGGCCAGGGGCGAGTTTTTGCCCGAAGCCATCGTGCTTTCCAATCTGGCCGGCAGCATTGCCGGGAATGCCGTCAACGGCGCGCTGACATTCGACCGGACTGCCCCCGAAATTTCCGTTTCCGGTGATCTTGCGCTCGGCAGCGCCGATCTCGACTGGCTGACCGAGCTTGTGCTCGGCCCCCGGCTCGACGCGCTTGACGGTGGGCAGTGGAGCGACAGCGCCTATACGCCGCCGATCGAGGGTGCGCCGCAATTCGACATTCTTCTGCAGGCGGAAAGCTTCGGTCTCGGACCGGCGGGGGAGGCGCGGGATTTCTCCGGCGCGGTCGCCTATCGGGACGGGCGGTTGCAGCTGACCGACGGCACGGCAAGTTGGCGCGGCGGCACGATGAGCGGTAGCTTCAATCTCGACAATCCGGATGGTACGGCCTTTCTGTCCGCGACCATCGAAGCCAAGGGCGTCGACGTCGCCACGATCGAGAACGCCATATCCGGCAGCGCACCGGTGACCGGTCGGGGTGATTTTCGCGCTCGCGTCGAAGGGACGGGCGCGGATAGCCGGTCGCTCGTCAGGGCTATCACCGGCGGCGGCGAGCTTTCGATTTCCGGCTTCACGCTTTCAGGGCTCGATCCGCATGCCTTCGAGCGCATCGTCAATGGTGCCGACCGCGACGGGTTCGAGACGGGAACGGCGCAGGTCGAGGAACTGGCGAGACTGTCGATTTCCAACGGTGAACTGACGGCGGAACAGGTATCCCTGCCATTCTCGATCACCAGCGGCGTGGCGCGTTTCTCACTGCCTGCCGTCACGAGCGGTGCGGCCACGCTCTCCGGCGAAGGCCGGCTCAATCTCGCAGCGGCTACGCTCGATACCGAATTCTCGCTCGCCTTCGATCCCGGCGAGGAGGCCCAGGCCGGCGCCGAGCCGCGTATCGGTATCCGGGTGGAAGGCCCGCTCGACGCTCCCGAGCGCTCGCTGGACGTGACCCAGCTTGCCAATTTCCTGTCCGTCCGCGCCTACGAGATCGAGCGGCGACGGGTGGAGCTGCTGCAGGCGGGCGTTCTGGAAAAGCTCAGACTGCGCCGCATCCTCGCGCTGGTCGAGCAGAACGATGTGGACCGTGCAGCCGCCGAGGCGGCGGAAGAGGAACGCCTGCGCCGCGAAGCCGAAGAACGGCAACGCCGCGCGGAAGAGGCGAGGGCAGAGCGCGAGCGGCAGGCCGCCGAAGCCGCACGGCGCGCGGCAGAAGAAGACGCCGCCCGTCAGGCTGCCGAGGAGGAGGCGCGACAGCTCCTCGAGCAAAGCGCGCCTGAGCCACCGAATGAGACACAGAGCGAGCCACGGAACGAGATTGGGAACGAGGACCGTGCAATCGAGCGCGCGCCGCTGGCCGCGCCGAGCCGAGCCGCTCAGCCGGCGATCACGAACCCGGTCGTGCCGGATCCCGTGCTGCCTGGACAGTCGCTGGACTTCGAGGAACTGCCCGGGGTCAGGCCGTTCGATCTGGGGAATTGAAAGGGTCGGTCTCGCCGTTCCTGCCGGCGAGCGCCCAGTCGAGCACCGCCAGTCTCAGCCGTGAGGAGAGGTTGTCGCTTTCGTCGCGATCCTTGTCGATATCCGCGATCAGCGCCGAGAGTGAGATACCGCGCTGGCGCGCCATCTGCCTGAGACAGGTCCAGAAGGCATCTTCCACCGAGAACGACGTGCGGTGACCGCGAATGGTCACCGAGCGTTTGCGGTTGGCTGTCATGGGAACATCCGCCTAGTCGCCGGCGGGGCTGTCATCCGCTTCGCGCCTGCCGGCATCGTGAAGCCGGGCGATGCGCTCGTTCTCGGCGCTCGTATGCTGGCGCTCGGCCTTGGTGCGGCCGAAGGAAATACGGTTCTGCTCGGCCTTCGTCTCGCGGTCCTTGCGATCCTTGCGCTTGCGCGCCATGCGAAGGTTGACGACGTCGCCGGCCATGGCCGCATTCAGTTCTTCTTGCGGAAGGAATCGAGCGAGACGACCTCGGCGCTCTTGCCGTTGTCTTCCTTGCCCTCATCCTCTTCCGATCTGGAATTTCCCTTGTCGATCAGCTCTTCCACGACCTGGGCGATTTCCTCGTCGGAGGTGATATCGTCGTCCATGTCGTTGGCGGCTTCTTCCATCACCGTGTCGAACTCCAGTTCGAAATTGACGGAAGGATCGTAGAAACCGCGGATCGCAGCGAAGGGCACGACCAGCTTTTCGGGCTTGTCGGAGAAGGACAGGCCGATCTCGAACAGGCTCTCGGTCACCTTGAGGTCCCAGAACTGGTGCTGGACGACGATGGTCATCTGCTCCGGATAGCGGTCCTTGAGCGCGGTCGAGATGCGAACGCCCGGCGCTTCGGTCATGAAGGTGATGAAGAAGTGGTGATCGCCCGGCAGATACCCCGTCGCGGCAACCTCGGTGAGAACCTTGCGGATGACGCCGCGCAACGCATCCTGGGCGAGAATGTCGTAGCGGATATGGTCTTGCGGCATGCGTTCTACTTTCTCCGTTGGAGCGCCTGACCTCGTCATCGGGCCGGCGCGAGCCGAGTCGTCATTCAAGCTATATATATACCATTGCCGCCAAGCGAAAAGATGCGGCTCAATATGCGTTGAAAAGTGCACAGCTAATCGCCGCGGCTTTGAGCCTGCACAGCGGCGCCGGGCGGTTTCGGAAAGATGACAGAAGGGGAGGAAAGTGGAGGCTTCTGTTGCCAGGTGCCTCCGAACCCCGCCTTACAGTGCTACCCGCAAGGACTTAATTCGGGTTTCTGGCACCGCCATTAGGCAGCGACAGCGTAACCCTTAGCGTTGTTGTCGTTTGCAACTACACTTGTGACCCGATAACGGTGGTATCATGCCGAGCAAAAAGTCGTTCTTTACACCCTCGTCGATCCTGTTTCGCCCCCATCAACATCCGGCCGCGCCCTGAGCGGGTGTGGCCCGGCTTCGCCGGATCTTGGTGGAGGCGCCGGGTACCGCCCCCGGGTCCGAATGGCTTATTACAACGCCGTTTATTGCCATAGCCGCGCGAAGCGGCACCCCCAATATAGGGAGCTGAGGCGCGCTTGAAAAGGACCCCGTGTCTCGGTCGGTGGTCAATTGGCCTATTGACTTGAGGACAACCGGCGACGGACAATCGATCCGTCGCGTGTCCCGCCAAAGGTTTTTGGAGGGAGGGTTCATGAACAGGGGAGTAACATGGCAGACTACGCTGCGGACGTGAAGAAATACGATGCAGGCGCATCGGACGAGATCATCAACAAGATTGTCAAATACCTCGGAATTGCGCTGCGAAACCGCGATTCCTCGCTGGTGTCCTGTTCGGACGCTTCCGAAACGGCGCGTGTTGTCGAAAAATGGTGCGTCAACAAGCTCGGCGTCTCGGAAACGGAAGGCGAGAAGGCTGTTGAAAGCGTCTGCGCGACGATGAAGGGCGACAATTCCAAGTCGCGCGTCACCTTCTACTATCTGTGCGCCAAGGAACTCGGCAAGCTCGGCGCCATCTGACTGCCCGGCCGCCGCTGAAGCGCTTTTCAGAAAGCAAACGACAAGCTGTGAATCGCCCGGCTCGTCCGGGCGATTTTTACGTCAGGCACGTGTAATGTCGGGCAGCGGAGAATCATGCGGCGCGAAACGACACATGGGAGAGCCTGATGAGGCAATACCTGGATCTTCTGGAACGGGTGCTCGAAACCGGTTCAGACAGGGGCGACAGAACCGGCACGGGCACGCGTTCGGTATTCGGTCACCAGATGCGCTTCGACCTGTCGGAAGGCTTTCCCGTCACCACGACCAAGAAGCTGCATCTCAAGTCGATCATTCATGAGCTGCTGTGGTTCCTGAAGGGCGACACGAACATCGCCTATCTCAAGACCAACGGCGTGAAGATCTGGGACGACTGGGCCGACGAGAACGGCGACCTTGGTCCCGTCTATGGCGCGCAATGGCGCTCCTGGCCCGCACACGACGGCCGCCATATCGACCAGATTGCAAACGTCGTCGAGCAGATCCGCAAGAACCCGTCCTCGCGCCGCCATATCGTGAGCGCCTGGAACCCGGCGGAAGTCGACGAGATGGCGCTGCCGCCATGCCACTGCCTGTTCCAGTTCTATGTTTCGGACGGCAAGCTGTCGTGCCAGCTCTACCAGCGTTCCGCCGACATCTTCCTCGGCGTGCCGTTCAACATCGCCTCCTATGCCTTGCTGACGATGATGGTGGCGCAGGTGACCGGGCTCAAGCCCGGCGAGTTCATCCACACCTTCGGCGACGCACATCTCTACATGAACCATTTCGAACAGGCGCGTATCCAGATTTCTCGCGAGCCGCTGCCTTTGCCGGTCATGCATATCAACAAGGGGGTGACCGATCTGTTTGCGTTCACCTTCGATGATTTCCGGCTGGAGGGCTATGAATCCCATCCGCATATCGCCGCGCCGATCGCGGTTTGATCGCGTGACCGAACCGGATCTGAAAACGTTGTCGCCAAAAACGCCGGAAATCGTCATCGTGGCTGCCGTTGCGGACAACGGCGTGATCGGGCGCGATGGTGACATGCCGTGGCAGCTGTCGAGTGATCTCCGGCGTTTCAAGGCGATCACCATGGGCAAGCCGGTGGTGATGGGCCGCAAGACCTTCGATTCCATCGGCAAGCCGCTTCCGGGCCGGCCTAACATCGTGATCTCGCGCTCTGCGGCGGCGATCGACGGCGCGATCGTGACGCCTGGGCTGGACGCCGCGCTCGAGAAGGCCGCCTCGCTTATCGAAGGCGACACTACCGAGATCTGCGTGATTGGCGGCGGCGAGATCTATCGCCAGGCGCTGGAGCGTGCCGACCGGCTGGAGATCACCCATGTCGAGGGCAGGGTGGATGGCGATACGGTTTTCCCGGCCATCGATCCGGATGTCTGGACCCTCGAATCCGAGGAGCGCGTTTGTGCGGGCGAACGCGACAGCCACGACATGCGATTTGCGGTCTATCGCCGCACCGCCTGACACAATCGCCGAATTGGCGGTCGATAAGGGCGGAATTGCCTGATTTTCAACCTGTTTGCGTTGAAAGCGCTCCTCGCGGTACCTATAACGTTTCAAACGGATTGAGGGGAGGCATCCGCCTGCCCTGAACGCTAACAAAGAGGTTTTGATGCCCTGGAGCAATCAGAATGGCGGCGGCGGCCCATGGGGCGGCGGCGGCGGAGGAAATAACCAGGGTCCCTGGGGCAAGGGCCCGCAAGGACCCCGCGGAGGTGGCGGCGGGAATACTCCGCCCGATCTCGAAGACCTTATTCGCCGTGGTCAGGACAGCCTGCGCCGGGTCATGCCCGGTGGTGCCGGCGGTCCCGGCGGTTCCGGCAAGCTGATTGCCATCGTCGTCGTTCTCGGCCTGATCGCGATCTGGGCAACCCAGGCCATCTACACGGTCCAGCCGGATCAGCGGGGCGTGGAACTGCGCTTCGGTCAGCCGAAGAGCGAAGTCTCGATGCCGGGCCTGCACGTCATCTTCTGGCCGTTCGAGACCGTGGAGACCGTATCCATCGTCGAGCGCCAGCTGGATTCCGGCGGCAATTCGCGCTCGGGCAGCACCAGCGGCCTGATGCTTTCGGGCGACCAGAACATCGTAGATGTGGAGTTCAAGGTTCTCTACACCGTCAACGAGCCGAAGAATTTCCTCTTCAACGTGGCGCGTCCGGAAGACACGCTGCGGATGGTGTCCGAAAGCGCCATGCGCGAAGTCGTCGGCCGTCGTCCCGCACAGGACATCTTCCGCGACAATCGTGAAGCCATCTCGCAGGAAGTTCGCGACATCATCCAGCGGGTGATGGATTCCTTCCCGGCCGGCGTTCTCGTGACTGCCGTGTCGATCGAGGATGCAGCCCCGCCGCGCGAAGTGGCCGACGCCTTCGATGAAGTGCAGCGTGCCGAGCAGGACGAGGACCGCTTCGTCGAGGAAGCCAACCAGTATTCCAACCAGAAACTCGGTCAGGCCCGAGGTCAGGCCGCGCAGATCCGCGAAGAGGCAGCCGCCTACAAGGATCGCGTCGTCAACGAGGCGACCGGTGAGGCCCAGCGCTTCGAGTCGATCTACGACGAATACGCCAAGGCCCCGGAAGTGACCCGCAAGAGGCTCTATCTCGAAACAATGGAAAACGTGCTCAGGGGATCCGACAAGGTGATCATGGGCCAGGACGGGGGAACCGGCGTCGTGCCCTACCTGCCGCTTCCTGAAGTCCGCAAGAACGCCGGAGGTAACCAGTAATGGGTAACCGGTTCGCAATCGGCGCAATCATTGCCGCCATCATCCTTTTCGTCGTCTACCAGTCTGCCTACGTGGTCAACGCACGCGAACAGGCGCTCACCATCCGCTTCGGTGAGATCCAGGACGTGCGCGAAACCCCGGGCCTGTACTTCAAGGTTCCGTTCATCGATACCGTGCAGTTCATCGAGAAGCGCGCGCTGCGCTTCGACCTCGAGGACATCCGCGTTCAGGTTTCGGGCGGCAAGTTCTACGAGGTCGATGCTTTCGTCCTCTACAACATCACCGATCCGCTGAAATTCCGTCAGACGGTCTCCGCCGACCTGGTGGCCGCGGAATCGCGCCTGAGAACCCGTCTCAACTCCGCTCTTCGTACCGTTTACGGTCTGCGCGGTTTCGAGGCCGCTCTCTCCGACGAGCGCACCTCGATGATGAACGAGGTTCGCGACCAGCTGCGTCCGGAAGCGGAGAATCTCGGCATCCAGATCGATGACGTCCGCATCCGCCGTACGGATCTGACGCAGGAAGTCTCCCAGCAGACCTTCGAACGCATGAAGGCCGAACGTCTGGCGGAAGCCGAACTCATCCGCGCCCGCGGTAACGAGGCCGGTCAGCGCATCCGCGCCATCGCCGACCGTCAGGTCGTCGAGATCGAATCCGAAGCACGCCGGGATTCGGAAATCATCCGCGGTGAAGGCGACGCCGAGCGTAACCGGATCTTCGCCGAAGCCTTCGGCAAGGATGAAGGGTTCTTCGAGTTCTACCGCTCGATGGCAGCTTACGCGAAGTCGTTTGCCGATACCGGCACGACGATGGTGCTCTCGCCGGATTCGGAGTTCTTCCAGTTCTTCGGCAATGCAGGCCAGTCGGCACTGCCTGCGAATTCGGGCTCCAGCAGCAGCGCGGCGAATGCCGGAAGCGGCACGCAGGAACCGGCTGTGACCGAGCCCGCCAATTAAGGCGGGCTCCCGGTGACCACGATACTTCTCGCCCTCGGCCTCGTTTGCGTGGTCGAGGGCCTGATCTGGGCTCTCATGCCCCGCCTGCTTCGCCGGATGGCGGAGGAGCTCCCCAAGATTGACGACCAGACGTTGCGCATCATCGGTGTTGTCGTGCTCGCAGCCGGCACCGGTCTCGTCTTTCTCTCCAAACATCTCGGATAAAAGCGATCGGCCCGGACATTCCTCGCCGTTCTCGCAAAAAGATGATTGGACCGGACCTGATTTCGCCTTATCTCTTGGCTTCAATCGGACATCGAATTCGAGAGACCGGGGAGACAAGGGTTGAAGCCGCAAGCCATTTTCGAACAAGCCTGCAACGGATTGAAGAGCGCGACGCTGGGCCTTGCGCTCATCGGCATGGTGGCGGCGCCGCTGCCCGCTTCCGCGCAGATGATCGAGCCGGGGCCGTCCTCGGTGGCCGATATCGCCGAAGGCCTGCTCGATGCCGTGGTCAACATTTCCACCCGGCAGAATGTCGACGACGACAGCAAGGGCCCGCGCATGAAGGCGCCGGAAGGCTCGCCCTTCCAGGACTTCTTCGACGAGTTCTTCGACGGCGACAAGCAGGCACCGCGCGCGCGGCGGGTGTCCTCGCTCGGTTCCGGCTTCGTCATCGATCCCGACGGCACGGTGGTGACCAATAATCACGTCATCGAGGGAGCCGACGATATCGAGGTGATTTTCGCCGACGGCTCGAAGCTCAAGGCCGAGCTGGTGGGCGCGGATACCAAGACCGACCTCGCTGTCCTCAAGGTCAATCCGCCCAAGCCGCTGAAAGCCGTGCCGTTCGGCGATTCCGAAGCCATGCGTATCGGTGACTGGGTGATGGCGATCGGCAATCCGTTCGGCCTCGGCGGTTCGGTGAGCATCGGCATCATTTCGGCGCGCGGCCGTGATATCCAGTCCGGCCCCTATGACAATTTCATCCAGACGGATGCGGCCATCAACCGCGGCAATTCCGGCGGCCCGCTCTTCAACATGAAGGGCGAGGTCATCGGCATCAACACGGCCATCATTTCGCCGTCGGGCGGCTCGATCGGCATCGGCTTTTCGGTCCCGACCGAAATGGCCGTGAGCGTCATCGAGCAGCTTCGCGAATTCGGCGAAACCCGCCGCGGCTGGCTCGGGGTTCGTATCCAGCCCGTGACTGACGAGATCGCCGAAAGCCTCGGCATGACGACGTCGATCGGGGCGCTCGTGGCCGGCGTGATCAAGGACGGCCCTGTCGATGACGGATCGATCAAGGCCGGTGACGTGATAACCGAGTTCGACGGTCACGTGGTCGCCGAAATGCGCGACCTGCCGCGTATCGTCGCCGAGAGCCCTGTCGGAAAGGCCGTCGACGTGAAGGTGGTGCGCGATGGCAAGGAGATCACCGTCAAGGTCACGCTCGGCCGTCTCGAGGATGGCGAGCAGCTGGCCCAGGCGCAGGTCGATGACGCCGACCAGACCGATGAGGCGCCGGAGCAGAATGCGCTCGGCATGACCTATGGGGAACTGACCGAGGATGCCCGGGCGGAATTTTCCATTGCCGACGATGTCGAGGGCGTTCTGATCTCGGACGTCGAGGAAGGCTCGATGGCGGCCGAGAAAGGTATCGTTGCAGGAAACGTGATCGTCGAGATCGCCCAGAGCGCCGTCGATACGCCCGACGATGTCATCGCCCGTCTCGAGGAACTGAAGGACGATGGACGCCGCAATGCGCTTCTGATGATCGCCAGTCCCGATGGAGAGCTGCGCTTCGTGACGATCCGGATGGACTAGCGGAAACGACCGGCGATCGGGGGTTCAGCGAGACGCGGCTTCATCGCGTTATGAAGTCCGCCTTGCGATAGCCCTGGAGGTAGAGAAGCGCGGTCAGGTCGCCATGGTCGATGCGGAAGCGGGCCTGCGCGGCGACCGATGGCTTGGCGTGAACGGCGACACCCGAGCCAGCCAGTTCCAGCATGCCGAGATCATTGGCGCCGTCGCCGACTGCGATCGCCTCGTCGGTGGAAATGGCGAGCCGCTCGCTGATCTCGACGAGCGCATCGACCTTGGCCTGCTTTCCGAGAATGGGTTCGCTGACGGTGCCCGAGAGCACGTCGCCATCGGTCTCGAGAATATTGGAACGATGTTCGTCGAAGCCGATCATTTCGGCGACAGGTCCGGTGAACAGGGTGAAACCGCCGGAAACGAGCGCGGTATAGGCACCATTCGCCCGCATCGTGGCAACAAGCTCGGGTCCGCCGGCGGCAAGGGTGATGCGTTTCTCGATCACGTCGCCGATGACGGAAAGCGGTAGCCCCTTGAGCAGCGCGACGCGTTCGCGGAGCGCCGGCTCGAATTCTATCTCGCCGTTCATGGCGCGGGCGGTAATGGCGGCGACCTTGGGCTTCAGTCCAACTTCGGCGGCCAGTTCATCGATGCATTCCTGCCCGATCATGGTCGAATCCATATCGGCCAGCAGCAATTTCTTGCGGCGGTTCTCCGCCGTCTGAACCGCAATATCCACGGCAGCATCGCCGACGATATCCCTGAGGGTCCTGTGCGCGGCTTCCGGATCGGTCCCGTCGCGCAGCGCGATGTCGCAGGCGATACCATCGGCAAGCCAATAGAGACCGGCGGCATTGACCGCGTCGGAAGCGGCTTCTCCGAGGGATGGCGTGAGTACGGGGTTTGACGGATTGGCGATCAGCGTGGCAACGAGAGCCATGGATACGAATATCTCCCTTGAGGGCAAAGAGGCCATCCTGATAGCCGGGCCGACCGCCAGCGGCAAGTCCGGCCTGGCGCTCGATCTCGCCCGCCGCTTCGACGGCGAGGTGGTGAACGCGGATTCGATGCAGGTCTATGACGGGCTGCGGCTGTTGACCGCGCGTCCCTCGGAAGAGGAGATGGAGGGAATTCCGCACCACCTCTACGGCCATGTTCCGTCCGCCGACGTCTATTCGACCGGGCGCTGGCTGGCCGATGCCGAGCGGGCGATCGCCGACATCCGCGAACGGGGCAAGATTGCGATCGTCGTGGGTGGAACCGGCCTGTATTTCCGGGCGCTGACGGGCGGGCTGTCCGACATCCCCCCGGTGCCGGACGGGATCCGCCGGTATTGGCGCGAGAAGCTGGATGCGGATGGTGTCGAAGCCATCCATGCGGAGCTTGCCAGGCGCGATCCGTCCGTCGCGGCAAAACTCGATACCGGCGACCGGCAGCGTGTCTTGCGGGCGGTCGAGGTCGTCGATGCGCACGGGCGGTCCATCGCCGATTTCCAGACGCCGCCGGACAAGGTGGTGCTGAAGCCGGAAAATGCAGTGAAGCTGGTTCTGATGCCGGAGCGTGCGGCCCTGTACGCGCGGATCAATGCCCGTTTCGAGCTGATGATGGAGAAGGGCGCTCTGGAAGAGGTCGAGCGGTTGCTGGCGCTCGAATTGCCACCGGCCACTCCCGTGATGAAGGCTATCGGTGTCGGTGAACTGACGGACTTCCTTGCCGGCCGGTCGGATATGCAGACCGCGGTGCACCTGGCTCAGACCGCCAGCCGGCAATATGCGAAGCGCCAGATGACGTGGATGCGCAACCAGCTGGACAACAGCTGGATCCGAAATAATTGAAATTCATGAATATCTTAATATCACGAAATGTGCCTCGCGTTAATCCTAACATAACCTGCAGCCACGTAAATTCGAGCGTCAAGAAGAACTTCGGTCGAGGAAAATGGGATTACACAAGGCTGAGATATTTTTCTTTGTCCTGCTGTTCCTGATCGGATTTGCGGGGATCTCGTCGTTCATGGCGTGGTCGACTGCTTCCGAGCTCCAGACCGTCGACGATAATATTATTCCAGTATTGAAATATAATTATATGTCCATGGTGCTGACAGGCCTGAGCATCGCCTGCAGCGTTCTTCTCATCTATCCGACGATCAAGGTCGGTGTCGCGGAACGCAGCCGCCTGCGCGACATGACGGCCTCGCTGTCCATTCGGTCCGAAACGCTTGAGCAGGCAGCCGTCACAGATGCGCTGACCGGGCTGCACAACCGACGCTATTTCGATGATGCGCTACGGGAGTATCTCGAGGCCTTCGCCCTCATCGAGACGCCTGTCGGGATGATCCTTCTCGATCTCGATCACTTCAAGTCGGTCAACGATACATATGGACATAACATCGGTGACGAGGTCCTGCGCGAGGTTGCGCTCTGCATGCAGGACTTCACCCGTTACCACGATGTGGTGGCGCGGCTCGGCGGTGAAGAATTCGCCGTGCTGTCTCCCAATATCACCGAGCGCCAGATTTTCGAGCTGGCCGAACGCATCCGGCGGGCGATCGCGCAGATCGCCGTCGAAGCCGGCGCCGTTTCGATCAACGTCACGGTCAGCGCTGGAATTGCCATATGGGACGGCAAGGAGACGGGCGAAGAGCTCTACAGCCGTGCAGACAAGCAGCTCTACGCCGCCAAACGCAACGGCCGCAATCAAGTGTGTACCGCGGCATGAGGCGCCTGTGTCGCAACACGAAAGGACAGAGCGGGTTGCGTCCCGGCTATTTGTCGATGAGTGAACTCAGCGGCCGCTTGAGCAGGCTCGAGCGGATGGACGAGGCCTCTCGACGCTTGTCATCCGCAAAGCTGCCGAAGCGCGGGGAAGGCGGGCGAACGGGAAGGTCTGCGCGCGAAACGCCGGCAGGCTCGGCTGTCCAGTTGTTCTCCGATGGAAGCTCGGGAGGTACGGGGCTTCTGTCGACAATCGGCCGTTCGCCGTAGTGAGGGGCACTGTTATGCTGCGCGGCGAACTCCGAATGATAAGGCTCCAGCCCCTCCTCGTCCTCGTAGCTTTCGATATCCGAGGGCGGGGACGATGACTGGACCTCGTCGGGATTTATGTGGCGCATGCGCTGCACGATCGCCTTCAGGTCGACGCCGGTGGCGTCGCCGGTGATTGTGGGCTCGAGGCCCGAATTCGCCCGCGGCAGCACTTCCTGGCGGACGCGTTCGAACACCATGCGCATCGGCACGGCAACGGCTTCACCGAAGGCGATTGCCTCTCCATTGCCGATCGACGACAGGAAGGAAATCGTCGACGACGAGGAATCCGGAATTGCGGAGCGAATGATTTCCTGGTCGTGGTCGTTGCCGAGCCGCATGGCAAAGACGGTCGAGCACTGCGACAGGATCGTCGGGTCAAGTTCGCCGGGACGCTGGGTTATCACGCCGAGGCTGACACCATATTTTCGCCCTTCCTTGGCGATGCGCGAAATGGCCTGACGCGTCGGGAAGAAGCCGAGCGTGGGATCGGCCGGCACGTAGCGGTGCGCTTCCTCGCAAACGACGAGCAGGCGGATGGCGCCGGAACTCCAGAGCGCGATTTCGAAGGCCATGCGGCAAAGGATCGAGGCGACCGAGTTGACCACTTCCGAGGGGATGCCGGAAAGCTGAAATGTCGTCACCGGGCGGCCTTCGCCCGGAATGCGGAAAATCCGGCTGATGGTCTGCGCGATGGTGTCGTGAATCGTGTTCGAGGAGAACATGAACTCGTAGCGCGGATCGTTGATCGCGGCCTGGATGCGCACCTTGAGCGATCTCAGATGCGGCTTCTCGGCTCGGCCTTCTAGGCGGCCGATGCGTTCGTCGACGAGCGCCAGTAGGTCGGCGATGCGATAGGGCACCGGCGTGTCCGCCGTCAGCGACGACTTCTCATTCGCCCGGCGCAAAACCGCGGTATCGGCGGATCCGCGGAAGGCACGCTTGGCTTCCGGGATGAGATCGCGAAGCGTGTCGACTTCCTCGGCGATCGGCGGCCGTCCGCGGAACAGCACCTCGGCGAATTCCTCGAGCCGGAAGAGCCAGAACGGCAGATCCAGATTATCCGTATCGATGACGACGGCGTGGTGCGGGAAGGCTGCTGCAAATTCGTTGTGCGGGTCGAGAATGAGAACGCGCAGCGCCGGATCGGCCTGGAGCGCCTTGTGAAGCAGCAGGGTGACCGCGGTGGTCTTGCCGACACCGGTCGTTCCCACCACTGCGAAGTGGCGCGACAGCAGGGAGGGGACATGTATCTGCGCGGCCAGCGAGCGGTCCTGGGTCAGCACGCCGATCTTCGCGGTATCGGTCGAGCCGATATCGTAGATGCGTTCGAGATCGGAAGAGCGCATGCGGTGGACGATGGCGCCGAGATAGGGATACTGGCTGATGCCGGCGGAAAATTCCGACTTGCCGTTCTCGCCGGTGCGGATTTCGCCGACCAGCTCCACCTCGATATGCATGATGTTGTCTTCACCCTCGCGCCAGCCTTGAACATTGGTGTTCATCGAGCAGACGAGGGCCACGACGCGGTTGTCGCCGACGCTGATCGAGATCAGCCGGCCCACGGACCAGAGTTCCGAGAGTTCGGTCGAACCGCTTTCGGCGATGGCGCTCACGGTGGCGCGTGCCCCGGAGCAGGCGACGACGCGTCCGAGAAAGCGATTGCCGGGTTTGAGTGTGTCGCGACGGTCTTCACCCCCGGTGTCGGCCCCGGTGTCGTCGTTCTGAATATTATCGGAAGTCATTCTCCGACCTCTGCTGTTTCAGTCGGTTACTCTACTCTTGGCCGAGTTAACAGTTTCTTTGCCACCAAACCGGGGATCGAAGATTTTGGCTTGCGCGGATCATCGGGCCGGCTGCTTCGCGCTGCGCAAAAAGCCGATTGACCGGATGGCGGGGAGGCGGTAGGAAGGATGCATGATGAAAATTGCAAGCATTCTCGTAGTAGGACCGCGCATGGGCGGGGTGGTGTAGCCACCCGGCGAAAGCTCCCATGCGCGAAAACAGGCTCCGTAAGGGGCCTTTTTTTATGGCTCGAATGGCACTAGACCAGCCGGGAGGCTGGAGGAAACAGACGGAAACGGAAAAATGGCCGGTAAGAACTTGGAGATGACGGGTGCGGAGATGGTCCTGCGCGCGTTGGAGGATAACGGGGTCGAGCACATCTTCGGCTATCCGGGAGGAGCGGTGCTGCCGATCTATGACGAGCTGCACCAGCAGGAGGCTATCGAGCACATTCTGGTTCGCCACGAACAGGGCGCGGGCCACATGGCCGAAGGCTATGCGCGGTCGACAGGAAAGTGCGGCGTGATGCTGGTGACGTCGGGTCCCGGCGCCACCAACGCGGTGACCACGCTGCAGGATGCGCTGATGGATTCCATCCCGCTCGTCTGCATCTCCGGCCAGGTGCCGACCTCGCTGATCGGGTCGGACGCATTCCAGGAATGCGATACCGTCGGGATCACGCGGCCCTGCACCAAGCACAACTGGCTGGTCAAGGACGTCAACGAGCTCTCCTCGATCATCCACCAGGCCTTCAAGATCGCAACCTCCGGGCGTCCCGGTCCGGTGGTCGTCGACATTCCGAAGGACATCCAGTTCGCCACCGGCACCTATACTCCGCCGCCGCCGAGCTCGGGCGCCGCAACTGCCGCCTATCAGCCGAAAGTGCAGGGCGACATGGAGCAGATCCGTGCCGCGATCGAACTGATGGCCGCTGCGAAGAAACCGGTCATCTATTCGGGCGGCGGGGTCATCAATTCCGGTCCCGAGGCGAGCCAGCTCCTGCGCGAACTGGTGGAACTGAGCGGCTTTCCCATCACCTCGACCCTGATGGGCCTCGGCGCCTATCCGGCATCGGGAGAGGCCTGGCTCGGCATGCTGGGCATGCACGGCACCTATGAGGCCAACATGACGATGCATGACTGCGACGTCATGGTCTGCATCGGCGCGCGTTTCGACGACCGCATCACCGGCCGCCTCGATGCCTTCTCGCCGAACTCGAAAAAGATCCACATCGACATCGATCCGTCCTCGATCAACAAGAACGTGCCCGTCGATATCCCGATCATCGGCGATGTCGGTCACGTTCTGGAGGACATGGTTCGCCTCTGGCGCGCCTCGGCCAAGACCGACAGGTCGAAGCTCAAGGACTGGTGGGCGCAGATCGAGAAGTGGCGCGCGCGCAATTCGCTCGCCTATGCCAAGAACGCCGACGTGATCATGCCGCAATATGCGCTCGAACGTCTCTATGAGCTGACCAAGGACCGCGACACCTACATCACCACGGAAGTGGGCCAGCACCAGATGTGGGCGGCCCAGTTCTACGGCTTCGAAAAGCCCAACCGGTGGATGACGTCGGGTGGTCTGGGAACCATGGGATACGGCTTCCCGGCGGCAATCGGAGTGCAGGTCGCCCATCGCGACAGCCTGGTCATCGACATTGCCGGCGACGCCTCGATCCAGATGTGCATCCAGGAGCTCTCCTGCGCGGTTCAGTACGAGCTGCCGGTGAAGATCTTCATCATGAACAACCAGTATATGGGCATGGTGCGCCAGTGGCAGCAGCTTCTGCACGGCAACCGGCTGTCGCATTCCTATACGGAATCCATGCCCGATTTCGTCAAGCTGGCGGAAGCCTACGGCGCCACCGGGATCCGCTGCGACAAGCCCGCGGACCTCGACGAGGCGATCCGGACCATGATCGACACCAAGGGCCCGGTGATCTTCGACTGTCGTGTCGCCACGCTTGCCAACTGCTTCCCGATGATCCCGTCGGGCAAGGCGCATAACGAGATGCTGTTGCCGGACGAGGCGACCGACGAAGCGGTCGCCAATGCCATCGACGCGAAAGGCCGGGCGCTCGTCTGAGCGCCCATCAGGAAGGACTGAGGATATGAACGCCCAGCATCAGCCGACCGGATCGGCCTATTTCATCGCCCAGAACACGCAAGTGCCGGAACTTCACACGCTATCTGTGCTCGTCAACAACGAGCCCGGCGTGCTTGCCCGCGTGATCGGCCTGTTTTCGGGCCGCGGCTACAACATTGAAAGCCTGACGGTCTCCGAGACCGAGCATGAAAAGCATCTCTCCCGCATCACCATCGTGACCAAGGGCACGCCACAGGTGCTTCAGCAGATCAAGGCGCAGCTCGAGCGCATCGTGCCGGTGAGAAGCGTGGTGGACCTGACGGTCCGCGCCCGCGATCTCGGTCAGGACAAGCCGATCGAGCGGGAACTGGCGATCGTCAAGGTCGCAGGCACCGGCGACGACCGTGTCGAGGCGCTGCGCCTGGCGGACGCGTTCCGGGCCCAGGTGATCGACGCGAATACCGAGCATTTCATTTTCGAGATCACCGGGCGCGTCTCCAAGATCGAGCAGTTCATCGCCATCATGCGCCCGCTCGGCCTGGTGGAAATCTGCCGTACCGGCGTGGCCGCCATGAACCGCGGTCCCCAGGGAATGTAATCCGAAGCCGACGCTCCGGGCTTGAAGACGCCGCCTGGCATCACACGATGCTGAGCGGCGTTTTCGTATCCGGGGCAGGGAAGGCGCGGTCGAGTTCGGCGCGCACATCCTCGGGCAGGACGAGATCGGCGGCGGCGCGGTTTTCGGCAATGCGGGCAGGGGAGGCGGTTTTCGGAATCGCTATGACATTCTCGCGGTCGAGAAGAAAGGCCAGCGCCACCTGCGCGGCGGTCGCATCGAGACCGGCGGCGATCCTGTTGAGCACGGGATCGTTGAGGAGCCGCCCCTCACCGAGCGGGCAATAGGCCATCAGCGGCATGGCGCGCCGGGCCATGGAGGGCATGAGATCATATTCGACGCCGCGATCGTCGAGATTGTAGAGCACCTGGTTGGTCGCGCAGTTCCCGCCGCCCGGTGTGTTCGCGACGACCTGCATGCCTTCGGTATCGAAATTCGACACGCCCCAGCCGAGAATCTTGCCGTCGGCCTTGAGTTTTTCAAAGGCGGCAAACGTATCCTCCAGCGCATGATGGCCGGGCCAGTGCAGGAGATAGAGATCCATCCGGTCGGTACCCATGCGCTGAAGGCTGCGCTCGCAGGCCGCGACGGTTCCCTCGCGGGAGGCGTTCGAGGGCAGCACCTTGGAGACGAGAAACACCTCGTCGCGCCGACCCGAGATCGCCTCGCCGACGATCCGCTCCGCCCCGCCCGAACCGTACATCTCGGCGGTGTCGATCAGCGTCATGCCGAGATCGATGCCTGCCCGCAGGGACCGGATCTCGTCAGTCGCGCGCGCTGCATCCTCGCCCATGTGCCAGGTGCCGATGCCGAGCGCGGGAACACGGCGTCCGTCGGGAAAGGTGGCAATGGGCAGGTTTTTGGGCATGAGACGGCTCCGGGATGAGTTGGAGGCCTGAAGCTAACAGAGGATGCGGGGAGGGGGGAAGGTGGGGCGGGGAAGCGACCGGTCCAACGGGCGGTAGATCAACCGGACCGACCATCTGCAACCGCCCGGAACCGGGCCCGTTCATGCCAGATGAAGTAGCGTCGCCACGGGCAAAGCCATAATCCGACGCTCATATAAAACAGCATCAGTATCGCAGTTTTCGAGCTAAGCTCTCTTGAATATTGGTAATTTATCCGATTGTATATCAATACATCATGGAATACCGCCTGATGTCGCTTTTATTTCTGCCCTGACTGTCCTGGGGTTCGGATTCGTTTGGGGGGAAACGCATGCGGCGCAAGTATTCACTCTTTCTTTGGGCGGCGCTGGGAATTTGGATGGCACTCGTCTGTCCGGGCCACGCGCAGAGTGCGGGCGACACCACCGCGCCGGAAGCGCTTGCGCTGGTCAGGCTAAGTCCCTCGACCACGATCACAAATGCGGACGCACTGATCTGGCGGCTCACATTTGACGAGGACGTCAAGAATGTCGATGCCTCCGATTTCTCGTTCAGCGGGACGACGGCCGCGCTCGGCGTTGTGGGGAGCGGTGCGGTCTACGACCTGACCCTCAGCGGCGGTGATCTCGCCAGCCTCACCGGTGCGGTCGCGATAGGATTTTCCGCCGGGCAGGATATTGCGGACTTGGCCGACAACGCATTTTCCGGTGGCGCGCCTACGACCAATCAAAGCACCTACATCCTCGACAATGCCAGCGATTCGGTGTCACTTTCCGGGCCGTCCGGAATTGTCTCGAGCGAGTTTCAGGTCACGATGACCTTTACGGCGAACGGAGCCTCGCCGGCCCCCAATTCGGTCAATCCGGGGTCGTCAGCCATTCTCGGTGCGCTGCAGCTGACAAATGCCACTCGCACGGGGACCACCAGCTTCGTTGGCAGCACCCTGACATTCCATCTGACCCCGGATGGACCCGGCGCGATAACCGCGACGCTGCCCGCGGGTGCCGCGGCCGATGGCGTGGGCAACCCGACATTGGCCTCCAACACGCTGTCTTTGACGGCCGGCACCGACAGCGAGGATCCGGTGGTGGTCGTTCCTTCCAACATCGCCGTCGAAACCGATCCGGGCCAGGCGACCGCTGTCGTGACCTATGCCAACCCCACCGCGACCGACGATGTGGGAGTTGTTTCCGGACCCACATTGACGGCGGGGCTGGCCTCGGGGGCAGCGTTTCCCGTGGGTGAGACCACTGTGACCTACGAGGCCGAGGACGCCGCGGGCAATGTCGGCAGCGCCAGTTTCACCGTCACCGTCGAGGACAAGGAGAAGCCGGTCATCCAGCCGATTGCGCCCTTGACGCTGGAGGCCGATCCATCCGGAACCCGCCGGGTGGGCATCTCAACCCTGGTGGATGACAATGTCGACACGGGGCTCCAGCCCGTATTCGCTCTGAACGGGACGACCATCCCCACCACCTACGACTTTCCCATCGGTGTCAACAATGTAACGATCAACGCGGTCGATTCAGCGGGGAACGCGGCGGACGAGGTGATCTTCGTCCTTACCATCACGCCCGGCGCGACACCTGTGAGCCCGATCATCACGACGGCCGAAATCAATCCGAACCGTTCGATGACGATCAGGGGAACGGCGGAGATCGATTCGATCGTCCGCGTGACGTTTCCCGACAATTCTTTCGTGGAGGTGAACGCCGCGGGCGGTGCGTTCTCGGTCACCTCGGCTGCCGACATGCAGGGAGGAACTGTCCGGGTGACGGCCACCGACGACCGCGGTTACACATCCGCGCCCGCGACAGTCGATCTCTTCCCCGACTATGATGGGCCTACGGTCACGATCACCGGACCCGCCGTTGTTGAGACGACTGATCCTATTCTCGTCACCATCACCTTTTCGGAGACGGTAAGCGGTTTCGATCAGTCGGATGTGTCGGTGGCCGGCGGCACGATCGTCCAGTTCAGCGATGCCAACCCGGTCTACATGGTTCAGATCAGGCCGGACCTGACACAGGATTTGGTCGTGAGCGTGGCTGCAGGCGGTGCACAGGACAGCGCCGCAAATCCCAACGTCGCCTCCAACGTCCTCGTTATCTACAACGCCACGCTGACGGAAACGGAGCAGCTGATCGCCGACGCCGCGCTGGCGCGGAACAGGGCACTCATCCGCAGCCGTCCGAAAATCTCGCGCTTCCTGCTTGGAGGCCAGTCCGATTTTTTCACGGGCAGCATCGATCAAGGCACGGGCAATCTGCGCTTTGCAACCTCATCCGATCGCCCGTTCTGGATCAGTGTCCAGGGGAACTGGAGCAATCTGGATGGTCTCGAAACCTCCTATGGCAACGTGGCCACGGGCTGGCACTATGCCCCCAGCGAGAACCTGCTCCTGGGTGTGATGGGCATATTCGACAAGTCGGTTTCCGAGGAGATCTCCTCGCGGGTCAAGAGCCGGGGCTGGCTTGTCGGCCCCTATGCCGTCGCCCGCCTGCCCAACCAGCCTCTCGTTTTCTCGGCGTCGTATCTCAGGGGGCAATCCGAGAACAGGATCTCGCCGCTCGGGACATACGAGGACAGCTACGGCGCCGACAGGGTCCTGGCAACGTTCGGCATTGCCGGGGAGATCGAACTGCCGCGGCTGACGATCATCCCGCTGTTCGATCTCGCCCATGCATCCGAACGGAATGAGGCCTATGTCGGAGGAAACGGTTTGCCGGTACGCTCGCTGACCGTCACGACCACGGACGCCACCGTCGGCCTGAATTTTGTGGTGCCGGTGGATGTCGGCACCGGTTACCTGGAGCTCATCGGGGGGGTCGGCATCACGGCATCGTCCTCCGACAACGGTTTCGAAAAGGTCGAAAGCACGGCTGCACAGACCGAATTCGGCTTTCGCTACGAGATGGCGAATGGCGGACGCATCGGCGGAAGCATCACCTATGACGGCCTGGGCGATGACGGATATGATGCATTCGGCGCGCGGGCGACGCTCGGCATCGCCTTCTGACCTGTCCGGCCAGTCATGGCTTCCCGACAAGGCCTTTGCCGCCCGCAGCACAGGTTTCCGCCGTGCCGGTCAGCATCACGCCGGGATCGAACGCGGCCCGAAACCCTTCGGGTATCGCGTTCGTCGGGGCAGGCAACTGTCTCTGGAATGATGGTTCAATACTAAGGCAACTACCTTTTTGTTGTTGACTGGCTTGAGCGGTCGGTCTACACGGCTTCATGCCTTTTCATTCAAATCCGCTTGACCTCGCATTCCATGCTCTCAGCGACCCGACACGCCGGGCGGTGATATCGCGTCTGGCCGAGGGGGAGATGCCCGTCAGCGTGCTGGCTGAACCTTTCGACATGGCGCTTCCCTCGTTCACCCAGCACCTCAAAGTGCTGGAGGATTGTGGGTTGATCGCCAGCGAGAAGCGCGGGCGCAGCCGCTGGTGCCGTCTTGAACGAGCGCGGTTCGAGGAGGCGGCAAGCTGGATGGAAGCGGAGCGCAGATGCTGGGGCGAACGGCTCGACCGGCTGGAAGCCTATCTGGACAACACAAGAGAGGACGATGATGGACAAGCTGTTTGATACCTGGTCGCTCGACCGTGAGATCGTGCTCGTGAAAGTGCTCAAGCACCCACGTCACAAGGTCTTTGCCGCCTGGATGGATGGGGAGGCACTCGCGCAGTGGTATGGTCCCGCAGGCCTCTCCATCGAGAACCGAAAGGTCGATATCCGCGAAGGCGGCGAATGGTGCTTCGACATGGTGGGGGTGTTCGAAGGGAAAACGCAGCGTTTCGCCAACCAGATGCGCTTTCTGAAGATCGTGCCGAACGAGCTGATCGTGGTGGACTACGGCACTCCCGAGCCGGACGATCCCGAGCGTTTCCACATGACGATCACGTTCGATGAGCAGAGCGACGGAAAGACCGTCTTGACCTTGCGCCAGCTTCACCCGAGCCGCGAACGTCGCCAGACCGTCATCGGCTTCGGCGCAGTGGAGTATGGGCTGCAGACGCTGGACGGATTGGCGGCCTGGCTGGACGCCTGAAGCTCCCCGTCACGCGACGCTGTTCGGGGCATTCGTCGCGAAACCCGTTCGGCAATGTGTGGCGAGCCGTCCGGCGCGCTTCCGGCCAGGTGGAAATCGTGCAGCGGCAGCGCCATTCGGCCAGGCATTCCCCCGATCTCGGGCGGCCGGCTGCATTCTTTCGCAAAAAGACCGCAGCCGGAACCGCCGCCTCAGAAGGGGACGGTGAAGTTGAGTGTGCCGCCGTAGGAGGAGAAGTCTGCCGCTCCTATGCCGTCGTAAAAGCCTTTGCCGGAGATGCGGATTTTCCGGTTCGGGATCACGATCCCGGCGCCCATCTCCAACCGCGCCCGCAGATCCTCGTCGGATGAGGCCAGACGCGGGTCGGTCGGCACTGTCTCGTGCAGCTTGTTGAAATCGTAGATCCCCGACAGCGACACGAAAGGCGAGAACAGCAGGCTGTCGTCGAGTATCAGCTCCCAGGAGATTTTCGGGCCGAACTCGACCCGGCCCAGGTCGAAATCCTGCGACGGTATCTGATTGCCGAGCGAGTCCGTGTAGCTTTCCTGTTCCTCGTAATAGTAGGTGAGACGGACAAATGGACTGATCCGGGCGTGTTCGTCGATCTCGAAGTCGCCGGTCAGTCCGCCCTGCATCAGGAAACGCTGGGTGCGGAAGTCGTCCTCGAACAGGCCCAATGCATTGACGCTGTTATTGGACTGGCCGTAGGTCACAGCGCCGTCGATATAGAAGTTCTGATGTACCTTCAGAACCGCATAGGGGCCGACCATCCAGCCGATGCCGTCGGCCGAGGTATTGGCGCTGCCATTATGCTCGTCAGTGATGTCGAGCTGGCCCAGGACGCCTACCACTGCCCGGTCCGCGAAACGGTAGTCGAGGCCCGCGAAGAACAGGCCCGACACACTGTCGCTGGCCTTGTCCTGCGTCCTCGCATAGGTGCCTTCCGCCCAGAAATCCCAGCCGGATTGCACCTCGGCGCTCTCCTCGCCGGCAGCCGGGGCTTGGCCTGCGGCGATCCCGAGGATCGCGAGCGTTTCGGCTTCGGCAGCCTGCGGTGCGGCACTCGCATAGCCTGATGTGGTTTCCGAAGTGAAGCTGTCAAAGCCTGCCGCATGGCCCGCTGCGGTGACCGGCTGGTGAACGGGGCTGCCCGAAACGCCGTTGCGGACAGCGTCGGAAAAGGCCCTCAGCGAGAACTGGAAGCTGCCGGTCTGCGAAAAGCGGGAGGCATTGAAGTTGAAGCCGTTAAGTCCCGACTGTCGCCCGAACGGGCCGTTCGTCAGGCGTGAGACGAGATCCGGCTGGCCTGCCACGATCACATTGGCGCGGCTCGTCACGAAGGATGCGATGACGTCCTCGGTTCTCTGGATATCTGCAGCGGAATCCCGGCTGTTGGTCAGAAAGAAGTCGACGCTCGTCAGGCCCGCCGCGCTTGCCGTTACAGCATAGGACTGGAGTGAGCCGCCGCTGTAGCCGGAAGCGATGGCATTGGCGGTCATGGCCGAACTCGTAGCCGTGCCGTCAGAAGCCGTGATCACGGTTTCGGTGTTGGAGCCGCTGCCGGCGAAAGTCAGCGAGGCGCCGCTCGAGGGGGCCGTGAATGTGACACTGACACCGGCAACCCCGGCATTGGATGAATCCGTGACGGTTGCCACCAGCACGCTGCCGAACTGCGTGCCGGCCTCCGTGCTTTGTCCCGAGCCGGATGTGGCCGAGAGGCCGGCAGGAATTCCCCCGCCGGTGCCGCTGACGGATATGTTGAACGGGTTCTCGTCCGCATCATTATTGGCGAAGTTGAAATCGAAATCGAACGACCCGGAGGAGGTGGGAGTATAGGACACCTGCAATGTCGCGGTTCCTCCGCCACTGACCACGGAGAGGGAACTCAAGGTAAAGCTGTCGACCGTCACATTGGTCGTGCTGGTCACGTTGCCGCCGACCGTTGGCTGTGTCAGGCTGAGGGGTGCGGTGCCGCTATTGGTGATCGTGTAGGTTATCGTCGCCGACGAGCCCGCGGTGACGGTCCCTGAAATCGTGTCCGTTCCGCCGTCCGAGATCGGGCCGCTTGCGGAAGAGGATACTTCGATCTCCGCCGCCCCGGAAGCTGTACCGCTGACCAGGATATCGTAATTGGCTTCGTCTGCATCGTTGCTGACGATGTCGACCTGGAACGAGAAGGGCCCGATTGCGATCGGCGTGTACTGGACGGTGAAGGTGGTGGTCGCACCACCGGCAAGAGTGTTCGATCCGGGTGCGGAAATGCTGTCGACGCTGACGTTTATTGGCGAGTCGCTGGTCGGAGTTCCACTGAGAGACAAGGTGGCGGTGCCCTTGTTTTCTATCGTGAAGGTCAGGGTCTGCTGGACGCCAAGGGTCACGACGCCCTGGCTGTCGATGTCGTCGTCGGCGATCGAGGTCGAAACCGGGCGCTGAACGTCGATGTCCGGCGAGGACACGGTGAGCGAGGCCGAGGATGGTCCCGAGTTGCCCAGGCTGGAGGTCAGGTTGCCGGTGGTGTTGACGAACGAACCGTCGCTCGTTGCGCCGACATCGACGCTGACCGTACAGCTGGCGCCCGCGCCCACAGTTCCGCCGGAATAGGAAACCGTGCCGGCGCCGCTCGAAGCAGTAAGAGTTCCCCCGGTACATGTGGTCGCGGCATTCGACGGCGAACTCACGTTCATTCCGGCCGGCAGATTGTCGGTGAAATCGAGAGACGTCGCGTCGAGCGCGTTTGTCGAGTTGTCGATCGTGAAGGTAATCGTCGAGGCGCCGCCGATCTCGATCGTGGTCGGGGAAAATGACTGGCTGAACGTCGGCGCCGCCGTCCCCGTGCCGCTGATCGTGAAGTTGTACGGGCTCTCATTCGCATCATCATTTACAAAGCTCAGATTGAACGAGAAATTGCCCGCCGAAGTCGGCGTGTATTGAACCGTAAAGGTCTCGGTCCCGCCGCCGGAGGCGACGGTGCTGTTCGTCGGCGCCGAGATCGAATTGACGGTCACGTTGGACAGCAAGCTGGACGTTGCCGTCGCGATGGTCAAATCACCCGTGCCGGAATTGGTGACAGTGAAGGTCAGGTTGACCGGGCTGCCTGCCGCCTGGGTTCCCTGTGCGAGCGTGCCTTCGTCGGCAACTGCGCCCTGGCTCTGGCCGGTTTCGGCGACAGAGATTTCCGGCGCGCCGGAGGCGGTGCCGCTCACGATGAAATTATAGGGGCCCTCGTTCGCATCATCATTCGCAAAGCTCAGATTGAACGAGAAGTTGCCCGCCGAAGTCGGCGTGTATTGAACCGTAAAGGTCTCGGTCCCGCCGCCGGAGGCGACGGTGGTGTTCGTCGGCGCCGAGATCGAATTGACGGTCACGTTGGACAGCAAGCTGGACGTTGCCGTCGCGATGGTCAAATCACCCGTGCCGGAATTGGTGACTGTGAAGGTCAGGTTGACCGGGCTGCCTGCCGCCTGAGTTCCCTGTGCGAGCGTGCCTTCGTCGGCAACTGCGCCCTGGTTCTGGCCGGTTTCGGATACCGAAATTTCGGGAGCAGTGGCCGCGCCATAATTGGTGTTGGAGAGGGTCGCAGTCGTGCTGTTTGCACCGGGGAAGACCACGCTGAATGCGAAGGGCGTACCGGAATACGTTCCCGTGACGGACAGTGTACATCCGACGGTCACATTACATTCGGGCGACAAAAAAGTCCCGGAGTCATCCGAAGTCGTGCCGCCCGTGACGGACCCGGTTGCGCCATTGTAGAACGCGATAAGCACCTGGATGGTCGAGCCGGACACGATACCGTTGTTGAGGATCTCTATCTCGTCGGTGCTGTTGTAGGCCGTGCCGCAGGTGATCGCGCCATCCAGCTGGACCACAATTTCATTGCCGGAGGATATGGTGTTCCCCTCGCACGGAAAAGGCGCGGCATGACTATTCGAAGATAAGAGAAAGCAACTGCTTACCAAGGCGAGCACGAAGCTCGCAAACAAGATGACCGACCGCATCGACTCGCCCCCAAGTCCAATCAGCGAAATTAAGTAAATGCTTTAAAGCTCGTTTCAGTCTGCATTTCCTGAATTCGCGCAGTATTTTTTTCTATTCGAACCAGAGCGCCTACTCAGTCGAATCAATACTTCATGAAGAAACCCTGCTGACACTTGGCGGGCGAAATCAAGCCTGAATTGATCGAAGGGCTATCGTAACTGTGTACTTGCTACCTGGGATTTAAGGCGCCTCTCCTTGCTCGGTCCGGGGGCGCTCGCCTCTCAGGAAAACGATCCTTTTCGTGACGTCGATCTTGCCCTGTGGGAGCATTGCCTCGCTCATCGCCGCAGCGAGGTCTCGCGCGTGAATTCGAACGTCATCACCTTTGGGCCTGTGGGATATGATCGTGCGAAATGCATTTCCTCGGGGGCGAATTTCGCGAACGGCCTCGTTCCTGTCCGGCCCATGACCGGGTGGACGCTCAGCAACACATTATCCAACAGGCCCCAACCGGCGAACTGGGCGATGATGGAAGGACTGCCGAGGACGAGAACGGCGCCGCTGCGGCGCACGTGCTCCGCGCTTGCGGGATTGAGATCCCGGAGGATCGATGTTCCTTTCCAGTCGCTGCCGCTCAGGCTGTTCGAAACGACCGTTCTCGGAGTGCCGTCGATGGCGCGTCCAAGTCTCTGTTCCCATTCGGGAAGCGACGTGTCGTTCGCGGCATCGGGCCAGTGGGCGACGAACAGTTCATAGGTCTTCCGGCCGAGGACGAGCGTCTGGCACGCCTCCACGCAATCAACCGCAAATCTCATGAAGTCGTCGTCGATGACGACATCGTCGTGATTGCAGAAACCGTCGGGTGTCACGTTGAGCTGGGCAGTCACGCTCATGGCTGTCTTTTCGCATCGATGTCCGGTCTCAACTCAACGGTTCGATGCGAAAGGAGGTTCCCCGGCGGGACGAAATGGAGCTTCCCGGGGAGGGAATTCTGTTTGCTGTCGGTAAATCATGAAAAATAGATATAAAGTTCGATTTGTTAATTTCGGGGTAACCGGCGCCGTGTCAATTCGGAACAAAAATGCGGGAGTGCATGAATGTTCGCAGTGGCTGGCTGCATCATCCGGGATCATGATCTGTGGCTGGTCGGCATCGCAGCCGTCATCTGTGCCGCGGGTTCCTGGGCCACGTTTCAGCTCTTCGCCCGCGCGCGCCTGTCGACAAGGTTCGAGCGGGAAGCCTGGCTCATCCTCACCTCGGTGGTTGCCGGCGCGGGCATATGGTGCACCCATTTCATCGCCATGCTCGGCTACAGGGCGGATCTGCCCATCAGTTTCGATCCGGTCCTGACAATCGTCTCCTTCCTGCTGGCGATCGTCGGCGTTGCGGCCGGCTTTCGCGTCGCGGCGGTGGGCTCCGGTCCGGTTTTCTCGATCACGGGAGGCGTGATCATCGGGCTGGCGATCGCTCTCATGCACTACACGGGAATGCAGGCCTACCGCGTCCAGGGCATCGTCTCCTGGGACCGGACCTATATCGGCGCCTCGATCGTGCTGTCGATGGCGCTGGGCGGAGCCGCGCTTCATGTCGCCTGTGACCGCGATGGAGCCGCCAGGCGGTTTTACGCCGCTGGCCTGCTGACGATCGGCATCGTCATTCTGCACTTCACCGGAATGACGGCCTTCCAGGTCGAGCCGATGCTGATCGACCCGGTGGTCAACGGCGATTCCGCGGCCCTGCGCGCCATGGCGTTTGCCGTGGCCGGCGTGGCGGCCGTCATTCTCGGCGCCGGGTTTGCCAGCACCTACATCGATACCAAGGCACGGGCGGATGCATCCGATGCGCTGAAGAACATGTCGAACGGTCTGCTGATGGTTGCTCCGGACCGCACGATACGGCTGTTCAACCATCGCGTGGCCGAACTCCTGAACCTTGAGCCGGGCGGCATAACCGCCGGCATGCCGATCGATGATTTCCTGGCCAATGTCGGGCACATGGCCGGCTGGGACGCCGAGCGCCTCAGCCGCGTGATCGACAATCATCATGCCTGGTTCTCGGCCGCCGAGACGGTGAGGGTGGACCATCATTTCGACAGCGGACGGGTCATTCACGTCTGTTGCCAGCCGGTGGGCGGCGGCAGCGCGATCATAACCTATGACGATGTCACCGAAGCGCGCTCGAGCCAGGCCGAGGTTGCCCATATGGCTTTCCACGATGCGCTGACAGGGCTGCCCAATCGCCGAAGCTTCAGGAACGATCTCGAAGTGCTCGCGACAGAGCGGAACTGGGTCATGCTGATGCTCGACCTCGATCGGTTCAAGCAGGTCAACGACACGTTCGGTCATGCCACCGGCGACAGGTTGCTCGTCATGGTGACCCAACGCCTGCAGGACAGGTGCGAGCCCAGCGAGAAGATCTTCCGGCTCGGGGGCGACGAAATCGCAATTCTGTCGTCGCGCGATACCGAAAACGCCCGGCTGCTTGCCGCCGAAATCGTCTCCGCACTCTCGAGGCCCTACGACATCGACGGCGAGACGCTCTGCGTCGGCTGCAGCATCGGCATTGCCGCATCCGATGGCGAAGACGATACGGCCCTGGTGCAGCAGATGGCGGATTTCGCCCTGTACAAGGCCAAGGAGAATGGGCGTGGCCGCGTCGAACTCTACGAGACCGGCATGCTGGAGGAGGCGGCCCGGAAGCGGACCTTCGAGCGCGAGATCGAAGTGGCGCTGTTGGAGCAGCAGTTCGAACTGCACTTCCAGCCGCTTTACGTGTTGCCCGGCAGGGAGCTTGCGGGTTTCGAAGCACTGATACGCTGGCGGCACCCGGAACTGGGCATGGTCTCTCCGGCTGACTTCATCCCGGTCGCCGAACAGACCGGCGCCATCCTGCCGATCGGCGAATGGGTGTTCGACGAAGCATGCCGGCAACTCGCCGGGTGGCCGGAGGACATCTACATGTCGGTGAACGTCTCTCCGGTCCAGCTTCGCTCCGCAAGTATCCTCAATCAGATTTGCGGCGCCATCGAGCGGCACAACATATTGCCGCGGCGCATTGAAGTCGAACTCACCGAAACCGCCATGGTCGAGAACAGCGATCAGATCGCCTCGGTCCTGTCCGGGCTGCGCGCTTTCGGTGTGCGCATTGCCATGGATGACTTCGGGACCGGTTATTCCTCACTCGCCCATCTGCGCACGTTCGAGCTTGATCGCATCAAGATCGACCGCAGCTTCATCGACGTCTCGCGTGAGGATGTCAGCGCCGCGGCGGTGGTGCGCGCGGTGACCGGGCTTGCCCGCGATCTCTCGATCGCAACGACCGGCGAGGGGGTCGAGAACGAAGACCAGCTTGACGGCCTCATCGCGGTCGGATGCGAAACGGCGCAAGGCTTCCTTTTCAGCAAGCCCTTGAGCGCGGAGAAGGCCAGCGCCCTGCTGAGAGCAAGGCTGGAGGAGAGGAACGATGGCGATCCCGTTTCGCTCTGGCCGGCATTCTCCGGAGAGGTCAGGCAGAACCGCGCCTGAGAGAGCCTTCTCTCCCCGACGAAACCGGCCTGTACTGCGCGCGACGTCATCGACCGGCCGGCATCGACAACGGTGACGTCAGGGGGGTGCGGTCCCGGCCGGTCATCCGTGCGATGCGCGGGGATGTCAGGGGGCTATGGTGAACATGTTGAGCGGAAGCAGGTGCTGCTGGGGTTCGGGCTCCTTGCCCTGATCAGGTGCGAGGATATAGCACTCCTCGTCGAACCAGGCCCAGTCGTCGGACCATGTCCAGCACTGATGGTCCTTGTAGACCTGCGCCACCTGTTCGGCGAACTGCTTGTTCGTCGGCAGCCGGATATAGCCTCCGGGCGACGTCTGGAAGTAGCGCATCGCCAGTGGCAAAGTCCGTTCGCTGCAATAGTTCGACATCCACAGCTTGAAGCCGATTTCACGCTGCAGGCTTTGCAGCGCCCGGAAGACCTGAACATGTTCTTCGTGTCCGTATTCGCCCCACGGATTATGGGTGAAGACGTTCATGTCCGCACGAAGCCGCGGTCGCAGCCGGGTGCGGATCAGTTCGAAATTCTCCCGATAGGCATCAAGGACACTGCGGCGCGCCACCAGAAGGTTCGGCAGGCCGACGCTGCCGAGCGCCCGTTTCGCGGCCCGTTTCACCTCCCGCTTCCGCCATTCGAGGGTGAAGGCGAGACCGACGTCGTTTTCCTCCGGACTGGCCCAGTTGGCGCAGCCATAAGCACCGGATTCCTCGATATCCAGACAGAAGACCCCGTCACGTGGAAAGGCCGCAATGGCTTTCGCGCGCTTTTCGGCGAGGTCCGGCTGTGCCCAGAACGAGCGGTAGACGATAGCGACTTCATCGACGAGATGGAGGATGGCGTTGAACCAGAGCAGTTCATCGTCCGGATGGGCGCCGATGATCAGCGAATTGTTCAGAAATTCGGGGCGAGCAGTCATGCTTCAGTACTTTCCGGGAGTTTTGGTAAAGCCGCGAATACGCAGCGCCTTCTGCTCAGAGGCGGGGTCGACAGCCAGTTGAAGCGGGCTGTCGCTCTGTATCGTAAGGTCAATTTTCGAGGCTTGAATCTGGTGCGGTCGACATAAGGCATCATTAGCGATTTCGAATGGACTTCGGGTTAATCGCGCCGCGAAAATTCGAGCTAGGGTAAATTATTGTAGAACTATCATTTTCCGCGAAGCAGTCAGGGGACAGGCGGATTGGCGGGGGAGGGGCGCATCTCCAGTCCGGTTCTTCGGATCGCGGCCAGGGCGCAACCTGAAACCGCGGATACTTGCCCTGGAAAGAACTCGGACCGGCCCGACAGGCCGGCCCTCCTGCTCCGGGCTCAGAACCTCGCGGCCAGACCAGCCGACAGCGCGTGGTCTTCCTGGTTCTGGGCGAAGGCGCCGGTATAGTCGATGGTGAACGGCATGTCGGGCGTGACGGCGAAGTTGAGGCCGACGCCGACGATGCCGACATCGCGTGCCGCGGCATTGCCGGGAACGGTGAACGACGTATTCGTCGAGCCGAAGGTCATGGTCGTTGCCGGCGTGATGTCGCCGAAGGTGTGGTTCCAGGCAATGGAACTCTCCAGCGATACGCCTGTGCCGCCGTAAAGCCGGCCGAGATCGAAGGCGCTGCGCACGCCGAGGGTGGTCACCGGAAGCATGCGGGAAGCCCAGGCGCCGGTCAGGGCCGAGGCGCCGCCGGTTTCGGTAAAGCCGCTGGTATACTGGTAGACCAGCGCCGCACCGGCGAAGGGCTCGATCAGGAAGCCGTTCTGGTTCGTCAACGCATAGCCGACCTCGCCGAAGGCCTGGACGGTTGCGGAGCGATAATAGCTCGTCAGCGTCTCGTCGATGCTGGAGAAGCGCACATTCCGCTCGGTGCCGATTTCGTTGACGCTTACCGCTGCCCCGTACATCAGGCGAAGCGCCTCATAGCGGCGGGCGGCGTAGAGGCCGGCGGTAAAGCTGTCCATGCCCGACTTGGACTCAAGCTCGCCCACATTGGTCTGGGTGTGGCTGTAGCCGAGGAAGCCGCCGAGGCGCCAGTCGCTGCCGTAGCCGATCTCGACGCCGGTCAGCAGGCCGCCGGTGGAGCGCTCGGTGGTGTGGCTTTCGCCGCTCCCGAGCGTCTTTCCCATCGCGCCATAGGCCTTGCTCCAGACGGCGTGGCCGCTGGCGGTCCCGATCGACCCGGTGGTCGTGCCGTCGACGCCTGCCGGCGTGCCTTCGTCCCCGGCATAGGCGAGCTGCGCGAGATTGCCGGTCATGGAGTCCGTGGAGACGACATCCGCGCCGTCGACGGCGAGGGAGGAGCGCAGGCGCCAGGTGATGATGTCGCGGACCATTCCGGCGCTCTGGATGGCCGATGTCTGGATCGAGGCATGGGCCTCGCCGGACAGCCAGATAGTCCCCTCGATCACCTGGTCCCTGTTGTTCATGAAGAGGAACTCGTCATAGAGGGGATTGCCCCAGTCGAGGCTTTCGACGGCGTCGGCAATGGCGGCCTGGGTCCTGGTATCGGTGACGTCGGAAAAGGCGAGGCCGTTGCGCTCCAGGGTCAGATCGATGGTCGTGGGCGTATAGGCGAGCGCGATGTCGAGGAAGAGCGAACTGTTGAAAATGTTCTCTGACTCGACGGTGCCGAATTGGCCGTCGATCTCTCCGGCGGAGACGATGGTGGTGCTGTTACCCGGTCTCAAGTCGACAGGAAGACCGCCAACGAGGACAAGACGGGCGTCCTCGTCGATCGTGAAGGTCCCGGAGACGTCGAGAGCGGCGTCGGCGTCGAGATCGACCAGCAAGGTGGAGCCCGCGTCGAAATCGGCATCGCCGTCGATGGTTCCTTCGCCCGCCAGCGTGCCGCCGGAAAGCACGGAGAGCGAGCCGCGGAAATCCGTGTCGATGGAGAGCATCCCG
>NZ_SMSI01000003.1:187500-527233 GCF_004354915.1 Pseudohoeflea suaedae | reverse complement strand
CACCCTGACCTCGCCCGTCGACGGACCCGATGCCGATGACGGCGCCAACACCTTCACCGGCGTCGAGACCTTCGGCTACACCGCCACCGACGCCTACGGCAACACCGTCACAGGCTCCGTCACGATCGACGTCGTCGACGACGTCCCCACTGCCGTGGCAGCCGAGGATGCGGTCCTTGCGAATAGCTCCACCGGAGGCGGGACATTCTATCTCGACCTCGACCAGGCCCTGCTCGACAATTACGGAGCGGACAGTGCCGGGACGGTGCGCTTCGCAGCCAGCCTGGCAGGCCCGACCGAGCTGACGTCGGCGGGAAACACCATCTACTATTCGATCAGCCAGGACGGTCTCGTGCTGACGGCTTCCACCGACAGCAGCTTCGTCAATGCGGGTGCCGTCGTCTACACCGTGACGCTCGACCCGACGACGGCGACCTATGACGTCGACATGAACCGACCGGTGGACGCATTCACCAACATCAACTTCAATGATGGCAGCTACAATTTCGTCGGCGGCAACGACCCCTGGGCCGGCTTCGTGACAAACGCCGTGAATGGCTCCCGCGATTTGCTGCTGACGCCGATCACCGGCAATTCCGTCAACGGAACGGCGAATTCCGCCGGTATCGGCTCGAACGGCAATACCGGCGGCAACGCCATCGGCTCCACGGAATCCATACGTCTCGACTTCGTCTATGATCTGACCGGAAATCCGGCGGGAACACCGGCGGATTACGACGGCAACATAAGACAGCACGATCACAGCTTCGACGGCCATTATCTGGTCAACGGCGCGACGGTTCGCTTCGGTTCGGGGCAGAACAATACCACGATACGACTGGTGGCTTCCGACGACTTCGGCGCGGACGGCATCGACAACGGCCCCACCGGCGTCGACGACGAGCCGCAGGTGCAGATCAGCGGCAGCCCCGTTACCGCCGCCTCCGATCCCGTCATTTTTGCGGACAGTGTCGGCGACGGCGTCAAGGACAGCATCACGCAGGTCGTCATCAATTTCGGTGGCGATACGGAAACCGTCAGCTTTGCGAATGTCGGCTCGACCCCCACGACCGTGACCCTGACCAATTCGAGCGGGATCTCCCGCAACTATACCGTGACCTTCCAGACAATCGGCACCGGTGTGACGGCCTATGTCGTCGCTTCAATCACCGGCATTCTGGATCAGAACGTATCGATCGCGACCTTCACCGCCGACGGCTACAGCACGCTCGATATCATCCACCAGAGCGGCAATGCCTTCGTGCTCACCGGCTTCGGTGCGGCGAGCTCTTCGACCGATCCGGTGTCCACGACACTCCCCGTCGAAGTCGTGGACGGTGACGGCGACACGGCCCTGTCGGACATCAACCTGACTTTTGCCTCCGGCAGCATCGGCGATCACTCAGGAGAGGCGCAGTCGCCCACAGCATTCACCGCGAACGATGCCACGCCGAACATCATTGGCACCGCGTTTGCGGATGTCATCAACGGCAGCAGCGGCGCCAATGTGCTTTCGGGCGGCGCCGGAGGCGACACAATCGACGGCCAGGCAGGCAACGACACCCTGCTCGGCGGCGCGGGCAACGACACGCTGAACGGTGGCAGCGGCAACGACACGCTCTACGGCGGGGCGGGTGAAGACATCCTGGCGGGCGGCCTGGGCTCGGACGTGCTTCTGGGCGGTCTCGGCGCCGATACGCTGTGGGGCGGGAATGCCGGCGTGCTTGGCGGCGACGGTGCATCCGACATCTTCGTCTTCGACCAGGCGGCGCTCGACGAGGCGATCAGCGGCGGCATCCGCGACGTCATCATGGATTTCGAGGCCGGCTCGGGCGCGGCGAAGGACATGATAGATCTCTCGGACCTGTTCACGGCCGACATAGGCGGCGCGGATCCGAACACCGACCAACTGGCGGATTTCGTCCGGGTTGTCGGCACGACAGTTCAGGTGGACGTCGACGGTGCCGCTGGCGGCACGTCATGGGAGACGGTTGCGACATTCAACACCGCGCCCAATGATGTCGTCCGGATCCTGTTCGACGACAACGGCACCGATGCCATCGCAACGGTGCCCAATACTTGACCTTCGCAAACGGTAGCCACACACTGGGGTGAACGGACCGGACGGTGTGTGGCTGACCCAACGAAAACTCGGGATGGGGAAGACAATGACCACGAACTTCAAACGGATGACTGTCGCATTTTCGATGATCGGGCTTCTCGCAGGGCCGGTCTCCGCCGCGGATCTCGGAGCGGGCATGTGCCGGCTGGCCGGTCCATCGCAGCTCATGACGATCCAGAGCGACGTGCAGCTGACCGACGAGGTCGTACGGCTGATGACCGAGGCGGTGAACGTGGCCGACGACGAACGCTGGATTGCCTCGCGGAGCCCGGCCTTCACCTGGGCCTTCGAAGCGAAGGTCGCCTGCGGCAAGGCCTACGGTTATCTTCGCAACAATTATCGCGACGAGCAGTACCTGGACAAGTGCGAGTGCTTCCACCAGCGCATGGTCGGCTACATGTACTGATCGAGGCACGGAGGAGTTTCCTGCGAAACCGTCGCCGGAACATGTCGATGAGAGGGGGAGGAGCGCTGAACGATGCGCTCGTGCATGAACTCTTGAGCACCAAGCCCGGCCACCCGTTGCTGATCGTTGTCCTGGTTGCCGGCGCCATGCTGCCCTGCGCTCGCGCAGAAGGCGCCGAACCGGTCCTTGCTTCCGTGGCCCCTCACACCGCTTCCACGCAGGTCGCCCCGCCCCGCACCGCCGCCGGCCCAGCCGATTGCGGGGCTGTCAAGGCGCAGGAGCTGGCCTCGCGGGACGACTACGAAGCCTATGCGGGGTGCATGGCGGAAGAGATGGGCCTGCCCAGGCATTTCGCGACAGCGGTGATGGAGATTGAAAGCGGTTTCAATCCGCACGCTCGCGGGCGAGACGGCGAAATCGGTCTCATGCAGATCCTTCCCGCCACGGCATCGATGCTCGGTTTCGGCGGCGATACCGAAGAGCTTGCGGTGCCTGCGACCAATATCCGCTACGGCCTGCGTTACCTCGCCGGCGCCTACCGGCTGGGTTCGGGCGATCTCTGTACGACGGTGATGAAATACCGGGCCGGACACAGGGAGACGCGGTTTTCCGTTCTCTCGGTGCGCTATTGCGAAAGAGCGCGCGACATTTTCAGGCGTGACGGCCACGAGGTCTCGGGACCGCTCCCGGTCGCCACATTCGGCTTCTCCGCAGCGGCGGGTTCCAACCGGCGGGGGACGGCCTGCCTCCGGCGCAGCTTCGTTCCCGGACCGGGCTATGGACGCTGCCTCGCCGCAGCTCAGGGAGCAGCCGGACAGCGCTCGGTGGCGCAGCGTCGCGCGCTTTTCGAATAGATCATGCAGAAAGTCATCGACATGCAGTGGTTCAGCAATCTCCGCCTTCTTCTCGCCGGCTTTCTTCTTCTCCTCGTCGCATCCTGCCAATCGTCGGACAAGGCGAGTGATGTTCTCTCGGTCGATGCGCAGGCTCCGGCAGGGGCGACCGTAAGTCCCGAACGCGTCGGCGAGGGAGAGGCGACGATCATTCTGGCGCTCGACCTCGCCAAGGCGACGCGGGCGAATGCCGACCTCGCCGATGGCGCGCGCCTCGCCGCCGAACTGCTTGGCGGCGGCAAGGTCTCTCTCGCCATCGTCGATGCCGCGGGCGCGCAACTCACGCCTGCCGACAAGCCGGTCTTCTATGCGGCCGGCCCGGGCGTCATACCGCAGCCTCCCGCCGGACTTACGCCCGTCGGCGTCAGCGAAACGGCCCCCGCAGGCGGTTTTGCCTTCGTCGGGTCCCGCGAGGACAGTCTTGCGACCGGCATGCGCCACGCCGCACCGAAGGGCGAACTGGTCGCCGTGCTCGTACCTGAAAACGGACCGAATGACGGTTCACGCGTGGACGCCGCGCGCCTCGGCTCGGCAATCGGCGGCAAGGTCGGCGTGCTCACCTATGGCACGGGCGAATCCGGCGTCGAGATCATCAAGAAGATGGGGGACATATCCAAGATCGCCGCTGTCGGTTTCGCCTCCGCCGACCGGACCGAAATATCGCGGATCGCCACGATGCTGCGCAAGGTTTCCCCCGGCATGCTGATTGTCGGCAATTCGGACTGGACATCCTCGGTGGCTGCATTGCCGGTCCTCGAGGGAGCGGTCATCGCCCGCCCGGACACGCAGAGCGCCGAGGCCATCTCCGAACGGTTCCGGGCCAGATATGGCCGTGTGCCGAGCCAGATGGCCCTTTACGGCTTCGATCTGGTCGCCGTGCCGGCGGGAATTGTTCGTGCCAGGGGTGGATCGGCCGTCACCAGAGCGCAGCTGCTCGCGCCCGCAGGTTTCCGTGGAGCATCCGGCTCCTTCAGGTTCCGTCAGGACGGCCGCATCGAACGGCTTTTGGAACTCGCGGTGATCAAGGGAGGCAGGTTCACTGTCGCAAAACCGGCCGAAGGTGGTTTCTGAAGTCGCCGGACGATGTTGGCCCGTCCATCGGGAAAGCGCGCGGTGTTTCTCTCGCAGCCGCACGCTCGATGTTCGTCGTCGCGCGGTTCAGATGTAGATGCCCGAAAAGACGACCGTCAGTCCGATACCGACGAGAAGAACTGTTCTGAAGACCTTGCGCGTGCTGATGAGCCCGTAGGAGACGAGCCCCAGCCCGATGGCGACGCGAAGGGTGGCGAGGATCGCGAGTACCGGACTGTCGGCCAGGCGGAGCATGTCGGGATTGGCGATCATGCCGAGCGGGATGATATACAGCCCGACCCCGAGAGCCATCGCGGTCAGCGCGACCTTCAGCCAATTCTCACCGATCATCCCGGCCGCGATAAACACGGCACCGCAGACGGGCGGCGTGATCGTCGACAGCAATGCGAACCAGAAGACGAAGAGATGAGCCTGCAAGGGCTCCAGTCCCAGTTGTGTCAGCGCCGGGCCGGCCACGGATACGCAGATGACGTAAGCCGCCGTCGTCGGCACCTCCATTCCGAGAACAAGACAGGCGAGCGCGGTCAGCAACAGCGAGGGCCAGAGCAAGCCCCCCGCCCCTTCGAGAATGAGCGAGGTGATCTTGACGCCCAGACCGGTGATCGACAGGACGCCGATGATGATCGACGCACAGAGGATGATGGCAGCGATCATCGATACCTGGCGCGCGGCATTCATCGCCGCATCGCTGAAGCGCTCGAAGATCTGCGCGGGGCGGAATTCGAGATCCGCGTTCAGGAAAAGCAACAGCGCGCCGGCAAGGATCGCCAGGGCGGCGGCATATTCCGGCGTGAATTTCGCCGCGAACATGGCCCAGAGCAGGACCGAAAAGGGTATGAGGAAGAACAGCGATGTGATGACGACATCGCGTGGTCCGGGTCGGTCTGCGGCATCCACGCCCCTGAGTTCGAAGCGCGTGGCATAGGCATTTATGCCCACCCAGACGGCAAAGAAATAGAGCAGCGCAGGCAGGATCGCGGCCGCCATGATCGAGGTGTAGGGCACACCCGTAAGCTCGACCATGACGAAGGCACCCGCCCCCATCAGCGGCGGCATGATCTGCCCGCCTGACGAGGCGACCGCCTCGACCGCCGCCGCAAGGCGCTTGGGGTAGCCGAGTTTCGTCATTGCCGGCAAAGTGATGGCTCCCGTGGAGGCGACATTGGCGGACGCCGACCCCGAGATCGAACCGAACAGTGCGGACGAGATCACGGACACCTTGGCCCCTCCACCCTTGAGGCGCCCGGCAGCGGCGGCGGCAACATTCATGAACCCCTGGCCCGCCTCGCCCGCATTCAGTACCGCTCCGAAGATCACGAAGATGGACACCACTCCGACGGATACGCCGGTCAGTGATCCCCAGATGCCGCCTTCGGCGATGGTCAGAGTGCCGAGAAAACTGTCGATCGGGGTGCCGGCATGGCCGAACTGGCCTGGAATGTGCTGCCCCAGAAGACCGTAAAGGAGGGCTGTGGCAGCCACGAGAGGCAACGGCCAGCCGATCGCGCGGCGGGCGGCTTCAAGTGTCACGACCAGCAGCACAATGGCGATGGCCAGCTGCAAATTGTTCTCGAGGAAACCGTACTGGTCACCGAGCCTGTCGTGGTTGACCGCGATCCAGAGTGCTGCGGCGATGCCGAGAATTGCGAGTCCGGAACCGGTGATCGTTCCCCAGCGGCTCCTATTGCCCAGGATCAACACGAACGGCAATATGAACGCCATGTGCAGGGGGCGGCTGACGAGGTTCGGGACAAGTCCGGAAAAAACCAGTGCCAGATGGTACGCCACCAGGGCCACGGACAGGATCAGCCAGAATGCTGCGGCACCGCGGCTTTTGAAGAAATCGAGCATGCTTGGGGTCTCGTGCAAGGGAAAGTGAGCAGGCCGGAGGCGATGTCCGGCCTGCTAAAGCGTCGGCCGCCTATTTCTGCGCGTCGCTCAGCTCTATGCCCACCTCGTCGTAGTAGCGCACGGCGCCCGGATGGATCTTGCCTGAAATATTGCTCAGCAGAGCCTCGGCGACACCGTTCCACCAACGCGACGTCTCGCTCAGCTTGGCCTTGCTTTCCCAGAAGGTCTTGGTCAGCTGATAGGCGGTGTCGTCATCCATCCTGGTGGTGGTGAAAGCCACCACCGGCAGCGACGTCGTGGTAATGTCGCTCGTCTGCTCCGCATAGGTGCCGGCAGGGATCGTCATCTTCGTACGCTTGGTCTCCGCAATCTGCTCGTCGGTCAGCGACAATACCGTGACCGGAGTGGAAGCCGCCGCCTCGACCACGTTCGGCGCAGGCCAGGAACCGGCGGTAACGAAGCCGTCGATCTGGCCGTTCTTGAGCGCCGCGACCGCGTTCGAAAGTTCAGCATCCGCGATCTTGACGCTCTCCTCCAGGCCGAAAAGCTTGAGATAGGCCTCGCCCTCGGTTGCGCCGAACGAGCCCTTGCCGAGGAGAATGGTCTTGCCCGCCAGCCCCTTCATCTCGGTCACGTCGCTGTCCCGGGACATGACGAAATGCATGGTGAGCGACGGGATCGGGAAAAGGGCGCGAATGTCGTCGAAGGCGGGGCTGCCCTTGCCTTCGAACATCGCCTTGCCCTGCTGGGCGAGACCGACCAGCGCCGGTGGCGTGGTGAACACGTAGTCGCCGCCGCGCGCCCGCACCTCCATCACATTCTGCACGGACCCCTGGCTTTCCTCGACGGTGACGGAAATCTCCCCGCCGGTGCCGGCCTTCATGGCTTCTGCCAGTTCGACGCCCATCTGGTAGTAGGACGAGCCGGTCTTGGCCGACTTGTAGGTCACGCGCGTCTCCGCGGATGCGGATGTGAGCGCAAAGGCTGTGATCGCGCTCGCCGCAACCGCTGACTTCAGTAGCAAGTTCATCATGTTCCTCCCGAAAATGCTTCGCTGATTCATGATACACGTGTCGGCTCGTTCTCCACAAATTCAGTATCGACTTTCTTCACTGCAAAGACCGCTCAGGGCGAGCGGCAGGCCCCCTAGGTCCGGCGCGATGAAAGTTGGCGGAGCTGGGTGACAAGGTCTTCGCGGCCTTTCTGGCCCAGACTGTGGGCCAGCTGCCGGTCGTACTCCCTGGCGATGACGGCGAGATCCTCATAGACCTTACGCCCCGTCTTCGTCAGCTCCAGCGTCGCGCTGCGCCGGTCGGTGTCCGACGTCGTCCGTGCAACGAACCTCTTCCTTTCCAACGCCACGACGGCCCTGCTGACTTTGGTCTTGTGTACCCGCGCCTGGGCGCCGATCTGCTTGGCGGTCAGCCCGCCGGCCTCGCCCAGATGCGCCAGAACCCGCCACTCGGTATTCAGCATTCCATACCGGTCCCTGTAGATCGCCGCGAACTGCTGGCCGATCGCCTCGGCGGCCTGGCTGAGCAGGTAGGGAATGAAATCGTTCAGACGGAAATCCGGATGATCAGCCATCGCGGCTCCTCCCAGAAAAAGGTTGTTAGTTACAAATGCAACAAATACCCCGGTAGTCAAGAATTGACGGAGGAAACATGATGAGTGAAGCAAGCCACGCCCCTGCCGCGCTTCGATACATGCCGGGTTTCGGGAATGATTTCGAAACCGAAGCGCTGCCGGGCGCCCTGCCGCAGGGGATGAACAGTCCGCAAAAGGTGAATTACGGCCTCTATGGCGAACAGCTGTCGGGCACGGCCTTCACCGCGCCCGGCCACCAGAACGAACGCACCTGGTGCTATCGCATCCGGCCGTCCGTGCGCCATCAGGGCAGGTTTTCCCGCATCGATCTGCCCTACTGGAAAAGCGCGCCCCATGTGATCGACGACGTGACCAGCCTCGGCCAGTATCGCTGGGATCCGGTGCCGCACGGTGACGCCGCCCTCACCTGGCTGACGGGCATGCGCACGATGACGACAGCGGGCGACGTCAACACCCAGACCGGCATGGCCGCGCATATCTACCTCGTGACTCAGTCAATGCGCGATGCCTATTTCTACTCCGCGGACAGCGAACTCCTGATCGTCCCGCAGGAGGGAAAGCTGCGGTTTGCGACGGAACTCGGCATCATCGATCTCGCACCGCAGGAAATCGCAATCATCCCGCGCGGCCTCGTCTACCGCGTCGAGGTCCTGGAAGGCCCGGCACGCGGGTTCGTTTGCGAGAATTACGGCCAGAAGTTCCAATTGCCGGGCCGTGGTCCTATCGGTGCCAACTGCATGGCCAACAAGCGCGACTTCAAGACGCCGGTTGCCGCCTTTGAGGATCGCGACGCGCCCTCCACGCTCACGATCAAATGGTGCGGCCAGTTCCACGAGTGCAAGATCGGCCACAGCCCGCTGGACGTCGTCGCCTGGCACGGCAATTACGCGCCGGTGAAGTACGACCTTCGCACCTATTGCCCCGTCGGCGCGATCCTCTTCGATCATCCGGACCCGTCGATCTTCACCGTCCTGACCGCACCGTCGGGCGTCGAGGGAACCGCAAATATCGACTTCGTCCTCTTCCGCGACCGCTGGATGACCATGGAGAACACCTTCCGCCCGCCCTGGTACCACAAGAACGTCATGTCCGAGCTGATGGGCAATATCCACGGGCAGTACGACGCGAAGCCCCAGGGCTTCGTGCCCGGCGGCATGAGCCTTCACAACTGCATGCTGCCCCACGGCCCGGATCGCGAGGCCTTCGAGAAGGCCTCCAACGCCGATCTCAAACCGGAAAAGCTGGAAAACACGATGTCCTTCATGTTCGAGACGCGCTTTCCCCAGCACCTGACCGAATTTGCCGCAAGGGAGGCCCCCTTGCAGGACGACTATGTCGACTGCTGGGATGGTCTTGAAAGAAAATTCGACGGCACGCCGGGAGTGAAATGATGGGATATCTCAAAAGCTGGGTCGAATCGGCCAATAGCCCCGAAACCGATTTTCCGCTGAACAACCTGCCCTATGGCGTCTTCTCGACAAGCGGCACGGCACCGCGTTGCGGAGTGGCGATCGGCGACATGATCCTCGACGTCCAGGCCGCCGAGGCGGCCGGTCTGACTGGAACCGGCGGCCTGCTTGGGCAAGGGGCGTGGAACCCGCTCATGGCGGCAGGTCCCGCGACATGGGCCGCCTTTCGCCGAACCCTGACCGATCTTTTGTCGGAAGGCGCTGCGGGGAGGGAAACGCTGGCCGACATGCTGCACCCGATGGATAGCGCGACCCTTCACCTGCCGATCACGGTTGCGGAATATACCGACTTTTACGCGAGCAAGAGCCACGCCACGAATGTCGGCACGATGTTCCGGGGGCCCGAGAACGCGCTGCCGCCCAACTGGCTTCACATCCCCATCGGTTACAACGGGCGCGCTTCGACCGTGGTGGTGTCCGGTACGGACATTCGCCGCCCGAACGGCCAGACCAGGGCGCCCGATGCGGATGTCCCGAGCTTCGGCCCCAGCAGGCGGCTGGACATCGAGCTCGAGATGGGTGCCATCGTCGGCACACCCTCGAAAATGGGCGAGCCGATCACGACGGCCCAGGCGCAGGACATGATCTTCGGCTATGTCCTGTTGAACGACTGGTCGGCGCGCGATCTGCAGGCCTGGGAATACCAGCCGCTTGGCCCCTTCCAGGCCAAGGCCTTCGCCACTTCGATAAGCCCCTGGATCGTCACCCGCGCCGCCCTTGCCCCCTTCGCGGTGGATACGCCGCCGCGTGAGAAGGAATTGCTGCCCTATCTCAGCGAAGACTTCCCCGGCAATTACGACCTGCACCTGTCGGTCGAGATGAACGGCCATGTCGTCAGTCGCACGAATATGCGCGAGCTCTATTATTCGGCGGCCCAGCAGCTGACGCATCACGCCTCGTCGGGCTGCGCGATGCGCACCGGCGACCTCCTCGGATCCGGCACGATCTCCGGTCCGACACCCGACAGCTACGGCTCTCTGCTGGAGATGACCTGGGGCGGCAAGAACCCCATCAGCCTGCCGGGTGGAGAGCAACGGACCTTCATCGAGGATGGCGATACGCTGACCCTTGCCGGTCACGCCCAGGGCGACGGCTACCGCATCGGGTTCGGACGGTGCACCGGCACGATCCTGCCGGCAAGGATCTGAGAAATGGACGTCGTGATCTGGGACTACTGGCGATCCACCGCCGCTTACCGCGTGCGCATCGCCCTCAATCTGGCGGGCATCGCCTACAGGTCGGTTCCCGTCGACCTGCTCAGCGGCGAACAGCGCGGCGACGACCATATTGCCCGCAACCCGCAAGGCTTCGTGCCTGTGCTCGACATCGATGGCCAGCGTCTGAGCCAGTCGCTGGCCATCGTCGAATATCTCGACGAGACGCGCGGCCTCGGCCTGCTGCCCGGCGATGCTGTGCGACGGGCACAGATCCGCCGGATCGCCCACATCGTCGCGATGGACACTCACCCGGTCTGCAATCCCTCGGTGGTGGCACGGGTCATGGGGATCGCCGGAGAGGCAGAGCCCGTCCGGACCGAGTGGATGCAGCATTTCATCCACCGCGGGCTGTCGGCCTGCGAAGCGCTGCTTCCCGAAGGCGACGGCTTTGCGATGGGCGAGACCCCGACGCTGGCCGATATCTGCATTGCGCCGCAACTCTACAACGCCGCCCGCTGGAGCGTGCCCCTGGACGACATGCCGAAGCTCACACGGATCGAGGCGGCCTGCGCCACCCATCCGGCTTTCAGCGCTGCGGCGCCGGAAGCCGTGAAAGATCGACCCCCGGCTCGTCCTTCAACGTCTTGAGAACGATCTCGGAACGGACCTGTGCCACCAGTTCGTGTGGCAGCAGCTGCTCGTGGATGAAAGCCGCAAAGCTTCCCAGATCCGGCGTGCGAACATCGAAAATATAGTCGGCATCTCCCGAAACGGAAAAGGCCGCACGCACTTCGGAGCAACGCGCGATAAACTTGGCAAAGCCGCTTTCGCTGCCCCCGCCGTGACTGCGAAGGTTCACCCTTACGATCGCACGGAAGCCGAAGCCCAGCTTCGCGGCATCGAGGCGGGCCGAATAGCCCGCAATCAGCGACGCGGCTTCCAGCGCGGCACGGCGGCGAGAGCATTGCGAGGCGGAGAGATTGACCCGTTCCGACAGCGTCGCGTTGGTCATCGCCCCATCCTGCTGGAGAGCTCGAAGGATCGCGATGTCAAAACCGTCAAGCGTCATATACCCCTCCTTCTTCGCCTGCTCCGTGCGCGACTTGGCGCCGATATGCATTTATTATGCATTTCAGATGATTAATCGCAAGTTTCACGCATATGATGAGAAGGTGAAGGATCAATATACACGCTCTGCGCACGCCGCCCGGCCTACACTCCTGTCAACCATTGAAGGAGGAGACTGACATGGGCCCTTTCCCGCACGACGCCCCGAAAGCCGAAATTTCCGACAGCAACCCGGCCGGCACCGACGGCTTCTCGTTTGTCGAGTTCGCCCACCGCGAACCGGAGAAACTGGACAAGCTCTTCCGCCAGATGGGCTTCAGCCCTGTGGCCAAGCACAAGTCGAAGGACATCACGCTCTATCGCCAGGGCGACATCACCTATCTGCTGAATGCCGACAAGACCGGTCATGCCGCGAAATTCGTCGAAGAGCATGGCCCCTGCGCCCCTGCGATGGGCTGGCGCGTCGTCGACGCCCGGCATGCGCTGAAGCGCGCGGTTGAGCTCGGGGCCGAGGAATATACCGGCGACGGCAAGGCGATCGAGGCTCCGGCCGTTTACGGCATCGGCGGATCACTGCTGTATTTCATCGACAAGTACGGCGATGAAGGCAGCGCGTTCGATGCGGACTATGCCTGGTTCGGCGAAGCCGATCCACGGCCCGAAGGGTTCGGGTTCTATTACCTCGACCACCTGACCCACAACGTCGTCCGCGGCAACATGAACACCTGGTACAAGTTCTATGCGGAAACTTTCAACTTCAAGGAAATCAAATATTTCGACATCAAGGGCAAGCAGACCGGCCTGACCAGCCGCGCATTGACCTCGCCTGACGGGAAGATCCGCATTCCGATCAACGAAAGCGCTGACGACAACAGCCAGATCGAGGAATATCTGCGCGAATACAAGGGCGAAGGCATCCAGCACATCGCCATTGCGACCAACGATATCTATGGCGGCACCGATCGGATCGCCGATGCGGGCCTGGAATTCATGCCTGGCCCGCCCGCGACCTATTACGAGATGAGCCGCGCCCGCGTGAAGGGGCACGAGGAACCCATCGACCGGATGCAGAAGCGCGGCATCCTGATAGACGGCGAAGGTGTCGTCGGCGGCGGTCAAACCCGCGTGCTGCTTCAGATTTTCTCCAAGACGGTGATCGGGCCGATTTTCTTCGAATTCATTCAGCGCAAGGGCGACGACGGATTTGGCGAAGGCAATTTCCGGGCGCTCTTCGAATCGATCGAGGAAGATCAGGTACGCCGCGGCGTTCTCAAGGCCGATGCCGCCGAATGAAGTGGAGTGACCTCTCGACCTCCCCCGCGGCGGGGACCGTTGTCGCCAAGGCGGCCGATGTCCAGGGCGCGGTTACGATGACGATCAATACGGCAGCGGGGGACTTTCCCCTGCTGCTCGTGCGTATCGGCGGGGAGATAAGGGGCTACGTCAACATGTGCCCGCATCAGTACCTGCCTCTCGATTACCGAAGTGCGCAGGTGCTGTCGGCGGACGGCACGAAGCTGATGTGCAGCGCCCATGGCGCAATGTTCGACGCACACACCGGCGCTGGGATCGGCGGCGAGGGTTTGGGGTGCACGCTCGTCCCCGTTCCTCTTGCAGATATGTCCGGTGAGATCAGGATCGCCGGATAGGCTGCCCGATCCGGAGTGAAGCCATTCACCAGACTGCGAAACAGGCAAACGGCGCTGCCTGAAAGCTGTTGAGGGTGATTTGGAATCTACGACGCGTTACTTCGCGCCCCCTACTCCGCTGAATCTCCCGTTGCCCGGAAAGCAAACATCGGCCCACCCTTCCAGCGGGGAAAACCGTAGCCGTGGATTTCGACCAGATCGATGTCCTCGGCACATGTCGCGATGCCTTCGGACAGGATCGCCTGCCCTTCGGCATTCATGGTTCCCACAAGATGCCGCGCGATATCCGCGCGGGATGAGGGCCGAGAGGGATTGTCCGATATGCGGCTCCCCAGAAGCGCGGCCACCTTGTCCGATGGAAGCGGCGTCCGGTCTCCCTCGGCGTAGTCGTACCAGCCGGCACCGGCTTTCTGCCCCTTGCGCCCGGCATGTACAAGAATGTCGCCGAGCGTTTCAGCCACTATCTGTCCGGCGGCACGAGCCCCTTCGCGCTGCAGGAAGGCGATATCCAGACCACCGAGATCCTGCGCCTCGAACGGCCCCATCTTGAAGCCGTAATCGCGCATTGCGGCATCCACTTCGGCAATTGGCACGCCTTGCGTCACAAGGCCCTCGGCCTCGGCGCGATAGCGCTTGAGGATCCGGTTGCCGATGAAGCCTTCGCAGATCCCGGCCTGAACGGGAATTTTCTTCAGCGCCCGTCCGAGCGCGAAACCTGTTGCCAGAACGTCCGGCGCGGTATCGGGGGCCGGCACGATTTCCAGCAGCTTCATGATGTGGGCAGGACTGAAGAAATGCAGCCCGATGAAGCGGTCGGGATTGGACAGGCCCTCGGCGATCAGGCGGGGGTCGATATAGGAGGTATTGGTCGCAAGGATCGCATCGGGCCTGCAGACACGGTCGAGTTCGGCGAAGACGCTGCGCTTGACCGCGAGATCCTCGAAGACGGCTTCGATGACCAGGTCGGCGGCTGCCAGATCGCCATAGTCGGAACTGCCGCGCACCCCTGCCATCCGGTCGGCCCGGCCCTCCTCGCTAAGCTTGCCGCGCTTGACCCCGCCAGCAAAGATCCTGTCGATGTTCTCCAGTCCCCGCGCGACGGCTTCGGCATTCCGTTCGATCAGGATGATCTTCATCCCCGCCTCGCGGCAGGCAGCGGCGATGCCCGCACCCATCGTGCCGCCGCCGACAACGCCGATGGTGGCGAAGGCGCGCGGCTCGGTTCCTTTCACCGCGGCAGGCTTCGGCGCCGCGCGCTCGGCGAAGAAGACATAGCGCAGGGCCGCGGCCTCGTCCGAGCCGCGAAGGTCGAGAAAGGTTTGCCGCTCCTGCGCCATCGACGCGGCGAAGTCGTTCTCGGTCGCGAAACGGATGCACTCGAGCGCCCGCAGCGGCGCCTGATGGCCGGCCTTGGCGGCGGTCTTGCGCGCTGCCTGCCAGAACGCCTCGGACACGGGCTCCAGCGCGCGGGCAGAAACCGGCTGCGGCAGCTCCGCAGTCAGCGCCTGACGGACAAAGGCGATCGCCGCGGCTTCGAGGTCGGCGCCGACCACGAGATCCAGCAGCCCCGCATCCAGTGCCTCCGCTGCGGACAGCGGCTTGCCGCCGGTCACCATCTCGACGGCCGTTTCGACGCCTGCAAGCCGAGGCGTACGCACGGTCCCGGAGGCGCCGGGGATGATGCCGAGATTGACTTCCGGCAGACCAACCCTGGCACTCCCCACTGCCACGCGGAACCGGCAGCCCATTGCGATCTCCAACCCGCCGCCGAGAGCCGTTCCATGAATTGCAGCGACCCAGGGCTTCTTCGCCGCCTCGATCCGGTCCACGACGTCCGGCAGGTGCGGCGGAACCGGCACCTTGCCGAACTCGCGCACATCGGCGCCCGCGATGAAGGTGCGACCGGCGCAGATCAGCACCACTGCGCGCACGGATGGGTCTGCATCCAACTGATCGGCAAGATCGACCAGCCCCTTGCGCACCTCCCCGGAGATCGCATTGACCGGCGGATTGTCCAGGGTAACGACGGCGATCTCGTTATCGCGGCGCAGGCTCAGAAGTGTCATGTCTCAAAGTCCCAGGTAAGCTTCTCGGATCCGTGGATCGGCGATGAGGTCGGCGGCGGGCCCGCTGATGGTAATCCGCCCTGTTTCCATCACATAGCCGCGGTCGGCGATCTTGAGCGCGCCGAAGGCATTCTGTTCGACCAGCAGAACGGTGACGTCGCGCGCCTTGAGCGATTTCACGACATCGAAAATCTGCGCCACCAGCAAGGGCGCCAGCCCCATCGAGGGCTCGTCCAGCAGCAGGCAGTGCGGACGGCCCATCAGCGCCCGCGCGATGGCCAGCATCTGCTGCTGGCCGCCCGACAGCCCGCCGGCTGCCAGATTGCGTTTTTCCTTCAGGATCGGGAACATGGCGAAGGCGTCGGCCATGTCGCGATCGACCTGATCATCGGCGAAGAGGAACGCGCCCAGGCGCAGGTTCTCCTCGACCGAGAGATTCGTGAAGATCTGCCGCCCCTCCGGAGACTGTGCAAGCCCCAGCTTCAGCCGCTTGTGGGACGGGACCGCGGTCAGGCTTTGGCCACGAAAGACGATGGTGCCGTCGCTTGCGGGCTGTGTGCCAGACAGGCATTTCAGCAGCGTCGTCTTGCCCGCGCCATTGGCGCCGACCACGGTCACGATCTCGCCCTGGCTGACCTTCAGGTCCAGCCCGTGCAACACCTCGATCCGCCCGTAGCGCGAGCGCAGCCCCTCAACCGTCAGCATCGGCCTGCTCCTCTTCCTGGGTGCCGAGATAGGCCGCGATCACGGCAGGATCGCGCGACACGGTGGAGGGCTCGCCCTCGGCGATTTTCTCGCCGTGGTCAAGCACCACGATATGGTTCGAAATACGCATCACCAGCTTCATGTCGTGCTCGACCAGCAATATCGCGATGCCCGAGGCCGAGAGCTCGGCAATCAGATGGTCGATCTCCTCGGTCTCGACGGCGTTGCACCCCGCCGCCGGTTCGTCGAGCAGCAGGATCCGCGGCTCCAGGGCCAGCGCACGCGCGATTTCGAGCCGCTTGAGCGCGCCGTAGCTGAGGTTGCCAGCGATCTGATCGGCCTTGTCGTCGAGCCGCACCCGCTTCAGAAGTTGATGCGCGCCGGCGCGAGCCCGGGCGGCGCGGCGGCGCATGCCTGGCAAGGACAGAAGGTCGGCCCAGACCGAACCGCGCTCGGAGAGATGATAACCGGCCAGCACGTTGTCGAGCACCGTCATCTCCTGAAAGATCTGCAGGTTCTGGAACGTGCGCGACAATCCCATCTCGGCCAGCCGGTGGGGCGGGACGCCCGTCACATCGGTTCCGTCCAGGGAAACGGACCCGCGGCCGGGCAGGTAGATGCCGGAGATCATGTTGAAGAGCGTGGTCTTCCCGGCCCCGTTCGGCCCGATGACCGAAACGATCTCGCCGGGGGCGACTGCAAAGCTCACATCTTCGACCGCCTTCACCCCGCCGAAGCTGATGCCAAGGCCCGAGACTTGCAGAAGGCTCATGCGTCCCTCCCTTTCAGCCGCCGCGCGATCGAGGGCAGCAGCCCCTGCGGCAGGAAGATCATCACCAGCACCATGACGAGACCGAGAACCAGCTGCTCGTATTCGGCGAAAACGGTCAGCACCTGCGGAAGCAGCGTCAGGATCGCAGCGCCGAGGGTAGCCCCGAGCACCGACCCGACACCTCCGAGCACCGCCATCGTCACCATCTCGACGGAGTGGAGAAAGCCCGCGACATCCGGTGTGATATAGCCGTTCTGCAGCGCCAGCAACGACCCGGCGACCGAGGCGTAGACCGCCGATATCACGAAGGCGCGCAGCTTCTGCCGGGCGACATCGACGCCCACCGTGGCGGCTGCGACCTCCGAGCCGTGCAGCGCCCGCATCGCACGGCCCGAGGGGCTGTCGAAGAGGTTGAGCGCCAGCCAGGCCCCGACCAGAAGCACCAGACCGCTGATGCCATACCAGAATTCGCCGCCCGACAGCCGCCAGCCCATGTCGCGCAGCAGGCTGCGCAACCCCGGATCGGCAACGTTCATCCCGTCGGGACCGCCGGTCAGCGCCCGCTCGTTGGTCAGGATCATGGAAACGAGAATGCCGAAGCCGAGTGTGGCCACGGCAAGATAATAGCCCTTGAGCCGCAGGATCGGCTTGCCGATCAGCGCCGCCATCGCAGCCGATATCCCTGCCCCCAGAACCAGCGACAGCAGTGGATGCAGGCCGAGATGTTCTGGCGCCAGCGCGCAGGCATAGGCGCCGATCCCGGCAAAACCCGCATGCCCGAGGCTGATCTGCCCGGCATAGCCGATCAGGATCACCAGCCCGATCACCGAAAGCGCGTTGACGAAGATCAGGGCTCCGACGCGGAAGTAATACCCCGAGGGAAAGACCAGCGGCAGCAGTCCGATCAGCAATGCCAGCACGGCGAGCGATATCCATTTTCCGCGACCAGCCATCATACGCGCTCCGTGGTCTTGGCGCCGAAGAGCCCACGGGGCATGACGAAGAGCACCGCGAGAATGACGATGAAGGCGACGGCCTCCTTGTACTGGGAACTGACGTAACCCGCAGTCATCGCTTCCAGGCAGCCAAGCAGCAGCCCGCCGACGAGAGCGCCCTTGGGATTGCCCATGCCGCCGAGCATCGCCGCGGCAAAACCCTTCAGCGCAAGCGCCACGCCCACGTCGTAACTGACCAGCGTGATCGGCGTGACCAGAACGCCCGCGAACGCGCCGATTGCGGCCGACAGGCCGAAGGACAGCGTCATGATCCAGCCGGTATTTATGCCAACCAGCTGGGCTGCGATCCGGTTGTTCGCAGTGGCCAGCACCGCCTTGCCGGTCAGCGTGCGTGTGAAGAACACCCACAGCCCGACGAATACCGCCAGCGCGCCGCCGATCACCCAGAGGCTTTGGGGCAGGATCGTCGCCCCCAGGACCCGGATGGGATCGTCACCCGAGAAGGCCGGAAACCGGTGCAGCTGCTTGTCGAACACCAGCTGCGTTGCCCCGCGGATCAGGATCGAGGCCCCGATCGTGATGATGATCAGCGACACCACCGGTGCGCCACGTGCGGGCTCGATGGCCAGCTTGTTCAGCGCCACCCCGATCGCGGCGGTCACGAGGATCGCGACCACGGCTGCCAGCGGCAGCGGCACTCCGGCGTCAAAGGCGAAGACGGTGATCATCCCGCCCAGCATGACGAACTCGCCCTGGGCAAAGTTCACCACGTCCGAGGCGTTGTAGATGATGGTGAATCCCAGCGCCACGAGCGCGTAAACAGCACCCACGGTCAGACCGGAGAAAAGGAACTGTAGCAGGGCGTCCATCGGGGCTCCCGGAGCTGTTCGGGTTGGCAAGATGGCTCCGGAGGCATGCCCCCGGAGCCGGCATCGGTCACTCTATCGGTGTTACTCCACCGGCTGCCAGCCGCCATCCTTGACTTCGAGCATGCGGAATGCGCTGAGATCGAGGCCGAGATGGTCCTCGGGCGAGAAGCTGTAGGTGCCGGTGGTGCCGACGAAACCGCTGGTTTTCTCGAGCGCGTCGCGGATCGCCTCCGGGTCCTCCGCGTCGTCGGCGCGCGAGATGGCGTCTGCCATCAGCGCGAAAGCGTCATGCGCATAGCCGCCGAAGGTCGAGACCTCCTGGTTGTATGCCGCCTTGAAGGCCTTGGTGTAGCTGGTGACCACCTCGTATTGGGGATCGTCCTCGGACAGGCTGTCCGCGATCAGCAGCGCCGTGCCCGGCAACCGCAGCCCCTCGGCGGAATCCGCGCCCGCAAGTTCGATGAAGGCGTTCGAAGCAACGCCGTGGCTCTGGTACAGCGGCACGTCGAAGCCGAGCTGCGCCACGTTGCGCGTCACGATCGCGGGACCCTGGCCGAAGCCGGGGTTCAGCACCGCCTGTACGCCATCGGTGTTGCGGATGCGGGTGAGCTGCGGGGTCATGTCGGCATCCTGCGGCCCGTAGGTCTCGTCGGCCACGATCTCGACCCCGTAGTCGCCGGCGACTTCCTTGCACTGCGCCTGCATCGAGGCGCCGAAGCCATCGGTGCCCGAGATCATGCCGACCTTGCTGATGCCCTGTGCCTGCATGTCGGTGAAGATCTTCTCGCATGCCATCCGGTCGGTGTGCGGGGTCTTGAAGACATATTCGCGCACCGGGTCGATGATCGAGATCGCCCCGGCGAGCGAGATGAAGGGAATGCCCTCCCCTTCCGCCACCGACAGGATCGACATGGTGGTGCCGGTGGTCGAGCCGCCGATGATCGCCACGACCTCGTCGTCTTCGATGAGACGCGTGGCGAAGGTGCGCGCCTTGTTCGGATCGCCACCGTCGTCATAAAGCGTCAGGGCGACCTTCTCGCCGTTGATGCCGCCCTTCTCGTTGAGTTGCTCCACCAGCATCTCGATGGTCTTGGCCTCGGGGTCGCCGAGAAAGGCGGCCGGTCCGGTGGCCGAAACGCTCACGCCGAGACGGATCTCGGCCTGCGCGGCACCGCTCAGCGCGCCGAGCGCGGCAAGCGTGACAAGTGCGGTTGTGGTCTTGGTCAGCATCGTAATTCCTCCCAGAGTGTTGACTGTCGATTGCATTTCGCCGTCAGGCCGCTTTCGGCCTGCGGATCATCACGCGTCGAAAGCGCGACGCGACGAAGGCGGTGTCGGTCAGGCTGGCATTGCCCGCGGGGTTCGCCCCGGTGACGTGGAAATCGGAGAATGCCGCGGACTGGTTGACGTAGATATTGCCGGTCAGGTTCACCGACAGGTTCACACCGGCCTGCGCAAAGGCCTTCGCGGCGCGCTCAACGGTCGCGTCCTCGATGGCGTAGAGGGCCGCGGTGATCGCGCCCTTCTCCCTGGCTATTGCCGAGGCGCGGGCGATCGCATCCTCGGCATTGTCGCAGGGCACCAGGAAAGACACGGGGCCAAAGCATTCGGCGTCCTGCATCCCCTCCCCGGCAGCAACCTTCACCAGCAGCGGAGTGGCGCTGCGGCCATGCCCCGTACCCGCGCTTTCGCGAATGACCTCACCTGCCGCACGCGCCGCCGCGATGCGCTCGAGCGTTGCCGGATTGACGATGGTGCCGCAGACCCCCGCAGCGCGGTCGGCGTCCGACAGCAGCGCATCGATCGCCGATTTGATACCAAGCGCCACCTCATCGAAGCTCTTGTGCCCCTCGTCGGTTTCAATCCCGTCCTTTGGAACATAGATGTTCTGCGGCGAGGTACACATCTGCCCCGAATAGAGCGACAGCGAAAAAGCGAGGTTCGCGCACATGCCGGAAAAATTGTCGGTACCGGTGATCGTGACCGAGTTCACCCCGGCTTCTTCGGTGAAGATCAGCGCGCGGCTGTTGGCGCGGATCCAGTCGGCAAAGGCGGTCGAACCCGTATAGTCGACCAGCGCGATCCTCGTATCCGTCACCAGCGCCCTGGTGATTTCGGCGCCGGGCGCATCGGCGGCCAGCAGCACCGCGTCGCGCGGCAGGCCCGCCTCGGCGAAAACCTCGCGCAGCACGCGAACGGTCAGGGCCAGAGGCAGGATCGCGCGCGGATGCGGCTTGACGATCACCGGATTGCCGGTCGCCAGGCTGGCGAATATCCCCGGATAGCCGTTCCACGCCGGGAACGTGTTGCAGCCCACAGTCAGGGCAATGCCGCGCGGCATCAGAGCCCAGTGCTTCTCGATGACCAGCGGCGCATGCTTTCCCTGCGGCTTCTCCCACACGGCATGGCGGGCACTTCGGGTCAGCTCGGCATAGGCCGTGGCCACGGCCTCGAGCCCGCGGTCCTGCGCGTGCGGCCCGCCGGCCTGGAACGCCATGGCGAAGGCCTGGCCGGTGGTGTGCATGGTCGCATGGCCGATCAGGAAGCTCATCCTGTTGAGCCGCACCAGGGCTTCCAGCAATGCGCCGATGCGCTGCTCGACACCGGCCTCCGCGAACGGCACCAGCGCCGTCCCGGCGGTTTCGATAATCATGGCGGGATCGCAGGCAGGATAGGAGATGTTGAGTTCCGGCCCCCAGGGAGATACCTCCGCCCCGACACGCCCTACCTCGGGGTGACCGGGCAGGCCGAAGGGCGTGCCCAGCAGGTTCTGCCAGGCCGTCTCGCCGTCATCTCTTGCGGTTTCACCGTAGATCTTGCCGCTCGGAATTTCGGGAAAGGGCGTCCAGAACGCGCGCGTTTCCAACGCCGTCAGGGCGTCTTCGAGCATGTTGCGATGTCGGTCGAAGAAATCAGTCATTGCTCCTCCCAAAGCTTGATTGCTATCATTGACCGTCCGGTCGGTATATGCAAGATTATTTTTCGAGGACCTCTTGGAGAGGGTCCGGGAGGATTACATGACGGCATCGCAGACCATTCTTTCGGAGCAGAACTCCGGCGTCTTGAAACTCACGCTGAACCGCCCGGAAAAGCTGAACTCGTTCAACGAGGAGATGCACCTCGCCCTGCGGGCGGAAGTGCAGCGCGCCCACGATGACCCGGCCATTCGCGCCGTATTGCTGACGGGCGCCGGACGCGGCTTCTGCGCCGGCCAGGACCTCGGTGACCGCGATCCGCGCAAGGGCGGGCCGAAACCCGACCTCGGCCACACGATAGAGACATTCTACAATCCTTTGCTGCGGCTGATCCGAAAGCTGGACAAGCCTGTCGTGTGCGCCGTCAACGGCGTGGCTGCCGGAGCGGGAGCGAACATCGCCTTTGCCTGCGACATCGTGCTGGCGGCGAGGTCGGCGAAGTTCATCCAGGCCTTCTCGAAGATCGGACTGATCCCCGATGCAGGCGGCAGCTGGTCTCTCGCACGCATCCTCGGCGAGCCGCGCGCCAAGGCGCTCGCCCTGACGGCCGAACCGCTGATGGCCGAGACCGCCGCCGACTGGGGCTTGATCTGGAAGGCGATCGAGGACGACGCCCTGATGACGGAAGCCGAGGCACTGGCGGCCAAGCTCGCCGCCGGACCGACCGTCGGGCTGGGGCTGACCAAGCGGCTCATTCAGGAAGCCGCCGGCACCGATCTCGACACGCATCTCGACCGTGAGCGCGACCTTCAGCGCGAGGCGGGCTTCTCCGACGACTACGCCGAGGGCGTGGCGGCCTTCCTGGAAAAGCGCTCACCCAATTTTCGCGGGAGCTGACCGATGAAAGACAAGGAAGCGATGAACGCCCAGGAACTCGCGGAGGCCTGTGCGCAACAGATGTGGAACTCCGACAGCGCCTCGCAGCGTCTCGGCATGGTTCTGCGGCATATCGCACCTGGCGAGGCGACCCTGGAGATGGAGCTTACCGAGGCCATGACGAACGGTCACGGCAATGCGCATGGCGGATATCTCTTCACCCTGGCCGACAGCGCCTTCGCCTTTGCATGCAACACCTATGATTCCGTGACCGTCGCGCAGCACTGCTCGGTCACCTACATCATTCCGGGCACGCTCGGAGACAAGCTCACGGCCACTGCGCGCGAGGTATCGCGCAAGGGCCGATCCGGCATTTACGACGTGACGATCGCCCGCGAGGACGGGGCCGTTATCGCAGAATTCCGAGGGCATTCACGAATGCTCGGCACGCCGCTGTTGTCCACGACCCGCTCGGACGGCTGACCGCGAAGGGAGGAGACCCCATGACAGACCTGACACCCGCAAGGGACATTCTCGATCCGATCGAAATCGCCAGCCGCGACGAAATTTCTGCGCTGCAGGAAAAGCGCATGGCCTGGTCGCTGCGCCACGCCTACGAGAATTCGGCATTCTACCGGAAGCAGTTCGACGCACATGGCGCGCATCCCGACGATTTCAGGACGCTCGCGGATCTCGCCAAATTTCCCTTCACCCTGAAGCAGGACCTGCGCGACACCTACCCCTTCGGCATGTTCGCCGTCCCGCGTGAGGAACTGGTGCGCATCCACGGCTCGTCCGGCACCACCGGCAAGCCCACCGTTGTCGGCTACACGCAACGCGACATCGACACCTGGGCCGACTGCATGGCCCGGTCGATCCGCGCCTCGGGCGGACGCAAGGGCGACATCTGCCATGTCGCCTACGGCTACGGCCTTTTCACCGGAGGACTTGGCGCGCATTACGGCGCCGAGCGCCTCGGCTGCACGGTCGTACCGATCTCGGGCGGCATGACGGAGCGTCAGGTGACCCTGATGGAAGACTTCCGCCCGCAGATCATCATGGTGACGCCATCCTACATGCTGTCGATCCTCGATGAATTCCACCGCAAGGGGCTCGACCCGCGGCAGAGCTCGCTGAAGGTCGGCATCTTCGGGGCCGAACCCTGGACCAACGCCATGCGCGAAGAGATCGAGCAGGCCTTCGACATGCACGCGGTCGATATTTACGGCCTGTCCGAGGTGATGGGCCCGGGCGTCGCGCAGGAATGCGTCGAGACAAAGGACGGCCTGCACGTCTGGGAAGATCACTTCTACCCCGAGATCATAGACCCCGCGACGGGCGACGTGTTGCCCGACGGCGAAATGGGGGAGCTGGTGTTCACCACCCTGACCAAGGAAGGGTTGCCGATGGTGCGCTACCGCACCCGCGACCTGACCCGCATCCTGCCCGGCACCGCCCGCTCCATGCGGCGCATCGAGAAGATCACCGGCCGCAGCGACGACATGATCATCCTGCGCGGCGTCAATGTCTTCCCCACCCAGATCGAGGAACAGATCCTGAAATGCGAGGGGCTCGCCCCGCACTTCCAGATCGAACTGTCGCGCAAGGATCGCATGGACGTCATGACCGTGCATGTGGAATGCACGCCCGCCCGCAGCGATACCGATGCCCGCGCCGCTTCCGCGAAGGAACTTTCCCACCACATCAAATCCGTGGTCGGGGTTTCGACCAGGATAGAGGTGCACGATCCCGAAACTGTCGCCCGATCCGAGGGAAAGGCCAAACGCGTGGTGGACAACCGGCCGAAGTAGGCGCCCCTCAGGTGGCATAAGCTTCGTCCGGCGAATAGTGAGAGATCAGCATTCCTGCCGGCGGACAGAGAAGGAGCGATCGTACCAATGGCCAGAACGCGCGCAAGCGACTTCGAGGAGAAACAGCACAGCCTGCTTCTGACGGCCGCGAATGTCTTCGCGACGCAAGGCATGGAGAAGGCCTCCATGTCCCAGATCGCGCTGGAGGCAAACGTCTCGAAATCGCTCCTCTATCACTACTACCCGTCGAAAGACGCACTGATCTTCGCGATCATCAGGGGCCATCTCGAGGAGGTCGACGCGGCACTCGCAGGCGCCAAGGATGAGGCGCTGCCGCTGCGCGACCAGCTCGAGCTTCTGGTGATGACCGTGCTCGACGCCTACAAGGGCGCTGACGACCAGCACAAGGTCCAGCTCAACGCGGGCCCGGCGCTTTCCGACGAGCAGAAAGCGGATATCACCAAGATCGAACGCCGGATCGTCAAGCATTTCTCCAGCGTCCTCGGCCGGATGCATCCGCAACTGGACAAGCCGGAACGGCCGCTCCTGATGCCGGTGACGATGTCGCTCTTCGGAATGATGAACTGGGTCTATATGTGGTTTCGCGATGGCGGAAAGATCAGCCGCGAAGACTATGCGCGCCTTGCCACGACGCTGATCCTCGAAGGGGTCAAAGGCGTCCGCTAGCCCCACGTGCCCGGCAACGACCCCGTTCGCCGATTGCTGCAATCTCCCCGCACGAACCGGACAGATAGATGGAATCGGCGCCCAAGACGACCGATGGCGCAGCGATCCGCGCCACCGGTTCCAGGTCCATGGTGCCGGGCTCAGTCCTCTTCCGGCAGCGGCCAGCTTTTGGCCACCATCGTCAGCACGTCATATTGAGCGACGACCTCGTCCTTCTGGTTGGTGACCCGGCAATCCCAGCGCACCTCTCCGTAAACCGTTCCCTCGCGCGGGTTGATCTGCTTGCAGGTCAGCTGCACCCGAAGGCTGTCGCCGAAATAGACCGGCGTGAGAAACCGCAGATTGTCGACGCCGTAATTGGCCAGAACCGGCCCCGGATCGGGCTGAACGAAGAGCCCTGCCGCGAAGGAGGCGATCAGATAGCCATGCGCCACACGATCCTCGAAAAAGGGGTTCGCCTTGGCCGCCGCGCTGTTCATGTGGGCGTAGAACGTATCGCCGGTGAAATGGGCGAAATGCTCCACGTCCTCTTCGGTGATCAGCCGGCTTTCGGTGATCAACTGGTCACCGATGCGAAGCTCTGCCAGTGACTTGCGGAAAGGATGCGTGCCATGCTCCGCCGGCGCACCGGGCACCCAGTTGCCCGTTACCGATGAAAGCAGACGCGGCGTGCCCTGAACGGCGGTGCGCATCATGAAATGCTTCACGCCGCGCATGCCGCCCATCTCCTCGCCGCCGCCCGCGCGGCCGGGCCCGCCATGCACCAGCGGTGCCAGGGGCGATCCGTGCCCGGTCGAACTTTTGGCGCTGTCGCGATTGCCCAGCATCACCCGCCCGTGGAAGGGCGCGACGCCCAGCACCAGTTCGGCAGCCACATCGGTGTCGTTGGTGAAGACGGAGGAGACGAGCGAGCCCTTGCCCTTCATCGTCAGCGCGATGGCCTGGTCGAGACCGTCATAGCCCATCACCGTCGCGACGGGACCGAAGGCCTCCACCTCGTGCGGGGCGACCGCGTTCATCGGGTCGGCACAGCGCAAGAGGACGGGGTTGAGGAAAGCGCCCTTCTCGGCATCGCCCGAAACGACCTCCACCTTGTCCGGATCGCCGAAGACGATCTCGGCTTCGCGGGCGATCTCTGCGATCTTCTCCCGCACGCCATCGCGATCAGCCACGGAAGCCAGCGCGCCCAGACGGGTGTCGGGCCTGTCCGGCAGGCCCGCAGGTGTTTTCGCCAGCCGCTCGGAAAGCGCCGCGATGACGGCGTCTTCCAGTGCCTTGGGGACGATGATCCGGCGAATTGCGGTGCATTTCTGCCCCGCCTTCGACGTCATCTCGCGATGGACCTCCCTGATGAAGAGATCGAACTCCGGCGTGTCCGGTCCGGCGTCAGGGCCAAGTATCGTGGCGTTGAGGCTGTCCGCTTCCATGGTGAAGCGCACGGAGTTCTCGACGATCGCCGGATGCGACTTGAGCTTGCGACCGGTCGTGGCCGAGCCGGTGAAAGTCACGACATCCTGTCCGGTGACGTGGTTGAGCATGTCGCCCACTCCCCCGCAAACCAGCTGCAGCGCACCGTCCGGCAGGATTCCCATCTCGATGATTCGGCGCACGACCAGCTCGGTCACATAGGCCGTGGACGACGCGGGTTTGACGAGACACGGCATGCCCGCGATCAGCGCGGGGGCAATCTTTTCCAGCATGCCCCAAACCGGGAAGTTGAAGGCATTGATGTGGATCGCGATCCCCCGCATGGGCACGAGGATGTGCTGGCCGACGAAGCTGCCGTCACGCGACAACGGCTCGATCGCGCCTTCCGGGATGACCTTCGCATTCGGCAGTTCGCGCCGCGCATGCGAGGCGAAGGTCAGCAGCGTGCCGATCCCTCCATCGATGTCGGGCCAGGCGTCTTTCGGCGTGGCTCCGGTCGCCAGGCTTTCAGCGTGAAACTCGTCCTTCATCTCCATCAGCTTCAGGCCGACGGATTTGAGCATCAATGCACGTTCGTGGACGGTATGGCTGCGCAGGGCCGCGCCGCCGACCTCGCGGCCCCAGTCGAGCGCGCCCGCGAAATCGAGACCGTCAGAGCCGATATAGGCATGCACCTCGCCGGTGGCGGCATTGGCAAGCGGCTTGCCTTCGCCCTGCCCGGCGCGCCAGGCGCCCTGCACATAGCTTTCGAGGCGGCGAGCGGTGCGTCCCGTATCCTGCATCTGTCTGTCCCTTTCGTTCATTTCAGTCCGAGCGCGGAGAGCGTGCTCTCCGCCTCGGTCCGCCACACCTCGCGCAGCGTTTCGTTGTCCACCCGGCGCAGCCCCATGGCCTTGAGCCTTTCGAAACGGTCGGACTGCGCCGGCCCAAAGGTTTCGGCCACGCGCGGCATCCAGTAGGCGACGGAAGCCTTTGCCTCGTCGGTCGCCCCTATCCTCTCCAGCCCTTCCAGTCCGAGCTCCATGTGGCGCTTCTCGCGCGGAAGGAGATCGCGCAGCACATCGGCGAGAGGCTGGTAGGAGCAGCGCGTGAGCTCGCCCACCGCATGCTGCGTCGCCAGCCCCATGAGCACGTTCATCACCGCCGCATCGGTCCAGCCGATCAGGGGGTAGTGAAAGACCGACAGCCGCATGTCGCCGCCGTGACGCCTGGCCTCGAGCGTACTGTCGCGGCTTTCGCGCGCCGACCAGTCATGCGCACGTTCGTAAAGGGCCGCGTCGGTCCCGAAGCCCTCCATCAGGCGCAGGACCCGTTCGGCGTGGTCGGCTTTCTCCAGGGTGATCCGGCTGGCGGCAATCCGCGCCTTGATGCCCGGCGCCCAGTTGATCGCGCCGGCGAACCCCGCCGAGGCGGCCAGCTGGCTGTCGACGAAGGACGACATCAGCCGCAGCAGCTCGCCGCGGTAGCGCGGCGGCACGTTCTCGGGAGAAGTCAACTTGCCGCCCTGCGCGAGATAGTCGCCCATGGCCATCGTGTCGGGATCATTCGTCATAGCTGAGCACCAACCTGTCTGAGAGCGGAATGCACTGGCACGAGAGCACGTAGCCCGCGCGCACCTCGTAATCCTCGAGGGCGTGATTGATCTCCATTTCGACTTCACCTTCCAGCACCTTGGCGCGGCAGGTCGAACAGACCCCCGCCTTGCACGAGAAGGGCGCGTCGAGATTGTTCGCGATCGCGGCGTCCAGCACGGCAGTGCCGTCTTTCGGCATCTGGAAACTGCGCGTCGCACCATCGAGCGTGACCGATACCTCGCAGGTATTTCCAGCCGCCGCGGCCTGTTTCGAAATCACGCGTTTCCTGGCGCGACCGGGCTGGGAGGAGGCGAAAAGTTCGAACTTGATCTGATCGTCGCCCAGACCCGCCTGGCGCAGGCTTTCAGCGATGGTCAGCATCATCGGCTCGGGTCCGCAGATGAAGGCGGTATCGACACTTTCGGCGTCGATCCAGAGGCGGAACAGCATCTCCATCTTCTCGGCGTCGATACGACCGGTGAAGAGATCGATCTCCTGGCCTTCGCCATCGAGGATGTGGATCACCGAGAAGCGGCCGAGATAGGTGTTCTTCAGGTCCTCCAGCTCTTCGCGGAACATGATCGAACTGACCTGCCGGTTGGCGTAGACCAGCGTGAAGCTGGCGTTCGGCTCCTGCGCCAGCGTCGTCTTGATGATCGAAAGGACCGGCGTGATGCCAGAACCGCCGGCAAAGCCGAGATAGGTCCTGGCGCTTGCCGGATCGATCTGGGTGAAGAAGCGGCCCTGCGGCACCATGGCGTCGAGCGTGTCGCCGGGCTTCAGCTCTTCATTCGCCCAGGTGGAAAAAGCGCCGCCGTCGACGCGCTTGATGCCGACCTTCAGGCAGTTCTCGTCCACGCCGGCACAAATCGAATAGGAGCGCCGCAGCTCTTCCCCATCGAATTCGCGGCGAAAGGTCAGATACTGGCCCTGGGTGAACTTGAAATGCGGCGCGGCGTCCTCGCGCGGCCTGAGCGTGACGACGACGGCGTCGCGTGTTTCGCGACGGATGTCGGTCACTTCGAGGGGATGGAAACGGGGCATGTCAGACCTCCTCCGGGCTGGACAGGGACGCAAAAATCACGGCAGTGCCCGCCGGGGCACCGAAGAATTCAATGGCACTTGAAGTAGTCGAAGGGCTCCAGGCAGTCGCGGCAACGGTAGCTGGCCTTGCACGGGGTGGATCCGAACTGGCTGACCCGCTCGGTATGGCTCGAGCCGCAGCGCGGGCAGGCAATCACGAGGTTCGTCCGGCCAGACAAGCGCGCCGCGCGGCTCGCCGTCATCCCGTCCGAGGCGGTGCCGTCGACCGGGGGGGCGATACCGTAGGCGCGGAGCTTCTCGCGGCCAGCGGCACTCACCCAATCGGTTGTCCAGGGCGGTGATATACGGCGCTCCAGCCGCAGGTTTTCGATACCCTTTTCCCGCAGGTGGTTCTCGATCATCAGGTCGATGACGGCCGTGGCGGGGCAGCCGGAATAGGTCGGCGTCACGGCCACCACCAGCGCGCCCTCGTCCCAACGCACCTCGCGCACGATGCCGAGATCGGTGACCGAAACCACGGGAATCTCGGGGTCGGGCACTTCGCTCAACCAGTCCCAGACTTCTTCCGTCGATGGCAGGACCGTTGTCATCGGACTACCAGCTCGCGCCCGGATAGGCCCGTTGCAGGAACTGCATCTCCGCCAGGATGAAGCCGAGATGCTCGGTGTGTCGTCCCTGCTTGCCGCCCTTCTGCGCGTCGAAACGCTGCTCGGGCTTGCTCAGCGTCGCTTCGGCCAAAACCTCGTCCACCGTCTGCTGCCAGCGCGGCAGCAGCGCCGCCAATTCGGGCGCTATCCCGGCTTCGGCGACGGCGTCATCGACCGCATCGGCGGCAAACATCTCGCCTGTATAGGGCCACAGGCGTTCCAGAGCCGCCTGCATCCGCGCATGGCTTTCCTCCGTTCCGTCACCCAGCCGGATGACGAGGTCGGACGAGCGTTCGAGGTGATAGGAGACCTCTTTCAGCGCCTTGGCGGCGATTTCCGCCACACGTGGACTGGTGGAGTGCGTCAGCGCGGTCAACAGTTCGAAATGGAAGGCGTCGAACAGGAATTCACGCATCAGCGTGACGCCCATGTCGCCGTTCGGCAATTCGACCAGCTTGAGATTGCGGAACTTCATGGCGTCGCGGAGATAGGCCAGATCGTCGGCGCTACGTCCCGCATCCTCGACCTCGGCGGCAAGACCGAGCCACATCTGCGTGTGCCCGATGAGGTCGAGCGCGGTGTTGGCGAGCGCGATATCCTCTTCCAGCACCGGACCGTGGCCGCACCATTCCGAAAGGCGATGGCCGAGAATCAGCGCATTGTCCCCCATCCGGCAGAGCCAGTCGAAGAACGCCGGCTGAAGATCCACGTTCGCGAGGTGCGGATCGTGTGTCTGATGGGCGGCGGCCTGCCTGGCAAGCTCTGCGGCGTCGGGCGTTGCGGCATCGGGCAGCGAAGGCATCACATGTGCCCCACTTCATCGGGGATGTCGTAGAAGGTCGGGTGGCGATAGACCTTGCTTTCGGCCGGGTCGAACATCGGTCCCTTCTCGGACGGGCTCGACGCCGTGATCTGCTGGCTCTCCACCACCCATATGGACACCCCCTCCTTGCGGCGGGTGTAGACGTCACGCGCATTGCGGATCGCCATCTCGGCGTCCGGTGCGTGCAAACTGCCGACGTGACGGTGGTTCAATCCGTGCTGACCCCGGATGAAAACCTCCCAGAGCGGCCATTCTTTCTTGGTCATGTCAAAATCCTCCCGATTGCCTGTTCACTCGGCGGCTACGAGCGCATTCGCGCGGCGGGCGGCGGCCTTGTCGGCATAGGCCGTCAGGCCCTCGCGGAACCATGCGCCTTTCTCCCAGGCGTCGCGACGCGCACCGAGGCGCTCCTCGTTGCAGGGTCCGTTTCCCTTGATCACTTCGAAGAACTCGGACCAGTCCGGCTCGGCAAAGTCATAGCCGCCCTTTTCCTCGTTCCAGGACAGGGTTTCGTCGGGCACGGTCAGGCCGAGATATTCGGCCTGCGGCACCGTTTCATCGACGAATTTCTGGCGCAGTTCGTCATTGGTGTTCATCTTGATCTTCCACGCCATCGACTGCGCGGAATGCACCGAATCCTTGTCGGACGGACCGAACATCATCAATGCGGGGAACCAGAAGCGGTTGAGCGCGTCCTGCGCCATTTCCTTCTGCTCGGGCGTGCCCTTCGCCATCTTCATCATGATCGCGTAGCCCTGCCGCTGGTGGAAGCTTTCCTCCTTGCAGATGCGGATCATCGCCCGGCTGTAGGGACCGTAGGAGGTTCGCTGCAGCGGCACCTGGTTCATGATCGCCGCCCCGTCGACCAGCCAGCCGACGGCGCCCATGTCGGCCCAGGTCAGAGTGGGGTAGTTGAAGATCGAGGAATATTTCATGTTGCCCGACAACAGCTTCTCGGTCAGCTCGTCGCGGGTGACGCCCAGCGTCTCGGCAGCGGAATAGAGGTAGAGCCCGTGGCCTGCCTCGTCCTGCACCTTGGCCAGCAGGATCGCCTTGCGCTCCAGCGTCGGCGCGCGCGTGATCCAGTTGCCCTCGGGCAGCTGGCCGACGATTTCCGAATGGGCATGCTGTCCGATCTGGCGGATCAGCGTCTTGCGATAGCCATCCGGCATCCATTCCTTCGGCTCGATCTTCTCGTTGCGGTCGACCCGCTCCTGAAAGGCACGTTCCTCGGGGCTCATCTCCTCAGGAGATTTCATGCCTTCCGACTTGACCAACTGTGCGTACATGCTCGTTCCTCCGGATGAATGGTTATGCCCGCTCGAGGATCATGGCGATCCCCTGGCCCACGCCCACGCACATCGTGCAAAGGGCATAGCGGCCACCTGTGCGGTGCAACTGCCGCGCGGCGGTCAGCACGAGCCGTGCGCCGGACATGCCGAGCGGATGGCCCATGGCAATGGCACCGCCATTGGCGTTCACGTGCGGCGCATCGTCGGGCAGCCCCAGTTCCCGCAGGACGGCCAGGCCCTGGGCCGCGAAAGCCTCGTTGAGCTCGATGACATCCATCTGGCCGAGCGTCAGGCCCGCGCGCTCCAACACCTTGAGGGTGGCGGGAAGCGGCCCCATGCCCATCACACGCGGAGCCACGCCTGCCGCCGCCATTCCGACGATACGGGCCTGTGGCGTCAATCCGTTCCTTTGCGCGGCCGCCTCGGAGGCGACGATCGCCGCCGCTGCCCCGTCGTTGACGCCCGACGCGTTGCCCGCAGTAACAGTCAGGTCCGGGCCGTTGACGCCGCGCAACCGGGCAAGATCCTCTGAAGTGGTGCCGGGTCGCGGGTGTTCGTCGGTGTCCACCACCTTCGGGTCGCCCTTGCGCTGGGGGATCATGACCGGGACGATCTCGTCGGCGAAGATACCAGCTTTCTGCGCCTTCTCCCACCGCTCCTGCGAGCGGACGGCGAAGGCGTCCTGGTCGGCACGGCTGATGCCGTAATCCTCGGCCACATTGTCGGCCGTCTCAGGCATGGAGTGCGTGCCGAAGGCACTGTCGAGCCTGGGGTTCTTGAACCGCCAGCCGATGGTCGTGTCATACATCTCGGCATTGCGCGAAAATCCCGAAGTCGCCTTGGCGACGACGAAGGGGGCGCGGCTCATGCTTTCCACGCCTCCGGCCAGCAGAAGTTCGCCATCGCCTGCGCGGATGGTGCGGGCCGCAAGCCCGATCGCATCCATGCCCGAGCCGCAAAGGCGGTTGACCGAGGTGCCCGGCACCTCGATCGGCAGGCCGGCCAGCAGCCCCGCCATGCGCGCCACGTTGCGGTTGTCCTCACCGGCCTGGTTGGCACAGCCGAGGATGATGTCGTCCACGCTCTTCCAGTCGACGGCCCCGTTGCGCTCGATGAGCGCGGCCAGCGGAACGGCGGCCAGATCGTCGGCGCGGACGCCGGACAGCGCCCCGCCGTATCGGCCGATCGGCGTGCGGACCGCGTCACAGATAAAGGCTTCGGGCATTCGTGCTTCCTCCCTGGTCGCTCCATTCATCCAACAAAGACCGACCGTTCGGTCACTGTATTAGCACGCAATGCGGCACATGTTAAGACAAATTTTGAAATCACTGTAATGTTTGGTGTGAACTCCCGGCCCGGGCCCATGACGCGGCTTCGCTTTCAAGGCGGCTCAGACGCTGTTCCGTTTCGGCATTTACGGCCTCCAGGGCTCCCTGATCGTTGAGAAATGTCTCGCCGACAAATGCATCTGCGCGACCCGACAGGCCAAGATAGGCCGTCACGAAGAGGCGCCGCGCCCGCTCCGCGGGCCAGTCGGTCGGGCAGGCTGCGGGCGGCAATCGCGGATCGATCAGCGCTGCCTGGCGATAGTCGTGAACCAGCCGAAGCCGACGGGCAAGCGCCTCCTCCGGCGAGAGGGATGCCACAAAACTTGGCCCATCAAGCAGGCACTGATGACGGTCGAGAAACGCTTGGTAAGAGTGCGCGACATCCTCCAGCGCCCACTTCTCCCGGGCGAACGACCGCAGGTCACCCTGCCCCTCGACCTGCCCTGCCCGCATGACGACACCGTCGACGGGCGCAACACCCTCCCGGTTGGGCGCAATGGCCACTGTCGGCGAGAGGCGCACCCAGCCTGCGCCAAGCTCCTGATCCGACGAGGTTTCGGACAGGCAGAACAACCAGTCCTCGGAAGCGGGAGGCGGAAGGAACAATAGGCGCGACGCCGCGCGAAACTCGCTTCTCGCCGCGTCCGACAGGCGATAGTAGCTTCTCCGGCCGATACGCAGCCCCTCAAGTCGCCCCGCCGCAACGAGCCGGGAGACGGCTGTGCGCACAAGCGTTTCGCTCAAACCGTGCGCCCCGCAACATTCAATCAGGGTCCCCATCCAGAGCATTCCGCCGCGCGGCTCGACGACGTCTCCATAGATGGTCACGATGAAGGCGGGCGCGCGCGGCAGGTCAACGGAAGTTGTATCCGGCTCCTTCACAATTCGCCCCTGCTCCATCGTCATCACATGCTCCCGATACCGCACAGCCGCCCGCGGACTGTGATTGCGCATAAACATTACACGACATATGAAGTGCGCGGAAATCTGTGCCCAAACAAATGTCGGGCGCCCACCCTGCGATGAGCGCCCGAACAGGTCGGTCAATCCGCCGACCGATCATGAGAGCCGATCAGAACGCCGAGGCCGAAAGCGCGGCATCCGTCTGCGCACGTACCTTCTCCGCAGCCAGTTCCTTGACCGGACCGAAGCCGCGAACATCCATCACGAGCGCGGCGATCCGCGCCGCCTCGTCCCGGTTCTGCGCTGTCAGGCCCGCGGCAAGCCGCTTGAGAAGCGCCCGATACTCCCCGATCATCTCGCGCTCCATCCGGCGCTCGGCGGTATAGCCGAAGGCGTCGAGCGGCGTGCCGCGCAGGGACTTCATCCTCGCCATCGCCTTCAGGCCGGTTTGCATCCAGGGACCGAAACTGCGCTTGTAAGGACGTCCGCGCGCATCAAGTTTCGCCGGAATGAGAGGCGGCGCCATGTGATGCCTGACCTTGAAATCGCCCTCGAACCGCGCGCCGAGGCTTTCGTAGAAGCCGGTCTGGCTATGTAGTCGCGCGACTTCGTATTCGTCCTTGTAGGACATCACCTTGAACAGCCCCTTCATCGCGGCTTCCGTCAGCGCGCCCGGCGCACCGGCGGCCGCCGTTTCAGCGTCGCGGACCTCCTTGACGGCCTCGATATAGCGGCTTGCCCAGCGCGCATTCTGATAGTCGGTCAGGAAGGCGGCGCGACGGGAGATCTGCTGGTCGAGGGTATAGACCTCGGTAACCGGGATCGCCGCAATCCGCTCAACCGCGGCGCGGTCGCTGACGATGACCCGCCCCCAGGTGAATGCCGCCTTGTTGAGCTCCGGCTTGACCCCGTTGAGCTCGATTGCGCGCATCAGGCTCTCCTCGCCGAGCGGCACGAGGCCCGCCTGCCAGGCAGCACCCAGCATCATCACATTGGCAAAGACGCTGTCGCCCAGAAGCGCCTCGGAGAGCGAATTCGCATCCAGCGCCTGCAGGCTCCCCGCATGGACGGTGTCGCGAATTGCCTCCAGGCGGGTCACGGCGTTGAGGTCCGCATCCCGGTTCTGAACGAGATCGCCGGTCGGCATCACCGCCGTGTTGATCACCGCGCGGGTTTCGCCCTTCCGATAGGTCTTCGATGCCTTGGGCGAAGAGCTGACCACCAGATCGCAGCCTATCAGCGCATCCGCCGAGCTCGGCTCGATCTTCACCTGGTTCAGCTGCGCCTCGGTTCCGGCCATGCGGATATAGCTGAGCACCGGGCCGAACTTCTGCGCAAATCCCATGAAGTCCAGCACCGAGGCGCCCTTCCGCTCGAGATTGGCGGCCATGACGATCAACTGGCCCACGGTCACCACGCCGGTGCCCCCGACGCCGGTGACGAGCACGTCCCACGGCTTGGACAGTTCCGGCAGCCGAGGTGCGGGCAGTTTCGTCGCAAGACTCGCGAGCTGCGCCGGATCGGCGCCCGCGCCGGCCTTTTTCAGCGTTCCACCCTCAACGGTCACGAAGCTGGGACAAAAGCCGTTCACGCAGGTGAAGTCCTTGTTGCAGGTATTCAGGTTGATCTTCCGCTTGCGTCCGAACTCGGTTTCCAGCGGCTCGACGCTCAGGCAGTTGGATTCCACCATGCAATCGCCGCAGCCTTCGCAGACCAGCGGATTGATGACGGCGAATTTCTTCGGATCCTCCATCTTTCCACGCTTGCGAAGCCGGCGCTTTTCCGTGGCGCAGGTCTGCTGGTAGATCAGGACGGTGGTGCCGGGGATTTCCCGAAGCTCCCTCTGCACCCGGTCCATCTCACGCCGGTGCAGGATCTCGATGCCTGAAGGAAACTGCGAACGGTCGAATGCCTCCGGCGTATCCGAGACGATGACGACCTTGCTCGCGCCCTCGGCGGTGACCGACTGCGCGATGGCCGGCACCGAGATCGGCCCGTCGACATCCTGCCCGCCGGTCATTGCGACCGCATCGTTGAACAGGATCTTGTAGGTGATGTTGGTTCCCGCCGCGATCGCCTGGCGGATGGCGAGCGAGCCCGAATGGTAATAGGTGCCGTCGCCCAGATTCTGGAACACGTGCCTGTTGCCGTTATACTTGGACCTCGACACCCAGTTCACGCCTTCGCCACCCATCTGGATCAGCGACGTCGTGTTGCGATTCATCCAACTTGCCATGAAGTGACAGCCGATTCCGGCCAGCGCCTGGCTGCCCTCGGGGACCTTCGTCGAGGTGTTGTGCGGACATCCCGAGCAGAAATAGGGCGTGCGGGTCGCACCGGGCACATCGATCAACGACGGCGCGGGCACCGCCGTTTCCGCCTTCGACACCAGGTCGAGTTCGGGGAAGTTGCGCTTCAGCCGGGCGGCGATGTGGCGGGCGAGCATGACCGCGCCCAGTTCCTGCGTCCAGGGGATCAGCCGCGCGCCGTTCTCGTCGCGCTTGCCCACCATGCGATCGGGCTTGCGGCCCGGATAGTCGTAGAAATATTCCTTGAGCTGGCTTTCGATGATGCCGCGCTTTTCCTCGATGACCAGCAGTTCCTGCTTGTCCTTGGCGAAAGACAGCGCGCCATCGTGCTCGAGCGGCCAGACCATGCCGACCTTGTAGATGTCGAGGCCGATTTCCCTGGCTCGCGCCTCGTTGATGCCCAGGAGGCGCAGCGCCTCCAGCACGTCGAGATGCGACTTGCCGGTGGTCACGATACCGAAACGGGCATCGGCATGCCCCCATTCGGCCCGGTCTATCGGATTGGCGCGGGCGAAGGCGAGAACGGCCGCCTTCTTGTGTTCGAGCCGTGCCTCGATCTGCGGCCCCGGCAGGTCGGGCCAGCGGAAATGCAGGCCGTCTTGCGGGGCTTCGAAGTCCGGGGTGACGAAAACGCGATCGCCGGGCAGGTCGAAGGACATGCCCGACTCGACCGTTTCCGAGATCGCCTTGAACCCGACCCACATTCCCGAGAAGCGCGACAGCGCATAGCCCCACTCGGCGAAAGTCAGGAATTCCGCGACATTGGCCGGGTTGATGGTCGGCATGAAGAAATTCATGAAAGCGACATCGGACTGGTGCGACATCGAGGAGGAAACGCATCCGTGGTCGTCACCCGCCACCACCAGAACGCCGCCATGCGGCGAGGAGCCGTAGGCATTGCCGTGCTTGAGCGCATCCGCCGCCCTGTCGACGCCCGGCCCCTTGCCGTACCAGAGGCCGAACACCCCATCGACCGTGCGGTCGGGATCGGTCTCGACCTGCTGGGTGCCGATGATCTGCGTGGCGCCCAACTCCTCGTTCACCGCCGGCACGAAATCGACGCCCGCCTCGGTGACGAGCTTGCGGTTCTTCGACACTTCCAGGTCGATGCCGCCCACCGGCGAGCCACGGTAACCCGAAATGAAGCCACGCGTGTTCAGACCGGCCTTGCGGTCCCTGCGCGCCTGATCGAGCGCGATGCGCACGATCGCCTGCGTGCCGGTCAGGAAAATCCGCCCCTCCGTCTGCGTGTAGCGGTCGAGAAGCTGGTAGTCGCTAAGGATAGGCTTCTGGTGTGTCATGATATCCCCCCGGCGCTGCGCGTTGCGCATTTTGGCCGATTGTAAGGATACACGATGAAAAGTGTTTTCAAATTCGCCCATAATCATGGCATTCTGGCTTCGATCACACCGCAAAGAAGCAAAATATGAAATCTGATTTCAAATTGGGTCGGCTGGAAGCAAAGATCGCATCGATACTTCAGAAGGACGCCTCGATCAGCATCGACGAGCTGGCGGAGCGGACGAACAGTTCGACCACAACCTGCTGGCGTCGGATTCGCCAGATGGAGGAGGCGGGGTTATTCAGCCCGCCCGTGCGTCTGGTCGACCCTGCCAAAGTCAACCGTCCCATGGATGCCTTCTGCCAGGTACGCATGAAGTCGCAGGATGTGAAAGCCCGCGCGCTGTTCCAGCGCAGCATGGAGGCCGAACCGGCGATCGTCGAGGTCTACTCGATTTCGGGCGAATGGGATTACCTGCTGCACCTGGTGGTCCGCGACATTCCCGACGTCGAGGAGGTGCTGATGAACCGCGTCCTCGAACTCGACTGCGTGGCAAGCGCATCCACCCTGTTCGTCTTGCGCCGGGTCAAGCATACGACGGCCATCCCCGTCGACCCGGACGATTGACGGCTTCAGAAAACCGGACACCCATCATTGAAGGATGATGTCGGCAACGCGCTCCCGCCGCCTCCGGAAAAGTAAATTATTTTGCATCAGAGGCTGCAATATCGACTGATACTTTCATTATCGGTGTGTTTTTATCGCAATTTTCTTCGAAGTAATAATTTAGATTATTTCCATAACCATCCCAGAGGATAGAAAATTGCTTCTGCTTAACACCCACACACGCCATAATGATGCGCTGGATATGGAAGATGCGGAGGTTCTAGGCTCCGATGCCGCTAAGAAAGCAGCTCGCTTTCTCTCCTTTCGCGCGGATCATAGAATTACGCCGCTGCATTCTCTCTCCGGTTTGGCGAAGAAAGCCGGCGTTTCAGCAATCCACATAAAGGATGAAAGCGAACGCCTGGGGATGAACAGCTTCAAGGCCCTGGGCGGTTCTTACGCCGTTATTTGCCTTGTACTCGAGGAAGCCGCCCGCAAGCTCGGGATACCGGTCGACATCTCCGAACTACAATCGCCAGCAGTTCGCGAGATTGCATCCCGGATGACTTTCGGCTGCGCGACAGACGGCAACCACGGCAAATCTGTCGCCGCAGGCGCGAAGATGGTGGGAGCTAAGGCAGCCATCTTCGTTCACTCCGGCGTCTCGGAGGAACGGGTCGCTGCCATTGCCGAGTATGGCGCAACAATGATCAGGGTCGACGGCACCTACGATGATTCCGTCGCGGAGGCGCAGCGCAAATGCGCCGATATGGGGTGGACTGTCGTCTCCGACACCTCGTGGCCCGGCTACGAGCGGATACCTTCATTGGTGATGCAGGGTTACACGGCAATGCTCAAAGAGGTGGTCGCATCTCTCCCGGAGACGCCCACCCACGTCTTCATTCAAGCCGGGGTCGGAGGGCTTGCCGCGGCTGTCGCAGGCTTTTTCGACATCTTTTACGGCGAGGATCGCCCGCAATTCATCACCGTGGAGCCCGATCGCGCTGCCTGCATTTTCGCAAGCGCGGAAGCCGACGATCTGATCAAGGTCGACAGCACGGAGCCCACCATCATGGCGATGCTCGAATGTTACGAACCGTCGCTCGTGGCCTGGCGCATCCTGACGCGCAAGGCCGATGCCTTCATGACCATCACCGAGGAAGACGCTGCCGAGACGATGCGCCAGCTGGCGCGTCCCGTCGACAACGACCCGCCGATCATATCAGGTGAAAGCGGCGCGGCGGGACTGGCCGGATTGCTGGCTGCCGTGAGGGATCCGGACATGCGCTCAACGCTCGGCATCGACGAAACCTCGCGGATTTTCGTCATCAATACCGAAGGAGCAACCGACAAGGGACGCTATGAGAAGATAGTGGGCATGACGGCGGAAGAGGTGAAACGGGTCGGCTGAAAAGCCGACCATACGGAAGCGGATCTGCGGCTGGCCTCGCGAGATGAGACAGCGGTCACTCTGATTTAGGGACCTTGTTCTCCAGAAGATCGACCCGAAGGGCAAAGCAGTCCTTGTGGTAATGAATATGGGCGATGTAAATCGCGATGCCGTTCGCGTCCACGAGTGTCAGCTGACAATCGGCGGTGGGTTCTCCGAGACCGATCTTGAGGAGCTCTGCGGTTTCCGGGGTAGCCACTCCGATGGTCAGAACCTGGTGTGCATGGACGATTTTGATGTCGTCCATCTCAATGAGCCTCGGCAGCGCCGCTGAGTGCGAGAACTTCTTGCGATCGCGCACAAAAAGGTTCTGTTCCAGGAACAGGTTGACTACGGAAAAAGGCTTGCCGTCATTGTACTGAACGCTACGCAGGAATGTGTACTCGGGTGCAAGCTTGCCTTCGTCCTTGGAAATTTTCGGAGCATCGACGTTTTCCTCGACATAGACACGCTCGATCACATTGTCTTTGACGAGGCTCACCATTGTGTCGAAATCGTTGGCGATGTTGAGCCATCGATTGTGCTTCGGCTTACCGGAGACGAATGTGCCGCGTCCCTGCTGCGCGTCCAGAAGCCCCTCTTCCCGCAGAAGTTCAATCGCCTGCCGGATCGTGACGCGAGCTACGCCGAACTCGGCTTCGAGTTCCTCAAGCGTTGAAATCTTGCTGCCCTGCGTCCAGAAACCGCTGTCGATGCGCTGACGCATGACGGACGCAACCTGGGCATAAAGAGGAACCCTGCTTCGATCGTATAGAGAAGTTATCGTTTTCATATTCACGCATAGTTTCAATTGAAAGGGAGACATATCCTACAGATAGGAACAATGCCAGAGCGTATAGAGCCGTTTGCAAGCCGGTTGGCAACATGCCATGCAACCCTGACTTGAAGCAACTAGAGAGAGCGACCCGGCGGCCACCGGCATCGCCTGCCGGTTCGTCGCCGAAGCCGGTTTAATCCCAGCCTCCTTCGAAGCAGTTCCTACCAATCATCGGCGGCCGAGCAGGCGGGCGAAAAACTGCTTGATCTGACCGATGACGACCGACGACATGAGCGATCCCGCATCCAGCGCGGCGGATTCGGGCGCGGTCTCCTTGGTGCCGCCGCCCGCCTCGTGATTGAGACGCGCCTCGAGATTTTGCACGAAGACCGCGATCAGCCGGCCCGCGACATCCTGAACCAGGCCCGAACGGCTGAATTGCGCCAGCACGCCCGACAAGGTGTAGCCGATCGAAAGCTCGACCAGCGTCTCGCCGGGCCTATCGCCCTCGCGCACCACATAGCGGATCCTGCCGCGTGTGGCGGAATTGCTGCGCTTGTCCTTGCCGGCGCCGTCGATCGTCCCGGCTTTCGCTGTTTCGTCACGGGTGATGTCGGCCACACCCTGGAACTCTGCGGAAATCGGTCCGACCTTGACCTTGATCTGCCCTTCGACATGACCGTCTTCTGCCGCACCTTGAAGCGAGGCGCCGGGCAGGCAAGCCGCCACCTCCTCAACTCGACCGAAGAAGTCCCAGACCACTTCCGGAGGATGCGAAACGGTGAAACTGTCCTCCAGCGTGGTCTGCGGCCGCCAGTTGTCATCCCGGCTGACCTGGGCGGCCCGCGTAGCCGCGGCGGCTTCGGCGGGCGCCGCCCGCTCCCGTTTGTTTTCCTGCACGGCGCCGGCATGACCCGAGCCCGCAGGCCCGAGCCGGTCTCGGCCGCCTCCCGGCACGGCGGCTATGCCGCGGGCGCGTCTGGCCTCGATGACGCTCTGCACCGCACGGACGATGCCGACATAACCGGTGCAGCGGCACAGATTGCCGCTCAGGGCGACGCGGATGTCATGCTCGCTCGGAGCTTCCATGCGCAGGACGATGTCGCGCGCCGAAACCACCATGCCGGGCGTGCAGTAGCCGCATTGCAAACCGTGTTCCTTCGACAAGGCCGTGCGCAGTTCGGCGGCGATCTCATCCTCGTCGAGACCCTCGATCGTGGTCACCCGCGCCCCCTCGCAGGCATGGGCGAAAGTGATGCAGGAACGTGTGGGGACGCCGTCGACCAGCACGGTGCAAGCCCCGCAAACGCCGTGTTCGCAACCAAGATGCGTCCCAGTGAGATTCTCTGCCTCACGGAGAAAATCGGCCAGATGCGTGCGCGGCTCGCACTCGCCGCTGACCTGCCTGTCGTTGATCGTGATCTGAACCATGCTCACACCGTCCCGGATTGCTCGAGTGCGCGGCGCAGGGCCGCGACGTGGATTTGGCGGTCGATCGGGTCGTTCATCCCGTTGTCTCGGATCAATTCGTCCGCGCGGCGGCTGTCGAAGCCCTGGGCGAGATCCCTCTCGCCGGTTCGGCCGATGAGGTCGCCCGCCTCGCTCACCACCAGAGGCTTGCTCTCGGTGGCCCCGAAGACGGCGCGACACACGTCACGATCGGGATCGATCAGGAAGGCGCCGATGGCATGGGCGAATTCGCCGGTCTTGCGGCAGCTTTTGTAGTAGCCCCAACGCGCCGCCGGACCGAGCTTCGGCACGTTGACCGACACCAGCAACTCGCCCAGGCGCAGATCCGCCTCGAGCGCACCGAGCATGTAATCCTCCACGGCGAGCGAACGGACGCCGTCGGGGCCGCGCAGCGTCACCGTGGCGCCGATCGCGGACAGGATGGAGATCCAGTCTGCCGATGGGTCGGCGTGGGTTATGCTGCCGCCGATCGTGCCGCGGTTGCGAACCGCGCGATAGGCGATTCCGGCGGCGACCTTGGGCAGCGCGCCGCGGGTGACGTCGGCGACCCGCAGATCCTCGATGTCGGAATGGGTCACGCAACCGCCGATGCCGACCTCATCGGCGCGGTCCTCCACCTGACGAAGCTCCTCGATGCCGGTGATGTCGACGACCAGATCCGGCTGGACGAGCCGCATGTTGAGCATGGGCCCGAGCGACTGACCGCCGGCGAGAATTTTCACAACCCGGCTCTCGTCGCCGATCAGCGAGATGACGCCCGCGACGTCCTTTGGCCGCGCATAGTCGAAATTGACTGGTTTCACGTCCTCCCTCCCCTGTCCGAGTGGTCTTGGCTGTCCGCGTTGGTCGCCGCGAAAATCGCTTCGAGGACGCGCCTTGGCGTCATCGGCGTGCGGACCAGCTCGGCCCCCAAATCCTTCAATGCATCGTTGACGGCATTGCCGATCGCCGCGGGTGGTGCGATCGCTCCGCCCTCGCCGATGCCTTTCACCCCGAACTCGGTGTAGGGCGAGACCGTTTCCATATGATCGAGCCGCGGCGCGGGCACTTCCGTCGGCCCCGGCAGCAAGTAATCGGCGAAGGTCGAAGCAAGCGGCTGGCCGGAGGAATCGAAATTCATCTCCTCGTAGAGCGCCGTGCCGATGCCCTGGGCAAGACCGCCATAGATCTGGCCGTCGACCACCATCGGATTGATCAGCTTTCCGCCGTCCTCGACGATAACGTAGTCGAGAATCTCGATGTCGCCATTCTCCGGATCGACCGCCACCACGGCGGCATGCGCGGCATAGCTGAAGGTGCCGGTGTCGCGCTTCGGCTTGTGCCCGACGGTTCCCTCCAGACCGCGCGGATCGACATCATCCGGCAGGTTCTGCGGGAGCCGATACCAGGTGTGCGCGATTTCCTCGAGGGAAACGCTTCCCGAGGGGCCCTTCACCCGGCCACCGACGAGTTCGACGTCGTCGACATGGACCTGGAGAAGGTGGGCGCCGATCTTTCTGGCGCGGGATGCGACGTCACGCGAAGCGGCGGCGACGGCACCGCCGGCCATCACAGCGCAGCGCGAGCCCCAACTGCCGGTCGAATAGGGAGTGTATTCCGTATCGCCGTGGACGAGCTTGATTTTGGAAATATCGATTCCGAGGATTTCATGGGCGATCTGCGGCAGCGTCGTTTCCATACTCTGCCCGTGCGAATGGACACCGACCCGCAGTTCCAGCCCGCCGTCCGGCGTCATCCGTGCGGTCGCCTGCTCGTGCCCCGGCACCATGGGAATGCCCCAGCCCGAATAGACCGAAGTGCCATGGGCGCCCTGCTCGCAATAGATCGAATGCCCGACGCCGATTAGCCTGCCGTTTTCCTCGCCGCGCTTCTGGCGCTCGCGGATCGCCTTGACGTCGATCGCCTCGATCGCACGCTGCAACGCCTCCGGATAATCGCCGCTGTCGAAGTGCTTCCTGGTGATGTTGTCGAAGGGCATCTGGTCGGGCTGGACGAGGTTCTTCAGCCGCACCTCGTGCGGTTCCAGCCCCGCTTCCCGGGCGACCGCGTCGAGCACCAGTTCTAGCGCATAGCACACGCCGGTTCTGGCCACGCCGCGATAGGGCAGAATCGGGCACTTATTGGTTGCCACCGACCAGGTCCGGCAGCGATAGGAGGGGAAATCATAGGGGCCGGGCAGAATGCTGGCGACCTGAGCCGCTTCCAGACAGGCGGAGAATGGATAGGAGGAATAGGCTCCCGAATCCACCGTCGCTTCGCAGTCGATGCCCCGCAATTTGCCGTCGCGATCCGCATAGGCGGTGATGACGTAATGGTGTTCGCGGCAATTGGCGCCGGCGGTCAGATGCTCGCGCCGGTCCTCGATCCATCGCACCGGATGTCCGCAGCGCATGGCGTACCAGCCGAGGCAGATGTCTTCCGGAAGCAGGATGCCCTTGTAGCCGAAGCCGCCGCCGACGTCCGGCGACACGATCCGCACCTGGTGCTGACCGAGCCCGAGACATTCGGCAAGACCGGTGCGCACGATATGAGGCATCTGCGAGCCCGAGATCAGCACGAGCTGCTCCATGCGCTTGTCCCAGTAGGCGACCGTACCGCGCCCCTCCATGGGAGCCATGCTCTGGCGGGCGGTCTTGATCTCGCGCGTGATCTTGATCGGCGCGTCGAAAGCAGCCTCGATATTGACGTCGACAAAGGTCTCCAGGAAGACGTTGTCGCCCCAATCCTCGTGCAACAGAGGAGCGTCCTTGTCGCGCGCGGCAATCATGTCGTGGACAGCCGGCAATTCCTCGAGATCAAGCTCGACGCGGGCGGCGATGTCTTCCGCCGCCGCGCGGGTGTCGGCGACGCACATCGCGAGAAGCTCGCCGACCTGCCTGACCTTCTCGAAAGCGAGTACAGGTTGGTCCGATGGCTTGAAGCCGGCCAGACCGGAAACGGCACGAATCGGCTTGACGCCTTCCAGATCGGCGGCGGTGACCACCTGGCTGCGCAGATCCTCCGGCGGGTGAACGCCCTTGACCCGCGCATGAGCGATAGGCGAGCGGACGAAGGCGACGTCTTTCATGCCGGCGAGCCGAACGTCACCGACGAACTGGCCGCGACCGCGCAGCAGCCGGTCATCCTCCTTGCGCAGCATGGAGACGCCGACGCCCTGCTTTTCGACCTCCGCTATTGCCATGATTGGTCTCCTCCTGAACCGACGATTGACCGGGATGGGGTCGGTCGACCGATATGTACCTATATATAGAATGATAGAAACAATCAGTCGACCCGTTTTGCCCGTCTGGTCACACCTGTTTTATCTCGACGCCGAGCTGGGCTATGGACTGTTTGGCGTCGCCGAACAGCATACTGGCCTTGGGGGACACGAAAAGCTCGTTCTCCACGCCGGAGAAGCCCTTGCCCCTGCCCCGCTTGAGCACGATCACGCTCTTGGCGTCCTGCACGTTGAGGATGGGCATGCCGTAAATCGGCGAGCTGCGGTTGGTCCGGGCCGCCGGATTGACCACATCGTTGGCGCCGATCACGAGGACAACGTCCGCATCCGAGAAACGGTCGTTGACGTCGTCCATGTCGAGCAGCTTCTCGTAGGATATGCCCGCCTCTGCAAGCAGCACGTTCATGTGCCCGGGCATCCGTCCCGCGACGGGGTGGATTGCGAAGCTGACGTCGACCCCGCGCTTTTCGAGCTGATCGGCCAGTTCGCGCACCTGGTGCTGCGCCTGTGCCACGGCGAGACCGTAGCCGGGGACGATGATCACGCGCTGCGAGTAGGCGAGCCGGATCGCCGCGTCGTCGGCTTCGATTGCCACCATCTCGCCGCCGCTGGCGGAAGCGCCTTCATCCGCGCCGCCGGATTCGGAACCGAAGGCGCCGAACAGGACGTTGGCGAAGGACCGGTTCATCGCCTTGCTCATCGCCATCGAGAGAATGAAGCCGCTGGCCCCGTCGAGCGCGCCGACCACGATGAGAATGTTGTTGTCCAGCGCAAAGCCGGTGGCGACGGCGGCGAGACCCGCATAGGAATTGAGCAGGGAGACGATCACCGGCATGTCGGCGCCGCCGATCGGCAGCACCATCAGGATGCCGACGAGCGTTCCGATGACGAGGATGACCATGAAGAAGGTGACGTCATAGGGCGTGGCCACGAGCCAGACGAGCGAGGCCAGCCCGACCGCGAACAGAGACAGGTTGAAGAGGTTCTGGCCGCGAAAGGTGATCGGCGCGCCGGGCAGGATTCCCTGCAGCTTGCCGAACGCCATCAGGCTGCCCGTGACCGTGAGAGAGCCGAGGAAAATCTCGAAGCTCAGAGCCAGCGTTTGTCCGTGGCTCAGCGTTTCGGCATGGAGGCCGTGCAGATATTCGCCGACACCGACGAAGGTTGCCGCGAGCGCGCCGAAGGCGTGGCTGAAGGCGATGCGCTGCGGCATCGCCGTCATCGGCACCCACATGCCGAGCGGATAGCCCACAATGCCGCCCGCCACCAGGCCGACGATCAGCCATTCATAGCTGACGATGCGCTGGTCGACGAGCGTGGCGCAGACGGCGACAAGCATGCCGAAGGCGGCCATCTGCATGCCGCGGCGCGCCGTCGTCGGCTGGCCGAGGGAGCGCAGCGCCATCACGAAGAGCGCCGCGGAGGAAAGATAGGCGAGCTGGATACCGGTTGTTATGATCACGCGACGGACTCCTTGGCCTCGAGCTTCGCCGGCTTGAACATGGCCAGCATGCGGTCGGTGATCAGGAAGCCGCCGACGACGTTGGCGGTCGCGCAGCCGACGGCGATTGTTCCGAGAATGGTGCTGAACAGTCCCTGGTTCGACCCGGCCAGGACCAGCGAAGCGACCAGGGAGATGCCTGAGATCGCATTGGTGGCCGCCATCAGCGGCGTATGCAGCAGGGGCGGAATGCGGGTGATGGTCTGAAAGCCGACGAAGCCGGCGAGCAGGAACACGAATAGCTGTATGATGACGGTAGGCGTCATGATTGTTCTCCAGATTGAGGGAAAGGCGGAAGCGTGTCGCGGCCCTAGCCGGGCTGCGCCCCGCCGAAGGCCGGATGCACGATGGCGCCGTCTCGGGTCAGGTTGGTGCTTCTGACCAGTTCGTCGTCCCAGTCGATCGCCAGACCTTGCTGGTCGCGGTCGACCAGTTTGGAAATGAAGCTGTACATGTTGCGCGCGTAGAGGCTCGAAGCGGTCGTGCCGATCCGGTCTATGCTCGAATTGCCGATGATCCTGACACCGCGGCCGAGCTCGACGATCTCGCCCGCTTTCGAACCTTTGATATTGCCGCCGCGCTCGACGGCCAGATCGACGAGCACCGAGCCGGGCCGCATGCTATCGATCATTTCCCTGGTGATCAGACGCGGGGCGTCGCGACCGGGGATGAGGGCCGTGGTGATGACGATGTCCTGCTTGGCGATATGGGCGGCGACGAGTTCGGCCTGCTTGGCAAGATATTCCTTCGACATCTGCTTGGCGTAACCACCGGCGGATTCGGCCGCCAGGAACTCTTCGTCCTCGACCGCGACGAACTTTGCCCCCAGGGAAGCCACCTGTTCGCGTGTCGCCGGGCGCACATCGGTCGCCGAAACGGAAGCCCCCAGCCGCCGCGCGGTCGCAATTGCCTGAAGGCCCGCCACTCCGGCGCCCATGACGAAGACCTGCGCCGACGGGATGGTGCCCGCTGCGGTCATCATCATCGGCAGCAAGCGGGTGAATGCGCTGGCGGCGTCGATGACGGCCCGGTAGCCGGCGAGGCTCGCCTGACTTGAAAGGATGTCCATCGACTGGGCGCGGGTGATGCGTGGCATCAGCTCCATGGCGAAGGCGTCGACCCGCGCATCGGCCATGATTTCAAGAGAGCCGTTGGCCCGATAAGGATCCATCGTCGCAAACATCGCCGCACCCGGCTTGCAGGCGCGGATAATCCGTTCCTCCGGTCGGCCGACTGCAAGAATGATGTCCGCTTCCTTCACGGCCGCATCGGCACCCTCGACAATGCGTGCGCCGGAGGCCTCGAGATCGCCGTCGAGCATGCCTGCCTGCGCGCCGGCGCCCTGCTGCACGAATACCGTGCCGCCGAGCGCTTCGTACTTGCGGATCGTCTCGGGGGTTATCGCAACACGCGTACTCGTGTCGGCCAATACCGCGATATGCATTTTCGTCTCTCCTTGAGTTGCCGGGGGAGCGACGGAAAAGCCGCTGCCGGGCATGTCCGCAATCTGACTCAGCGTAAGCAACAAGTCAATCTATTTATAGTAAGATAGTACCTATTGATTGCCGGACGACTGTACCGAGACGAAAAAGCGCCGCTCGAGAGCGGCGCTTCATGGGGAGGTCGGTTGGCTGGTCGGGGGCGGGAGGGGTTGACATACGCCCGCCCTTCGAGCCGGGTTCAGCTTTTTGCGACGGGCTCGGCGTTGCACCAGTCGTAGATCGAGAGGGCCATGACCTTGATGGAGGTGAGGTAGTCGTCGATCGAGACATACTCGTCGTTCGAGTGCATGATAGCCGTCGACCCCGGTCCGAAAATGACGGTCGGCGTCTCGCCATAGCTGTTGAGGAACCGCGTGTCCGCCGCGCCCTGCCTGCCGCTGATGGTCGGTTCCTTGCCGGTCACCTCGGTGTAGATCCGCGAGACCGTGTCGACGATGGCGTGATCGCGCGGGATTTCCGAGGCTTCGGCGTCATAGCCGACGAAACGGACCACCGGCGGATGATCCTTCATCCAGGGATCCTCGGCGGCGACCTCGGCGATCTTGTCGACCAGGCTCTGCTTCACGCCTTCGTGGTCTTCGCCCGGGACCGTGCCGATTGATCCCTTCAGCAAGGCTGTCGCCGGGAAGGCGCTCGGATAGGTTCCCGCCTGGAAGCTGCCGATCAGGCACGGCAGAGAATCGATGGCGCTCGGATAAAGCGGATGCGTCACGGTCGCGACGCGGTGGTCTTCCAGCTCCTGCACCGCCTTGGAGATCTTGTAGCCGAGCTCGATCCCGCTGATGCCGAGATAGCGCTGCTGAACCCCGGCAGGTTTGCCCTGGATCTCGATCTCGAACCAGATGCGGCCGATGCAGGCGGGCTGCACGTGAAGATCGGACGTCTCACCGGAAATGCCGGCATCCGCCGAATAGCCGCGGATGACGGTGTCGAGCGTGCCGTGGCCGCTGACTTCTTCATCGATGACGATGTTGATCATCACATCGCCCTTCGGCGTCAGCCCCAGTTCCTTGAGATACTGCACCGCCAGGATGTGGCTCGCCACGCCGCTCTTCATGTCGCATGAGCCGCGACCATAGATGCGTCCTTCCTTGATCGAGGCAGACCAGGGATTGTCGCTCCAGCCCTCGCCGTCGCCGACGGGAATGACGTCGGTATGGCCGTTGAGCAGCAGCGAACGTCCGCCGCCGGTGCCCTTGAGCGTCGCCACGATATTGGGACGGCCCTCGTAACCGCGCGCGACTGGACGATAGCCGGGATGCTTCTTGAGCTCCTCCCAGTCGGTCTCCCACATGTCGACGTCGAGGCCGACCTCGGTAAGGTAGTCGTGCATCAGCTTCTGGATGGCCGCCTCGTCCCCGGTGACGCTGGGGACGGCGACCATGTCTTGCAGCAGTTTGATTGCCTGGTCGCGCGATTGATCGATCTTGTCGATGATCTTTTGACGATTTGGATCAGTCATGAATTCCGGTCCGCAATTGAGTTGGGTAAGCGGGCCGCCGCCCGGCGGCCCGACGTGAACGTCCGTGGGCGCCTCAGGCGTTTCGCAGGCGCGGGATGATTTCCTCGGCGATCGTCTCGACCTGATCCATCTGGTACTTGTAGGGCACGAAGATGATCTTCTGCACGCCGGCATCGATGTGCTCGCGCAGCTGGGCGACGCATTCGTCCACCGATCCCATGATCGCGCTTTCGCGGGTGCAGTCGCTGTGCTCCGGGAAGTCCCATTCCTTGTTCAGCCAGTCCATCATGTCGTCCTGGACGGCTTCCTTCGACTTGCCGATCATGATGGGCAGCTGCGACGCGTTCATGATGTTGTCGGGGTTCTTGCCCGCTTCCTGGGCGAAACCGCGGATCTTGTCCCACGACTTCTTGAAGTCCTCGGCGCGGTAGAAATAGGTCAGCCAGCCGTCGCCGCTGGTGGCGGCACGCTTGAGCGCAGCGTCGGCATAGCCGCCGATCAGCAGCGGAAGCTGCTCTTGTGCGGGCTTCGGATACATCACCGCCTTCGACAGGGCATATTCGAGCTCGATCCCGGTCTTGTCATCGGAGATGTTGTAGGTTCCGGTGACAGCGGGCTCCGTCCACAGGCGGCGCATGATCTCCAGGTTCTGGTCCATGATCTTGCCGCGCTTGGTGAACGGAATCCCCATCGCATCGAATTCGCGCTTGTACCAGCCGGCAGCCATGCCCATCACGAGGCGACCGCGCGAGAGCTGGTCCATCGAGGAAAGCTGCTTGGCCAGCGCGACCGGGTTGCGCAACGGCAGGACGAGAATGCCCGTGCCCATCTTGATGCGCGTCGTGCGCGCTGCAATGCCGGTCAGGACGGTCAGGGAATCGATGATCGGGAAATTCGGATCGACACCGAGCAGCATGTGATCCCACACCCACACGGAATCATATCCCAGTTCCTCGACGCGGACGCCGTACTCGACGAGTTCCAGCGCATCAGGCATCTCCGGATACGCCTTGAAGTTGCGCGCGGCGATACCAAACGTGTTTGACAGCATTGTCATGAATTTCCTCCAGTGATCAATTGATGAACAGGCGCTCGGAATCGAGCTCGCGCAAAACGCGCAGTTCCGTTTCGGTGGGTGGTTCGGTGACGGCGAGGTTGTCGGCGAAGTCGAGCGTGAAGCCCGTATTGTCCTGAACCTCTTCGCGGGTGACGCCCGGGTTGAGCGCGAGTACCTTCATCCGGCGGGTCTTTTCGTCGAAGCCGAAGACCGCCAGTTCCGTGATCACCCGGAACATGCCGCCCGCCGGCAGGCCGCTATCGCGCCTGCTTGTCCCGCCACGGATGAAGCCGGGACTGGTGATGAAATCGACATGCTCGACGAAGCGGCGCTTTTCGTGCTTCATCGCCACGATCATGTTTGTCAGGCTTGAAATGTCGTTGCCGCCGCCGGTGCCCGGAAGCCTCGTCTTAGGCGCCGCGGGATCACCGATGAAGGACGAGTTGAGGTTGCCGAACTGGTCGATCTGCGCCCCGCCCATGAAACCGAGATCGACATAGCCGCGCTGCAACAGCAACAGAACGTCCGAACTGCCAAGGACCATGTTCGCCCGCCGCGTGCAGCGCTGGTCGTTGGTGGAAGGGGGCAGCTTGCCCGGCTCGACGAACGCGCCGACGACACCACCCTCGAACAGGATCGTGAGCCGCGGACAGTTGAGCCGCTGTGCCAGCGTGGCCGCCAGCAGCGGCGTTCCCACCCCGGCGAACACCACCATGCCGTCGCGCAGCTGGCGCGCGCTCAGAATCGGCAGGATTTCGGATGTCGTATAGTTCTTGCTCTCAGTCATTGTAGATACTCCGGCCGTGCTGGCTTGCTTCCAGGACTTGCCTCATGCCGATCAGGTCGAGGTAATCGTTCCAGTCCTCGGGTCCGTGGAAATAGCGGTCGAGATAGGCCTGCATGCCGTCGATCGGGTCTGCGTTGACCTGCTTCACATATGCCTCCATGTGCTTCATCATCGGCTCGTAAAGGCCGAAGCACTCGTGCGGCGCCGAGCCGTAGGGCACTTCCACCACCGCATCGACGCAGAAGAACGGAATTTTCGTCTGGTCCGGTGCGCGGCGGATCTGGTCGTTGGACACGATCCGCTCGGTGGTCAGGATCACCCGGTCTGCTGCAAGCGCCAGATCGATGTCCATGAACTGCAAACCATCGATCTGCGCGTTGCCATAGGCGTCGCACCGCTGAACGTGGATCAGCGCGACGTCCGGGTTGAGGGCCGGCGCAAGCAGCAGCTTTTCGCCGGTGAAGGGACAGTCGATCTCCTTGGCTTCGGGCCGCTGCTTGAGAACGTCGGAACCGAGCATGGCGCGCATCGGCAGGAACGGCACACCCATGCCGCCCGCACGGAAGCGCATGCCGACACCCATGTGGCTCCACTCCTCGTAGGTCTTGCCTTCCTTCTCCACGTGGTGACGCATCACCTTGGACAGGCCCCAAAGGATGCCCTGGGCAAACCAACTCGTGATGATGTGGTCGGAAACGCCCGAGCCGAACAACAGGTCACCGTCGGTGGAAACGATCGCGCGCGAACAGGTGAGGTTCTTCCGGCGATCCCGGATGAGCTGCCACAACAGCGCCATCGGCGTGCGCGACATGGTCGACCCTCCGACGCCGATGCTCATCCCGTCCCGAACGAACGAGCCGGCCTCCTGCAGCGACATGACCTTTTCACGCAGACTGCGGTCGCGTGCCGCCATCTTTTCCCTGAGCCTGTCGTAAGACTCCACTGAATGCTCAAGCACAAACTTTCTCCTTCTCAACAGCGGACAGACGCCACCGTTCAGTTCAATTGGACCTCTGCATTGAAGTCGGAAATCATCGCGTCCCAGAGGGGGGCCGAAGCGGCCACGCCCTTCCAGAAGGCCTGATCCTTGCGGGCGTCGAAATCCTCGACATCCACGCCCTGCTGCTCCACCCAGGTGTAGTAGCCGAGGTTGAAGATGCGCCGGCGGTCGGGCTGGCCGAGTTCCAGAACGTGTTCCGGCGTCAACTCGGCCAGATCGCTCAGGAACACCCTGTCCGCTTCCGCGGGCCCGAAACCTTCCGGGAATAACTTCTGCCGGGCACCGTCTGCCTCCGTGGCGTAAAGCCGGGCACTGTCGGTGGCGATGGTCATCACCACGTCGTCGGGACCGTAATTCATGTAGCGGGCAAGCTTGATGGCCGCAGCGATATTGGCGAAGCCGGAAATCCCGATCTCCGAAAAAATCTCGAGCGCTTCCGCATCGAGCCCGGTGTGGCGGCGAACGGCCGCACGCCCTTCCTCTGTGGAAAAGAGAAGGTTGAGCCGGTCGGTGACCCGGTCCGAAATCCCGATGACGAAATCCATGTTCATCACGTTCTGGATCAACGGAACATGCTTGTCGCCAATGCCCTGGATGTTGTGCTCGCCATAGCCGTTCTCGAGCATGGTCGGACATTCCAGCGCCTCGACCGCGGCAATTCGCGTGCCATAGCGCTCCTTGAGCCTGTCGCCGGCAGCGATCGTTCCCGCCGACCCTGTGGCCGAGACGAAGGCTGCAAGCCGCGTCTTCTCCGTCATGCCCGGCATCGATGTAAAAACCCGCTCGCAGGCGCGGCCGGTGCAGACATTGTGGGCCATGTAATTGGAGAACGACGAGAACTGGTTGAGGATCACGTTTTGCGCCTCACGCGCCAGCTCGGCGCATTTGTCGTAGATTTCCTTGACGTTGCTCTCGGTCCCGACCGTGCGCACGATATGCGATGGATCGGCAACCCAGCGCCCGAGCCAATCGTAGCGCTCGCGGCTCATTCCCTCAGGCAGCACGGCCACGCCGTCGCAGCCGAGAATGCGGGAAATCGCAACCCCGCCGCGGCAGTAATTTCCCGTCGAGGGCCAGACCGCGCGATGATGGGTGGGGTCAAACTGCCCCGTGAGCAAGCGACATACGAGTCCGGCATAGGCGGGAAGCACCTTGTGGGCGCCGATCATCGGAAAGCGAGAGCCGAGAAGCACGACGATCGGAGCATCGACCCCGGTGAGCGCCTTTGGCAGGGTGACGCTTTGCGGGATTTCCACCCGCGACTTGCGGTCCGCGCCGTTGAACCAGTGGACGCGCCACAGATTGGCGGCATCCGCGGTATCGGGATCGGTGACCGCCAGGCGCTCGGCGACACCCTCCGGCAGGGGCGCTTCGCCGGCCAGCTGCGCGAATGTCGGCAGCAAGGTGCCGCGCTCCCGGGCGCGCCCGACTGCTGCTGCGCGAGCCCGGGCGTCGACCAGCTCCGCCTTCTCCAGAATTCCCGAACCTGCTCCGTCCACGCCACTCATTCCAATCGTCCGTGTCACTATTCAAAATCAAAGTATGATTATCATACTAACAATAGTATGTCTACAAGATGGAATGAATCATCGACATCATCGGCGTGATGCTCCTCAGCGCGCGTTTTCGGTGTGAACGAGCCTTGATGCGCTCTCGGTGCGGATACCCGCGGCAAACGCCGTCGTCCGCCGCTCCGCCGGGGCGTTGTCGTAGAGCGTGGTGCGAAGACGGGGCAGCCGGCCGGTCGAGACGATGATCCGCTCCATCTCCTGAGGGGTCATCTCCTGGCCGAAGCTCGCACCGGCGGAGCGGGAGATGCTCTCGTCCATCAGCGTGCCGCCGAGGTCGTTGACGCCGGCATCGAGGCAGTGCCGCACGCCGTCCGGCCCAAGCTTGACCCAGGAGGCCTGGATGTTGGTGATGTGCGGGTGCAGCACCAGGCGCGCGACGGCATGCATGAGGATCGTCTCGCGGAAGGTCGGACCGGGCCGCGACCGACCCTTGAGATAGATCGGCGCCTCCATGTGGACGAACGGCAGCGGCACGAATTCGGTAAAGCCGCCTGTCTCGATCTGGAGATCGCGGACCCGGACCAGATGGCGGGCCCAGTGATCGTAGCGATCCACATGGCCGAACATGATCGTCGCGGTCGAACGCAGTTTCAGTGCGTGCGCTGCCCGCATCACCTCGATCCATTCGCGAGTGTTGATCTTGTCGGAACAAAGGATGGCGCGCACCTCGTCGTCCAGCACTTCCGCTGCGGTTCCGGGCAGGCTCTTGAGCCCCGCATCCTTCAGCCGCGCAAGAAATTCGGGCACACTGATGCCCAGCGTCTGCGCACCCTGGGTGACCTCGAGCGGTGAGAAGGCATGAAGGTGCATGTTGGGTTGAGCCCCGGCGACGGCCTCGCAGATGTCGAGATATTTCTGCCCCGTATAGGCGGGATGGATACCTCCCTGCATGCAGACTTCGGTCGCGCCGCGGTCCCACGCCTCGCGCACCCGGCCCGCAATCTCGTCCATCCCGATATCATAGGGCCGGCCGCGCAGGTTCTCACTCAGCTTGCCCTTCGAGAATGCGCAGAACTGGCACTTGAAGTAGCAGATGTTGGTATAGTTGATGTTGCGGGTAACCACATAGCTCACGACATCCCCGTTGACGCGCCGGCGCAACTCGTCGGCGGCCCGGCAGACGGCCGAAAACTCGTCGCCGCGGGCCCTGAAGAGATGGACGATGTCATCGGTGTCGAGCAGCTGGCCGTTGTCCACGCGACCGAGGATTGCCTGCAATCGCGCGCTCGCCTGGACGGGACGCTTCGGCTTGACCAGGACGGCATCGGCTTCCGGCGGCAGGTCCTGGCGGCCCGGGCACCAGCTGTCGCGGCGCGGCCATCCGTCGCCGTCGACAAGATTGTACAACGAGGTGCGCATCGCCGGATCGACCCATTTGAGAGCATCGCGGGCATGCGAGGGGTAGATCGCGAGCCTTTCCGTCAGCACCTTCCCCGCCTTCGCGGTCTCCGTCGCCAGCTCCTCGAGATGCGGCCAAGGCGCTTCCGGATTGACGTGGTCGGGGGTCACCGGGGACACCCCGCCCCAGTCGTTGATACCCGCATCGACAAGCTGCCGCAGCGCGCCGGGGCTCAGATTGGGCGGAGCCTGGATGTTCATCGCCGGCTCGAACAGCAGACGCGCGACGGCAATTGTCCAGAGGTGATCGTCCGTCGCAGGCGCGGCGACATCCTTCATCAGCGTACCCGGCTTCGGCCGGAAGTTCTGGACGATGATTTCCTGGATATGCCCATGGGCATCGTTGATATCCCGCAGCGCCAGCAGCGAATCGATCCGCTCCTCGCGGGTCTCCCCGATGCCGATCAGAATGCCGGAGGTGAAGGGAACCGCCTGCTCACCGGCAAGCCTGAGCGTCTGCAGCCGGGCGGCGGGCACCTTGTCGGGCGAGCCGTAGTGAGCCATCCCCTTGCCGCAGAGACGGTCGGAGACGGTCTCGAGCATGATCCCTTGCGAGATCGAGAGGGGACGCAGCGCCCGGAAATCCTCCTCGGAAAGCAGCCCGGGATTGAGGTGCGGCAGCAGCCCTGTTTCCTTCCAGACGAGTTCCGCCATCTCCGCAAGGTAGGATAGCGTGGAGGCATGGCCCAGTGCAGCGAGTTCCTCGCGCGCGAGGCGGTACCGAGCCTCGGGACGATCTCCCAGCGTGAAGAGCGCTTCCTTGCACCCCGCCTCGCGACCCGCGCGGGCAATGGCCAGAACCTCGTCCCGGTTGAGATAGGCGCGCTGTCCCTTGCGCGGCGGATGGGCGAAGGTGCAGTAGTGGCAGACATCCCGACAGAGCTGCGTGAGCGGGATGAAAACCTTGCGCGAATAGGAGACAACGTCACCGTGGGCGACGTCCCGCCGCCTTCCGGCCGCAGCGAGCAACGGCGTCAGGTCTTCCAGCCCGATCAGGCTGACGGCTTCCTCGCGGGTCAATCGCTTGTTCAGCGGAAACGTCTCGAGAAAAAGCTGTTCTGTCATGATTCCAACTCCTCATTCATCCAGACCGCCACAGGCACGGGATTGCCGCACGACAGCTGCGAAAGCACCGCACGTGTGCGTGCGCCCCCTTCTCCGCCGGAGCTGTGGAAGAGGTCCGTGGGAACGTCGATATCGTGTCCCGCGCCATCGAGATCGAGGATCGCGGGGGTGATGGCGGCCGCGCGTGCCGCCGCCAGATGCCGGGCGAAACTTTCCTCGCCGAAGGCGGCTTCTATGCGCGCCGGACAACGCAGCCCCAGTATGTTCGTGCCACCGTCGCGAAGCGCGGGCACCAGCGCGACGTCATGACTGCGCAGCGACGAAATGACGTTGGCGACCTCTCCCGGCGTCAGAAACGGGATGTCGGCCGGCATGATCAGCCGGCACCCGTTTTGTTGCGACCCGAGCCAGGCAAGGCCCTGCCGCACGGCTTCGTTGGTTCCTGCTTCACGAATGTCCGGCACGAGGTGCGCCCCGGCCTGCCGTGCAAGGCGCGAAACCTCGCCGTCGCTGGTGACGACGACAATTCCATCGAGCTGGCTCACCCGAAGCAGCGTATCGAGAACGTCGCTAAGCATCGCGCGGACAAGTTGGCGCCGCTCCTGCGCATCGAGCACCAATGCCAACCGCGATTTGGCGTGCTCGAGCCGCTTGACCGGCACGATGGCCCAGTTGCCGCTCATGGACGCCTCCCTGATCCCGTCTCGGCCAGGGTCTCGGCAAAAGCCAGAACGTCCTCCGCCAGACGGCACCTGTCGTCGTCGGTGCGCATCAATGTGGCGGATATTGTCGCGCGAACAGCGAGCTGTCCGATCTCCGCCGCGTCGGCCTCATCGATCATGAGGCCGTCAATGAGATCGCCGTAGTGATCGGCGATTGTCGCGTTCGTCGCGGGTATCCCGAGTTCGCTCATGATTTTCGCGGTCGGGCCCTTCACCGCCTGCCCGCCAATGATGGGCGACACCGCGACGACCGGAGCGGACGCATCGGCGAGAAGCTGGCTGATGCCCGGCACCGAGAGCAGAGGATCGATGCTCAGATAGGGGTTCGACGGACAAACGATCACCGCCCGCAGATCGGCCGAAGACAGGGCTGCCTCCACCTCCGCCGACATCCGGGCGGAATCTGCTCCTTGGAATTGGACCTCCTCGACAACCGGCTGGCAGCGCCGTTCTACGAAATAGCGCTGGAACGGCAGCACCCCTTCGTCCCGCGTCACCACACTGGTGCGGACCGCATCATCGCTCATCGGCAGAATGCGCGAGGGAATGGCAAAGCGCCGCGCAAAATCCACGACGATATCAGTCAGCCGGTCGCCGGCACGCATCCGCCGGGTCCGCTCGACATGCAGGGCGAGGTCACGGTCGCCGAGCTGAAACCAGCCCTCGCCGCCGATTTCCGCGAGCGCCTTCATGAAATTCCAGCTCTCGTCCTTCCGTCCCCAGCCGAGTTCGCGGTTGGCACGGTCCGAAAGCGTGTAGAGCACGGTGTCGATGTCCGGCGAGATATGCAGGCCGAGATGTTCGAAGTCGTCGCCGGTATTGACGATCACCGTCAACCGCTCGCCGAGCAGGTGCGACAGGCCGAAGGCGAGCTTGGCGCCGCCCACGCCACCGCAAAGGGCGACGACCGTACCCTGCTCTCCAAGGGCTTTCGCGGGCGCACTCATCGGAACATGTCCCGGGCCCGGTCACGCACAAGGGCGGAGGCGGGCTTCGGCGGCGCGGGCGATGCAAATCCGCGTACCAGCACGGCAGGCAGCCCCTGCCCGGCCTGCCCCATCAGCAGGGAGGCCGCGGAAGCCAGTTCGTCGGCGGCAGCCACTTCGGTAACCCGCAATTCGCGGCCGAACAGATCCTTCACTCCCGCCTCGTCGATCACCGAGGGAACGCCGGCCGCGCCGATCGCCACGCCGACAATGCCATTGCGCCACGGCCTGCCGAAACTGTCGGCGATGATGATGCCGAGCGAAACGCCGAAGGCCGCATCCAGCCGTGCCTTCAGAGCTTGCGCCGAAGCGTCGGGATCGCGCGGCAGAAGCAGCACGCGCGCGCCCTTCTCATGACTGATGTTGGATTCGTCGATACCGGCATTGGCCATGACGAAGCCCAGTCGATGGGCAACGACGATAACCTGCGGCCCCACCTTGACCACTTCGGAGGATTCCGAAAGCACGACCTCGACATGGCGCGGATCCTTGCCGAGACGTTCGGCGAGTTCCACCGCCCGCTCGGAAGGCGTGACCGTATCGAGGCTCACATAGCGCCCCTCCGCCTTGGAGACGATCTTCTGGGCGATGACCAGAATGTCGCCGTCCATCGGCACTTGCCCGCTGTCCCGCAACGCTGCGATCAGGCAGTCCGCGAGATCGTCGCCGGGCTCCACCAGCGGAATATCCCGCAGGGCATGAAGAGAGAGAGACTGGGGCGCGCGCATGGAATCAGGCCTGCGCCGCGTCGTCCAGACCGGTAATGGCGATGCCGGCACCCAGAACCTTGTAGTTCCGGTTGATCCAGATGAGCACGGATGTCAGCGCTTCCGCCGCCGCCGAGTTGGCCAGCACGCCGCCGCCAACGCCGCGGTTGGCAACAGCCCCGGCAAGTTTGATGACCAGATTGCGGGCATCCTTGTCATCGCTGAAGACGAGAACGTCGCAATCGGCGCGGCCGCCCTTGTGAAGCTTTGCCGCGCCGACATTGTGAAACGCCGAGACGACCTTCACACCTTCACCCAGCAGATCCTGTGCGATCTGGGCGGCCGATCCTTCAGCGGGAAGCTGGACACGGGAAACCTTCGGTGGCACGAGGGGAACGGCGGCATCCACCAGGATCTTGCCCTGTACGGCCTCGCGGATTTCGCTCAGCGTCGAATTGTGATTGGCAAAGGGAACAGCGAGCACCACCACGTCCGCGCCTTCGGCGGCACCGAGATTGTCGCGGCCGGTGACCCCCTCACCCAATTCGGCGGCAACCGCCTGAGCCTTGTCGGCAGTACGCGAGCCGATGATCACGGCATACCCGGCTTTCGCCCAGGCCCGTGCCAGTCCGGAACCGAGGTCGCCGGTTCCACCGATGATGCCGATGACGGGTGATGAAGTGTGAGTCATGTCTGTCCTACCTGTTGCCTCGAGTGCAGCGACTGCCTGTATCCGGCGACGACAAACTCGACCGCCGCGCGAGGCCATATTGATACTATCTTTAGAATGATAGTGCAAATACTATCTCGCGCGGCGGTGCACTCGGCAGGGCTCAGGCGTGAACGCCCGCCCCCAGATAGGCCTCCCGCACATGCGGGTTGGAGATGAGGTCCTGCCCCTCTCCCTCGAGCACCATGGAGCCTGCCTCCAGGAGGTAGGCGTAGCTGCACATGTCGAGTGCGGCGAACGCGTTTTGCTCCACCATCATCACCGTTGTCCCGGAATCCCGGATTTCCTGGATGATGTGGAAGGTCTGCTCGACGATGTTCGGCGCAAGCCCAAGCGAGGGCTCGTCGAACATGATCAGCTTCGGCCGGGACATCATTGCCCGCCCGATCGCCAACATCTGCTGTTCGCCGCCCGAAAGCGTGCCGGCCACCTGCGCCCGCCGTTCGGCGAGGCGCGGAAACAGGTGGAAGATCCGGTCGACATCGCTCTGGATGGCTTTGGCATCGTGGCGCAGATAGGCCCCGATCTCCAGATTTTCCAGCACCGACATCTCACCGAAGACGCGTCGGCCTTCGGGGCAGTGAGCAATTCCCTTGGCGAGGATTTTTCCGGCTGCCATTCCGGTGATGTCCTCACCGTCGAAGATGATCTGGCCCGAAGCTGCCGGTACCAGACCGGAAATCGCGCGCAACGTCGTGCTCTTGCCGGCGCCATTGGCGCCCACCAGCACGACCAGTTGCTTGGCCGGCACCTTGAGAGAGATTCCGTCGAGCGCGGTGACCTTTCCGTAACGGCAGACGAGGTTTTTGATCTCAAGCATTCTTGACGCCTCCGCCCAGGTAAGCGGCAATCACTTCCGGGTTGTTCTGGATTTCGGTTGGGGTACCGTTGGCGATGATGCGCCCATAATTGAGCACCACGATCCGGTCGGATATCTTCATCACCATCGGCATGTCGTGCTCGACCAAAAGGATCGTCTTCCCCATCTTGCGCAGGCGCATGAGGAGCTCGATGAAACGACTGGTCTCCGAAGCGTTCATGCCGGAGACCGGCTCATCGAGAAGGAGCGCGCTTGGATTGGCCGCAAGCGCCAGCGCGACGCCCAGCAAACGCTGGTCCCCATAGGGCAGGCTCCCGCCCGCTTCGTTCGCCTGATGTTCGATTCCGACGAGGCGCAGCGTTTCCCACGCCTCTTCGCGCAATGCCTCTTCGGCGCGGCGCTCCCTCGGCAAGCCCAGCAACGTTCCGAAGAGACTCGGGGACGTCCGCCGATGAAGGCCAATGAGAACGTTGTCGAAGACGGAAATCTTCTCGAACAAGCTGGTGCGCTGGAATGTCCGTACGAGGCCGAGTCCCGTCACCTCGTGGGGCTTGAGCCCCTCGAGGCTGGTGCCGCGGAACGTGACGGTGCCCCGTGTGGGACGCTGAAACCCGGTGATGACGTTGAAGGCCGTCGTCTTGCCGGCTCCGTTGGGGCCGATCAGGCTGACGAGTTCTCCCTCGTGCACATCGAAGCACATGTCCGAGATCGCGACCAGCCCGCCGAATTGCACGGCGACATGGTCGACCGACAGGATCGGCTTGGACGCGGATGTTGCTACACTGGTGTCCATCACGAATTCCCCTTTCCTGAACCAGACAGCGCGAGAGCCGAGCCGTCGCCGCTCGAACCGCCGCTGGAGGCGCCCCGTCCGGTCGGCGAGCGCGATGCGCCGCCGCGGTTGAACCAGCGCTCGATCGCCGGGACGATGCCTTCCGGCAGGACGAAGACGATCAGGATCATCAGCACGCCGTAGAGGATCCACTGGACCTCGGGCCCGACATAGCTGCGCAGCACGACCGGCGCGATGCCGAAGATCAGCCCGCCGACAACCGGCCCGGCCAGCGTGCCCTTGCCGCCGGTGATGACCATGATGACCATGGTGACGGTGTTGAGAAACATGAAGATCATCGGATCGATGATCTGGATGTAGTGGGCGTAGAGACCGCCGGCGAGACCGGCCAGCGCGCCCGAGAAGACCGCGGCGAGCACCAGATATTTGGTCACGCTGATGCCAACGGAGACGGCGAGGGTTTCATTCTCGCGAAGGGCGATCATCGCCCGGCCATAGGGCGAGTAGACCAGCCGACGGATCAGCACATAGGTCAGCACGATCACAGCGAGAACGAAGTAGTAGTTCTGCGCCTTGCCCCAGAGCGTCAGGTAGCCGCTCCATTCGAAACCGAGGGTCATCGGCGGAATTCCCGGCAGCGCAAGCGGTCCGTTGGTCAACTCGACCCAGTTGAGCGAAACGAGACGGACCACCTCGGCGAAACTGATCGTCACGATGACGAAGTAGGCGCCGCGCACCCGGAAGGCGAGCTTGCCGATCAGGTAGCCGCACAGGCCTGCCGCCAGCGCACCGAAGATCAACCCGACGAAGGGCGGCCATGGCTCGTGGACGATCGGCATGCCGAATATGGTCACGCTGAAGCCGAGCGAGGTCAGCGCGCTGACATAAGCGCCGATGCCGAAGAAGGCAACGTGGCCGAGGCTGAGCTGCCCGGTGAAACCGAGCAGCAGGTTGAGGCTCATGGCGGCAAGCATGAAGATGCCCGTCACGACCAGCGTATGAAGGTAGTACTGATCCTGCAGCCACAGCGGCACGGTCGCGAAGAAGGCAAGGATCAAGAGAGAGGCTATCAGTTTCATCCGACACGCTCCGCCTTGGCGAATAGACCTGTCGGCCTAAACAGAAGTACGATGATGATGATGACGAAGCCCATCGCGTCGCGGTAACCCGACGAGATGTAGCCGGCCCCGATTTCCTCGGCAAAAGCCAGGATGAAGCCGCCGATGGCCGCCCCCGTGATATTGCCGAGACCGCCGAGAATGACGATCGCAAAGGCCTTGAGCGACGCCAGATCGCCCATCGTCGGAGTGACGACGAAGACCGGACCGAGCAGCGCGCCGGCAGCGGCGGCGAGCGCCGAACCGAAGCCGAAGGTCATGGTGTAGATGGAGTTGATGTTGATCCCCATCAGTGCCGCGGTATCGCTGTCTTGGAAGGTCGCGCGCATCGCCTTGCCGAGTTTGGTGCGATTGATCACCATGTAGCTGGCCGCGATCAACGCCAGCGCGATCACCAGAACCATGACGCGCAGCCACGAAACGGAGACCGGACCGATGACGAGCGGCGCTTCCGGAAGCGGCGACGTGATCGACTTGGCAATGCCGCCCCAAGCCAGATGCTCGGTGTTCTGCATCACGATCCAGGCGCCGATCATGATCAGCATTGTGGTGTCGATGTCGGCGCCCCGCTTGGGCCGCAGAAGAAGAAATTCGATGATGGCGCCGAGCAGCATTCCCGCCGCGATCGCGAAGGCGATCGACACGAAGAAGTTCATGCCGAGAATGGTCGCGAAAAAGTACATCATGTACGCGCCGAAAGCGTAAAGCTCGCCATGCGTGAAATTGACAATCCTCATAATACCGAAGATCAGGGTAAGGCCGATGCCGAGAAGAGCATAAGTCCCGCCCATGATGATGGTGTTTACGAGGTGCTGAAGTAGTTGATCCAACTCTTCATCTCCCTTTCGAAGTCTATCGAAATGCTGCACCTGGCACTGCACGGCAGCGTCCGGGGACAAGACCCGCCGCCAACTTCTCCGTTCAGTACCGCCATACCAACAGCTACAAATTCCCCGCAGTCCTCTCTTGGATAGCAGGCCTGCTTCCCATCTGTTGACCTTCGCACCCAGAACACGGCAGTTTGGCTTCTACGTTCTGCGCATCAACATCGTTGACGGGTAAATTCATCCTATCTTTATATCCTACCAATGACAATACCATTTTGCGGAGCGAGTGATATCTCCACCCCGGCCATTTGCAGCTTGATCCCTGTCTGTCGGGGTGCGCTTCCTTCCGCTTCGACGAAAGGCGAGCGAGATGCGACGCCACCCACCCCACTGCGGAATGGCGAGGAAGGCTCTCGTCGTTTAGGAAATGAAATTTACTTTCATCAGCCAGGCTGACGGCAGACGATTCAGAGCGAGTATTGAAATTTTCTTCGAACAAGGGAGGCTTTCTTGGCCACACTCGGGAAATCCGTCGGCAAGCTCGATTCATTTGATCTTGCCATTCTGGAGATACTGCAGAGGGACAATACGACGCCGCAGCGGACTATTGGCGAGGAGGTCAATCTGTCGCCCGCGGCTGTGCACCGGCGCATTCGGCAGATGCAGAAAACGGGCGTGATCGTCGGAAATTATTCCGCCATTGACCCTCAGAGGGTGGGCCGCCCGCTGACGATCGTCGTTGAAGTGGACATCGAGAGCGAGCGGATCGATCTGCTCGACGCGGCGAAGCGGAGCTTCACGAACGATCCGGCCGTTCAGCAGTGCTATTACGTGACCGGAGAGGCAGACTTCGTGCTCATCGTCATAGTACCGTCCATGACCGATTACGAAGCCCTCACCCGCCGGCTGTTTTTCGTCAACAACAATGTCAAGAAGTTCCGCACGCTGGTGGTCATGGAGCGGGTCAAGACCGGCGTTGCGATCGATCTGACCGATTCATGAGAAAGGCCCGCCTCGAGAAGGCGGGCCTTATTCATTCAACGCTTCATTGCCAGATCAGGACTTCGGGATCTCGATCTTTCCGTCGACAATCTTGATGAGGGTGCCGTTGGTCATGTACTGGCCGCTTTCGCGCCCTTCCGGACCATCCTTGGTGAAGCTGACCATGCCGTTAAGCGCGGGAACTTCGACTTCCCACATGGCGTCCTTGATTGCCGCGGGGTCGGCCTTGCCTGCCTTTTCGATCGCCGCCGCAATAACCTTGATGCCGTCATAGCCGCGATAGCTCTCGGTCAGGCCGGCCTTGGCATATCCCGCGTCTTCCCAGGCCTTGATAAAGGCTTCCGCTTGATCCGGATGGGCCGTCATTTCCGGCTTCCAAGGCGCAAAGAACACCATATGGGAGGTGCCGTTGGCGGCGGATCCGGCTTGATCGATGAGCTGGTCCGGGTTCTGCGAGCCGCCGGTCGTCACGATTTGCTTCGTGATCCCGAGCGAGGCGGCCTGCTTGAGAAGAAGCGTGAGCTGTTCGACCGCGGTGGTCACGATGATGGTGTCGGAGTCCGACGCCTTGATCTTGGAAAGCTGGGCGCTGAGGTCCTGCGCACCCTGATCCATCATTTCCTTGAGCCCGACCTCGATACCTTCCTTGCCGAGAGCTTCCGAAAAGTCATTGATCGTGCCGATGCCCCAGTCGTTGTTGATCGCCAGGAAGTCGACCTTCTTTATGTTGAGCTGCGGCAGGTATGTCTTGAACAGCTGCGCTTCCACCCAAGACGGGGGCGAGATGCGGAATACATAGGGATTTCCCTGGCGGGTGATCTTCGAGGAAGACGAAGTCTCGACGAGCATGGGGACTTCGTATTGCATCAGCTTCGGCATGGCCGCCAATGTCAGGCTCGACCCCCAGGCACCCATCATCACCGGAACCTTGTCGCTGACGATGAGCTTCTCGGCCACCGCAGCCGCCTCGGTTGGGTTGCTCTTGTTGTCCTCGATGACGAGTTCGATCTGCTCTCCCAACACGCCGCCGTTCTCGTTGATTTCCTTGGCCGCCAGTTCGGCGCCCTCTACGATATAGTTGCCGGACGCTGCGAAAGGACCTGTCAGCGGCTGGTTGACGCCGATCTTGATCACGTCCGCATTGGCGATCGAGCTTGTCGCAAGCAATACGGAAGCGACAAATGTGCAAATTTGCGTTGTGTTCCTCAAAATTCTCTCCTCCCTTGGTGACCGCCTCAACTGCCGAGACGAGACGATCTGCAAACTCATCCAACAAGTGGGTTGGCATGCGGCAGTCTTCATATCATACTATCTATAGAATGATAATTCAATTACATTTCGCCGACTCGCCATATGCGTACTTCCCTGATGGTGAGCCTGCCACTTGAATATCAAAATTTGGCGATATTTCAGTATGCTGCGGCTGCACGGGCCAACAAGCAGATGTCGCGAGCCACCGGAAACGAGGAAGATGTTGAGCACGATCGAAATAACACGGCCCGACGATTGGCACCTCCATCTGCGCGATGGCGCAGTGATGGAAGCGGTAACGCCTGAAAGCGCGCATCATTTTGCCCGCGCCATCATCATGCCCAATCTGGTGCCACCAGTCGTCACCAAGGCTGATGCGGAGGCTTATCGAGATCGCATCCGCGCCTGCATTCCGCCAGGCGCTGATTTCACCCCTCTGATGACGCTGTATCTCACCGAGAGCACGGATGCCGCCGATGTCGCGGAAGCATTCAATTCCAACACGGCCCTCGCCGTGAAACTCTATCCGGCAGGCGCGACCACCAATTCGCATTCCGGGGTGCGCAATCTCGATAACGTCATGGGCGTTTTGGAAACCATGGCGAAGATCGGCATGACGCTCTGTATGCACGGCGAAGTGACCAGCAGCGACGTTGATATCTTCGACCGCGAGAAGGTGTTTATCGAGACCGTGCTCGATCCTCTAAGGAACCGCCTTCCAGAACTTCGCATCACCATGGAACACATAACGACCAAGGATAGTGTCGAATACGTGCGCGGTTCAGAGAAAAATCTGGCAGCTTCCATCACCCCGCATCACCTGATGATCAACCGCAATGCCATTCTGGCGGGAGGCATTCGCCCGCACTATTATTGTCTGCCGGTTGCCAAGCGCGAACTCCACCGGCTGGCGCTCCGCAAGGCTGCGACCTCGGGGGATCCGCGCTTCTTCCTTGGTACCGATTCAGCACCGCACGTCGATCCGATGAAGGAATGCGGATGCGGATGTGCCGGCCTTTTCACGGCATCCAACGCCATAGCTTGCCTGGCTCAGATATTTGAAGACGAGGGCGCGCTCGACAAGCTCTCCGGCTTCACATCACATAACGGCAGCATCTGGTATGGCCTCGACATCAACAAGGGAACGCTTACCCTCACTCGCAGCGAGAAAGCCGTTTCGTTTCCAACTCGAATTCAAACGCGCGACGGCAATATTACCGTATTCGATCCGCAAACTTCGGTTTACTGGACTGCAATTTAGGCGAAGAATTATTTATTCCGAATATGTAATTCATCCATGATCGAATTATCTGCGCCTGGATCGCCAGCCGGAAAATCCCATGATCCGGCGGTCCGGCATCGGGTCTCGGAGCGCAAGACAGAAGACGCTCCCGAAGACCGGAGGGAAATCGGTCTCAGGCCGGCCTGTCACACTTCCAAAACCGCGCGTCCTGCTACTCGGCTATACAGTCAATTCTCATCTTCGGTGGAAAATTTGGTAGCGGAGGCCCGCTTTAGACAATCACCCCACCTTAAGATGCAGTGTTTCTCGGTGTCTCGTTTTGTTGCAAGTGGGTGGGCAATTGGAAGACAGCGGCCAGGCATCCCCGACTGAAGTCATTAATCACACTCAGGATGCGAAACCAGAGACCACACGACAGGTTGTCTGATACGAAGTCCACAATCCACCGCTGGATCGGGCCTTGCGGCATTGCCGTAGGCTTTCTGGTACCCATGGCTCCTTCCTGTCACCACGTTTGCGCACGGTGAGCCCTTCCAGTTTGCAGAGGCTATACGGTTTCTTCCAATTCACCTGCCACCCTCTCGCTTCAGTTGGACCTGATGAGGCCGAAAACCCAACCACCGGCGACCAGACAAATACTTCACCCGTGCTTGCAGATCAGCATCTTGCGACCGCGCGGAAAATCTCCGGCTGTAAAAACGCAATGGCTCGTGCGCTCACTTGCCGCCTGCGAAAATGACGACGTCCGCCGCCTCCGCAAACACCTCGAAAGCCGTGGTCACGACCGCAAGCACATGTATATGGCCTATTATTGGGAAAAGCAGCGAGCGGACAACAATAACGGCGCCTGCGACCGTGTCAACGATGCAACTAAAATGGCTCGCGGGTAGTGCGTTGAGGATATCGACTTTAGGAGCGTGCACCTAAATAAATACTACATAGGCCGGACGATAGTTCGGTGCATCGACTTGCACTCCTGCTTACGCTTGCAAAGACGGAGCCAATTCCAATCAGGACAGGGTTGTCCAGACCAAGTTCGGCCGCCCCGTAGGAAAGTGCCGAAAGCTTCCCACTCCATCGCCGTTCATCAGGGCGTGCTATTCCCGACATCATGACCACCGGAAGGTCGGCCGGCAGACCCTCTTCAATCAATCGCTTGCTGATCTCTGCGGCGGTCCTTCCGCCCATGTAGAAAATCGTAGTGGTGCGCAGGTCGGCGACGGCAGACCAGTCGACATCCGAAGGCAAGACACCCTTGCGGCTATGACCGGTAATGAAACGCACCGACTGCGCATGATCGCGATGGGTGAGTGAAACGCCAAGCGTCGATGCCATCGCAAGTGCCGAAGTTATGCCCGGAACAACTGAAACCGGGATGTTTTCAGCATCAAGCCTCGCGATTTCCTCCCCTGCCCGGCCGAAGATCATCGGGTCGCCGCCCTTGAGCCGCACGACATGCTTTCCGGCCTTGGCGAGCTTGACCATCATCTCGTTGATGTCTTCCTGGCGGCAGCTTTCGCGGCCGCCGCGTTTGCCCACCAACATGCGTCTTGCTTCCCGTCGCGCAAGTTCGAGCACGTCGGCAGAAACGAGATCGTCGAACAAGATCACGTCGGCAGCCTGAAGCGCGCGCACGGCCTTTAGCGTCAACAGCTCCGCATCACCCGGACCGGCACCCACCAGCGTCACGCGTCCGCCATGCATGCCCGACGCGATCCGGTTGCAGTCTCCAAGAATTTGGCTCGAGGCGGCGTCGGGGACGTCGCCGGAGAAGGCCCGATCGACGAAGCGTTCCCAGAACAGGCGCCGCTCAGGTCCCGGCTTCAGCCGTTCGCAGATCACGCCACGCATCGTCTGCGCCAGTCCCGCCCACCGCGCCAGAGACTGCGGCAGAAGCGCCTCGATGCGGCGACGGATCGCCTGGCCGAGCACCGGCGCAGCGCCATCGGTCGAAATGGAGACGACCGCCGGAGAACGATTGACGATCGAACCGAAACGGAAATCGCAGAACGGCGGATTGTCGATCACGTTCACAGGAACCCCGGACGCCTTGCCAGCTCGATGAAACTCTGCGGCCTCATTATCGTCTTCCGCTTCACAGATGGCGATCTCGACGCTTTTAAAATCCTCTCCCATCCAGCTTCGGCGGATCAGCTCATAGCTCTCATGATCCGGTGCGTTGGCAATGATATCGAGCAACAGATCGCATGGCACGTCGGCGACGACCAGGACATGCGCGCCGGTTGCCGCGATCAACTGCGCTTTCCAGGCGGCCGCCTCGCCGCCGCCGGCGACCAGCACCCGGCGTCCCTCGAGCTTGAAGAACACGGGCAATACAGCCAGCGGAGCGACACGGGCATGCGCCTTGTCGCGCGAGCGAGCGCGCGTTGAAACTTCATTCGGCTGCAGCAACGAGACATCCATTGATGATCCTCCCGATTTCCGCGCGGCAGGAGCCGCAATTGGTTCCGGCGCCGAGCGTATCGCCCACCGCGTTGACACTGTGGCAACCGCCGTGGACGGCGTCGACGATCTGGTTGATGCCGATCCCGTAACAGGCACATACGGTCGCTCCGGGGTCTTTCTGTCCGCCGCCCGGGCGACCGGCGGAAAGGCTCAGCCGCTCGGCCACGCCGAGACCATCGGAGGCGAGCTGGCTCACGATCCAGTTGCGGGCAACGGCCACGGGTTCACACGCGAGATAAAGGGCGGCGACCAGCTTGTCGCCATTGAAGAAGACATGACGCTCGACGCCCGCGACCCTGTCGGAGTAGCTGGAAACGGTCAGCTCATCGCGCAGAGCAAGTGAATCACGCAGCCATTGCGCCCAGTCCTCCACCGCCGCATCGGCAGCGATCTCACTGCGCCAGCCGCCTGCTGTCCGCGCGGTTGCCCAATAGGCGAGATCGCCGAAATCCGGTTTGTCACGCGAGACCATGAACCCGTAGGTCGTGACCTTGAAACAGCGGATCGTGGCGCGCGACTGTTTCGAAGCTGGCTGGCCGGACACCGGATCGACAACCGGCGGCACCAGCGCATCGACGCGCGCATGGCCGGAAAATTCTCCGCTCCAATGCATCGGGACGAAGAGCGACCCTCGCGCCTGGCGGTTGGTGACAAGCGCCCGCAGGATCACATCGCCCTTCTCGCCCGAAACACGCACGAGGCCCGCCGGAGAAATCCCGTTTTCGGAAGCGTCGGACGGATGAATTTCCACAAAGGGTTCGGCGAGATGGGCCGACAGTGTGGCACTGCGACCGGTACGCGTCATCGTATGCCACTGGTCGCGCACGCGACCGGTATTGAGCGTGAAGGCGCCCTTGCCGAGCGGTTTGGCGGCAAGTGCCGAGGTCACATCGACGAAGCGCGCCTTGCGATCGGCGGTATAAAATCCGCCTTCGGAGAAGAAGCGCGCATTGCCTTCGCCATCTGCAGGTCGCGGCCAACTGAACGGGGTCATCGCAGCGTAGGCTTCGGCGTCGACCCCTGCGTAGGCGCCGATATCAAAATCGCGCGCACCATCGTTCTCGAAAGTCGATAGCGCAGCGTGTTCGGCGAAGATATCCGCAGGGCTTTCGTAGGAAAACGCTGTTGCGAAACCCATGCGCCTGCCGACTTCGGCCAACTGCCACCAATCGGGCCGCGCCTGACCGGGTACAGGCAGGAACGCCCGCTGGCGTGAAATCCGGCGTTCGGAATTGGTCACCGTCCCATTCTTTTCTCCCCAGCCCGTGGCCGGCAGGAAGACATCGGCGAGCCGAGCTGTTTCCGTCGTGGCAAAGAGATCGGAAACGACGACGAAGGGACAGGCTGTAATCGCTTCGCGCACCCGGTCGGCGTCAGGCATGGAGACCACCGGGTTGGTCGACATGATCCACAGCGCCTTGATCCGCCCCGAGGCCACGGCCTCGAACAGGTCGACGGCCTTGAGGCCCGGCCGGTCGGCCACACGCGGCGCGTTCCAGAAGCGCTGGACGCGGTCGCGGTCTTGCGGTTTGTCGAGCGACATGTGCGCGGCCAGCATGTTGGCCAGACCGCCGACCTCACGACCGCCCATCGCGTTTGGTTGTCCCGTCAGCGAAAACGGCCCCATGCCGGGCCGTCCGATACGTCCCGTCGCAAGATGGCAATTGATGATCGCGTTCACCTTGTCTGTGCCGACGGAAGACTGATTCACGCCTTGCGAATAGCAGGTCACGGTCTTCGCCGTTCGCGTGAACAGCGCATAGAACGCCTCGACTTCCGCCGACGTCAGCCCGGTGCGCATGGCCACGGCGGAGCGCGACCAGCTTCGCGCTGCATCGAGCGCTGCCGGAAAGCCGGAGGTGTGGCGGGCCACGTAATCGCAATCGACCGCTCCGGCATTTCCCAGATAGGCGAGGAGGCCGAGGAACAGCGGAACGTCACTGTCAGGGCGTATGGCGAGGTGCGTGTCGGCGATGTCGCAAGTCGCGGTTCGGCGTGGGTCGATCACGACGATATTCATGGCTGACCCACGCCGTTCCTTCGCGGCGGCGATGCGCTGATAGAGAACCGGATGACACCAGGCGAGATTGGAGCCGGTCAGAACGACGAGATCCGCGTCCTCGAGATCCTCATAGGTTCCGGGTACCGTGTCGGATCCGAAGGCGCGGACGTGACCGGCAACCGAGGATGACATGCAGAGCCTGGAATTGGTGTCGATATTGGCTGAGCCGATAAAGCCCTTCATCAGCTTGTTGGCGACGTAATAGTCCTCGGTCAGAAGCTGGCCCGAGACGTAGAGGGCGACGGAATCCGGCCCATGCTCGGCGATTGCCGTCGAAAAGGCGTTCGCCACACGGTCCAGCGCGTCGTCCCATTCTGCGCTTTTGCCGGTGATGGTCGGCTCGAGCGCACGACCTTCAAGGCTGATGGTTTCAGCCAGCGCCGAACCTTTGGAACAGAGACGACCAAAATTGGCCGGATGGTCCGGATCGCCCTTGATCTCGACTGATCCGTCGGCGGACCGCCGCGCGATAACGCCACAGCCGACACCGCAATAGGGGCAGGTTGTGCGGACCACATCGCCCATAGTCCCTACTCCGCGGCCATCAGGCCGGAAGCCGCGAGGCCGATATAGAGAACGCCGTTGTCGTTCCGCACAGGTATGGTCGGTACGAAGCCTTGGTCCGCCCCCATCGCCTGACCGGTTTCAAGATCGATGACCATGTTGTGGAGCGGACAGGTCACTGCCCCGCCATGGACGATCCCCTGGCTCAACGGCCCGCCCTTGTGCGGGCAATGATCCTCCAGCGCGAAGACCTGATCCTCGGCGGTACGGAAAATGCCGATCTTGCCAGCCGGCGTCTTGATGCATCGCGCACCGCGGCGCGGAATGTCCTCGATACGGCCGATTTCGTGCCAGTCCATGACGCTCTCCTATTCCGCGGCTTCGGGAAAGCCGATGGTCGCCATCGGCCGGAACTCATGCTTGTCCTTGCCCGAGACACGCTCGGACCAGGGATCGACCTGTGCGAATTTCTGACTGAAGACGAAGCGGTCGAAATAGGCTTTGCGCTTGTCCGCATCGTCCATGATCTGGCGACGGACCTCGTCGTAGCCGATGCGCTTGGCCCACTTGTAGATGCGCTCGAGATAGCGGCCCTGCTCGCGGTACATCTGGGTGAGCGCGACGATGTATTCGAGCGCTTCCTCCTCGGTCTTGACGAGGCCCAGAACCTCGGTCCCCTTGATGTCGAGACCGGCGGCTCCGGCGAAGTGGATCTCGAAACCGGAATCCACACAGACGACGCCGACATCCTTGCAGGTCGCCTCAGCGCAGTTGCGGGGACAGCCGGAGACGGCAAGCTTCACCTTGGCTGGCGTCCAGGAACCCCACATGAACTTCTCGAGCTTGATGCCGAGACCGGTGGAATCCTGCGTGCCAAAGCGGCACCAGTCGGTTCCCACACATGTCTTCACCGTGCGAAGGCCCTTGGCGTAGGCCTGACCGGACACGAATCCGGCCTTGCCGAGATCGGCCCAGACGGCAGGCAGATCTTCCTTCTTGATACCAAGCATGTCGATGCGCTGGCCGCCGGTGCACTTGACGGTGGGGATGTTGAACTTGTCGACCACGTCGGCAATCGCACGCAGTTCCTTTGACGAGGTCACCCCGCCCCACATGCGCGGCACCACCGAATAGGTCCCATCCTTCTGGATGTTGGCGTGCACGCGCTCGTTGATGAAACGCGACTGGTAGTCGTCGGCATATTCATCCGGCCAGTCGCACACGAGGTAGTAGTTGAGTGCCGGGCGGCATTTGGCGCAGCCGCAGGACGACTTCCACTCCAGTTCCTGCATGACGGCGGGAATGGACTTGAGTTCCTTCGCCTTGATCAGCCGGCGAACGTCGTCGTGGCCCAGATCGGTGCAGCCGCACATTGGCTGGACGGCGGCGGGGTTGTAGGTGTCACCCAGCGTCAACGCCATCAGCTGTTCTACGAGCCCGGTACAGGTGCCACAGGAGGCAGACGCCTTGGTATGGGCGCGCACATCGTCGAGCGACGTGAGGCCCTTTTCGGTGATCGCGCCGGTGATCTTTCCCTTGCAAATGCCGTTGCAGCCGCAGATCTCTGCGTCATCCGGTAAGGCTGCAACGGCCGCCATAGGGTCCAGCGGGGCACCCCCCTGGTAGCTCTGGCCGAATATCAGCGTCTCCCGCATCTCGGAGATGTCGGTCGCCTTCTTCTTCAGGTCGTTGAACCATGCGCCATCGGCGACGTCGCCGAAGAGCACCGTTCCGATGATGCGGTTGTCCTTGAGGATGAGGCGCTTGTAGACCCCGGACGTGGCGTCACGGAGTACGATCTCCTCGCGGTCGTCGCCCTCGCCGAAATCACCCAGTGAGAACAGGTTGATGCCTGTCACCTTCAGCTTGGTCGGTGTGTCGGCATGGACAAAAACGGAGGACGTATCATCGCACAGATGCGCGGCGAGAACGCGGGCCATCTCGTAGAGTGGCGCGACGATGCCGTAGACCTGACCGTCCACTTCCGCGCATTCGCCAAGTGAGAAAATCACACCATCGGACGTCTGCATGGCGTTGTTGACGACGATGCCGCGATTGCAGGCAAGGCCGGCCTCTTGCGCAAGCCCCGTATTCGGTCGGATACCGACCGCCATGACCACGATGTCTGCCGGAATGATCTCGCCGCTGGCAAGCTCGATGCCCTCAACGTGACCATCGCCGATGATTGCCTTGGTGTTGGCCTTGGTGCGGACCTCGATGCCGCGGTCTTCCATCGCCTTTTGCAGCAGATAACCACCGGCGGGATCGAGCTGGCGCTCCATCAAGGTTGGCATGACGTGGATGACGGTGACATCCATGCCCTGCATCTTGAGCCCCGCGGCAGCCTCGAGGCCGAGTAGCCCGCCGCCAATGACGATGGCCCGCTTTCTGGTGCGGCTCGCTTCCAGCATCTTTTCGACGTCATCGAGATCGCGATAGGTGATCACGCCTGGAAGATCTGCGCCCGGAACGGGGATGATGAAGGGGTTGGAGCCGGTGGCAATCACCAGCTTGTCGTAGGCGGCGACCGTGCCCTTGTCCGAGGTGACAGTCTTTGCAGTTCGATCGATCGTAACGATTTTCTCGCCCCGGTGCAGGGTCACGCCGTGATCGGCGTACCACTGGTCACCGTGGATGATGATGTCCTCGTATGCCTTTTCACCCGACAGGACCGGAGAGAGCATGATGCGGTCGTAGTTCACCCGCGGCTCGGCATTAAACACCGTAACCTCGTAGCGGCCCGGAGCACGCTCGAACAGTTCATCCATCATCCTGCCCGGCGCCATGCCATTGCCTATGATGACCAGTCTTTCCTTGCTCGTCATGACATTCACTCCGCTGCCAGAAGGGAATTGCGTGTCTGGCGGGCAATGCGCGCCGCGCGCTTCTCTGAAATGGACTTGAGCTGTTCCTCGCTGGGGTTCGCCCCACCCTCATAGGCTTCGAGGAATTCCATCAGCTCTTCGCGATAGGCGTAGTAATCGGGGTGCGAAAGCAGCGCCTTGCGCGACCGCGGGCGGGGCAAGTCGACCTCCATGATGTTGCCGATCCGGGCATTCGGGCCGTTCGACATCATCACCACCCGGTCGGCGAGAAGGATTGCCTCGTCGACATCGTGGGTGACGCAGATCGTGGTCACCTCGGTGCGCTTCCAGACATCCATCAGCACTTCCTGGAGCTCCCAGCGCGTCAGGCTGTCGAGCATCCCGAATGGCTCGTCGAGAAGCAGCAGTTTAGGCGACAGGGCGAAGGCGCGCGCGATGCCGACACGCTGTTTCATGCCGTTCGACAGATCGGCGGCATGGCGATGCATCGAATCGGCAAGCCCGACACGCGAGAGATAATATTCGACGATATCCTTTCGCTCTGCGGCGGATGCTGCCGGGTAAACGCGATCGACGCCCAGTGCGACGTTCTCGCGCGCCGTCAGCCAGGGCATGAGCGATGGCGCCTGAAAAACGACCGCGCGTTCTGGACCGGCACCTGACACTTCCTTGCCGTCGAGAATGATGCCGCCGCCCGAGATCGGGTTCAGGCCGGCAGCCATCGACAGCACCGTCGACTTGCCGCAGCCCGAGTGCCCGATGATCGAGATGAACTCACCCTTCTTCATCTTGAGGTCGAAACCGTCGACAACGGTCAGCGGACCTTTTGGTGTCGGATAGACCTTCTTGACCTCGAAGAACTCGACGAAGCCCTTCTCGATCGGAGAACTCGCGGCCTTGAGATAGGCTTCCGGCAGTTTCCCGGTGTCGCCGGGAGCCTGCGTGATCGGCACCACGTCGGGCAGTTCGATCCCGATATCATCAGAGCCCTTGCGGCCCTCGCCCAAGTTCATCAGATACTCGGTGATCTCGCCACGCAGCCGTATGAATTCCGCATCATGGTTCATGTCGGCACGGTCGCGCGGCCGGGCGATGTCGACGGCGAAACTCTGCCCGAGTGTCGCCTTGGGGCCCGGTGTGAGCGGTATGATGCGATCGGCGAGCAGAATCGCCTCATCTACATCATTGGTAATGAGAACGATGGTCTTCTTCTCTGTCTCGCAGATTGCCGCGAACTCGTCTTGAAGCTTGGAACGGGTCAGCGCATCGAGCGCTGACAGCGGCTCATCGAGGAGAAGAAGGTCGGGCTGCATGGCGAGAGCGCGGGCGACAGAGACACGCTGGCGCATGCCACCGGACAGTTCCGCCGGCTTGCGATCGGCTGCGTGGGAGAGCCCGACCATATCGATATAGCGCCAGGTCAGTTCCTTGCGGACCTCTTTAACAACCGTCTTGTGAACGGCGTTGGTCGCGAGCGCGACGTTGTCGTAGACGGAGAGCCACGGCATCAGCGAATAGTTCTGGAACACCACCCCGCGCTTCGGGTCGGTTCCATGCACCGGCTCGCCCTTGAAGAGGATCTCGCCCTTCTCCGGAGTGGCGAGACCGGCAAGCAAGGAGATCAGCGTCGACTTGCCCGAGCCGGAGAACCCGACGATGGCGATGAACTCGCCCTCCCCGACCTCAAGATTGACGTCATCGAGGATCTCTTCACGCGACGCGCCCTCCCCGAAGCCCTTGGCTAGGCCCCTTGTCGAAAGAATATTCACGCCGGAATTGCCCATGGCTTTTCTCCCTGTCCCGTCGATCAGCGGTTGGCCGAGAAGGTGAAGGCTTGCTGGAGCGCAAACATGATGCGGTCGAGCACGAAGCCGATGATGCCGATGGTGAAGACGGCGACCATAATGCGGGCGAGCGAGTCCGACGATCCGTTCTGGAATTCATCCCACACGAACTTTCCGAGTCCGGGATTCTGGGCGAGCATCTCGGCGGCGATCAGCACCATCCAGCCCACACCGAGAGCAAGTCGAAGGCCGGTAAAGATCAGCGGCAGCGCGGACGGCAGCACCAGCTTGCGTACGGTGGTCGCGGTCGACAACTGAAGCACCTTGCCGACGTTGACGAGATCCTTGTCGATCGAGGCCACGCCAAGCGCGGTGTTAATCAATGTCGGCCAGAGCGAGCAGAGAGTGACGGTAATCGCCGAGATCAACATCGATTTCGGCAGCCAGTCCATCGGGTTTGCATAGAGCGCCGACACCACCATGGTGACAATCGGCAGCCAGGCGAGCGGAGAGACAGGCTTGAAGATCTGAACCAGCGGATTGATGGCGCCGTTGAAGGTCTTCGACAGGCCGGACGCGATGCCTAGCGGCACGGCGATGAGGGTGCCAAAGACGAAACCGAGCGCAACCGTCAGAAGTGAAGTCCCGATCTGGTCGATATAGGTGGGCTTGCCGGTATAGGCGCGCTCCTTGACCTTGTCTGTCTGCCCCTGGGCGGTGAGCTTCTGGTTGCGCGCCTCAAGGCGCTCGTAGAACTTCGTCGCCTTCTCGCGTTCGGCGAGATGGTCCTTCCAAAGGGCACCCGCCTGTTCCGCCACTTCAATTGGCCCCGGAATGGCTCCGAGCGACGTGTTGATCCGCGGTGCGAGCGTGCCCCAAAGAAGCAGGAAGGCGAGGATGCCGACCATCGGGATGACGAGCACACGCTTGAGGATGCCGAGTTGCTCGCGAACGTCATCACCGGCAGCCATACGCATCAGGGGCGGGATGAAACCGAGCCCCAGCGCGTTGAGCCAGACGGCGATACGGTTGATCCGCTGGAACAGCCTCTCGCGCCGTTCAGCCTTTGCCGGGTCTTCCGTTCCGTAGGTGTCGGTGACGTTCGTCATGGACTTGCCCTTCCGCTTGAAACATCCGGCGACCCGCGCCGCGTTTCGAAAGTCATTGAGGAGATTCGGGAGGCGGTCAGCGCCTTCCGCTTGTCGCTTTCGTCGGTCCTTATCCGCCGACGACTTCGCTGCCTTCGACCTTCTGTTCACCCTTCAGGCCGATCGGAAGCGCGTCGAGATAGGCGTTTGGCGTGCGGCCGTCATAGGCGATCCCGTCTATGATATCGGCGGCCGGCGTCGGCTCGCGGTAGCCGTCCGTGTCCCAGGGGAAATCGGCTTCATCGACCAGACCTTCCTCAACCAGCATCTTTGCGGCCTTGAGGTAGATGTCAGGGCGATAGACGGACTTGGCGGTCTCGTCGTACCAGCTGTCCGGCTTGGCGTCCGGGATCTGGCCCCAGCGGCGCATCTGCGTGAGATACCAGACAGCATCCGAGTAATAGGGGTAGGCCGCGAAATAGCGGTAGAAGACGTTGAAGTCCGGAACGTCGCGCTTGTCGCCCTTTTCGTATTCGAAGGTGCCGGTCATCGAGTTGGCGATGACCTCGGCGTCCGCACCGACATATTCCGAGCGCGACAGGATCTCGACCGCTTCCTCGCGGTTGGCGTTGTCGTTCTCGTCGAGCCACTTGGCTGCGCGGATCAGCGCCTTGGTGAGCGCCAGCGTCGTGTTCGGGTTTTCCTCGGTGAATTCCTTGGTCAGGCCGAAAACCTTCTCAGGATTGTTCTTCCATATCTCGTAGTCGGTGATCACCGGCACCCCGATACCCTTGAAGACGGCAGCCTGGTTCCAGGGTTCACCCACGCAATAGCCATAGATGGTGCCGGCTTCGAGCGTTGCCGGCATCTGCGGTGGCGGGGTGACAGAGAGAAGCGCATCGGCCTGGATCTGGCCGGAGACGTCCGATGGCGAGTAGTAGCCGGGGTTGATGTCCCCCGAGGCCAGCCAGTAGCGAAGTTCGTAATTGTGGGTCGAGACCGGGAAGACCATGCCCATGTTGAATGGCTTGCCCTCCGCCTTGAACTTGTCAATGACCGGCTTCAGTGCCGACGCCTTGATCGGGTGGACCGGCTTGCCTTCGGCATCCATCTCCACACGCGGCTTCATCATTTCCCAGATCTCGTTGGAAACGGTGATGCCGTTTCCGTTCAGGTCCATCGAGAAGGGCGTGACGATATGCGCCTTTGTTCCGAAGCCGATCGTTGCGGCAAGCGGCTGACCGGCCAACATGTGGGCGCCGTCGAGCTCGCCGGTGATCACACGGTCAAGCAGCACCTTCCAGTTGGCCTGCGGCTCGAGGGTGACGTAAAGCCCCTCATCCTCGAAATAGCCCATCTCCTTGGCGACGGCGAGCGGCGCCATGTCGGTCAGCTTGATGAAGCCGAAGGTCAGCTCGTCCTTCTCGACATCGAGCATTTCGGCATTGGCTGTCAGAGCGGACACGCTCATGAAACCGGCGACCAGCGCTGCAAGGCGCGACGACTTGAAACCCTTCATTCCCCGTACTCCCTCTCGGACCGCTTCCGGTCAAAAAAATGGGCGCCCAAACAGAAAAGCTGCCAAACCGCACTGGTCCGCCTCTCGTCGAAGCAGGTTGAGTGTGGTTTGGCAGCTTTGCCTGAAAGGGCGCCCGCCGTTGGACGCGAATGACCGGCGACCTTTTGCCGGTTCACAGACACGCTCAATTGCGCGCTGCGGGATAATTCATAGTGCGACGCACTCTGCAATGCAACTGGAAAATGACTCTTTTCCGCGCAAATGCTCCAATTGCCTATTTCATAATCAGAACGCCGATCGTTTGACTAGTTTCGCGCCCGCCTCTGCTCACTGATATAGCGATCAAGCGCCTCCGGATCGAAAATGCGCCCGTCGAAGAAACCGTCCGGACCAAGTATGAGTCGCGCCTGCCCCGCCCCGACAGGAGTCGGCTCGAGCAACGCCCCCTCCACCTTGGCATTGGCCGACGGAACAGGGGCGCCCGTCGGCGCAAGCACGTCGCGATAGATATCGGGACGAAAGCTCCGGCTTGCGGTCGATGCATGTTCCACAGTGTGCTCAACCTGCCCCCAGCGCACCATCTGGGAGTAGAACCACAAAGCGTGGCTCTGCCAGGGATAGGTCGCCACATGAGCGAACGGCTCGAACCCGGCAGGGCCGGCCAGCGCAGCTTCGAGCAGCTCGGCCGAAGCGTTGAGGTACTGGCCTGAGGAAAGGATGGTGGCGAGTTCGCGCCTGTTGGCAACGGTCCCGCACCATTCCGCCGAGCGGTAGAGCGCGCGAAGGAGATCGCCGAGCATTTCCGGATTGTCGTCCGCCCAGTCTTCTCGCACGCCCAGCACCTTTTCGGGACTGTTGCGCCAGATCGCGTTCTTGGTGGTAAGCAACACGCCGTCTCCCGCCTCGAGCGCAGCGGTATTGTAGGGCTCACCCACACAATAACCGTCGATCGTCCCCCGCTTCAGCGCATCAGCCATGTAGGGCGGTGGAAGCACGATCGTGTCGATCTCGGTTTCGGGATCGATCCCGCAGGCAGCCAGCCAGTAGCGAAGCTCGAAGAAATGCGAGGAATGCGGATGCACCACGCCGAAGCGCAATGGCGCGTCCCCGTTCGACTGCCGGGCAGCTATCAATCTACGCAGAGATCTGCCTGCTTCCGCCGGATCGTCGAGGGATACCGGAAGGTCGAGCGCTTCACTCAGCGCTTTTGAAACCGTCACGGCATTACCGCCGGAGCCCAAAGCCATCGGCGCGATGATCCTCTCCGAAATCGGCGTCAGGCCCAGATTGGAGGCAAGCGGCATCGGCGCGAGCATGTGAGCCACGTCGAAATGGCCGATCGCCATCCGGTCGCGCACATTGGCCCACGATACCTCGCGGCTGAGACGCAGATCGATTCCCTCACCTTCGGCAAAGCCCTTCTCGCGTGCGGCGATGAGGATCGAGGCATCAAGGAGCGGGAGAAAGGAGGCGGTTACCAGCTTCATGGCGTATTCTCCTCGTCGCCGCCCAGGAGGCTCGCCGACATCAACAGGCTTTCAGCCACATCGACCATCTTGCGGTTCTGGTTCATCGCCGTCTTGCGCAAGAGGTTGTAGGCCTCCGTCTCGTCCATGCCGCGCGTCTTCATGATAAGCCTCTTGGCCTTGTCTATGGTGGCGCGCGCGGCAAGCGCACCCTTGGCATTTTCGAGCTCCCGCTCGAGCCGAGAGAACGCATTGAAGCGGCTGATCGCCATTTCCATGATCGACCGCACGCGGTCGGCGCGCAGCCCGTCTACCACATAGGCTGAGACGCCTGCTTCGATGGCGCGCTCCATCGATTCCCGATCAGACTTGTCGACGAACATCGCAATCGGTTTGCGGATGGCACGCGCGAGCTGAAGCATGCTTTCGAGCATGTCGCGATTGGGGTTGCCGAGATCCATGACGATCACATCGGGCTCGAGCGCGGCGATATGGCCGGCCAGTCCGTGCATTTCGACGACGAGCGTCACACGTCCATACCCCTCCGCGCGCAGCCCTTCCTCAATGATAGCCGCACGGGCAGGGTTGGTATCGACGACCAGAACGGAGGGTTCGGGGGAATTCATGCACTCATTTTGCCGAAATTCATGAATTGTGCAATGCACAATATTCTATGCCGGAGGCAAATGGCCGGCGCATTTTCGCTGATACGAATCCGGCCAGGCAGTTCCCTCCGGTGAGGGACCCAGCAGTGACTTTCTGGCGCGGTCAGTTTGGGGTTGCGTGCTTAGCAGCGAGTGACTTCTTTCAGGAGTCAGGCTCGAGATCGCACTCTTCTGACTTGAGAGCACATTTGGGGCTGGCAGCTTCGCGCGCCCATTTCGGCCGTTGGAGGGTTCAGTGATGAGCGCCGAATGCGGACGCTGCCGTTAAGCTGGAAAAGTCCGCACAAGACAACACGCAAGCACGCTGGAGAACGGCATGCTGTCGACTGATCAACAAGATCACGGTCACCCCCACGGAAACGGGCACGGACATCAAAATCGACGGCTTGCTCGGCCTTCTAGGCGACCAAGGGCAACTTTCATCATCGTCGTCAACAATTTTTGGTAGCGGAGGAGGGATTCGAACCCCCGACACAAGGATTATGATTCCTCTGCTCTAACCTACTGAGCTACTCCGCCAGGAGACTGCGGGGCGGCGTGGTGCCCCGGTCGGTCGGGCGGGATATAAGGGGCGGGCCTGCCGGGTGTCAAGCGCGGTCTGGCTGCAAAATCACATGATTGTCAATTCTGCCGCCGAAGGGATCCGCCCCGCCCCTTGCCATGCGGGGTTTGCGGGTCTAGTCATCGCCCCGAAACGGCGGACGCGCTCGCCGGCGGCCTGATCGAAGGCACTGCGAAGGCGAGCGGCAGGCGTCCCCAACATGCGACCAGACAAGCTCGGACAGAAAATTCATGACGGATCGTGCAGCCCTCACCCCTGATCTCAAAATCGCGGTCGTCGGCTGCGGCGTCTGGGGCGGCAACCATATCCGAACGCTCGCGGGCCTCGGCGCGCTCGGCGCGGTCTGCGACCGCAATCCGGATAAGGCCAACGCCATGGTCGAGGCCAATGGCGGCGTCGCGCTTTCCTTCGAGGACATGCTGGCCGACGAGACGATCGACGGCGTCGTCCTCGCCCTGCCCCCGCACGAGCATGCCGAAGCCGCTCTCGCCGTTATTGCGGCCGGCAAGCACCTGTTCGTCGAAAAGCCCATCGCGCTGTCGGTGGAGGACGCCCGGCGCGTGGTCGATGCCGCCGAAGCTTCAAGGCTGACCGCCATGACCGGCCATGTGCTGCGCTACCACCCTGCCTTCGAGGCGCTTGCCGATCTGGTGGCCGGCGGACAGCTGGGCGAGATCCGCTACATCCACTCGCACCGCCTCGGCCTTGGGCGCTTCCATTCCGAGAACGACGCGCTGTGGGACATCGCCCCGCACGATCTTTCGCTCATCATGGCGCTGACCGGCGAGCGCCCCGTCGAGGTCCATGGCGAGGGCTCGGCCGTGCTCAACCATCTGAGCGATTTCGCCCATCTGCACCTGCGCTTTCCCTCCGGCGTGAAGAGCCACGTCTTCACCTCGCGGCTCAACCCCTATCGCGAACGCCGGCTGACGGTGATCGGTTCGAAGGCCATGGCCGTGTTCGAGGACATGGAGCCCTGGGACAGGAAACTCGCCGTCTACCACCACGAGGTCTGGGAAGACGAGAACGGCTTCCAGTCGAAGATGGTCGACCCGGAATATATCGCCATCGACGAGGGCATGCCGCTGGCCAGCGAGCTGAGACATTTCCTGCACTGCATCGAGACCGGCGAGACACCGCGCACGCCGGTGGCCGACGGCCTGGCCGTGATCGAGATCCTGTCGCAAGGCACCGTCCGCCACGACTGAGGGCGCGGAAGGCGTGCGACGGCGGCGGATCCCGAATTGGCCCGGCCGCCAAGCGAGCCGCCCCCTCTTACCCGGACGTGATCCCGGCATGACGATGAGCTGCGGATTCCAGAAACGCACTACCCACAATCCGGCAGAAAGCTATAAGGGCGGTGTGGATTTCGCACCGCCTTTCAATCCTGGACTCGATGGACCATGCGTCTCGTTTCGTTTGCAGCCAAAGGCTATCGCTCATTGCGGTCCGTCCGGTTCGATCTCGGACAGGTGACGGTCTTCGTCGGCGAGAACGGCGCCGGAAAATCCAATCTCTACCGAGCGCTGCAACTGGTCAAAGCCGCCGCCGAGGGCCATTTCTCGACGGAGGTGGTGCGCGAGGGCGGAATGCAATCGGCCATGTGGAGCGGCAATCGCCGCAAGCACGAATCGGCGCGCATCATCCTGGAGGCGGATTTCGAGGACGCGCAGCTCGCCACGCGTCTTGCCTATCGTGTCGAGGCAGGTTTGCCGCCACCGGTATCCGGCGCGTTTCCCTTCGAACCCCAGATCAAGGAAGAACACCTCACTCTCGATACCGGACGTCGTCCGGTAAATCTGATGGACCGGCGCGGACCCGCGGTTTTCGCGCGCGATGGGGAAGGACGGCGCATGGAGCACCCGGCGCTGCTGCTGACTTCGGAAAGCGGACTGGCGGTGCTCGGTCAATCGGGCCATTACCCGGAAATAGGCGATCTTTCAGCGCAGATACGCAGCTGGCGCTTTTACCATGGGTTCCGAAGCGATCGTGATGCGCCGGTACGCCAGCCCTCCATTGCCGCGACTGCCGCGATGCTGGACGAGGACGGCGGCAACCTTGCCTCCGTCTTCGCCACGCTCGCCCATATCCGGCAGGATACGGTCGATCTCGATCGTCTGGTTGCCGATGCGCTGGAAGGCGGCAGGCTGGTCATCCCCTACCCGGACGAGACGGCGACTTTCGGCCTGAACTTCCCGGCCTTCCCGCCGCGAACTTTCCGCCCCGGAGAATTGTCCGACGGACAGATCCGCCTGCTGGCTCTGGCGGGAGCGCTGCTCTCCTATCGCCTTCCGCCGCTGATCGCCCTCAACGAACCGGAGGCGAGCCTCCATCCCGACATGATCCCCTCACTTGCCGGAATGATCGCACAGGCATCCGAACGCAGCCAGATTTGGGTGGTGACCCATTCGACCGGCCTTGCCAGCGCGATTGCCGCGCACTGCGGCACGCGGCCGATCCGTGTGAGGAAACAGGACGGGGAAACGGTGCTGGAATAAAAAAGGCAGGCGTGACGCCTGCCTTCCTGCCGGTGCCGCGCTCAGTGCGCGGCGAGCAGGTTGTCGCGGGTTTCGGCACGCTGCTCCGCAGCGGCCTTCTGAACGGCTCCCTGAACCTTCTCGAAGGCGCGCACCTCGATCTGGCGCACGCGCTCGCGGGAGATGTCGAACTCACCGGAGAGCTCCTCCAGCGTGATCGGATCCTCGCGAAGCCGGCGGGCTTCGAAGATGCGGCGTTCGCGCTCGTTGAGCACGTCCATGGCATCCGACAGCATCGAGCGGCGGTTTTCCAGTTCGTCCTGCTCAACGAGCATGTCTTCCTGGTTGTCGGAATCGTCGACGAGCCAGTCCTGCCACTGTCCGCTCTCGCCTTCGCTCGCCTTGATCGGGGCGTTCAGCGAAGCATCGCCCGACAGCCGGCGGTTCATCGAGATGACCTCTTCCTCCGACACGTTGAGCGTGGTGGCGATTTCAGAAACCTGCTCGGGCTTGAGATCGCCCTCCTCAAGCGCCTGGATGCGGCCCTTGACCTTGCGCAGATTGAAGAACAGCCGCTTCTGGTTGGCGGTGGTGCCCATCTTCACGAGCGACCAGGAGCGCAGGATATATTCCTGGATCGAGGCCTTGATCCACCACATCGCATAGGTCGCCAGACGGAAACCGCGCTCGGGATCGAATTTCTTCACTGCCTGCATGAGGCCGACATTGCCCTCGGAGATAACTTCCCCGATCGGCAGGCCGTAGCCGCGATAGCCCATGGCGATCTTGGCAACCAGACGCAGATGGCTCGTCACCAGCTTGTGGGCAGCCTGGGTGTCCTCATGCTCGGCATAGCGCTTGGCGAGCATGTATTCTTCCTGCGGTTCCAGCATGGGAAACCGCCGGACCTCGGCGAGATAGCGATTAAGACCGTTTTCGCCACTGGAAACGGTCGGCAATGTTGCCTGGGCCATGTCAGCACCCTCCAAAAAATCATCGGCTCCCTGAAGGCGAGCCTTTACCCCCGGCCGGATACGCGCCGGGTTTGTCCATGTGACAGATAATAATGGCCATTTGGAGGTTCAAGAGCGCGGGCGGTCACATGGGCGTGAGGGAAGGATAACCAACCGACCGAAACCCCGTCCGCCTGTATCATCACGCGCCTCCACCCTTACGTGGAGGGAAGATAGAGTAGGATAAATTACTCAACACAAGGATATGAAAACGTCAAATTAAATTCAATAGATTAATTTCAAAACGTCAACTCGCCACGACACTGCAGCGACCTAAGGATCCAGTTATTCTCCACTCGCAATCGCAGTGTGAGATCATTTTTCGGCTATTCCAACGGAGCTGAAACATATGGCGACAGCAACTGAATACTGGCATAATGAACAGGCAGCTTTACAAGCCTATGCGGATACCCTGAGCTCGGCTTTAGAACTAAAGCGCGTGCTGGATTCCCGCACCCCATTCAATTTTGTTCATGCAGTCAGAAGTGGACCCGCTTTGTTGGTCGGGGAAGGGAACATGAGCTTCTCTCTTTCGCTAGCGCAGATGAGCGGCAGCGCCGCCCGGAGCATGACCGCGACAGTTTTCAAGGTACCACCCGTTCAAGACGCACTAATGAGGCAAAACGCCAAGAAACTAATAAGCTTAGGCGTCACTGTAAGAGCAGGCGTCGATGCAACACGACTGTCAAATTGGTTTGGTAGGCAGAAGTTTAAACTTATTGTATTTCAATTTCCCAATGTCGGAAGCAGGATTCCTATTTATGGACGCAATCCCAATCACGTACTTATCCGTAGATTTCTGGGTAGCGCTGCAAATCATCTCCAACCCAATGGCAAGGTAGCAATTACCACACTTAATAGTGGACACTATGATGGGGCCTTTGATGTCGACGGAGCAGCCGCGCGCAACAGTTACGAGGCACCCTTCGCGCATCCCTTCAAATTTTCCAACTTCCCGGGTTATATCCACGTCAAGACAAAGGATGACGGGACAAGTGTTGCAAGCAACGACAGAGAATGCGTTACGTATATATTCTCCCTCAAGAGAAATACTAATCGAAAATGTTTGAGCGGGCACAGATAGATATGACGTTACCACAGGGCGCCAGCTATCATCACGACTTTCTCGACCCCGAAGAGGAAGCCGACATCACGCGCCTGCTTGACGAAGGCCTGTGGGACGGCGGCCTCAGGCGCCGTGTCCAGCATTTCGGTTATCGCTACGACTACAAGGCGCGGACCGTCACGCGGGAGACCCGTCTGGGACCGTTGCCGGCCTGGCTCGCGACGCTCGGGCAGCGCCTGGTCGCGGCCGGCCATTTCGAGGCTCCGCCGGATCAGGTTATCGCCAACGAATACCTGCCGGGACAGGGCATCAGCGCCCACATCGATTGCGAGCCCTGCTTTGACGGCACGATCGTCTCGGTCAGCCTGCTCTCCCGTTGCGAGATGATCTTCCGCCCAAGGGGCATCGCGGGGAGAACAGGCGGGGGATCCTCGGTCATTCTCGAACCGCGCTCGGCCCTCGTGCTGAAGGACGAGGCACGCTACCTCTGGACCCATGAAATTCCGGCGCGCAAGAGCGACAATATCCGGGGAGAACGCGTCGCGCGATCGCGCCGCATTTCGCTGACCTTTCGGAAGGTCGTCCTCACCCGCTAGCGCGCCGCCCTCCCCTTTCCCTGTTCCTGCCCTAATTTCCGGTCAACGCTTGCTTACATAACCGGAGACAAGGCCGCTGTTTTCGTTCGAGACCTATCACGTCGTGCTCGCCGCGCTCGGCGTCATCATCATCGCCGCGCGCTGGTTGCCGCGACTGGTGTCCGACCGCGAGCCTGCCTCCGCGCCGCTGATGATCATCTTCGGCGTGATTGCCGGGCTGGTCATCGCGCCCCTGCCGGACTTCGCCGATCCCCGTTCCAACCCGCTGCCCTGGGAAGTGGTGAGCGAACTGACCGTCATCATCGCGTTGTTCGGCGCCGGCATGCGGATCGACAAGCTGGGACCGATCTCCAAATGGGGGCCGACGGCGCGGCTTCTGGGTATCTCCATGCCGGTCACCATCGCGGCGGTGGCGCTTCTGGGCGTCTGGGCCGGCGGATTGACGATCGCGGGCGCGATCCTGCTCGGCGCGGTGCTCGCCCCCACCGATCCGGTGCTTGCGGCCGATGTGCAGGTGGGGCCCCCGCAGGAGGGCGCCGAGCATCCCGTCCGCTTCACCCTGACGACGGAAGCCGCGCTCAATGACGGGCTCGCCTTCCCCTTCGTCTATCTCGGGTTGCTGGTTGCCGCCGAAGGCTTTTCGCCGGGCATATGGGGGCTCGAATGGGTGGGTGTCGATATCGTCTACCGCATCTTCATGGGCGCGCTGATGGGCTGGGGCGGCGGAAAGCTGCTCGGCATCCTGCTGTTTTCGTTTCCGCGCCGCTCGGCGGTTGCCGACACGAGTTCCGGCGTCATCTCGCTGGCCGGCGTGCTGCTCTGCTACGGTTCCACCGAGATGGTCCACGGCTACGGCTTCATCGCCGTCGCGGTGATGGGGCTGACGCTGCGCCGGCAGGAGGCCGACCACGAATTCCACCGCCGGCTCCACGATTTCTCCGAATCGCTCGAACATGCACTGACCGCCGTGCTGCTCGTCGCGCTCGGCGTGGTGCTGCCGCTGCTCTTCCAGGACCTGCAATGGTCGCATGTGCTGATCGCCCTGGTGCTGATCTTCGGCATCCGGCCGCTTGCCGGCGCATTGGGACTGATCCGCGCCGATTTCTCACGCAACGACTGCATGGTCACCGCCTTCTACGGCGTGCGCGGTATCGGCTCGATCTATTACCTGTGCTATGCCGGACGGCACATGGAGTTCATCAACGAGGGCCAGCTCTGGTCGCTCGTCGGCCTCACGATCCTGCTGTCGACCATGTTCCACGGCTTTTCCGTCGGCTGGGCCATGGACAAGGTGAGCGACGAGACGGTTTAGGGCCTTCAGGCAGGCCGGGCGACCAGCTTCGGCTGGCGCATCAGCAGGAAGATCGCCGGCAGCGTGACCAGATACATCGTGATCCCGTAGACCGCCGAGGGCAGCGCGTAATCCGGCATCGCCGTGCCCGCGATCATCGAGGCGACGGTAATGCCGAGCGTGCTGTTCTGCACGCCGCCCTCGATCGCGATGGTCGCGGCCTGCGCGCCGCCGAGTTTCAGCCCGCGCGCGAGATACCAGCCGACAGCCAGAAGAACCACGTTGAAAAGGATGAGGATCGGGCCGAGGATCGTGACGTTCGCGATGAAGAGCGCCCAGTTGCTCGCCAGGGCGCCTGCGAGAACGATGACGAAGATCACCGTCGAAGCGCCGAAGAAATACCGTTCGGCGCGAAGAGTGAAGGCGCTCGCGAAGCGGCGCGTGATCATGCCGAGCGCCACCGGAACGATGGTGATGACGGCGAGGCTGATCGCCAGGCCGGTAATATCGATCGCCTGCTCGCCCAGATCGAGGAAATAGCTCGAGGTCGCAGCAATGAGAAGCGGCACGGTGATCACCGACAGCAGGCTGACGAAAGCCGTCAGCGTGACCGACAGCGCCACGTCCGCGCGCGCGAAACGGCTCAGCATGTTGGTGGTAGCCCCGCCCGGACAGAAAGCCAGGATCATCACCCCAAAGGCGAGATGTGGCGGCAGGTCGGTCAATGCAAGAAGACCGAATGCGATGATCGGCAGCAGCACCACCTGCGCGACCAACCCCGTGACGAAGGCCTTGGGCGCGGCCGCAATACGGGTGAAATCGGCAATCGTCAGGCCCAGACCGAGCGAGAACATGATGATTGCCAGTGAAACCGGCAGGCCTATGCTGATGAATGTCGATTCCACGGCTTGGCTCCTTCCACCGTTCCGTATCTTGATAGCACGCCCCGCGCGGCGGCGCCTCGATCAGGCTCTTGCGGCACGGCAATTCAGCATCTTACCGCAACTATCGTCCCCAGACAGCATGCATTACAGGGCCTTCCACAATCTGCTTATAAAGCAATTCCAGGGTTGTGGCGAGATTTGCAATTCCTGACCGCAGCGGTGGCGCAGGTGCGCGATCCCGACAGACGCGCGGATGACACGATGGATGAAGCGCAGGCGAAAGCGGGATGCGCCAGGCAGGCGAACTGCCGGGTGGCCCGGCCTAGCCGGCCTGCCCGGCGTCGAGACCGGCGAGAGCCGCACGCACCGTTTCGATGTCCTCGGGCATGTCCGCCTCGAAACGCATGACTTCGCCGGTGGATGGATGCTCGAAAGCCAGCAGCCAGGCGTGAAGCGCCTGGCGGGGAAAACGGTCGATGACCTTCGCCACCTCCTCCGGCAGTTTCTTCGTCTTGGTGCGGAAGGACATGCCGTAATCCCGGTCGCCGATCAGCGGATGGCCGATATGGGACATGTGAACACGGATCTGGTGCGTGCGACCGGTTTCCAGACGGCATTCGACAAGGCTTGCCAGCGATGTCGCGTCCGACTGCTCGCAATAGCGCTCGGTCACCGTGTAATGCGTCACCGCGTGGCGTACGTCGTCGCCATTGTCGGTGCGGACGGCGCGCTTGAGCCGGTCGCGGGCGCGCCCGAGCGGCGCATCGATCGTGCCGTTGAGCGGATCGGGACGCCCCCAGACGATCGCCTTGTAGGCGCGCTCGAGGTCGCCCGTGCGGCCGTGATCGGCAAACTGATCGGCAAGATGGCGATGGGAGAGATCGTTCTTGGCGACGACCATCACACCCGACGTATCCTTGTCGAGCCGATGCACGATACCGGGACGCTTCACCCCGCCTATTCCGGACAGGCTGTCGCCGCAATGGTGGATGAGCGCATTGACGAGCGTGCCGGTCCAGTTGCCCGCGGCCGGATGGACGACGAGCCCCGGAGGCTTGTTGATGACAATGAGATCGGCGTCCTCGTAGAGAACCTCGAGCGGGATATCCTCCCCTTGCGGAACCGGATCCGCGGCTTCCGGCAGCATGATCTCGACACGGTCGCCGTCATGCAGCTTGCGATTGGGCTCGGTGGCGGGCGTGCCGTTGATGGACACGTGACCGTCCTTCACCAGCGTCTTGATCCGCGAGCGCGAGAAATCGGGAGCGAGGGCTGCCGCGATCCATGCGTCAAGACGCCCCCCCGCACCTTCGACAACCAAGGCTTTCAACTCGCCCGCGCTTTCGTTAAAGGGAGACGCACCGTGCAACTGACCGACCTGCCTTTCAGGGATTGAGAATGACCAGACCGATGACCGACGAACTCGAGGAAAAGCCGCTCGACCCCGAAATGGAGAAAGTGCGGCGCAAGATGGTCCGGCTGCTCGCCGTATCGATCGGCATCATGTTTGTCGGTGTTATGGCCGTGCTGGCCGCCATTGTCTACAAGTTCACGCGCCCCGCCGAAGATGTCGCGGCTGTTCCCGCTGCGTCCGGCAACGCTCCGGCGGCCCCCAGCAGCACCCCGCTGGTCGATCGCATCGACCTGCCGCCGGGTTTCGAGGTGGTGTCGATGTCGGTCGACGGCGACCGCATCGCCTTTTTCGGCACCGCCAACGGCGCAAGCCAGGTTCTCGTCTATGACGCCTCCTCCGGCACCCGCCTCGGCACGATCGAGGTCGGCCGTTAAGGCATGGGCGACCCGATCATCCCGATCCGCATCAGCGACCCGGACGATCCGCGCATCGCGGAATTCGTCTCGCTGAAGGAGAAGGATATCGCCGGACGCGGTGACCGTTTCATCGCGGAAGGCAAGGTGGTGCTCAACGCGCTTCTGTCTCTCGGGGCAACCGAACGTTTTTCCGTCGAGAAACTTCTGGTGCTCGAAAACCGGCTCGAGGGCGCGGGCGAGATCATCGACAAGCTCGATGCCGGCATACCGGTCTATGTCGCCGACCGCGCGGTCATGGACGCGATCACCGGCTTTGCCATGCACCGCGGCGTACTGGCGCTCGGGCGGCATGCCCCTCCCCCGGATCTCGCGGGCTTCCTCGATCGATTGCCAGGCAACGCCCTGGTCGTCGCCTGCTGCGGGATTTCCAACCACGACAATATGGGTGCGATCTTCCGCAATGCCGGCGTCTTCGGCGCCGACGGGGTGGTGATCGACGAAACCTGCTGCGCGCCGCTCTACCGCAAGGCGATCCGCGTTTCGGTGGGCGCGGCGCTGCGCGTGCCCTTCTGCAAGGGCGGCGAAGCGAGCGACATTCTCGCAGCGCTCGACAAGGCGGGCTTTGCGACGATCGCGCTTTCTCCCGGCGGCAAGACTGACATCGCGGATATACGGCCCGCGGGACGGACCGCGCTCGTGGTCGGGGCGGAAGGCCCCGGCCTGCCGGCCGACATATTGGCGCGCACCACGACCGTCCGCATTCCGCAGGCGCCGGGAATGGATTCCCTCAACGTAGCCACCGCCACGGGCCTTGCGCTCTGGCAGGTCGCCCGCGCCATGGGACGGCTGAGCTGATTTCACGCTCGCGCCTGGCCGCTCAGTTCGAAGAGGCTTCCATCCGGGCCCTGGCCCGTGCGGCGAGGCTCATGCCGGCTCCATCGATCTGGTCCTCATTGCCCGAAAGGATGCGGGTGATCGGGCCATTCTTGCCGTCACGGCGCACCGTGAGGTCGATCATCAGAGCGGCAATCTCGGCAATCTCGTTGCGAAGCGCGGCATCGCCACCTGGCTTGTCCGCCTTCTTCAGCTGCTCTGCAAGAGCGGTCTGGCGCAGACGCAGATGCTCGATCAGCTCCTCGTCGCTGCGGGCCTCATCGGCCTCGCGCAGCTTGCCTTTGGCCGGAGATGTGCGTTCGGCCGGCCGCATGTTGTCGGCTTGCGGCCTGGCGGGCCTGTTTTCCGAAGCCTCCGCCTCCGGCGTGCCCTGAGATTTCCTGATCGGCGTCACCGATGCAGCGTCGCGCGTCGCATCTTTCTCCGCCTGGGCCTCGGCCTTCGCGACAGCCCTCTCATTCGCCTTGCGCTCCCGCTCGCTTGCGGCTTCGGCCTTGGCGATATCCTTTTCCAGCGCCTTGCGCTGCTTTTCCGCCGCCTTCAGATCATCCGTGACTTCCTTCAGGTCGATCGAAAGCCTGGCCTTCTCCTCCTGCAGGCGCGCCACTTCGGCGCTGCGGTTTTCCAGCGACTGCTCGCGGTCGGACAGTGTCGCGATCGCCTTTGCCAGACGCGCGTCGAGATCGTTGGCGCGCTCGGTTTCCTGCTTGAGGCGGATTTCCGCCTCGCGCCCCGAAGCGGTGCGGCTGCGCAGGTCGTCGCGCAGCCGGGCGCGCTCGTCGCGCAGTGCCTGGATCTGCGATTTGAAGTTCTCGATCTCCGTATCGCGGGTGGCGACGTCGATCTTCATCTCTTCGATCCCGCCTTCCAGACGATTGATCTGGTGGCGCAGATTGTCGATCTCGCTGCTGCGCTCCTTGACCTCGCGGGTTGCCTTCGCAGCTTCACCCGTCAGCGTTTCGAGCCTTGTATCGCGTTCGCGGATCTGGGAGCGCAGCTGACCGGCCTGCTCGGACGCTTCGGAATTCTTCTGCGTCAAGGCGAGCACTTCCTCACGCGCCTCGGCGAGCTTTTCCTCGAGCCTGATGTTCTTTTTCAACTGGACGGAGGTGCGATCGCGCTCGCTGCGCAGATCGACTGCGAGCTTGGCCTTTTCGGCCGCGAATGCCGCGCGGGCGAAATCCTTTTCCGCCTTCACCTCGGCGGCAGACAGGGGAACGCTGGCGCGCATGCGCCTCTCGGTAAGCGTGACGATGCGGCGATGAATGACGGGCGCCAGCAGCAAGGCGATAAGAGCGGCGGCGAGAAACCCAAGCGCGAATTGCAGCAGAAACCCGATCACGATCGAAATTGTCCCGTTAGTTTGCGCCCCGCGCCAGCTTTAAACACGGTTCCGCCATGGCGGGCAAGTAAAGACCTCTTGCGCAGCCCCGGAAAAAGAAAGGGCGGCCACAGGGGCCGCCCGGTGTTCAGACATTTCGGGAGGGATCAGAAGGGATTCCAGGTCGGCCGCGGCGTCATTTTCAGATAACCGACATTGATGCCGAGGCGGGCGCCGACACCGGTGCGGATCGGCACGACCAGCATGCCGTCGCGCTGGAGCACCGTCATGCCGAGGCCGGCGACGATGAAGGCCGAGCCGCTGACGCCGCCGAAACGCCCGTACATGCTCTCGATCGCCGGCAGATTATAGACGAGCATCATGGTGCGGTTGCCGTCGCCGCCGTAATCGATACCGAGCGAGGGGCCCTGCCAGAAAACTTCGTGCTGGCCGGCATTCTTGGTGTAGAGGTCGCCCTCGCCATAGGTCAGGCCGCCGATGAAGGCGCCGGAAGCTTCCTGCCCGAGAATATAGCCGTTGGGCAGGCCGTAATCCTGGAAAGCCTTCTCGACCAGCTTGGCGAGACCGCCCGAGGTCGATCCGAAGAAGCCGTGGCCGGCATCGACGATCTCCTGGGCCGTGTAATTCGAACTGGCCTGCTGGGCCTGCGCCGAAACGGACAGGCCGGTCACGATGAAAAGGGCCGCGATCAGCCGCAAGGCAATCATCAGGTTCGAGGTGATACGCTTCATAGTCGAACTCCTGGTAGAGACGTGACGGCGCGCGCCGTCCGGTTCTGTTCCATTTTGCAACCAGGGTATTAATAAGCGGTTTACCAAATGTGGTGTCATTATGGCTCGAGCCATCCCGCATCCGACGGGCGCTCGACTGCGACCCGAATCCGGGCTTTCGCTTGCGAAAGACGCGGCTCCGGTGCAGTTTCGGCCTCGATCGGCGATTCGGGACACCAAAGGGACAGGAGACGGCACATGTCGAAGAACCCCAATCTGACACTTTCGGGACCCGACCTCGCAGCGTTGCTGTGCAGCCGTGTCTGCCACGACGTCATCTCGCCGGTCGGCGCGATCAACAATGGTCTTGAACTGCTCGACGAGGGCGGTGCCGACGAAGACGCGATGGACCTGATCCGCACGAGCGCGCTCAACGCCTCGGTGCGCCTCAAATTCGCCCGCCTCGCCTTCGGCGCATCCGGCTCTGTCGGTGCATCGATCGATACCGGGGAAGCCGAGAAGGCGGTCATCGACTTCGTTTCGGCCGACGCCAAGACGGAAGTCACCTGGACCGGTCCGCGCGCCATCATTCCGAAGAACAAGGTGAAGCTGCTGCTCAACCTTTTCCTCGTCGCCTACGGTGCAATCCCGCGTGGCGGCACAGTCGACATCACCCTCGAAGAACTGGAAACCAATCCCCAGTTCAAGCTGGTCTGCAAGGGCCGCATGGTCCGCGTTCCGCCGAAATTCCTCGAAATCCACTCGGGTCAGGTCGAGGAAGCCATCGACGCACACGCGATCCAGCCCTATTACACCGTGCTTCTGGCGGATGAGGCCGGAATGAAGATCAACTGCTCGGCGAATGCCGAAGAGGTCGTCTTCACCGCCCAACCCGCCTGATCCCGGCCGAAGGCGGGCCGCCTTGGCCCGCGCGCCGCTCAACCAACTGTTAAGCGTGTCTGCTTACCGAATGTTCGCTGGTTTCGCATAACCTTGACCAAATCCGGTCGGAATAAACTCCGGCCGGATGGGGAAGCCCGCGAAGGGTCAAGGAGTGAAGAGATGCAACAACGGTTGATGATCGCAGACGATTCGGCAGTGATCTGCAAAGTGGCGAAGCGGATCCTGGGCGGCATGAACTTCCAGGTGGTGGAAGCTTCGAACAGCAGCGAAGCGCTGATGATGTGCGAAGCGCAACTGCCCGCAATCCTGATCGTCGATGCCGGAATGCCCGATGCGCTGAGCGTCATTCACACCGTGCGCCAGATGCAGGGTGGCGAGAAGGTGCGGATCTACTACTGCACCATCGAAACCGACATCAAGGTCCTGATGATCGGCAAGCGAGCCGGTGCCGACGATTTTCTCACCAAGCCTTTCGACCGCCAGGTCCTCGAAGCGGCATTCGCCAAATATTCGCTGGCTGCCTGAGCCGTTAGCCCGCGGCGATACGCCCAACGAAATAAGCCCGCCATGCAAGGCGGGCTCATTCTTACCAGGCTCATGCTGACGGGGATGGTCAGCTTGATTTCATGCAGATCAGGCGCTTTCGCGGATCTCGCCCTCATCCGGCTCGCGCAGCACGTAACCGCGACCCCAGACGGTTTCGATATAATTCTTGCCGCCGGCAGCCGTGGCGAGCTTCTTGCGCAGCTTGCAGATGAACACGTCGATGATCTTGAGTTCCGGCTCGTCCATACCGCCATAGAGGTGGTTGAGGAACATTTCCTTGGTCAGCGTGGTGCCCTTGCGGAGCGAGAGCAGCTCCAGCATCTGGTATTCCTTGCCGGTCAGGTGAACGCGCTGGGCGCCCACTTCAACGGTCTTGGCGTCGAGGTTGACGACCAGATCGCCGGTGGTGATGACCGACTGTGCATGGCCCTTCGAGCGACGGACGATGGCGTGGATACGGGCAACCAGCTCGTCCTTGTGGAACGGCTTGGTCATGTAATCGTCGGCGCCGAAGCCGAGGCCCCGGACCTTGTCCTCGATGCCGGCCATGCCGGAGAGGATCAGAATGGGTGTCTTGACCTTCGACAGACGAAGCGTGCGGAGCACTTCGTAACCGGACATGTCCGGCAGGTTCAGGTCCAGGAGGATAATGTCATAGTCGTAGAGCTTGCCCAGATCGACACCTTCCTCACCGAGGTCGGTGGTGTAGACATTAAAACTCTCGGACTTGAGCATCAATTCGATGCTCTGCGCCGTGGCGCTGTCATCCTCAATCAGTAGTACGCGCATATTTATCCCCTTTTCCGCCGCCGCAGAGCCGTGGTCAACGTCATCTACACGGTACGGTCCAGTCGTTGCCTGATTTGGAGGCTGCCATGGAATGGTTAACAAATTCTGATGCCGTTAGGCAACCGTTCAGTTGGTGTTAATTTCCATGGACAGCTTCCTGATTCAAAATCACAAATGGCGATCATTCGAATTGAGAAATCACTTTAAGATTCTCCTGTAATCGACTCATTCGACTCCGGAAAGGCTTACGAAAAATCCGTCTTCTCGTTTACCTGCCCTTAAACCATGTCACTTAGTATTAACGATGCCCGTAAACGAATGGTTACCAGATGGACAATTGGTTAACGCCAGCGCGTGTTGGTAATGATTCGAAAAGGGACGCCGGAGGGGTATCGCCGGTGCAGCGTCGTAAATGGGTTTCTCTTCACGGGAGTATTGCGTATGAAATCGCGTGAGAGCCTTGTTCGCCTGAAGCAGTTTCAGGTGACTGAAAAGTCCCGCCAGTTGAACCAGATTCAGCTCATGATGGCGGAAATGCAGAAGATGGCGGCCGAACTGGAATACCAGATCGTCGCCGAGGAAAAGAAGGCGGGTATCAACGATCCGTCGCACTTTGCCTATCCTACTTTCGCCAAGGCGGCGCGCCAGCGTGCCGACAATCTTTCCAATTCGATCCGCGAACTCCAGGTTCAGCTCGATGCGGCCGAAATCGCTCTCGAGGAAGCCCAGGCAGAACACGCCAAGGCAGCAGCCCTGGAAGAGCGCGACAACAAATCCAGCCGCGCCGGCTGACGACGCGACGACGCGATATTGACGCTGCACATTTGTGCCGACGGAAGGGAAACGACTCCCTTCCGTCGGCTTTTCGCATCCTGATGACGAATGTCATGTTTCCCGCCGCGAAAAAAAATGAACGGACGGATGTGAATGATCCCGCCTTGCATTGGCCCCGAAGCTGTGGTGCCTGGGATGCGCCGTTAACGCCGACCTGATGGAAAAGATTGGTTTGAGACTGGTTTTGATCGCCTGCCTCGTGCTGGCGCCCTTCTGCCTGGCGCTCGGGGTGACGCTGCCACTGATCCGGTTCGAGACACTTTACGTGTTCGACAGCGCACCGTCCCTGGTCGACATCGTTTCAAGCCTCGCACTTGACGGCGATTTCGCCCTCGCCGTCATTGTCGCTTTGGTCTCGATCCTGTTTCCGCTCGTCAAAATTTTCGTCATCGCGGCCGAAGTGACCGACCTTCCGCTCGCCCCGAAGGGGCGTTTCGCGCGCACCCTCCCCCAGCTCGCCCGATGGTCGCTGATGGACGTTCTCATTGTTGCCGTGGTGATCGTGGCCGCCAAGACCGGCGGGATCGCCACTGCCTTGTCGCAGCCGGGCCTGTGGTTTTACCTGGCCTCGGCAAGTCTCGCCCTCATCGCCCACATGATATGCGGGCGCTTGCGACGGGAAACCGAATAAAGCTGTGGAAATGACCGGAGCACACCTCCGGAGGCAGGCAGGTGCCAGAGGCTACGGCGGCGAACCGCCGCAACCTGTCCCATGCCGTTTCGCCGTAGCGCGAAACGGGCAGTTTCGAAATGCGGGAAAATTCCCGGATGCAGTCCGATTTGCGCCGCTCCCGTCCGAGACGGGACGGTTCTAGTGGCGGTACTGCTGAATCCGCGTGGTGCGCAGGCCGGCCAGACCGTAGTCATTGATCGAGGACTGCCAGGAGAGGAACTCCTCCACTGTGAGCGTGTAGCGCTCACAAGCCTCTTCAAGGCTCAGCAACCCGCCGCGAACCGCAGCGACCACTTCCGCCTTGCGTCGGATGACCCAGCGCCGCGTATTGGCGGGGGGCAGATCTGCAATCGTAAGCGGACTACCATCGGGTCCGATTACATACTTAACTCGGGGGCGAACCATATCGGTCATTGGACACTCTTACAAACTCAAGACCTAGTGGGATGTAAGCTACCGTTTCCGCTTTAAAATTTGCTAAAGGCGCGACTAAGCTTTTGGTAACGTTTCGGCACACATTGCCGGCTTTCCCGGCGCGGCCTTGTTGCCGCCGCTCTCGATCTGTATATGTGCGCTCGAAAATGATGAACTTGTCAGCTTGATCGGCGCCTTGAACGCCTTTGAATGCCGGGGTTTGAAGTGAATAGTCTCGATATCGCCAAGCCGCCGCGCGACACGCGCGTGGTGGTTGCAATGTCCGGTGGCGTGGACAGCTCAGTGGTTGCAGGTCTTCTGAAAAGAGAAGGGTATGACGTCATCGGCGTCACCCTGCAGCTTTACGACCATGGTGCCGCTGTCCACAGGGCAGGCTCCTGTTGCGCAGGTCAGGACATCGACGATGCCCGCCGCGTCTCCGAAGCCATCGGCATCCCCCATTACGTGCTCGATTACGAACAGCGCTTCCGCGAAGCCGTGATCAATCCGTTCGCGGAAAGCTATGTCATGGGTGAAACCCCGATACCCTGCGTGGCCTGCAACCAGACGGTGAAATTCGCCGATCTTCTGGCCACCGCCCGTGACCTGGGTGCCGATTGCCTTGCCACCGGCCACTATATCCGCTCGCGTCATGAGCCGACCGCGGACAATCCCGACCGCCGCACGCTCTACCGGCCGATCGATTCGGATCGCGATCAGAGCTATTTCCTCTTCGCCACGACACAGGAGCAGCTCGACTTCCTGCGCTTTCCGCTCGGCGAGCTGCCCAAGGCGCGCACCCGCGAACTGGCCGAGGAAATGGGAATGGTCGTCGCCCAGAAGGCAGACAGCCAGGACATATGCTTCGTTCCGCAAGGCAAATATGCCGACGTGATTGGCAAGCTTCGCCCGGATTCGCAGCTCGCGGGCGATATCGTCCATATCGACGGCCGCGTGCTCGGCAGCCACCCGGGCATCGTCAACTACACGATCGGCCAGCGGAAGGGCCTGGGCGTGGCCACCGGCGATCCGCTCTACGTGGTGCATCTCGATGCCCGCTCGAAGCGCGTCGTCGTCGGTCCGCGCGAGGCACTGGAAACCAGCAAGGTGATCCTGCGCGACGTGAACTGGCTCAGCGACACGCCGCTCGAAGCCATCGGCGAAAACGGCGTGTCATGCTTTGCCAAGCTCCGCTCGACCCGCCCGCCGAAACCGGCGACGCTCCGCGTGATCGACGGTGTGGCGGAAGTCGAGCTTGATGAAGGCGAAGCCGGTATTGCCGCCGGTCAGGCTTGCGTTCTCTATTCCTCGCCCGACGACGAGGCCCGCGTCTATGGCGGCGGCTTCATCGAGCGCTCGGAGCGCAGCCCGCAGGCGGAAGCACTGCTCAGCCAGCTCCTGAACGCCACGCCGACGACCGCGCCTGCGGCCTGATCGGCTGGAAATTCCTCGCGAAATCGAAGAGACGGCCGGGCGGCCGGGAGCTTATCCCGCCGCCCAGACGTCGAGTGCCTGGTTGAACACTTCCGTGCCGCTGGTGCCCTTCTCGAGCGTGATCAGCGCGCGACGGCCATTGGTGTAGATCACCGGAATATCGATCCAGCTGCGGGTACGCAGAAGCTGCGTATTGGTCTGCACCGCTTCCGTCAGATCGTTGAGCGCGATCATGTAGAAATCCTCGGTGATCTTGGCCGGTACGGCGATCAGCGGATTGCCCTGATCCTGCTCGGTCTGCTTCATCGAGATGCGTTGCACCTGCTCGATCCCCCCGCCGGTGAAACTTTCCGGCAGCGCGAACACGATCTCGATGATGTGGCTGGCAGGCAGCGACTTGTCGGCGTTGCGCTTGATGGTCACCAGCGCGGAGAGATTGCCGTCGTCCGTGCTGATCTCGCCACGAATGGCGACATTGTTCGGGCCACCGTTTTCCGGATCGTCGATCAGCGACCAGACGACGGAGCCCTCGCTGACAGCAGGACTCTGCTGGTCAAGCCGCTCCTCGTACAGGAACATCTTCTGCTGCACGCCAAGCGCTTCATTGCTCTCGGCGGCAGTCTGCCCGCCGGCCTGCTCGACACCGGAAACCTCGCCCGTCGCCGGCGCCTGCATCGGAGCCTGATCGCCGGCATCGGTCTGCTCGGCAACCGACCGCCCCTCGACCGGCGCGCTGGCCTGAGCGAGTTCCGGCGCGGGACCGGGATTGGACTCGGTGCCATCGGGGTTGAGGCGCTCGGTGAACTTGCGATCCGGATCGTCCGCCGCCTGCTGGCCGGGGGAAAGAGCAGGCGTCTCGGTCGCCGGTGCCCCATTCGTTTCAGCTTCGCCAGCGGGCGAAGTGTCGGACGCGGCTTCGTCCGTTGTCGCGGGCGAGGTATCTGCCGGTGCAGCCGTCTCGACATCTCCGTCGGAGGAGAACATCGCCATCAGCGCGTCTTTCTGCGCCCAAACGGTATAGCCGACGACGGCGAGCAGAAGCAGCGCCGCGACGCCCAGGGCTATCTTGGCCATCCCGCCGCGCTTGCCGGCGGGAACCTGGGTCCTGCGCTTTTCGACGACCGGCGCAGAAGCCGGCTTTCCGGCCGATGCTTCGTATCTTTCGTCACCGCGGCCGCCGAGACCGAAAATCTCGTCATGGGCAACGCCGGTGACGATCTCCGGACGCTCAACCGCCGGTGGCGGAGCATAAGTGGACGCGGCGAATTCCGGTTCGGGCGCTACATCCGGCTCGTCGCGGATCTCGCCCATGGGAGGCTCGAGATGGGTCTCCTCCACCGGCGCTTCCGGGCCCCAGTCTTCGCCTGGCGTCCCAGGCGCGGCCTGCACCTCGTCGGCGTCAGGCGTCCACTGGTGATCCGCCGGGCCGAAAGAGGCCGGCGGCTCGACCGGCTGGGCTTCCTCGTAAACCTCTGGGTCTTCCGGGAAATATTCGGGTTTGGGCTCCGGCTCCACCACCTCTGGCTCAGGCTCGGGCTCTTCCGCCACAGGCGGTTCAGGCTCGGCGACCGGCTCTGCGACTGGCGGCTCGGGTTCAGCCACATAGGTCGGCGTCACCGCGATCGGTGCTGCCGGCGTCGAGCGCTCATCGACCAGCGCCTCGAGCTCGGACATCAGGCGATCGGTCTCGTCCTGGTCTTCTTCGATGGCCGCGACATACTCGCTCTCGACTTCCGAAATGGCGCCTTCGAGCTTCGACATCTGCCGGTTCATGATGTCTTCGGCAGGAGGCGGGTTCATCGCCTCGAGCTGCCGGCGGATGGCCGCACGGGCTTTGGAATAAACCCGTTCCCGGTTCTCCGGCGTATTGTCCGAAAGGTTGTCTACGGCCTTCCGGATGACAGCTACAAAATCCGCCATGGTCTGACTGGTACCTGCTAACTTCGTTTAATCACATTGTTTTGGTGGTTAAACTAGTCTTCAAAGGGGTCGGTAACAAGTATGGTGTCGTCACGCTCCGGACTTGTCGACAGAAGTGCCACCGGCGCGCCGATCAGTTCCTCGATGCGACGGACATATTTGATTGCCTGCGCGGGCAGGTCAGCCCAGCTGCGCGCACCGACCGTCGTGCCTTCCCAGCCCTCGATGGCTTCATAGACCGGCGTGCACCGCGCCTGCGCGCCCTGGCTGGCCGGAAGGTGATCCGTCCGCTCGCCATCGAGCTCGTAGCCGACGCAGATCTTGATCTCCTTGAGACCATCGAGCACGTCGAGCTTGGTCAGCGCGATGCCGCTGATGCCGTTGACGGCGACAGCCTGACGCACGAGCGCGGCGTCGAACCAGCCGCAACGGCGCTTGCGACCCGTCACGGTGCCAAATTCATGCCCGCGCTCGCCGAGAAACTGGCCGATGTCATCGTTGAGCTCAGTCGGGAAAGGCCCCTCACCCACGCGCGTCGTGTAGGCCTTGGTGATGCCGAGCACGTAATCGAGCGAACCCGGTCCGAGCCCCGAACCTGCGGCAGCCTGGCCGGCAACCGTGTTCGACGACGTCACGAACGGATAGGTGCCGTGGTCGATATCGAGAAGCGTGCCCTGCGCGCCTTCGAAGAGAATGCGGCTACCGGAACGGCGCGCCTTGTCGAGCATCAGCCAGATGGTATCGCGGAACGGCAGAATGCGATCGGCGATCGACGTCAGTTCCCCGTGGATCGTGTCGAAAGCGATTTCCGGCTGATCGAGCCCGCGGCGCAGCGCGTTGTGGTGCGTCAGAAGACGATCAATCTTGTCCGGCAGCGTTTCGAGATTGGCGAGATCCATGACGCGGATCGCGCGGCGACCGACCTTGTCCTCATAGGCAGGGCCGATGCCGCGGCGGGTGGTGCCGATCTTGGTGCCGGAGTTCGACGCCGCATCCTCGCGGATGCCGTCGAGTTCGCGGTGCAGCGACAGGATCAGCGTGGCATTGTCGGCAATGCGCAGGTTCTCGGGCCCGACCTTGACGCCCTGCTCGCCCAGACGGTCCATTTCGGCAATCAGCGCATGCGGATCTATGACGACACCATTTCCGATGACGCCCATCTTTCCTTCGCGCACCACGCCCGAAGGCAGCAGCGAGAGCTTGTAGCTGACGCCATCGATGACGAGCGTGTGGCCCGCATTGTGCCCTCCCTGAAAGCGCACCACGATATCCGCGCGCTCGGAAAGCCAGTCAACGATCTTGCCCTTACCTTCGTCGCCCCACTGCGAGCCGACGACAACCACATTGGCCATGTACAGTCCCCTGAATTGCCGGTCGAAGCGACCGGCCGGTAATTTCGAAACTGTTCTATATCGTCATGTGTGCGCGCATGCGACCCCCCGCATGGCGCCATCCGCTGCTCTGTGAAGGGAAATTTTCGTTTTTCGGAGGAAAAGCTGCAGCCGGTGACGAATGGCAGGGATGCGTTGCCGCCATTGCCATGAACAGGCGAGAGGCATAGATGGGAACCCCTCGCCCCGCATTCCCTCCGGCCGGAATTCTCCATGACCCAGCGCGCCTATCTCTACCTCACGCTCACCACCCTGTTCTGGGGCGCGAATGCAGTAGCCGGAAAACTCGCCGTCGGGGTGATTTCGCCGATGCTGCTGACGACGATGCGCTGGTCGCTGGCCGTCATCGTGCTCCTGAGCTTCGCCCTGCCGCAGATCCGGCGGGACATGCCGGCCATCCGCAGGCACTGGCCGGTTCTTGCCGCGCTCGGCGCAGTCGGGTTCGCAGCCTTCAACATCACGCTCTACTCAGCGCTCGAATATACCAGCGCCATCAACGTCGTCATCATGCAGGCCGGCATGCCGCTGGTCATCTTTCTGGCCAATTTCCTGATCTTCCGCGTGCCCATCACGGGCGGGCAGGTGCTGGGCTTCTTCCTGACCGTCGCAGGCGTGATGACGGTGGCATCCGGCGGCAGCATCGCCCAGCTCCTGTCGCTCACGCTCAACCGCGGCGATGCCATCATGCTGGTCGCGGTGCTCGTCTATGGCGGCTACACCGTGGCGCTGCGCTACCGCCCGGTCATGCACTGGCAGAGCATGATGGCCGTCATGGCGACCGCTGCCATCGTCGCCTCGATCCCTTTCACCCTATGGGAAATCGCCGTCGACCGCGTGGTCTGGCCGGGAATTGACGGTTTCGGCATCGCGCTCTTTACCGCCATCTTCCCGTCGCTGATTTCCCAGGTTCTCTACATTCAGGCCAACGGCATGATCGGATCGAACCGCGCCGGGCTCTTCGTCAACCTGGTTCCGATCTTCGGCACCATCCTCTCGGTCGTGATCCTGCGTGAAACGCTGCACATCTACCACGTCGTGGCACTGGTGCTGGTGATGGGCGGAATTTGGCTGGCGGAGCGGGTGAAGCGGGACAAGTAAAGGCCCGCGCCCCGTCCGACGCCAGCCGACAAAAAAGCCCGCCCCTTTCGGAGCGGGCTTTTCAGCCTTGGGAGGGCTTGTTGCCTAGTCGACGTTGAAGATGAGAGACTTGGCCTGGCGGATCGCCTCATTGGCGGTCAGCTTGTCGAGCACCGCCTGGTCGACGAGACCGTCGACATAAAGCAGCGCGATGGCGTCGCCGCCGTCCTTGTCGCGGCCGAGATGGAAGTTGGCGATGTTGACGCCGGCATCACCCAGCGTGGTGCCCATGAAGCCGATCATGCCCGGAACGTCGGTATTGGCGATGTAGATCATGTGCTCGCCGACATCGGCATCCATGTTGATGCCCTTGATCTGGATGAAGCGCGGCTTGCCGTCGGAGAAGACGGTACCGGCAACCGAGCGGGTCTGGCGCTCGGTCGTGATGGTCAGCTTGATATAGCCGTCATAGACGCCGGTCTTGTCGCGCTTGACCTCGGAGAGAACGATGCCCTTCTCCTTCACCATGATCGGAGCCGAAACCATGTTGACGTCGGCCACCTGCGGGCGGATGAGGCCGGCGAGCAGCGCGCTGGTGAGCGCGCGGGTGTTCATGCCGGCGGTCGCGCCGTCATAAAGTATCTCGATCGACTTGATCGGGCTTTCGGTGACCTGACCGGCAAAGCTGCCGAGCACGTCGGCAAGCCGGATGAACGGCTTGAGGATCGGCGCTTCCTCGGCCGTGATCGACGGCATGTTGATGGCGTTGGAGACCGCACCCTTGACCAGATAGTCCGACATCTGCTCGGCAACCTGGAGGGCGACGTTTTCCTGCGCTTCCGTCGTGGATGCCCCCAGATGCGGGGTGCAGACGACGTTGTCGAGACCGAAGAGCGGGCTCTCGGTGGCGGGCTCGGTCTCGAACACGTCGAAGCCGGCGCCGGCGACATGGCCGGACTTGATGGCCGCGGCAAGGGCTGCCTCGTCGACCAGGCCGCCGCGGGCGCAATTGACGATGCGCACGCCCTTCTTGGTCTTGGCCAACGCCTCGGCATTGATGATGCCGCGGGTCTTGTCCGTCATCGGGACGTGAAGCGTGATGAAATCGGCGCGGGCCAGAAGCTCATCGAGCTCGACCTTGGTCACACCCATTTCCTCGGCGCGCTCCTTGGACAGGAACGGGTCATAGGCGATGACCTGCATCTTGAGACCGATGGCGCGCGAGCATACGATGGAACCGATATTGCCGGCGCCGATCACACCGAGCGTCTTGCCGGTGATCTCGACGCCCATGAATTTCGACTTTTCCCACTTGCCGGCCTGGGTGGAGGTGTCGGCGGCAGGCAGCTGGCGGGCGACGGCGAACATCAGCGCGATGGCGTGCTCGGCGGTGGTGATCGAATTGCCGAAAGGCGTGTTCATCACGATGATGCCGCGCTTGGAAGCGGCCGGGATATCGACATTGTCGACGCCGATACCGGCGCGTCCGACGACCTTGAGGTTTTCGGCAGCAGCGATCAGCTTCTCCGTGACCTTGGTCGCCGAGCGGATCGCGAGACCGTCATACTGGCCGATGACTTCGGCGAGCTTGTCCTTATCCTTGCCGAGATCCGGCAGGTAATCGACTTCGACGCCGCGATCCTTGAAGATCTGCACGGCGGTAGGGGAGAGTTTGTCGGATACGAGTACGCGAGGTGCCATTCTGGCCTCCGTCAGATTTGGGAAAATTGAGTAGTGAGGGGCTGCGGCTTCGACGCCGCAGCCGCCCGATCAAGCAGCCTTGGAAAGCGCGGCCTTTTCGGCCTCGAAAGCCCAGCCGAGCCAGGGCATCAGCGCCTTGAGGTCCGAGGTTTCGACGGTCGCGCCGCACCAGATGCGAAGACCCGCGGGGGCATCGCGATAGGCACCGATGTCCAGAGCCACGCCTTCCTTGTCGAGCCGCGAAACGATCGCCTTCGCAAAGGCTGCCTGCGCATCGGCTTCAAGTGCCGTGACCGCCGGATCCTTGATGGTCAGGCAGACCGAGGTGTTGGAGCGCGTTTCAGCCTTCTCGGCCAGATTGGCGAGCCAGGCATTGGCGTCGCAATAGTCGAAGATCACCTGCGCATTGGCGTCCGCCCGGGCAACCAGGCCGTCGAGACCGCCGACCGTCTCGGCCCAGTTCAGGGCATCGAGATAGTCCTCCACGCAGAGCATCGAAGGCGTGTTGATGGTTTCGCCGACGAAGATGCCCTCGATCAGCTTGCCGCCCTTGGTCATGCGGAAGATCTTCGGCAGCGGCCAGGCCGGCGTGTAGCTTTCCAGGCGCTCGACGGCGCGCGGGCTGAGGATCAGAACGCCATGGCCGCCCTCGCCGCCCAGCACCTTCTGCCAGGAGAAGGTGACGACATCGAGCTTGGAAAAATCGAGCCTCTGCGCGAAAGCCGCCGAGGTGGCATCGCAGATGGTCAGGCCTTCGCGGTCGGCCGGAATGAAATCGGCGTTGGGAACGCGCACGCCCGAGGTGGTGCCGTTCCAGGTGAAGACGACGTCGCGATCGAAATCGATCGACGAAAGGTCGGGAAGCTGGCCGTAAGGCGCCTTGATGGTGCGGGCGTCTTCGAGCTTGAGCTGCTTGACGACATCCGTCACCCAGCCGGCACCGAAGCTTTCCCAGGCGACCATGTCGACGCCGCGTGCGCCGAGCAGCGACCACAGCGCCATCTCGACGGCACCCGTATCGGAGGCCGGCACGATGCCGATGCGGTAATCGTCGGGAACGCCGAGAATTTCGCGGGTGTTGTCGATGGCAGCCTTGAGCTTCGACTTGCCGATCTTGGCGCGGTGGGAACGGCCCACGGCGGCATCGGAAAGTGCTTCGGGCGTCCAACCGGGACGCTTCGCGCAAGGACCAGAAGAAAAACGGGGATTGGCCGGACGCACGTCCGGTTTGGTGGTATCTGTCATGTATCTACCCTCACAGATAGTTGCCTCTCGTTGGGGAGAGGTGTCCCACTGGCGGGGATACGTCCGGACCGGCCTCTAGTCAAGCGGAAGTTCTGCGGAGGCCAGAAACAAAAAGGGGCGGCCCGAGCCACCCCTTTGAGAATATTTGTTTTTCGCCCGGCCCTACCAGAGTTCGTAGCGAAGACCGGCGCGGATTTCATGGGTCTCGATACCGGCATCATGCAGCTGAACACCGGTTGCGCCCTGGCCGGTCTCGTCAGCGCTGTAGCCTGCCATCGGGCCCGAATCGATATTCTGATAGCGATAGCCGAGATCCAGTTTGAGCTGATCCGTGATGTCGTAGGACATGCCGGCCATCAGGGCGTAGGTAAAGCGCCAGTCATTCTCGCCGGTGTGCCTTTCGGACGACACGATCGTCTCGTCGCAGACATCGCCGCCATCGACGCAGCGGTTTGTCCGGCCAAGGTCATCCCAGCGCACGTTGGTCATGCCGACACCGCCACCCACATAGGGGGTGAAACCGGCGAAGGTGCCGAGATCGAAGTAGCCGTTGGCCATGAGTGAATACGTCTTGTAGTCGGCACCGTCCGTGGACATACAGGTCGTGTCTGCGGGGCCGCCGACGCACGGATCGTCCGACATGCTGCTTCCACTGAAACGACCGAAGCCGAAATCGAGCGTGGCGTCTGCGCGGAAATAGTCGGTAAAGGCGTAGCCGACGCCGATCGTACCGGTCCAGTCCGTTTTCAGATCGGAGGAATCGTAGCCGGTGGCGACATATTCATCCGGGGTTCCGTCCACGAAATCCGAGAAGCTCGCAGCCGCGTCGCTGGCAGATTTCGTGTACCCGATATCACCACGGAGATACCAGCCGCTGCCGATTTCCACCGGCTTGGTTTCCGGCAGCATCGGCGCATAGATGATGTTGTCGAGGTCGGCCGACTGGGCCGGAGCGGCAAGCGCCGCGAGAATAGCGATGGCCGGAACCAGTGTGGCGCGCTTGAACATTGTTGACGATCCCTCTGCGATAGGCGAGCGGCGTTAGATCCGCGGATTTCAACCAAGTATTCACCAAACTGGTTAAGCACCGGTTAAGCATGATTGTTAGGGAATATCCGTTTCAGCCGGCGCCCCGGACGAACGAAAACCGCCCGGCGGAACCGGGCGGTCTGAATGATCAAACGTAAGTTGGAACTTACTTGTAGACCGGCGGAGGCGTGAAGACCGGCGGCTCGACCGGAGGCTCGTCGCACCCACCGAAGGTGTAGCGCAGACCGCCGCGAACTTCATGGCTGTGGAAACCGCGGTCGTAGCCCGGACCGCCGGCGGATGCGTATTCGAACATCTTGCCGCCGCGGACGTTGCGGTAGCGGTAGCCGACATCCGCATCCAGTGCGCAGTTGATGTTGATCGTGGTACCGGCCATCAGCGCGTAGGTGAAGCGCCAGTTCGCGGCACCGCCATGCGAAATGGTCGGATCGCAGACACCGGTGCCTGTCGGACAGGACGTGTTGTCCAGGCCGTCCCACTTGACATAGGTCCCACCGAGACCGGCACCTGCATAGAACGAGAAGCGGCCATGGGTGTAGAGGTCTACATAGGCGTTGGCGAGCAGGCTGAGCGCGGTGTACTCGGACAGATCCTCAGAGGTACAGGACGTGGCGCAGGCGCCCGAACCGCTACCGCCGCCGGTCGTCGAACCGCGGAACTTCGTCTTGCCGAAATAATCGAGCGTTGCGTCGAAGCGCATCCGGCTCGACGTCTTGTAACCGACACCACCGCCGATCGAATAACCACCGCGCAATTTCGACGTGGTGAACGGGGAATACAGGTCGTTGCCTCCCTGAAAGAAGTCGACCCCGCGGCTCTTGTTCCAGGCGTAGCCGACGTCGCCACGCAGATACCAGCCGGAAGCCGACGAAACGGTTTCCGACGAAATGGGCTCAAAGGTAGCCGGCGCTTCGTAATAAGGTGCTTCAACGATTGGAGGCAGTGCATCGGCTGCAAGCGCGCTCCCGGTTCCGACAGCGGCGACGACTGCTGCTGCGGCTATGCCTGCGAAGAGATTCGTCTTCATCTCGGTCTCCATGGTGTCACGCCCGAACCGCCCACCCCGGCGACCGTGACGTTTTGTCTGGATCGGACAATGAAGGTTAAAGGTTAAAACACGCTTAACCACGTTTATTTACCAAGTTCTAATGTGCTGATTTCAAAAGTGTATATTCTCCGCACACAACCCGGAAACGGTTGCACGGAGTATTTTGAAAGCAATTTCAGCGTGTAAGCATCCTTATATCTCGCCTCAAGGATACTTCAAAAATCACGGATACGACCTGAATTGCCGCCCAGGCGGACATTGTTTCTCCGCTCGCACGCGCCTGGACCAGTGAAAAAAATTCTTCTTTTTTCCGAGCGCGCATCTCCACGCCCGCTCCGTCATCCGGCTCGCGACAAAAAACGCTCGGAAGGACGGAGACAGGCGGCTTGTATGAGCGAGGTCGTCAGCACCGGCCGTGATGCAAGCAATATTCCGGGGTACAGACCGGGACGCGACGCCGCGGCAAGGCTGTGCCGGGGCACTGGTTCACGTCACGGATTTCGGCAGGTCCACGGGGACTGCAGATACCTCACGCCGCGCTGCGAGCACCCGAAATCACGCCGACGAGACCATCGACGATCGATTCGATCTGGCCCAGATCGTCCCCTTCCGCCATCACGCGGATCAGCGGCTCGGTGCCGGACGGACGGATGACGAGCCGGCCCTTGCCCGCAAGTTCTTCTTCTGCTTCGCGGATGGCTGCCTTGACCTGGCTGTCCTTGAGCGGTTCACCGCCCGAGAAGCGTACATTCTTGAGAAGCTGCGGCACCGGCTCGAAACGCTTGCAGACTTCCGAGACCGGGCGGTCCATGCGCTTGACGCAGGCCAGGACCTGAAGCGCGGCGACGAGCCCGTCTCCGGTGGTGGCGAAATCGGACATCACGATATGGCCCGACTGCTCGCCACCGAGATTGTAGTCGTTCTCGCGCATGTGCTCGACGACGTAACGGTCGCCCACCTTTGTGCGCACGAGTTCCATGCCCTTGTCCTGCATGAAGCGTTCGAGACCGAGATTGGACATGACGGTGGCAACAAGTCCATTGCCGCGCAGGATCCCGTCGGAAGCCCATGATTCCGCGATCAGCGCCATCAACTGGTCGCCATCCACGATCGCACCGCTCTCGTCGACGATGAGAACGCGATCGGCATCGCCATCGAGCGCAATGCCGATATCGGCACGCACTTCATGAACCTTCTTGGCGAGTGCCACAGGATGGGTGGAGCCGCAGTTGAGATTGATGTTGGTACCGTTCGGCTCGTTGCCGATGGTGATCACTTCGGCACCGAGTTCCCACAAGGCAGCCGGAGCAACCTTGTAGGCAGCGCCATTGGCGCAGTCGATCGCCACCCGCATGCCCGCCAGCGTGATGTCGCGCGGCATGGTGCGTTTGGCGAATTCGATATAGCGGTCGTGGACGCCGTCGATACGTTTGGCACGGCCGATGGCGTCGGCGGGCGCCAGACGCATGGTCACGTCTTCCTCGAGCATCACCTCGATCTGCTTTTCGATCTCGTCATTGAGCTTGAAGCCATCCGGACCGAAGAGCTTGATGCCGTTATCCTGATAGGGATTGTGCGAAGCCGAGATCATCACGCCGATATCGGCACGCAGCGAACGTGTCAGCATGGCCACGGCCGGCGTCGGAATCGGGCCGAGGAGAAAGACGTCCAGGCCCGCGGCGGTGAACCCGGCGACCAAGGCGTTTTCCAGCATGTAGCCCGACAGGCGCGTATCCTTGCCGATCACCACGCGATGGCGGTGCTCGCCGCGTTTGAACAGATTGCCCACCGCGATCCCGACCTTCATCGCCACATCCGGCGTCATCGGGTAAGTATTCGACTGGCCACGAATACCATCGGTTCCGAAATAGCGCTTGCTCATAAATATCCCCATTGCAGTACGGCCGGCCCGTTCAATGTCCGACCTGTCTGCCCTGCCCCCGACTCAGGAGCCGATTGCCGCTTTTCTGATAGCCAGTGGAACATGAAAACCGGAAATCAGAATTTATTTCACTTCGTTTCATGCAAAAAATTGCCGCCTTTGGTTGACGGTTACTTTACGCTGACGATCGCCGGTTGGGGAGATGCGATTGCGCCTACAGGCAACTTGCGGCTCTTTGACAACGAAAAAGGGCCGGCGCGAGGCCAGCCCTTTCTCTTGTCCATTCCGTCCGGGGCCTATTGCGGCAGCGGCTCGAGGCCCGTGTCCGGCTCGTCACCCTTGCCCTTGCCCTTCTTGGCGCCGGCCGTGGGAACGGCGGTGCCGCGCGGGCTCTGGGGCTCGTCCGGATCCTCGCGGGTCGGACGCTTGCCGTTCATCAGGTCACGCAGCTCGTCACCGGTCAGCGTCTCGAACTCGAGAAGCGCCTGGGCGATGGCCTCGAACTGGTCGATATTGTCATGGATCAGGTTGCGCGCGGTGGTTTCGGCTTCCTCGATCATGTCGCGGACTTCCTCGTCGATCAGCTTGGCCGTCGACGACGAGATATTGGTGGTCTGCGAGACCGAGTGGCCGAGGAACACTTCCTGCTGGTTCGACGCATAGCGCACGCGGCCGAGCTTGTCGGACATGCCCCATTCCATCACCATGGCGCGGGCCAGGCTGGTCGCCATCTGGATATCGCCGGAGGCACCGTTCGTCACCTTCTCGGGACCGAACTTGTAGATCTCCGCTTCGCGACCACCGAACAGCATGGCAAGACGTGCGATGCTCTTCTCGTGGCTCATCGAATAACGATCGCTTTCCGGCAGGGTCATGACCATGCCGAGTGCGCGGCCGCGCGGAATGATCGTCGCCTTGTGGATCGGATCGATGCCCGGCATCTTCAGCGCGATGATCGCGTGGCCGGCCTCGTGATAGGCGGTGGTCTTCTTTTCCTCGTCGGACATGGCCATCGACTTGCGCTCGGCGCCCATCATGACCTTGTCCTTGGCGTCCTCGAATTCCTGCATGGTGACCAGGCGCCGGTTGCGGCGGGCAGCCATGAGGGCGGCTTCGTTGACGAGGTTCATGAGGTCGGCACCCGAGAAGCCCGGGGTACCGCGCGCCAGGATGTGCAGGTCGACATTCGGGGCCACCGGCACATTGCGGACATGGACCTTGAGGATCTTTTCACGACCGTTGACGTCGGGAAGCGGGACGACGACCTGACGGTCGAAGCGGCCCGGCCGCATCAGCGCGGGGTCGAGAACGTCGGGACGGTTGGTTGCCGCAATCAGGATCACACCCTCATTGGCCTCGAAGCCGTCCATCTCCACGAGAAGCTGGTTGAGTGTCTGCTCCCGCTCGTCATTGCCGCCGCCGAGACCGGCGCCACGATGACGGCCGACGGCGTCGATTTCGTCGATGAAGATGATGCAGGGCGCGTTCTTCTTGGCCTGCTCGAACATGTCGCGGACGCGGGACGCACCGACACCGACGAACATCTCGACGAAGTCGGAACCCGAAATGGTGAAGAACGGCACATTGGCTTCGCCGGCGACCGCACGGGCGGTCAGCGTCTTGCCGGTTCCCGGAGGACCGACGAGCAGCACGCCGCGCGGGATCTTGCCGCCCAGACGCTGGAACTTCTGCGGATCACGCAGGAATTCGACGATTTCCTCGAGATCCTGCTTGGCCTCGTCCACACCGGCCACGTCGGCAAACGTCACCCGGCCATGCGCTTCGGTGAGAAGCTTGGCCTTCGACTTGCCGAACCCCATCGCACCGCGCGAACCGCCCTGCATCTGGCGCATGAAGAAGATCCAGACACCCAGGATAAGCAGGATGGGAAGCCACGAGATCAGGTAGCCCACGAGGGTGTTCGACGAATCGACCTCCGGGCGGGCGGTGATGTTGACGTTCTTCTTGGTCAGCTCGGAAACCAGATTGGTATCGCCCGGCGAATAGGTCTGGAAGTTTCCGCCCGTGTCGTTGTAGGTGCCGGTGATGCGCTCGCCGACGATCGTCACGTCGCGCACGCGGCCCGCATCGACGTCCGAAAGGAACTTCGAGTAGGCGATTTCCCGTCCGGTGTTCCGGTCGGTCGGGCTCTGGAACATGTTGAACAACGCTATCAGAAGCAGCGCGATAATGGCCCAGAGTGCGAAATTGCGTAGATTCGGATTCATCCTATTCCCCAACGGGTGGCGGCCTCGGAAAGGCCGTGGCGGCGGCATCCGCCGAAAGTTTGTTCCAACATAGGTTTCCGAGGCCGATTTGCCAAGGAGACAGGCTTCATTCTGGTTCGCTGACACTCATCCAGTCTGTCCACGGACAGGCACCAAAGCCCGGCCGACCGGCGAGAGCGGCCAGTGCATCGGCCCGCGACTTTTCGAAAACGGGCATCAGGCGCGAGGCGCGTCCGCAAATGCGCGTGGCATCCAAGTTCTCGATACGCACCTCAATACCTTCTTTTCTGACCGATAATTCCGGCAAAATTCCGTATTGCCCTGCGCCGGAGACGGCAACCCTTTCAACGCGATTGCGGTTTGCAATCCGATAACGGCCGTCCCACAGGAGTTCGTCGCCGGGTTCGATGGCGGACTGCGCGACGTTTCGCCGCTCGCGCCGGATGGTGATGTGATCGCCGCGCCGATGGAGAAGCACCCGCCCGACAGTAAGCCGGGACGCGCCCGGCGTACCGGCGAATTCCGCGAGACGCTCGACGCCGTGGCGGTCGAGACCCCGGTCCCGTCCGCCGGCCATGTCGACGAGCGTCCTGAGGCAGGAAAGAGCGACATCCCGCTCGAGCCCGGCCATGTCGAGTGCGAAGACATCGTCCTCGTTTCGGCTCGCCCGGTTAGCAATCGCCTCCCCCGTCCGCTTCGCGCGTTCCGTACGGATCAGCCAGGAGGAACGCAGGCCTTGCGCATCAACGCCCGCCTGGCGCACCCGCACCCGCTCGAATGTATGATCCATGTTGGAAGGATCCTCGACCCAGCCGAGCCTCGCCGCGCGGAGATGACGGCGGATCGCTTGCCGCGAGAGATGCAGCAGGGGGCGGAGAAACCAGACGGTCTCGTCACGCAATGTCGCCGGCGGAATGCCGGTATTCCCCTCGCTCTCGATGCCACGGGCGTTGCGCATTGCCAGCGTCTCCGCCTGGTCGCCCGCCGTATGCGCGGTGAGGATGGCTGCGAGATCGAGGCGACGGGCAGCGTCTGAGAGAAGATCGTAACGTGCGGCCCGCGCAGCGGCCTGAATGCCGGTTTTCGGCTTGCCGCCGAGCCAGTGCAGCGTTTCGTGGTGCGCCCCGAGCCTGTCGGAAAGCTCGGCCACGCCGCGCGCCTCGGCCGCGGATTCGCGACGCAGGCCGTGATCGACGGTAAGCGCGACGACGCGGTCGGGTCCGGCTGCACCAACAAGTGCGCTCAGAAGACCCGTCGAATCGCTGCCACCTGAAACGGCAACGCCGATCCTGCGGCTATCGGTGAAATGATCGAGAAAACGCGCGGCTGCGCGAAGGACGGACGCGCCGTCGGCACCGGGCATGACCGGAGAAGAACTCAGCAGCTCGCCTTGAGCTGTTCCTGCTGCACCTTGGCGCGGACAGCCTGGGTGGCGCCGGGGTAGTTGGTCAGCGTCTGGCGATAGGTCGCGCAGGCCGGCTCGCGCTTGTCGAGGGCTGCCAGCGACATGCCGAGCTTCAGCATGGTGTCAGCGCCTTTTTCAGCCTGCGGGAACTTGTTATGGGCATCGAGAAAGGTCTGTGCCGCATCATTGTAGCGGCCTTGCGAGAACTGTGCCTCGCCGAGCCAGAACATCGCGTTCGGAGCCTGGCCGTCGTCGGGATAGATATCGACGAAATCGCGGAAGACCTGTTCGGCGAGCTGGTAGTCGCCGGCCAGCATGTGGCTGTAGCCGGCCTGGTAGAGATCGCCCGGATTGTTGAGCGCCGCAGTCTGCGTCGCGTTGTTGCTGGGAACCTCCTCGGCATTGGAGGCAACCGGGTTGCCATCCTGGTCGAAGGTGATCGAGCCGAGCGTGCGCTCGGGTGCGCCAAGCTGCTGGTTGGGCGTCGTCGAGGCCGTAGCACTGCCCTCGACACCCGGCAGTGTTTCGGTGCTGGCGCTGTCCATCGGCACTTCTTCGGTGACCGCCGGGTTCTGCAGGGCGGGGCCGGCGTCCGTACGGTCGCCGTTCCCCCCTCCGCCCTCGAGCTGCTGGAAGCGGAACTCGTTGTCTTCCTGCATCTGGCGCATGCGCTCTTCCATCTGCAGAAGCTGGAAGCCCAGTTCCTCGATCTTGCCGTTGAGCTGGCGCACCTGCTCCTCGAGCTGGCCGACGCGATAGGTCTCGTCTGCACTCTGGACTTTGACGACGTGTTCGGTGGATCTGGCTTCGCCCAGCAGGGGAAGCTTCGACCACAGCGGTGCGGCCTGAGCCGTCGCCATGGTTCCGGCCAGCATTGCGGCCAGCACACCCATCTGACACGTACCGCGGATAATCTGTCTCACGTATTAGAGCTCCCGGTCTGTTTCTCGGAACGTTCGGGGACCCGCGGCTTGACCGGAGAGCCCCCGCCCTCGCCGCCGGATTATCTCCGAGATGCCCGCTGAATCAACGTATAAACGGGCCAAAATTGTGGTGAGGTCATGAAAAAAGGCGGCCCGTGAGCCGCCTTTCCCCGAATTGTCTGCAGATACGGGCTTCCGCCCGATCAGCTGCCGGCACCGCCGAGCACGGTGACGGAACGGCGGTTCTGCGACCAGCAGGAAATATCGTCGCAAACGGCGACCGGACGTTCCTTGCCGTAGGAGATGGTCTGCATCTGGCTGGCGGGCACACCCTTGGAAGCGAGATACGACTTGGCGGCTGCAGCGCGGCGTGCGCCGAGAGCCAGGTTGTATTCGCGGGTGCCGCGTTCGTCGGCGTGACCTTCCACGGTGATCCGGTACTGCGGATAACGTGCCAGCCACTGCGCCTGCTTGTCGAGCGTTGCAGCCGCGTCGGGACGGATCGACGACGAGTCGGTGTCGAAGAAAATGCGATCGCCGACATTGACCGTGAAGTCCTGCTGCGAGCCCGGGGTCGCCGAGTTCAGACCCAGTTCGCCGGCGTTGTTCGGCAGGGTCTTCTTGCTGGCGCAACCGGTGACTGCGAGTGCAGTGAACAGCGCGATCATGGCCGGGTTGGTGGCGAGAGTAAGAATGCGGCCCATGGCCGGCCTCCTTCAATGTTGTGGTTGACCAAATCTAACCGGTCTCGGTTAATCGGCCTTGAATCGGCATGGTTAATTTAATGTAAAAATCTGTCCCTTTGGCCCCGTTTGAAACGAAATTGCGGCACCAAAGGGGCAGAAATCCGGCTTATTCGAGAAGCGGGGACCAGGCCGGGTCGGACGCGTAGCCGGGCGTTTCGACCCGCTGTTCGTTGTATCCGGTCAGGTCGATCGAATAGATCTGCGGACCGCCCGCACCCGCCGGCTGACGGAAGAACATCAGCACGCGGCCGTTCGGAGCCCAGGTCGGCCCCTCATTGTGGAAGCCCGTGGTGAGGATGCGCTCGCCCGAACCGTCCGGACGCATGACGCCGATCGAGAACTTGCCGCCCGATTGCTTGGTGAAGGCGATCAGGTCGCCACGCGGAGACCAGACCGGAGTCGAATAGGAGCCGTCGCCGAACGAGATGCGCTGCTGGTTCGAGCCATCCGCATTCATCTTGTAGAGCTGCTGGCGTCCGCCGCGGTCGCTTTCGAACACGATCTGCTGGCTGTCGGGCGAATAGGACGGCGACGTGTCGATGGCGGCCGTATCCGTCAGGCGGGTGGTGGCGCGCGAGCGCAGGTCCATGGCGTAGATGTTGGCGTTGCCGCCTTCCTGCAGGCTCATGATGACGCGCTGGCCATCGGGCGAGAAGCGCGGCGAGAAGGTCATGCCCGGGAAGTTGCCGACGAGCTCACGCTGGCCGGTTTCGAGCTGCAGGAGATAAACCCGCGGCTGACCGCCTTCGAAGGACATGTAGGTGATTTCCTGGCGGTTGGGCGAAAAGCGCGGGGTCAGCACGATATCGTTGCCCGATGTCAGCATACGCGCATTCGCACCGTCCTGATCCATGATCGCGAGCTGCTTCTGGCGGTTGTTCTTCGGACCGGTTTCGGAGACGAAGACCACGCGGCTGTCGAAATAGCCCTTCTCGCCGGTCAGACGCTCGTAGATGGCATCGGCGATGATGTGCGCCACGCGGCGCCAGTTTTCCGGACGGGTGAAGAACTGCTCACCGGAAAGCTGCTGGTTCGCGAATGTATCCCACAGCCGGTATTCGGCGCGCAGACGGCCGTCGGCCTCCTGCACCACTCGGCCGGTGACCAGCGCCTGCGCATTGATCGCAGTCCAGTCGGGGAAGCGCGGGGTCTGGTCCGGATTGGTGATCTTCTCGATGAACGCACCGCGATTGACCGGGGCGAAGAGACCCGAACGCTTGAGGTCGGCTTCGACCACGCTGGAAACCTTGGCGCCGAGATCGTCAGTCGACTGGAAGTCGGTGATTGCGATCGGCAGCGGCTCGACATTGGCCTTGTTGATGTCGATTTCCACGACGGCCAGCGCCGGGCGGGCGGCGAGCGCCATGATCATGGCGGCCATCAGGAAGACAATTTTGCTCAGTCTCGGCATAGGTCAGCCTCTCTCTAGAACATCTGGCTCGGGTCGAAGTTCACGATGACTTCCGACCACGAAGCATATTTGTCGGCAGGCAGTTGGTAGGGCTGCGCCCTCAGGACGGCACGCTTGGCGCTGCCTGCAAGCGTCGAGCGCGTGCCGGGCGAACCACCGGTGGCGGATACATCCGGGTTGCCGATGATGTTGCCGCTCTGGTCGAGCCGCATCTTCACAGTGACCCGCACGTCATCGCCATCGGCCATGCCGGGAATGATATTCCAGTATTTCTGGATCTGGCCGCGCAGCGCATCCATCTCCGACAGCGACAGCGTCTCGCCGCGTGTGGTCTTCTCGCCACCCAGCGAGGCGGTTTCCGTCGAGCGCTTCGCGCCGCCGCCCCTGGCCTCGTCCTTGTTGAGAAGCGCGGCGATGTCGTCGGCGTTGAAGTCGCTGTCCTTGGCGGAGGAGGCAGCCGCCTTCTCCTGCTTTTTCTCGGCAGGCTTCTCGGGCTTCTTCTCGGCCGTCTCGGTCGGCTTGGGCGTTTCCGGCTTGGGACGCGATGACGGCACCGGACCGGCGGTCGGAAGATCCTCGAACGCAGGCTCTTCGGGCGCCTTCTCGATGGCCTCGGCCAGCGGGTCGGGTTCCGGCGGCAGGGCCGCGACCTCGGTTTCCTTGGGCGCCTCGGGCTTCGGCTCGGCAACAGGTTCAGGTTCCGGCTGCGGCTCGGGCTGCGGCGCGGGCGCGGCTTCCTCCACCGGCTGCGGCTCGGGTTCGGGCACCGGATCGGGCTCGGGCGTCGGCACCGGCTTTTCGGACGGCTTGGGCGGTGCGTCGGCCACCACCTCGCGCTCGGCAGGCTTGGGCGCCTTGTTGGCGAGATCGACCTTGTTCTCGCCGACGTTCTCGGCATCTTGCACCGGGTCGGGACGCTCGGTCGGCGTGGGAGCGGATTTCTCCGCAAGCTCGGCCTTCTTGTCGCCCTGCTGGATCTGGGTGATCGATTCAACCGGCACGATGTCGACCGGCAACGCCTCGACCTCCGCCACCTCGAGCGTTCGGGGAGCGGTGAAATTGGACAGGACGAAACCCAGAAGGAGGGCGTGGAGTCCGGTCGATATGATGAGGCTGCCCTTCATCGGCGGAAATCAGCTATCCTGCTCCTGGAGCGTGACGAGGCCGAGATTGCGATACCCGGCGGCGGAAATACGGGCCATCACCTTCATGACGGTGCCGTAGGCTGCGGCGGTGTCGCCGCGAACATAGATGCGTTCGTTGTAACCGGTGGTGGCGATGGCCTCGAGCTTCGGGACCACTTCGTCGATGGCGATCTCGGTTTCCTGCAGGTAGACCTGCCCCTCGGCATTGACCGAGATGGTGATCGGCTGCGTTTCCGAATTCATGGCCTCGGCGCGGGTTTCCGGCAGATCGATCGGTACGCCGACGGTGAGAAGCGGTGCGGCGACCATGAAGATGATCAGAAGCACCAGCATCACGTCGACGAACGGGGTGACGTTGATCTCGCTGACGAGCTGACGGCGACCGCCGCGCCGTCCCCGGCGCGATCCGCGTCCCTGATTGCCCCCTACGGACATGCCCATGCGTATCTCTCCCCTGCTGGGATGAAAGTCTTATTCTGCGGCCTGACGCGTCTGCAGACGTTCGTCGATCTGGCGCGACAGGATGCCGGAAAATTCGTCGGCGAAGCCTTCGAGGCGTGCGGTGATCTTGCCGGCGTCCGCGGAGAACTTGTTGTAGGCGATAACCGCCGGGATGGCGGCGAGCAGACCGATGGCGGTGGCAAGCAGGGCCTCGGCGATACCGGGAGCGACCACCGCGAGATTGGTCGACTTCGAGCCGGCAATCGCCTGGAACGAGGTCATGATACCGACCACGGTGCCGAAGAGACCGATGAAGGGAGCTGCCGAACCGATGGTTGCAAGCGAGCCCAACCGGGCCTCGAGCGCTTCGGATTCACGGGCGAGCGTGACGTCCATCGCCTTGTCGATGCGCATCTGCAGGCCGATGGGCGACTTGGCACCACGCTCGAAGGATTTCTTCCATTCGCGCATCGCGGCCACGAAGATCGCCCCCATGCCGGTCGACTTGCGTTCGGACAGGGAGCGGTAGAGCTCCTCGAGCGACTGTCCCGACCAGAAGACCTGTTCGAACTTGTCGAGTTGCCGGCGCACACGCCCATAGGTGACCACCTTGTCGACGACGATGGCCCAGGTCCAGATCGAAGCGCCGATCAGTCCGAGCATCACCAGCTTGACGACAAATCCAGCCTGCATGAAGAGAGACCACAACGTCACGTCGCTCGTCGCGGCCAGTCCAACCTGTTCCATTTCGATAGCCCTCGAATCCAAACGCCCGGCGGTTACACCGGGCGGCCAAGACTTCACTCTTTGCCGGAGAAACCGCGAGTCCGGGGTAATGCCCCTACTCGCAGCGACCTTCTCACGGCCAATTTTGGTTAAAGGATGGCGGTTTTCCCCAACCTTTCGCTGATAACCGTGATTCATAAGACGTTATGGTTAAGGCTTCGTTAGGGCGATGCTGCGGGCTGATGCCGTTTGCCTGCGGGAACCAAGGGTTGAACACCGGGTTTACCTGCAATGACGAGGATGACGGCTTCTCTGTTGCGTGAGCGGGCGCCTGCGGGCGCAGCCGAGCGGCTTCATATCGTCCCGGACTTACCGAACCCGGACTTGCATAAAACGACGAATGGAGGCGGCCATGGCCCCGCGTAGCCTTTGGAAGGGACAGATTCGACTGTCCCTCGTCTCGATTCCCGTCGAGCTTTTCAGTGCGACCAGGACCGCCGGCCGCACACGTTTCCGCCAGATACACGAACCTTCCGGCAAGCGCGTTCACTACGAGAAGGTGGTACAGGGCATCGGGCCGGTCGACACGGACGATATCGTGAAGGGCTACGAACTCGACGACGGCAAATATGTTCTCCTCGAACCTGAAGAGATCGACGCGGTCAAACTCGAAACCAAACGCGTCATGGATCTGGTGCAGTTCGTCGACGCCTGCGAGATTCCGCCGCTCTACTACGACAAGCCATATTATCTTGTGCCCACGGGTGACGTTGCCGAGGAGGCCTACCAGGTCATCCGCGACGCGCTGCGCGATACCGGCAAGGTGGGGCTCGGGCAGTTGACCATGCGTGGTCGCGAATACCTTGCCGCCGTCAGGCCGTGCGGCAACGGCCTGCTGCTGGAAACGCTCCATTACGAAGACGAATTGCGCGACGCCGAGCCCACGTTCAAGGGCATTCCGAAGAGGAAGTCCGACGCCGATCTTCTGGACGTGGCGACCGCGCTGATCGACAGGAAATCCGGCCCCTTCGACGCCTCGGCTTTCAAGGACCACTATGAGGCGGCCCTGAAGGAGCTGATCAAGAAAAAGAAGAGGGGCAAGAAGATCGAAATCGAGGAAGAGGACGACGAGGCAACGGCAGGCGGCGACAACGTCGTTGACCTGATGGCCGCCCTGAAGAAGAGCCTCGGAGACAACGGCAAGAAATCCGGGGCAAAAACGTCTTCCTCCTCCAGATCCTCCTCCTCCCGGAAGAAAAAATCGGCGTGAGGCGTGCCATGGCCGAAGCAGACACCTCGATCCGGGAGTATAACCGCAAGCGCGATTTCGACCGCACCGGCGAACCCAGAGGCAAGTCCGGCCGGAAGGAAAAACCGGCGCGGCTCGGCTATCTGATCCAGAAGCACGACGCCACGCGGCTGCACTACGATTTTCGCCTGGAACTCGACGGCGTTCTCAAAAGCTGGGCGGTAACACGCGGGCCGAGTTACAATCCCGAGGACAAGCGCCTTGCGGTCCGCACCGAGGACCATCCGCTCGACTACGGCCAGTTCGAGGGCGTGATCCCGAAAAAGGAATATGGCGGCGGCACGGTGATGCTCTGGGACACTGGCTGGTGGGAGCCGACCGAGGACCCCGGCAAAGGGCTCAAGCAGGGAAAACTCAAGTTCAGGCTCCACGGAGAACGGCTCTCCGGCGCCTGGACCCTCGTCAGGATGCGCCGCAAGGAGGGCGAGAAACGCGACAACTGGCTCCTCATCAAGGAGCGCGACGAATTTGCCGACGCGGAAGGCGATGCCATTCTCGAACGCGAAACGACAAGCGCCGCGACGGGCCGGACGATGGAAGACATCGCGGCCGGTGGAGGCAAACGCGGCAAGCGGGTCTGGCACTCGGAAAAAAGCGCGAAAGCCAACGTGCAGGCCGGCGCGATCCCCGCTAAAAAAGAGCAACCGAAGAAGCCAAGAAGCGCCAAGCGCAAACTCGGGTCTCCCGACTTTGTCGAACCGCAGCTCGCCACCCTCGTCGACGAAGCGCCCAGCGGGGAGGACTGGCTCAACGAGATCAAGTTCGACGGGTACCGGCTGATCGTCTCGGTCGGCAAGGGCGGCGTCAAATGCTACACCCGCAACGGGCTCGACTGGACGGAGAAATTTCCCACGATCGTGGAAGCCTGCGATGAGCTCGACTGTCGCAATGCCCTTCTGGACGGAGAGGCGGTCGTTGAATCCGGCGGCTCGGCCTTTTCAGCGCTGCAGAAGGCGATCAAGTCGGGCGGCGACATCTCCTATTTCGCCTTCGACCTGCTGGAACTCGACGGCGAGGATCTGCGCGGGAAACCGCTGCGCGAGCGCAAGGAAATGCTCCACCGTCTGATCGCGGATACCGGCGGAAAGCTGCTGCGCTACTCCGAGCACATCGAAGGCCGGGGCGAGGACATGCACGCCAGGCTCTGCGGCTGGGATCAGGAAGGCATGATCGCCAAGCGCGCCGATGCGCCATACCGGTCGGGTCGCGGTCGCGACTGGCTGAAGATCAAGTGCACCAGGCGCCAGGAACTGGTAATCGGCGGCTTTTCCCCGTCGGACAAGGTCGGGCGCCCCTTCGCGTCTATCCTGCTGGGTGCCTATGAGGGCCGGACGCTCGTCTATCGCGGCCGCGTCGGCACCGGTTTCAACGAGGCCCGGATGGACGAGTTGTCCGCTCTCTTCGGCAAGCGCGCCCGCAAGACCTCGCCCTTCGACGCGGTCCCCGACGACATCGCCCGTGACGCGAGCTGGCTGACGCCGGACCTGGTTGCGGAAATCGATTTTGCCGAATTCACCGCCGACGGTCATGTGCGCCACGGCGTCTACAAGGGCCTGCGCGAGGACAAGGAGGCGCGTGACGTGGTTGTCGAGAAAAAGAGCAAGGCTCCGTCAACTTCCGCGAAGAATGGCGGCAGGAACAGCGGCAAGTCGGGCGATACCGTTGCCGGCGTGAAGATCTCGAGCGGCGACAGGGTGGTCTTCGACAAGGGGCGGATCACCAAGCTCGACATCGCCCGCTATTACGGCGATGTGGCGGAGCACCTGCTGAAACATGCCGCCGGCCACCCGGTGTCGTTCCTCCGCGCTCCCGACGGAGACATAGGAAAGACCTTCTTCCAGAAACATGCCGGCGAGGGCTTTCCCGACCAGATCCGCCGCATTCCAATCAGGGAGAGTTCGGGCAAGACGGCCGACTACATGGTGCTCGACGAGGCCGACGACCTGGCGGGCGCGGCGCAAATGGGCACGATCGAGTTTCACATCTGGGGTTCTGCCGAGGACAAGCTCGACAAGCCCGACCGCATGGTCTTCGACCTCGATCCCGACGAGGGGCTGGGTTTCGAGACTGTCGTCAGATCCGCATTCGAGGTGCGCGACGTGCTGGAGGCGACCGGCCTCAAGTCTGTGGCGATGGTGACGGGCGGCAAGGGCGTTCACGTCGTTGTCCCGCTCGAACGCCGCGCGGATTTCGACCAGGTGAAGACCTTCGCCAAGGCATTGGCCGGCAAACTCGCCGACGCCGCGCCGAAGCGATATACGGCCACCATGTCCAAGGCCAAGCGCAAGGGCCGGATCTTCATCGACTGGCTGAGAAACGAGCGCGGTTCGACCGCGATCGCGCCCTATTCGATCCGTGCCCGCGAAGGCGGCCCGGTTGCCGTTCCCGTGAGCTGGGAAGAGCTCGAAACACTGAAGTCAGCCAACGGCTTTCACATCGACGATGTACGCGAACGTCTCGAGAGCGGCCTCGATCCTTGGACGGAGGCCGATGGGTGGAGCCAGTCGGTCACCAGGAAAATGATCGACGTGGTGAGCGGATGAGCGGCTCAGCTCCCGGACGGCACCGCCAACAGTCCCTCGCACATGCGATGAAACACCTCGATGACTTCGGGCAGCAGGGTTTCCGGATCCTCGCTGGCGGCGACCCAGAGCGCGGCATTGAGCGCCAGCCCGTTCAGGAGCCGTGACGCCGCCTCGACATCTACCGGTTTCATGATGCCGTCGGCGATCAGTTCGGCCACATCCCGCCGGGTGACCTCGAGACAGGCATTCTGGCTCGGCCAGTGCGCGGGATCGCCAAGCACCGCGGGTCCGTCGAGGAGCACGATCTGCCGCACCTCGGGATCGAGCGCCAGCCGGATATAGGCGTCCCCGACGCCAAGCATGTTGTCCCATTTGCTCGATTTCCCGGCGCCGATGTCCTGCGCGCGCGCGGCCATCTCGCTGTCGACCTGCGCGACGACGGCGGCGAACAGGCCGCGCTTGTCGCCGAAATTGTGGTACAGCGCGCCGCGGGTCAGCCCGGCATCCGCCGTCATCTCGTCCATCGACGCAGACGCGAACCCCTTCTCCGCGAAGGCCCTGCGCGCCGAGGCGATCAGCTTGCGCCGGTTTTCTTCCATCTTTTCCGCGCGCTTTGTCGGTCCCATGAGAATCCTCACAATTTCACATACGTGACGTATGCAATTTGACATACAGCACGTATGTGAGTATTTGACATACGCCCCGTATATCAAACGCCGCACAACATTCATAGCGCGACCAGAGCCAATAACTGGCCGGGGCCCTCAGAAAGGACCGAAAGGAATTCACGATGACAAAGCGCGAAGCGATATTTCCCGAAGGCAGGCACGCCCTTTTCAAGAAGCACGGCTATTCGGCCGCCGTCCGCTCCGGCGACCTTCTGTTCGTCTCCGGTCAGGTCGGCAGCAGCGACGACGGAAGTCCGGAGCCGGGGTTCGAAGCCCAGGTCCGCCTCGCCTTCTCGCGGCTTCAGGCCACCCTCAAGGCTGCCGGCTGCACCTTTGACGACATTATCGACGTCTCGACCTTCCACACGGACCCAAATGCGCAACTCGACACGATATTGGCCGTCAAGTCCGAGTTCTTTCCAGAGGAGCCCTATCCGACCTGGACGGCGGTCGGCGTGACCTGGCTCGCCGGCTTCGATTTCGAGATCAAGGTCATCGCACGCATCCCCTGAAACGAAAGGCGCTGACGAACGGGTGCAATCGGGCCGCGACTGTTACCAGCGGCATCAGTCGGGCAAGGTGAGAACGACCGGGCCGTTGCGGGTGACGACGACGGTGTGCTCGAACTGAACGGTGAGTGCCCGCGGCTCGGCGAACAGCGTCCAGTTGTCCTGGTCGCTGTCATCGGCGTAAACCGCGCCAAGCGACAGGAAGGGCTCGATGGTGAAAACCTGCCCTTCCTTCATCAGCCGCTTCTCGTGCTTGTCGGGCCAGGTGGCGATTTCGCGCGGCTCCTCGTGCAACGAACGCCCGACGCCGTGGCTCGCGAGGTTCTGGATCAGCGTATAGCGGTTCTTGTCGGCGAACCTGCCGATCGCCTCGCCGATCGATGCCAGCCGCGCACCGGTCTTCACCTGCTTGATACCGAGCCACATGGCCCGCTTGCCGTCGCGCAGAAGCCGTTCGGTCTTCGGGGTCGCGGTCCCGATCGCAAACGACGAGCCGGTGTCGCCGAAATAGCCGTTCCTGATTGCGGAGACATCGATGTTGACGAGATCGCCCTCGGCAATCACCCGGTCGCCGGGAATGCCGTGCGCCACTTCCTCGTTGACGGAAATACAGGTGGCGCCGGGAAAGTCGTAACAGACCTCGGGGGCGGATTCCGCGCCGTTCTCAGTGAGATATTTCCGCCCGATCGCATCGAGTTCACCCGTTGTCATGCCGGGCGTCATGGCCTCGGCCATCACCTGGATCGTGCGGGCGCAAATGCGGCCGATGTCCCGGAGGCCCTCAAGTTCCTCGTCATTCTCGACGATCATGTCAGATCCTTCCCGTTCGGTCTTCGTCCCTGGCCGCCATGCGCAGCAGATCGTTCCGGAGCGTGTCCGGCAGACGGCGCGCGCGGCCCGCACCATTGACGACAGCGACCTGCACCCTCGCCTCGATCAGCATCCGGCCTTCGCATTCGATCGACTGGACGAACGTCATGCGCGCGCCCTGCACCTCGGCCGGCCAGGTGCGGATCGTCAGCATATCGTCCATCCGCGCCGGCGCCCGAAAGTCGATCTCCATGCGACGCACGACGAAGGCCACGGCTTGCGCCGGATCGTCGAAATCATGGATCGCCGACTGCTTCACGCCCAGGTGACGGATGATATCGGTTCGGCCGCGCTCGAGAAAATGCAGATAACGGGCGTGGTAGACGACGCCGGAAAAATCCGTGTCCTCGTAATAGACCCGCTGGCGCAGCTCGTGAGAGCTGTCGGTCAGGGTGCCGGCGAGGTCAATATCCTGCGTCATTAGCTTCTTATCCCCAACATCATGGCGTGCGCTTGATTACGTGAGCTTTTGTCAGCTTTATAGCCCTGTCACAATTCTTTCTCATCCGCCCTACATAACTCGGGTGGAAACAGGAGTTACGATATGAAAATTGCGATTCTCGGCGGCGACGGCTTTGTCGGATGGCCTACGGCTCTACATCTCTCGGATGCCGGGCACGAAATCCACATCATCGACAATCTTTCGCGCCGCTGGATCGACACCGAGCTCGGCGTCCAGTCGCTCACCCCGATGGATTCGATCCAGGAACGGACCCGCATCTGGCATGCCGAGACGGGCCGGCGGATCCACTTCCACCTGATCGATCTCGCCCGTGACTACCAGATCTTCAAGTCGTGGCTCGTCCAGAACAAGCCGGACGCCATCGTTCACTTCGCCGAACAGCGCGCCGCGCCCTATTCGATGAAGTCGGATCGCCACAAGAACTACACGGTCAACAACAACGTCAACGCCACCCATAACGTCCTCAATGCCATCGTCGAGACCGGCATCGACGCGCATCTGGTTCATCTGGGCACCATGGGTGTCTATGGCTATTCCACCGTGGGGGCCGCGATTCCCGAGGGTTATCTGCCGGTCGGCATCGACACCATGTCGGGCGAGACCGTGAAGCAGGATATTCTCTATCCGGCCAATCCCGGTTCGATCTACCACATGACCAAGTGCCTCGATCAGCTGCTCTTCCAGTTCTACGCCAAGAATGACGGGCTCCGGATCACCGATCTGCACCAGGGCATCGTCTGGGGCACCCACACCCCGCAGACCGAGCGTCATCCGCAGCTCATCAACCGGTTCGACTACGACGGCGACTACGGCACGGTGCTGAACCGCTTCCTCATCCAGGCGGCGATCGGCTATCCGCTGACCGTCCACGGCACCGGCGGCCAGACCCGCGCCTTCATCCACATCCGCGATTCCGTCCGCTGCATCGAACTGGCGCTGAAGAACCCGCCGGCCAGAGGCGACAAGGTTGAGATCTTCAACCAGATGACCGAGACCCACCGGGTCAAGGATCTGGCCGAACTGGTGGCAAAGCTTACCGGCGCCCAGGTGGCCTATCTGCCCAATCCGCGCAAGGAAGCGCCGGAGAACGATCTCGTGGTCAACAACGAGAAGTTCCTCGGCCTCGGCCTCGATCCGACGAGGCTCGAGGATGGCCTGCTCGCCGAAGTCGTCGATGTGGCGAAGAAATTCTCCTATCGTGTCGACCGCAGCCGCGTGCCGGCCACCTCCGCCTGGACCAAGGAAATCGCGCCCAGAATCAACAGGGACCCGGAAGGCAAGTCGCTCAAGTCCGTCTCGTGAGCGCGACGTCCGACCGATCGGCGGGGCTGACGGCCGCAAGAGCCGCAGCTTCGCCCCATGCCTATGTGACCCTTGTCACCAATGCCGATTATGCGCTTGGCGCGACCGCCCTCGCCAGGTCGCTGAAACTCACGGGCACGCAAGCGGATATCGTGGTGCTGCACACGGGCGGCGTGGAGGCTGACAAGCTCGCGCCTCTCGCCGATCTCGGCTGCCGGCTCGTGTCCACGGAGCTGCTCGACACCTCCGACGCCTTCAACGCCCGCCATGCCAGGAAAGAGATCCACGGCAGGAACCCTTTCACCAAGGGGCGCAAACCGGATTTCCATTCGCCGCTCGACAATTTCTGCAAGCTTCGCCTGTGGCAGATGACGGACTACGAGGCCTGCGTCTTCATCGATGCCGACGCCATCGTCATCCGCAACATCGACAAGCTGTTCGGCTACCCGGAATTCTCCGCGGCACCCAACGTGTATGAGAGCCTCGCGGACTTTCACCGGCTCAATTCCGGCGTCTTCGTGGCACGCCCCTCGCTCGAGACATTCGCGGCGATGATGGAAAGGCTCGACGCACCGGACGCCTTCTGGCCGCGCACCGACCAGACCTTCCTGCAGGCATTCTTTCCCGACTGGCATGGCCTGCCGGTCTTTTTCAACATGCTGCAATATGTCTGGTTCAACATGCCGGAACTGTGGGACTGGAACTCCGTTTCGGTGATCCACTACCAGTACGAAAAGCCGTGGGAGGCTGAGCATCCCAAGGCGGAAAGACTGAGGATGTTGATCGATCTCTGGCAGGCCTATCTGACGGGAGACGACGTGCCGGACATTGCGGCACTCCCCGCTCCCGGAGCGAAGGAAACGACCGCATGACCGCGGTGCTCGTCTCCGGCGGCGGCGGGCTGGTGGGACGCTATATCGTCGAGCATCTTCTTGCCCATGGATACCGGGTGAAGATCGCCTCCCGGCAACCGCCCCCTCGCGGCTTGTTCTCTGCGGAAGTCGAGCACGTTCCCCTCAGCCTCGATCCCGACGCCGACAATTCCTGTGCCTTCGACGATGTCTATCACTTCATTCACGCCGCCTTCGATCACGTCCCCGGACGCTATCGCGGCGGCGAGGGCGATGACCCCGAGGGGTTCAGGCGCAACAATCTCGAGGGCAGCATACAGCTCTTCGAGACCGCGCGCCGCGCCGGCGTCCGCCGCGTGATCTTTCTGTCGAGCCGTGCGGTCTATGACGGTGTGGAGCCGGGAACGCCGCTCTCCGAGGACCTCCAGCTTTCACCGGCCACGCTTTACGGCGAAGTCAAGCTGAAGGCAGAAGGTGCACTTGCCTTCATGAGCGAGGCGGAGCCCGGATTTTCCGGCACAAGTCTCCGGGTAACCGGTGTCTATGGCAACCTGCGCCCCAACAAGTGGGACAAGATGTTCGCCGACTATCTCGACGGACGGCCGGTGGAGATGAGAGCCGGCAGCGAGGTTCACGGCAGCGACGTCGCCGCCGCCTGCCGCATGATGCTCGAAGCCGAAACCGCAAAGGTCGCGGGCGAGAGCTTCAACATCTCCGATGTCGTGACCGATACGCACCGGATTCTGGCACATCTGAAGGCGGCGACCGGAAGCGACAGGACGCTCCCCGATCCGGCCGATCGCAAAGCTGTCGCCGTCATGCCGACCGAAAAGATCCGCGCGCTCGGATGGGAGCCCGGCGGCGAGGCCTTGCTGGCGGAGACAGTGGCGGAGCTCGCGAGAAGCATCCGGGATCGGCACCTCTAGCCGCTTGCCCAGACCGACACAGCATTCACGCGCCCTGCCGGTGCGCAAGCATCCGGTGAAGGATCAGACCTCGAAGCCGCCATCGCGCATCTTTGCGCGGTTCTCGGCACTGTCCAGATCGCGGTCGTCCCACACAACATGGCGCGGTGTTTCGGGCAGCGCCTCGATCTCGGCAGCGATGAAGTAAGGCGGGATGTCGAGTTCAGCGAGCGCGGCATGGGTGGCCGGCACCCATTTGAATTCCAGATCGTTGCCGCCGTCCCGGACCTCATGAACGATCTCCCCGCCATCCGAGAACGGAAACGCCGGCGGGATGTCCATCACATAGAAGAGTGCCACTTCATGGCAGTCGCGTCCTTCGTAGTGAAAGAAGTTCTCGACCGTCCAGAGAAGCCTGCCGAGCGTGACAGTGACGCCCAGTTCCTCTTCCATTTCGCGTACCAGTGTCTGCTGGCTCGTCTCACCGATTTCCGCCCCGCCGCCCGGGAAGGTCCAGAAGTCTTCATGCCTGGCGCGATGAACGAGAACATGGCCATTGGAAAAGCCGAGCCCGGCAACCCGCATCTGGAAGACGGGGCCGCTATCGGTGCGGATGCGGATGCGTGTGCGTTCGTCTGAGGCCATGCCTAACCCAGTTCGAGCAAGAGGATTTCGGGATAGGAACCAACACGCAGCGGCAACACGGAACAGCCGAGCCCGCGGGATACGATGAGCTCGCTTCCCCCGACATTGAAATACCCGGCGGGATACTTCGCCGACGCCCTCGACGCCGAAACAGGGCGCCACCCGAACAGATTGAACTGACCGCCGTGCGTATGCCCGCTCACGGTCAGGCTCACCCGGTCGTCGGTTGGCGGGAATATATCCGGTTCATGAGCCATCAGAATGACGGGCTCGCCTTCGGGAATGCCCGCCAGCGTCATGTCCAGATCATCGATACCACGCTTGCCCGGACGATCATGGGACAAACCGGGCGGCGAGGCCAGCTGGTCCCCGAGACCGGCCAGCCAGAACCTGGCCCCCTCCTTATGGATGGGGACAGCCTCGTTCACATAGGTCGAAATGCCGACGCGCTGCAGCGCCTCCAATACGGATGGCGCCACACTCGGGTCTCTGTGCCAGGGCCGATCGTGCAAGTAATCGTGATTGCCGAGAATGGCGTGGACGCCAAGGGGCGCACGCAAGGTTCCGAGCACGGCCGACCATTCGGACGCCTCCACCGTTCGCGTGACGAACTTCGTGCCGGAAACATAGTCGCCCAGAAGCAGGATGATGTCGGGATCCAGCTCCGTTGTCTGCCGGCAGATGGCCTCGATCCGCGACGCCGTCATCCACGGCTCGCATGCGTGAATGTCGGCGATCACGGCGGCACGCAGCTTCAGGTCCATCGGCCAGCCGCGAGGGCTCAGCCTGTATTCCGTAACACGTGGCTTTCCGAACACCTCGGTGAATGGGTAGGCCGCTGTCGCCGCCAGGGTGACAAAACCCGCGCCCAGCAGCTTGAGGAGATCACGTCTCGTGATCATTCACTCGCCATCCAGGCTGAGCCGGAATTGCGCCGCTTCCAGTTCCTTGGGCGTTTCGAGCCCGAGATGGGCGAAGGCGCGGCCTGTCAGCACCCGGCCACGCGGGGTACGCTGGATAAAGCCCTGCTGGATCAGATAGGGCTCGATGATGTCCTCGATGGCGTCGCGCGGCTCGGACAGGCCGGCCGCGATGGTTTCGATCCCCACCGGCCCGCCACCGAAATTCGATGCGATCATGGTCAGATAGCGAAGATCGAGCTGGTCGAGCCCCATGGAATCGACGGCAAGCCGGGTCAGCGCCTCGTCGGCGATCGTCCTGTCGACGGCCTCGGCCCTTGCGACCTCGGCGAAGTCGCGTACCCGTCGCAAGAGGCGGCCCGCGATACGCGGCGTACCGCGCGAGCGCCGCGCGATCTCACGCGCGCCATCCTCCGTCATGTTGAGCCCGACGATCCGCGCGCCACGCCGGACGATGCCTTCCAGCTCCTCCACCGTGTAGAACTGCAGCCGCACCGGAATGCCGAAACGGTCGCGCAGCGGATTGGTGAGAAGGCCGAGGCGCGTGGTGGCGGCGACCAGCGTGAAGCGTGCGAGATCGATCTTCACCGAGCGCGCCGCCGGCCCTTCGCCGATGATGAGGTCGAGCTGGAAATCCTCCATCGCCGGGTAGAGGATTTCCTCGACCGCCGGATTGAGCCGGTGGATCTCGTCGATGAAGAGGACGTCGCCATCCTCGAGATTGGTCAGAAGGGCCGCCAGATCGCCCGATTTGGCGATGACCGGTCCCGATGTCGAACGGAAATTGACGCCGAGTTCCTTGGCCATGATCTGGGCGAGCGTCGTCTTGCCGAGACCGGGGGGACCGACGAAGAGGACGTGATCGAGCGCCTCGCCACGGTTCTTCGCCGCCTCGATGAAGATCTTGAGATTGGCGCGCGCCTCGGCCTGGCCGGTGAAATCGTCGAGCGACTGCGGGCGCAGGCTCTGCTCGACGTCCTCGCCACGCTTTTCAGGATCGATCAATCGCTGGGGTTCACTCATACTTCAAATTCCATCGGCAGATCGTTCAAACTTCGGGTCTTCGGCGCACTCAAAAGTCGATCGCCACTGCAAGTACCGCAACCTGGTGCGAGAGGCCATTGGCAGAATGCCATTTCTTCAGCCTCCACACCATTCAGCCTTACCGCGACAGTTCCTTCAGACCCAGCCGGATGAGCTTGGCCGCATCGGCATCCTCGCCTGCGGTCTTGATGGCCGCCGACACGGCGTTGGCGGCCTGGTCGCGGGAGTAGCCGAGATTGGAGAGCGCCGAGACGGCATCGGTGACGGCACCGCCGGCGACACCCTCGCCGAGCTCCTGCTTGAGGCCGATGGAGGGTGCCGCCTCGCCGGCATAGGCAGGCGCCTTGCTTCTCAACTCGGTCACGATGCGTTCGGCCACCTTCTTGCCGACGCCGGGCGCGCGCGAGACCATCGTGATATCGCGCAACGCCACCGCATTGGCGATCTCCGAGGGGCTCAGGGTCGAAAGCACGGCGAGCGACACCTTGGCGCCGACGCCCTGAACCCCCTGGAGCAGACGGAACCATTCGCGCTCGAGATGGCTGGAAAAACCGAAAAGCCGGAACTGGTCCTCCCGCACATAGGTCTCGATATGCATGACCGCCGCCTCGCCCGGATTGAGCTTGGCTATGGTGCGCGACGAACACGACACGGTGTAGCAGACGCCATGCACGTCGATCAGCACGTTGTCGCCCTCGATCTCGTCGACCGTTCCCTTGAGTTTACCGATCATTCTGAGCAACCTTCATGGATGGGTTTCGGGCGCAATGAGTTCGACGTCCGGAAAATAGGCGCGGTACCCGCTCGTGTCCCGGGTCAGTATGGAATAGCCTCGGATGGCCGCATGCGCGCCAATCAGAAAATCGGGGAGCATTCGCTCTCGCCGACCGCCAGCCTGGCGATAGATCTGGTAGGCGCGGCCCGCCGCAAAGGCCGCGAGCCAGGGCAGGCTTTCGCGACGGAACTGGTCGTCCGGCAGGAGCGCGTCCACTTCTTCCACCGACCGGTAGCGAACCGAAAATTCGGCATAGATCACCGGATTGATCAACGGAACCGTCTCGCCCCAGAGCGCTATCAGCTTCGCACGCGACCAGGCGAGCCACTGGGGATCACGCACGGCAACATCGATGAGCACATTGGTATCGACGAGGACGCTCACTGGTCACGATCCCGCGTCATCGCCATAACCGCTTCTGCGTCGAGTGTGGCATCACCCGTTCCTTCGAGCCGATCGAGCGTTTCGACGAAGCGGTCTAGCCGGGCACGTTCGGCCGACTTGAATGCCCTGGCCTTCGGTTCGAGGACGATCCTGCCATCCTCCAGGGTAAAGACCACTTCGCTGTTGGGCTCTATGCCGGCCAGCTCGCGAAGATCACGCGGAATGGTGACCTGGCCTTTTGACGTCACACGCATGGGGCAAACTCACACCAGTTGGAATGAGTAAGAAATATCATTACCAGCGGAACAAGTCAAGAACATTTGCGCCGGCGGGCGAAGCCTACTCCGCCGCAATGCGCCATGCGGGAGAGGCACGGTGATGCGCGTGGCAGATCGCGATCGCGATCGCGTCCGCCGCATCGTCCGTGTCGAACTCGGCCCGAGGCATGAGCACCTTCACCATCATCTGGATCTGCTTCTTGTCGCCGTGGCCGACGCCGATAACGCTCTTCTTGACCGCGTTCGGCGCATATTCGGCAACCCGAAGCCCGGCACGGACCGGCACCACCATTGCGATGCCGCGCGCCTGGCCGAGCTTCAGCGTGGCCGTCGCATCCTTGTTGACGAACGTGTTTTCCACCGCCGCCTCGAAGGGCCGATAGGTATGGATGACCTCCTCCAGCCCCTCGAAGAGCTGGTGAAGCCGCGAGGCAAGATCGCGCTTCTCGTCCGAACGAACTGTTCCGGAGGCGACGAAGCGCAGGGAATTGCCGAGACTTTCAACGATCCCCCAGCCGGTGCGCCTGAGCCCCGGGTCGATACCGATGATGCGAATCGCTTCAGTCATGCTTGAACCCTAACTTTGTCGGGCGGAGCTTTCCATCGAAATGTGAACAAACAGAAAACGGAATTGAATGGGCGCGCGGGGTTTGTCTGGCTGGCCCGGCTACCTACATTGAGGTCCAACCTCGTTCCTGAAAGACATCTCCCATGACCGCATTTTCCATTCTCGACCTTTGCCCGATCATTGACGGCTCGAACGCCGGCGAGGCCATCGCGGCGACCCGCGCCATGGCGAAGGCCGCGGAGGATGCCGGCTTCACCCGCTTCTGGCTGGCCGAACACCACGGCATGGAAGGAATCGCCAGCGCGGCCACATCGCTGGTGATCGCCGAGGCAGGACATGCGACCAGGACGATCCGCATCGGTTCGGGCGGGGTGATGCTGCCCAACCATGCGCCGCTGGTGATCGCCGAACAGTTCGGCACGCTTGAAGCCATGTTCCCCGGCCGCGTCGATCTGGGTCTGGGTCGCGCGCCCGGCACCGATATGAACACCGCCCGCGCGCTGCGCCGCAACCTGGAAACCGGCGCCAACTCCTTCCCCGACGACATCATCGAATTGCAGACCTATCTCGGCGACCGCCAGGAGGATCAGCGCCTGATCGCAGTGCCCGGCATGGGCGCAAAGGTGCCGATCTGGCTTCTGGGTTCGAGCCTCTATTCGGCACACCTCGCGGCAGCGCTGGGCCTTCCCTACGCCTTCGCATCGCATTTCGCGCCCGACCTCATCGAGGAGGCGCTCTACATCTACCGCTCCTCCTTCCACCCCTCGGCGCAGCTCGACAAGCCTTATGTGATCGCCGCAGCCATGGGCGTGATGGCGGACACCGACGAGGAAGCCGCCTACCACTTCACCTCGGTGCAGCAGAACTTCGTCAACATGCGCCGCAACGCCCGCGGCAAGATGCCCAAGCCGCTCGAAACGATGGACGGTTACTGGAACGAGATGGAAAAGATCTCCGTCGAGCACACGCTGCGCTACGCGGTCGTCGGCGGACCGGAAACGGCAAAGCAAAAGATGACGCGGTTCATCGACATGACTGCCGCCGACGAGATCATCCTCTCGATGCATATCTATTCACTCGAAGCCCGGCTGAAATCCGTCGAGCTGTTCGGGAAGATGCGCGAGACGCTGCCGGCCCGATAACACACGCTGCCGATGCCGCTTTCGCCGGCTCACCGGAAAAGAAAAAGCCGCCGGATCGCGCCGGCGGCTTTTCTGCAAGACGAAGTCGGAAAGATCAGGCCGAAAGCTTGGCCATGGTTTCCTCATCGACCTCGAAATTGGCGTAGACATTCTGCACGTCGTCATCGTCGTCAAGGACGCTGATGAGACGCAGAACGGAAGCAGCCTTTTCCTCATCGACCGGCGTGGTCGTCTGGGGCTTCCAGATGGCGCGGACGGATTCGGCTTCCCCGAGCTGCTCCTCGAGCGCCTTGGAGACGTCGCCGATATCCTCGAAGGCGCAGATGATCGTGTGACCTTCGTCGTCGCTCTGCACATCCTCGGCGCCGGCCATGATCGCCGCTTCCATCATCTCGTCGGCGCTCCCCTTGTCGACGGCATAGACGATCTCGCCGACGCGGTCGAACATGAAGCCCACCGAGCCGGTTTCACCGAGCGCTCCGCCGGACTTGGTGAAGGCGGCGCGGACGTTGGATGCGGTGCGGTTGCGGTTGTCGGTCAGCGCCTCGACGATGACGGCCACGCCACCCGGACCGTAGCCCTCGTAACGCACTTCGTCGTAGTTTTCGCCGTCATTGCCGGCAGCCTTGGAGATGGCGCGCTGGATATTGTCCTTCGGCATGGACTGCGCCTTGGCGTTCTGGATGGCCAGACGCAGGCGCGGATTCATGTCCGGGTCCGGGGCCCCCATCTTGGCAGCGACGGTGATTTCGCGCGCCAGCTTGGAGAAGATCTTCGACCGCACGGCGTCCTGCCGGCCCTTGCGGTGCATGATGTTCTTGAATTGTGAATGGCCTGCCATGTCGGTCCCGATGGTCTCGTTTTGCAATCGGCCCGCCTTATAAGCGCCTTGCCGCCATTCGTCCAGAAGGGCGGCGGAAGAGCTTCGCGCGACGACCACAAACCGGCGCCGATCACAACGAGGTGAGATCGCGCTTGCCACGCTTTACGCGGGGGCAGCCCTTGCTATCCTGCACACAACGGTCGATGGACCAGGTTCGGGAGACACGCCATGCATGCCCTCCTTTCAACCGCGATCACCGCAACCGCCTTCTTCACACTTGTACAGGGCGGGACCGCGCGCGCGCAGGATGCCGTTGCGCCGGTAAGCCAGTGCATGGCGCTGGCCCGGGCCCTTCCCGGTGCGACCTATGCGGATCTCTCCCCCGACGCGCCGCTTCCCGTACGAAAAGCTGCCGGCTCCGGCGAGGTCCATATCCGCTATGCGGGACACTCCACCTATGTGATCACCACACCCGCCGGCGTGACGATCGCCACCGATTACAGCGACTGGTCCAGCGGCGGATACATTCCCCGCGTCGCCACGATGAACAAGGCCCATTCGAGCCACTTCACCCTGACGCCCGACGAGGGGATCGAACATGTCCTGCCCGGATGGGGATCGGAGGCCCGGCCCGCCGATCACGATCTCGTGGTGGACGACGTCTATATCCGCAACGTCACCACCGACATCCGCGCCTATGGCGCGATGGAGGCGGACGCCAATTCGATCTTCATATTCGAGGTTGCCGATCTCTGCATCGGCCATCTCGGCCACCTGCATCATCCGCTCGAGGACACCCATTATGCACAAATCGGGCGGCTCGACATCGTCATGGTCCCCGTCGACGGCGGACTGACGCTGAGCCATTCCGCCATGACGGACATCCTCAAGCGGCTCCATACCTCGATCGTGCTTCCCATGCACCGGCGGGGACGACCGCTTTCGGATTTCATCACGATGATGGGTGAGGGTTTCACCACCGACTATAGGCTGGACGACGGCTTTGCCGTGTCGCTGAAAAGCCTACCCCGCCGTCCGACGATCGTGGTGCTGCAGGGCGTCTAGTTCCAGAATTCGGGGATGGTCTCGCCCAGACGCGGACCGATCCTGAGCGGCGCGATCTTTTCGGCCAACCCGGTGCGGTCGGAGATGTCCACACCGACACCGCAGATGGTGGCCGGGCCGTTGGCGGCCTCGAACTTGCCCTTGGCAAGACGGGTGATAAACCGGTTGAGCGGCTCTTCCTTGTCCATGCCGAGCGAGGAATCGTAGTCGCCGCACATGCCCGCATCCGACATGTAGGCAGTCCCGCCGTTCAGGATCATCGCATCGGCGGTTGGAACATGGGTATGCGTACCGACGACGAAGCTCGCCCGTCCGTCGACGAAATGCGCGAAACAGATCTTCTCGGACGTCGCCTCGGCATGGAAATCGAAGACGACGGCATCGGCCTGCTCGCCGAGCGGACAGGCGTCGAGGATTTTCTCGCCGCAGCCGAAGGGATCGTCGAGATCGGGATGCATGAAGACACGCCCCATGATGTTGGCAACCAGAATGCGCGCGCCGTTGCGGGCGGTAATCAGGTTGGATCCGCGTCCCGGCGTCCCGGCAGGAAAGTTCGCCGGGCGCAGGAATGTGTCGTAGCGTTCGGCAAAGGACAGCGCCTCGCGCTGGTCGAAGACATGGTTTCCGGTCGTCACCACGTCGGCGCCGGCCTCGATCGTCTGCTTGAAGATGTCCTCGGTAATTCCGAAGCCGCCCGCGGCGTTCTCGCCGTTGACGATCACGAAATCGAGCTTGAGATCCTTGATCAGCCCCGGAAGCTTGTCGAAGACCGCGTTGCGGCCCGAGCGGCCGACCATGTCGCCCAGAAACAGAAGTCTCATGTCTCGTCCTAACCTTTTTAGGGGAGTCTCTATACGCGTGTGGAAAAGGAACGCAAACCTGTCTCGGTGATCAATTCGTCGAGCGGAACGTCATGATCTTCGGCGGGAATGGCCTCGACGAACTGGGTTTCGAATGCCGTTCCGATCAGCCTGACGCTCTTGCTCCGCACGCGGAGGCGGGCGATCGCGCGGTCGTAGTGTCCGGCGCCATATCCGAGCCGGTTGCCCGCCGCATCGAACCCGGCGAGCGGCATCAGCATGATGTCCGGATCGAGCACCTCCGCGCCTTCCCCCGGGCCGACGGTGCCGAAACCGGTATCGACCAGCCCCTCACCACGCACGAAATCGCGGAAGACGATCGTCTCGCGATCGAGGACGACAGGCAGGCAAAGCCGCGCGCCCCGATCGCGAAGAGCTGCCATCAGCGGCCGGAGGTCAGGCTCGGACCGAATGGGAAGAAAGCCGGAAATCACCGTGCCGGGATCGAAGGAAATCCGGCCGGCGGCATCCGCCATGGCGAGGCTTTTCTCGATGCGCTGCGATATCGGCAGAGCGTCGCGGCGCGCCAGCGCAGTTTTGCGCAATTGGTTCTTCCCGGCCTTGCCGCCATCCGGCATGACGTCTCTCCACATCCGTACAGCGGAGATGTGCGACGCAAAGCCCGGGCTGTCAATGTTTGAACCGGATCGGACCGGGGCAAGAAATCCCCATGCCCCCTGTCACTCGTGAGGGCGCGCCCCGACACCCTTGAGGAAAATCGAGATGGCCAGCTTCCGCCGCGCCGCCTTGTCCTGCGTATCCTCCAGGGTTGCATCCGGATCGAGCAGGAGCCGCAGCGGGCTCTCGAGGGCCATGTCGGTCAGAAGTACGGCATGGATACGGGCATCCGGCACTTTCAGCGCAAGCGCGCCGCGCCTGATCTCCACCACCAGTTCGTTCTCCACCATGTCGTAGAGACGTCCCATGCAGACGAGATGAATCTGCCGTCCGAGCGAAGGATATTCGCGCGCCGAGGAGATCACCGACCGAAGCATCTCGACCGACTGACGGGCCGACGTCCGCGACAGATTGAAGGTAAAGAGCCCGTCGAGCCGTTCTGCAAGCGACAGCGCCTTCTGTGCCGGGGTCAACGGCTCAAGCATGAGCTGGGAGCGGCGCACCAGACATTCCGAAAAGAGGGTTTCCCGGCTGTCGAACACCTCGTAAACCGTTCGCTTCGACATTCCGGCGCGCTTGGCGACTGCATCCATGCTGGTACGCGCCAGCCCGCACTCGACCATGAACGTCTCCACCGCATCGAGGATCAGGTCCCGACGCTCTCCGGCTTCCATCTGGACGGGCCGCCCTTTCCGGACAGACCCTTCGGCACAGCATGGATGTTTGCGATTCATGGTAAGATTTTCTACCTCCCGTTCTCAGTTTGCATCGCACAAATCGCTTTACAAAACTACCCCGTTTTCTTAGTGATAAGCGACAAATTTCAGAAATCTCCCGCCCTCCCGGAGCTCCATAATGCATATTCGCCCCCTTTCCGCGCGGCTTGCCGCCGTCGCCATAGCCACTTTCGTCGTCTCCTCTCCGGCCGGCGCCCAGCAGGCAGGTGGCGAGCAGCCGCCGCAGGCCGTGACCGTCGTCACGCTGAAAGCCCAGGATACCACCCTGACGTCCAACCTTCCCGGCCGCGTGGCCGCATCGCGCACCGCAGAGGTTCGCCCCCAGGTGTCCGGCATCATCACCGAGCGGCTGTTCGAGGAAGGTTCGGCGGTCAAGAAGGGTGACGTTCTCTACAAGATCGACGCGGCAAGTTACGAGGCGTCGGTCGCAGCGGCCCGGGCAGCCCTCGCACAGGCAGAGGCCACATTGGAAAATGCCGAGCGCGAGGCGGATCGCCAGAAGGCTCTCCTCGATCGGTCCGTGGTGTCGCAGCAGGAAGTTGACAGCGCCAATTCCGCCCGTCAGACGGCAGCCGCCGCCGTGCAGGTCGCCGAAGCCAACAAGCTGTCCGCCGAAATCGATCTCGAACGCACCACGATCCGTGCTCCGCTCGATGGAACAGCGGGTTTCAGCCAGGTTACGCAAGGCGCGCTGGTCACGTCCGGCCAGGGCACCGCGCTCACCACCATACGTGCGCTCGACCCCGTCTATGTCGACGTCACCCAGTCGTCGGCGGAGATCCTGTCCTGGCGCCGCAACGGCGGCGGATACGAGGACAACAACATCGACGAAACCGTCACGCTTCATCTCGCCGATGGCAGCGAATACGAACAGACGGGCAAATTGTCCGCCGCCGAGCCGTACGTGAACGAGCTCACCGGCGTGGTGGTGCTGCGTCTCGAATTCCCCAATCCCGACCAGCTTCTTCTGCCGGGCATGTATGTGCAGGTCGAAATGCCCCAGGGCGTTCTCGAGAATGCGATCCTCGTGCCCCAGGAAGGCGTCAGCCGCGACCGCCGCGGCCAGCCGGTCGCCATGATCGTCAATGCCGAGAACAAGGTCGAACAGCGCCAGCTGACCATCCGGCGCGACCAGGGCAGCAGCTGGGTTGTCACCGACGGACTTTCGGCCGGCGACAAGCTCATCGTCGCGGGCCTGCAGAAGATTGCCCCCGGCGCGACCGTCACCCCGGAAGAGCGCACCGCCGAAACCGGAGCTCCGGCCGAACCGGAACAGGCTGCCGCGGACAAATCCGCCGCCGCCGAGTGAACTGAAAGAGCCGGAGCAGCACAATGGCGCGTTATTTCATAGACAGGCCCGTCTTTGCATGGGTCATCTCGATCCTCATCATGGGGATCGGCCTCCTGTCGATCCTCACCCTTCCGATCGCCCAGTATCCCGAGATCGCACCGCCGTCGGTCACCATTTCGGCGACCTATCCCGGCGCATCCGCCGAGACGGTCGCAAACACGGTCACCCAGATCATCGAACAGCAGATGACCGGCCTCGACGGCATGCGCTACATGTCCTCGAGCTCCACCTCCGCCGGCACCGCCTCGATCACCCTGACCTTCGAGACCGGCACCGATCCCGATACCGCGCAGGTCCAGGTGCAGAACAAGCTGGCCCAGGCGACGTCGCTGCTGCCTGAAACGGTCCAGCGCCAGGGCGTGCGCGTGCAGAAGTCCTCCTCATCCTTCATGATGGTGATCGCACTGATCTCCGAGGACGGAAAGCTCGACCAGGCCGACCTGTCCGACTACATGAACTCCAACCTCGTCGACACTTTCAGCCGTATCGAGGGCGTCGGCGGCGTACAGGTCTTCGGCGCACAGTACGCCATGCGCATCTGGCTCGATCCGGCCAAGCTCTCCGCCTTCGAAATGACGCCGTCGGATGTCGTTTCCGCCGTTTCGGCACAGAACGCGCAGATTTCAGCCGGCGCATTCGGCACTCTGCCGGCTGTCGAGGGTCAGCAGCTCAACGCGACGATCACGGCGCAATCGCTCCTTTCGACGCCGGATGATTTCCGCAACATCGTCCTTCGGGCCGAGGCCGACGGCGGCCTGGTCCTGCTGCGGGACGTGGCCCGCGTCGAGATCGGCGCGGAAAACTACTCGACCATCGCCCGTTTCGACGGCAAACCTTCCTCGGGCATGGCCATCCAGCTCGCCGCCGGCGCCAACGCGCTCGATACCGCCGAGCTGGTCAAGGCCAGGATCAGCGAATTCGAGCAGTACTTTCCCGAAGGCGTGAGCTACGTCATTCCCTATGACACCACGCCCTTCGTGCAGATCTCGATCGACGAGGTGGTCAAGACGCTCATCGAGGCGATCGTGCTGGTCTTCCTCGTGATGCTTCTGTTCCTGCAGAACATCCGCGCCACCCTGATCCCGACCTTTGCCGTGCCGGTCGTCATTCTCGGCACATTCGGCGTGCTCGCGCTTTTCGGCTTCACGATCAACACACTGACCATGCTGGCCATGGTGCTCGCCATCGGCCTCCTGGTCGATGACGCCATCGTTGTCGTCGAGAACGTCGAGCGCATCATCGAGGAAGAGGGACTTTCGCCGCGCGAGGCGACGCGCAAGTCGATGAGCCAGATCACCGGCGCCCTGATCGGCATCGCGCTCGTCCTGTCCGCAGTGTTCGTTCCCATGGCCTTCTTCGGCGGCTCGACCGGGGTGATCTATCGCCAGTTCTCCATCACCATCGTGTCGGCAATGCTGCTCTCGGTGGTCGTCGCGCTGACCCTGACGCCCGCACTCTGCGCCACCCTTCTGCGCACCAAGGATGCCTCCCATACCAAGCGCGGGCCTTTCGGCTACTTCAACCGCTTCTTCGACAAGGTGACGGGCGGCTACGGCAGCACCGTGGGCTATGTCGTCCGCCGCCCCTTGCGCGTCGGCGTGCTCTACCTCGCGCTCGGCGGCGCGGTCGTGTGGCTCTTCATGCAGACGCCCACCGGCTTCCTGCCGGATGAGGACCAGGGCATCATGCTGACGCTCATCCAGGCGCCGACGGGTGCCACGGCCGAGCGCACGCTCGAGGTCGTCAAGCAGGTGGAGGACCACTTCCATAATGCCGAGGCGGAGAACGTCGAATCGACCTTCGGCGTCGTCGGCTTTTCCTTCTCCGGACAGGGTCAGAACATGGGTCTCGCCTTCGTGCGGATGAAGGACTGGGAAGAACGCCCGCGTCCGGACCAGAGCGTTCAGGCCGTGGCGGGACGCGCCTTCGGCGCCTTCTCGCAAATCCGTGACGCCATGGTCTTCCCCGTGGTTCCGCCCGCGGTGGTGGAACTCGGCAACGTCTCGGGCTTCGACTTCTACCTGCAGGCCCAGGGCAACCAGACGCATGAACAGCTGCTCGATGCGCGCAACCAGCTGCTCGGCATGGCGGCCCAGAGCCCGCTGATCGGCTCTGCCCGACCGTCCGGTCTGGAAGATGCGGCCCAGTTCAATCTCGACATCGACTGGCGCGCCGCCGGTGCCATGGGCGTTTCGCCGACCAATGTGGGCAATCTGCTGCAGATTGCCTGGGCCGGCCAGTACGTCAACGACTTCAACGATCACGGGCGCATCAAGCGGGTCTATGTACAGGGTGAGGCGGAATCGCGCGCCACACCTTCGGATCTGCGCAAATGGCGCGTGCGGAATGCCAATGGCGATCTCGTCCCGTTTGCCAACTTCACCTCGGAAAGCTGGCAGTTCGGGCCGCAGGGGCTTACCCGCTACAACGGCATTCCGGCCATGCAGATCCAGGGCAGTCCCGCTCCCGGCGTGACCACCGGCGAGGCGATGGCCGAAATGGAACGGCTGGTCGCACAGATTCCAGGCGGTTTTTCCCTCTCCTGGACCGGCCTCTCGCTTGAAGAACGCGAATCGGGCGGTCAGGCACCGCTTCTCTACGCGCTGTCTCTGGCGGCCATCTTCCTCTGCCTCGCCGCCCTTTACGAAAGCTGGGCCATTCCGATCGCCGTCATGCTCGCCATGCCTATCGGTGTCCTCGGCACGCTCCTGGCAGCCCATCTGGGCGGTTTCGAAAACGGTGTCTTCTTCCAGGTCGGCCTGCTGACCGTGATCGGACTGACAGGCAAGAACGCCATCCTGATCGTGGAGTTCGCCCGCGACCGCTTCGAGGAAGGCGAAAGCCTGATTCATGCGGTCACCGAAGCGGCCCGGCAGCGCTTCCGCCCGATCATCATGACCTCGATGGCCTTCACCCTCGGTGTCCTGCCGCTGGTTCTCTCCAAGGGTGCCGGTTCGGGCGGCCGCACCGCCGTCGGTTCTGCCGTCTTCGGCGGCACCCTCTCGGCGACGATACTGGGCGTGGTCTTCGTGCCGCTGTTCTTCGTCGGCATCCAGCGTCTGTTCAACCGGAAGATGGTCCGCGAGAATGCGAACCGTGCGGAAACCGCACCCGCCGAATGACCGCGTAAAGACCGGTAGAAAAAGCAGAAGGGCCGTCCGATCGATCGGGCGGCCCTTCTGGTTTCATCCCCGTGAAAAGGGACGCTATGCGAAAGCTGGAGTACGATCCACGGCGACCGATGAACGTTTACGATCCCGGGATGCCTACAATGTAGGTGGGCGCCGTGTGTCCAGGCCCACGAGCCCGGACAGGGACAGCTCCCTAAGGATCGAGTAAGGCCCCGGGGATTGAGTGTCCTGTCGGGAAGCGCAGATCGTGATCCCTATATAGGTGATCCCAGCCCCCGCGCCAATGGGGGACAGTCCCTCTCCCGCCCATTTCAGAGCGTGGAGATGTACGCGCCCGATCTGGCTATGCCGGGTCGATCGCGGCTCCAGACCAAGGCCTCGGCGTGACCGGGAAACGCGCCCCCCCCTTGATCGTCCAGGCCCGTACCGGCAGAAAGGGATGAATTTTATTATTCCGGAAACGTCGATGCGACTATAAGGTTGGAATGGAAACCGGATGGGGTCGGGCCGGTTTCCGTCAAAGATGGGGCAAGGACGAGACGAATGGAATCCGTCGAGGGGGCGGCGCTTCCGCGCACAATCGAGGCAATCTACTCTTATTTCAACGGCGAGCAGGAGTTCACAGAACTCATGCGCGATCTCGAGGCGTTCCTGACGGTAGGTTCCGGCCAGCCCATTTTCAGTGGCGAGATCGATAGCCATTTTCGCATTGCCAACGAACTGGCCCGCACGCTCTCGCCGGGTGCGGAATTCCGCTACAAGATGCTGGTGGAAGGCCCCGCGCTGAAGCTGGTCTTCGACCGGGCTCTACGCGTCGTCGCGCAATCGGAATCCGCCCGTACGGCCTATGGCGACCTCGGCAGCCTGGGCATCTCGTTGCGCGAGCAGTTTCCCGAGATGCATGCCGGCGGCTCCGTCAGCGACATCGGCAGGGCAAGAACCGCGCTTCTGGAACAACTGACCGGGCCGGTGACCAAGGCGGTTATCGCGCTCTTCGCTCCCGAGCCGGACGAACTGGCCGCCGAGGCCGATGGCGAGATGCGCAGTTTCGTCCGCCTGCCCGACGATGGCGGCTTCGTTTCGCTTTCGCGCTTTCACACGCCCGACGTGGTGACCGTCACCCTGCCCGCCGCCAACTGGGGGGAGCACATCGCCGAAATGCTCAGGCGCAGCCTCGGCCTGTCGCGCTCGGAGACTGAGGTTCTCGAGCTGATGCTCATCGGGCGGTCGAACGTGGAGATTTCCAGGGAACGTCAACGCTCCGTCGATACCGTCAAGAGCCAGACGCAGTCGATCTTCCGCAAGCTCGGCGTTGCCTCACGCGTCGAAGCCGTCCAGGTGATCAAGGACATTACCAGCCTGGCCGCATTGTCGGGTGCGCCGCCCCCAGCGGCCGTCGCGATGAGCCGGGCCAAGCGCGACATCACCTTCGCTCACAATCCTTCCGTCTGGAAGATCGAGGAAATCAACGGGCGTGAAGTCGGCTATGTCCACTATCCTGCCCATGGCCGAGCCAGGGAGCCGGGCCGCAGCGTCATCCTTTTCCACGGGCTCCTGCAAGGGCCCGAGCTGTCGGACCGGACGCAGCACGCCCTGCGAAGCGCGGGCTACGAATTGATCGGCATTTCCAGGCCCGGTTACGGCGCGACGGCGCGCGCCCCGCGTGACGGCGACTTTTTTCGCACAGCACTCGACGACGCGCATGCGGTCGCCCGCAAGCTCCGGCTCAACAAGCCCGTTCTTCTCGGCCATCTCTTCGGCGGCCACGCGGCGATCGAATATGCCGCCCGCTGGCCCGACGAGGTCTCGGGGATCGTGTTCTGCTCGACCTATTTCCCGCTGCAGATCGCCGAGCATCTGGTGCCGATCGGCGCGGTGCAGAAACTCGCCATGTCATCGGGACTGACATCCTGGGCAGCCCACCAGTTCATCGCCCATACCGGCGTGGCCTATCTTCGCTATGGCGGGGCGCAGCGCTATCTCGCGGCCCTCTCCGAGCGGTCGCCCGCCGACCGCAAGGCGATGGAGGACCTGGACATCCGTTCACTCCTTCACGCCGGAGCCCGCCACGCCAGCATCTCCGGAGCCACGGCTTTCCTCGCGGACACCGCCGCAAGCCGGCACGACTGGAGCGGCCTGCTGCCGCAGATCAGGATACCAACCGTGGTGCTGCATGGCGCCAGCGATCCGGCGGTCAATCCGCAGATTGCCCGCCTGGCCGCGCGAATGATCCCGGACTGCCGCTACGAGGAACTGGAAAACACCGGACAGCAGCTTCTGCACATGGTGCCGGACAAGCTCGTTGTCGCGCTGGACGAGATAAGGGAGAAATCGGCCTAGCGCCGCGACGCCTCAGCTGTTGAGTTTCAGCGCGATCGCCTCGATGCGACCGGTGACCTCGGTCAGCGCGAGCGCCAGATCGCTGTCGGTCCGCTCGGCCTTGGACAGCGCATTGTCGCGGGTCTTCTTCAACGTTTCGACTTCCGCCTCGAGCCCGCGCAGCTTGGTCTGCACCTCGTGCAGTTCATCCATCACCATGATGCCCGACATCACCGTCAATCGCAGATCGCCGATTTCGCCGAACTGCGACTTGAGGTGGCTGACATAACGGTCGAAGCGGCCGGCGAGATCGGTCAGGTGATCTTCCTGCCCCTCCTCGCAAGCCATGCGATAGGCTTTTCCATCAATATTGACCGTGACCTGTGCCATGCCCTAATCCCGAAAGCGAAACTCAGCGGTCCAGAACCGCACGAATGGTCTCCATTGCCGTGACCAACCGGCGCGAGACCTCGCGATTGGCTTCCTCCAGCCGGTTCGACCGGTGCTCGGACTGGTCGAGTTCCTGTGCAAGACGCGACCGGTCCTCGAGCATGCGGGACAGTTCCGCGGCCGCCTCCTCGGCGTTGCGGCTGTTCTCGGCACGTCTATCGACGGCATTTTCCAGCCTTTGCAGCGCGTTGTTCAGCGAGTCCAGCGCCGTTTTCACTGTCTTTTCACTGCTTATCATGGGCGTCCCGGACAGACGGTCGCGGCCGAATCGCTTTTAAGACCGTGGTTTGCATCGATTACCTTATTCATCGCTGAAAGCCAGCGTCAACAAAGCCTGACCGCTGTCCCCAATCTGTGCCGCACCGGCACGGCGCTTTTGCGGCCCCTGCGTCAAAACTCGGCATCGAAAACCCGGCGGGGGTCTCTATAATGGCGCACCTCAGGGAGCGGGAAGAGACATAGGGTGACAGTTCGAGCCACCTGCCGATTTGTTGACTCCGGTGCGGCACCTGCTATGTGTTCGCCGCTCCCACAGTCCCTCGGGAGAACACCTGTGACGGGTGCCCCGGGAGGATTCAAGTCACAACAGGAAGCAGAAGGCTGACCGCATGGCTTCACGCGAAAAACACGACCGGATGGCCAATGCGATCCGGTTTCTGTCCATGGACGCTGTCCAGCAGGCAAACTCCGGACACCCCGGCCTCCCCATGGGCGCCGCGGATATCGCAACCGTACTCTTCACCCGATACCTGACGTTCGATGCCAAGAAGCCCAACTGGGCTGACCGCGACCGTTTCGTCCTGTCGGCCGGACACGGCTCGATGCTCCTGTACTCGCTGCTCTATCTCACGGGCTACGACGATATCTCCATCGAGGATATCAGGAACTTTCGCCAGCTCGGCGCGCCGACCGCCGGTCACCCGGAATATGGTCACGCAGCCGGCATCGAGACGACGACCGGCCCGCTCGGCCAGGGCATCGGCAACTCGGTGGGCATGGCGATCGCCGAGGCGCATCTGCGCGCCGAGTTCGGCGAAGACCTGATGGATCACTACACCTATGTGCTGGCGGGCGACGGCTGCCTGATGGAAGGCATCAGCCAGGAAGCGATTTCGCTGGCGGGCCATCTCAAGCTCAACAAGCTCATCGTCTTCTGGGACAATAACGGCATTTCGATCGACGGACCTGTTTCGCTTTCGGATTCCACCGATCAGCTCGCCCGTTTCGCGGCATCGGGCTGGAACACCCTCGACATTGACGGTCACGACCCCGAAGCGATCGCCAGCGCAATCGAGACCGCGCAGAAATCCGACAAGCCGACATTGATCGCCTGCAAGACGACCATCGGTTTCGGTGCGCCGACGAAGGCCGGCACCAAGTCCGCCCACGGCTCGCCGCTGGGTCCGGACGAGATCGCCGCCACCCGCAAGGCACTGGGCTGGGAAGCAGAAGCCTTCACCGTGCCGTCGGACGTTCTGGACGCCTGGCGCCTCGCCGGCCTGCGCTCCGTCAAGGAACGCAAGGCCTGGGAGGCCCGTCTGGCCGAAGCACCCTCGGAGACCCGCGTCTCCTTCGAGCGCCGCTTCTCGGGCGAAGTTCCCGGCGGGCTCGACGCCGCGATCAACAAGCACAAGAAGAAGCTGTCGGAAGACAAGCCGAAGGTCGCCACCCGCAAGTCATCGCAGATGGCGCTCGAAGTCATCAACGGCGTGGTGCCGGAAACCATCGGCGGCTCGGCCGACCTGACGGGCTCGAACAACACCGACACCAGCCAGACCAAGCCGCTCTCCGCTGACAATTACGGCGGCCGCTTCATCCATTACGGCATCCGTGAGCACGGCATGGCGGCTGCGATGAACGGCATGGCGCTTCATGGCGGGGTAATCCCCTATTCGGGCGGCTTCCTGATCTTCTCGGACTATTGCCGTCCCTCGATCCGCCTCGCAGCGCTTATGGGTATCCGCGTCATCCACGTGCTGACCCACGATTCCATCGGCTTGGGCGAAGACGGACCGACCCACCAGCCGGTCGAGCACATGGCCGCACTCCGGGCGATCCCCAATCTGGTCATGTTCCGCCCTGCCGACGCGGTGGAAACGGCCGAGTGCTGGCAGCTGGCCCTGGAAATGCAGAAGCGGCCGAGCGGCCTGGCGCTGACCCGCCAGAACCTGCCGACCGTGCGCGAAGAACACACCGAGGAAAACCTCTCCGCTCTTGGCGCCTATGACCTGATTTCGGCAAGCGACGCGGACGTGACGATCTTCGCCACCGGCTCGGAAGTCTCGCTCGCGGTCGAAGCCCGCGAAAAACTCGAAGCCAAGGGCATCGCCACCCGCGTCGTCTCGGTTCCGAGCTTCGAACTGTTCGAAGACCAGGACGACACCTACAAGGCGGCGATCGTCGGCAATTCCAAGGTCAAGATCGCCATCGAGGCCGGCATCCGCATGGGCTGGGACCGTTTCATCGGTTCCGACGGCATCTTCATCGGCATGAATTCCTTCGGCGCCTCGGGCCCCTATGAGGAACTCTACGAACATTTCGGCATCACCGCCGATGCAGCCGTCACTGCGGCTGAAGCCAAACTCAAGGCCAGCGCCTGATCACACGGATCAGGCGCGCTTCTGAACGAACGAACAAGGAGCACTGCATATGGCAACTCGTATAGCGATCAACGGTTTCGGACGTATCGGCCGCAACGTCGTGCGCGCGATCTACGAATCCGGTCGCAAGGACATCGACGTGGTCGCGATCAACGATCTCGGCCCGGTGGAAACCAACGCACACCTGATGCGCTTCGATTCCGTCCACGGCCGCTTCCCCAAGGAAGTCACCGTCGATGGCGACACCATCAGGATCGAAGGCGGCGACAGCTTCAAGGTGTTCGCGGAGCGCGACCCCAAGAACCTCCCCTGGGGCGAGCTCGGCATCGACATCGTGATGGAATGCACCGGCATCTTCACCGCGCGTGAAAAGGCCGCCCTTCATCTCGAAGCCGGCGCTAAGCGCGTTCTCGTCTCGGCTCCGTCCACCGGTGCCGACAAGACGATCGTCTATGGCGTGAACCACGACACGCTGACCAAGGACGACCTGGTCGTCTCCAACGCTTCGTGCACCACCAACTGCCTGGCCCCGGTCGTCGATGTCCTGCACTCGGCCTTCGGCATCGAGCGCGGAATGATGACAACCATCCATTCCTATACCGGCGACCAGCCGACGCTCGACACCATGCACAAGGACCTCTATCGGGCCCGTGCCGCTGCCATGAGCCAGATCCCGACCTCGACCGGTGCCGCCAAGGCCATCGGCCTGGTGATCCCGGATCTCAAGGGCAAGCTCGACGGCATCTCGGTCCGCGTGCCTACGCCGAACGTCTCCCTGGTCGACTTCAAGTTCATCGCCAGGAAGGACGTGACGCCGGACGAGATCAACAATGCGCTGATCGAAGCCGCCGACGGACGCCTGAAGAACGTACTGGGCTACACCAACCACCCGAATGTCTCGATCGACTTCAATCACGATCCGCATTCCTCGACGGTCGCGCTCGATCAGACCAAGGTCATGGACGGCACGATGGTCTCGGTCCTGTCCTGGTACGACAATGAGTGGGGCTTCTCCAACCGCATGTCGGACACCGCGGTTGCAATGGCTAAGCTTATCTAAGAGATTTTCAGCCTCGAATTGGAAAGCCCGCCGGATACGACAATCCGGCGGGCTTTTTCTTTGTCTGTGGCGATCAAACGGCTCGTTCGTCGCTGCCCCGTGCACCGCGTGCCCGCCCTCCACCACCGACTTGCGACCGCGACGAGCGGAGATGAGGGAGCACTCCTCGCCGTTTCGCGTAACATCTTGGCGCAATGCGCTTTTCGGTCTTACTCTTTTCACCATTGCGTGTGATCATGCGGGTTCATCGGACTGGCCGACGCATTTTCCACCCGCCCCGCGAGCGCGCTTCCATCAGGAAATGGGGCAGGGAACGGACGGGAAAGGCATGCCGCCGGCCCGATATGGCTTGTTCGAAGGACGTTTGAACGGAGAGGGCGACAGGACGTGGATAGCTTTTACCTTGCGGTGATGGTGGCGACGGCACTCGTGCTGCTGGCGGCTTTCTCAAGCCTGCTCGCCTTCCGCTTTGGCGCTCCCCTGCTTCTGCTCTTTCTCGGCATCGGCCTGCTCGCCGGCGTCGACGGCCTCGGCATCGATTTCTCCAACAATGGTCTGGCCTATGTTCTCGGCTCGACGGCCCTTGCGGTGATCCTGTTCGATTCCGGCTATGGCACCACGCTGCAATCCTTTCGCACCGCCGCCCTGCCCTCGCTGACGCTTGCCTCGCTCGGCGTGGTTCTGACCGCATGCCTCGTCGGACTTCTGGCCATGCTGGTGCTGGATTTCACCTTCATCGAAGGCGCGCTTCTGGGATCGATCGTCGCCTCGACGGATGCCGCCGCCGTGTTCTTCCTGCTGCGCATCGGCGGCATCAATATCCGCGACAAGGTGCGCTCGACGCTGGAAGTCGAATCGGGAACCAACGACCCGATGGCGATCTTCCTGACGATGGCGCTGGTGCAGCTTGTCGCCGCCGGCGAAGGCTATGCCGGCTTCGATTTCGAGCTGCTGATTCTCTTCTTCGAACAGATGGGACTCGGCTTCGTCTGCGGCCTGATCGGCGGCGTGATCATCCATTTCGTGCTCAAGCGCCTGAATATCGAACGGGGTCTCGCCCCCATCCTGATGCTGGCGATGGCGCTGATGGTCTTCGGCGTCACCGGCGTTCTGGGCGGCAGCGGCTTTCTTGCCGTCTATGTCGCGGGCATCTATGCGGGTAACCGCAAGATCCCCGCACGCACCACCATCACACGCTTTCAGGAAGGAATTACCTGGCTGGCGCAGATCATCATGTTTCTGGTGCTGGGCCTGCTCGCCACGCCGTCCGAGTTCCTGACGATCCTGCTGCCCTCGGTGCTGCTCGGCCTGTTCCTGGTCTTCATCGCACGTCCACTCGCGGTCTGGCTGTGCCTCCTGCCCTTCGATTATACCCAGCGGGAAATGGGCTTCATCGGCTGGGTGGGTCTGCGCGGCGCGGTATCGATCCTGCTCGGAATCGTGCCGATCATCGGCGGGCTGGAAAACGGGCAGCTCTATTTCAACACCGTCTTCATCATCGTCATGATGTCGCTCGTCCTGCAGGGCTGGAGCATCAAGACGGTTGCGACCCGGCTCAAGCTGATCATACCGCCGCGGATCGGGGCGATCGACAAGGTCGAACTCGACCTGCCGGGCAACGCCAATCATGAACTGCTTGCCTATCGCGTGGCGGCCGGCAGCCCGGTGGCGCTTGGCGAGCGCATCCCGCGCTGGGCCCACCCCTCGCTGGTGATCCGAGACGGCAAGTCGATGCGCTACCAGTACGCCGGTCGCCTGCAGGAAAACGATCATGTCTACCTCTTCATCGCCCCCGGCTATTCCGGCCTGATCGACCGCCTGTTCGCCAGCAAGGCGCCCGTGAGCGAGAGCGACGAAGCCTTTTTCGGCACGTTCCAGATCGCCCCCAACCGTCCTGTCGAAGAAGTCCTGCAAGCCTACGGACCGATGAGCGCGTCCGAGGCGGAGGCGGAGATGACGGTCGCCGACCTCATCGAGCACCGCATCGGCGGCAAGGCTCATTACGGAGACCGGGTAAGACTGCACAACATCGTGCTGATCGTGGTGGATACCGACGAGAACGGCCGCATTTCCAAGGTCGGCGTCTCGATGGAGCCGGTAGCACCCGCCACCAGCCTGCCGATCTTCCTCGACCTGCCCGAAATCCGCTCGCGCATCCGCACTTATTTCGCCAAGCGCAAACGTCTCAGGGCGATACGCCAGACTTCCGGCAAGCCGGATCAAAAAGAGGCCTGATCGCCTTGCACGGGATGCCCGGACATGCGATTTCGCGGACATCCGGATTTTCAAATTCAACCAAAGACGGACCTGTTTCCATGGCGGCTTTCAAGACCCTCGACGATCTCCAAGACATTTCCGGCCAGCGCGTTCTCGTGCGCGTCGACCTCAACGTGCCGGTCAAAGACGGCAAGGTCACCGACTACACCCGTATCGAGCGCGTCGTCCCGACCATTCAGGAACTGTCGACCAAGGGCGCCAAGGTCATCCTGATGGCCCATTTCGGCCGGCCGAAAGGCAAGCCGGCCGAGGGCATGTCTCTGGAACCGATCGCGACCGCGGTCGAACAGGTTCTCGATTCCCGCGTCCACTTCGCCCCGGAAGCCATCGGCGAGAAAGCCGCCGAAGCCATCTCCAGGATGGTCGATGGCGATGTCCTTCTTCTGCAAAACACCCGCTTCTACGAAGGCGAAGAAAAGAACGATCCCGAATTCGCCAAGGCGCTTGCCGCAAATGGCGACATCTATGTCAACGACGCATTCTCCGCCGCTCACCGCGCCCATGCCTCGACCGAGGGCCTCGCCCATCTGCTGCCCGCCTATGCCGGCCGCACGATGCAGGCGGAACTCGAAGCGCTCGAAAAGGGCCTTGGCCAGCCCGCGCGCCCGGTGGTGGCAATCGTCGGTGGCGCGAAGGTTTCGACCAAGATCGACCTGTTGCAGAACCTTGTTGCCAAGGTCGATGCGCTGGTGATCGGCGGCGGCATGGCCAACACTTTCCTCGCCGCGCGCGGCATCGACGTGGGCAAATCGCTCTGCGAACACGATCTCGCCGATACCGCCAGGGCCATCGACGCAGCCGCCCGGAAGGCAGGCTGCGACATCGTACTGCCTTCCGATGGCGTCGTGGCGAAGAAATTCGAGGCTGGGGCGGAGAGTGAAATCGTCGCCATCGATGCGATCCCGGCTGACGCCATGGTGCTCGATGTCGGCCCCCGGACCATCGAGGCGGTCAAGGCCTGGATCACGAAGGCCCACACGCTGGTCTGGAACGGTCCGCTCGGCGCCTTCGAGATCGAACCCTTCGACAAGGCGACCGTTGAAGCTGCCCGCCACGCTGCGGCCCGCACCGGCGAGGGCATTCTGGTTTCGGTCGCCGGCGGCGGCGATACCGTGGCTGCCCTCAACCATGCGGGCGTGGCCGACGACTTCACCTATGTCTCGACAGCCGGCGGCGCCTTCCTCGAATGGATGGAAGGCAAGGAATTGCCGGGCGTGACGGCACTTCAGGCCTGATCCGCACAACCCTGCGACGACCCTTGCGAGGGCCGGGCAACCGGCGCTTTTCGTCACCTGGCTATTTTCTTCAAGCCTTTCAAACGATTGATGTATTTTCAATCGATTGAAGGATCTCCCTTGCTATTCCGGTCGCATCGTCCATCTGCTAATCACGGATCAACCGTGTAACAGCAAGGGATCAAGGCATGACCTACGAAGCTATGGCGAAACAGATGTCGGAAAAGGATGGCTTCATTGCCGCGCTCGACCAGTCGGGCGGTTCGACACCCAAGGCGCTGAAGCTTTACGGCGTGCCGGAAGACGCCTACTCGAACGACGAGGAAATGTTCGCCGAGATCCACAAGATGCGCACCCGCATCATCAAGTCGCCGGCCTTCAGTGGCGACAAGGTGATCGGCGCGATCCTGTTCGAGCGCACGATGGATGGCGAAGTCGACGGTGTGCCGACCGCCGACTACCTCTGGCAGAAATGCGGCATCGTTCCCTTCCTCAAGATCGACAAGGGCCTGGCCGACGAGGCGGACGGCGTGCAGCTCATGAAGGAGATGCCGGGCCTCGACGCGCTTCTCGACCGCGCCCGGGCCAAGAACATCTTCGGCACCAAGGAACGCTCGGTCATCAACGCCGCCAATGAAAAGGGCATCCAGGCCATCGTCGCCCAGCAGTTCGAAATCGGCAGGCAGGTGCTGTCGCACGGCCTGATGCCCATTCTCGAGCCCGAGGTGAACATCAAGATCGCCGACAAGGCCGAAGCCGAGGATATCCTTCTCGCCACCATCCAGAACCATCTCGCGCAGGTGCCGGAGGGCAAGAAGGTCATGCTCAAGCTGTCGCTGCCGAGCAAGCCGAACCTCTACAAGCCGCTGATCGACGATCCGCGTGTGATGCGCGTGGTTGCCCTTTCGGGCGGCTACAGCCGTGCCGAGGCCAACGAAATCCTGAAGAAGAATGACGGCATGATCGCCAGCTTCTCCCGTGCGCTCACCGAAGGCATGTCGAAGGGCCAGTCCGACGACGAGTTCAATTCCGCGCTCGACGGCGCGATAGACAGCATCTACCAGGCCTCCCGCGCCGCCTGAGGCATAAATTCAGTTGACAGCGAGAAGCACCCGCCGCATCGCGGCGGGTTTTTTGTTTCTCTGTCACCTGAATTGCAAGCCCGGGCTTTAATCCTGCGACTGAGCTGGATTAGAGTTTCGTCATGGGCGAGTCGGGGTACATGAACAATTTCACTGCAGGACTGATCAGTTGGCTTCTTCTTCCGGTGGCAGGGTATTACGGCCTGCAGATCCGGCGAACGACACCGCGCATGCCGCCGCCGCGCGGCAATCAGCGCGGCAGCCTCGCGACAAGTCCGGACCGGGGCCCCGCAGACTGGCGGCTGCTGATCATGGGAGATTCCTCGGCCGCCGGCGTCGGCGTGGACAGGGTGGAGGAAGCGCTTGCCCCGCAACTCGCCGACATCATCCACCAGCGCACCGGTGAGAGCGTTTCCTGGCGCACTGCGGGTGCCAATTCCGCCGAAGCCCGACACCTGCGCGATCTCATTCTGCCCAATATCGAGGAACGGGATTTTACCCATATCGTGCTCTGCGTCGGCACCAACGACATGAAGAATTTTCTGACCGCCATGCAGTTCAAGAAGGGCTTCGGCGGGCTTCTCTACGCCATTCACGCCCGCTGGCCCGATGCCAAGGTCGTCTGGTCGCCGGTTCTCAACATGCCCGACGTTCCCGTGTTGCCGCCGGTGCTCGCATGGATACTGAAACTGCGCACGCAGATCATCAATACGATGGGCTTCCGCATGTGCCGCGAACGCCATGCCGTGGCCGCCGAACCGCTGCCGGTGCCGAGCGTGGAGGGCTTTGCGGAAGACGGCTTTCACGCCAACGCGGCGGGCTACCGTTACTGGGCCGAGCACCTTTCGACTTATGTTATGGACGTAGAAGCACCGTCAGCCCCATAGCCACGGCGAATCCGAGCCCTATCTTCCAGACGTCGGCCCGGCGCCTCAGCCCGGGCAAGCCAAAGGGGCGGATCAGATGAGTGGCCATCAGTATGAGGATCAGGAGTGCCAGGATTTTCATCATCGGCGGGGGACTTTCGTCGTCATGCCTACCGCCTACCCCAATCCCGTCCTAAAGTCATTGCCCGCCGCCATGCTTTCGCGGCATTTTGCGAACAAGGCGGGCACCCATACATGACCGGGCCCGGCTCGGCGAGCACCAGAGATTAATTCAGAGCACAATGCGCAAGAACCTTATTCCCGTCTTCGCCCTATTACTCGGCACCGCCTTCCTGCTCGCAGGCAACGGCCTGCATGGCCTGCTTCTCCCGATGCGCGGCACCGAGGAAAATTTCTCGTCGGCTTCGCTGGGTATGCTCGGCACCGCCTGGGCGACCGGGTTCGTGCTCGGCTGTATCTTCGCGCAGCGCGTCGTTCGGCGGATCGGCCATGTCCGCGCATTCTCTGCATTCGCCTCGATGATCGCGATCATTGCGCTGCTGACCGGGATTTTCGTCAACCCCGTCGCCTGGATCGCCCTGCGCGCCGTCACCGGATTTGCGCTTGCCGCCTCGTTCATGATCATCGAAAGCTGGCTCAACGAACGCGCCACCAACGAGACCCGTGGGCTCATCTTCTCGCTCTACATGACGATCACATATGTCGCGATCGTCGCCGGGCAGATGAGCATCGCCCTCGGCGACATCTCGACGCCCACCTTCTTCATGGTGGCGGGCATACTCTATTGCCTGGCGCTGCTGCCGACGGCTCTCTCCACCGCATCCAGCCCCCCGCCCCTCTCCGAGGTTCGCATCGACCTGCCGATGATCTACCGGAATTCGCCGGTATCCTTCATCGGCATCCTGCTCGTCGGCATCGCCAACGGCGCCTTCGGAACGCTGGGCCCGGTCTTTGCCGCCAAGTCCGGGCTGCCGGGCGGCGCTGTTGCGACGCTGATGTCGGTGACGATCTTTTCCGGTGCGATCATGCAGATCCCGGCAGGCAAGCTGTCCGACAGTCTCGACCGGCGCTACGTGCTTGCCGGCATGGCCGCCATCGCCTCGATCGCAGGCCTGATCCTCGCGATCTTCGCTCCGGCCAATACCGGGCTACTCTTCGCGATCATCGCGATTTACGGCGCGATGTCCTACACGCTCTATTCGATCATCGTGGCACATGCGAACGACTATGCGGACGCCGACAAGTTCGTGACGGTCTCCAGCGGCCTGCTTCTGCTCTACGGCATCGGCACGATCATCGGCCCGACCATCGGCGGCATCCTGATGGCCGGCGGCGCCCCCTACCGGCTCTTCCTCGTCACCGGCCTGGCCCATCTTGCGGTCGCGGCCTACGCGATCTACCGCTCCACCCGCCGTGCCGCCATTCCCGCCGATATCCGCGAGACCTTCTCGTCGGTCCCGGCGTCGCGCTCGGCGACGCCCGAATCGATCGCACTCGATCCGCGCGCCAATCCGGATGAGCCGGTCGAGGCCTGATCCGGTCTAGCCGACCTCGAGCACGATCTTGCCGATATGGCCGCCCTCTTCCATGCGCGCATGGGCGGCGGCGGCCTTTTCGAGCGGGAGAAGCGAATCCATGACCGGCGCGATGGACCGGTCATCGAGAAGCGGCCAGACCTGACGGCGCAGGGCCTGGGCGATCTCACCCTTGAAATGGGCATCTCGCGCCCGCAGCGTAGACCCCGTGAAGACGAGCCGCTTCAACATGATCTGCGACAGGTCGATCTCCGCCGTGTTGCCGTTGAGGAAAGCAATCTGCACGATTCGCCCCTCGACGGCTGCGACCTTGAGATTGCGGTTGACGTAATCGCCGCCCACCATGTCGAGAATGACATCGACGCCCTTCTTGTCGGTCTCGCGGCGGATGACCTCGACGAAATCCTCGTCCTTGTAATTGATCGCCATGTCTGCGCCGAGATCGCGCATGACGGCGCATTTCTCGTCGGAACCGGCGGTCGCAAATACGGTTGCGCCAAACGCCTTGGCGAGCTGTATGGCCGTCGTCCCGATACCCGAGGTGCCGCCATGGACGAGGAAGGTCTCCCCCGGCTTGAGCGCGGCTCGATCGAAGACGTTCGACCAGACCGTGAAGAAGGTTTCGGGAATGGCCGCCGCTTCCGTCATGGTCAGGCCGCGAGGAACCGGCAGCGCATTGCGCGCATCGGCCACGCAATATTCGGCATAGCCGCCGCCCGGAACGAGTGCGCAAACCCGGTCTCCGACCTGCCAGCTCGTAACCTGATCGCCGGCAGCCACCACTTCACCGGCTATCTCGAGGCCCGGAATGTCCGACGCTCCCGGAGGTGGCGGATATTTGCCGGCACGCTGCATGCAATCCGGACGATTGACGCCCGCCGCATGAACCTTGATCAGGATTTCACCCGCTCGAGGCTCGGGTCGGGCACGGTCCTCCACGACCAGAACTTCCGGCCCCCCCGGTTCGGTGATGGCGATGGCGCGCATTTCAGTCTCCTCTGCGTCTCGGCTTGCGGCAAAAGCCGCATCATGTCCCAGGCTCAATCCTGTACCCGCCAATCCGGTTCCGGTAAACTTGGGCGGACCGCGAACCATGACTGCAATGAGCGGAAGGAAACCGGAATGCTCTTTGACGACGACCGCCCGAAAAAGCCCGCGACTCACGAGATCGGGTGCGATCTATCCATGCTGTCGGCAGACGAACTCCAGGCGAGAATCACATTGCTCGAGGCGGAAATCGAACGGCTTCAAACCGAAATTGAAGCGAAAACCCGGAGCCGTGGTGCGGCCGAGGACATTTTCCGCAAAAAATAACGCAGGAATTACAAATTCTTACGCGGCCACTCGGCCCTGTTAAGCTGCGGTTAAGCTTTACGAGTGTTTACTGTGGTTATCCAGTCCTGCTGGATTTGACAGCCGCCCTGACGGGCCTGCTGTTTGACGCCTCCCTGTTAAACTCTTGAGAGCCGCCCATGCGGCTCTTTTTTTTCGTCCTTGAATGATTGATTTACCGGCGTGCCATTATGACCGCCGCGGAAGCGGTTTCGCATGCCCGGATATGGCCATTAACCCTTCTTTAACAATTCGGTTGCCGGAACGATCTCAACACGGCACAATCGATAAATAGATGGGGAACAACCCCGCAGGTAGGCCGTTAAACAGTAGTTCGTTTGGGATTTTGAAGATGACCGAGACCAGTCTGAACACAGTGAGTTTCGCCGAACGCATCGCGAATTCGGCACAGTTCAAGTCCCTCTACGCCGAAGGCATGGGACTGGTCGAAGAGACGGCTGCCTATCTCGACGGCGATGGTCGCACTGCCTCCAAGCAGCTGCCGCGCATGGCCTCGGTGCTCTATGCGGCAGAATCCATGCGCCTGACGACCCGCCTCATGCAGATGGCTTCGTGGCTGCTGCTGCAGCGCGCGGTCAATAATGGCGAGATGAGCCGCGAGCAGGTGATGGCCGAGAAGACCAAGGTCCGCCTCGACGGCTTCAACTGCGACCGCAATGCGCAGGGTTGGAACGATCTGCCGCAGAGGTTCCGCGATCTCGTTGAAAGCTCGCTGCATCTTCAGAACCGTGTTGCCCTGCTTGATCGCGAGATCTATCGTCCGCGCGAAGCCACGGCCGCACCGAGGGCCGACAACCAGAACGCGGTCCAGGCGCAGCAGAACCTGTTGACCACCGCTTTCACCAAGCGCTGAGATCAGACTGCCGGATCGACGGATCCGGACATTCCAAGAGACAAGCCCTCGTCCTCCAGCGGGGGCTTTTCTTGTTGTCCGTCCTGGGCGCCGGCCGTTCGGGTGCGGTGTTGCACCGCGCCTGGAACGGATTGATTTGACCGTGCGTCCGGCTATGTTCACGCCAGACACAATGGACGGATACAATGATGGCCGAGATCACCCCCGGAAACCCAGCTTCGAGCCCGCTGCCCAAGGACCACCCACCGGTGCAGTTCGGCAAGGTCGGGGTGCTTCTGGTCAATCTCGGCACACCCGACGGCACCGACTACAAGTCGATGCGCCGTTACCTTGCCGAGTTTCTGTCCGACCGCCGCGTCATCGAGGTGCCGCGTGCCATCTGGTACCCGCTTCTTCATGGCATCATCCTCAACCGTCGCCCCCAGAAGGTGGGCAAGGCCTATGAGGAAATCTGGAACCACGAGGCCGGCGAAAGCTGGCTGCGCACCTATACACGCAACCAGTCCGACAAGATGGCCGGGCTCCTGAGCGATCTGCCGAATGTGGTGGTCGACTGGGCCATGCGCTATGGCACGCCAACCATCGGCAGCCGTATCGAGGCGCTTCTGAAGCAGGGCTGCGAGAAGATCGTGCTCTTCCCGCTCTATCCGCAATACGCTGCTGCAACGACTGCCACCGTCAACGACCACGCCTTCCGAAAGTTGATGGAGATGCGTTGGCAGCCGGCGCTGCGCACCGTGCCGCCCTATCATGACGATCCTGTCTATATCGACGCGCTGGCGCGCTTGATCGAGACGCACCTGGCCTCGCTCGACTGGGAGCCGGAGATGGTGATCGCCTCCTTCCACGGCATCCCGCTCTCCTACTTCCAGAAGGGCGATCCCTATCACTGCCAGTGCCAGAAGACCGCCCGCCTCCTGCGCGAGCGTCTCGGCTGGTCGAAGGACAAGCTGATGCTGTGTTTCCAGTCCCGCTTCGGGCGCGAGGAATGGCTGCAGCCCTATACCGACAAGACCGTCGAGGCCCTCGCCCGGCAAGGCATGAAGCGGCTGGCGATCTTCAATCCCGGCTTCGTTTCGGACTGCCTGGAAACGCTTGAGGAGATCGCCGGCGAAGCGGGCGAGATTTTCACCCATAATGGCGGCGAGAAATTCACCCATATTCCCTGCCTGAACGATACCGAAGACGGCATGCGGGTCCTCGAAACCGTCGTGCGCCGCGAGTTGCAGGGCTGGGTCTGACGGGCGACCCGGTCAGCTTGCCTTGCGGCGGGCCTTCCGGTTTGCTTGCGGCGAGGTTGTCGCTTAACTATCTTGAACAAAGGCGCAAGTACGCGCCACGGGAGGAATTGCCATGGCCCTGAACGGGTTCGACATCACCGTCATCGTGATCGTCGCGATCGTCATCCTGATCCTGTTTGCCGGGATCAAGACAGTGCCGCAAGGCTATTCCTACACCGTCGAGCGTTTCGGCCGCTATACGCGCACGCTGTCTCCGGGCCTCAACCTGATCGTTCCCTTCATCGACCAGATCGGCAAGAAGATGAACATCATGGAGCAGGTGCTCGACGTTCCGACACAGGAGGTGATCACGCGCGACAACGCCTCGATCGCCACCGATGCCGTCGCATTCTACCAGGTCCTGAACCCTGCCGAAGCCGCCTATCAGGTCGCCAATCTGGAACTGGCGCTCCTCAACCTGACCATGACCAACATCCGTTCGGTCATGGGCTCGATGGACCTCGACGAGCTTCTGTCCAATCGTGACGCGATCAACGACCGCCTCTTGCGCGTCGTGGATCAGGCCGCAAAGCCCTGGGGCATCAAGATCACCCGCGTTGAGATCAAGGATATCGCGCCACCCAACGATCTCGTCGAGGCAATGGGCCGCCAGATGAAGGCCGAGCGTGAGAAGCGCGCGGAGGTTCTGGAAGCGGAAGGCGCCCGCAACGCCCAGATCCTGCGCGCCGAAGGCGCCAAGCAATCGGCCATTCTCGAGGCCGAAGGCCGCCGCGAAGCCGCCTATCGCGATGCCGAGGCCCGCGAACGTCTCGCCGAAGCCGAAGCCAAGGCGACCGAACTCGTCTCCAAGGCGGTAGCGGAGGGCGACGTGAATGCGCTCAACTACTTCGTCGCTCAGAAATATACCGAAGCACTTGGCGACATCGCCACTTCGAAGAACCACAAGGTGGTCCTGATGCCGCTCGAAGCCTCCTCGCTGATCGGCTCGCTCGGCGGCATAGGAGCGCTCGCACGCGAGGTATTCGGCGACCAGACCGTCACCGCCTCCAATCCCCCGTCACGTTCCGGCCCTCCGCCCATCCGACGCGGCAGCATGCCGGCACCCAGCGAGGACTAGGCCATGATCGACACGCTGATTTCCGAGGTCGGCCCCTGGAGCTGGTGGATACTCGGCCTGCTGCTGCTGGGCGCGGAGATCATCGTGCCCGGCATGTTCCTTATCTGGATCGGGCTGGCGGCGATCGTGGTCGGCGCGATCTCCTTTGCGCTGTGGGACTCCGCCATATGGAGCTGGCAGATCCAGCTTCTGGTCTTTGCTGTTCTTTCGCTCGTCTCCGCGCTGGTCGGCCGGAAGATCATGGCCTCGCGCGACGGCGACACCGATCAGCCCATGCTCAACCGCCGCATGGAGCAGATGATCGGACGAACAGCCACGCTCGAGGAACCGATCACCGAGGGCCAGGGCCGCATTCGTCTCGGCGACACGCTCTGGACCGTCCGCGGTCCCGATCTGCCGGTCGGTTCGCGCGTCCGGATCGTGGCGATCGAAAACGACGATCCGGTCGTTCAGCCGGTCTGACGAAAAGCGCCATACCGGCCCGCTGGAAAGAAAGCGTTAACCACGAGCATTTACACTTTGCAAAGATTTAGCAGAGTGGGCGTGCGGGACTTGCAATCGGACCTCAAAAACAGAACCGCCTTGATGAGCGGCGTGGCGCTGGCGGCTATCATGCTGCTGGGTGGTTTCGGGACGCCTGCCAATGCCCAGTCGGCATCGAGTTCGTCTCTCTACGACATGAGTTCGGCCGAGATCCGTGATAATACGGACGACGGCACGGGCTTCGATGGCGCCGACAGTTATTTCGGCACGGCCTCGACAGCCGGATCTTCGAGCGCGCGGCCGACGCTCGGCGGCAATACTGACGACACGAGCCCTCCCCTCGTCCCGTCCTATGACGACGACACCGCCATCACAGCAGCGGAAACCGGCGGCGAGGACATCGTCGCGGCAGAACCGTCACGCTCGCCCAGCGTCGATGCCGCCCTCGCCGAGCAGGACCGGGAAGAGAACGGCTTTGGCCGCCAGAACCTTCCGATATCCTCCGTCGATGGACGCCAGACCGCATCGGTTCCCGAAGATGGCCGGGCAACGGGCATCCGGCTCGGTACTTTCCTCCTGCGGCCGACGCTGACCCAGAAGATCGCCCATGAAAACCAGCGCGACGGCAGCACCTCCACCAGCCGGACCTTCAGCGAGACCACGCTCGAAGGCTCTCTCGAATCCGACTGGGCGCGTCACAAACTGACCGTGACCGGTTCCGGCACCTTTCAGAAGAACATTTCCGGCGAAGGCCAGGAAGAACCCTCGGCATCGGTCGATGCCCTCCTCGATCTCGACTTCACCGAAACGGTCAGCGGCCAGCTGACCGCGGGCTACGACTTCTCCCGTGAAGACCGGACCGACCCGAATGCGATCGCGAATGCGACCGCCCAGGCCGGCGTTCATATCCTCTCGGCCACGGCAGGACTGACCAAGCGGCTCGGCTCTCTGCGCGGCACTGCGACGGCGGAAGTCTCGCGCAAGCTTTTTGGCGATGCGGAACTGGCGAACGGCACGGTCATCTCGGGTGACGACCGCAACACCCTGACAACCGGCATCCGCGGCCGGATCGGTTATGAACTTTCGCCCGCACTCGTTCCGTTCGTGGAAGCTTCACTGGCGCGCACCCGCTACGACCAGACCATCGACAACACCGGCACCGAGCGGTCTGCCACCACCTATGGCCTGCGGGCCGGCGTGGAGCTGCCGGTGGGCGAAAAACTGTCGGGCGAGATTTCCGCCGGCTATCTCCTGCGGGACATCGACGACGCGGCGCTTGACGATATCGACGCCTTCTCGATCGACGGTTCGCTTGCCTGGTCGCCGATGCGCGGCACGACGCTCACCGCGGCGCTGAGCACTGCGCTGGAAGAATCGACGACCGTCGGCCAGAGCGGCTCTGTCGTCCATCTCCTCTCGCTCGAACTCGAGCAGGAACTGCGCGAAAGCGTGATTGCCAGGCTGACCGGCACGGCGGCATTGCGGAAGTTCGAAGGAACCTCCGCTCCCGACAACCAGACCCGCCTGGGACTTGCCGCCGAGGTCGACTGGTCGATCAACCGCTACCTCTCGCTCGTGGCCGATGCCGGCTACGAACGCACCACGCAGCCCGGCGCGGACGATTCCGACACCGCGCGCGTCGGGCTTGGATTGCGGGTACGCCGCTAGACGATACGCTCAGAGAAGCGCCTTGATCTTGTCGGCGACAAGCGGGCGCATGTCGTCGCGGGCGAGCGCGAAGGCGACATTGGCCATGATGAAACCGTCCTTGGATCCGCAGTCATACGTCTCGCCGTTAAAACGGTAGGCGGAGAACGGCTGCGTCTCGGCGAGATGCAGCATGGCATCGGTCACCTGGATCTCGTTGCCTGCGCCCCTTTCGCCCCGAGCCAGAATATCGAATATCTCGGGCTGGAGAATGTAGCGGCCGTTGATGAAATAGTTCGACGGCGCGGTGCCCTTCTCGGGCTTTTCAACCATTTCGGTGACGCGGAAACCGCCCGGAAGTTCTTCGCCCTTGCCGACGATGCCGTAGCGATGGGCCAGTTCCGGATCGCATTGCTCGACCGAGATGATGTTGCCGCCGACCCGTTCATAGAGATCGACCATACCGGACATGCAGCCCACCTTGTCGCGCATCACCATGTCCGGGAGCAGCAGGGCAAAGGGTTCGTCACCGACGATATCGCGCGCGCACCATACCGCGTGTCCCAGACCATGGGGGGCCTGCTGGCGGGTGAAGCTGGTCTTGCCTGCGGCCGGCAGCATGTCCTCGAGCTCCGTCAGCTCGGCGGTCTTGCCGCGCTTTTCGAGCGTATCGTTGAGTTCGAATGCAATGTCGAAATGGTCTTCGATGATGCCCTTGTTCCGCCCCGTGACAAAGATGATGTGTTCGATGCCGGCATCGAGCGCTTCCTCGACGACATACTGCACGACCGGCTTGTCGACGACCGTCAGCATCTCCTTCGGCACCGCCTTGGTGGCAGGCAGGAAGCGCGTTCCGAGACCGGCGACGGGCAGGATTGCTTTCCGGATTTTTTTGAATTCAGTCATAAAAATATCCCCATTCATTATGAACCTCACCAGCCTGCGGCAATGTTCAGGCGGATGCACGACTTAGCGGAGTAAAGCCCGGAAAAATCCGGAAATCGGCGTCACCCCTTCTTGTATGGTAAACGGACTGTTAACGACAAGCTGGCATGGTGAGGGAACGCCGCCCCAACACTTAAGCAAACACAGGATCACATAAAATGTTCCCCCGCGCTCGCACGTTTTTGACGACATCGGCGCTTGCCCTGGCCCTTACGGCTTCGCTCGGCACGACGAGCGCAAAGTCAGCCGATGCAGACTTCCTGAACTTCATTTCCGGCTTCTACGCGACCGCCGCGCAAAGCGGAATCACCAGGGAAACGTACAACGCAGCCTTCTCCGGTGTCGTCGATCCCGACCCCGAAGTCCTGAGCAAGGCCCGCTATCAGCCGGAGTTCACCACCAAGGCATGGGACTATCTCGATTCCCGCGTGAACCCCTACACGGTCGAGAAGGGCCGCGAGATGCTGCGCAAGCACGGCCGCACGCTCGACGCGATCGAAAAGCGCTTCGGCGTCAGCCGCTACATACTCCTGGCCATCTGGTCGATGGAATCGAATTACGGCGCCATCCTCGACAATCACGAGCGGCTCCATTACGTGCCGCGCGCGCTGGCCACACTCGCCTATGCCGACAAGAAGCGCGCCAAGTTCGCCCGCTCCCAGCTTGTTGCCGCCCTCAAGATCCTGCAGGCGGGCGACATCGCTCCGCGGCAGATGACCGGTTCCTGGGCAGGCGCGATGGGCCATACCCAGTTCATTCCGACGAGCTATCTCGCCTTTGCCGTCGACCAGGACCGCAACGGCCATCGCGACATCTGGGGCTCGATCCCCGACGCGCTGGCGACGGCCGCCAATCTTCTGCACAAGAACGGCTGGCGCACCGGCGAAACCTGGGGCTACGAAACCGTCGCTCCGCGCGGCGGCAACAAATATAACGGCGCGACGAAAACGCTCGGTCAGTGGGCGCAGCTCGGCTTCACCCGCCCCAGTGGACGCGGCTTCCCCCATGCCGGCATGCGCGCGGAACTGAAGATGCCGGAAGGCCCGAACGGCCCGGCATTCCTGATGACCCGCAACTTCTTCATGATCAAGCGCTACAACAATTCCGACCTCTACGCGCTCGCCGTCGGCGTGCTCGCCGACGAGATCGCAGGCTGGGGCGGCGTCGACCAGCGCTGGCCGCGCCCGGAAGGCACGCTCGACATGAAGGAGAAGTTCGAGCTGCAGACCAGGCTCAAGCAGCTCGGCTACTATGAGGGCGAGATCGACGGCAATTTCGGCTCCGGCTCGCGCGCCGCGATCGAAGCTTTCCAGGCCCGCCTCGGCTTGACCAAGGATGGCAATCCGTCGCAAAAGGTTCTCCAGGCAATCCGGGGAAACTAGGCGACGGGCACCAGAAGCCCGACACCCGGCCCGGATAGCCACGTGAAAGTGCGACTGCGCACCGGAGAAATCGTTCAATGTCCCGGCCGGCTGTCATCAGCTTTGCTGCACGCCTGACATGCCTTGCCGCGCTGGCCTTCGCCATCGCGGTTTCCGGCATTCCGGCCTCGCACGCCCAGGAACGCATCGAGCGCAAATCCCTCATCGAGATGCTGTTCGGCGGCAATAACGGCGCCCGCCAGCCGAACCGCCGTGAGGCAGCCCCGCAGCAGAACAAAAGCAGGCGCACCAGCCGTCCGACCAAGTCCGTGGTGCGACGCGCAGCGCCCGTCGCTCCGGCCGAACCGGACGTCGAGAAGCTTGAGAACGCCCGCAAGGTTCTCGTGGTCGGCGACTTCCTTGCCGGCGGACTGGCGGACGGCCTCGAACAGAGTTTCGAACAGTCGCCGGGCGTGGTCGTCATCGAGCAGTCGAGTGGCTCCTCCGGTCTGGTACGCGACGATTACTTTGACTGGCCCGGCGAATTGCCCGGCATCATCGAGAATACCCAGCCCGATATCGTGGTCGTTCAGCTCGGCTCCAACGACAGCCAGCAGATGAAGACGGACAGCGGCCGCGCCGAAGTCCGTTCGCAAGCCTGGCTCAGCGAATACGAGAAGCGCACCGACGAGATCATCAGGATCGTCGCCGACAGCGGCAAGCCGCTCGTCTGGGTCGGCCTGCCGTCTTTCAATTTCACCTCCATGTCCGCCGACATGCTGGCGCTCAACGGCATCTTCAAGCAGCATGTCGAGCAGGCCAATGGCGAATTCGTCGACATCTGGGACGGCTTTGTCGATGAAGACGGGAAGTTCATCTTCACCGGTTCGGACATCAACGGCCAGCAGGTGCGCCTGCGCGGTTCGGACGGCATCAACGTGACGAAGGCCGGGCGCCGCAAGATGGCGTTCTACGTGGAGAAGAACATTCGCCGCCTGCTCGGGAGCGCCGCGGAACCCAGCGCCGGTGTCGCCGATCTCGACGATTCCAATCTTCCCGATCTCAGCTTCCCGACTTCGCCGCTCGAAACACAGAACCCGACCCGGACCAACCCCGTGGCGCTCAACGACCCCGACCTCGACGGCGGTTCCGAACTGCTTGGCGGCACGGTGACCTCGGTGAACCTGACGCCTACCCCGCGCGACATACTGGTCAATCAGGGCATCGCCCCGGAGGCCCCGGTCGGACGCGCCGACAATTTCGCCTGGCCGAAATCGACGCCAGCGACGGTGAAACCGGACGAGAAGGTGGAAGCTGACGGCGCGGAGACGGTATCCGCCGCACCCAATTCGCAAAGCACCGCCGAATAGCTGCAACGTCATACAAGAACAAGAAAAGCCGGCGCAGGGCCGGCTTTTCAGTCGTTTCCATCGACCTTGAGGATTACAGCGGCAGGTCGGTTTCGCCCATCAGTTCGAGGTCGATCGCGCGCGCGGCCTGGCGGCCTTCGCGGATCGCCCAGACGACCAGCGACTGGCCACGGCGCACGTCACCCGCCACCCAGAACTTGTCGACGGACGTCTTGTAGTCCTTGTCGTTGGCAACCACGTTCTTCGAACCGCGCTGGTCGGTGTTGATGTTCAGCTTTTCGCCCAGATCGGCCAGCACGCCGTTTTCCATCGGACCGCGGAAACCGATCGCGACGAAGACGAGATCGGCGCGGATGACGAATTCTGATCCGGCAATCGGCTTGCGCTTCTCGTCGACCTTGCAGCACTTCACGCCACCGACAACGCCGTTGTCGCCGACGATCTCGATCGTGCCGACCTGGAACTCGCGCTTCGCACCTTCCGCCTGCGACGAGGAGGTGCGCATCTTGGTTGCCCAGTAGGGCCACACGGCGAGCTTGTCTTCCTTCTCCGGCGGCTGCGGCCGAATGTCGAGTTGGGTGACGCGAACGGCACCCTGACGGAAGGCGGTACCGACGCAGTCGGACGCGGTGTCGCCACCGCCGATGACGACGACATGCTTGCCGCCGGCAAGGATCGGAGCCGCCGGCCAGCCGGTGGAATCGATGGCTTCGCGTGCCACGCGCTTGTTCTGCTGGACGAGATAGGGCATGGCGTCGTGAACGCCCGCGAGATCGGCACCCGGAATGCCCACGTCACGCGGGTTTTCCGAACCGCCGCAATAAAGCACGGCATCGTATTCGGCGGTCAGTTCCTCGACGGTCTTGTCCACGCCCACATGCACGTTGCAGAAGAAGGTAACCCCCTCGCCTTCCATCTGCTCGATGCGGCGGTCGATGAAGTGCTTTTCCATCTTGAAGTCGGGAATGCCGTAGCGCAGCAGACCGCCGGGGCGGCTTTCGCGCTCATAGACATGGACATCGTGACCGGAGCGGCCGAGCTGCTGCGCAGCAGCCATGCCCGCAGGACCGGAGCCGATGATCGCGACGGTCCTGCCGGTCTTCTTTGCCACCGGCTGCGGCACGATGAAGCCCATTTCGTAGGCCTTGTCGGCAAGCGCCTGCTCCACCGTCTTGATCGCCACCGGCGCATCCTCGAGATTGAGCGTGCAGGCCTCCTCGCAAGGTGCGGGGCAGATCCGGCCGGTGAACTCGGGGAAGTTGTTCGTCGAGTGCAGGTTGAGGATCGCCTCTTCCCAGTTCTCGTTATAGACGAGGTCGTTCCAGTCCGGGATCTGGTTGTGGATCGGACAGCCTGTCGGACCGTGGCAATAGGGAATGCCGCAGTCCATGCAGCGCGCGGCCTGCTTCTGCACTTCCTGATCGGTCATCCGGATGGTGAATTCACGGAAGTGGCGGATACGATCCGACGCCGGCTGGTACTTTGCCGTCTGACGGTCGATTTCGAGAAAACCTGTTACCTTACCCATATCTTCGTCAGTCTCTCTTATTCCGCTGCCATGCCAAGGCGGTTGCGTTCCATCTCCTCAAGCGCGCGCCGGTATTCGACCGGCATCACCTTGCGGAATTTCGGACGGTAATCGGCCCAGTGCTCAAGGATTTCCTTGGCGCGTCCCGAACCCGTGTAGTGCATGTGGTTGGAGATCAGCTGGAACAGCCGCTCCTCGTCATGCCGGGTCATGTCGCCGGACACGTCCACGCGCCCCTTGTGCATCAGGTCGCCGCCGTGGTGGTGAAGCTTCTCGAGGATGTCGTCTTCCTCGGGGACCGGTTCCAGTTCCACCATCGCCATGTTGCAGCGCTTGGCGAAGTCACCGCTCTCGTCGAGCACATAGGCCACGCCGCCGGACATGCCGGCCGCGAAGTTGCGCCCGGTCTCGCCGATGACGACCACCAGGCCGCCGGTCATGTATTCGCAACCGTGGTCGCCCACGCCCTCGACGACCGCGATGGCGCCCGAGTTGCGAACGGCGAAACGCTCGCCGGCCACACCGCGGAAATAGCACTCGCCTTCGATCGCACCGTAGAGCACGGTATTGCCGACGATGATCGAGTGTTCCGGAACGATCTGGCTGTCAGCCGCGGGCTTGATGATGATGCGTCCGCCCGACAGGCCCTTGCCGACATAATCATTGGCATCGCCCTCGAGATCGAAGGTCACGCCATGGGCCAGGAAGGCACCGAAAGACTGGCCGGCCGTGCCCTTGAGCTTGACCGTCAGCGTGTCTTCCGGAAGACCGCGGTGATTGTGCTTGCGCGCGATCTCGCCCGAAAGCATCGCACCGGCGGAACGGTCGACGTTCTTGATTTCGGCCTCGATCGTCGTCTTGGTGCGGTCGTTGATCGCCGGTGAAGCTTCCGCGATCAGCCTGCGGTCAAGGACGTCGTCGATCGGATGTTCCTGGCGCTCGGTCCAGTGAATGGCCTGTTTCGGCGCCGAAGGCTTGTAGAAGATCTTCGAGAAATCGAGACCCTTGGCCTTCCAGTGCGCAATCAGTGCATCCTTGTCCAGGAGATCGACTTCACCGACGATCTCGTCGAGCCGGGTATAGCCCATCGAGGCGAGGATCTGACGAACCTCTTCGGCGATGAAGAAGAAGTAGTTGACCACGTGCTCCGGCGCGCCCTTGAAGCGCTTGCGCAGAACCGGGTCCTGCGTTGCCACGCCCACCGGGCAGGTGTTGAGGTGGCACTTGCGCATCATGATGCAGCCGGCTGCGATCAGCGGAGCAGTCGAGAAGCCGAACTCGTCGGCCCCCAGAAGCGCACCGATGATGACGTCGCGACCGGTCTTCAGGCCGCCATCGACCTGCAGCGCGATGCGCGAGCGCAACCCGTTGAGGACGAGCGTCTGCTGGGTCTCCGCCAGGCCCATTTCCCACGGGCTGCCGGCATGTTTCAGGGAGGTGAGCGGCGAAGCCCCCGTTCCGCCGTCGAAACCGGAGATGGTGATGTGGTCGGCACGCGCCTTGGCGACGCCGGCGGCAACGGTTCCCACACCCACCTCGGAGACCAGCTTGACCGAGATATCGGAAACCGGGCTCACATTCTTCAGGTCGAAAATCAGCTGGGCCAGATCTTCGATCGAATAGATGTCATGGTGCGGCGGCGGCGAGATCAGGCCGACACCCGGGGTCGAGTGGCGGGTCTTGGCGATCGTCGCGTCCACCTTGTGACCCGGAAGCTGGCCGCCCTCGCCGGGCTTGGCGCCCTGGGCCACCTTGATCTGGATCATGTCGGCATTGACGAGATATTCCGTCGTCACGCCGAACCGGCCAGACGCGACCTGCTTGATCGCCGAACGTTCCGGGTTGATGTCGGTCGTACCGGGGATCGGCAGATAGCGGTCGGCTTCCTCGCCGCCCTCACCGGTGTTCGATTTGCCGCCGATCTGGTTCATGGCAACGGCAAGCGTCGCATGAGCCTCGCGGCTGATCGAACCGAAGGACATGGCCCCCGTCGAGAAGCGCTTGACGATCTCCGAGGCCGGCTCGACGTCGTCGACGGAAACCGGCTTGCGGCCGATCTCCTCGGCCTTCTTGATCTTGAACAGGCCGCGGATGGTGTTCATCCGTTGCGCGTCGCTGTTCATCATCTCGGCGAATTCGCTGTAGCGGTCCTTGGCGTTGCCGCGCACGGCATGCTGCAGTTTGGCCACCGCATCCGGCGTCCAGCTGTGATGTTCGCCGCGCATGCGATAGGCATATTCGCCGCCGACTTCGAGATTGCGGGCAAGAACCGGATCGTCGCCGAACGCGGCCGCGTGACGCAGCGCGGTTTCCTGCGCGACTTCGGCAAGGCCGACACCTTCGATGGTGGTGGCGGTGCCGGTGAAGAAGTCCTTCACGAAATCCGACGACAGGCCCACGGCGTCGAAGATCTGAGCGCCGCAATAGGACTGGTAGGTCGAGATGCCCATCTTGGACATGACCTTGAGGATGCCCTTGCCGATCGCCTTGATGTAGCGGGTGACAACCTCATGGGTATCCACTTCCGGCGGAAACTCGCCGCGCGAATGCATGTCGAGAAGCGTGTCGAACGCCAGATATGGGTTGATGGCTTCGGCGCCGTAGCCGGCGAGACAGGCGAAGTGATGGACTTCGCGCGGCTCGCCCGATTCCACCACGAGGCCCACCGAGGTGCGAAGCCCCTTGCGGATGAGGTGGTGGTGCACCGCAGCGGTCGCAAGCAGAGCCGGGATCGCGATACGGTCCGGGCCGACCTGGCGGTCGGAGATGATGATGATGTTGTAGCCGCCGCGTACCGCTTCCTCTGCCCGCTCGCAGAGACGGGCGAGTGCGGCCTCCATGCCGTCAGCGCCCTTTTCGGCCGCATAGGTCACGTCGAGCGTCTTGGTGTCGAAACGATCCTCGGTGTGACCGATCGAGCGGATCTTCTCGAGATCGGCATTGGTCAGGATCGGCTGGCGCACTTCAAGCCGCTTGCGCCGCGCCGCGCCGGTGTGATCGAGAATGTTGGGACGCGGACCGATGAAGGAGACGAGGCTCATCACCAGTTCTTCGCGGATCGGGTCGATCGGCGGGTTGGTCACCTGCGCGAAGTTCTGCTTGAAATAGGTGTAAAGCATCTTCGACTTCGACGACATCGCCGAGATCGGGGTATCGGTACCCATCGAACCGATTGCTTCCTGACCGGTAGTCGCCATCGGCGCCATCAGGATGCGGGTATCCTCCATCGAGTAGCCGAATGCCTGCTGGCGGTCGAGAAGCGACACATCGCCGCGCAGCGCGCGCGGAGAGACGGGCTTCAGCTCTTCCAGGATCAGCTGCGTATTGTCGAGCCACTCGCGGTACGGATGGCGCTGGGCGATAGAGGACTTGACCTCCTCGTCGGAAATGATGCGCCCCTCTTCGGTATCGATGAGCAGCATCTTGCCCGGCTGCAGACGCCACTTGCGCAGGATGTTCTTTTCCGGAACCGGCAGCACGCCGGACTCCGAGGCCATGATCACGCGATGATCGTCGGTGACGATGTAGCGGGCCGGACGCAGGCCGTTGCGGTCGAGCGTGGCGCCGATCTGGCGGCCATCGGTGAAGGCAACCGCTGCGGGGCCGTCCCACGGCTCCATGAGGGCTGCGTGATACTCGTAGAATGCCTTGCGGTCGGGATCCATCGACAGGTTTCCGGCCCAGGCTTCCGGCACCAGTGTCATCACGGCGTGCGCCATCGAGTAGCCGCCGCGCACGAGGAATTCGAGCGCATTGTCGAAGCAGGCGGTATCCGACTGGCCTTCATAGGAGATCGGCCAGAGCTTGGAGATATCGTCGCCGAAAAGCGGAGAGGACACCGAAGCCTGACGCGCGGCCATCCAGTTGACGTTGCCGCGCAGCGTGTTGATCTCACCGTTATGCGCCACCATCCGGTAGGGGTGCGCAAGCTTCCACGACGGGAAGGTGTTGGTCGAGAACCGCTGATGGACTAGCGCGATCGCCGAGACGAAGCGCGGATCGCTCAGGTCCTTGTAATAGGCCTTCACCTGGTAGGCGAGAAACATGCCCTTGTAGACGATGGTCTGCGTGGAGAGCGAGACGAAGTAGAAGCCGTTGTCCTCGCCTTCGTTCTCGCCATAGACACGGTTCGAGATCACCTTGCGCAGGATGAAGAGGCGGCGCTCGAAATCCTCGACGTCCGTCACACCCTCGCCACGGCCGATGAAGACCTGCTCGTGATAGGGTTCGGTGGCGGCGATGTCGGGCGCCTTGGAGAGCGAGGAATTGTCGACCGGCACCTTGCGGAAACCGAGCAGCACCTGCCCCTCGGCGGCCACGACTTCGCTGATGATCTCCTTCATGTGCGCGCGCAGATCATCGTCCTGCGGCATGAAGAGGAAGCCTGCCGCGTAATGGCCCGGCTCGGGAAGGTCGATGCCTTCCTTGGCAAGCTCTTCCTTGAAGAACTGGTGCGGGATCTGTGCCGTCAGCCCGGCACCGTCACCCATCAGCGGGTCGGCACCCACCGCGCCGCGGTGGGTCAGGTTTTCAAGGATGAACAGACCATCCTCGATGATCGAGTGCGACGCTTCGCCCTTCATGTGGGCCACGAAGCCCACGCCGCAGGCATCGTGCTCGTTGCGCGGATCGTAAAGGCCCTGCGCGGTCGGGATGCCCGACGCCTTGAAAGGGGTTTCAGGGGTTTTAACGGTGACGGGTCCGGTCACTTTCGCCGCGCTTGCCATCAGCCGCGCAGTCCGAGAAGTCATCATCTCTGTCATCACCATTCTCCCTTGCCCGCCATTCGGCGACGCCTGATCGTGCCTGCCGGAAAAGGCATCGGCACTTCCTTATTCTTCGACCCTGTTTCGGCGGACCGCCCCGATAGGCTTGGCAAATTGCCAACCTTGCGGCGTTCTCCGAATTTAACACAGACCCAACCATGCGGTCACGGTGGCATTGGCTGCCCATGCCGCAGACAATGCCCGGAGGGTGCGGCATCCGCCGACGTCTCCAGGCAAATTAGGACAGGAAGGCTGTCCTATTTACTCTATGGCAGAATGCGTGACCCCATGCAAGACGTCCTGACGAATTTTAGGGCCCTTGCCGCAGCATTATGGCGCCCAAAACGGCAGCCGGGTAATAATATTGCGCAAGCCTGTTGACTAATCGCCACTTTATTCCGTTCGCCCGCTTGCGCCCTCTCAGGCGCCCATCCCGACCGGTGATTTCGCATTTACAGGCTCGGCTCCTGGCCCTAGCTATGGCGCGACCACGAACCGAGCGCGACCGCACTGCATTCCGGAGCATTTCATGATCTTCACGTCCGACAACTGGGCCGGCGCCCACCCGGCCATATCCGAAGCCCTGACCCGGCACGCAACCGGGTTCTCGGCGGCCTACGGCACCGGCGATCTCGATCGCCAGGTGGAGGCGACCTTCAACCAGATCTTCGAACGGGAGGTCGCGGTCTTCTTCGTCGGCACGGGAACCGCCGCCAATTCGATCGGCCTTGCAAGCGTCGCAAAGCCAGGCGGCGTGGCCTTCTGCCACAACCAGGCGCATGTGATCGAGGACGAGTGCGGCGCGCCCGAATTCTTTTCCCAACTGCGCCTCGCCCCCGTCGACGGGCCGGCCGGCAAGATGTCACCGGAGGCGCTGCGCGCCCAGATCGCGCGCTACCCGGCACAATTCGTCCATCACGGCCAGCCGGCTGCCGTCACCATCACACAGGCAACCGAGATCGGAACCGTTTACAGCCACGACGAGATCGAGGCGATTTCTGCGGTGGCGAAGGAAAAGAACCTGCCGCTGCACATGGACGGTGCGCGTTTTGCCAACGCCATGGTCGCACTCAACTCGACACCGGCGAAGATGACCGTCGATCGCGGCGTCGACATCGTCTCCTTCGGCGGCACCAAGAACGGCTGCTGGTGTGCGGAGGCCCTGGTCTTCTTCGATCCGGAAATGGCCCGGCAGGTTCCCTTCATCCGCAAGCGTGGTGCCCATCTCTTCTCCAAGAGCCGCTTCATCGCCGCCCAGTTCGCCGCCTATCTCGAAAACGGCCTCTGGCTCGAACTCGCGGGCCATTCCAACGCCATGGCGAGCCGCCTGCGCGAGGCGATCGCCGCCTCATCGAAGGCACGGCTTGCTTGGAATGGCCAGACAAACGAGGTCTTTGCAATTCTCAAGGCCACCACCGCCGCCGCAGCGCAGGAAAAGGGCGCACGCTTTTATGACTGGCCTGTCCCAAAAGGCATGGAGAATGGCCCCGCCCCGGACGAGACGCTGATCCGCCTCGTCACCAGCTTCGCCACCAGCGAGACCGATATCGACCGATTTGCCGATCTGCTCGGCTGATTGGCCGGATTTCCCCGGCATTCAAATATTACTCCAATATAAAGGAGTGGGCGTCGCTCACTCCTTTCTCACACCGGCGTTATTGCAAGCTGTCTCCCCCCTCACCGCAAGTTGACAGGCAATAACGCCTCGTTGATTTCCACTTTACTGCAGTTTTCTTCAGGTTCTCCTCAGCCGGCCACGCGGTGCGGCACTCAGCAAAACAGGAGAACAGCATGACCCAGAAAACATTTATCGGCGCATCGGCACTGGCTGGCGCGGTTGCCATGGCCCTTTCCGGCACGACGCTCGTCGCATCGACATCCGGCGCAAGCGCTGCCGGCAAGGAAAAGTGCTACGGCGTCTCCATGGCGGGCAAGAACGACTGCGCGGCCGGCCCCGGCACCACCTGCGCCGGCACCTCGAAGGTCGATTACCAGGGCAACGCCTGGAAGTATGTCGAGGAAGGCACCTGCGCCTCGATGGAACTGCCCGACGGCCGCATGGGCTCGCTCGAGCCGCTCACCCGCGACGTCCCGGCCTGATCGGCCCCTGCCGGACGGACCGGACACCGAAACAGCGCGAGGAGACCAGACAATGAGCGAACACTCCCCTTCGACCATGCGGCAATTGCCGGCGGCTGCATCGCGCTTCCCGAACCTGCCGCTCCCGCCACGTGCGGGGGCGGGCCTCAAGCCCGAGCATGTGGATGCCATCCTGGCGGATGATTTCCGCATCGGCTTTCTGGAAGTCCACGCCGAGAACTACATGGGCGACGGCGGCCCCGCCCATCGTGCGCTGGCGGCAATCCGCGAACGCTTTGCGCTGTCCGTCCATGGCGTCGGCCTGTCGATCGGTGCGGAACGCGGCCTCGCCCCCGCCCATCTCGAGCGCCTCGCCCGCGTCGTCGAGCGCTACGAGCCGGCAATGATCTCCGAGCATCTCGCCTGGTCCACCCATACCGATCACTATTACAACGACCTTCTGCCGCTGCCCTATAACAGGCAGACGCTCGACAGGGTCGTCGAACACATCGATCAGGTTCAGACCCGCCTCGGCCGCGCGATCCTGCTCGAAAATCCCTCGACCTATGTCGCGTTCGAACAGTCGACCATGAGCGAGACCGACTTCATTGCCGAGATTGCCCGCCGCGCCGGTTGCGGCCTGCTTCTCGACGTCAACAATGTCCTTGTCTCCGCGGTCAACCACGGCTGGAAGCCGATGTCCTATCTCAAGGATTTTCCGCTCGAGCTGGTCGAGGAAATTCATCTCGCCGGCCACGCCGAGGACACCGACGACGAGGGCGACAGGCTGCTGATCGACGCCCATGACCGCCCGGTCTGCGAGGAAGTCTGGCAGCTCTACGAAGTGGTGATAGCCCAGGCCGGACCGCTGCCGACACTGGTCGAATGGGACAATGACGTGCCGGAATGGCCGGTGCTGCGGCGCGAGGCCCATCTGGCCAACGAGATCCTCTCGCGCCACGACGCGAGCGCCTGGCTCGGCCGGCGCCACGCGGCGGAGTGAGAATGATGGTTTCCGCGCCCCAGACCGACATCAATTGGGCTTTCGGTTCCGCCCTGCTGGACCCGGATATCCCGCTGCCGGTGGGTGTGACCGGCCCGCGCGGCAAGAAGGCGGAGAAACGTTTCGCGGTCTACCGCAACAATGTCGTCGTCAGCCTGGTCAATGCACTCGGCGATATCTTCCCGGCAATCAGGACGCTCGTGGGCCGGAACAATTTCGGCCATATCGCTGGAAAATTCGTGAGAGCCTTCCCGCCCGGCTCCCCCCTTCTGTTCGAGTATGGTCGCGATTTCCCGGACTTCATTGCCGGGCTGGACCCGCTCAGGAAATATGCCTACCTGCCCGACGTGGCGCGGCTCGAGCGGGCCTGGCTGGATGCGTTTCACGCGGCAGATGCCGTTCCGCTCGGCTTCGACGCCCTGGCGGCGATCGAACCGGCGCAGCTTGGCGAGCTGGTTTTTACCGCCCACCCGGCAACGCGGATCGTTGAAAGCGACCATGCGATCGTTGCGATCACGATGCGCTCGCGTGCAGGCGCCTCTCTTGCCGGCATCAAGCCCGACACCCCGGAGACCGCCCTCGTCACGCGGCCCGACGCCGCTGTCGAGCTCCGCGCTCTGGATCGCGCTGGCGGCACATTTTTCCGCTCGCTTCTCCACGGCGAGCCACTTGGAGCAGCCGCCGGACGCGCGACCGAGGCAGACGGGCATTTCGACCTCGCGGCCGCGATTGCCGCGCTCATTGAATCGGGCGCCTTCACCGCGCTCTCGACTGCCCAAACCACAACCGGAGGAGAATGATCATGCCCCCCATCGCACGCCGGGTCCTGAGTTTGCACAACACCGTCTTCGGCACACTCGAAAGATTGACGAACGGCTGGTTTCTGGGCCTGTTCGCACGCTTCATCTTTGCTGCGGTGCTCTGGGCCTATTTTCTCAATTCGGCTTTCACCAAGGTCGGCGAGGGTTTTCTCGGCTTCTTCATGATCGCGCCTGGCGCCTACTACCAGATCGCCCTGCCCGCCGTGGAAGCCGCCGGTGGCGACATCGATCAGGTGGCCCTCTTCCCCTGGGGACTGATCGTCACCCTCGGCACCTATGCGGAATTCATTCTGCCCCTGCTCGTCGTCGCCGGATTGTTCACCCGCATGGCGGCGCTCGGCATGATGGTCTTCATCGCCGTTCAGACCCTGGTGGACATCATGGTCCACATGGTGGAGCCGGAGACTGTCGGGGCGCTGTTCGACCGTTTCCCGGATGCGCTCATTCTCGACCAGCGACTTCTGTGGCTGATGCCTCTCGCCTATCTCACCCTCAAGGGCGCGGGACTTGTCTCGATTGACGGACTGCTGGCAAGCCGCCTGCCGCTACGCACATCTGCACACCCGCAAACCGCCTAGTACGGAAACGAAAAAGGACGCCCGGCTGCCCGGACGCCCCTTCGATGGAGGTCGTTGATCCGCTCAGGCGGCTTTCACACTGGCGTCAGGCGGCAGTGGCCTCGATCTGCTTGGCCTTGGAGGCTTCCGAAGTGATCGCGATCTTCCGCGGCTTCATGGCTTCCGGGATCTCGCGCTTGAGATCGATGTGAAGCAGGCCGTTCCTCAGCGAGGCGCCATTGGCTTCCACATGCTCGGCGAGCTGGAAGCGGCGCTCGAAGGCGCGCTTGGCAATACCGCGGTACAGGAATTCGGCATCGCCATTTTCCTTCTCGTCGGCCTTCTCGCCCTTGACGGTGAGCGTGTGCTCGCGGGTTTCGATGGAAATCTCGCTTTCCTCGAAACCGGCAACCGCCATGGTGATCCGGTAGGTATTCTCGCCCGTCCGCTCGATATTATAGGGCGGATAGGACTGCGACTGGTCCGGCTGGGCCAGGCTGTCGAGCATGTTTGCAAGCCGGTCGAAACCGACGGTGGAACGATAAAGGGGTGCAAAATCGACGTGACGCATCATGGTCCTCCTTGAAGCGACTTGGTTTTCACGTTCGGCTCGTCCGGCGCCCCGATCTTCGGCGGCACCTCGAACCCGCAGACCCGTTCTGGCGCCTGCAAAAATCATGTGGGAATTCGAAATCGGCGGTTCAAGAGGTAAAAATCGGAGCCGTGAGACGCCCCGTGAAACCGCCGTTCCGCACGAATGACCGCAAGGCTTGAGGCGTCTTTTTCTTTGACCTGCGCCACCCGAGCGAATATCGATCTGTCCATGGAACCCGCCACGAAAGATCAGCCCGCAGACGACGCGAAAGAGGCCGCGCCGACCCTTCACGCGACACCGGACAACCCGGTGCCGGAGAACCATGTGGTCGGCTATTTCGAGACCCGGGACAAGCGCAGGCTGCGCTATGCCGTCTTCAAGTCGGAGACGCGGATCGCCAAGGGCACCATCGTGCTGCTTCACGGCCGCAACGAATATATCGAGAAATATTTCGAGACGATCCGGCATTTCACCGGCCTCGGCTTCTGGGTCGCCACGTTCGACTGGCGCGGCCAGGGTGGCTCCGACCGGCTGCTGAAGAGGCCGCTGCGGGGTCATGTGAATCGCTTTTCCGACTTCGAGGACGACCTGTCGATCTTCCTCGAAACCATCGTACTGCCGGAGACCCGCCTGCCCTTCCTGATGGTCGCCCATTCCATGGGCGGCCTGATCGCTCTCTCCGCCGCGCCCACACTCGCCAACCGCATCGACCGGCTGATCTGTCTGGCGCCCTTCCTCGAACTGTCGAACCAGCGCGTCGGCGTCGGCGTCATCCATTTCATGTGCCGGATGCTCACCATCCTCGGGCTCGGCTGGGTCACCTTCGAGCGCGACGCCTTTCCGCGCCCCTTCGAAGGCAATGTGCTGACCTCGGACGCCGCCCGCTTCCGCCGCAACCAGAAGATCTATGAAGCCTGGCCGGACCTGCGCGTCGGCCCGCCGACAGCGCGCTGGATCGCGGCCATGCTCTCGGCCATCAGGACGGTCGGTCGCGTGCGCCATCTCGACCGCATACAGGTGCCGACCTTGCTGATCGCCGCAGGCGCCGACACCATCGTCAGCCAGCGCGCCATAGAAACTGTCGCCAACCGCTTTCGCGCAGGTCATATGCTGACCATCGACGGCGCGCGCCACGAACTTCTGCAAGAGGCCGACCGCTACCGGATCCAGACGCTTGCCGCCATCGATGCGTTTCTGTTGCCCGACGAGGAACCGCCGCTTGAGCGCTTGCTCAGGCGAGCCTCGGACGAAGCCGAAACGGAAATCGGGCGCGAGACGGTCAGCGCGGGCGGTTGATCAGGTCCAGCGCCTCGGCGTGAAGTTCGCGCGAGCCGCAGGCAATCACATTGCCGCCCTGTTCGGGCCTGCCGCCACGCCAGTCGGTCACGATCCCGCCCGCCTGTTCGATCGGCGCAATCAGCCCTGCAATGTCGTAGGCCTGCAGGCCGGATTCCACACAGATATCGATATGGCCGGCAGCCAGCATCGCGAAAGCATAGCAATCGCAGCCATAGCGCGACAGCTTCGTGGCGGCTTCGAGCGCACGGAGAGCCGGAAAATCGGCCTCGCCATAGAGCCATGGCGATGTTGTCATCATGGTCGCGGCTTCAAGCGCCACCGACTTGCGCGTGGCAATCGGCTTGCGGTCACCGCCCCGAAAGCGTGAAAACGCTCCATCCGGCCCGCCGACATAGCGATCTCCGATATAGGGCTGGTCCATCAAGCCCATCACCGCACGTCCGTTCCGGTAGAGCCCCACCAAGGTGCCCCAGACCGGAAGCCCGGAGATGAAGGCTCGCGTGCCGTCGACCGGATCGATCACCCAGACGAATTCCCGGTCGGTGCCCTCCGCACCGTATTCCTCGCCCAGAATGCCGTGATCGGGGTAACGCGCATTGATCAGCGCGCGGATCGCCCGTTCGGCGGCCCGGTCGGCTTCGGTCACCGGATCGAAATCACCGGCCAATTTGTTGTCGACATCTATCCCCATGCGGAATCGCGGAAGCGTTTCGCGCGCCGAGGCTTCGGCGAGTTCGTCGAGAAAATCGAGGTCTGGCAGCAAGGGTCCGGTCTCCGGCTTGAATGTGCGAGGCGGTAAATTGCCAGGACCCTCGCGTCAAGGCTTACGCCCCCGAAAGCCCTGCCCATTCGTAAGGCAACACCTTCGTTCTGCGGAAAAAATTTGCAAAACCGTTTGACTATTGTGCGGCGCACAACTAAAGTACAGATACAGTCTTTGACTGTGAATGCCCTCCTTGGGCGTTTCCTCCCTAGACTTGACCGCGCTCCCGAGCGCGGTTTTTTTTGCACTTGTTCAAGGCGATGGAGTTTCGAGAAATTAGAACCTTGCTTTACCTAAGTGTCGACCGGTTCACTCGGCCGCAAGCAGGTTGTCGCCCATCTCGTCGCGCACGAATTCCATCATCTCTGCCGCGAAATGCGCGAGATCGCCCTGGAGTTGCTGATAGCCGCGCGTCGGCTCCAGGGTCTTCTCGTCGATATAGAGGCCGCGATTGATCTCGATCTGCAGGGCGTGCAGGCCGCGCGCGGGCCGCCCGTAATGTTCGGTGATGAAGCCGCCCGCATAGGGCTTGTTGCGCGCCACCTCATAGCCCAGACCCGACAGGATGCCGACCGCGGCGCGTGACAGATCATGCGCGGCGCTCGAACCGTAGCGGTCGCCGACGATGAAATCGGGCCGGACACTCGACCCGGCAGCCTTCAGTCCCGACGGCATCGAATGACAGTCGATCAGGACCGCGATCCCGAATTTCACATGGGTCTGGGCAATCAGGCGCCGCAGGCAGGCGTGATAGGGCCTGTAGATCCGCTCGATCCGCGCGAGCCCTTCGGCGACCGACAGCCGCCCACGGTAGATCTCGGTATTTTCCGCAACCAGACGCGGGATGGTGCCCAGTCCGCCGGCCACGCGCAGCGAACCGATATTGGCGTGCGCGGGAAGCGGCGAATCGAACATCCGCGGATCGAGCTCGTAGGGCTCGCGGTTGACGTCGAGCCAGGCGCGCGGAAAGTGAGCCTTCAGCATCGGCGCGCCCAGAGCGGTCACCGGCGCGTAGAGCTGATCGACATAATGGTCCTCGGAGCGCCGTATCCCCTTGCGGTCGAGCCGGGTGGCGGCGAGGAAATCATCGCTATAGAGCCGGCCGGAATGCGGCGAATTGAACACGAAGGGCTCGGTCTGGCGCGCCGGACGGATCACCTCGTAATAGGGGTGGCCGCAAGGGCTGGATGGGACCGTGGCCTCGACGTCTTTCATTCGGCACCTGCTGAAGCCGCTTCATTTACCCTGTTATGTTGCCAGTTGGGATGATCACTGTCCAGTGACTGTCCAGCCCGCTCCGGCCTGTGCTAGGGTGACGATGGTTCGCAGGCCGTTAATTCTCTCTGGTCGGTAATTCACCGTATGTTTACCAGATTCATGCACGGTTTCGCATCAAATGCATAATCAGAAGAATCAAGGGTCTCGACGGGATGCTACCGAAAATCCTTCTCGCGGAAGATGACAACGACATGCGCCGGTTTCTGGTCAAGGCACTGGAAAAGGCCGGCTACGACGTGCGCTCCTTCGACAACGGCGCCTCGGCCTATGACCGGCTGCGCGAAGAGCCGTTCACTCTGCTTCTGACCGACATCGTCATGCCCGAGATGGACGGTATCGAGCTGGCGCGCCGCGCCACCGAGCTCGACCCGGACCTCAAGGTGATGTTCATCACCGGCTTCGCGGCCGTGGCCCTCAACCCCGATTCGAAGGCACCGGCGGACGCCAAGGTTCTGTCCAAGCCCTTCCACCTCCGCGACCTCGTCAACGAGGTCAACAAGATGCTCGCGGCCGCCTGAGCCCGGGTTTGAGGGGCGTTTCGCCGGCTTGCCGCGAAGCGATGATATTTCCCCTCAATTACGTGTTGACGCGGCACCGCGATTATGGTGTATGCGCCGCATCGGATGGGCGTGTAGCTCAGCGGGAGAGCACTACGTTGACATCGTAGGGGTCACAGGTTCAATCCCTGTCACGCCCACCATCCTTTCAAAGACTTAGACCGTGTCGGCATAGTTCCCTGAAGGTTCAATGAACCTGACGCGGGATGCTCTCACGGATATCCCACTGAGCTGGTCGACCTGCTGCATACACCCGATGTGCCGAAGCAGGCTGCTTCACTTCCCAACGTCCCTCCGATAATCCCCGTCGTCTCGTCGCTATAGATCACTTAGCAGCAAGCGCGCTGCAGTTTTGCTATGGAGACGACATTGGCCATCAAGCCTTACCAGAACACCCGCCTTGCTGCATTCGTGACGAAACGCGTGCTCGAACTCCGGCATCGGAAGCTTCAGGTGCAGATCGCGCAGGAAGCAGGCTTCAACACCGCCAACATGCTGACGATGATCAAGAACGGGAGCAGCAAGCTACCTCTCGACCGAGTGCCAGCTCTCGCTGCCGCCTTGGAGTGCGACCCGGCCCTTCTTTTCCGAATGGCGCTTGAGCAGCTCGACAGCCCGACAACAGCCTCGGCGATCGATAGTATCTTCGGAGCCGTCGTCACAGAGAACGAACGCGACTGGCTCGAAGCGCTCCGCCAGGCAAGCGATCACTCGGACCCGCGCCTGACGAGCAGGGCACGTAATTCGCTAAATGCGATTTTCGGGAAATAGCGAATTCCGGTTTTAGCGAAATCGGAGTTCGGGGTCGATCTGCACTTCCTGCCTCCCAGCCGCCCAGGAACGGCTGCGTCCGCGCTGGGAAAGGCTGGACGGCGGACCCCTCAAACATTGCCACGAAACGCAAAAAGACGCACCATAAAAACGAATCAAAACAAATAGTTAAGCGCTGACTTAACTCGCCGGGACAATGTGAGATCGGCAGGCGAATATGGAGGCGGCTCGATGGCCGAAGTGCGTTTCAAGCGATCTACGATCCGGAGATTCATGGAAAAGCACTACCCCGGCTGTCCGCCAAGAAATCGGAAAGCGATCGTCTACGCAGTGGGACGGCGGCCTTGGGTCGACGCGACCATCGGCAAAGCTGTCGGCATCGTCGTCACCAACCATGTCAGGCACAAAATGACCCTCTACGAGACCTGGATGCGTGACTATGGGCTCACCCGCGAGGAAGCTCGAGCTGCGGAGGCCAGCACTGTGGGCGACATCGTGCGATCCTGGCGAGAAGCGAAGAGCCCGGCTGATGTGCCGATCACCCGGATTGTTACGATCGTTCGCCGGCCGGGGAGTAATAGTCCGGATTAGAGCCGCCTTGCTTCATCTCATCAAAAAATTTCGGACTTTCTCCGCTTCCCGTTGAAGCGATTGCTATAAATAGCGGTAGCCGTCCCATCGCCACGACTTTCCACCCACCGATCTGATCGAGTGGGGCGGCTCTTTATCACTTGGAGCCCCCATGACCGAAACCGACATCAGGACCAAGAAGCGGCTGGAAGACATCGCCTGGGCCGCAGAGAAGATCGACAGGAAGACGCTCGCGCTTGAGAGTGAGCTGGTGACCACGAAGTGGTTCGATTACCGCTTCCTTTCGCCGCAAGCCTGCACGCGATTGTTTTTGGAAACCTATCAGACAGTGTTCCGTCGTCACTTCGCCGCCGAGGTCGATCGTGATCAAGCCAAGCACGTGTTCGGCGCACATTCCCTTTCCTATCGAAACGATCCGCGGGCGAGGACGCAGATGTGGATGGCGAGGCAGAGAGCGGACGAGCTCGGCATTCCATACGACCTTTATATCCAAGCGTCTTTTGAATTTGCGGTTAAACGCAACCGCAAGCGCCTTCCTCAGCCAAACCAACTTCATCATCCCGGGTCTGCCGCCGAACTGTGGGCAAAGTTTCTAGATGAGCAGTTCAAAGAACATCTGGCAGACGGCCTTTTCACAGTCGAACATGCTTCTTTCCGCGTCGAAAACTATAAAAATCTGCCGGCACAGGACGATTACAGGTCCTTCGTCATTCGCCAGGTGAAAGCCCAGTCGATGCCTCCCCACCGAGCTATGCAGCGCTATTGCTGCGACCAGCGTCAGCTTCCGGTGGAACTGTTCAAAGATGTCATCAACGATGAGATCTACGAACAGGCTTTGACACGCCTTGAATGGGACAACCCACACTTCCCGCCTCCACCGCTTCCGGCCCCTCACCGCACGGATCAGTGGCCCTCATGCCTCGGCATACCTGGAGCGCAGGACGACAGCAGTTCGCCATGTAGCGAATGTCGTCTCGCCGACGACTGCACTCGGCTATCCAACGCAATCCTTAGGCAGGTGATGAATCGAACCGGAAGCGAAGACCCGAGGGCAGATGACAAGCGTGCCAAGGCTAGGGAGCGTCAACGTCGTCGCCGCTCCAGGCTCAATGCTGAGAAGCTGCACGCTATGCACAAACAGCCGGAAGCTGTTGAATTCCGAGCCGGGGAATAGTTCAGGGTATCTGGAACCGGAAGCCTATGGGAAGCGTGACAGAATTTTGGTGTCACGCTTTCCAAGTATTTTAAACACCTAGAAGTATGTAGTATTAGAGAAAATTGGAAAGCGTGACACGCTTCGAAGAAATTCGACGAACCCTTCCCGGTCCGGGAACCGGCAGGCATTTACAACCCTCTCCGGCGAATCTGAATTGGAGTCCGGTATAAGGAATGCCGGCACACAAGTTCCGGGAGACAGCAGCCTCGTCGGAACCTGGCAGATGCAGATTCTGCTTTCAAGCTGGCGAAGCTTCTCGGCTGCTCCCGTGTCAGGCTACGTCTCAGCACCGTCAAGTGCGTATCAGAAACTTCCAAGTAACCGAGGCGGGCGTGCGGCAGTCTTTCGCCGATAGACCAATCCGCACTCGCCACCGACGATCCTTGATCTCAAGCTCGATTGCTTGCCATTACCATGTGAAGCGACCTCCACGAGGTGCAGCAGCAGCTTGGAGAGCGTTCACGATGACCACACAATCGTTCTCGGTGATCGGCTTCGATTCCGCATGGACTGATAAGCCGGAGGCACCAGGCGCTGTCTGCGTCATCCACAGCAACGAGGCGGGAGATGTCTCATTTCGCGAGCCAGAGCTCGCATCTTTCGCTCAAGCTTTGACCGCGATCGACAGCGAAAGAAGTATCTCGCGGATGTGCCTGGTCAGCATCGATCAGCCTACCATTGTCCCGAATGTGACCAGTCTTCGTCCGGTGGACCGCGTAACCGGATCCTTGATTTCATGGATTGGAGGAGGCGTTCAGCCGGCGAACCGCTCTAAGATGGGCATGTTCGACGACGACGCACCAATTTGGAGGTTCAAAGAAAACCTGGCCGCAATCGAAAACCCGGAACAGGCGCGGCACGCCACGGATGGCACATACGTGATGGAAGTGTTTCCGGCGCTGGCTTTGGCCGGGATCAATGCTGACTACTGCGTTAGGCTTGGCGGCCCCCGCTACAACCCGGCGCGCCGGAAAACGTTCGAAATTTCTCATTGGAAGAGCGTCGTGAACCTCGTCACGGATTTTGGCGCGCGTCTGGATGTGCATGACTTGAAGAGTTGGTGCGACGAGCAACTGCAACTGGAGCGGCCAAGAAAGGCAGACCAAGACAAGCTCGACGCTGTGATCTGTGCGCTCATCGGGCTCCATTGGAAAATCGCTCCGCGCCACCAATCGGTGATGATCGGAGACCTGTCCACCGGCTACATGGTCGCTCCAGCACTGAACGGTGTGCACGAGCGATTGAAAACGAAGGGGAGAGAAACAGGAGTGCCGATTGACGGCGTCTTGCCGGCTCAATGACGGTAAGTTGCCAGTGCAGGCAGCGATTGAGTTTTTTCCCTTACAAACCTCCCAGACGAGCGAGGACGTCAAGATGCAGCCCTGACAGCGTCTCGCACGGTGGAGCAAGCCACGGCCGATCCTCGAGTCAAAGAGAACGTATCCTGTGCCACTTTTCATTTAAGCGCGCAGCCGATATTCGGTTCGAGTGTGGTTCGCGAAAGTAAGGGAGGCTGGGAATGAACGCTGTCGAGATCGAAGAAGCCGTATCCGATCTCTCCCAAGAGCCGTTCGACGCCGCCGAGTTTCCTTTCAGCTTCCTGGCCGCCTTCGGAAATAAGGAGGCAACCATAAAGCGCCTCCGGTCCGGCAATACCAACAAGTCCGACGTCGGCGGCGTCCTCCAGCGCAACAATATTCATATCGCCGTGGCGGAACCTGGTCAGACAGTCGAAACACTTGCTCGCCTCAAAGCCAGCCCGCAAACGGAACGCCAGAAGGCCAAGTTCATCCTTGCAACCGATGGCGCTCAGCTCGAGGCCGAGGAGCTCGGCTCCGGCGAGGTCCTGTCTTGCCGCTACGGGGATCTCGGAAACAATTTCGGCTTTTTCCTGCCACTAGCCGGGATATCAACCGTCGCCGAGGTCAAGAACAACCCGATCGATATCAAGGCGACCTCTCGCCTCAATCGCCTCTACGTCCAGCTTTTGAAGGACAACGCCGACTGGGGCAGCCCCGACAAGCGTGGTGACCTGAACCGCTTCATGGCGCGCATGATTTTCTGCTTCTTCGCCGAGGACACGGGCATCTTCCAAGGCGACGACCTCTTCACTTCTACGGTTCAAACGATGACCGAGGCTGATGGCTCGAACACCAGAGACGTTCTTCTGCGGCTCTTCGACGCCATGAACACGCGGGCGCCAGATGGCGCAGCCCGCCCGGGCTTCCCCTCCTGGGCCGACAGGTTCCCCTATGTGAATGGCGGCCTCTTCGCCGATGACATCGGCTGCCCCACCTTCTCGCGCACGTCCCGTGCCTATCTGCTGCGCGCAGGTGAACTCGACTGGAAGACCATCAATCCGGACATCTTCGGGTCCATGATTCAAGCCGTCGCTGACGAGGACGAGCGTGGCGAGCTGGGAATGCACTATACCTCGGTGCCGAATATCCAGAAGGTGCTGGACCCGCTTTTCCTCGACGATCTGCGTGAGCAACTCGAGCAGGCTGGCACCAACAAGCGCATGCTCTTCAACCTGCGCCAGCGCCTGTCGCGCATCCGGGTGTTCGATCCGGCCTGCGGGTCGGGGAATTTCCTCGTCATCGCCTACATTCGCATGCGCGAGATCGAGGATGAGATCATGCGCCGCCGGGGCGAGGCACTGACACGCTCGGCCATCTCCCTTACCCAGTTCTTCGGGATCGAGATCAAGAGCTTCGCGGCCGAGATCGCGCGTCTCTCGCTGCTGATCGCCGAGTTCCAGTGCGACGTGCGCTTTATCGGCCAGGCCGAGGCCCGCGCGCTGGTCCTGCCGCTTCATGCGACTGGGAACATCCGGCAGGGCAATGCGCTAAGGATCGACTGGGAGGAGGTCTGTCCGCCGGCGACGGTCTCGGCCGAGGAACGGGATCTGGGCGGGCCGACGGGGCGACTGAACTTGGAGGGCGGGAGCGAAGAGCGGGAGATCTATATTTGTGGGAACCCGCCTTACCAAGGCAGTGTGAATCAAAGCCAAGCGCAAAAAGCTGATATGGAGAGTATCTTTAAGAAATATCTTAAGACTTACAAAGATCTAGACTATGTTTCTTCGTGGTTTGTGCGGGCGGCAGAATACCTTAAAGGGCGATCTGGGGTAGCCGCCTTCGTTTCCACAAACTCAATATGCCAAGGTGAGCAAGTGGCAATGCTTTGGCCTATCCTTTTCAAACTAGGGTTAGAGATCGATTTCGCTCATACTTCTTTCTTGTGGAAGAACAATGCCTCAAACAATGCCGGCGTCACGTGTATCGTCGTCGGGATCGGCAACCTCACCCGTCAGAAACTTCTTTTTGAAGGCAGTGAAGTTCGGGCTGCACTGGGGATAACGCCTTATCTCACCATCGGCGAGCGAGTTATCGTCCGCAAGCAAACATCGCCGCTCTCACCGATTGCAAAGATGCAGTCAGGCAATAAACCGACAGACAACGGGAACTTTATTCTCGATGGCGAGGACAAGCGTTCTCTAGTTCGCTCTTTTCCCGAAACGGAACGGCTATTTCGACGGTTCGTGGGCTCACGCGAATTGACGCAAGGTGGAGATAGGTATTGCCTTTGGATTAAAGATAACGATCTCGCAGTTGCCTCGGCTAATCCGGAAATTGGTAACCGGATCAGCAACGTTCGAGCCTTCAGATTGGAGAGCCGAGGAAAACAAGCAAACGAAAACGCAGAGACCCCACATCGGTTTGTATTTTCCCCGCACACAGGAGGGAGTTGCATAGCCGTATCCAATGTATCGTCAGAAAGGCGGGAGTATTTACCGGCAAACTACTTTTCTGGCGACACTGTAGTTTCAAATCTTGCCTCAGTCGCATACGATGCGCCATTGTGGAATTTCTCAATTATAGTCTCCAAGTTGCATCTGGCTTGGATTGCGACCATTTGCGGCAAACTGAAAACGGACTATCGCTATTCCAACACCCTAGGGTGGAACACTTTCCCCGTCCCGAAGCTCACCGCGACCGACAAGGCCAGGCTCACCCGCTGCGCCGCGGACATCCTGCTCGCCCGCGAGGCGCATTTCCCCGCCACCATCGCCGAGCTCTACGACCCGGAGATGATGCCTACAGACCTCCGTGCCGCCCATGACTGCAACGACGAAACGCTCGAACGCATCTATATCGGCCGCCGCTTCCGCAACGACACGGAGCGTCTCGAAAAGCTGTTCGAAATGTATACGAAGATGACCACGAAGAAGGAGAGGGCAAACTGATGGAAGCGCGCAGCAAGACGGTCGAGCAATGGTTCTCCATGATCGAACAAGGGCAGATCGTGTTGCCGCGCTTTCAGCGCCACGAAGCCTGGCGACACGCCCAGATCATCGGATTGTTCGAGAACGTCTTCCGCAAGCCTTCCCTCCCAGTCGGCGTCTTGCTTGTGCTCGAAATCGGAAACGACGAGCCGTTCCACTCGCGTCCGATCGTCGGCGCGCCCGAACCGAAGGGCAGACCGTCCATGCACCTTCTTGACGGTCAGCAGCGTATGACCGCGCTTTGGCGCACGCTTTCGGATGACTACGAAGATTTGCAACTCTTCGTTTCGCTCGGGCCATCCGACGAAGAAGAGGATGCAAGTGCTGGAGTTACTCCGCCCGAGCTTCCGCGGATCGATCGCGAAAAGCGATGGTTTCGCAAGGACGTCCGGCAACCCGTCTGGTGCGACGATCCTGGACAAACTTTTGAACGCGATCTCATTCCAATCCGCTGCTTGCGGCCGGGCGCAGTCGGCGAACGAAATCTCGAGAGCTGGCTTGCGAAGGTCAAAGAAGCCGGGAAAGACCCGTCGCCACGCCTGGGACGCATATACGAGCTCCGTCAGAGGCTATCCAGCTACGTGATCCCCTTCCTCTCGCTCGGTGTCGAAACTAGCCGCGAGACGGCGCTGGACGTCTTCATCAAGATGAACACCTCGGCGTCTCCATTGAAGGATTTCGACATCGTCGTCGCGCAGCTCGAGGAGGCATCTGGGGAATCGCTTCATACCCTCGTGGAAGAGCTGATCGACGAGGTGCCGGCGGCGAGCGAATACGGCAAGATCGAGGATATCATTCTTTCTGTCGCTGCCTTGCTGGATGGGAAACCGCCGCTCAAGAAAACCTACTTGGAGAAGGATTTTGGCGAAGCTCTCGGTAGAAACTGGCCTCGCATTAAAAGCGGTTTTCGGCGCGGACTCTCGTTTCTGCGCAACGAGGCGATCATCAACGAGAAGTCACTGCCGAGCGATGTCGTGGTCTATCTTATTTGCGCACTCTGGGCGGATATCCCCGAACATGGCTTTGATGCCGAAGGAAATGCACGATCAATCTTGCGAAAGGTTCTGTGGCGCAGTTGCTTCACTGATCGCTACGGAAAGACGTCGGCCACCCGTTCTTACGCCGATTTTCGCACACTGAGAGAAATCCTGAACGGCGAGGCTGGCGACACACAATGCGAATTGTTCGATGAAACTTATTATCCGCTTCCCGAGCCAGGTGAATTGCTCCTGGCCGGTTGGCCCTCGCGAAAGGATCGATTGCCACGCGCAATCTTAGCCGCATCGCTTCGCGCCGGAGGATACGACTTCGCAGACGGCGCCCCGGCTCACCCGGACAATCTGGCGAAGCGCGAGTATCACCACATCTATCCGGTGGATGTGCTCGGAGGAGACAGGAGCGACGACCGGGTCAATCGCGCTCTCAACTGCGCGTTAATAAGTTGGAAGACGAACCGCAGGATTGCGGCACGAACACCGCGTGAATATGTGGAAAAGCGTGCCGAGGCCGCAAGCCTGGGCGAACCGGAAGTCAGGCAGCGTCTGGCTAGCCACCTCATACCATTCGATGAGCTCGTTGCGGGCGACTATGATGCGTTCCTGCAGAAGCGTGCCGAGATCGTCGCCGACCATTTGAGGCAACTCTGCGACGGAAGGATGCCGTCTTGACCGACCATGTCAAATCCGCGCCCTCCGTCAATGTCGCCTACGCCGCGACAGGCGCATCCAAGAAGTCGAACGAGCTCGGCATGCGCGCCATGCAGGAGCGCGCCTACAACATGCGAGGCGAACAATATCTCCTGATCAAATCGCCGCCGGCATCCGGCAAGTCGCGCGCCCTGATGTTCATCGCCCTCGACAAGATAGAGAACCAAGGCCTCAAACAGGCGCTCATCGTCGTGCCGGAGCGTTCTATCGGCGCTTCATTCAAGAATACGCCGCTTTCAAAATACGGTTTCTGGGCCGACTGGACCGTTGCTCCGCAATGGAACCTGTGCAATGCGCCAGGCGCTGACGATCCGAAGGTTGCCAAGGGCAAGGTCGATGCCGTTCGGGCGTTTCTTGCGTCGGACGAAAAGGTTCTGGTCTGCACGCATGCGACATTCCGTTTTGCCGTTGATGAGCTCGGTATCGCGGCATTCGACGACCGCCTGATTGCCATCGACGAGTTTCATCATGTCAGTGCCAATCCGGACAATAAGCTCGGGTCGCATCTACGCGCTTTCATCGAACGGGACCGTATGCATATCGTTGCAATGACCGGTTCATATTTTCGCGGTGATGCAGAGGCGGTGCTGCTGCCGGAAGACGAGGAGAGGTTCGAAAAGGTGACCTACACCTACTACGAACAGCTCAACGGCTATGATTATCTGAAGTCGCTCGACATCGGCTATTACCTCTACTCGGGGCGCTACATCGATGCTGTCGCGGAAGTCCTCGACCCGGAAAAAAAAACGATCGTTCACATTCCCAATGTGAACGCGCGTGAGAGCCTGGGCGACAAGATCAAGGAGGCGGAGGACATCATGCAGACGCTCGGCACCTGGAAAGGTGCCGATGACGCAACCGGTTTTCAACTCGTGGAACGGCCGGATGGGCAGGTCTTGAAGATCGCGGACCTCGTCGATGACGACAGCGCTCGCCGCGACCGCGTCATCGGCGCACTGAAGGATCCAAAGCATGCCGATGACCGCGATCATGTTGATATCATTATCGCGCTTGGTATGGCGAAGGAGGGATTCGACTGGATTTGGTGCGAGCATGCGTTGACGATCGGATATCGCAGTTCGCTGACCGAAGTGGTGCAGATCATCGGTCGCGCCACACGCGACGCGCCGGGCAAGACAAATGCGCGGTTTACGAACCTGATCGCGGAACCTGACGCCTCGGAGGAAACGGTCAACGAAGCGGTCAACGACACCCTGAAGGCCATCGCCGCCAGCTTGCTCATGGAACAAGTGCTCGCGCCGAAATTCACATTCACGCCGAAATCGGCCGGCGCCAAAGATGGTTTTGAATATGGCGAGGGCGGCTACCAGGAAGGCAGCACGAATGTTGGCTTCAACGAAGCGACCGGTCAATTGCATTTCGAGATTGGCGGACTTGTCGAGCCGAAAAGCGCTGAGGCGAAGCGCATCTGTCAGGAAGATATCAACGAGGTGTTGACCGCCTTCGTGCAGGACCGAACCACAGTGGAGCGGGGTGTCTTTGACGAGGAGACGCCCGCTGAAGAACTCACACAGCTGCGAATGGGAAAGATCATCGCCGAGCGTTATCCCGACCTCTCGGATGAAGATCGCGAGGCCGTTCGGCAGCATGCAATCGCAGCGGTCGCTCTGACACAACAGGCGAAAGCGCACACGGCCGCACACGAGGCCGGAGAAGAGCCACCGTCCAACACTGCTTTTGTCGATGGCGCGCGTCGCTACGTGCTTGAAGTCCGGGAACTCGAAATCGACTTGATTGACAGCATCAATCCGTTTCAGACCGCCCGCTCAATCCTTTCGAAGGCCATGGACGAACCGACGTTGCGGCAAATAGCCGAGATCATCGCAAAGAAACGGATCAGCCTCACCTACGACGAAGCACGCGTTCTTGCCGAGCGCGCAGTGCGTTTTTACAAGGAGACGGGACGACGTCCTTCACTGACCTCGACCGACGCTTGGGAGCGCCAGATGGCCGAAGGTGTTGAATTCATACGACACAGGGCGGCCACGAATGGCTGAACGAAGCGATCTCGATATTCTTGCCGATCTCGATCTTGAGCCGCTGGAAGAGAGGAAGTCGGCAATCTCCTCCCGCGATGCACGTATCATTGCTGGCTTTGAGGACATCCAGAAGTTCGTCGAGCAACATGGGCGCCCACCGCAACATGGCGAAGGAAATGATATCTTCGAGCGCATATATGCAGTGCGCCTCGATAGACTGCGCTCACAACCGGACTGCGTGAAGCTTCTCGCCGATATGGATCACCAAGGACTTCTATCCGATACAGCGATCGTCGAGAATGAGCCGGCAGAGTTGGAAGACGCCGAAATTCTTGCTGCGCTTGGCATAGTGTCGGAAGCCGAGACCGACATCACAACGCTACGCTACGTTCGTTCGGCTGCAGAAATTCAGGCTGCTGAAGAAATTGCTGAACGAACCCGTTGCGAAAACTTTGAGGATTTCGAAGAGCTCTTCAAAGTGGTGAAATCGGACTTGGACAATGGTGAGCGTCAGACCCGGCGTTTCGAGCGTAAATCCGAAATCGAGCAGGGACGCTTCTTCATTCTCGACGGTGTCACGGCCTATGTCGCCGAAGAGGGCGAGGAATTCACCAATGCCTCAGGCAACCGCGACAAGCGGCTGCGCGTAATTTACGACAACGGCACCGAGAGCAATCTTCTGGCGCGATCATTGCAGAAGGCGCTGACGCAGGATCCGGCAGGCCGCCGGATCACCGAACCGGACGCAGGCCCTTTGTTCAACAAGGATGGGCAAATTGATGGGCGCGAAACCGGGACGATATACGTTCTCCGAAGCCTGTCAGAACGTCCTGAGATCGCGGAAATGCACAACGTTCTACACAAAATCGGCGTGACTGGCGGCGACGTCGAGAAGCGCATCGTCAATGCCGCGAAAGACCCGACCTTTCTGATGGCGCCGGTCGAGATTGTAGAGACCTTCAAGCTCTATGACATCAACCGCGTTGCGCTGGAAAACTTGCTGCATCGCTTTTTGGCGACCGCCCGCCTGAACGTCAAAATCACTGACCGTCTGGGGCTGAAGATTCAGCCGCGCGAGTGGTTCGTTGTGCCATTTGACGTAATTGTGGACATTGTCGACCGCATCAAGGATGGCACTCTTCACGAATATGTCTATCGGCCGGACGAAGCTCGCCTGGTGCGATCGGTTCAATAGAACTGCGGCACCGCGACATACACAACGCAACCGGCAGCCTTTGAACCCGCCGTGATGTTAGCCTTGCACGGCGATTGACCGGAGTGACGGCTGACAATCTTCCTCGGATCAACAATACTCAACCAGGGAATCCGCCTGTGCACTATGCGGTGGCAGTGAATTGCTCCGAGTTTCCTAGACGCCATCGGTGCTCATTTCCTGCTGTCTTTCGAACTGGATGGGCGACAGCATCCCGTTCCTCACGTGCCTGCGTTCCGGGTTGTAGAACATCTTGATATATTCGAATACATCCTGCCGGGCTTTGGCTCTGGTCTTGTAGGTCCTTCGCCGTATCCGCTCCCGCTTGAGCAGATTGAAGAAGCTCTCGGCAACCACGTTGTCATGACAGTTTCGGCGTCGGCTCATCCAGTGTTTCAAATTGCAAGCCCTTAGGAAGGAGTCGCAGTCCTGCTGGTGATTGGGAACCCTGATCCGAATTGACCAACACCCGGCTCGTCGGCCTCCGTCTCCATACCGTCATCAGCAATAAATGCAGCAATACGTCCGTTGTCTGACGGCTCTGCATCGACCAGCCCACGATACGCCGCGAATAGAGATCGATGACGACGGCCAGATAAGCGAGGCGTTCCAGTCCTAATTGACCTTCGAACGAATCTCACCGTTGAGCATTGTTTTTCCTTGCAAATCACTTCTCACGCGGAGAATAGGCGCCGCCTCCGGCGCCTACAATCGAAAATCACAAATCACTGGACAATCTGGGAAATACATCCAAGGATGACAACAACTTTAAGGTGGGGATCTTAGCGCGAAATCCTGATTGCCAAGGCATTGAAGATTAGCATATGCGCAAGAGCGCGAAGGGGTCGGGGCGGCCCAACGAGACGCGCTTTGACGGGATGCGCAGAAGACGGGGGGCTTTACAGTCGGCATGAAACAGGTGCGTTTGATAGTATGGAACCCGTTCGTCCGGGCGGGCCTTTTCTGGCTTTTGTTCCTGTTGATCATGGCCGGGCTGGACGCTGTGTCTACGCGGCTCGACACAGGGCTGATCTTCGACCGATTAGGACTCGGAATTGAGCTTCTCAAAGGCAGCTTTGCGGACGCAACGGCCGCGAAGGAAGCGCTCAACCGACTGAGCGAACTGGATTTCATCTTTTCACTGGCCTACGGCATCGGCGCCGTCGCCTTGGCATTCGCTGTCTGCTTCCTGCTCTTGCATGTCGCGACAATTCTTTTCACGCTCTGGTATCTCCGCCGCAAGATCGAACGCCTAGACGGGCTAGAGACCTTCGCTGCCGAGTATGACCGATCCATCTATGACTCCTTCAAGCGGAGCCGCCTCATAGGCAATGCCTGGCGGGAGTTTGACGAAACCCTGGTCAAGCCGGTTGGCGACGAACGCCAGATCATCCGAAACACGGTCCGCCCGCAGAGCTTCCTCAATATCGGCATGGCACGGGAGCGGCTCTTCGGCCTGAAAATGATGGCCGGCATACCCGGCTACTTCGTTGCGGTAGGACTTTTACTGACCTTCATCGGCATCGTGCTGGCACTCTACAAGGCCGGCGAGGCCTCCGGCGGCCAGGATGTCAACGTGATGCAGGCGGCGATGACGGAGCTCTTGCAGATCGCCTCGTTCAAGTTTGCCACGTCGATTGCCGGCCTCGGCGCCTCGCTGTTCCTGTCGATCGTGTTCAAGGCCTATCTGATCTGGATCGAGGGCAGCTTCAGCAAATTCTGTGAGGAGCTAGAGCTGAGGCTGAAATACGTGCCGCCGCAATCGCTTGCAATCGAGATGAACGAAGCGGCCAAGGAACAGCGCGACCAGCTCAAAGAAATCAACAGCGATAAGTTCTTTGCCCAGATGGGCGCCCAGCTCGAACCGCAGATACAGTCCGCGTTCACCACGGCCATGTCACCGATCAATACCAGCATTTCGGCAGCCCTCGACCGGATCTCGGAGACCAGCCAGTCCGGCGTGTCCGACATGCTCAACCAGTTCACCAACAGCGTTCAGGGCAGCGCCGGCACGGAACTGCGCGAACTGGCCGAAACGCTCAAGGCCATGCAGGTGACGCTGGCCGAGACGCAGAACGGCGTCAAAGGCAGTGGCGAGGATTTTGCCCGACGCATGAGCGAATCCGCCGAAAACCTGAACCGTTTGGTGAGCGAAGCAGCCAGCACTCTCGGCGCCGGCGCCGACCAGAACCGCGATCAGCTGACCGAAATCATGGCCGCCATGAAGGCCACCTTCGAAAACGCCAATACTCAGATCGAAACCCAGTTGGGCAATGCCGCCGGCGGCGCTTCGAGCCGCATCGAGGAAGCGATGGGCCGCGTTCTGGAGAAGCTGGAGGGGCAGGTCGGCAACGTGTCCAACAACTTGGCATCCTTCGACACAAAACTGCGCGAAGGTTTGACCCAGACCCAGGAAGAGATCCAGAAGGCGCAACAGAGTGCGGCCGAAACGGTGGCAAGCGTTGCGCAGTCGAGTGCGGAAGCCATACGCGAGGGTCTCGCCGAGGCGATTGCATCGATCCGCGCGGAAGTAGATCGTTTCGAAGGCGCCTTGAGCAAATCCGGCTCGGCCCTGACGTCGCAGGCAAGCGCCATTGGCGACGCAACCACGCAAACGCGCCTAGTCTCCGACGCCTTCGCCAAGACGGCCAACGATGTTCGCGTTGCCGCGGCGCCACTGATCCAGTCCGGGGAAAAGATCGCGAGCGCAACGACCGACTTAGAAAAGTCACTGAAGACCGCAGTCGAGTCCCTTTCCGCAAGCGAGCACGCATCCGGCGAGCTGGCGACCTCCATTCGGGGACAGGGCGAGCAGCTCATCGAAACCTGGCGTGAGTATGAAGAACGGTTCGTCCGAATCGATGAAGCCCTTGCGAAGGCAGTCGGCGATCTGGCCGTTGCTACGGAAAGCCAGGGAGACACGCTGAGCCGCTACGCGTCAGATATCGACAAGGGGCTGGCTCAAGCCGTGACGCAACTCTCGGCGACTTTGAATGACATCCAGGAATCTGTCGAGGAGTTCGGCGAGGCGGTCACGGATCTGAAGAGCGCGATGCGAACCGCAGCGGAATAGGTGATCCATGCTGGCCTTTGACGACAACACAGGACACGAAGCCGAAGAGGCCGAGGAAAACTATTTCGTCTCCATGACCGACATGATGGTCGGCATCCTTTTCATCTTCATAATCATGCTGATGGTCTTTGCCCTGCAGTTCCAGGAGCAGACCGACACGTCCGAAACGCAGATCGAGGAGGTGCTGAAGCGTGTCGAGGAAGTGGCCAACCAACTCAAGATCTTGCGCGACGAAATCGACACCGAACTCGCCTCACTCGATCAGTCACAAAGGGAGCGGACGGAACTGCTCAACGATCTCAAGGATGAATTGAAGGAAGTGGGCCTTGAAGTGCAGATCGATCCCGAGAACGGCGTGCTGAGGCTCACGGACAACGCGATCCGCTTCGATTCGGACAGATCGAACCTGAACGCGGCCGCTGCTGCAAACGTGGCCAAGCTAGCGCAGGTCTTGCAGCGCGTTCTGCCCAGATATGTAAGCTCCTGTGATGAGCTGGAAGCACCGGAATGCGTCGGCGTCAACAAATCGACGTCAACAATCGATACTGTGTTCATTGAGGGCCATACAGACCTGACCGGGACAGATGAACGCAACTGGGCTCTCTCTACAGAGCGGGCAGTTTCGACATACCGCGAAATCACCACGGTTCAGCCGGGTCTTAGGCATCTGAAGAACCGAGGTGAAAAGGAAATCCTCTCCGTATCCGGCTATTCGTCAACTCGACCTATCCCCGCACCAGCAGGCGAAGCCGAGACCGATGACGTGCGGGGCGATCGCCTCGCCGGCAATCGCCGCATCGACATGCGTTTTGTCATGGAGGTCGACAACTCGGTCCGCCTGAATGAAGTCCTTAAGTTGACCGGCGCCATGGAGGAGCAAATCGAGATTCTTCGCAGCGAGGTCATCCCCAGATGACTGGCGTCCTACGACAGGCATGCCAAGACTCCAGCGCGCGCTTCTCCGGCGCACGCGCAGCCACAGTGCTTCCCGCGCAACCGCTAACCGCAAGGGCGGCTGCAAAGATCGGCGCGAGCGAAATGAACATCGCTGAACGTGTAGATGCGGTCTCCATGAATCAGATTGCGATGGACCTACTCAAACTGCTCCATTCCGGAGTCTCGCTGACCAGCAAGCAGCTCCGGGATGCTATATGGTGCTTGTGGGGAACAACGCCAGCACTGGCAGACCATCCGGAAGCCTTTGACGCGATCATGAACATGATCCGCTCGAGCACCAAGCGGAACCCATTTCGCAATCTAGCGGCTGTCTACCTGGTCCAGTTCTCGCCGCGACAACCAGGCTTTGTCGAAGCAAGTTCCGTCCTCCAGAACTTGGCCGTCAGATGGGGTGAGCCGTGGTCCGGCTATCAGCAGGACTACAATCTTTATGATTGTATCGAGGGCCCTCGGATGATTGCCGGAGCGGCGCTTCAACGGAACCAGTCGGCGACCCAGGCACTGCAGGCAGTTGGGCTGGGAGCACTGAATGCGCAGTCAGGCTTCGCCGAGGCGATCACGAGGGAGCTGCTCGTCGGGCTCGCCAACGGAGCGGAACCCGACCACGAGAGTAGGCTCAAGCGGGTCCAAGCCTATGCGCTGGACAGCCACGGCAAGCCGCTGTTCAACACTCTCGATCTTGAGATCGCCGAGGCGCTGATGAAGCCGTTCAACACCCGTCCCCCGGAAAAAAGCATCAAGGATCTCTTCCTCAATCTCATCCTCTCGATATTTGGCGACCCCCGCATTCGCCCGGTGAGGTGGGAGCGTTTCCCGACCATCAAGGCAATGGTGATAGCGTGGTTGACCGAGCAATCGCTCCGTCAATTCCTGGATATCGTAAGCAACTCGATGAGCAGCGAAGCGGACGAGAGAATGTGGAAATACCGACGAGCCTTTTGGGAGGCGGCGCACCACAAAGGACTCATCCGAGGCGCTTGGGTGGTGTTTGCGGAGGAAGGAGCGAAACTGGCACGACGGTCATTTGGAAAGAATTCAGGATTTGCCACGTTCAACAATCACGGCTCCCGTTATGTGCAGAAAACGCATGCCGTTTTGCTCTTAGAGGTCGGCAATGGGATTGTTGCGGACTGGAGTCACAGCGGAAAGGTGAACATCTGGAGCAATGCGCAGAACCGCACCGCCCCTAAAATGTATAAACTCTCCTACAGCTCTGATGACGTGCAGATAAGAAGCGGTAGCGGCGACATGGAAACCGGGGATTACCTGGTTAAATCCCATGTATCGCCAAGCACATACAGCTGGCAACGGGCAGTTGCCCAGCGGCTCTACCTGCTGACAAATATGCGCCTGCAGCAAACCGATTACCTCGCCTGAGAGATGATATGAACTTTTCCTGCACCCCCCTGCCCGACGGCGCCCGGATTGATCTTGAACAACGAGGGCTTCTGGGAAAGAAGCCCGTTCCATTCATCGAGTGGAAGGCAAAAGCCGGACACCTTGCTCCTGCGATACGCTTTATCGAGCACGCCTTGGCGGACGGCGACATCACCCGGGAAGGAAACGGCGTTCATGTTTCCTCTGACTGGATACTCTCTCTCCCAAGCCTGCAGTTGGAGGCTTTGAATATCCCTCCCCTTGCCGGATTGTCTGTCAACGTCTCGATGCGCGGGCGCATCGACGCCGATGACAGCATCCTCCAACTGGTTTGGCAGGATCAGAACCTGCGCGTGATCACACCGGAGATCATGGGACCTTTCATTCGCATCGCCGGAGATTGGCGTCGCCTGTCCCCGGCTCTTCATGAGATCAACATTGCCGCAAGAGCCTTCAATCAAAGCACAGGGAACAACTTTGAAACGCGCCTTCCGTTCTGGCAGGTAGTGCAGGAGATCCTTCAGCAGACGCTCGGTCACGAAATCCGGGCAGATCGGTTTGTTGAGACCTTGACCATCTATCAGGCAGGCGCCTTCGCGCTCGATGTTCGGGAAACTGCGCAGGGACCTGATTTCATACCGATACTGATGGCGAGCGGCTTACCGCCGGAGTTAGGGGAGGTCGATGACACGGCCGACGCTCCGGAGACGGACGGTGAGATTTCCCCTGAGTGGTCTGGAGATGGCAATCAGAAGAGCAATGACAGCGATGCGCTTCTCACACCGTTGCTTCAGTCACGGTTCACCGATGAAGTCTCGAACCGGCCGGGAACGGCCAAGCCGGCCTATGTGCTGGATCGAAACACCTACCTTCTCGTTGATCCGGCACTTCGCACCGCTCTAGATGTAGTGAAGCGTGTCCGCGGTTCGTCCGACGCCGAACGGAAAGCCTTTCTCAGAAATCCACGCACGCTCATCGCTGAATCCCTGGGAGACGAGGGGGATTCTATTGTCGCATCTCTCTTCGTCGAGACACAGCAATACTCGGATCGCATCGAAGGGCTTGGGCTATGGGAAAAACCCAAACTCCCCTGGATCACCCGGAAGTCGAATCAATGGCTTCCGGAACGGTTCACCGTCCAGATCGGGGCCAAAACTCTCGACGCAACACCAGAAAAGATCGAGGAACTTCATTTTCTCTGCGAGCAAGCGGAGTCGGATCTCGCGGACGACATCGCCTTCGACAACGAATTATTCGCAACTTCCGACGTCCGCAACATGCTGGATCGGCTAGAAGCTGAGGGTCCGGAGAAGAAAACCGACCGACCATCTGTCGAAAGCTCAGGACGCCCTGAGCGGGATCAGGATGTCCTTCAGATCAAGCAGAATATCGAAGAGCTCGACTATGCGTCGAACCTTGTCAAACGCGGCCATCTTGTGCCGCTCGAATTTCCGAAAGGCCAAATGAATCAAACGGTGCCGAAAGAGCACCAATTGCAGGGCTTCGAGTGGTTGTGCGAATGCTGGAAGCAAGGCTGGCCCGGCGTTCTGCTTGCGGACGACATGGGCCTGGGCAAGACTTTCCAGGCGCTCGCATTCCTTGCATGGATAAAGGCCAACCAGAGAGCTCGAAAAGGATACTACCGGCCATTGCAGGGTCCTATGTTGATCGTCGCCCCGACAGCGCTCCTGGACAACTGGAAGAAAGAGGCAGACATCCACCTCAAGCCAGACACGCTAGGCTCGCGTGTCGACGCGTTCGGACGCGATCTCAAGCATCTCAAAACCGCTAAACGAGCAGGCTGGACTGAAGAAGACGCGCTCGATGTCGAGCAGCTTCGGCATTCGGACTGGATCCTCACGACTTACGAAACTCTTGCTCTGTATCATCGGAGCTTTGCCAGGGTTGCCTACTCGGTCGCGATTTTCGACGAAATGCAGAAGGTCAAATCCCCTGATTCAATCAACAGCCATGCCGCCCGAACGATGAACATCGACTTCGTCCTTGGCATGACGGGCACACCGATCGAAAACCGCCTTGAAGATTTGTGGTGTTTGATGGATCGCATCGCACCAGGCTATCTCGGAGATCTGAAAACATTCTCGAAGACTTACGGGGAGGAAGAGCCGGGAGCTCTCAAGGAGCTCAAGTCCAAGATGGACCATCCGCAAGGCGAGGCGCCGGCAATCATGCTGCGGCGAATGAAGGATGACGTCGCAAAGGACTTGCCCCGAAAAGATATTCGCACCTATCAGGTCAAAATGCCTGGGGTGCAGGCTACAGCGTATGAGGAGGCCGTAGCGGCAGCCAAGGCCGCGAAAGCTTCTCCCAAATCCATGCTAGAAACGCTTCACCTGCTTCGCGGCATATCGCTTCACCCGCTACGATCATCGGAAATGAATGCATATGATTCCGCATGGCGCCAAAACTGGATAAACGGCTCGGCGCGCGTCCAAAAGACGTTTTCAATCCTGGAGGACATTCGAAGCCGCGGCGAGAAAGCGTTGGTCTTCCTCGAAGATCGAGCGATGCAGAAGATCTTTGCTGCTTGTGTTGCCGAGCATTTCCTTCTTCGCGCCCGGCCGCCCATAATCAATGGAGAAATGTCGGGGCGCCAGCGGCTGCAGACGGTGGATGGGTTCCAGGCAGGACCAACGGGTTTCGACCTGCTCATCCTGTCGCCAAAGGCCGCCGGCATCGGCCTCACAATTACCGCGGCAAACCATGTCGTCCATTTGAGCCGCTGGTGGAACCCGGCTGTAGAGGATCAATGCAACGACCGAGCCTTCCGAATCGGACAGACCAAGGACGTGACAATCCACTTGCCTATGGCAATCCACCCCACCTATGGCCAGGCGTCGTTCGACAACAAGTTACATTCCCTGCTGGAACGAAAACGTTCTCTGTCACGCGACATGCTCGCTCCGCCCACATCGACAGGCGACATCGATGATTTGTTCGCCGAAACGGTCAGATAGGATTTTCCATTAGGCCAATAAAGAGAGGCCTAAACGTCGCCCGATGCACCAGCCAAAGCGAAGTCCTAGACAAAATCCACATATGCCTAGGGGATGCCTTCTGGCGCCACCGAGCTTCCAATCCATATCTACCGCTCCTCATGGGAGGCTCGGAAGTTGACATTACGTCAAGTTCGCAGATGAAAACGTAAAGTTTTCGGGTCTGAAATGTCGGATTTCTTGACGGAAAAGTCGCGCGGTTCTTATTGCCGATAAGACAAACTTGACGCAAACCTTACCGAAACTTGACGCCAAACTCTGTAATTCGTCTTTTTAGGCTGGAGGTAAAGGTCTGATTGTCAAACATCGTGGTCGGGCTGAGCACCCGTGGAGTGAGGGAGGACCAACACGCATTACATCTCGCAGATTGCGGATGATATGTATCTGGCGCGCCATCCATTCCGACAATCCGCTCATCTCGAAAGAGAAGGAAAAGCCTGTCCGGCAAAGACTCCTATAGTTATGGCGATAAGGACTGAACTGTTCCTGGAAAGCACCTTCGGCTGCTCGATAGACGTTGGTCTCACAGACGAGACCACGCCAGTAAGCTCGCCCTAACAGCCCACTGCCGGCGCAAGAGCGAACGAGGACCTCATACAGCTGCCCAGGCGCAAACCTTGCTGCCGAGCTAGCCTTCGATGACCACGCTCTCACCGGCGAGGAAAACTGCTACCGCTCCCTGACAGGCAACCTCCTTAAAAAAATTTTGGGAATTTCTGCATCCCCTCCGAGCGATTGCTATATACAAAATTATCGACGAACTCAGTTGTAATCCAACAGCTTAGCCCGCCCGAGTTCTCTCTGGCGGCAGAGGAGGCTTTTGTGCAAGACCCAGGCAAACCTCAGGTTTCAAGCGAGCCTGAAATCTACACACCAGCATCGCTGGCCGAACGCTGGCAATGCTCAGAACGGCATGTCCGCAACCTTCTCACGAGCGGCGAGCTGGATGGTTTTCGCATTGGCACACCCTGGCGAATTCACCGAAGAACGATCGAGGCATATGAATGCGCGAATGGAAGTTGCAGCAGTATCGAGGCAGCTACTGCATCGTCTGGAACGACGACGGTGGACGTCGACGCTACACTCTCGGAACCGCCGATCATCGTGAAGCCGAGGCCCGCGCTCCGGCGTTCTTCGCAGAGCTTACACGCCCGCGCGGGGAGACCGTCAGAGAGCTGTGGCAAGCCTATCTCTCCGACATGAGCGGACGTGCGGTGACAGAGACCATGAAGTTTACCTGGCGAGCGGTCGAACCCGTATTCGGAACTCTGGATGGCACTGCCGTTACCATCGCTCACTGTCGCGCACATACCGAAGCGAGGCGGGCGGCCGGCATCGGTGACGGGACCATTCACACCGAACTCGGACATCTGCGTATGGTGCTTCTATGGGCGGAGAAGCGAGGTCTTGTCTCCAAGGCGCCGCACATCGAACGTCCGCCGAAGCCCGCCCCCAAGGATGCCTGGCTTACCCGAGAGGAGGCGAACAGCCTGATCAACGCCGCCAAGACGCCGCACATCAAGCTTGCGATCCGGCTGATGCTCGGAACCGCAGCTCGAAACGCCGCCGCTCTCGAGCTGACTTGGGACAGGGTTGATTTCTACCGGAGCACCTTGTCCCTGCGGGATCCTAAAGATCTTACACGGCGCAAGGGTCGGGCAACGGTCCCGCTTTCGGACGGCTTGAAGGCGGCGCTGGTGGAAGCAAAGGCCGGTGCACTCACGAACCATGTCATCGAATGGGCAGGTGCACCGGTCAAATCGATCAAGCGCGGTCTCAAGGCCGCCGGAACTGCGATTGGCAGGCCAGATGTGTCACCTCACATGCTGCGACATTCGGCGGCCGTCTGGTTGGCCGAGGACGGACATTCAATGGAAGAGATCGCCCAGTTTCTGGGACACAAGAATTCTCGTATGACCGCCAACGTCTACGCCCGGTTCTCGCCCACTCACTTGCGAAAGCTCGCCAATTCGCTCGAAATCTAGTCCCCATGCGATCTGTGTGCAGCAAATAATAGTTTGCTGCACACTTGTCATTGTGTGCAGCAAAAGATAAAACGCTGCACACAGTGACAGGAATTACAGCGATATGACTATCGTTTCTCACAGCCGTCCGGCCATCGTCGCCTACCAAGATCTGCTGCGACTGCACCTTGATGAGAGTGCTGCCCGCCTGATAGGGGCGATAGAAGAGCGGAAGCGCAATGGGCGCGTTTATCTTTACGAGAAGTTTCGCATCGGCACCGAAATGGTCAGCCGCTATCTCGGCGAGGACAAGCCAGACCTGCGCGCCCGTCTCGAGCGTGCAGAAGAGTTGAAGGCCGAAGCCGAGGACCGTCGAAAGCGGATGACCCGGCTGACACGAACGCTCCGAGCGGAAGGTTTCATCGCCGCTGACCGAGAGACGGGCTCCTTGCTTCTCGCTTTCTCTAGAGCCGGCGTGTTCCGGCTCGGCGGCACCTTGGTCGGCACGAGCGCCTACAGCCTCTACCAAGGGGAACTCGGCCTACGCATGGACTACGAGGAACTCGCTCAGACGGGAGACGTTGATTTCGCGAGCTTCGAAAGGCTGTCGGTCGCTCTCGAGGACAAAGTGGAGGAAAGCCCCCACGACATCCTCACCTCTCTCAAATTCGATCCGGTCCCTGGCGTCAACGACCGCCAGGTGTGGAAATGGCGCCAGAGCAGTTCAGAGGCGATGGTCGAATTCCTGACACCAGCCTTCGGTGACGAGATCGTCAAGCCGCTGCCGGCTCTGGGTGTAAGCGCCCAGGCACTAAACTATCTGAACTTCCTGATCGCCGATCCCATTCCCGCGGTCGCGCTCTATCGTTCCGGCGTTCTGGTTCAGATCCCACGTCCCGAACGCTTTGCGATCCACAAGCTGATTGTCGCCGACCGACGAAAGGGCGGACCGGATCAGCTCAAGGCTCGCAAGGACCGTGCCCAGGCCAAACTGCTCATCGCCGTCCTCGCAGAAGACCGCCCTGACGAACTCGTCGACGCATACGAGGATGCCATGTCGCGAGGCCCTCGCTGGCGGGAGCGGATCGAGGCAAGCCTCAAGCGCATGCCGGAGACGGCAGAGCAAATTTCGAAATTGACAGGATGACGTCCAGTCGGGTCAGGTCGTTGACGATCCAGGCTTCGGCCGACGCTACCGACAGCTCAGCAGAAATGCACTGCATACGTAGTGCCCCTAAGGTTCACTGAACCTCATTCTGCGAACGAATGCGCAACATCGTGCCGAAAACGGTGAAAAGTGCCGTTATATGTAGTTCCCCTTTCCCGGTATTCCGGGGTTTCCGGCACAGGCGCGATGTTGACATCGTAGGGGTCACAGGTTCAATCCCTGTCACGCCCACCATCCGAACTCCCTGAGATTGCTGGACTTTCTCTCGTCGCGGCGTTCGCGCGATTCCTTCCGAAAATCCTTCCGTCGCACGACTGTCGCTGCCATTCGGCAGGCAAGGCTGAGCATGTCCGCCACATGGCTTCCTCCGCAGGCGGCGCTGCCTGCAGGCCGGAACTGTCGCGATCGCCGCGCCACGGCCGTCCGCAGATCGCGCTTCGGGCGGGCTGGGCAGCGGTCAGGAAGGCAGCGCACAGAAAAGCCGCACGGACGGCGGCCCGCGCGGCTTTCGTCATTTCGTGCGGTCACGCCTACCGGCCGTTGCGCTTGCGCCAGTCCTCGTATTTCTGAAGGTTCTCGTCCTTTGTCGCCGGATAGAGGCCGATGATCGGCGCACCGTCGAGCACCTGTTCGAGGACGAATTCCTCGAAGCTTTCCATGCCGAGGCATTCATCGGCGATCTCCTCGGCGAGATGCGCCGGGATCACCATCACCCCGTCCTTGTCGCCCAGCATCACGTCGCCGGGAAAAACCGGCGCGTCCCCGCAGGCAATCGGCACGTTGATGTCGAGCGCCTCGTGGAGCGTGAGGTTGGTGGGCGCCGAGGGTTTGGCGCAATAGGACGGCATGTCGAGTTTGCCGATCCCCTCGCAATCGCGGAAGCCGCCGTCGGAGACGACACCGGCTGCACCGCGGATCGCCAGGCGCGTGATCAGGATCGAGCCGGCGGTGGCCGCACGCGCATCCTTGCGCGCGTCCATCACCAGCACATGGCCTTCCGGGCAGGTTTCCATCGCCACGCGCTGCGGATGATCGGCATTGCGGAAGACGGTGATCGGATTGCGATCCTCACGCGCCGGGATGTAGCGCAGCGTGAAGGCCTGTCCCACCATGTTCTCCGCCTTTGCAGACACGGGCACGACACCCTGAATGAACTGGTTGCGCAGGCCGCGCTTGAAGAGGGCCGTTGCGACCGATGCGGTCGAGACCTTCTTGAACTTGGCGCGGGTTTCTTCGGAAAGAACGTATTCGGTCATGGGTATCCTCAGAAAATGTCGGGTTCGCCCGGCATGCGGCCGAAATCGGATTGCAGGAAATCGAAGTCACAGCCCTGGTCGGCCTGGGTGACGTGGCGCGAGTACATCCAGCCCCAGCCGCGCTCGAAGCGGGGTTCGGGCTGCTTCCAGGCGGCACGGCGCGTCTCGAGCTCGGCCGCATCGACCAGCATGTCGAGCCTGCGGTTGGGCAGATCGAGCCGCACAGTGTCGCCGGTCTTCAGAAGCGCCAGCGGGCCGCCGACATAGCTTTCGGGCGCCACGTGCAGGACGCAGGCGCCATAGGAGGTGCCGGACATGCGGGCATCCGAGATGCGGAGCATGTCGCGGTGGCCCTGTTTCAGAAGCGCTTTCGGGATCGGCAGCATGCCCCATTCGGGCATGCCCGGCCCGCCGAGCGGACCGGCATTGCGCAGAACCATGACATGGTCCGGCGTGATGTCGAGATCCTCGTCATCGACCGCCGCCTTCATCTCCGGATAGCTGTCGAAGACCAGCGCCGGGCCTTCATGGACATAATATTTCGGATTGCAGGCCGCCGGCTTGATGATGGCTCCGTCGGGGCAGAGATTGCCGCGCAGGACGGCGAGCGATCCCTCATGATAGACCGGGTTCGACAGCGGCCGGATGACATCGTCATTGTAGACTTCGGCACCTTCGAGATTGTCGGCCAGCGTCTTTCCGGTGACGGTCATCACCGAGGTGTCGAGCCGCTCGGAGATCTGCATCATCAACGCGCGCAGACCGCCCGCATAATAGAAGTCCTCCATCAGATAGCCTTCGCCGGAAGGGCGCACATTGGCAATGAGCGGCGTGGTCCGTCCCAGCGCGTCGAGATCGTCGAGCGTGAGCCTGACCCCCGCGCGCCGCGCCATGGCGATGATGTGGACCACCGCATTGGTCGAGCAACCGGTGGCCATCGCCACGGTCGCCGCATTGCGGCAGGCCGCGTCGGTCACGATCCGGTCCGGGGTGAGATCGTCCCACACCATGCCGACGATCCGCCGGCCGCAATCGGCCGCCATCCGCACATGGTTGGAATCGACTGCCGGAATGGAGGATGCACCGGGAAGCGTCAGCCCCATCGCCTCGGCGATGCCCATCATCGTGGCAGCCGTACCCATGGTCATGCACGTGCCTGCCGAACGGGCGATACCGCCCTGAACGCCCAGCCATTCCTCGTCGGAAATGTTTCCGGCGCGGCGCTCGTCCCAGTACTTCCAGGCGTCCGAGCCCGAGCCCAGAACCTTGCCGGCGAAATTGCCGCGCAGCATGGGGCCGGCGGGCAGATAGATCATCGGCACACCCGCCGAGATCGCCCCCATGACGAGGCCCGGCGTGGTCTTGTCGCAGCCGCCCATCAGCACCACGCCGTCGAGCGGATGCGAGCGGATCATCTCCTCGGTCTCCATCGCCAGCATGTTGCGGTAGAGCATCGAGGTCGGCTTGGTGAAACTCTCGTCGACGGAGAGTGCGGGCATTTCGACCGCGAAGCCGCCCGCCTGCGCGACGCCGCGTTTGACGTCCTTCACCCGCTCGGGAAAGTGCGAGTGGCACGTGTTGAGTTCGGACCAGGTGCTCAGCACGCCGATCACCGGCTTGTCGCGGAAGTCCTCTTCCGAATAGCCGAGCTGCATCATCCGCGACCTGTGTCCGAAGCTGCGCAGGTCATCGGGCGCGAACCACCGGGCGGATCTGAGATCTTTGGGGTCTTTCATGTCATTAACCTGTGAATGCGAAGACGAGCCAGATGACGACGACGGCCAGCACCAGGCCGAAGAGTTCGGGCCAATTGCCGAAATCGTGCCTGTCGCGAACCTCTTCCTCGCCGAATTCGGCCGCAGCCAAATCCTCATCCTGCCGGGTAAGTTTGTGTTGATCGTTGGTCATTCAGCCCTCCCGGATCAATCGAGCATCGACGGCAGCCACAACGCGATCTCCGGGAAGAAGAGCACGAGGAACAGACCGATTGCCTGCAAGCCTATGAAGGGAAGCACCGCACGGAAGATCTCCTGCAATTCGATCCCCTTCGGTGCCACCGATTTGAGGAAGAAACACGCTGGCCCGAAAGGCGGTGACAGGTAGTAGATCTGGATGTTCATGGCGAAGAGCACACCGAACCAGACCGGATCGTAGCCGAGGTCGACCACCACCGGCGCGAAGATCGGAACGGTGATGAAGATGATGGCGATCCATTCCAGGAAGGTACCGAGCACCATGACGATCAGCATCATGACGACGATCACCCAGATCGGTGCGATGTCGAGCGCGGTCAGCAGGCCACGCAGGAATTCGCCGCCGCCGATGCGGTTATAGATGCCGATCAGCGAGACGGCGCCCAGCACCAGCCAGATGATCGAACCGACCGTCAGAACCGTCTGGCGCATGGCGTCGCGCGCCATCACCCAGGTGAGTTCCTTGCGCACGGCCGCCACCACGACGGCGCCGACGGCACCGAGGGCTGCGGCTTCCGTCACGGTTGCCACACCGGAATAGATGACGCCCAGAACACCCGCGATCAGCACGCCGGGCAGGATCACGCCCTTGAGGAACCTGAGCCGGCTGAAGAACGGCAGGCCGGTTTCCGGAATGTCGTAGATCGGCGCCAGGCTCGGGTTCATCCGTACGCGCACGAGGATGTAGGCTATGAACAGCGAGGCGAGCAGCAGGCCCGGCACGGCGGACGCCGCGAACAGCTTGGTGATCGAGACCTGGGCGGCAAGACCGTAGATGATGAGCACGACGGAGGGCGGGATCAGCGTCGCCAGCGCGCCGGCGGCGCAGATGATGCCGATCGACAGCTTGCGGTCGTAGCCGAGCCGCAGCATCTGCGGCAGTGCGATGAGGCCCAGCATGACGATTTCGCCGCCCATGATGCCCGACATGGCCGCCAGCACCACGGCGACCACGCAGGTTTGCACCGCGACCGAGCCGCGGAAGCGTCCGCCCATGATGGCCATGGAATCGAAGAGTGATCGCGCGATCCCCGATCGCTCGAGCACATTCGCCATGAACACGAAGAACGGCACGGCGATGAGCTCGTATTTGTGCAGCACCTCGCCGACATTGGCGGCAACCACGAAGAAGCCCGCACGCTCTCCGAAATAGAGGATCGCGGTCGCAAGCGACACGGTGAGAGTGGTGATGCCGAGCGGCACGCCCAGCGCCATCAGCGCCAGAAGCGAGACGACGATCAGCAGTGTGATGTATTCAATGCCCACCGGAGACGTCTCCTTCGGTGTTCTGCACCCAGCGCACCAGATTGGCGGAAAGCTGGAACAGGTAGAGGATGCATCCGACGACGAGCAGGACCTTGAGATAGGTCGGCTGGATCGAGTTCAGCGCCGTGCCGGACGTTTCCATGCGATTGAGCGCCTTGATGGCGGGATCCCACAGCGCCAGCGCGAGAATGAAGATCGCGCCTGCCGCGATCAGCATCTGGACGAGCCTGAGCCTGCGCCAGGTCGTCTCGCTGACGAGCATCTCGATCATCGTGATGGAGATATGCCGATGGCGTTCGGTGACATAGCCGACCGAGAGAACCCAGGCAGTCGCACAAAGCGTCATGGCAAGTTCGGTGGACCAGGACGACGGGCTGTCGAAACCGTAACGCATCACCACTTCAGCCGCGGACACCACGATGCAGGTGAAGAACAGGACGGAACAGCCCTGGCCAATGAACACGCTGATGCGGTCCATCACATCGGCGTAACCGGCAAGGAAGCGCTTCATTGGACACTCCTCATGTTGGACGGGAAGCGCCGCCCCCGCGTGGAGTGGGGGCGGCGTTCTATTTGGCCTGTCAGTTCTTGAACAGGCCGATCTCGGTCATGTACTTGATGTTGGCATCGAGGGCTTCCTTGGCGAGATCGGACTTTTCCGCATAGGCTTCCCACTGCTTGCGAGCGACCTCGCGCAGCTGGTCACGATCTTCCTGAGCCCAGTCGATGACCTCGATCTTGTCGCCGGCCGCGTCACGCTCGGCGAGCTCCTTGTCCTTCTTGTCCACCTCGGCCGCCATCGCGTACATGGCTTCGTACCACCAGTCGCGCAGCGCCTTCTGGTCGTCCTCCGACAGCTCGTCCCACTTCGCCTTGTTGATGGTGAACTGCATCGACGGCATCGAGTGGATGCCCGGATAGAGCGGATAGGGCGCCACGTCGTGGAGGCCGGTCGCGTCGTTATTCACGTAAGCCGAGGCGTCGGCCGCATCGACGATCCCCTTTTCGAGAGCGCCGAAAACCTCCGAGAACGGAATGGAGACAGGTGAAGCACCTGCGGCTTCGAAGACGGCGGCAGCCAGACCTTCAGGCGAGCGGATCTTCTTGCCCTGAAGATCCTCGAACGTACGGATGGGAACACGGGCGGGAAGCGCCTCGCGGGAATACGGGCCGCAGGCCACGACCTTGACTTCGCCGCCGGTCACGGAATCGGCAGCCTTCTGCATCATGGCCTCGCCGCCGCCATCCTTGCAGAAACCGATCATCTGCTCGGGCGTGTCGTAACCGGAAATCAGGTCGCCCATGATGGCATAGGCCGGCTCGAGACCTGCGAAATAGTTCACCGAGGTGAAGTCGCCATCGAGAACGCCGGCGGCAACCGCTTCCGGAGTTTCGCGCGACGGCACGACTGAGCCGTTCGGCGTCAGCGTGATGGAGACGCGGCCGTCGGTCATCTCCTCGATTTTCGGCAGCCAGTTCTCGGTCAGGTACTGGGTCGAGAAATCGCCGGCGTTGAACGAAGTCTGAATGCTGAGATTCTCGGCATGACTTGCTGTCGCGAGCGCCGAGACGGATGCCGCGAGAAGCGCGGTTGCTACGAGTTTCATGGGTTCTCCTCCTCTAAGAAATCCTGACGGGCCTCATCCTCCCGCAATTGATGCACTAATATATTAGTGTATCTTTTGCAAGACCAGCTTATCGTGTAGATGAAGTCACACAGAGGTGCTCCCGGGATTCGCGATGATGACGACGGACAGTATGGCTTTCATGGACGACGACCTGTTGAGCCGCGCGAGGCCCAGGCAGGGCGGCATCAAGCGCGTTTCAGCCAGCCAGCAGATCCACGATGCCTTGCGCGAGCGGATCGTCATGCTGGAATTCAAGCCAGGACAGGCCCTCTCGCGCGCCGAACTCGCCAGGGATTACGGTGTCAGCCAGACCCCCGTCCGCGACGCGATGCTGAAACTGGAGGAAGAAGGGCTTCTGCTCATCTTCCCGCAGTCGAAAACGGAAGTGTCCAAGATCGACCTCGTGCATGCGCGCGAGACGCAATTCTTGAGACTGTCGATCGAACTCGAAGTCGCTCGGAAACTGGCGATGGGCCGCAAGGAGGATATCGCCCCCGCACGCAAGATCCTGATCCGCCAGGAGATGGCGCTCGAAGAGGATAATCTGGATGTCTTCGCACGGCTCGACATGCTGTTTCACCACGCGCTTTGCGAGGCGGCAGGCGTTGCAAATCTCTGGCAGCTCGTGACCTCGCGGTCGGGCCATATCGACCGGCTGCGCAACCTCAACCTGCCGGACCCGGGCAAGCCCGCCAATATCATCCACTATCATCGCGCCATTTTGGACGCGATCGAAGATGGCGATCCGGCCGCAGCCGAAAGGGCCATTCGTGAGCACCTCACGGGCACGCTCTCCCAGGTGCGCGAGATTACCGCACGCTATCCGGAATTCTTCTGACGGCCGCAACCGGGGATACCTGTCCCCAAGCGCTTTCTGAAAAACGTCCAGCTTCCCCTTGCCGCCCTCCCGCAGCGCAACAGATTTAGTTTCGGTCCTCAAAACTTTCGTTGCATCAGCTCTTTGACCCTGATTGACTGCGAAAGGAGGAGAGTTGGACTGGCATGAGGAACAACCGACCGCACAACATGGCCCGGGCGACCGGCCGACGAGGACACTGGCTATGACCAAGCCTATTCAGACCGACGCACTGCCTCCCGAACCCCGCAATTTCACGCCCGAGGATCTCGGCGCCGAGATCGTCCGCCGCCTGACCTACTCCATCGGCAAGGACCCCTCCTCCGCCAAGCCGAACGACTGGATGAAGGCCACCGCCTATGTCATCCGCGACCACATCATCGACAAGTGGATGGAATCCACCAGGCAGACCTACGAATCGGGGGAGAAGCGGGTCTATTATCTCTCGCTTGAGTTCCTGATTGGCCGCCTGATGCGCGATGCCGTCTCCAATCTCGGACTGCTCGACGAAATCCGCGAGGCGCTCGACACGATCGGTGTCGATTTCGACGCGGTCGCATCCCTCGAACCAGACGCGGCACTCGGCAATGGTGGCCTGGGTCGCCTCGCCGCCTGCTTCATGGAATCCATGGCCACTGTCGACGTGCCGGCATACGGCTACGGCATCCGCTATGTCCACGGCCTGTTCCGCCAGCAGATGAGCGACGGCTGGCAGGTGGAATTGCCCGAAACCTGGCTCGCCCACGGAAACCCGTGGGAATTCGAGCGGCAGGAATCCTCCTATGAGGTCGGTTTCGGCGGAACCGTCGAGGCCCTCGGCGAAAATGGCGGCGAGACCCAGCGCTGCAGCTGGAAGCCGCAGGAGCGCGTGATCGCCACCGCCTTCGATACGCCCGTCGTCGGGTGGAAGGCCAAGCGCGTGAACACGCTGCGTCTGTGGACCGCGGAACCGATCGACCCCATCCTCCTCGACGCCTTCAACGCCGGCGACCACATGGGCGCCCTTCGCGAAAGCAACAAGGCCGAGACGCTCGCCCGCGTTCTCTACCCCGCCGACGGCACTCCCGCGGGCCAGGAACTGCGTCTGCGCCAGGAATATTTCTTCTCGGCCGCCTCGCTGCAGGACATTCTGCGCCGTCACATCCAGCAATATGGCGACCTGCGCTCATTGCCCGATAAGGTGGCGATCCAGCTCAACGACACCCACCCCGCCATCGCCGTTGCCGAGATGATGCGGCTCCTCATCGATATCCACGCCTTCGATTTCGACGAGGCATGGGAGATGACGCAGCAGATCTTCTCCTACACCAACCACACGCTTCTGCCCGAAGCGCTCGAAAGCTGGCCGGTACCCTTGTTCGAACGGCTCCTGCCGCGTCACATGCAGCTCGTCTATGCGATCAATGCCAAGATCCTGCGTTACGCCTGGAAAGAGAAGAGCTACAACGACGACCAGATCCGCTCGATCTCGCTGATCCAGGAAGACGGCGAGCGCCGCGTACGCATGGGCAATCTCGCCTTCTTCGGCTCGCACTCTATCAATGGTGTGTCAGCCCTTCACACCGATCTCATGAAGAGAACGGTCTTCCACGACCTGCACACGCTGTTTCCCGACCGCATCAACAACAAGACCAACGGCATCACACCGCGCCGCTGGCTGATGCAGTGCAATCCGGACCTCGTCTCGCTGTTGCGCGAAACGATCGGCGACGGTTTCATGGACGATGCCGGCAAGCTTTCCGAACTCGACAAATATGCCGATGACAGCGAATTCCAGGCCCGCTTCGCCGCGGTCAAACGCGAGAACAAGGTGCGCCTTGCCAACCTCGTCTCCCGGCGGATGGGATTGAGGGTCGATCCCTCGGCCATGTTCGACATCCAGATCAAGCGCATTCATGAATACAAGCGCCAGCTTCTCAACATCGTGGAGGCGATCGCCCATTATTCGCAGATCCGCACCCATCCCGAGCGCGACTGGGTGCCGCGGGTGAAATTCTTCGCGGGCAAGGCGGCGCCGAGCTATCACAACGCCAAGCTGATCATCAAGCTGATCAACGATGTCGCCAGGGTGATCAATAACGACCCGGCCGTCCGGGGGCTTCTGAAGATCGCCTTCGTGCCGAACTACAACGTCTCGCTTGCCGAGGTTATGGTGCCGGCCGCCGACCTCTCCGAACAGATTTCGACCGCCGGCATGGAAGCTTCCGGCACCGGCAACATGAAGTTCGCCCTCAACGGCGCGCTCACCATCGGGACGCTCGACGGCGCCAATGTCGAAATCAAGGAACATGTCGGCGACGACAATATCGTCATTTTCGGCCTGACCGCCGACGAGGTCGCCGAACGTCGCGCCAACGGGCACGACCCGCGCGCCATCATCGAATCCTCGCGCGATCTCGCCCAGGCGCTGGAAGCCATTTCCTCGGGCGTCTTCTCGCAGGACGATCCGGACCGCTTCAAGGATCTGGTCCAGGGCCTCTATGACCACGACTGGTTCATGCTGACCGCCGACTTCGATGCCTACGCGGCAGCACAGCGACGCGTTGACGAACTCTACATGGACGAAGCGGCCTGGTATCCGAAGACGATCCGCAACACGGCCCATACGGGCTGGTTCTCGTCCGACCGGACGATCCGGCAATACGCCTCGGAGATATGGAAGGCGGGTTCATGAACGAACGGGATGCCCCGAGTGCCGGAGAGCCGGTCATCCACCTGACAAGGGATGAAGCCCAGGCCATAGGCGCGGGCACGCATGGCGACCCGTTCTCCGTTCTCGGCATCCATCCCTGCGGCAAGGGCTTTCTTGCGCGTACCTTCATACCCGACGCGGCCGAGGTGGCCGCGTTTACCCTTGACGGCAAGGAGGCCGGGAAACTCGAACCCGGCTTCGCGCCGGGCCTATTCGAGGGCAAGCTCAAACTCCGCAAGAAGCAGCAGCTCGAATACCGTGCGTCCAATTCGGGCGGCGAGTGGACGATCGTCGACCCCTATTGTTTCGGCCCCGTGCTCGGGCCGATGGACGACTACTATATCGGCGAAGGCTCGCACCTCAGGCTGTTCGACAAGATGGGTGCCCATCCGATCCACCACGAGGGTGTGGACGGCACTCACTTCGCCGTCTGGGCGCCGCAGGCCAGGCGCGTGTCGGTGGTGGGCGACTTCAATGTCTGGGACGGCCGCCGCCATGCGATGCGGCGCAGGGTCGACACAGGCATCTGGGAGATATTCCTGCCCGGAGTGAGCGCAGGCCAGCCCTACAAGTTCGAAATCATCGGCGCTGCCGGCAGGAGCCTGCCGCTCAAGGCAGACCCCTTCGCCCGCCGCGCCGAACTGCGCCCTCAGACGGCCTCCATCGTCACGCCGCGGATCGACCACGAGTGGGGCGACAAGGCGCACCGCGCGCATTGGAGCTCGGTCGAGGCGCGCCGCCAGCCGATGACGATCTACGAGGTTCATCCCGGCTCCTGGCGACGCAATGACGACGGCAATTTCCTGTCATGGGACCAGCTTGCAGACGACCTCATTCCCTACTGTGTGGAAATGGGGTTCACCCATATCGAGTTCCTGCCGGTCTCCGAGCACCCCTACGACCCCTCCTGGGGCTACCAGACGACCGGACTTTACGCCCCCAGCGCCCGCTTCGGCGAACCGGAGGGCTTCGCCCGCTTCGTCGATGGCGCGCACCGCGTCGGCATCTCCGTTCTGATCGACTGGGTGCCCGCGCATTTCCCGATGGATCCGCACGGGCTGATCCGCTTCGACGGCACCGCGCTCTACGAGCATGAAGACCCGCGGCAGGGTTTCCACCCCGACTGGAACACCGCGATCTACAATTTCGGGCGCAAGGAGGTGCTCTCCTACCTCGTCAACAACGCGCTCTACTGGGCCGAGGAATTTCATGTCGATGGTCTGCGCGTGGATGCGGTGGCCTCGATGCTCTATCTCGACTATTCGCGGAAAGAGGGCGAGTGGATCCCCAACAAGGACGGCGGGCGAGAGAATCTCGAAGCCGTCCACTTCCTGCGCGAGATGAACAAGGCCGTCTACGGCAGCCACCGCGGCATAATCACCGTGGCCGAGGAATCGACCTCGTGGCCCAAGGTGTCGGCGCCCGTTCACGAGGATGGGCTCGGCTTCGGCTTCAAGTGGAACATGGGTTTCATGAACGACACGCTCGATTATTTCTCGCGTGAACCGATCCACAGGAAACACCACCACGACGCCATCACTTTCGGCCTCGTCTATGCCTTCTCCGAGAATTTCGTTCTGCCGATCTCCCATGACGAGGTCGTTCACGGCAAGGGCTCGATGCTGAACAAGATGCCCGGCGACGAATGGCAGAAATTTGCCAATCTGCGCGCCTATTACGGCTTCATGTGGGGCTATCCGGGCAAGAAACTGCTCTTCATGGGCCAGGAATTCGGCCAGCGCGGCGAGTGGGCGGAAAGCCGCCAGCTCGACTGGGACCATCTCGACGATCCGCGCCATCACGGCGTCCAGCTTCTCGTGCGCGATCTCAACCGCCTCTATACCTCGCTGCCCGCGCTCCACGCGCGCGATTGCGAGGGAGAGGGTTTCGAGTGGATCGTCGCCGACGACAAGGAAAATTCGGTCTTCGCATGGCTGCGAAAGGCGCCGGGGCAAGCACCGGTCGCAGTCATCTGCAACCTGACGCCCGTGCCCCGGTCCAACTACGAGATCAGGCTGCCGGAAGGCGGCCACTGGCGTGAAATCTTCAACTCCGATTCCACCTATTACGGCGGCTCGGGTCAGGGAAACAGCGGCCGTGTACCGGCTGAGGATATGGGCAAGACCCACGTGGCGAGAATACACCTGCCGCCGCTATCCACCCTGATGCTGACGCCGGAACAAGAGGCGGAAGACGGAGCCTGACGAAACTGGGAGGGAAAGATGGAAACGAAACGTACTCAACCGCTCGCCCGTGACGCGATGGCCTACGTGCTTGCGGGCGGACGAGGCAGCCGTCTGAAGGAGCTGACCGATACGCGCGCAAAGCCGGCGGTCTATTTCGGCGGCAAGACCCGCATCATCGACTTTGCGCTCTCCAACGCGATAAATTCCGGCATCCGTCGTATCGGGGTGGCGACGCAGTACAAGGCGCACTCGCTGATCCGCCACCTGCAGCGCGGCTGGAACTTCCTGAGGCCGGAGCGAAACGAGAGCTTCGACATTCTGCCCGCCAGCCAGCGCGTCTCCGAAACACAGTGGTATGAAGGCACCGCCGACGCGGTCTACCAGAACATCGACATCATCGAGGATTACGGGCCCGAATTCATGGTCATCCTGGCCGGGGACCACATCTACAAGATGGACTACGAACTGATGCTCCAGCAGCACGTGGATTCGGGTGCAGATGTCACTATCGGCTGTCTCGAGGTTCCGCGCATGGAAGCGACCGGCTTCGGCGTCATGCATGTCGACGACAAGGATGGCATCATCGCCTTCGTCGAAAAGCCCGCCGATCCACCCGGCATTCCCGGCTCGCCCGACAAGGCCCTGGCCTCGATGGGCATCTACGTGTTCAACACCAAGTTCCTCATGGAAGAACTCCGTCGCGATGCCGCCACGCCCCGCTCCAACCGCGATTTCGGCAAGGACATCATCCCCTACATCGTCAAGAACGGTAAGGCCCAGGCCCACCGCTTCACCGATTCCTGCGTGCGGGCATCGCTCGAATCGGAAGCCTATTGGCGGGATGTGGGAACGGTCGATGCCTATTGGCAGGCCAATGTCGATCTTACCCAGGTGGTCCCCGATCTCGACCTCTACGACCGGTCATGGCCGATCTGGACCTATGCGGAAATCAAGCCGCCTGCGAAATTCGTCCATGACGAGGAGAACCGCCGGGGTTCGGCCGTTTCCTCGCTTGTGTCGGGCGACTGCATCATCTCGGGTGCCGCTCTCATGCGCTCGCTGATCTTCACCGGCACGCGCGCCAATTCCTATTCCAGCCTCACCGATGCCGTGGTGCTTCCCGAATGTGAGATCGGGCGTCACGCGCGGCTTGAAAAGGTGGTACTGGATCGCGGCGTCATCATTCCCGAAGGCCTGGTGGTGGGCGAGGATCCCGAACTCGACGCCAAGCGGTTTCGCCGCACCGAAAACGGTGTGTGCCTGATCACCCAGGCCATGATCGATCGTCTGGAGCTCTGATACGCATGAAAGTCCTTTCCGTCGCCTCCGAGGCCTATCCGCTCATCAAGACCGGCGGACTGGCCGACGTTGCGGGCGCCCTGCCCGCGGCGCTCTCGGCCTTCGGGGTCGACATGAGGGTGCTTCTCCCCGCCTACCCGGCGGTCATGGCAAAGATCAGCAAGCCGCGCAAATCGATCCCGCTGCCGAAACTTCTCGGAGCCGAAGCGCGGCTCTGGCAGGTCAAGGCCGAGGGTATCGACTGGTTCCTGCTCGACGCGCCGGACCTCTTCAACCGTACCGGCGGGCCGTATGTCGACGCCTCCGGCCAGGATTACGGCGACAACTGGCGCCGTTTCGCGGCTTTCTCGAAGGCAGCCGCACTCATTGCGGAGGGCGCTGTCGAACAGTGGAAGCCCGACCTCGTCCACATGCACGACTGGCAGGCGGCTCTCGCGCCGCTCTATCTCGCGCAGGGACCGGCAGCCGGCATGCCGACCGTCATGACGGTTCATAACCTGGCATTCCAGGGCCAGTACGGCGCCGACATCTTCGCCGGTCTGGAACTCGACAGCTCTGCCTTCTCGCTCGACGGCCTCGAATATTACGGCGACGTCTGCTACCTCAAGGCAGGCATGCTCTGGGCCAACGCGATCACCACCGTCAGCCCCACCTATGCGCAGGAAATCCGCACGCCCGAATTCGGCATGGGCCTCGATGGCGTGGTCAACGCCCGCGCCGACGATCTCTACGGCATCGTCAACGGTATCGACACCGATGTCTGGAATCCGGCGACCGACCCGCACATCGCCGAGAATTACGACCTCTCCAGACGCACCGCACGCAAGGCCAATCGGAAGGCTCTCGTCGAGCGCTTCGAACTCGATCCCAGGCACAAGGGCCCGATCTTCACCGTCGTCAGCCGCCTGACCTGGCAAAAGGGCATGGACCTTCTGGTCGAGACCGTCGACGACATTGTCGCGATGGGCGGAAGGCTGGCCATTCTCGGCTCGGGCGACCGTGCGCTCGAAGGTGCGCTTCTGGGCGCTGCGGCGCGCCATCGCGGTCGTGTCGGCATGGTGCTCGGCTATAATGAACCGCTGTCGCACCTGATGCAGGCGGGTGGCGACGCCATACTCGTCCCCTCACGCTTCGAGCCCTGCGGACTTACCCAGCTTTACGGCCTGCGCTACGGCTGCGTCCCGGTGGTAGCCCATACCGGTGGCCTGGCAGACACGGTCATCGACGCCAACGAAGCCGCCCTCGCCGCGGGCGCGGCAACGGGTTTCCACTTCGGCCAGGTGACCGCCGATGCGCTTCGCCGCGCGGTTCACCGCACCGTCCGCGCCTTCGAAGACAAGAAGACCTGGGCGCTGATCCAGAAACAGGGCATGAAGGCGGATGTCAGCTGGGAGCGCAGCGCCCTACGTTATACCGACATCTACAAGAACCTCATCAAGAAGTAGCACCATGAGCCAGACCGAAACCGTTTCCGTCAAAGCCTTCGCCGACCAGAAGCCCGGCACGTCCGGCTTGCGCAAGAAGGTGCCCGTGTTTCAGCAGCCCGGTTATACGGAGGCCTTCATCCAGTCGATCTTCGACAGCCTCGAAAACTATGAGGGCAAGACGCTGGTGATCGGTGGCGACGGGCGCTACTACAACCGCGAGGTCATCCAGATCGCGATCCGCATGGCAGCCGCGAACGGTTTCGGCCGTGTCCTCGTCGGCCAGGGCGGCATTCTCTCGACGCCCGCCGCTTCCAACATCATCCGCAAATACAAGGCCTTTGGCGGGATCATCCTGTCCGCCAGCCATAATCCCGGTGGCCCGAACGAGGACTTCGGGATCAAGTACAACGTCTCCAACGGCGGCCCGGCGCCGGAAAAGATCACCGAGGCGATCTTCGCACGATCGAAGGAGATCGATCGCTACCTCATCGCCGATTTCGACGATGTGGATCTGGAAGAGCTCGGCACGCGGGAAGCCGGCGGCATGACGATAGAGGTCATCGACCCTGTCGCCGATTATGCCGAACTGATGGAAACGCTCTTCGATTTCGATGCCATCCGCGCGCTGATCAGGGACGGGTTCAAGGTCACTTTCGACGCCATGCATGCCGTGACCGGACCCTATGCGCGAGAAATCCTCGTCAATCGGCTCGGAGCGGACCCCAAACTCGTTCTCAACGACACACCGCTGGAAGATTTCGGCGGCCATCATCCGGATCCGAACCTCGTGCATGCCAAGGATCTTCACGACCGGATGATGAGCGACACCGCGCCCGATTTCGGCGCCGCGTCCGATGGCGACGGCGACCGCAACCTCATCATCGGCAAGGGCATCTTCGTCACGCCCTCGGATTCGCTTGCCATGCTGGCAGCCAACGCCCATCTGGCACCGGGCTACAAGGATGGCATCGCCGGCATTGCCCGCTCGATGCCGACATCCGGCGCCGCCGACCGCGTTGCCGAGAAGCTTGGCGTCGAGATGCACGAGACGCCGACCGGCTGGAAGTTCTTCGGAAACCTGCTCGATGCCGGCAAGGTGACGATCTGCGGCGAGGAAAGCGCCGGAACCGGCTCCAGCCATGTCCGCGAAAAGGACGGTCTCTGGGCCGTGCTTCTGTGGCTCAACATTCTCGCCGCCCGCCGCGAAAGCGTGAAGGAGATCGTCGAGGACCACTGGGCGACCTACGGCCGGACCTACTACTCGCGCCATGATTACGAAGGCATCGACACGGACAAGGCCAACCGGCTGATGGATGAGCTGAACGCCAAGCTTGCCACTCTGCCCGGCCAGACGGTGGCGGACATGACAGTCGTGAAGGCCGACAATTTCACCTATCACGACCCTGTCGATGGTTCGGTCAGCAAGAACCAGGGCATCCGCATCTTCTTCGAGGGTGGCGCACGCATCGTCTTCCGGCTTTCCGGAACCGGCACGTCCGGGGCGACGCTCAGGGTCTACATGGAGTTTTTCGAACCCGAGCCGTCCCGCCACGGCGCGGAGACCCAGGCCGCTCTGGCCGGCTTGATCGCAGCCGCCGACGAGGTAGCCCGTATCACGAACATCACCGGTCGCGATGGCCCGACCGTGATCACCTGACACCCGGATGGCACGCGGCGCCACCCACTCCACACCCGGCGTCCGGCTTACCTCGGGCGGCGCGCGCTTTACCGTTCGCGCCCCCGATGCGGAGGCAGTTCACGTGTGCCTCTTCGATCCGGACGACCGGGAGACCACCCGCCACCGGCTGGAGCCGCGCGGCGACGGGCTGTTCGTCTCCGAGATCGTTGGCGTCCGCGCCGGCCACCGCTATGGCCTGCGCGCCGAAGGTCCGTGGGAACCGGAAAACGGCCACCGTTTCGATTCCTCCAAGCTGCTGGTCGATCCCTATGCGATCCGGCTCGACCGGCCATTCCACTACGATCCGCGGCTCGGCGAAAGAGATGTCAACACTGCGGCCATCGTGCCGAAGGCCATCATCGAGCCACCGCAAAAACCCTTTGGCGGCAAGCCGCGTGTGCCCGCGCCAGGCGGGCTGATCTACGAGCTTCCCGTCCGCGCCTTCACGATGCTGCATCCGGACATACCGGAGGAGAAGCGCGGCACTCTGGCCGCCCTCACCCACCCGGCCGTCATCGATCACCTGAAATCGCTGCACGTCGCGGCCATCGAGTTGATGCCCATCGCCGCCTGGATCGACGAGCGCCACCTGCCGCCGCTGGGGCTCGCCAATGCCTGGGGCTACAATTCGGTCACGATGCTGGCGCTGGACCCGCGCCTGGCGCCGGGCGGCATTGCGGAACTGCGCGCGCTGACCACGGAGATGCACAGGCACGGTATCGGAGTTCTGGTCGATGTCGTCTTCAATCACACCGGGGAATCGGATCTCGACGGTCCGACCCTGTCGCTGCGCGGCCTGGGCAACCGCAACTTCTATGCCCATGACCCCAACCGTCCCGGCGAACTCGTCAACGACACGGGGTGCGGCAACACGCTTGCCTGCCACCGTCCGGAAGTCCGGGAACTGGTGATCGCCGCGATGCGGCATCTCGCTCTCCAAGGCGGGGTCGATGGGTTCCGTTTCGATCTGGCGCCAATCCTGGGCCGCGATGGCACCGGGTTCTCACGACACGCGGACATGCTCGCCGCCATGCATGCCGACCCGGCATTGTCCGGCCGCCTGCTCGTGGCCGAACCGTGGGACATCGGACCCGGCGGCTATCAGCTGGGCAATTTCCCGGACCATTGGCGTGAATGGAACGACCGCGCCCGCGACGACATCCGCAGCTTCTGGCGCGGAGATGCCGGCAAGACCGGCGATCTCGCCACCCGGCTCTCCGGCTCCTCCGACATCTTCGGACGCGATGGAGCCACCGCCACGCGAACCGTCAATTTCGTCGCTGCCCATGACGGCTTCCCGCTGGGAGACCTCGTGACCTATGCCGGAAAACACAACGAAGCCAACGGCGAAGACAATCGCGACGGCCATAACGAGAACTATTCGTGGAATTGCGGCGTCGAGGGCGAGACCGACGATCCCTCCATCCGCGCGGCCCGCGAAACCGACGCGACCGCGCTGCTGGCTACGCTTTTCGCCTCGCGCGGCACCCTGCTTCTGACCGCGGGCGACGAGTTCGGCCACAGCCAGCATGGCAACAACAATGCCTATGCGCAGGACAACGAGATCACCTGGCGCGACTGGGCAAATCTCGACGAGGACCGCCTGGCCCACGCCCGGGAGTGGGCCAGGCTCAGGGCTGAGACGCCCCTTTTCACTCGGACGGATTTCCTCGTACCCGCCGATGGGTCGGACAATCCCGACCAGGTGGAATGGCGCGCGCCCGGCGGCGAAGTCTTGGAAGGCGGGGCCTGGAACGACCCGGCCCTGCCGGGCCTCGTGATGGTTCTCGGCGCACCCGGCCAGCGTGTCATGCTGGCCTTCAACCGGAGTTACCACGCGGTAGAGATCGTCCTTCCCGACGCGCCCTCCGGCTGGCACAAGGCGCTCGGCCCCGCCACCGGCAGCAGCCTGCCCCCCAGGTCGGTCAGCTGCTTCAAGGAAAAACCGGGGACATAGCCTGTTTTCGGCGGTGTCCGCCCTGTGATTGAGCATCCAGTGTTCTAGATTGTCTGCATAACGCTGACACATCTACGGACACTCCATGCCCCGGATCATCACCCTCGCAGACATCGAAAACGAAATCGGCAGCGAATATGTCTCGCGCTGGTTTGATATGCCGCAGGAGCGCATTAACCGGTTTGCCGATGCGACCGATGACCACCAGTTCATCCATGTGGATCCGGAAGCCGCCGCCGAGACCGGTTTCGGCGGAACCATCGCGCACGGATTTCTCACACTCTCGATGCTCTCCGCCATGCACGAGGATTGCTCGCCGCGCCTGAAGACCGAGAAGATGGGCATCAATTACGGCTTCAACAAACTGCGCTTCATGAACCCGGTTCCGTCCGGCGCACGCATTCGGGGTCGCTTCCATCTCGATCAGTGCCGCCATCGCGGCCCCAATCTTCTGGGCTTCACCTACAATGTGACAGTCGATATCGAAGATGCTCCGAAACCCGCTCTCACCGCGGTCTGGCTGACACTGCTTCAATATGCGGATGAAAAAGCCCCCGCCGAAAGCGAGGGCTGAAAGCGGAAGCGCTGCTGCCGGGCCTTCTCAGGCCATGCAATCATGCGCGGCGTCGGACAGAAACTCGAAGGCATATTCCGCAAACGAGCGCCAGCATTCGATGCGATAGGCATTGGCGTCCGTGCGCATCAGCACGATCTCGATCTTGCCCATCACCGTCCGCGAGCAGGCCCCGATGGGGAAGGCATCGTCGGTAACGTCCTGCGGACAGCCGGCCTCAAGCGTGGCGCGGGCACCGCGACCAGCAACCTTGATCGCGGTATTGCGGTGAGAGACATCGACCACCGAGAAGAAGGCGTCGACACCGGCCACATCGGCCATCGGGTCGCCCTTCTCGTCGATCACCAGCCATTCGTCCGGTCCGAGCCACAGCGCCATCCGCCCGGACTTCGCCGTCACACTCTTCTTCGGCTCGGTTGGAAGATCGAGACCGAGCGCCTTGTTGAGCGCTGGGATGCCATCGGCGCCGACACGCAGCGAAATCCGGTGCGCGGGCGCCGCCTGCGCGATCGCCACACCGACGGAACCGGCGATCAGCCCGTCGAGCGGGCTGGTGCGGGTTGCTACAGCCTCAGCCATTGATCCTATCCCCTTCCTTGTCGAAGAACACGGTATCCGTCACTTCCACCTTGATGACCTCGTGGGGCATCGGCACGTAAAGCGTCTTGCCCATCAGCGCGCGGCCATCCGCGACCACGGCCATCGCGATCGAGCGACCGCAGTTTTCCGACCAGTAGGACGACGTCACGTGGCCGATCATCTTCATCGGAACCGGCTGGTTCGGGTCGGCGACGATCTGCGCCCCTTCCTCGAGCACCTGTTTCGGGTCGGCGGTGAGAAGTCCGACGAGCTGCTTGCGGCCGGAGGCGACGAGATCGGGCCGCTTCATGCCGCGAATGCCGACGAAATCGGGCTTGGATTTCGCCACCGCCCAGCTGAGGCCCGCGTCATCCGCGGTCACCGTCCCGTCGGTATCCTGACCGACGATGATGTAGCCCTTTTCTGCGCGCAGCACGTGCATCGTCTCCGTGCCATAGGTGCAGGCACCGAGGTCCTGAGCGCGCGCCCAGAGCGCATCCCACACGGCCCGGCCGTAATCGGCCGGCACGTTGACTTCGAAGCCCAGTTCACCGGTGAACGACATGCGGAAGAGCCGCGCCGGCGCACCGCAGACCGTGCCTTCACGCACGCTCATATGAGGGATGGCTTCGTTGGAGATGTCGATGCCTTCCACGAAGGGCGCGATGATCTCGCGCGCCTTCGGTCCCTGCACCGCGATCACCGACCACTGATCGGTCGTCGAGGTCAGCCAGACCCTGAGATCCGGGAACTCGGTCTGGAGGTAGTCTTCCATGTGATGGAGCACCCGCGGCGCTCCGCCTGTAGTCGTGGTGACATGGAACCGGTCCTCGGCAATGCGGCCGACGACGCCGTCATCATAGATGAAACCGTCCTCACGCAGCATGATGCCGTATTTGCAACGGCCCGGGGCGAGCTTCTGCCAGCCATTGGTGTAGATGAGATCGAGAAATTTCGCCGCGTCCGGGCCGACAACCTCGATCTTGCCCAGGGTGGAGGCATCGAAAAGGCCGGCCGTTTCGCGCACGGTCCTGCATTCGCGATCGACGGCGGCATGCATGGTTTCCCCGGCCTTCGGATAGTACCAGGGACGCTTCCACTGGCCGACGTCCTCGAACACAGCGCCGAGCGCTTCGTGGCTCTTGTGGATCGCGGTCTTGCGTGTCGGATCGAAAAGACGGTCGCGGCCGTGATTGACGATCGCGCCGAACGTGACCGGCGTGTAAGGCAGACGGAACGTCGTCAGGCCGACCTGCGGGATCGGCTTGTCGAGCATGTCCGCCGCGATTGCCAGGCCGTGGATGTTGGATGTCTTGCCCTGGTCCGTCGCCATGCCGTTTGTGGTGAAACGCTTGACGTGCTCGATCGAATGCATGCCCTCGCGCACGGCCAGACGAATGTCCTTCGCCGTCACGTCGTTCTGATAATCCACGAAGGCCTTGACCGTGGTCTCGGGCCCCGCGCCCGGCGCGGCTCCCATCAGCGCACCGCGGCGGCTCGTCAGGCTCTCGGCATCGGGCGCGCGATAGCCCGAAGCTCCGGCAAAACCTGCAAGCCGCGCAGCTTCCATACCCGCATTCGCGGCCTCTTCCAGAAGCGCGTCGAGCGCGTCCGTGCCGTTGCACGCGCCGATCGTCACCATCTCCTGCACCGCTTTGCCCGGCAGGAAGCGAGCGCTCTCCTCGTCCCAGACCACTTTCGCGCGGGACTGGGAATACAAGTGCAGCGTCGGCGTCCAGCCCGCGGACATGATCAGCGCGTCGGCCTCGACGGTTCGCGATTTGCCGCCACCGACACGCTCGATCCTGACCGACTTCAGACGGAGCCCGCCCTTGGTGTCGACCACCGCATGATCGGTGAGCACCTGGATACCGAGCGCCTCAGCCTCGGCCAGCAATCCCGCATCGACATCGGAGCGCGCATCGACGATCACCGGCACGGCTATTCCGGCCTGTTTCAGGTCGAAAGCCGCACGATAGGCGGAATCATTGGCCGTGTAGACGGCAACGTTCGACCCCACGGCCACGCCGTAATGGTTGAGGTAGGTGCGCGCGGCGGAAGCGAGCATGATGCCGGGCCGGTCGTTCTGCGCGAACACCATGTGCCGCTCGATCGCGCCGGTCGCCACGATGACCCGCCTGGCCCGCACCTGCCAGAGCCGCTCGCGCGGCACCAGCTTGTCGGGATTGGCGAAATGCTCGCTGACGCGCTCGACGAGGTCGACCATGTTCTGGGCCTGATAGGCAAAGGCCGTTGTACGGGTCAGCACCCGCACATTGTCCATGCCCGCCAGCTCACTGCCGATCTCCTGCGCCCAGACGAAACCCTCCTGCCCGTCGATACGTGTGTCGATCTCGTGATGGAGCGCGCCGCCCAGTTCCGGCTGCTCGTCGCATACAACGACGGACGCGCCGGTTTCGGCCGCCGCCCGCGCCGCTATCAGACCGGCGATACCGCCGCCGACTACCAGCACGTCGCAATGGATGAAGCGGTTGGCGTAACGGTCCGGATCGGGTTCCTTCGGCGAGACGCCGAGCCCGGCTGCCGCGCGGATGTTCGGCTCGTAGAAATGTTTCCAGGCGGCTTTCGGCCACATGAAGGTCTTGTAGTAGAAGCCGGCGGCAAAGATCGGCGAGAACAGGTTGTTGACCGCGCCGACATCGAAGCTGAGCGACGGCCAGCGATTCTGCGACTGCGCCGTCATCCCCTCGAAGACTTCCTGCACGGTCGCCCGCACATTCGGCGTATGGGTGTTGGACGAACGCGAAATATCGATGAGCGCGTTGGGCTCTTCCGGCCCGGCGGAAAGAATGCCGCGCGGACGGTGATACTTGAAGGACCGGCCGGTCAGGTGGATCCCGTTGGCGATCAATGCCGAGGCGAGCGTATCCCCCTCGACGCCGGTCAGCCGGCGTCCGTCGAACGTAAAGGAGACGGTGCGTGCCGGAACGAGCCGGCCCTTGCCCGCGATGCGGTTGGTTCCGCTCATTGGCCATCTCCCTTCACACGCGCGATGCCGTCTTCGCCGCGCTCTATCTCGACCTTCGGGTTTCCGGCCTTGTAGGTGGTGACGAACTTGTCCGAAACCGTGTCGCGCACCGCGTTGAAGAAGCGCGCGCAGCCATGCATGTGGCGCCAGCGTTCGTAGGTGAGGCCCTTCGGATTGTCGCGGATGAAGAAATAGGCCTCGAATTCCTCGTCGCTGATTTCGCTGATCGGGTCGGGACGCACGACATGCGCTTCGCCGGCATGGCGGAATTCGAGTTCCGGCCGGTCCTCTCCGCAATAGGGGCAATGGATGAGAAGCATGACTTTACCTCAGTGCGCCACGGCGGCGGCGGCCGCCTCGTCGATCAGCCGGCCGCTGCGGAACCGGTCGAGCGAGAACGGTGCGTTGATTGCGTGCGGTTCGTCCCGCGCGATGGTATGGGCGAAGACGTGCGCCGAACCGGGCGTGGCCTTGAAGCCGCCCGTTCCCCAGCCGCAATTGACGAAAAGGCCGGGAACCGGCGTCTTCGAGAGGATCGGCGAACGGTCGGGTGTCACGTCGACGATCCCGCCCCAGGATCGCAGCATCCTCATGCGCGTGAAGATCGGGAACATTTCGCAGATCGCATCGAGTGTGTGGCTCAGGATATGAAGCCCGCCCGTCTGCGAATAGGAGGTGTACTGGTCGGTACCCGCCCCGATGACGAGTTCGCCCTTGTCGGACTGCGAGATGTAGGCATGCACCGTGTTCGACATCACGACGCAGGGAAAGATCGGCTTGACCGGCTCGGAGACGAGCGCCTGCAGCGGATAGCTTTCGAGCGGCATGCGTACGCCGGCCATGTCCATGATCGTCGTCGTGTTGCCGGCGGCAACGACACCGACCTTCCTGGCGCCGATAAAGCCGCGCGACGTTTCCACGCCCTCGACCGCGCCGTTGACACCGCGGCGCACGCCGGTAACTTCGCAGTTCTGGATGATGTCGACACCGAGATCGGATGCCGCGCGGGCATAGCCCCAGGCGACCGCATCGTGCCGGGCGGTGCCGCCGCGCCGCTGCAGGGCCGCCCCCATGACCGGATAACGCGCGGTCTTGGAAATATTGAGCGGCGGGCAGTAATCCTTGGCTTCACCGGGCGTCAGCCACTCATTGTCGACACCGTTGAGCCGGTTGGCGTGAATGTGCCGCTTGAAGACCTGTACGTCATGAACATTGTGCGCAAGCATCATCACGCCGCGCGGCGAGTACATGACGTTGTAGTTGAGGTCCTGGGACAACCCGTCCCACAGCTTGACCGCATGATCGTAGAGCGCCGCACTCTCGTCATAGAGATAGTTCGAGCGGATGATGGTGGTGTTGCGGCCGGTATTGCCGCCGCCGAGCCATCCCTTCTCGATCACCGCGACATTGGTGATGCCGTGTTCCTTGGCCAGGTAGTAGGCCGTGCCGAGACCGTGCCCTCCGGCGCCCACAATGATGACGTCATAGGACTTCTTGGGCTCGGGCGAGCGCCATTGCTTGTCCCACCCGCGGTGCCCCCGCATGGCCTCGCGCGCCACAGCGAAAATCGAGTATTTGCGCATCATGTCCTCGCATCCGGATTGCGGTTACGCTTAAATCAAAAACATGCGCTCCGCACCTGTCGCATTGCGACTTCGAAAGCCGCAGACGAGGGCCCATAATGTCGCAGACGCGCCAGATTGTCATTACGGCGTCACAGCGCGACACCAGTCTGCAGAAAAGCCCACAGAACGGCGAAAAAACGCGCGAAAACCTGCTGGACTTGACTTGGGAAAACTGGTAAATGCCCCGCAATCGTGACGTCTGCCGACCGAACGGACCTGTTTTCTTTATGTCGGCCGTCTAGAAAGTTCAGGTTCAACCGCAATTAAGGATCGGGTTTAACGTGCAGGTACTTGTCCGCGACAACAATGTCGATCAGGCGCTCCGCGCTCTCAAGAAAAAGATGCAGCGCGAAGGCATCTTCCGTGAAATGAAGATGCGCGACCACTACGAAAAGCCCTCTCAGAAGCGCGCCCGCGAAAAGGCAGAAGCCGTTCGCCGCGTCCGCAAGCTGGCTCGCAAGCGCGCCCAGCGCGAAGGCCTGATCGGCGGTCGTTCGGGTCGCTGATCCCTGCCGTTTTATTGCCGATTTCGGCGTGTTAATGGAGGCGGAGACGGTATGTCGCCGCCTTTATTCTTTTCCGCACTCCGTTCCGGCATCACATTGCGGGACCATACACAGTCGTCAGAGGGGCAAATCTTGACTTCAGCATTCTCCGGACTTCAGCCGATGTCGCACATCCACGGCAAACTGCGTGGCGCCCTGATGATCGCCGCCGCAAGCGCGTGCCTGGCTGTTGCCGGATGCCAGACGACTGCCCCCATTTCCGCCATCGACATAGACCGCACCCAGGGCAGCGAAGAGAATATCGGCTCACTGACCGCCGTGATCCGCAACAATCCCTCCGACCCGGAACCCTACAACGTCCGCGGCGCGGCCTATGGTCGTGCCGGCGAGTTCCGCAAGGCCATGGATGATTTCAACAAGGCCATCCAGCTCAATCCACGCTTCTACCAGGCCTATGCCAATCGCGCGCTCATCGAGCGCAGCCAGGGCGATCTGACGGCAGCCGCCAACGACTACAACCAGGCACTGTCGCTCAACGCGAACTACGACGCTGCCTATATCGGCCGTGGCAATCTCTACCGTCAGGCTGGCCGCAACGACGAAGCCTTCCGCGACTTCAACAAGGCCATCCAGCTCGACACCACCGACCCGCGTGCCTACCACAATCGCGGCCTGATCTATCAGCTGCGTGGCGATCATGCCCGCGCCATCGACGACTTCTCGACCGCGATCTCGCTGTCGGACGCACCCGAGCCCTATAACGGTCGCGGCCTGTCCTATGTCGCCCTGAACGACGACGAGAACGCCTTTGCCGACTTCAACCACGCCATTCAGCTCGACAACACGAAGGCTGAATCCTGGGCCAACCAGGCGCTGATCTACGAGCGCCGCGGCGAGACGCAGAAGGCGATCCGCTCCTATGCGCGCGCTGCCCAGCTGGACCCGAATTACGGCCCTGCCCGCGACGGCCTCTCGCGCCTGCGCAAGGGCAGCTGATCCCGAAGGTCAGAACCCGAAACTGCGCTGCGCCAGGACAGGGCTCTTGGCGAGCGCTCCCTCGATCTCCAGCATCCTGAGTTTCGTGACCGTGCCGCCCGGCGCGGAGAAACCGCCGATCGCACCATCGGCGGCAAGCACCCTGTGACAGGGTATGATGAGCGGAACCGGATTGCGCCCGAGCGCCTGCCCCACCGCGCGGGACACCCCGACATCCCCGGTCAGCTCACGGGCAAGCACGCCGTAAGAGCTCACATCCCCCCATCCGATCCGACGGGTCGCGAGCAGTATGTCGCGCTCGAAATCCCCGAGCCCCGACAGGTCGACCGGGACATCCGCGAAATCGGTCCGTATCCCGGCGAAATAGTTCCTGACGGCCCTTGTGGATTCGACAATGAAGCGCGGCGGCTGCGATGACTGACGCATCATCCGGCTCCGGTCCATGTCCGGGTCATCGGTCGGCAGTCTGAAATCCGATATCCCGGCATCGGTCCAGCCGATTTCGCACAGGCCGAAATCGGTTTCGAAGAGATGGCGGTGGTCGGCGCTGAAGGATCGCATGGGTGTCGTCCGGGCGGAAATCTGCCGCTACAATACGCCTGCACCCCGAAATGAAAAAGGCCGCGATCGCTCGCGGCCTTCGATTGCTGACGATTTCCGGATCAGTGATCCATCGCCTTGACGATGTCATCGGTCATCTTCTTGGCGTCGCCGAGCAGCATCATCGTGCCGTCCTTGTAGAACAGCGTGTTGTCGATGCCGGCATAGCCCGAACCGAGGGAGCGCTTGACGAACAGGCAGGTCTTGGCCTTGTCCACGTCCAGGATGGGCATGCCGTAGATCGGCGAGGAGGGATCGTCGCGCGCCGCAGGGTTGGTCACGTCGTTGGCGCCGATGACATAGGCCACATCCGCCTGTGCGAACTCGGAGTTGATGTCCTCGAGTTCGAAGACCTCGTCATAGGGCACGTTGGCTTCGGCCAGCAGCACATTCATGTGGCCGGGCATGCGGCCCGCCACCGGATGAATGGCGTATTTCACCTCGACATCGTTGGCCTTGAGCTTGTCGGCGAGCTCGCGCAAGGCATGCTGGGCCTGTGCCACGGCCATGCCGTAGCCCGGCACGATGATGACCTTCGAGGCGTTCGCCATCAGGTAAGCCGCGTCTTCGGCCGAGCCCTGCTTGACGGTGCGGTCTATGTCGTCTGCCTGGCCCGCGGCCTGTTCGCCGCCGAAGCCGCCCAGAATGACCGAGATGAAGGAGCGGTTCATGCCCTTGCACATGATGTAGCTGAGGATCGCCCCCGAGGAACCGACCAGCGCACCGGTGATGATCAGTGCGAGATTGCCGAGCGTGAAGCCGATGCCGGCCGCGGCCCACCCCGAATAGGAGTTGAGCATCGAAACGACCACCGGCATGTCCGCCCCGCCGATCGGGATGATCAGCAGAACGCCCAGCAGCAGCGACAGGACGACGATGAGCCAGAAGATGAAATGGCTCTCGGTGCCGACCAGGATACCGATCAGCACGACGACGCCGATCAGCAGCGCGGCGTTCACCGCGTGCCGCATGGGCAGCATGATCGGCTTGCCCGACATGCGGCCGTCGAGCTTCAGGAAGGCGATGATCGAGCCGGTGAAGGTGATCGCGCCGATGGCGACGCCGAGCGACATCTCCACGAGCGCCTGGCCGTGGATCTGGCCGGGTTCGCCGATACCGAAGGCATGCGGCGCATAGAGTGCGGCGGCGGCCACCAGGACGGCGGCGAGGCCGACGAGCGAGTGGAAACCAGCCACGAGCTGCGGCATCGAGGTCATGGCGATGCGCCGCGCGATGAAGGCGCCGGCACCGCCACCGAGGGCGATCCCGAGCACGATCAGCACCAGCGAGCCGAAGGACGGCCTGGCGAGCAGAAGGGTCGTGAGGATGGCGATCCCCATGCCGATCATGCCGTAGAGATTGCCCTGACGACTGGTGGTCGGATGAGACAGGCCCCTGAGAGCCATGATGAACAGGACCCCGGAAACGAGGTAGGCGAAAGCCGCGAAATTCTCAGACATCAGCCGCCCCTCACTTTTCTTTTTTCTTGTACATGGCGAGCATTCTCTGGGTGACGAGGAAGCCACCGAAAATGTTCACCGATGCCAGGATCAGCGCCACGAAACCGAAGCCCGAGGCGTAACCTGAAAGCGAGGCGCCGACCGCGAGCAGCGCGCCGACCACGATCACCGAGGAAATCGCGTTGGTCACGGCCATCAGCGGCGTGTGCAGTGCCGGCGTCACGGACCAGACCACGTAATAGCCGACGAAGATCGCCAGCACAAAGATCGCGAGGCGGAAGATGAAGGGATCGATCGCCCCGCCGGATGCCGCGTGCGCCGCAGCCCCTGCGGCGTCGGCCATGTCCTGGGACGCGACGGCGGCATTGACCGCGTCGACCGCCTCGTTCAGCTTCTCAACAGCGTTATCGAGAACGGAACCGGCCATTACGCATCCCCCTTGTCGTTGGCACCGCCGAAGCCCGGATGAACGAGCTTGCCCTCATGGGTCAGCGCCGTGGCCTTGACGAGTTCGTCGTCCATGTCGACGCGGACCTCATGGGTCTCCTTGTCGATCATGGTCTGCAGAAAGGTAAGAAGGTTCTTGGCGTAGAGCAGCGATGCGCTTGCCGGGATGCGCCCGGCGAGGTTGGGGTAGCCGATCACGGTCACGCCGCCGACCTTGGCCGCCTCGCCCATCACCGAACCCTCGACATTGCCGCCACGCTCGACAGCCAGGTCAACGACCACCGAGCCCTCACGCATCGATTTCAGCATTTCCGCCGAAATCAGTCTGGGCGCCGGTCGGCCCGGAATCAGCGCGGTGGTGATCACGATGTCCTGCTTCGAGATGTGCTCGGCCACCAGTGCCGCCTGCTTGGCCTGGTATTCCTTCGACATCTCCTTGGCGTAACCGCCGGAGGTTTCCGCCGCCTTGAATTCATCGTCCTCGACGGCGATGAACTTGGCGCCGAGCGAGGCCACCTGCTCCTTGGCAGCCGGCCGGACGTCGGTGGCGGAAACAGCCGCACCGAGGCGACGCGCGGTGGCAATCGCCTGAAGTCCGGCAACACCGGCGCCCATCACGAAAGCCTTGGCGGCCGGAACCGTACCGGCGGCCGTCATCATCATCGGAAAGGCGCGCCCGAAAGAGGCCGCGGCCTCGATCACGGCCTGATAGCCCGCGAGATTGGCCTGGGAAGACAGGACGTCCATCGACTGCGCACGGGTGATGCGCGGCATCAGTTCCATGGCGAACGCAGTCACCCCGGCTTCCGCGAAGGGCTTGAGAGCCTCTTCGTTGCCATATGGATCCATTTGGGTGAGAAGAACCGCGCCGGACTTCATGATCCTGGCGTCGCCCGCCGAGGGACGGCGCACGCGCAGCACCACATCGGCCTTGGCTGCGTCTGCAGCCTTGACGATGGTTGCACCGGCCTTTTCGAAATCGCTGTCGAGAATGCGCGAGCCCGCGCCGGCGCCTTCCTCTACAGTCACGTCGCAACCGAGCGAGGTCAGCTTCTTGACGGTTTCGGGCGAGGCGGCAACGCGCGTTTCGGCTGCGTCGGTCTCCTTGCCCACAAAAATGATCGCTCCCAAGAAACCCCTCCTGTCCCTGGATACAATACGACCGGCCGGCGTATTCGACTACGCACGACCGGTCCTGAAGAAGTCTAGCGCAGCAGGACCACGCCGATTGCGCTGAGGATCACGAACAGGATCAGGCTCGAGAAGAAGCCTGCGGCCGTGAAGAAGAAGAATGCCATGGCAATCAGCAGCGTAACGATATGCAGCGTGCCATATTTGGCACCGGCGATGAACATGGCGTAGGTTTTTTCGTGTTCGCTGTAATCCATTTCGGCGCCGACTTCGGCCGGGCCTTCGACATGATCAGCCATTGGGAACTCCCTCGATTGTCTCTCCGAGCAGATCGATTACACAAACCCCCGCCTTTGTGCAAGAAAACGGCACGGCCCGATACCGCTCCTCGGCGGGAAAATCGATTTAAAACAGAAAGGCGGCCATCGACCGCCTTTCGTTTCAACCGCTGGCCGAAAGTTTCAATGAACTCTCGCCTGCGCCAGACGCGCGGTCGGCCGCACGGTAAGGACGGGCGACCCCATTTCCGAAGCCGGCGCAAACATCATGCGACGCTCGAAGGCCTCCGAGTTGAAGAACGGAAAGCGCCGGTAGATGCCTTGCAGTTCCTTGTGGGCGTCTGATCCGTAAAGCCCGACGGTGATGTCGTACGGCATGATGTGGCGCGGCTCGATCAGCGGCTTGGAATTGAAGACGCGCTGGTAGAATGCCTTGTGGTTCGGCTTGACGACCGAGAGGCAGTAATCCGCGCCGAAGAAGTCGGTCGCCATCGTCGCCACACGCAGCGTCAGATAAGGAATGCCCGGGAGCTGGCGCAGGATCTCCGGATCGGCTGCAAACCGCACGGGATCGATGAATGTCCGCCCCGCATCCAGAAGCGGGTCCATCACATCCTTGAAATAGGTCGTCGCCATACCGGTCGGATGACGCTGCGTGACGTGATGAATCCGGATCGTCGAAACCAGATTTTCCTCGTAATAGATGCCGATGACATGGGCATTCGGCGCGAAGTCGGCGTCGTCGATGAGGACGCTTCCCGTTTTCGGCGCCATGCCGATCGGATCATAGGCCTTGTAGCGAACGCGCGCGACCGCCTCCAGATCCTCGCTCGATTCCACCCGGCGATACTCGACGTTGTCCAGAAGCCGCATCATACGGCTTACAAACCCCGAAGTTCCATTCTGCTCGACTTGCATGCCGCACCCCTCGGATACCCCATTGCTTAAAAGTTTAGCTTTAACTTTTTGTTAAACAATGGCGAAGAGGCGATTCTTTGGCAATAATTCCGAAGTTGGTTAACGCGCAAACTCCGTTCTGCGAATTTGGATCGCAAAACCACAAATTTATACTGGTTATATCGAGGAAGTCAGGCGGAGCGGCGCTAGCCGCGCACCCTCCGCGCCGGCTTGCCGGCAGGCTTTGAGGGAGCTGTTTCCTGCTTTCCCGACATTCTGGCAGCCAGATCGACGAAGGAAGCGGCGGGCATGGGAGCCCCGAAAATGAATCCCTGGATCAGATCGGCACAATCGTTTTCCAGGATCACCTTGAGCTGCTCGTCGGTTTCGACACCTTCGACGACAACGGAAAGTCCGAGTTCGCGAGAAAGGTTGACGACACCGCGCAGCAGTTTGAGCTTGCGTCCGTCTTCGGTGATGTTGGCCACGAAGGCGCGGTCGATCTTCACCTTGTTGAGCGGCAGGATGTCGAGGTAGCTCAGGCTTGAATAGCCGGTACCGAAATCGTCGATGGCGACGGTGATGCCGCGCGACCGGAAAGTCTCGAGAATGCGCCGAACCGAATTGGCGTCGTCGACGAGCGCGCTTTCGGTGATTTCGAGATGCAGGCGGAGCGGCGAGAGATTGTAACGCGACAGCGCTTCATCGACCACGCGCACGATGTCGTTCGTCGCCAGATCATAGGCGGACAGGTTGACCGAGACGAACAGGTCCTCCGACCAGGAGGCACAATCGGCGACGGCCTTGTCGATCATGCAGCGGGTCAGGTCGTTGACGATACCGATCTCTTCGGCCAGCGGAATATAGACGGCCGGCGAGATCGGGCCGAGTTCCGGATGGCGCCAGCGCGACAGCGCCTCCGCACCGGCAATCCTGGTTCCGTCCGGCGTGAACATCGGCTGGTAGGCGACATTGATGGTGCCGTTGATGATCGCATCACGCAGGTCGCCCTTGAGCTTCTGGCGCGCGGAATATTTCTCGTCCATGGAATCGACGAACAGCGACCAGCGGTTCTTGTCCCGGCGCTTCGCATCGTAGAGCGCGATGTCCGCCTTGATGTGCAGATCGTCAAGCACCGTGCCGCCGGCCATTGCAATTGCCACGCCACCGCTGACGGTGACGAAGATGCGGTTATCATCGATCTGGTAGTGACCGCTCAACCCGTTGGCGATCTTGTCCATCCATTCGCCGAGCGCGGTCATGTCGGCAACATCGGGGAAGAACAGCACGAATTCATCGCCGCCGAAACGCGAACAGATGATCTGATCTCCGCAGATGTCCTTCAGGTTCGTCGCCACCGCCTGCAGCAGACGGTCACCTGCAACATGCCCCTTCGTATCGTTGACGTGCTTGAAGTCATCGAGGTCGAAGACGGCGAGCGCGACCTGCCGGTTCTTCTTCAGCTTCGCCAGGCGGGAGGTTGCGAGGTCCTGGAACCAGTTCCTGTTGGGAAGAGCCGTCAGCGAATCGAAGCGCGCCATCTGGAGGATCTTCTCCTCCTGACGGATACGTGCCGTCACATCTTCGAAAATGAGAACCACGCCGTGGTTTCCGCGCAGACGCGACGTGAATTCAAGCCATACGTCATCCGAGAAGCGGATCAGCAGACGGCGATCGCGTCCGCTCGCCAGGTTCTCGATCCGGCGCGTGATGTTCTCCAGGTCCTCAGGCGGCAGGATGCTGTTGCGCGCGGCAAGCCGCAGCGCCAGCCTCAGGGTCCGCCCGCGGAGATCGATCGTGGACTGAACGCGGAAGATCTCGCGCGCCTTGTTGTTGAGCACCTCGATCCGCCCGTCACCATCGAGCATGAACAGACCGTGGGACATGTTGTTGAGCGCGATGTCGAACCGCTCGGCAAGCTGCCCGGCCTTGCGCTCGGCCATGACCGTATTGAAAAGAAACTCGCGCACGCCGTTGGCCATCGAACGTGTCGTCATGAACAGTGGGAACAGCAGGCCAGCCAGCACGACCATGAATGGATCGCGCAAGATCAGGAAGCCCGCCGTCAGCGGCACGCAGACCGCCAGGATCATCATGTCGACGTTGAGACGCGAACCGAAATTGCGCCCGACCACCGAGATCAGGCTGGCAAGCGTAATGGAGATGGAGGCCAGTTCGGCAAACGCGTCATGGGAGACGACGAGCGCATAGGCACACATGATGCCGAGCGTGCCGGCCACCACCACCGAACCGGCAACATAATAGCGCTCCCACCGGATGGTCTGGGCGAGCGTGAATTCACCATCGTCGCGGCGGTCGAACGCCAGCATGCCGAACATGCGGACGGCCCAGATGAGCGTCAGCGCGACACCGACATAAAGATAGAACGGATCACCGGTCTTGGCGAAGATGGCCGACGCGGTGATCACATGCGCGATCAACCCGGTGAGGGGTGTGCCACGCTGAAGGTAGAGGGACCGAACAAATGACAGCCGGACCTCTGCCGCATCGTTATCCCGTTTGGTTGGCAGCATGCGTTGAACCTGTTCTAGCTTCCGCCAGTCTAACCATCCGGGATTAATAGACGGTTGAAGGAATACAATACCTCTGATTGCATAAGAAACCCTTAAAGAGTCAAAAGAATTATTCTTGATATATGGGATCGAACAAAGATAATCGTCAGAACAATATTATTCCGCAGCAAGGCTCACGGTGGTATCCGAGGAAGAATCAAGCTCCTTCATGATTTTATGCTTGTCATCGAGCCGGGAATTCAAGCTGCCCTGCTTCACATGGCCGAACCCACGAATCAATTGGGGGTACGACAAGAAATCAACGATCATTGATAGATTAGAGGCGTTCATACGGATTGCCATTTGTTCGATTTCAGCGATGTAGGTGTCGACCAATCCGCGCTCGATACGCCTCTCGGTTGTATAAGAGAATGGATCAAACCATCGGCCTCTGGCCCCCTTGGCCGCGGCAAGGATGCGAAATACGTGCCGCATATTGGAACCGAAGCGCAACTTTCGCGGGCGACCCTGCGGGTCCTTCGGCGCGAAGAGCGGCGGCGCCAGATGATACTCCACCCGCTCATACCCCTCGAACTGGGCGTCCAGCTTCTCCTTGAAGCGCCCGTCCGTGTAAAGACGCGCGACTTCATACTCGTCCTTGATGGCCATGAGCTTGAAAAGCGAGCGGGCGGCGGCGGCCGTTGCCGCACCCGGCGCCCCCGAAATACGGGTTTCGGCGGCAATCAAGGGTGCGAGCGCCTCGCGATAGCGCGCGGCATAAGCGGCATCCTGGTAAGACGCGAGATGCTTCGCCCGATGAGCGATCAGCTGCTCCGGCGTTTCAGGCGGCGCGACTTCCGCATCCTGCATTCCGCCGGCGAGTGCCAGGACGGCTTCCGGCTCGCTGATCGCACGCCGCCCCCAGCGGAAGGCGTCGATATTCATCGCCACCGCCTGGCCATTGAGCTCGATCGCCCGTTCGATCGCACCGGCTGAGACCGGCAGCGCACCGCGCTGGCAGGCAATGCCGAGCATGAACATATTGGCGGCAACCGCATTGCCGAAAAGACGGTTTGCCGTGAGCGCCGCGTCGAAGAAGGTCGTCCGTTCCGGCCCCGCCGCCTTGAGGATCGCGCGCTTGATACGCTCCGAAGGCAGCGAGAAATCCGCATCGCGGGTGAAGTCGCCCGGCATCACCTCGGCCGTGTTGACCACAAACTCCGTCTCGCCCTCGCGGACGGCAGCCAGCACCTTCGACGAGCCCGATACGACAAGATCGCAGCCCAGCACGAGGTCGGCCTTGCCGGCGGAAACGCGGATGGCGTGAATATCCTCGGGCGTTGCGGCGATCCGCACATGGCTGAAAACCGCCCCGCCTTTCTGGGCGAGCCCCGCCATGTCGATCATGCCGCAACCGCGGCCCTCGAGATGAGCGGCCATGCCGAGGATCGCGCCGATGGTGACCACACCGGTACCGCCGATCCCGTCGACAATACCCGCCCAGCCATTGTCGAGAGGATGAATGGCCGGATCGGGGACGCCTTCCAGGGGATCGCCGAGCGTACGCGCCTTGTTCGATCCCGACTTGCGGAGCCTGCCGCCATGCACGGTCACGAAGGATGGACAGAAACCGTCGAGACAGGAGAAATCCTTGTTGCAGCTCGACTGGTCGATGCGCCGCTTGCGTCCAAACTCGGTCTCCACTGGCTGGACCGAGACGCAGTTGGACTTCACCCCGCAATCACCGCAGCCTTCGCAGACGAGCTCGTTGATGAAGACGCGCTTGTCCGGATCGGGATATCCACCGCGCTTGCGGCGCCGGCGCTTCTCCGCAGCACAGGTCTGGTCGTAGAGAAGAACCGAGACGCCGGTCACTTCGCGCAGCTCGCGCTGCACCGCATCCAGTTCATCGCGATGATGGATCGTCATCCGCGACGGCCACGCGATCGTGCCGGGATAACGGTCCGGGTCGTCGGAAACGAGTGCGATACGCTCGACGCCTTCGGCGCGCACCTGCCGCGCGATCGCATCCACCGTCAGCCCGCCCTCATGCGCCTGACCGCCGGTCATCGCAACGGCATCGTTGTAGAGGATCTTGTAGGTGATGTTGGCGTTCGAAGAGAGCGCAAAGCGAATGGCCAGTGCGCCCGAGTGATTATAGGTGCCGTCGCCGAGGTTCTGGAACAAATGCGGCCGCGCGGTAAACGGTGCCTGCCCCACCCATTGCGCACCCTCGCCGCCCATCTGCGTGAAGCCCTGCGTCTGCCGATCCATCCAGAGCGCCATGTAGGAACAGCCGATCCCGGCTGCCGCGATCGAGCCCTCCGGCACATTGGTCGACGTGTTGTGCGGGCAGCCCGAGCAGAAATGCGGGGTACGCCGCGCCACATCGGACATCCCGGCGAGCATCGACTGGAACTGTCGCAAACGTTTTACCCGTCCATCGAGCTCCTCGGAATGACCGGCCACTTTCAGGATGCGCTCGCCGACGGCCACCGCGATTTCGTTCGGATCGAGCGCACCGCTGACCGGGAACAGCCAGTTATCCGTCTCGTCCTTCTTGCCGACGACAACCGGCTGGTTGGCCGTGCCGTAGAGCGCCTCGCGCAACTGGCTTTCCAGAAGAGAACGCTTTTCCTCGACCACGACGACCATGTCGAGCCCGGACGCAAACTCCACGGCATCCTCGCGATCGAACGGCCAGGGAGCGGCGACCTTGAAAAGCCGCAGGCCGATGTCTCGGGCCCGCGCTTCGTCGATCCCGAGATCGGCCAGCGCCTGACGGGTATCCAGATAGCTCTTGCCCACGGTGAGAATGCCGATCTTCGGATTCGTCCCTCCCGACCATACCGTCCGGTTGAGCCTGTTGGCCCGTATGAACAGCCCCGCGGCCTGCCGCTTGTACTCGTGCAGCCGCGTTTCCTGGCCCAGGAAGTCGAGATCGTTGGCGCGGATCGCCAACCCGCCCGGTGGCCCTTCGAACTGCGGGATCACGATATCGAGCCGGTCGAGACGACCATCCACGGAAGCGGTGGATTCGACGTTGTCCTTCACGCATTTGAGCCCCACCCAGAGGCTGGCGAAACGCGACAGCGCATAGCCGTAGAGGCCGTAATCGAGAATCTCCTGCACACCGGCGGGATTGAGGACTGGGATCATGGCGTTGACCATGTTGAACTCGGTCTGATGCGCATTCGTCGAGGATTCGGCCGTGTGGTCGTCGCCCATCAGCGCAAGCACGCCGCCATGGCGCCCCGTGCCGGCCAGGTTGGCATGCCGGAAGACATCGCCGGCCCGGTCGACGCCCGGCCCCTTTCCGTACCAGAGCGCGAACGTGCCGTCATGGAGAGACAGCGGATCGAGCCCGGTTTCCTGCGAACCCCAGCAGGCGGTGGCCGCGAGTTCCTCGTTCAGCCCGGGCTGGAAAACGATGTTGTGCGGCTCCAGCCGGCTGCGGGCCTGAAAAAACTGTTGATCGAGACCGCCGAGAGGAGAGCCGCGATACCCGGACACGAAGCCGGCCGTGTTCAATCCCGCCCGCCGATCCAGCTCCTGCTGCATCATCATCAGGCGAATGACGGCTTGCGCGCCCGTGACGAAAATCCTGTCCTTCGACAGGTCGTATTTGTCGTTCAGGCTCACATCATGCAGCGTCATGGATACTCACTCCCTGACGCCGGAACCGGGTGTCTCCTCGCCACGGCAAACGGCGTCGATTTCCTCGAAGACGAGTGTTCAACGCAAACGCGCTGCGGTCAATCGCTGTTCTGGGATAGAATGCCTGCCGCACTCGGCGGATTGCCTGTGACCGGCCTCGATCGTGATCCCGGTCCTGTTGCGTTGCTGTGAATGCCGCGACGGTCCAATCCCACGTTACCCCCAAGGGCGCATTCGTGCGTTGCTTCTCATGCGTGTATGCTGATAAGGGAAGCAAGAAAAAGGTCGCCGCACTGCGGCCTATAATGGGGACCCCCCGGGCAAAGTCGTCCGGTAATGGGAGGAACGTATGAGTGTTTTGCTGGCCCTCAGCCGGGCCATTGATCGTGTCAACGAGTTCATCGGACGCAACGTCGCCTGGCTCATCCTGGCCTCCGTGCTCATTTCAGCCGGGAATGCCATCTTCCGCAAAGCTTTCGACATGTCGTCCAACGCCTGGCTCGAGGTACAGTGGTACCTTTACGGCACGGCATTTCTTCTCGCCGCGGCCTATACGCTCAAGCGCAACGAGCACGTTCGCATCGACTTCATCTCCAACATGCTGACGAAGCGCACGCGCGACTGGATCGATCTGATTTGTCACGTGATCTTCCTGATGCCGTTCGCCGTGCTGATCTTCTATCTATCGCTGCCCTGGGTCTACAAATCGATCAACTCGGGAGAGATCTCCGCCAATGCCGGCGGCCTCATCCTCTGGCCCGCCAAGATCATGGTGACCATCGGCTTCGGGCTTCTGATCCTTCAGACCATCTCCGAAATCATCAAGCGCTACGCCATCATCATCGGCGCCATTCCTGACGAGACGGAAATCCACGATCTGCCGCCGGAAGTCGAGGAAATGATTGCCGGCGCTGGCCGCGTCGATGGCAAGGGGGGAGCCGGCAAATGATGGACTTTATCGCCCACAATCTTGCGCCGATCATGTTCATCTCCGTGATGGCCATGCTTCTGCTCGGCTACCCGGTCGCCTTCACGCTTGCCGCGGGCGGCCTCGCCTATTTCGTGATCGGTGTCGAGGTCTCGCATCTTTCCTCGGAGATCCGCCTGTTCTGGAACCTGCTGCAGGCGCATCCGGACCGGATCTACGGCATCATGTACAATGATACATTGCTGGCCATTCCGTTCTTCACCTTCATGGGCCTGATACTCGAGCGATCCCGCATGGCGGAAGACCTCCTCGATACCATCGGACAGCTTTTCGGCCCGATCCGGGGTGGCCTTGCCTACGCGGTCATCCTCGTGGGCGCGCTGCTGGCGGCAACCACCGGCGTGGTCGCCGCATCCGTGATCGCCATGGGGCTGATCTCGCTGCCGATCATGATGCGCTACGGCTACAACCAGTCCGTGGCCACCGGCACGATCGCAGCCTCGGGCACACTCGCGCAGATCGTGCCGCCGTCTCTGGTCCTCATCGTCATGGCCGACCAGCTCGGCCGCTCGGTGGGCGACATGTATATCGGCGCGCTCTATCCGGCGTTGATCATCATCGCGATCTATTGCGGCTACATCCTGCTTCTCACCCTCTTCCGACCGGAATGGGTGCCTTCCCTGCCGAAGGAAGCAAGGACCCTGGGCAGCGGCGTAACCTCGCTGATCGTCGTCATCGCCGCGGCGATCGCGATCAACTACATCGCCTACTATTTCGTGTTCGAGAGCCTGCGCTACGAAGTCCGCTTCGTCTGGTCCGCGGTTGCCGCGGCAGCTTGCGCGCTCATCTTCAGCCTTGCCAACCGCAAGTTCGGCTGGGGACTGATGTCACGTCTGGCCGAAGAGGTCGTCATCGTCCTCATTCCGCCGCTCGCGCTCATCTTCCTCGTGCTCGGCACCATCTTCCTAGGCATCGCGACGCCGACCGAAGGTGGCGCGATGGGGGCTGTGGGCGCGCTCGTGCTCGCCCTCATCAAGCGGCGGCTTGACCTCAAGAGCGTCAAGCAGGCGCTCGATTCGACGACCCGCCTGTCGGCCTTCGTGATGTTCATCCTGATCGGAGCCCGCGTCTTCGGCCTGACCTTTTACGGCATCAACGGCAACGTCTGGATCGAGGATCTTCTGCTCGCCCTGCCGGGCGGCGAATTCGGCTTCCTGCTGGTCGTCACCATCATCATCTTCATTCTCGGCTGCTTCCTCGATTTCTTCGAGATCGCCTTCATCATGGTGCCGCTTCTGGCTCCCGTTGCCGAGAAGCTGGGTATCGACCTGATCTGGTTCGGCATCATTCTCGGCATCAACCTGCAGACCTCGTTCCTGACGCCGCCATTCGGCTTCTCGCTCTTCTATCTGCGCTCGATCGCGCCGACGAAGGATTGGACCGACACCGCGACAGGGGGAACCCTTCCGGGGATCAAGACGACAGCGATCTACAAGGGGGCTCTGCCGTTCATCATACTGCAGTTCATGATGATTCTCCTGGTCATCCTGTTCCCGCAGCTCGTGATGCACTACAAGGACGAGCACACGGGCATCGATCCGGCCGATGTGAAGATCGAGCTGCCGGGCTTCGGCGGACAGGACGGCGGTCTGGGCTTTTCGCCCTTCGGCGCACCTTCCGGCGGAGAAAGCGGATCGGACGGGTCTTCAGGCAGCAGTGGCGGCTTGTCTCTGCCCGGCATGGACGGCCTGCCCGGCGCACCGTCATTCGGCGGGGAAGCAGACAACGGCAACGGCGCTTCCGGCGGCAATGCGCCTGCGGAGGATGCCGCGCCCGCGCCAAACACGGACCTGAGCGCGCCCCCGTCATTCAATTGACGGCAATGAACTGATCAAAGCGAAAGGGGCCGGCGACGGCCCCTTTTTTGATCGGCGATCAGTCTGAGGTAAAATCGATCAAAGGCTTCGGGCCTCCCGGCCTCCCCGCTTCGGCGATCGCCGATCGCCACTCGGAGAGCGGATAGATGCGAACGTCCGGCAAGTCGGCATGCCGCAAGCGCGGCCATAGTTCAGCAAAGCCTGATTGCCACTCATCTGCCGAAAGTGCGGCAAGATGATCGCGCAGATGAAAGCGTTTGAATTGGGCCTTCATACCAGCTGGGGCGAGAACCGGTTGACCGCTCAACAGTCCGTAGCCGATGAAAGTTGCCCCCGCTCCCATTTGCGCGAGGATGCGTGTGGCCACAGATCCTCCCAAAGCATCAAAGGTCACATCTGCGGCCTTTGCTACCGCTTCGATCCGCGACTGATCCGACAGGTGGATAGGCTCGATCCCAAGTACCTTCAGCCCCTCGATCCGGCTCTCGGAGCGATAGACACCCTTGACGCTCGCGGCGCCCATCTCCAACGCCCAGCGACCGATGTAACTTGCACAGCTGGATCCCGCGCCTGTCAGCAAGACGTGCCGCCCGTGCACCGGCCATCTCTTGAGCATGATCAGCGCTGTAAAGGGGTTGATATAGGCCCGCGCGGCTACGTCGGCCAGAATGTCGTCAGGGACCGGAACGGCATATCGCGCCTCACAGTCAACCATCGTCTGCCATGTTCCCTCACCCCTCAGCGGCAGAACCCGCCGGCCGATCAAGACAGAACAATTCGCTTCCGCCGCAACCACACGACCGACACCCTCGTAACCGGCTATACCGGGAAGTGTTATTCGATGACGATAGGCACCACTGACCGGGATCAGGTCTGACGGGTTGACCGGAACCAGAGACATGGACACCCGCAGCCTGCCCTCCGCCAATTCCGGCATAGGGCGCTCGGCGAGACTGAGCACATCCAGCGGCGGGCCGAAACGGTCGTAGACGAAAGCGCGGCGTGTGAGGACAGGATCTCGCATGCTTCCCGCTATCGTCTCGGCCGCCTGCACACAACAGCAGGGAAGCCGCGCGGAGCACATGCGGCAAAGAAAAACCCCGGAGCGGTGACCGCCCCGGGGTTTTCGATTTCAGCCTGCGTTGACGCGATCAGAGATTGCCCGCGCGCTGCTGGAGCATCATGTAGGTGTCGAAAGTGTATTCCGAAAGCTGCTGCCAGAGATAGCCGTCCTTGGCGTAGGCGAGCTGCGATTCATAGACCTTCTTGAAGTTCGGGTTGGCTGCCGATTCCGCCTCGAAGACTTCGCGAGCCGCCTTGTAGCAGGCATCGAGAACTTCCTGGTTGAACGGACGCAGCACCGCGCCGTCGGCCACGAGCTGGCGAACCGCAACCGGGTTCTTCAAATCGTAATTGCCGAGGGTTTCGGCGTTGGACGCCGAGTTGGCGTCCGCGAGGATCGCCTGGTAGTGCTTCGGCAGGCCGTTGAACTTGTCGAGATTGATGAAGGTGTGCAGCGCTGCGCCACCTTCCCACCAGCCCGGGTAGTAGTAGAACTTGGCCACCTTGTTGAAGCCGAGCTTCTGATCGTCATAGGGACCGACCCACTCGGTGGCGTCGATCGTGCCCTTTTCGAGCGCCGGATAGATATCACCACCCGCAATCAGCTGCGGCGAGACGCCGAGCTTGGCGAGAATCTTGCCGGCGAAGCCACCGATACGCATCTTCAGGCCGTCAAGGTCCTGAACGGTATTGATTTCCTTGCGGAACCAGCCGCCCATCTGGGCGCCCGTATTGCCGCACGGGAAACCGTGAACGCCCTGCGTGTTGTAGAACTCGTTGAGCATGTCGGTGCCGCCACCGGCGGTGAACCATGCGTTCTGCATGCGGGCGTTCAGGGTGAACGGGGTCGCCGTGCCGAGCTGGAACGTGGTGTCCTTGCCCCAGAAGTAATAGGAGCAGGTGTGCGCCATTTCGACGGTTGCTTCGGAAACGGCATCGAGCGCCTGCAGGCCCGGGACGATCTCACCGGCAGCAAACACCTGGATGGTGAACTTGCCGTCGGTGGCTTCCTTCACGTGGTCTGCCATCTTTTCGGCCGCGCCGTAGATGGTGTCGAGCGACTTCGGAAACGACGACGTCAGGCGCCAGGTGATTTCCGGGCTTTCCTGTGCGATGGCCGGAGCCGCGAGCGTGGTCGCTGCGGCAGCACCTGCACCGGTCGCACCGGCCTTTTTGATGAATGAACGACGATCCATGAATCTCCTCCTTAGAAATCATCTGCTCGGCGCCCTCTCGAACTCTCTCGCGCCGGTCGTGGCGACCTAATCAGTTAGGAGCGGAGCTTTCAAGGCAAAAGCGCAGGGATCTCGCCTAAAAGTTTATTGATATCAAAATGTTAAAGATCGTTTATGATTCAGTAAAGATTGACTCTATACTAGAGCGCCATTATGACATTGATAAGAACAAGGGACGGAAACTTGTTCCGGCCCTTGTATTTATACGTATACCCGAAGCTGCAGGCGTCAGAGCTTGCCCGCGCGCTGCAGCAGCATCATGTAGGTGTCGAAGGTGTATTCCGACAACTGCTGCCACAGATAGGCTTCCTTGGCGAAGGCCAGCTGGGAGTCGTAGATCTTCTTGAACATCTCGTTCTCGGCGCTGGTTTCCGCAAAAACCTCGAGGGCCTTCTCATGACATGCATCGAGAACCGTCTGGTTGAACGGACGCAGCACGGCGCCGTCGGCAACCAGCTGCTTGAGCGCGCCCGGGTTCTTCACGTCGTAACGTGCCAACATGGACGCATTGGCGAAATATGACGCATCGGTAAGTATGGCCTGATAGTGCTTCGGCAGACCGTTGAACTTCTCGAGATTGGTGAAGCTGTGCAGCGCTGCACCGCCTTCCCACCAGCCCGGATAGTAGTAGTACTTGGCGACCTTGTTGAAGCCGAGCTTCTGGTCGTCATAGGGGCCGACCCACTCGGTCGCGTCGATCGTGCCCTTCTCGAGCGCCGGGTAGATGTCGCCGCCCGCGATCTGCTGCGGCGCCACGCCAAGCTTGGCGAGGATCTTGCCCGCGAAGCCGCCGATGCGCATCTTCAGGCCGTCAAGGTCCTCGACCGTGTTGATCTCCTTGCGGAACCAGCCGCCCATCTGGGCGCCGGTGTTACCACAGGGAATGCCGTGAACGCCCTGGGAGTGATAGAACTCGTTGAGCATGTCCGTGCCGCCGCCCTCGATGAACCAGGCATTCTGCATACGGGCGTTCAGCGTGAACGGGGTCGCGGTTCCAAGCTGGAAGGTCGCGTCCTTGCCCCAGTAGTAATAGGAAGCGGTATGGCACATCTCGACGGTGCCGTCGGTGGCCGCATCGACTGCCTGCAGGCCGGGAACGATTTCCCCCGCCGCGAAGACCTGGATTTCGAAGGCGCCGTCGGTGGCAGCCTTCACGCGCTCGGCCATCGTCTCGGCCGCGCCGTAGATCGTGTCGAGAGACTTCGGGAACGATGACGTCAGGCGCCATGTAATTTTAGGGTTTTCTTGTGCAATGGCCGGAGCGGCCAAAGTAGTGGCGACAGCAGCGCCCGCACCGGCTGTACCGGCTTTCTTGATAAAAGAACGACGATCCAAAACAAACCTCCCTAGTAAGAATTACCTACACTGCAATTGGGCCCTCCCAGACCATGTATTCATGCAGCACGACTTGAGCTAACCATGATGTTTTGCGCCTTTCAAGCGCGCCCCATTGGTTTTCGCGTCAATTGGTCAACTTTTCTTGCCAGCTTCGGACCAATGTATGAGTCATCGGCATTCCCTCCGTTTTGCGGGATGGAAAACAGAGCGGAACTGCTCTAATTTCGGGCAAAATCCCGCCTTGGACGAAAACGCCCCGGGCGCGCCTTGCCGCCGGCAGACGCCTCAGAATGAATACAGGAACGCACATGGAAAACGGTATCGTCGTCATTCCGGCCGACATCAGGGAATTCGATGGCTATGTCTGGCATGCTTCCCCCACGCAATATGTGAACGCGGCGATCAAGGGCTCTCATGTCCAGCCGCTGATCGTTCCCGCCTTGGAGAGCGGTTTCGATGCGGATCGCGTGCTCGACCGGGTGGACGGCGTGCTCGTCAGCGGCTCGCGCACCAATGTGCATCCGAGCCTATACGGCGCCGAGGCGACGGAGAGCCACGGCCCCTTCGACCCGGCCCGTGATGCCACCAGCATGCCGCTGATCATCCGGGCGATCGAGCGCGGCATTCCGTTGCTGGCCATCTGCCGCGGCATCCAGGAACTCAACGTCGCCCTGGGCGGAACCCTCGCCACCGAAATTCAGGACCTGCCCGGTCGTATGGACCACCGGAAACCGGAAGATCCGGACCGGGACAAGGCATTCGCTATCCGCCACTCGATCAATGTGAGGAAGAACGGCTGCCTCTCGGCCATCCTCGGCAGCCAGGAGCCACGGGTGAACTCGCTTCACCGGCAGGCGATCTCGGATCTCGCCCCCCGCCTCGCCGTCGAGGCCGAGGCCGAAGACGGCACGGTGGAAGCGGTGAGCGTCATCGACGCCCCCGGCTTTGCCGTCGGCGTCCAGTGGCACCCGGAATACTGGGTGGGATCGGATGAGATATCCGACCGCATCTTCGCCGCCTTCGGTGAAGCCGTCAGCGCCTACCGCACGAGCGCCACCCGGCAGGCTGCGGAATAGCTCCCGACGGCAATTTCAGTCGTCGTGATTGAGCGAGCGGGCTTCCGACACCGGCGTCAGAGCCGGATTGCCGGAAAGCCAGGCCGCCAGATTGTCGACGACGAGATTGGCCATCTTGTTGCGGGTGTCGATCGAGGCGGACGCCACATGCGGTAGTACGCAGACATTCGGCAGATCGAGCAGTGCCTGCGGCACGTTCGGCTCGTCCGCGAAGACGTCCAGACCGGCAGCGGCGATCTTTCCAGACGACAGAGCTTCGATCATGGCCTCCTCATCGACCGTCGAGCCGCGCCCGACATTGATGAACACCCCATTGGGGCCGAGCGCCTCGAAGACCTCGGCGTTGACCACCTTTTCGGTCCCCTCGCCTCCCGGCACGACGCAGATCAGCAGATCCACCGCATCGGCGAGTTCGACGAGGCTTTCCTCGTAGCGATAGGGAAAGCTGATGTCCTGACGCTTGGAGCGATTGTGATAGCGGATCGGGATATCGAAGCCGTCGAGCCGCCGCGCGATTGCCAGACCGATGCGACCGAGACCGAAGATGCCCGCGGTCCGGCCGCGAAGCGTCAGCGAGGTAAGCGGGTAATTGCCCTGGCTCGCCCATTTGCCCACGCGCAGATACGCCTCGGCCTTGGGAAATTCCCGCAGCGTGTTGAGAATGAGCGCGATCGTGGTGTCCGCCACCTCGTCGGTCAGCACATCCGGCGTGTTGGTGACCATGACGTTGCGGAGCGCCGCGTGAACCGCGTCGATGCCGTCATATCCGACGCCGAAGTTGGAAATGATCGACAGGTTCTCGAACGCATTGATGAATGCCGCGTCGATCACTGTCATCGAGGCGATCGCACGGACCTCCGAACGCCTGTGTTCGGGTACCAGCGAGGCATCCGCCCGCTCGATTTCAAGACAGTCGAATTCCGCTTTGACGCGCTCGCGTACGCGGTCGTTGATCTTGCCCGGTATCAAGACGAGAGGCTTGGGATTATCCATTCTCGGAAACCTTCTTCAGTGGCGCTGTCGATTGCCGTATACGCATCTCGGGCTTCACCAGATGAAGACCGTCAGCGGCGCTCGATCCGTTGAGCTTGTCGAGGAGCGCGCGCGCCGCCGAGCGGCCCACATCGGCCTGCCCGTTGTAAACCGTCGTCAAGGCGGGCGTCGCGATGGCCGCTTCCTCGAGGTCGTCATACCCCGTAACCGAGATATCGACCCCGACGGTCAGGCCGGCGCGCGAAATGCCGTTCATCAACCCGATGGCGACGAGATCGTTCCAGCAGACCGCCGCCGTGGGCTTTTGCGGCATGGACAGGAAGTTGACCGCCGCCTCGAACCCACCCTGCTTGGTGCGGGGCCCCGGAATGCGCAGGCCCGGATCGACCTCGATCCCGGCCTTCTTCAGGGCGTCCACATAGCCCTTGTAGCGCTCGCGGCCCGTCGACGTCTGATCGGTCCCGCCGACCATCGCGATGTTGCGGTGCCCGAGGCTGATCAGATGATTGGTGGCGAGCGCGATACCGTACGCATCGTCGCCGCGGAAGGTAGGCACGTCTGCTCCGGCCACCTGGCGGGCGATCAGGATCGCAGGCATGCCGTTGTCCTCGGCCAGCTTGATGTCGTTGACCGGCGTTCCGATCGCCGGCGACATGATCACGCCGTCGCCGCCGAGCTGCAGCAGCGTCTCGATGAAATTGCGCTGCTTTTCGACCGAATCGTAGTGGTTGGAGAGAATGAAGGTCTGACGGCTGCGGTCGAGTTCGGATTCGATGGCGCGCAGGATTTCCGCATAGAACGGGTTCATGATGTCGTGCACCACGACACCGATGATACCCGAGCGCGACGTGCGAAGGCTGGCGGCCCGGCGATTGTAGATGTAGCCGAGCTCGATCGCCTTTTCCTTGATCCGCTCGCGGGTGGAATCCGCCACCAGCGGGCTGTCACGCAGCGCCAGCGATACGGTTGCCGTCGACAGGCCGAGTTCTTCGGCAATCGTCGAGAGTTTTACTTTCTGGGCCAAATGATCGACGTCTCCCCCGTCTCCGGTCCGCCCGACCGGAATTCAACTGCTTAAACACATCTAAAAGTTTGAAACCGGGGTGGCAACGCCGCAATTCCCATTAGCTCATCATTCGCCTGCATCGACGGCATCGTCAGCTGCCGGTTCGGCCTCCGCCTTCTGCTTGGTGCCGGGTGCCGCGAAATTGGTTTCCACCGCTTCGAGCAAGGCCATCAGCTGCTTTATCTCCTTGTTCTTGAAGCCCGCGAGCGCCTGTTTCTCCGTCGCCTTCTGGGCCTTGGAGATCGCCTTGATCTTGTCGCGGCCGAGATCCGTGAGATAGACGAGCGACTGGCGGCGGTCGTCGGACGAATTCTGCCTGTGCACCAGCCCTTGCGCCGCGAGCCGCGAGATCGAGCGGGTGATCGTCGGCGCCTTCACGCCAAGCTCGGTGGCAATCGCGCCGGGTGTCAGACCGTCCTGACGGTCGAGCACCAGCATCAAGCCGTCCTGGCCCGCGTAAAGCCCGATATCGAGGAGATTGCGGCTCAGCAGCGTCCGCGAGGAACGTGCCACCTGATTGACCGCGGCAAGCAGTTCGCCGCTTGGCCTGACCTTGCCCTTGTTCTTTTTCTTCCCCGCCATTCTCGACCTTTCATACTCGATACCTGCAACAAGCCACCCGCGAACGCGGCCATCGGGGGACGAAAGCAATTCATCTTCCCCGCGAGGTGGCGAAAGCTCGTGCGACCTATTATATGAGACGGACGAAAGTTCCCATACAATCGAGGCATCCAATGAGCGAAGCGCCCGCATCCGTTCCAGTAACAGTGTTGACCGGCTATCTCGGCGCCGGCAAGACCACGCTGCTCAACCGTATTCTCTCCGAGGCCCACGGTAAACGCTATGCCGTCATCGTCAACGAGTTCGGCGAAATCGGCATCGACAATGACCTGATCGTGGAATCCGACGAGGAAATCTACGAGATGAACAATGGTTGCGTCTGCTGCACCGTGCGCGGCGATCTGGTCCGGGTCGTCGAAAGCCTGATGCGCAGGCCTGGCCGCTTCGATGCCATTGTGGTCGAAACCACGGGCCTGGCCGATCCGGCCCCGGTCGCCCAGACCTTCTTCATGGACGAGGAAGTGCGCGCCAAGACCAGGCTCGATGCCGTCGTGGCCCTCGTCGACGCCCGTCACCTGCCGCAGCGCCTGAAGGACAGCCGCGAGGCCGAGGACCAGATCGCATTCGCCGACGTCATCGTTCTCAACAAGACCGATCTCGTCAACGACGAAGAGCTGAACCAGGTGGAGGCGACGGTTCGCGCCATCAATCCGTCGGCCCGCATCCATCGCACGTCACGTGCCGAGGTCCCCCTCGATGCCGTGCTCGACCGGGGCGCCTTCGACCTGTCGCGGGCGCTCGAGAACGACCCGCATTTCCTCGATCACGATCATCCGGACCATGTCTGCGGCCCGAACTGCGACCATGACCACGACCATGACCACCATCATCACGGTCATGACCACCATCATCACGACCATGATCACGATCACCACCACCATCACCATGACGCCCCGTCGGCGATCCATGATGTGACCGTGAAGTCGATCAGCCTGCGTGGCGGACCGATGGACCCGAAGAAGTTCTTTCCGTGGGTCAACAAGATCACCCAGATGGACGGTCCGAACATTCTGCGCCTCAAGGGCATCATCGCCTTCGAGGGCGATGCCGACCGCTACGTCATCCAGGGCGTGCACATGATCGTCGAGGGCGACCACCAGCGCGCCTGGCGCGACGACGAGAAGCGTGAAAGCCGCCTCGTCTTCATCGGCCGCGATCTCGATGCCGAAAAGCTCGAACGCACCTTCAAGGCCTGCGAAGCCTGACGCTCTGACACGGATACCGTAATGCCCACTGTTGCGCCCCTCGATCTCGACGGTCACTGCCTTGCCGCCGTCTTCCTCGGAGACATCCCGCTTTTCGGCCTCGCTTCGGGCGAGGTCGTGCGGCTCGATCACGGCACCCAACGCCATGAGCTGCATGACGGGCTTCTCTGCACGGCAAAAGGCCTCGACGGACGCTCCCTGGTCACAGGCGGGGAAGACGGCAAGGTTCTGCAGATTTCCGCTGACGGGACGATTGCGGAAATCCGCGGCGCGGCCCGCAAATGGGTCAATGCGGTCGCCTGCGGTCCGCAGGGCGCAATTGCCTGGGCGGAAGGCAGGACCGCGCATGTCCGGACCGCCGATGGCAACACGCGCGAATTCTCCGAGCAGCGCACGATCGAAGGCATCGCCTTCGCTCCCAAGGGATTGCGCGTCGCCTTCGCGCGCTACAACGGCGTGTCTCTCGGCTTCGTGGCCGGTACCGCCGCACCGCTGGATCTCGAATGGAAGGGCGCGCACCAGGACGTCGCGTTCAGTCCCGATGGACGCTTCATCGTGACCACGATGCAGGAAAACGCACTTCACGGCTGGCGGATCGACACCAAGCCCAACCAGGAATTCAAACATATGCGGATGACGGGCTATCCGGCCAAGATCCGCTCGACCTCGTGGTCGAGAAAGGGTGCCTGGCTGGTGACCTCGGGCGCGCCATCGGCCATTGCCTGGCCTTTTCAGGGCAAGGACGGCCCCATGGGCAAGGCGCCGAAAGAGCTCGGACTGCGGGGCGATACGATGGTGACCTGCGTCGCATGCCACCCGATCGAGGATATGGTCGCCATCGGTTATGCGGACGGCATGGTGCTCGCCGTACGCCTGGAGGATTCCAGGGAAGCGCTCCTGCGACGCCCGGGCAAGGGCGCTATCACCGCAATGGACTGGAACGCAGCAGGCCGCATGCTCGCCTTCGGCTCCGACCAGGGTGAATGCGGGGTCATCGACATCGCGGCCTGACCGGCCACACCGCAGGCGTCTGCCACCGGAACATTTTGGCACGAGCAGCAAGACGCTCATCACCACCTCGACATCGGAAGTGGAGAACGGGGTCGGCCTCGTTCGCTCTACCGGCGATGCCCTCGAGGACATCGAAATGAAGGTGATCCAGGTCAACGAACTGGTCGAGACCATCGCCACAGCCGCCCGCGAACAGGCGACCGGCCTGCAGGAAGTCAATTCCGCCATCAACCAGATGGATCAGATGACCCGGCAGAATGCGGCAATGGCCGAGGAAACAGCCGCGACGGGCTCCATGCTCGCAGGCGAGGCCAGCAATCTTCAGGGCCAGCTGTCCCGCCTTCGTCTGGCGCCCCGGGACCATCGGACGGTGCAAACGCGCAGCGCGGCCTGATCCGAACCGCATACACTCGACGTGTTGCACGGCGAGCCTATGCCGGGCTCGCCCCGCTTATCGCATCCGCCAGGGCCTGCTCGCGATATTCCGACGGACTGATGCCGACCCTCTCGCGGAAGGCGCGGTTGAAGGGCGCCAGCGACGCGTAGCCGAGATTGAAGGCGTGGGTGACGATCTGCTCTCGCGCCATATCGGGATCGGCAAGACGCCGCTTGGCTTCCTCGATCCGGTAATCATTCATGAACGCCGCGAAGTTGCGATATCCGAGGCCCTTGTTGATCAGCCGGCGCAACCGGTGTTCCGGAATATTGAGAAGATCGCCCAGGCCGCCGATGGTCAGGCCCGGCTCCAGGTAAAGACCGCCATCGACCGCCTTGACCACCCTGTCGAGTTCGATCCGGTCGGCCGATGTCAGTTCCGCCTCCTGCGCCACCCGCGGCTCGCCCGGCTCGGGACGGACGAGCAACTGCTTTTTCGCGCTCGTCATCCAGAAACCGAAACCTATGGCCATCATGAAATACACCGCCGAATAGACGGTGCAGAGGATCGCCTCTACCTGCCCCTCGCGCTCGAACATCGTCGTCAGGAACACGATGAGTGAGAATGGCGGCACCGAGAAGGTGAGCGCACGGCGGAAAGTGCGCCGTTCCCTGACGAGATCGGAGGCCTCGTCATCCAGCGCCCAGCGGATGAGGACGAAGAAAAGCCCGGCATCATAGGCGACAAGCAGACCGCGGAAGATCGCGCTTCCGGTTCCGTCAAGCAATCCGGCACCGAGCGTCAGCGGCACGGCAAATAGCACGGGAATGAAGCAGCCGCCGCCCCACACGAACCGGTCGTCGAACAGCGCCTTGACGAAGATGAAGAGCGCGATGAAGTGGATCTGCTGAAGCGCCATGAAGGTGAGGTCGGACAGATCGAGATCGACGACCGCCGGCGAGACGTTGATGACCGCTTCCACGATACCCGAGAGGCAGAAGGCGAGCCCGGCGACAATCACCGGCCCCTTGCCGAGACGGAAGAGGAGATGGGCCACCAGGAGAAGCAGGATCGCAACCGTCCCTCCCCTGAGCGCGATATCGGCCAGGCCGAGCCAGCCAGCTTGCTCGATCATTCGAACCATCCTCGAAACTTGTGCCGACGAGATAGCGATTACTGGCCGCCATTTCCAATCGAAACCGAAAAAGGCCCATCGATTCCGTAAAAAATGCCGTCAATTCCAAAACTGACGAGAGAGCGGACCCGGCTTTTCCTACATCGGCGTCATCGAAGTTCACGAACCGCCCCACGGGACGGATCACCTGACCGGAAGGCCGATAGCGGCCGAAGGCCAGCACGCAAAGGAAAGGCAAGTCAGATGAAAAACATTATCGCCGCCATGATCGCCACTCTCACGATCGCCACCGCCGCAGCTCCCGCGGTTGCCGCTGAAACCAAGGCTCCTGCCACCGCCGCATGCGAACAGGTCGCCAAGGGTCAGACCGCCGATGTGGACTGCACCGTGACGAACACCATCGCCCGCGACCCGGCCGACCAGGGCAGCGCGTATCCGTCCGCGCCGACCAGCATCGGCGGCGGCGTCTGGCTCTGATCGATGAACGACCAAATCGGCTCGGACAGTCGGTATGCGAGATGGCATGAAAACGCCGGAGCGTGCCCCCCAAAGGCCGCTCCGGCGTTATGATATCGGACTACCGGGCAAGCCCTGATAGCCGATACACTCCGACCGAAGCAGAAGCACCTTCGTCCTCCATCGACCAACACCGCGCCGCCGCCCAGAGGCGCGGCATCAGGTGGTCCGGACGATGATGGCAACCGGCCACGACCGAATGCAAGGAACATAACGCGAGGCAGCGTCGATTGTTCCGCCTCGCCACGCAACAAGAACGTTTATTCGTCTGAGTTATTACAGCCAGGACGCGAAACAAGCTGTAACGAAAGGCTCAAGAGGCGCCGGGCGGTCAGTCCCCTTGACCATCCCCCTCACTGTGGAGTGCCCGGCGCCTCCGGATGTCAGGCAGCCCGGCGAAAATCCCGGCGTTCCAACACCCGCCGTCCAGTGGCCACGAGCACACCCGCCGCACCCGCCAGATGATTGTCGACGAGCTCGAGCGCCAGAAAGCGCGATCTGTCGACCGGGCCGGGCATGGCCAGGGCGCCGGCTGGACCGGACGAGAAACCGAAACGTTCGTAATAGGGCGCGTCGCCGACGAGCAGGATTGCTCCGTGACCAAGATCACGCGCCCTTGCGATCGCCGCGCGCATCAATCGCGAGCCGATCCCCATTCCCTCGGCAGACGCATCGACGGCCAGCGGACCGAGAAGCAGGGCCGGAATGGCCTTGCCGTCCGCATCAACGCCCGCCGCGATGTTCCAGAGCCGAACGGTACCCACGAGCTTGCCCTCGCCATCGACGGCGGACAGGGCGAGACCTTCGGCGGGCCGCCGGCTGCGGCGCAGCTTCTCCGACGATTTCAGGCGCCGCTTCGGGCCCATCTGGCGGTCGAGAAGCATTTCACGGGCGACCACGTGCTCCGCGGTCTCCACGGTGATTTCAAAGGCGGAAGCCGGGGCAAGCACGCAGCGATCTGCAACGAAGACGGTCATCAAACCCTCCACGAGACGGAATTTCAGGATAAGGAGATGGCCGGCCCGGATCAGTCTCCAGGCCGGAAGACGTCAGATGACGTATGACTTCAGCGGATCGAACCCGTTGAACGCCACCGCCGAATAGGTGGTGGTGTAGGCGCCGGTGCCTTCGATCAGGATCTCGTCACCGATGGTCAGCGAAACCGGCATCGGATACGGGGTCTTCTCGTACAGCACGTCTGCGGAATCGCAGGTCGGGCCGGCCAGCACGCAGGGCTCCGTTTCATCGCCGTCACGCGGGGTGAGGATCGAGTAGCGGATCGCCTCGTCCATGGTTTCGGCCAGGCCGCCGAACTTGCCGATATCGAGATAGACCCAGCGGACGTCGTCATTGTCGGACTTGCGCGAGGTCAGCACGACTTCAGCCTTGATCACGCCCGCATTGCCGACCATGCCGCGGCCCGGCTCGATGATGGTTTCCGGGATATTGTTGCCGAAGTGGTTGCGAAGAGCGGCAAAGATCGCCTGGCCATAGGCCTGCGCGGTCGGGATGTCCTTGAGGTAACGGGTCGGAAAACCGCCGCCCATGTTGACCATCTTGAGCACGATGCCCTGCTTTTCGAGCTTGTCGAACACGCGCTTGGCGTCCGCTAGCGCTGCATCCCATGCGTCGAGCTTGGTCATCTGCGAGCCGACATGGAAGGACACGCCGTGCGAGACGAGACCGAGCTGGTGAGCGTAGACGAGAACGTCCACGGCCATTGCCGGAACACAGCCGAATTTGCGCGACAGCGGCCATTCGGCGCCTTCACCGTCGGTCAGCACGCGGCAGAACACACGAGTGCCGGGAGCGGCACGGGCGATCTTCTCGACTTCCTCGTGGCTGTCGACGGCAAAAAGGTTCACACCGAGCGCGAAGGCACGCGCGATGTCGCGCTCCTTCTTGATGGTGTTGCCGTAGGAGATGCGCGAAGCCGACGCGCCGGCCTTCAGGGCCATTTCGATTTCGGCCACCGAGGCGCAATCGAAATTCGAACCCAGGCCTGCGAGAAGGCGCAGGATTTCCGGAGCCGGGTTGGCCTTGACGGCATAATAGATCGAGCTGTCGGGCAGCGCCTGGCGGAAAGACTGGAAATTGTCACGGACGACATCGAGGTCCACCACGACGCAGGGACCATCGGGACGTCGGGTGCGAAGGAATTCGAGAATACGTGCGGTCGTCATCGGTTTTCTCCGTTCCGCCCTGTCTTGAGGGCACTTGAAGACAGTGCACCATGCAGCCACGCCTTCTCCCGGCCTTTGGATCGACCGCGAAACGGATTGTGGACGCTGGATGCGTCGATAAACCAGCGCTCGACGAGCGATGGTTCGGCTCTGTCTGCCTTGGTTTGGAGGGAGATCCCGACCGCACTTCCGGCAATGAAGGTGTGCCTCTTCAGTAACCCCGGCTGTTGGAAAGCCGGCAGACACCAGAAAGGCCCGCACCGTCGTTGCTTCAAGATGTCCTCGCTTGTCCGGTTGGCCGGAAAACGACTGGAGGGGTTAGTTCCAGGTACCTTACCGTGACCTCGCCATTTCGAGGACCGGCGGACACCCACAGGCACGTGCGACTTTGGGCAGCCCGGAAATATGTTTATTCGCCCTGTGAATCAAGAGATTTTTTGGATCGGGGCGGAAAAAATCATATGTTGAACGACAGTCGATTTGCGTTCACAAAACACGAACTCTATCGCAGCGTTTCGCGACCTCATCTCGCTAGCCGCCGTAACGGCGAAGGACACCGCCCCCATGGATAGCCTCACCCGAATCCGTGCCTTTATCGATGTCGTTGAAGCCGAAGGATTTTCAGCCGCCGCCCGCAAGGCGGGCCGCTCCAAGGCACTGTTGTCGAAATATGTGCGTGAACTCGAGGATGAACTCGGCTCGCTGCTTCTCAACCGCACCACCCGGCAGTTTTCACTGACCGAGACGGGCCGGACCTACTATCGCAGCGCCAGCGAGATCCTCCGCCAGATCGACGATCTGGCCGACCAGGTGCGCGAATCGTCTTCCCATGTGAAAGGCAATGTCAGGGTCACCGCGCCGCGCACATTCGCCGACGCGGCGGTCGGCCAGTCGCTCATCGACTTCTCGCTCGCCTATCCGGATATCACGCTGGAAATCGTGCTCGACGACCGCATGGTGGATCTCGTCGACGAAGGGTTCGATCTCGGCATCCGCATCACCCGGCTTCAGGACAGCGGCATGATCGCCCGCAAGCTCGCGCCCTTCTCGATAATGCCGGTTGCCTCACCCGATTTTCTGAAAAAGCACGGACCGATCCGCAACCCCAACGACCTGACCAAGGTGCCCTGCCTCGTCGACACCAACAACCGTTCGAAGAACAACTGGAGGTTCCAGACGTCCGATGGCGACCTGATCAGCGTCGCGGTGAAGGGACGGCTCGAGGTCAACAGCCCGCTGTCGACCATGCGCGCCGCCGAATCCGGCCTCGGTGTCGCCCTTCTGCCGGACTTCATCGCACAGGAGAGGATCGAGACGGGCACGCTCATGCCCATCCTGGCGAACTGGATTCCGACCGACGCGGGCATCTATGCCATCTACCCGGAGCGGCGTTACCTGCCGGCCAAGGTCCGCACCCTGGTCGACTTCCTCTCGCAATGGTTCAAGGACAACCGCGGCGCCTGAGAGCTGCAACGAAACGAAACGAATTTTTTCTTGCCGAATTTCAGTCCATATTGGGTGACAAGAGAAAACCCATATTCGGCCACACGGGACAGGTCATGACACCAACTGCCAGGACATTTGCGCTGCGCGCTTGCACTGCGGCTGCCTTCCTCGCGATCTGCACGCCCTCCGCCTCGGCACATCCGCACATTTTTGCCGATGCCCGCCTCGAGATCGAGACGGACGCCAAAGGCAATATCGCCGAACTGCGCAATGTCTGGCGCTTCGACGAGGTCTTCTCCTCGAGCGTGGTGATGGATTTCGACACAAACAAGAATGCGACGATGGACCCCGACGAGTTGCATCGCGTTGCCCAGGTGGTCACGGAATCGCTGGCCGATTTCAATTATTTCGTAAGCCTCACCGACAATGGCAAGGACATCAAGGTCGCCCCGCCAAAGGCCATGGTCGCCAATTACGACGACGGCCAGCTGCTGCTGATTTTCGCGGTGGAGCCGGCACAGACCGTCAAGCTCGGAGGCATGGTGAAGGTGGGTATTTACGATCCCACCATGTATACGGCGATCGATTTCATGAATGATGGCGATCTCGTCGTCACCGGCCCCGATGCTGCGAAATGCGGGACGCAGGTCGTGCGGCCGGACCCGGACGAAGTGCTCGAGCAGAACCAGGCGTCGCTGACCGAGGCCTTCTTCAACGACCCGGCGGGAACCGATCTCTCCAAGCTGTTCGCCACCCGTATCGAATTGGACTGCAAATGATGCGCAAATGCGTGGCTGCCTTCGCGGCCGCTTTTGTTCTCTTTCTTCTCGCCGCAAACTTCGCCCACGCCCAATCGCCGCTCGGTATCGGCGCCGCCGAGCCGTCGGTCATGCCGTCGGGTCTCGGCTGGCAGTTTCTGGCCTTCGTCAACGAGAAGCAGCAGGAATTCTACAGGTTGTTGACCGGTGCGCTCAAGGCGATGCGCGAGGACCCAGCCAAGCTTTCCCTTCTCGTCGGGCTCTCTTTTGCCTACGGCATTTTTCATGCCGCCGGCCCCGGTCACGGCAAGGCGGTGATCTCGTCCTACATGATCGCCAACGAGGTGGCGCTGCGCCGCGGCGTCCTGCTGTCCTTCATGTCGTCCTTCGCGCAAGGCATCACGGCCATCGCCGTGGTCGGCGCGGCTTACCTGCTCCTGCGCGGCACCACCATCTCGATGACCGACGCCACCCATTACATGGAGCTCGCGAGCTATCTCCTGATCGCCCTCTTCGGCGCCTGGCTCCTGTGGCGAAAGCTCGGCGCCCGCTTCTTCCCCAGGCTTGCGACCGCTCATTCGCATGGGCACTCGGATGCTCATGCGCACAGCCCCGACCATCATCACGGCCATCATCATGATCATCATGCGCATGATCACGGCCACGATCATCACGGGCACAATCACGGGCACGACCATCACCATCACGCGGGCGAGGTCTGCGCCACCTGCGGCCATTCGCACGCCCCCGATCCGGCGATGATCTCGGGCAAGGACTTCTCGGCACGCGAAGCCTGGTCCGCCGTCATGGCTGTCGGCCTGCGGCCCTGTTCCGGTTCGCTCCTGGTATTGTCGTTCTCGCTGTTGAACGGCCTTCTGCTGGGTGGCGTGCTCTCCGTCTTCGCCATCTCCCTCGGCACCGCGATCACCGTTTCCGCACTTGCCGTCATGGCCGTTCTCGCCAAGGACGCGGCGCTGAAATTCGCCGGCGACAAGCGCGCCGATACCGTCGGCTTCATCATCGAGATCGCCGGCGCCAGCCTTGTGCTGTTTCTGGGCGCGGTCCTGTTTCTCGCAGCGCTTTAGCGCTGTTCGCCGCCCTGCTTCGCCTTGTAGCGGGCGCGCAGCCAGAAGACGGCGAAGAACGCGCCCACCGCGATCAGTCCGAGCGCGACGGCAAGCCAGGGCGACACCTCGCCCGCGGCGAGCATGATGTTCGGCATGAAGACAAAGAGCAGGAACGTACCCGCCAGGATGAGACCTGCGGCAATGGCCGCCGAGCGATCTTTGGACATGATGTCTTCCTTGTCGTTCAACCGGCGCCCTGCGACGCGCGGATGGCCTCCAGACGCTCGATCTGGCGTCCTTCGGCATCGAAATTCGCCGGCGCAAGCCAGTCTTCGAAAGCCGTTTTCAGTGACGGCCATTCGCCGTCGATGATCGAATACCACGCCGTGTCCCGATTTGCGCCCTTCGAGACGAGATGCTGGCGAAAAATTCCCTCGAATGTGAAACCCAGCCGTTCGGCGGTGCGCTTGGAGGCCGCGTTCTCGTTGTGGCACTTCCACTCGTAGCGGCGATAGCCGAGATCTTCGAAGACGTGCCTTGCCAGGAGATAGTGCACTTCGGTCGAGATCGGCGAGCGCTGCATGAGGGGTGAATGGGCGACGGAACCGACCTCGACGACACCGTTCGCAGGATCCGGCCGCATGTAGGACGCCATGCCGAGGATGTTGCCCGTTCGCCGCCCGCGGATGACATTGACCACCGCGCCGCCCTTCTGGAAGCCGACAATCCACTCGCCCATCTGATCCGCGTTCTCGTAGGGACCGTTGGGAAAGTAACGCAGAAGTTCGTTGCTGGCGCTACCACCGAGCGCGTCCCAGAGCGCGTTCAGATGGACGCCGCACCTGTAGGGCTCGATCATTGCGTAACGTCCGGTCAAGGCGACCGGTGCGGGCGCTGGTCGCGCTTGCCAGTTTGACAGATCCGACATTGGGTATTCCCGATTTGAATTTTGCGGGCGGATAGGACATGAATCCGCGCAAAATCACAACACCGCCGGATCATCATTCCGGCATCGGGAGGAACTGGACCAATGATCGCACCCGTCGCCGCCTTCGACCGCATGGGCGAGGAAAATGCCTTCGCCGTTCTCGCCCGGGCCACCGCGCTCGCTTCCGCGGGTCGCGACATCATCAATCTCGGCATCGGCCAACCGGACTTCAAGACGCCCCAACACGTGGTCGAAGCCGCGGTGAAGGCGTTGCGCGACGGACATCACGGCTATACGTACGCCAACGGCATCGTCGAGGTGCGCGAGGCGGTTTGCCGCCGGACAAGAGACATGACGGGTCAGGAGGTTTCTCCGGACCGGGTGATGATCACGCCGGGTGGCAAGCCGGCCATGTATGCCGCGATCATGATGCTGGGCGAACCCGGTGCGGAAATTCTCTATCCTGATCCGGGCTTCCCGATCTATCGCTCGATGATCGACTTCACCGGCGCGAAGGCCATTCCCGTGCCGCTGCGAGAGGATAACGACTTCGCGTTCTCCGCAGAGGAAACGCTGTCGCTCATCACCGACAGGACGAAACTGCTCATCCTCAATTCACCGTCCAATCCGACGGGCGGGGTGACCCCGCGTGCCGAGATCGAGAAGCTGGTGCACGGCCTCGCCGCCTGGCCTGACCTGGCGATCCTGTCGGACGAGATCTATGACGTCATGACCTATGACGGAGAGAAGCACGTCTCGCTGCTGGAGTTTCCCGACATCCGCGACCGGCTGATCGTTCTCAACGGCTGGTCCAAGACCTGGGCCATGACGGGATGGCGCCTCGGCTGGTCGATCTGGCCGGACGGGCTTTATGACGGCGTTCGCAAGCTCGCGGTCAATTCATGGTCTTGCGTCAACGCGCCCGCGCAATGGGCGGGCGTCGCCGCCATCGACGGGCCGCAGGACCAGGTTCATGAGATGCTCGCGGCCTTCGACCGCCGTCGCAAGCTCGTGGCGGAACTTGCAAACGGTCTCGACAATGTCACCTGCCGCACACCGAAGGGCGCCTTCTATGCCTTCCCCAACATCAAGGCGACGGGCTGGCGCTCCAAGCCGCTCGCGAAGGCGCTGCTGGAAGACGCGGGCGTAGCTCTCATCGGCGGACCCGATTTCGGCGGATATGGCGAGGGCTACATGCGGGTGTCCTGCGCAAGTTCGGATGACAGCATCCGCGCCGCCTTCGAGCGGATCGGCACTTTCCTCGCCGACAACAGGCCGGAATAGCCGTCATACGACCAGGACGATCCGGTGCGCAAAAAAAGGGCGGCTCTTGCCGCCCTCAAGGATCATGCCGCTTGGGAGGAGTGGAATGGCATGTGCGGATTATGATGCGCCGCAAGCGTTAACGCGGTGTTAACGATTTGGCCGCCGATCCTGACCTGTCCCATTCCGGGTCTGCCAACAGGCCAAAATTGGCCTGTCGGCGTTTCCATCCTGAACTCTCCTGCTATCGCGATGTGGTCAATTCGGGCCCCATCAGGCTGTAGGGAAGCCAGGTCGACATCACCGGAACATAGGTGACCAGGATCAGGAACAGGAACAGCACCGCCACGAACGGCATGGCTGCCTTGACCACCCGCACCAGGCTCATGCCCGTGATCCCGGAGGTCACGAACAGATTGAGCCCGATGGGCGGCGTGATCATTCCGATCTCCATGTTCACCACCATGATGATACCCAGATGGACCGGATCGACGCCGAGTTCCATCGCGATCGGGAACACCACCGGCGCGACGATCAGCAGGAGACCGGAAGGCTCCATGAACTGGCCGCCGATCAGAAGCAGGACGTTGACTGCGATCAGGAAGGTGAACCAGTTGAAGCCGTAGCCGAGCATCAGTTCGGTGATCGCATCGGGAATGCGCTCGGACGTCAGCACATGGGCGAACAGGAGCGCGTTGACGATGATGAACATCAGCATGACGGTGGTCTTCGACGCGTCCACCAGCACCTTGCGGGTATCCTCGTTGAAGAAGGCGGCAAATGAATTCCGCCCCATCAGCGACAGGTTGCGCCCCCAGATCGGAAGCCCGGCAAGAAGCGCTCCGGGAATTCCGGCCACGCTGTTGCCGCGCCAGCCCGCGTAGGCCAGTCCGAGCGCGACCGCCAGGATACCGCCGAGCTGCGCCCGGCCGGCCAGCGTGATGCCTTCCCAGTCGGACGTGGCGAAGAAGGACAGGATCATCCAGACGAAGAAGAAGGCGAGCGCATAGACGGTTGCCGAGAAGCCGATACGCGCAGGTTTCCCGTCATCCTCCGAAACCCAGGCTATTCCTGTCATCGGCCCCATGTCGCGATAGATGAAGACCGCCACGAAGAAGGAATATACCGCGGCCACCGCGGCGGCTTCCGTCGGCGTGAAGACGCCGCCATAGATGCCGCCGATGATGATGACGATGAGGAACAGGCCCCACCCCGATTCCTTGCCGCCGGCGATGATCTCGCCAAAGCCCTTCCAGGGTTCGGCCGGCAGGTTCTTCCAGCGCGCGACGATGTAGATCGCGATCATCAGCATCAGGCCGGCGACGATGCCCGGTATGACGCCGGCAAGAAACAGGCGCCCGACGGAAACGTCCGTCGCGGCCGCATAGACGACCATGACGATCGATGGCGGAATGAGAATGCCGAGCGTCCCGGCATTGGCGATGATGCCTGCGGCGAACTCCTTGGAGTAGCCGACCTGCCGCATGCCCGCGATGGCAATGGTGCCGATCGCGACCACGGTCGCGGGCGACGAGCCGGACAGCGCGGCAAACAGCATGCAGGCGAGCACGCTCGCCATCGCCAGACCGCCACGGAAATGCCCGACCGCCGAGATGGCAAAGCGGATGATGCGCTTGGCCACGCCACCGGTCGACATGAAGGCCGACGCCAGCACGAAGAAGGGAATGGCGAGCAGCGTATAGTTCTGCGACGCGGTAAACAGCTGGATAGCGACCGATGACATCGAATCCGCCGAGAAGAACGCGATGATCAGGATCGATGACAGGCCGAGCGAAATCGCGACGGGGACGCCGAGAAACAGAAAGCCGATGACGAAGATAAAGAGAATGATGGGTTCCATGTCGCTCAATCCTTCAGCACGTCACGGTTTTCGGCAACGAGCTCTTCGGCTTCGTGCCCGGCGATCACCATTTCGCGTTCGCCGCGCCAGATCGCGATCATCGCCTGGATGGCGCGGAAGGCGAAAAGGCCGAGCCCGATCGGAAGGATGAGATAGGCGATCCAGCGCTGGACGCGCTCCTTCAGCCCGAACGTGTCCTGCATCCAGTCGGGATAGCGCAGATCGTCGAGCCCGATTCCGACCTTGAACATGGTCTGCCAGTAGGTCATCGCGCCGCCTTTGGTGTCGGCGCCGAAAACAGCGAGCCAGCCGGAAGACAGAAGGATGATCGCGTAGAGAAGACAGCAGAACGCCCCGAAGATCGCGAAAAACTTGAACAGTTTCTGCGGAAACAGCCTGAGCAGCGCATCCACCCCGAGATGCATGCCCGTCTTCAGCCCGTAGCTCATGCCGAACAGGATCATCCAGGCAAACAGGATGCGGGTGAATTCGAGAGCGCCGCCCCAGCCGCTGTTGAACCCGTAGCGCGCGATGACCTGGGAAAACGAGACGAGCGTGATCAGCGCCAGAAGCGTTGCCAGCACATTTTCCTCAAACCGCGTGACACCTTCGGGCCAGCGCCGTTCGGCCAGAAAGAAAATCCCGATGATGACGAGAATACCCACATAGGGCCAATACGCGGCCATGACGTTCCCCTTTTTCACGTTCCCCGCGGGCGCAAGGTGACGTTACGCCCCGCAAATCGAAGAACCGCGCCCGGACAACCCGGACGCGGCATCTTGTTTCGGATGATGTATTTACGAGCCGTTGGAGGCTGCCGCGGCGTCGATCAGGTCCTTGCCGATGTCGCCTTCGAACTGGGCCCAGACCGGCTTCATCGTATCGACCCACTGCTTGCGCTGTTCCGCAGACAGCTCGCGGATGGTGCCGCCGGCGTCGATGATGTTCTGACGGTTCTTGGCTTCCGTCTCGGCAACCGCCGCATTTGCTTCCTTGGTCACTTCGTCAACGATGGAGACGAACTGCGTGCGGATGTCCTCATCCAGACCGTTGAGCCATTCCGTCGAGGTCACGAGCAGATAGGCGAGAAGCTGGTGGTTGGTTTCGGTGACGCCGTCCTGCACCTCGAAGAACTTCTGCGTGTAGATGTTCGACCAGGTGTTTTCCTGGCCGTCCACGACGCCTGTCTGCAGCGCACCATAGACTTCCTTGAAGGCGAGCTTCTGGGCCGATGCGCCCATCGCCTCGATCATGGCGACTGCCACGTCGGACGTCTGGACGCGGAACTTCAGGCCGTTGGCATCGGACGGAACGAGCAGCGGCTTGTTGGCCGAGAACTGCTTGAGACCCGACGACCAGTAGCCCAGGCCGGTGTAACCCACATCTTCCATCACGGTGAGCAGGCCACGGCCTTCGTCCGAATTGATGAACGTGTCCACGGCCTGCAGGCTCGAGAACAGGAACGGCAGATCGAAGAGGCGATATTTCAGCGTGTAGGCCTCGAACTTCGACAGCGACGGAGCCGCCAGCTGAACGTCGCCGATCAGCAACGCTTCAAGCACCTTGTCGTCATCGAAGAGTGTCGAGTTCGGGAAGACCTCCATGCAGGCCTTGCCGTCCATTTCCTTGTTCACCCGCTCTGCCAGCATTGTGGCGGCATCGCCCTTGGGGTGGCCGGTGGCGGCAACCACGTGGCTGAACTTGATGACCATTTCGCCATCGTCGCACTGGGCATGGGCCTGCTGTGCGCCAAGGGTGAGAGCTGCAGCCGATACGGCGCCGAGAAGAAGCTTTTTCATTGTTCTGTCCTCCACAGCCGGACGGGATGTCCGGTTTTCGATATTCGAGCGGCACACAGGGGAGAACATGCGCAGGGCGCCGCGTGACATGCGGCCCCGCGAGACGGCCTCCCACCATCGCGCCTGGCCCAGCATTGCAAAGCCCATGCCATATTGGCAAATCGCGGAATTTATCGGGGTTTGCACCGGCGAACCGGGCAAATCAGGCGGAACGTGGGAAGGAGTCCACCCATCGACCGGTCTTCATGGGTAGAAATCTACACATCGGACGCGGCGTCCGTGGAGATATCGAGCCGCCTTATCTTGTCGTAGAGACCCTTGCGTGAAATCCCCAACGCCTCGTAGGTCGGCTTCAACGAACCGCCGTTGCGCGAGAGTTCGGCGATGATCACCGAGCGTTCGAACGCGTCGACCCGCTCACCGAGATTGCCGGAACCGCCCGATACCGACTGGCCCCTTACTTCGAATCCCTGCCACATGCCGAGAACGAAACGATCGGCGACGTTGCGGAGTTCTCGCACATTGCCGGGCCAGTCATGCGCCATCAGCCCGGCTTCAAGCGCCGGCGTCACCTCCGGGATCTCGCGACGGTAACGCGCTCGCGCTTCCCGCGCCATCTGGAAGAACAGCAGCGGAATATCGTCCTTGCGCTCGCGCAATGCCGGGATCGCCAGCGTGATCACATTCAGCCTGTAATAGAGGTCGCTCCGAAATTTCGCCGGATCGGCGGAAAGATCGGATTTCGTCGCGGCAACGAAACGCACGTCGAGCGGCACCTGCTTGTTCGACCCCAGCCGCTCGATGGCTCGCCCCTCGATCGCCCGCAGGAGCTTGGCCTGAAGATCGAGCGGCATGGATTCGATCTCGTCGAGAAACACTGTTCCGCCATTGGCATGCTCGAGCTTGCCGATCCGCAGTTTCTGCGCACCCGTGAAGGCTCCCGCCTCGTGGCCGAAGAGCTCGCTTTCGAAGATCTCGGCCGGCACTGCCGCACAGTTGATGGCAACGAAATTGCCGCGCGACCGCGGCCCGAAATCATGAAGCGCCCGGGCCACCACTTCCTTGCCGGTGCCGGTTTCGCCGGTGATCAGCACATCCGCATCCGTATCGGCCAGCGCCGAAATCTGCGCGCGCAGATGCTGGATGGCCGGATTGCGCCCGACCAGCCGGGAGGAGAGATCGTCGGCGCCTTCGAGCGCATTGCGCAGCACCCGGTTCTCGAGCACCAGCCGGCGCTTCTCGATGGCACGTTCGACCACGGAGAAGAGCCTGTTGGCCGGAAACGGCTTTTCGATGAAATCATAGGCCCCGGCGCGCATCGCCTCGACCGCCATTTGCACGTCGCCATGTCCGGTAATCAGGATCACAGGCATGGTGGGATCGATGGCGAGCACGCGCTTGAGTATCTCCAGCCCGTCCTGCCCCGGCATGCGGATATCGCAGACGATGACGCCGTAGAGTTCGCGCAGCGGCAGGTCCGGGATTTCGGCCGCATCGTTGTGGGCAACGACAGTCAGCCCCTCGAGTTCAAGAGACTGGGTGAGCGCATGCCGGAGATCCGCGTCGTCGTCGACGAGATGAACGACCCGGTCCTCGTTGCTCAGTGTCTTGCCGTCAGCCAATCGAATGTCCCCTTTTTCGCTTCAACACCATCTGAAGCGCCAAAAGTCCAGCCTTACGCATCAGCCTTCGCCCCGATCTCGGCTTCCAGCAGTTCGACGCGGAATACCGCGCCGCCCGTCTCGCCATTGCGCGCGCTGACCTTCCCGCCGAAATCGCGCACGATATTGTCGACGATCGATAGCCCGATCCCGATCCCCTCGCCGGTCGCCTTGGTGGTGAAGAACGGATCGAAAATATGCTGCAACGTCGCTTCAGGAATACCGGGACCATTGTCTGAAACCTCGACTATGACAACGCCCTCGTCGCGCCTTGCCCTTATCTCCACGAGCCCGCCATCCCGCTCGCCGATGGCATCGACCGCATTGTTGACGAGATTGACGAACACCTGCCCCAGCCGCACCCGCCCGCCTGAGACCATCATCGTATCGATATCGCCCAGAAGCCTGACCTCCACACCGGCCTTCCGGGCACGCGGACGGGCCAGCAGCAGCGCCTCTTCGATGACCGTCCCCAGATGCACGGACCCGAGCGTCTGGCCCGGCTTGCGCGCGAAAGACAACAGCGCGCGGGAGAGCTCCGCCATCCGGTCGACCAGACCGTTGATGCGACCGAGATTTTCGCGGGCACTGTCCGCTCGCCCCCTGTCGATGAATTTCTGCCCGTTGTCGGCATAGGACCGGATGGCCGCCAGCGGCTGGTTGAATTCGTGGCTGATGGCTGCCGACATCTGCCCGAGTGCCGCGAGCTTGGCGGCCTGAATGAGTTCGGCCTGGGCGGCGCGCAGACGCATTTCGGCCTCGCGCCGCGTTTCCACTTCGCGCGAGAGCGAGCGGTTGCTCTCCGAGAGCGCTTCCGTCCGGTCGCGCACCACACGCTCCAGGCGCAAGGCCGTCGCCCGGTCGGACCGCGCTTGCAGGAGTGCCGTCTCGTTCCGCCTGAGCACGATAAGCGCCACCAGTCCCGCCAGCAGACAGGCAAGCGTCGCGATCGCGCCCGCGGAAACCTTGGCACTGGCGGCGGGCGAAGGATCGGCAAGCACATGCAGGGTCCAGCCGAGAACCGGCATGTAGCGGCTCATGTCGAGATAGGTGCGAACGGACCCGTCATCCGGCACCGCCACCCGATCGCCGCGCTCCATGAGCACATCCTCTGCCTCGCGCATCCGCCAGTTCGGGATGTTGGCCAGAATGATGGTGCCGTCGGCTTCGGTGACGTAGATCGGCCGGTTGGACAGCGCCCAGGCTGCTTCGACCCGAAAGAAATCGACATAGACCACGACGATACCGACCAGCTTGCCGTTACGCCGGACGCCCGAGGAAAAGGCATAGGAGCGCTGCTCCGGCCCGAGTGCCAGCATGGCGCGGCCCAGCCGGCCCTGCGACGCGTCGCGGATGAGACCGTCGAGGCCCGCCCGCGTTTCGACGAAGGGTCCGTTCGCATGGCCGAGCAGCGTGCCGTCGGGAAAGAAGAAGGCAACGTCCTCGGCCGCCGACATGCCGGTCAGCGCACCGGCCATTCCCCTCGCGGCCACCGCCTGCGGCGCGCCATCCGCATTGAGGATGAACAGCGAGGCGACGGAGGACTGCCGCGCCAGAAGCGGCGCCATCAGCCGGTACTTGTCGAGCACGCCCGACAGCGTTTCGCTCTGCACCGAGAGGGTCTCGCCGGCCTCGGCGAGAATGTCGCCCTCGGCGTTCCGGCCGGCCACATGGACGGTGTAGAAAACGATTGCGAGAGTGAAGACGGCCCACACCGAGATCAACACGGTGCGGGCCATCCGGAAACGTTTTTCTATATGCGATCGCGAATGCATGGGCGGACTGTACCGCCTTTGGCCGTCCGGGCAAGCCGGTCGGCGATGCAATCGGCGCGCGTCAGGCCTTGGCGGCGGAAACGGTCGCCTCGATGTGATCGACGAGATCGTCGGGCAGGCCGAGACGTCCGGCCAGAAGATCGAGATAGCCCCGTTCGGCACGTGTATCGGGCTCGATAGCCAGACGCGCAGCGGTGAACATTTCGACCTTCTGCTCGTCGGTCTTTGCCGCGCCGACCAGCGCGTCGATATCGACCGGCCGAGAGAGTTCGTCCTCGAGGAAGCGGACCGCCTCCGATCCGAGCCCCGCGACTTCGAGCTTGTCGTGAATACGCTGCCGCTCGGCATCGTCAATATGCCCATCCGCGCGCGCCGCCCCGATCATCACGCGGACGAGTGCGAGGGCAAATGTCTCGTCGATCTGCGACGGGTCGCTCGTAAAGCCTGAATCGGCGGGCGGCGTGATATCGCCGGGCAGTGCCGGCGGCAGGGTGGCAGTGTCGACCGGCTTGCCTCCGGACTTGTAATTCTTCCATGCCTGGTAGCCCAGACCGGCGACGGCTGCGACGCCACCGACACGCAGCGCACCGCCAGCCAGCGCGCGGCCCGGTCCGGTGCCGAGGAGAACAGCCGCGAGCAGGCCCGTCGCCACCGGATTGTCCTTGGCGAGCTGACCGGCCTTCTGGGCGGTCTGGCTCACGGAGTTCGAGGTGCCTGGCACCTTGGAGCCCAGAAACTGGTCCAGAATGGTTTTCGGGTCGATCATTCGTGTCTCCTCATTTTCCCTCATGCGCTTGCAGGCGCCTGCGGACTAAATGGGTGCGACAGTGATCGGTTGCAACGAAAAGCCCTGCGGCAAACCGTCAGCGGGCGAGCTTGCAGGCTTCCTCTGCAAGGCGCGTGATCCCGTCCCAGTCGCCGGCGGCGACGAGGTCCTTCGGGGCGACCCACGAACCGCCGACACAGACCACGTTGGGCAGCGAGAGATAGTCTTTCGCGTTTTCCGGCGACACCCCGCCGGTCGGGCAGAACAGCGTGCCGGCGAGCGGCGAGGAAAGCGACTTGAGATAGGACGCCCCGCCCGCCTGTTCGGCCGGGAAGAACTTCATGACGTCATAACCTTCCTCGCGCAGGCTCATCACCTCGGAAGGCGTCGCAGCGCCAGGCAGCATGGGCACCTTCGATTTCCGCGCGGCCTCGAGGAGCTCAAGCGTCGCACCGGGCGAGACGATGAACTGCGAGCCGGCATCCTCGGCTTTGTTGTAATCCTGCTTGTTCAGCACGGTACCGGCGCCGGGCACGGCACCTTCGACCTCGTTGGCCACCGCGCGGATCGCATCGAGGGCGACGGGCGTACGCAGCGTGATCTCGATCGCCTTCAACCCGCCCTTGACCAGCGCGCGCGCCAGCGGCACGGCATGCTCGACCTGGTCGATGACCAGAACCGGCACGACCGGCTGCAGTTTCAGGATTTCGAGGAGACCGGCGGTCTTGTCACGCATGGGTAGCCCTTTCACGCTTATTTTCACTGCCTCGTTACCCCCTCGGCTTCGCCTTGTCCATGCAACGCAGCCATGCAGGCATTCTTGCGCACGGCCTGCACCACCTATCGCGATTGCCACGAAAACCAAGACAGGATATTGGCGGGTATCATGTCTGCACAGCCTTCCAAGATGCTTTCGAACCATCCCGTCATTGTGGCCGCACTCTACCACTTTGCGCGCCTTGATCACCATGTCGCCCTGCAGGGCCCCCTTCAGGCCCTGTGCGACGCCAATGGCGTGAAAGGCTCGTTGCTTCTCGCCGCGGAAGGGATCAACGGCACCATCGCCGGCAGCCGCGACGGTATCGACGCGGTGCTTGCCCATATCCGCGCGATTCCCGGACTTGCGGAAACCGTTCACAAGGAAAGCGGCGCCGAGACCATGCCCTTCCGCCGTATGAAGGTACGGCTCAAGAAGGAGATCGTCACCATGGGCGTTGAGGGCATCGATCCGCTCAAGATCGTCGGCACCTATGTGGAGCCGAGGGACTGGAACGCGCTGATCGCCGATCCCGACACCATCATCATCGACACGCGCAACGACTACGAAGTCGCGATCGGTACCTTCAGGAATGCGATCAATCCCGAAACGGACACGTTCCGCGAATTCCCGGACTGGGTGGAAAGCGCGGACATTCTCGAAGATCCGGAGGCGATCAAGGACAAGAAGATCGCCATGTTCTGCACCGGCGGCATACGCTGCGAGAAGGCCACCGCCTTCATGAAGGAAAAGGGCTTCGACAACGTCTTCCACCTCAAGGGCGGCATCCTGAAATATCTCGAGGATGTGCCTCAGGAAGAGAGCCTCTGGGAAGGCAACTGTTTCGTCTTCGACGAGCGGGTCTCGGTCGGCCATGGACTTCGCATCGGAGACGAAACGCTCTGCCGCGCCTGCCGCCTGCCGCTGACGCCGGAAGATCGCGCCTCGCCGCTCTACGAGGAAGGCGTTTCCTGCCCGCACTGCTATCATGAGCGCAGCGAGGACGACCGCGAACGCTATCGCGCGCGTCACCGCCAGATGTTGAAGGCCAGTCAAAAGGCCGTCCGGGAAAGCGTCGGCAAATGAGCGCGCCATCCCGCGATGTCATCGTGATCGGCGCGGGGATTGTTGGCGTCAATATCGCCGCCATGCTGAGCGAGAACGGACATCGTGTCAGGGTCGTCGATCCCGAGGGTGTCGCCGAGATGACCAGCCGTGGCAATGCCGCCGCCCTCGCCTTTTCCGACATCATGCCGCTCGCCTCGCCGAAAATCATGTGGAAGGCACCGCGCTGGCTCTTCGATCCGCTCGGCCCGCTCTCGATCCGGCCCTCCTACCTGCCCAGGCTCGTGCCGTGGCTCACGCGTTTTGCTCTCTCGAGCACACCCGATCGCGTCGAGGCTTCGATCGCCGCCCAATCGGCAATGATGGACCTTGCGGCGCGCGAGACCTTCGCGCTGGCCGAGCGCGCGGATATCGCAGACCTCATCCGGCACGACGGATCGCTTGAACTCTACGAGAGCGAAGGCGAGTTCAGGGCAAGCCTGCCGGGCTGGGACCGGCGCGAGGCGTCAGGGATCGAGTTCCGCCATGTCCGCGGCGGTGATCTGGCTGATCTGCAGCCGGGACTGGCCGGGCGTTTCGTCGCCGGCACCTTCGTCCCCGGCTGGAAGACGGTGTCCGATCCGCGCGACTATGCACTCGCCGTCTGGAAACATGCGGAGAAATTCGGCGCGAAACTCGAGCGCAGAAAGGTCACGCGTCTCGAGCTTTCCGGCGCGAAACCGGTCGCTGTCCTCGAGGACCGGACGGAGCTGAGTGCCGAGCGCATCGTGATTGCTGCCGGCGCCTGGTCGACCCGCATTCTCAAGGGCACGTCCGCAGCCCGCATCCCGCTCGATACCGAGCGCGGCTACAACACGACCCTGCCCAGGGGCGCGTTCGATCTCAAGCGGCAATTGATCTTCTCAGGCCACGCCTTCGTCGTCACCCCGCTCGAAAACGGCGTGCGCGTCGGCGGCGCGGTTGAATTCGCCGGCCTCGATGCCGCACCGAACTATGCCCGATCGAAGATCATGCTCGACAAGGCCAGGGACTTTCTGCCCGGTCTCGACCCGAGCGGCGGCGTGGAATGGATGGGCTTCCGCCCCTCCCTGCCCGACAGCCTGCCGGTGCTTTCGCCGCTTCGCGAACGCGGTGACATTCTGCTCGCCTTCGGCAACGGTCATTTGGGGCTGACCCAATCGGCGGCCATGGGACGGATCGTCACCGACCTCGTCAGCGAGAAAACCCCCTCCATCGATCTCGCCCCCTTCCGGGCAGATCGTTTCTAGGTCCTGACCCCGACGCGATTTCCGGAGTTTCCCATGGCACGCAATACCTTCTTCTGCATCGACGGACATACCTGCGGCAATCCGGTTCGTCTCGTGGCCGGCGGCGGGCCGCTGCTGGAGGGCGCGACCATGCTCGAACGCCGCTCCCACTTCCTCGCCGAGTATGACTGGATCCGCACCGGACTGATGTTCGAGCCGCGTGGCCACGACATGATGTCCGGTTCGATCCTCTATCCCCCGACCCGCGAGGACTGCGACATCGCCATCCTCTTCATCGAGACGTCGGGCTGCCTGCCCATGTGCGGCCACGGCACCATCGGCACCGTCACCATGGCCATCGAGAACGGTCTGATCGCGCCGAAGCAGGATGGCGTCGTCAATCTCGACACGCCGGCCGGCAAGGTGGTCGCACGATACGAGCGCAAAGGCCGCAAGGTCACGGAAGTCAGGCTGACCAATGTGCCGGCCTATCTCCATGCCGAAAATCTCTCTGCGCAATGCCCGGGTCTTGGCGAGGTGAAGGTCGATGTGGCCTATGGCGGCAATTTCTATGCGATCGTCGAGCCGCAGGCGAATTTCCGCGACATGGCGGATTTCACCGCCGGCGATCTCGTGCGCATGAGCCCCGCGCTGCGCGCCGCACTGAACGAGAAATACGAGTTCGTGCACCCGGAAAAATCCGACATTCGCGGGCTGAGCCATATTCTCTGGACCGGCGTTCCGACAGTGGAAGGCGCCACCGCGCGCAATGCCGTCTTCTACGGCGACAAGGCGATCGACCGGTCGCCCTGCGGCACCGGCACCTCGGCGCGCATGGCCCATTGGGCGGCCAGGGGCAAGCTGGCGGTCGGCGACGACTTCATCCATGAATCCGTCATCGGATCGCTGTTCAAGGGACGTGTCGAAGCGGAAGCCAAAGTCGGCGACCGCACGGGCATCATCCCCTCGGTCGCCGGGTGGGCCGTTGAGACGGGACACAACTCGATCGTCATCGACGACGAGGAAGACCCCTTCGCCCACGGCTTCGTGGTACGCTGACCCTCAGGCGAGCTGGGCGATGAAGGCGCGGATGATTTCCGACGTCTCGACCGGCTTTTCGATGCAGGGCAGATGCGCGGCACCTGGAATTTCCTGGTAACGCGCCCCGGGAATGAGCTTGGCCATCTCGCCCACGAGTTCCGGCGGCGTCGAGCCGTCTTCGCGACCGACCACGCAGATCGCCGGAACGGTCAGCGTCTTGGCGATATCGGTGTAGTCCGTCATCCCGATCGCCGCGCAGGTGGCCATGTAGCCTTCCTCCGGCGTCCGTTCGAGCATGTTGCGGTAGCCGGTGAATTCGGGGTTTTCCGGCGACCGGAATTCCTGCGTGAACCACCGCTCGAGGATCGTGTCGGAGATCGAGGTGATCCCTTCCTCCTCGACGGCGGCGATCCGTGCGGCCCACATGTCGGGCGTGCCGATCTTGTGCGCGGTGTCGCAGAGGATGAGCGCCCGCACCAGATCGGGGCGCTTCTTCGACAGGCCGAGCGCGATCATGCCGCCGACCGAAAGGCCGCAGACGATGACGTTCTTGGCGTCGTAGTGGTCGATCACGGCCGCCAGGTCGTCGACATGGTCGTCCATCGTGCAGGTCTCGCCAACGTCGGAGAGACCGTGACCGCGCTTGTCATAGGTGATGAGGCCGTATTCGCCGACGAGGCGGACGATCACGTCGCGCCAGATCCGGAAATCCGTTCCCAGCGAATTGACGAAGATGATGGTGGGCTTGTCGGGGCTCGCGCCGATCACCTGATGGTGCAGCGTCACGCCGTTGAGGCGGGCAAATTGCATGTCGTTCTCCTGTCGGGCGGCAGCCTCTGCGAGGACCTGATTGCCGCCGTCATGTGGGCCGCGCTCCCGGCAGGGGAAGGCGGCGTTCCTGTCAGGCCATGGCCTGCTTCAGCGCGGGATAGAGCGCGCGGTAGCGGCCATAGGCCTCCTCGAATGCGCCCGAAAGCGCGGAATCGGGTTCGATCGTTTCGGCGGTGGCGGGTGCGGTGCAGACCTGGGCCGGATCGACCTTCTCGGCAGCAATCAGGCCAAGCCGTGCGGCACCGAAGGCGGCACCGAAATCGCCGTCGGCCGGAAGATCGACCGGCATGCCGAGAACGGTGGCCAGGACCTCCAGCCAGTAGCGGGACTGGGATCCGCCGCCGGTGGCGGTGACGCGATCGAGCCTGGTCCCTGCCTGGCCGAGCGCCTCGAGACTGTCGCGGAAGGCGAATGCCACGCCTTCGAGCACGGCGCGCGTCATCGCGTTCTGGTCCGCCTCGTGACCCAGCCCGGCAAAGGCACCGCGGATCTGCGCATCATTATGCGGCGTCCGCTCGCCGGAGAGATAGGGCAGGAAGGTGACCGATCCCGGCGCCTTCACGTTTGTGCCGAGCGGCGACGTGAGTTCCGACGGACGTTTGCCGGTGATGCCGGCCAGCCAGTTGAGCGAATCCGTCGCCGACAGGATGACACCCATCTGGTGCCAGGTCTGCGGCAGAGCGTGGCAGAAGGCATGAACAGCACTTTCCGGGTTCGGCCGGTAGGCATCATTGGCGGCAAACAATACGCCGGAGGTGCCGAGCGAGGCGAAGGCCGCGCCATCGGTCACCGTACCCATGCCGCAGGCGGCCGCGGCATTGTCGCCGGCGCCACCCGCCACCGGTACGCCCGCAGGCAGCCCGAGTTCGCTTGCGACCTCCGGGCGCAATGTGCCGCCCACTTCCGTGCCTTCGATCAGCGACGGCATCTGCTCGCGCTTCATGCCCGTCGCAGACAGAAGCGCGTCATCCCAGGCGCGCTTGCCGGTGTCGAGCCAGGCGGTACCGGCGGAATCCGACATTTCCGAAATGGTCTCGCCCGTCAGCCAGAAACGCAGATAATCCTTAGGCAGCAGCACCTTCGCGATGCGCTTGAAATTCTCCGCCTCGTTGCGCGCCATCCAGACGAGCTTCGGCGCGGTGAAGCCGGGGAAGACGATATTGCCGGTGACCTTGCGGAAACGCGGATCGGCATCGAGCTCGGCAGCTTCCTTGTGGCTGCGCGTATCGTTCCAGAGGATGCAGGGCCGGATCACGCGGCCCGAGGCGTCGATCGTCGTCGCTCCGTGCATGTGACCCGACAATCCGACGCCCTTGATGGCGGCGACCTCGGACTTGTGCGCGGCGGACAATTGCGACACTGCGGCACGCACTGCGGAAATCCAGTTTGCCGGATCCTGCTCCGACCATCCCGGGTGCGGGCGCTCGACGCTGAGCGCGGCCGTCGCCGAGCCTATGACGGATTGGTTGTCATCCATCAGGAGCGCCTTGACCGACGAGGTACCGAGATCGAGTCCGAGATACATGCATTCCCCCTACGTGTTTGTGCCTGCTGGCGATATCAGGAGCCGTGCGCGAGGTAAATAGAAGCGAGCCTCCCGCAACCGGGCCGAATACTTGACGTGCGCATGGCAATGTGGCCTAAGGCGGACCGAATTTCCCTGTTCCGGCCCGCTTTCCAAAGACCTTCATTTCCAAGGTCCGGTCGCCGGGGCAGCCGCGCTGGACGCGGCCACACCGAGACCGAGTGACGATTACCATGGCACAGACCAAACCCCGGGTGCGCATTGCCCCCTCTCCCACCGGCGAACCCCATGTCGGCACCGCCTATATTGCGCTGTTCAACTATCTCTTCGCCCGCAAGAACGAAGGCACGTTCGTGCTGCGCATTGAGGATACCGATGCGACCCGTTCGACCCGCGAATACGAGGAGAAGGTCCTCGACGCGCTGAAATGGTGCGGACTGGAATGGGACGAGGGCCCCGATGTCGGTGGCGAATACGGTCCCTACCGCCAGTCCGAACGCAAGGACATCTACCGTCCCTATGTCGACAGGATCGTGGAAGCCGGTCACGGCTTCAAGTGCTTCTGCACGCCCGAGCGTCTCGACGAGATGCGCGCCGCCCAGCGCGCCGCGGGCAAGCCGCCGAAATATGACGGTCACTGCCTTCACCTGTCCGCCGAGGAAGTGACGAGCCGCGTCGATGCCGGCGAGCCGCATGTCGTGCGCATGAAGATCCCCGAGGAAGGCGTCTGCAAGTTCACCGACGCCGTCTATGGCGAAGTCGAGATTCCGTGGGACGCCGTCGACATGCAGGTCCTGCTCAAGGCCGACGGCATGCCGACCTACCACATGGCCAATGTCGTCGACGACCACCTGATGAAGATCACCCACGTCGCCCGCGGCGAGGAATGGCTCGCCTCGGTGCCGAAGCACATTCTGATCTACCGGTATCTCGGCCTCGAGCCGCCGGTCTTCATGCACCTGTCGCTGATGCGCAATGCCGACAAGTCGAAGCTGTCCAAGCGCAAGAACCCGACCTCGATCCCGTTCTATGCGGGCCTCGGCTATCTGCCGGAAGCGCTGATGAACTTCCTCGGCCTGTTCTTCATCCAGATCGCCGAGGGTGAGGAACTCCTCGACATGGACGAACTGATCGCCCGTTTCGACACCGGGAACCTGTCCAAGGCCGGCGCGATCTTCGATATCCAGAAGCTCGACTGGCTCAACGGCCGCTGGCTGCGCGAGAAGCTTTCGGAAGACGATTTCCTCGCCCGCGTCCGTGACTGGGCAATGCACGGCGACCGCCTGACCCAGGGCCTGCGCCTGGCGCAGTCGCGCGTCCAGAAATTCGGCGAACTGCCGGACCTGACAGGATTTCTGCTGAAATCCGATCTCGGCCTGACCCCGGCGCATTTCGAGGGTCTCAAGAAGATCGAACTGGCCGATTGCGTCGAAATCATCACGGAAGTCGCGCCGGCGCTCGAAGCCCTGACGGAATGGAACGCCGAGACGATCGAGGCGGAACTGCGCGCGGTCTCCGACAAGATGGACCGCAAGCTGCGCGTCTTCCTGCCGCCCCTCTTCGTCGCCATGAGCGGTTCGGCCCGTTCGCTGCCGCTATTCGATTCCATGGCGATCCTTGGCCGCGCCGCCGTTCGCCAGCGGCTCAAGGATGCGCGCGAGGTCCTGCAAGCCTCGCTTGCCGCCTGACCCCGAATTACCAGACCGGAAACGGAAAACGCCCATGACCGACAAAGCTCAGGAAACCGGCCTCTCGTCGAACGCCACCGAAGTGCGCGCCCAGAAGCTGGCGCAATTGCGCGAGAAGCTCGACACCGTCTATCCGGCCCATTTTCACCGGACCATCACCAACCAGGAACTGGCCGAGAAATACGCCGACATCGAGCCCGACACCGAGACCGGTGACATCGTCACCATCGCGGGCCGGATCTATTCGTCGCGCAATTCCGGCATGTTCATGGATCTGCATGACGCATCGGGCAAGATCCAGGTGTTCACCCACAAGGATTATGCGAGCGAGGAGACCCGCGAGCTTCTTCCCTTCCTCGATCTCGGCGACATCATCGGCGTGACGGGCATGGTCCGCCGCACCAAGCGCGGCGAACTGACGGTCAACGCCCACGAGATCACCATGCTGACGAAGTCGCTGCTGCCGATGCCCGAAAAGTGGCATGGGCTTGCCGACATCGAACAGCGCTATCGCAAGCGTCACCTCGACATCATCGCCAACGAGGAGTCCAAGCTCCGCTTCCAGCAGCGCTCCAGGATCGTCTCCGGCATCCGCCGTTTCATGGAAGATGACGGCTTCATGGAAGTCGAGACGCCGATGCTGCATTCGGTCTATGGCGGTGCGACAGCCGATCCGTTCCGCACCCACCACAACACGCTGAAACTCGACATGTATCTGCGTATCGCGCCGGAGCTTTTCCTCAAGCGTACGCTGGTTTCGGGCCTCTCCGACAAGGTGTTCGAAATCAACCGCAACTTCCGCAACGAAGGTGTTTCCACCCGGCACAATCCCGAGTTCACCATGCTCGAGTGCTATTGGGCCTACGCCGATTACGAAGACATCATGAAACTCGTCGAACGGATGTTCGAGGCGCTCGCGCTGTCGATCCACGGCTCCACGGAATTCACCTATGGCGACAAGGAAATCTCCTTCAAGGGTCCCTTCCGCCGCGTGCCGATGCCGGATGCCGTCAAGGAAGTCACCGGCATCGACTTCCTCGCCATGACCACCGACGAGGAAGCCCGTGCGGCCAGCAAGGCGGCCGGCTTCTCGGAAGTCGAGGATGACTGGACCTGGGGCGAGTGCCTGGCCTTCATCTTCGAGGAGAAGGTGGAAGCGACGCTGATCCAGCCGTCCCACGTCACCCACTTCCCCAAGGACATTTCGCCGTTTGCCAAGGAAGTACCGGGCGAACCGCGCCTGGTCGAGCGCTTCGAGACCTATTGCAACGCCTGGGAAATCGGCAACGCCTTCTCCGAGCTCAACGATCCGGAAGAACAGCGCGCCCGCATGGTCGAGCAGCTCGAGCAGGCCCATGCCCGCGGCGAGACGGCCAAGCAGCTCGACGAGGAGTTTCTCGATGCGATCGATCAGGGCATGCCGCCGGCTGGCGGTCTCGGCATCGGCGTCGATCGCCTGACGATGCTTTTGACCAACGCCCCCTCGATCCGCGACGTGATCCTCTTCCCGGCACGCAAGTCGCGCAGCGAGTAGGATCTCCGTTCAGAACCGGATTTCGGTTTTAGTGACCTGAGGAGCCGTGGCCGTCGTCGGCCGCGGCTTTTTCGTCGCCGTGACCCGCGACGTCCTCGGCATGTCCGGAACTTTCGCCGTGACCGCTGTCGAGCGCTGCAGTTTCCACGAGATCGCCGTCACAGCCGTGAAACGGCTCGACCTCGCGCAGCACCGTCTCGATCTCGTCTTCCGGCAGGCTGATCTTCTGCCCGAAATAATAGCCCATCCTGGAAGGCTTGGCGTCGATATAGCGGACTTCCCAGACGCGGTTCGTCGCTCGCGAGCGGTTCGGGTTCGGCGCATAGACGATCTCGGTGCCGATCATCGGGCCGCGAATATCGATCCGGCTTTCCGGCCCGTGCATGTCGGCCATCTGGATGGTAACGAGATCCGGCTTTTCGCTCTCGGAAAGAAACCGTGCGATCCGCAGCCCCGTCTGCACCCGGTGCGCGGGCTTTTCGTCATCGGCACGAATGACCGCGACGAGACGCCTTTCGCCGGAACGCAGGAATTTCGACGTGTAGATCGTCTTGCATGACCCGCTGGCCATGTCGGCTGTTTCACCCTTTGAAAAGTGAAAGCCACCGCCGAACAGAAGGGTGGCGGTGCCCGAGGCGCCAAGAAGCACCAGAAACCCACCCGTGATGAGGATCAGCTTCCTGGAAATCCTGAATGCGGAAAATAATCGGCGTTTGGCGGCAGCCATACTCGATACACCCGTTACGCAATACTACGACGCCGAGTATATCCGCCCCCCGCTTTAGCAAACGTTAATCACCTAAATGCCCGTTTTCCGGGAAAATTTACGCTACTATCTGCGTGATAGAAACACCCGGCCATTTCTGGCCGGGTGTTGTGTTAACCATGTCGCTCTCAGTTGGTCGCGGTCATGTCGATCTTCCAGAACAAGGTCTCGCCGGAGGAGTCGTCCACCCCGTCATTGTCGGTAATGGCAAAGGCGTTGCCGGCGGCATCGAAGGTGAAGCCTTCGAGCTTGTCGACCACGTAGCCGTTGGTGAGCGAGGCGAGATCCGGCAGGAAGTCGTGCACGAGTTCCTTGCTGACCACCGGCAGTTCGCCGCCGATCGGTGCCGGCTGAAGCTCATCGATCGCAACCTTGTAGAGCTTCTTGATGCTGGCCGCGTCACCGATCTGGTTGTCACGCTCGATGACATAGACCGCCCCCTCATGGGTGACGATTTCCGACAGGCCGACCCAGCCCTTCTCGCTCGCGTCGAGCGGATAGGACACCGCGCCCCATTCCCCGGTCGCGGGCTTGTAGGAGACGAGCTTCACGAAGCCTTTCTCATCGTCCTTCCATTCACGCTGCACGGCCATCCAGAGGGTCATGTCGCCGCCCTCACCGACCAGGGTGATGCCTTCGAAACCGAAACGCACCTGCTGGGCGTTGAGGTCTTCGGGAATGGCGACTTCCTCGACGAGCGCGCCGGTGGCGTCCACATGATAGATGGCGTGGAACAGCTCCTTCTCCGGATTGCCCTCGTTTGCGATCCAGAAGCCGCCCTGTCCGTCAGCCGCGATGCCTTCCTGGTCGCGGCCCGCGAGCGGCGCGCCGTCTTTCGTCACGCGGATGACGTCGGTGATGACGGCCGGCGTCTGATTGGCATCGATCACGAAGATCGAAGGCTGGTTGGCGTAGAAGGAATCGTTGATCGCATAGAGCTTGCCCGGAACTTCGGGATCGGCGGTCAGGCCCGACATCGCACCCCAGCCGATCGGCGAACCATCCTTGTCGGCGGAGACGATCTGCGGGAAATCCGCCGGACCATCGCCGAGCTGGTAGACCATGACATGCGAACGGGCGGCACCGTCTTCCACCAGATCGGCTTCGTTGGCCGTGGCGACGAGTCCGCGCGAGGGGATGGCGACGGCCGATTCCGGCGCGACGCCCGACGGCAGCATCTGCACCAGCTCGGGGTCCCCGCCGGTATCCCTGTAGACACCCATCACCGAAGCCCGCTCGGAGAGAACGAAGATATAGTTCTGACCATCGAATTCGGCGACGGCCAGACCTTCGGGCTCCACGCCCTTCTTGCCGGCGCGCTTGTCCGGGAACATGCCGAGACGCACGATCTCCCGCTCGAAGGAAGCACCGGATTCGTAGGCCACCTCACCGTCCCTGGTGAAGATCGTGAAGCCACGCGAACCGCCCTCGTAGTCGCCCTCGTTCGCCACGACGATGCGGTCGTCATCGACCCACTTCACCGTGTCGGGCTCGCGCTTGAGCCCCTTGAGGGAGCCGGTGAAATCGAGCTTGCCGTCTTTCTCGACGTCGATTCCATCCAGATCGACCGTACCGGCGGAGAAATGCGAGATGATCTCGCCCGACTTGCCGTCGACGATCACGATGTGATTGTTTTCCTGCAGCGTCAGCGCGATCTCGCCCTTCGAGTTGACGTCGACGAATTCCGGCTCGGGGTCCTCCGGCGCGATCTCCGCCAGTCCCGTCACGTCGACATGCATGATCGCACCGCAGTCGACGGCCCCCTCCGACAGCGGAAGGATGACGAGGTCGCCCGCGGGCATCTGAGGCAGTTTGCCGTCGTCAAGATCTTCGTTGCGCTCGTTCTCGATCGCTACCGTCAGGAACGAGCCATCCGGTGCAGCCGCAACCGAGTCCGGCTGACCGCCGAGATCGCAGCTTGCCTCGATCTCGTGGCTTTCCATGTCGATGGTGAGCAACTGGCCGCTCGTGTTGACGTAGTCTTCGGACGTGTTGACCGCGAGAAAGGCCTTGCCGCCCTTGACGGTGACGGAAGTGGGTTCGCCTTCGACCCTGACGGAACCGCCCGCCTTCGGCGCTTTCGGATCGGCGATGTCGACAAAGCCGATCGCCCCCAACGGGCTGTCCGAGTAGACGAGCGTCATGCCGTCTTCGCTGGCTGCGATGATCTCGGACGAGGTCTCGGTGGAAAGATCGACATCGTCGGGAAGGTTCTGGGCGACCGGGAAAGACGCGCTGCGGTTGAATACCGGCTCCGCCGAAGCGCTCATTGCGGTGGCCGTCAGAAGTACGGCGGTGACAGCGGCAAGGCAAACGCCGCCATTCATCTTCGAAACGATTGCCATTCTGGGTGCTCCTTGGGAAATTCGGGATTGGAGCTAAATGATCCAGTTACATGTCAGTCGCGTGACAGTTTTCTGAGTGGTGGAAAACTGTCACCGCAGGGTGCTTGCGGTCGCATCGCCCCAATTTCAACGCTTCGGGCGCTTTCAATCAGCCCCGTGACCAGCTAAGAGCACAGCCGATAGACCGGGGAACCTTCCGTAATGATCAGCGACATTGCAGCTTTTCTCGCACCCAGCTGGGGTCCGCTCCGGCTTCTGACGTCCTCGTTCATGCTCGCGGCGATCGGGACCATGGTCGCGGCGATCTCCGCGATGATCCTGATCCCGGTTCTGTCCAAATACCTGCCGACCGACCGTGGCCGCGCCCATGCGGTGGATTCCGCCGCGAGCGTCGGCAAGCCGATTTCCGCCGGCATCATCATGATCGGCATCATTGCCGTCGCCGCCTTCCTCTTCGTTCCCTTCGACATGCGCATCTACTGCTCGATGCTTCTGATCGTGGCGGCCTCGGTGCTCGGTTACATCGATGACAAGTCGGGCGGCCTGAGCGAACTGACGCTCGGCCTCTGCGACCTGCTTCTCGCATGCGCCGCAGCGGTCATCATTTTCGGCTTCGAACCCGCCAAGGTCTGGCTTCCCTTCACCGCCGACATCCTCACGGTCCCGGCCTGGCTGCACATCCCTGTCGCCGTCGGCATCATCTGGTTCTCGATCAACGCCCTCAACTGCTCGGACGGCGTCGACGGGCTGTCGGGCACGCTCGCGCTGATCTCGATCGCCGTGCTGGGGCTTCTGTTCTATATGGCCATCGGCCATATCGAGATGTCGCGCTACCTGCTGCTTCCGTTCGACGCCGACGGCTACAAATGGGCAATCGTCTGCGCGATCACCTGCGGCTGCCTCGCCGGCTATCTCTGGTACAACGTGCCGCCGTCCTCGGTGATGATGGGCGATGCCGGTTCGCGTCCCATCGGGTTGTTGATCGGGATTCTCGTGATGGTCAGCGGCAACCCGTTCCTGATTGTCGTGTGTGCCGGGGTGATCCTCGCCAACGGCGCCACCGGCCTTTTCAAGGTCGCCATGCTGCGTTTCTTCAAGCTCAGCCTGTTCTCCGGCATCCGCTTTCCGCTGCATGACCACGTGCGCAAGAACCACCACTGGTCGAACAGCCAGGTTCTTGCCCGCTTCGCCATGGTGCACATGGCCGTCACGCTCACACTGGTGTCGATCCTCCTCAAGGTCCGCTGAGACCGCGCGACGACAGGCCTCCCGCGCGGTTGTCATAAAACTGCAATGGAAGGCATATTATCGAGGCGGCAGGAATCACAGCGGCAAATGGAGACAGACGATGGACGAGCCCGAGCAGCGCCACCAGACGAAGGACTGGCTGGAGGTGGAACTCGAGGACACGCTCGACGAGGATTACGAGATCGAGCTCGAAGACGCCATTCTGTCCATGGAGATCCGCAAGATCTACGACCGCGCCCATGGCGAGACCATGCCGCGGCGTCAGTATTTCCAGGCCCTGCTGAAACTCCAGGCCGAGCTCATCAAGCTGCAGGACTGGGTCATTCATCACAAGAAGCGCGTCGTCGTGCTCTTCGAGGGTCGTGACGCCGCCGGCAAGGGCGGCGTGATCAAGCGCATCACCCAGCGGCTCAATCCCCGTGTCGTTCGCGTCGTCGCCCTCCCCGCCCCGTCGGACCGCGAGAAGACGCAATGGTACTTCCAGCGCTATGTGCCCCACCTCCCGGCGGGCGGCGAAATCGTGCTGTTCGACCGGTCCTGGTACAACCGCGCCGGCGTCGAGCGCGTCATGGGATTTGCCAATGACGACGAGGTCGAGCAGTTTTTCAAGGACGTGCCTGAATTCGAGCGCATGCTCGCCCGCGACGGCATCCTTCTCGTCAAGTACTGGTTCTCCATCACCGACGAAGAGCAGCAGCTGCGCTTCCTCATGCGGGTGCACGATCCGCTCAAGCAGTGGAAGCTGTCCCCCATGGATCTGCAGTCCCGCGTGCGCTGGGAGGATTACACCAAGGCCAAGGAAGAAATGCTCGAGCGCACCAACATGCCCGAAGCCCCCTGGTACATCGTGGAAGGCAACGACAAGAAGCGCGCGCGGCTCAACTGCATGGATCACCTTCTGTCGCTGTTTCCCTACGAAGAGGTCCCCGACGAGCCGATCGACCTTCCGGAGCGCGTCTTCAACGAGGATTACGAGCGCCGCATCCTGCCGTCGGAACTTTACGTTCCCGACAAGTACTGACCCTGCGGTCGCGCACGAAAAACCCCGGTGGAACGAGCCACCGGGGCCTTCTCTGTCCGGGCGAGCGGCAACCCGGTCAGGTGTGTCTGATCTCCGTGCCCAGCACCTTGAGACATTCCCGGATGAAGGCGGCAAGAGCCGTCCATCCCTTCGCTGAAACCATCGTGCCGTCCACATAGGCTTCCGTCGGCGACAGATCGATATAGGTGCCGCCGGCGAGTGTGACTTCGGGCTCGCAGGCGCCGAGCGCGGCCACCTTCTTGCCCCGCACCACGCCATCGACGGCCACGAGTATCTGGACACCATGGCAGATCGTGAAGATCGGCTTCTCCGTTTCGTGGAAGTGCTTCACCATGGCCTGGATGCGCTTGTCGGTGCGGATATATTCCGGCCCGCGTCCACCCGCGCAATAGACGGCGTGGTACTGGTCCAGCTCGTTCTCGGCTTCCGAGAACGTCTTGTTGATGAGCGCGTAGTGGCCCATCTTCTCGGTATAGGTCTGGTCGCCCTCGAAGTCGTGCAGCGAGGTCTTGATCACCTCGCCGGCCTTCTTGTCGGGACAGACGACGTGGACGGTATGGCCCACCGCCTCCATCGCCTGCTGGTAGACGAAGATTTCGTATTCTTCGGTGAATTCACCGGTGAGCATCAGGATTTTCTTGCCAGCCATTCTCACTCCTCCTGTTGAATGGTCGCGGTCAGGCTCCCGTCCCGTCCGCTGGTCTCAAAAATCACCCGGGCCGCGCAAGCGACGCTTTCAGGCCCGGGGACAACTCCTCATTCGAAAGCCAGAAGCAGGCGGTCGCGCGAGCATTCGATATGGACCCGCATCGCCTTCTCCGCCCAGTCCGCGTCGCCCGCGGCAAAGGCCGCCAGCAGATCGTCATGTCCGTTGAGTGCCTCCTCGGTCACCCGCGAGTGGAACATCAGACACAATGCTCGCATCAATACAATCCTGTATCCTATACGATTTTGTTTCGGGGCAACGATGCGGATTGCGGAGGAGGACTATCTCGACTGGACCGCGGAGCGGGCAGTCACCATCGATCGGCTGATCAGGAACAACCCGCGAGGCTTCGGCCTCGCCGTCATGCGGACACTCGTCCAGGCCGCTTACGATCGTGACCGCCAGACCGCCGCGATGTAGCAGCCCAGCTCGATCCGGAGGATTTTCAGACATGTCCATGCGATGACCGTCGGGGATCAAGCCCCCGGGAAGCCTGCGCGGCAAATCCGCTTATCGTGAAAATGATCGTTCGGCGGCGTCAGGACCGCGAGAGGCCGGTCATACTCACTGACGGGCTTGTCCTCGAACGATACTTTTCAACCACGCCCCCATCGGGAGAATTTGGTTCCTGTCCTGGCGATCAACTCGCCCCCATTATGCGCCCGCACCTGCCAGACGGGACCAACGGCCGCAGTTTCAAATGGTCGGGACGTCTTGTGTGCAGGTGCGAAAGCCGCTATCGAAGCCGCGCGGAGAACCTCCGTTATCTGGCGACATGATCGGTACGAAGTGACGCCCGGGGAAACCCGGATCACCGAACGAACACGCGCTTACGGAATGGCGCATCCAGGGACGAGTTGAGATGAACATTCAGGTCAAGACCACCGGAAACGAGCAACCGCAATTCCCGATTCCGGCTGGCGTACACGCTGAAACGATCCTTTCGGTGAAACATTACACCGACCGGCTGTTCTCGTTCCGCACCACCCGGCCGCAGTCCTTCCGCTTCCGGTCCGGCGAATTCGCCATGATCGGCCTGCCGAACGCCGAAAAGCCTGTCTACCGCGCCTATTCGATCGCCAGCCCCTCCTGGGATGAGGAGCTCGAATTCTTCTCGATCAAGGTCGAGAACGGTCCGCTGACCCAGCATCTCCAGTTGATCCAGCCGGGCGATACCCTGTTATTGCGGCCGAAGTCGACCGGCACGCTGGTGCTCGACGCGCTGACCCCGGGCCGCCGCTTGTGGATGCTCTCGACCGGTACCGGCATTGCCCCGTTCGCCAGCCTCGCCCGCGACCCCGAAACCTATGAGAAGTTCGAGGACGTGGTTCTGACCCACACCTGCCGCGATGTCGGGGAACTGGCCTATGGGCAGGAACTGGCGGACGCAATCGCCAATGATCCGCTGATCGGCGAGTTTGCCCGGGAACACTTCACCCATTATGCGACGACGACCCGCGAACCCCATGAGCGGATGGGCCGTATCACCTCGAAGATCGCCGATGGCTCGCTGTTTACCGATCTCGGCACCGAGCCCTTCGATCCGGCGGTCGACCGCATCATGATCTGCGGCTCGATCGAGATGACCAAGGAACTGAAGGCACTTGCCGAAAGCTTTGGCCTGACCGAGGGCGCCAACAATGCGCCGGCCGAGTTTGTTATCGAGCGCGCCTTCGTCGGCTGATCTTCCCGCCCGCCATTGAACTGCGGGCAAAGCCTGTTACCTTCGACTGTACCCAGGGGAGCCCCGGCAGGGGGCTGAGAAACTGACGGCTCGCCGATTTTCGGCGCGCGGCGCAGTGACCCTTCGAACCTGATCCGGATCATGCCGGCGAAGGGACGGGAGCACAGCGCTTTTCCGCCTTTGCCGGCCTCGTGAAAGAGGCCGCCATGCAGACCATCCCGAACATTCTCACCATTGCCGGCACCGACCCTTCCGGTGGCGCGGGCATTCAGGCCGATATCAAGACATTCTCCGCACTCGGCGCTTATGCGACCTCCGCGATCACCGCCGTGGTGGCGCAGAACACGCAAGGCGTCCGCTCCTATGTCGCGCTCGAACCCGCCTTCGTCGCCGACCAGATCGATGCGGTCTGCGAGGACGTAAGGATCGACGCCGTAAAGATCGGCATGGTCGCGAATGCGAGGATCGTGGAAGCGATCGCCGGGAGGCTGCGCCGGCATGAGATCGGCGCGGTCGTGCTCGATCCGGTGATGGTCGCCAAGAGCGGAGATGGGCTTCTCGACGAGGATGCGGTTGCCGCCATCCGCGAACTGCTGGTTCCGCTCTCGACACTGATCACGCCGAACCTGCCGGAAGCCGGGGTGCTTCTCGGACGCGCGGGAGGCGACTGGACGTCCGGCGACATGCAAGCCGCCCTGCCCGAACTTCTCTCGCTCGGGGCGAAATGGGTCCTGCTCAAGGGCGGGCATCTGGCCGGCAGTGACGAGAGCAACGACCTGCTCCATGGCAGCGATGGAACGATCATCCTTTCAGCGCCCCGCATCGCGACGCGCAACGATCACGGCACGGGCTGCACCCTGTCCTCGGCGATAGCGGCGCTTCTTCCACGATATCCGGTGATCGAGGCGGTCCGCCTGGCCAAATCCTATCTTCATGCGGCCCTCGCCGCATCGGATCAGCTCGATGTGGGCAGGGGACACGGTCCCCTGCACCATTTTCATGCGCTGTGGCCCTCGCCCAGCCACCGGACAACGGCGATTTCCGCCCATAGCGACCGCGCCGCGCGTTCCGGATCCGGCTGACCGCAGATCGCGGACACCACGGCGATCCCCTCGGCCCCGGCCGCAAGCACCTCCGTCACATGCTCGGCCTTCAGCCCGCCGATTGCCACGGCTGGAACCGGGCTCGCGGCAACCTGCGCCGCCAGGCCGGCAAAACCCACCGGCTGCTTGTGATCGGGCTTGGTTGACGTGGCAAAAACCGGTCCGGCGCCCACATAGTCGACCACCTCCGGATCGACGAGGCGCGCCAGTTCCGGCGTCTCCACCGTGACGCCGATGATTGCCGCCGGGCCGAGGCGTGCCCGGGCGTCCGTGGCGCTCCAGTCGGATTGTCCGATTTGAACGCCATCCGCACCGATCGCGAGTGCGGCCTCCACGTCATCATTGACGATCAGCTTCGCGCCAGTGCCCGAGAGCGCAGATTTGAGCGCATGGCCTGTGCGTACCATGCGCTCGCTCGAAGCCTCCTTGTCGCGCAACTGCACCATGGTCGCTCCGCCCGCCACGGCGCGGCGGGCGGTCTCGACCATTCCGGTCCGGGCGCAGAGGCCCGGATCGAGAACGAGATAGAGCGAGAGATCGAACAGCTTCATGTCGCGACCTCGGCTTCGCGCTCGAGATCTCCCGGCTCCACGGCATGAAGCGCATCGACAAAGAGAGACGCGAAACTGCCCGGTCCCCTTGCCTCGCGATGCGCCCGTGTTCCGGCGACGGCAAAATGGGCGAGCGCTCCGACCGCTGCATCGAAAGGATCGACCGCTACGGCCGCATAGGCCCCGCAGAGCCCGGTCAGAGAACAGCCCATCGCCGTGTTCATCGGCATGTAGGACGAACCGCCGCCGATCCGTGCCACCCGCTTGCCATCGGTGACGAGGTCGATCTCGCCGGTAACCGCAACCATCGCCCCGGTCTTTGCGGCAAGCCGCCTCGCTCCGGTCTCCGCAGCCTCCACGCCATCACGGCCGTCGACGCCCTGGCCGTGGCTTTCCTCGCCGGCGAGCGACAGGATTTCCGAGGCATTGCCGCGGATGATGGCCGGCTTCAGCCCCGCCAGTTCGGCGGACGCGGCGCGCCGGTAGGCCGTCGCCTGGCAGGCCACGGGATCGAGCACCCACGGACGACCCGCCTCGTGCGCGCCGGCAATCGCCGCCCGCGCGCCCTCCATCATCTGTGGCGAGAGCGTACCGATATTGACGGTCAGCGCGCCCGCGATCCGCGCGAATTCGCCCGCCTCCTCCGCATCGCCCACCATCGCGGGACTGGCGCCCGCCGCGAGCAGAACGTTGGCCGCGATGTTCATCGCCACGAAATTGGTGATGCACTGGACGAGCGGCGGCTCGGCGCGGATCAGCGCGAGGAGCTCCGACGGCCTCTGGCGGGTGATGCTGGTATGGTTTTCGGCGAAGGTCATCGGGCACCCTCCGTCGGGAGATACAGTTCTCCGCCTTCGCGGAATTTTTCGGCCATCTTCGCCATGCCCTCCTTCTGTGCCTCGGCGCGGATATCGTGCGAGATGCGCATCGAGCAGAATTTCGGCCCGCACATCGAACAGAAATGCGCCACCTTGTGCGCCTCCTTCGGCAGGGTTTCGTCATGCATCGAGCGCGCGGTTTCGGGATCGAGCGAGAGGTTGAACTGGTCCTCCCAGCGGAACTCGAAACGGGCGCGCGACAGCGCATCGTCGCGGATGCTGGCGGCAGGATGCCCCTTGGCGAGATCGGCCGCATGGGCGGCGATCTTGTAGGTGATGACGCCGGTCTTGACGTCGTCGCGGTCCGGCAGGCCCAGATGTTCCTTGGGCGTGACGTAGCAGAGCATCGCCGTGCCGAACCAGCCGATCATCGCCGCACCGATGCCGGAGGTGATGTGATCGTAGCCCGGCGCGATGTCGGTGGTCAGCGGTCCGAGCGTGTAGAACGGCGCCTCGCCGCAGGCTGCGAGCTGCTTGTCCATGTTCTCCCTGATCTTGTGCATCGGCACGTGGCCCGGGCCTTCGATCATCACCTGGCAATCCTTGGCCCAGGCGATCCGCGTGAGCTCACCGAGCGTTTCGAGCTCCGCGAACTGCGCCCGGTCGTTGGCATCCGCAATCGAGCCGGGTCGCAGCCCGTCGCCCAGGGAGAACGCGACGTCATAAGCGCGCGCGATGTCGCATATCTCGCCGAAATGTTCGTAGAGAAAGCTCTCGCGGTGATGGTGCAGGCACCATTTTGCCATGATCGAGCCGCCGCGCGAGACGATGCCCGTCACGCGGCTCACCGTCATCGGGATCATGTGCAGCCGCACGCCGGCGTGGATGGTGAAATAGTCCACGCCCTGCTCGGCCTGCTCGATCAGCGTGTCGCGATAGACGTCCCAGGTAAGACCCTCGGCGATGCCGCCGACCTTTTCGAGCGCCTGGTAGAGCGGCACCGTACCGATCGGCACCGGTGAATTGCGGATGATCCAGTCGCGGATATTGTGGATGTTGCGTCCGGTCGAGAGGTCCATCACCGTATCGGCGCCCCAGCGGGTGGCCCAGACCATCTTCTCGACCTCCTCCGCCATCGACGATGTCACTGCCGAATTACCGATATTGGCATTGATCTTGACGAGGAAATTGCGACCGATCGCCATCGGTTCGGCTTCCGGGTGATTGATGTTGGAAGGGATGATCGCCCGGCCCCTCGCCACTTCGCTCCGGACGAATTCCGGCGTTATGAAATCCGGTATCTCCGCCCCGAAGCTCTCGCCATCTCGCTCGAGCGCGGCCTTTGCCTGCTGTCGTCCGAGATTTTCACGGATGGCGACGAACTCCATTTCGGGCGTGATCACACCCGCTCGCGCATAGGCGATCTGGGTGACCGCCCTTCCTCCGGTCGCACGGCGCGGTTCGTGCCTTACGGGAAATTCCGGGGTCAGCCGGCTTCCCTCCGCAAAGCCGTTATCCTCGGGCCTTACATGCCGTCCGCGGTATTGCTCGGTATCGCCGCGCGCTGCGACCCAGGCCTCTCGCGGCCGAGGCAATCCCGCCTCGATGGAAATCACTGCCTCCGGATCGGTATAGGGACCCGAACTGTCATAGACGGTGATCGGCCGTTCGCCGGATGACGGGTGAAGATCGATGTCGCGCATCGGAACCCGGATAGCGGGGTACCGCGTGCCCGGATGCCACACGCGCCGGGACGCGGGCAGCGGGCCGGTCGTGACCTTGGGTGAGGTGTCAGTCATGGTTGGGAGCCTCCATAGCTCGAAGCGTTGGAGACCCAGTTCGCCGTATCGAATGGGAAGGACTGCGGGAGAACACGTCTGTGATCTGACGAGACAGGAAGTCCGAGAACCTTCCGCGCAGCCGGTGCACCATCCCTACGCCAGTATGAACTGGATCAGGTTCATCGGGTCACTGCGCTGCACGGATGCCATCAAGGCAGCCCGGCCATCAGTATCTCAGCCCCTTGTCGGGACCCCCCGGGTGAGCACGGGGAGACTGCGCGCCGGAAAGCATCTTGTCAATTGGCGGACCGATCACGCTTCGCCGAGGATCGATGCAAGACCTTGCCTACGCCCTTGGCGGGGCGGTGCTGGCACGCTCCACCAGTTCGACATCGACCACCACGAGCGCGTCCGCCGATGACGGCTCTTCCTCTGCCGCGATCGGCCGCGGCGTAATGCGGTTCATGAGCAATGAGGCTGCGCGCTCGCCGAGCGCTGAGCGGTTCTGACGGATCGTGGTGAGCGCCGGAACGTAGAACTCCGACAATTCGATATCGTCAAAGCCAACGACGGAAATATCGTCCGGCACCCTGACGCCCTCGGCGGTCAGGGTTGCGATGAGGCCGAAGGCCACCTGATCGGAAGAACAGCAGACCGCTGTCGGGCGATTGTTCATCGCCAGGATTTGTCGGGCCACGTCGCGCCCGCATTCAAGCGAGAATTCGCCCTTCAAGAGCCACTCCTTTTCAAAGGGGAGCTCGAGCCTGGCGAACTCCTCGAGCGCTCCCTGCCTGCGGGCCTGTGAAAGGACGTTCTTTTCCGGTCCCACCACATGGGCGATCTTGCGATGCCCCAGTTCATGCAGGTGTCGCACCGCCAGGCGCGCGCCGAGCACAATGTCACTGCGCACCGAGGGAATTTCGGAATCCTTCACCCACTCGCAGGCGAAAACGATGCGGTTGGCAACACCATGCTCATGGAAGTCGCGCATCTCCTGAAGCGTCAGCGCACCGTCCAGGGAAATCATGCCGTCGATGCGGGAATCGCGAAAATAATCAATGAGATTGCGGTCACTTGGCGGGTGCTCCTCGGTATCCGCGATCAGGACCGAATAGTCGGTTCCCATGAACACATCGGAGAGGCTCGCGAGAATCTGCGAAAAGAACGGATTGCCGAGATTGGGTACCAGGACAAGGACCGCGCCGGCCTTCTGGGTCCGCAGGGTCCGCGCCGCCTTGTTCGCCCGGTATCCGGTTGACCGGATGGCTTCGAGAACCAGTTTCCGCGTCGCCTCGCTCAGCAATTCCGGACTGCTTAAGGCACGACTTACTGTCGCGGTCGATACGCCGGCAGCGCGGGCAACGTCCTGGATTCTTGCCGCCTTCTGCACGCCGGAGATTCCTTTTTCATTTATCGTACAAATTGCTCGAAAGACGGGTTGACTCGCGTCACATTCGCGCAAATGATGTATGTAATCGTTTACAGTGAATTTCACAAATTGGGAAGAGGATACCAATGTAAACGATTGAATTCACGGATTGTGCACCGTCGTGGGAGCTTCGGTGCCATTCGAACAGGGAGGAAGAACATGAAATCCATCCGCATGATATTTGCGGCGACGACGGCGCTATTCGCCGCCTCCGCCGTCCACGCCACCGACCTCGAAGTCACCCATTGGTGGACCTCCGGCGGTGAAGCGGCAGCCGTTGCCGAACTGGCCAAGGCCTTTGACGCGACCGGCAACAAGTGGGTCGATGGCGCCATCGCCGGCGGCGGCTCGACAGCCCGCCCGATCATGATCAGCCGCATCACCGGCGGCGATCCGATGGCCGCCACCCAGTTCAACCACGGCCTTCAGGCGCAGGAACTCGTCGAGGCCGGCCTGATGCGCGACCTCACCGGCGTCGCCGAGAAGGAAAACTGGAAGGACGTCGTCGCGGCCCCGTCGCTGCTCGAATCCTGCACGCTCGACGGCAAGATCTACTGCGTGCCGGTCAATATCCACTCCTGGCAGTGGCTGTGGCTCTCCAACAAGGCATTCGAGGATGTTGGCGTCGCCGTTCCGACCAACTGGGAAGAGTTCGTCGCAGCTGCGCCGAAGCTTCGCGAGGCCGGCAAGGTTCCGCTCGCACTCGGCGGCCAGGCCTGGCAGCGCCGAGGTCTGTTCGACGTGCTTCTCATCTCGCTGGGCGGCAAGGAACTCTACAACAAGATCTATCAGGACAAGGACGCGGAAGCAGCGCGCAGCGAAGATACGGCCAAGATCTTCAAGGCAGCCGCAGACGCGCGCGAGATGTCCGAGGGTTCGAATGTCCAGGACTGGAACCAGGCCACCAACATGGTCATCACCGACAAGGCCGGCGGCCAGGTCATGGGTGACTGGGCTCAGGGTGAATTCCAGGTCGCGGGCGAAGTCGCCGGCGAGGATTACACCTGCCTGCCCGGCCTCGGCGACAATGCACTCCTGACCACCAATGGTGACGCCTTCTATTTCCCCGTCCTCAATGACGAGGAGAAGAGCGCGGCCCAGGAAGAACTGGCATCCGTCATGTTCGACGCCAAGACGCAGGTCGCCTTCAACCTCAAGAAGGGCTCCCTGCCGATCCGCAAGGACGTCGACCTCAATGCGGCCAACGACTGCATGAAGAAGGGGCTTGCGATCCTCGAAAAGGGCGACGTCATCGCCTCGGCTGACCAGTTGGTCACGCCGGACACCGCCACGCAGATCGAAGGCATGTTCACCGAGTTCTTCAGCGACATGTCCATCACGCCTGAAGACGCGCAGGAGCGCTTCGCCGAGCTGATCGAAAACGCCGACTGAAACCCGTCACCGAACATCCGGCCGCCGGAGCTTTCCCCGGCGGCCGGTCAAAAGTGCCTGATTACGGGGAATGAGGCCCGGGATGTCATCCAAACGTCCGAACCAGCTGTTCCGCAATCTCAATGCCAAGATCGCATCCGTACCGATGATCCTGACGGCCATGGTCGTCTTCTTCGGCGGCACGATCTGGACCATCGTGTATTCATTCACCAACTCGAAGCTGCTGCCTCGCGAAAAATGGGTCGGCTTCGACCAGTATGAGCGGCTCTGGAACACCAATCGCTGGCTGATTTCGATCGAGAACCTCCTGATCTACGGAATTCTCTCGATGGTCTTCTCGCTGGTGATCGGCTTCGTTCTCGCGGCTCTTCTCGACCAGAAGATCCGTTTCGAGAACACGTTCCGCTCGATCATGCTCTACCCCTACGCCCTGTCCTTCATCGTGACCGGCCTTGTCTGGCAGTGGCTGCTCAATCCCGACCTCGGCATCCCGAAAGTCGTTCGCGCACTTGGCTGGGAGAGCTTCGATTTCGACCCGCTCTACAATGCCGACATCGTCATCTACGGCATCCTGATCGCGGGGCTCTGGCAGGGCACGGGACTGATCATGTGCCTGATGCTGGCCGGCATGCGCGGCATCGACGAGGATATATGGAAGGCCTCTCGCGTCGACGGCATTCCGGCCTGGAAAACTTACATCTTCATCGTCATTCCGATGATGCGCCCGGTCTTCATCACCACGCTCGTCATCATCGCCTCGGGCCTGGTGCGCGTCTACGACCTGGTGGTCGCCCAGACCGGCGGCGGCCCCGGCATCGCCTCGGAAGTGCCCGCCAAATACGTCTACGACATGATGTTCCTCGGGCAGAATCTCGGCCAGGGCTTCGCCGCCTCGACCATGATGCTGATCACGGTCGCCATCATTCTCATCCCCTGGGCCTATCTCGAATTCGGAGGGAAACGTCGTGGTTGATCCTACCGGAATCACGCTTCACGGAGAGGTTGGCGCGGGCGCTGACGGCGGTCCCCGCGGACCCAGGCCGCGCCGCCGCTTCTCCCGCCGCAACATCTTCATCTACGGCACGCTCATTGTCGTGTCGGTCTACTACCTACTGCCGCTTTACGTCATGATCGTCACCTCGCTGAAGGGGATGCCGGAAATCAGGCTGGGCAACATCTTCGCGCCGCCCATGGAGATCACCTTTCAGCCCTGGGTGAAAGCCTGGGCCCAGGCGTGTACGGGCCTGAATTGCGACGGGCTGTCGCGCGGCTTCATGAATTCGGTGATCATTACCGTCCCCTCGGTGATCATCTCGATCGTCATTGCCAGCGTGAACGGCTACGCGCTCGCCAACTGGCGCTTCAAGGGCGCCGATGTCTTCTTCACCATCCTGATCTTCGGCGCCTTCATCCCCTATCAGGTGATGCTCTATCCGATGGTCATCATCCTGCGCGAGATGGGGATCTACGGCACGCTCGGCGGACTGGTTCTCGTTCACACCGTCTTCGGAATGCCGATCCTGACGCTGCTCTTCCGCAACTACTTCACCTCGATCCCCGAGGAACTGTTCAAGGCGGCGCGTGTGGACGGTGCGGGCTTCTGGACGATCTATTTCAAGATCATGCTGCCGATGAGCCTGCCGATCTTCGTGGTCGCCATGATCATCCAGATCACGGGCATCTGGAACGACTTCCTCTTCGGCGTCGTCTACACCCGGCCCGATACCTATCCGATGACGGTTCAGCTCAACAACATCGTCAACTCTGTACAGGGCGTGAAGGAATATAACGTCAACATGGCGGCGACCCTTCTGACCGGACTGGTGCCGCTCGTCATCTACTTCATCTCAGGAAAACTCTTTGTCCGCGGCATCGCCGCCGGGGCTGTGAAAGGCTGAAGGCGAACTCATGGAACCGAGTATCTCCATCCGTAACCTCTCGCTCAACTTCGGAGCGCTGAAGGTCCTCAAGAACCTTGATCTCGAAATCGGCAAGGGCGAATTTCTTGTTCTGCTCGGCTCGTCCGGCTGCGGGAAATCGACGCTTCTCAACTGCATCGCAGGCCTGCTCGACGTGTCCGACGGCCAGATCTTCATCGGCGGACGCAACGTCACCTGGGCGCAGCCCTCCGAGCGCGGCATCGGCATGGTGTTCCAGAGCTACGCGCTCTACCCGCAGATGACCATCAAGGGCAATCTGAGCTTCGGCCTGAAGAATGCCGGGGTCTCCAGGGACGAGATCGAGGAGCGCGTCCGGCGCGCCGCCCAGGTGCTGCAGATCGAGCCGCTGCTCGAGCGCAAGCCCGCGGCGCTCTCCGGCGGCCAGCGCCAGCGTGCCGCGATCGGTCGCGCCCTGGTCCGCGACGTCGACGTCTTTCTCTTCGACGAACCGCTTTCGAACCTCGATGCCAAGCTCCGCGCCGATCTTCGTGTCGAGATCAAGCAGCTTCACCAGAAGCTGCACAATACGATGATCTATGTGACGCATGACCAGATCGAGGCCATGACGCTTGCCGACCGCATCGCCATCATGCGCGGCGGCTCCATCATGCAGCTCGCCTCGCCGAACGAGATCTACATGCGGCCGGTCAACAAGTATGTGGCCCAGTTCATCGGCTCGCCGTCGATGAACTTCTTCCAGGGCACCATCGAGGGCCGGCGCTTCATGACCGAGGGCCTCACCATGCCGCTCGACGGCTATGAAATGACCGGGGCCGGCGCGAAGGACGGACCGGCCTGGTTCGGCATCCGTCCCGAACATGTCGCAAGCGGCGAAGCCGCCAATGCCATGCCGGTCACGATCGATGCGACCGTCGATCTTGTCGAGCCGCTCGGCTCTGACACACTCGCCCGGCTCGAGGCGCTGGGACAGCTCTTCTGGATCCGCATGGACGGGCAGGCCACCGTCGAACACGGCGACAAGCTGACGATCGGCTTCGATCCCGCCCGGGCTCACCTTTTTGACGAGAAAACCGAAGAACGGATCTGACCCGTTCCCTGCACTGCCAAGGACAGTATGTGACCATGGATGTATCGTTCCAGCTTTATTCCGCACGCGAGTTCACCCCCTGGCCGGAGGTGATCGAGATGCTCGCCAATCTCGGCTACACCCAGGTCGAGGGCTTTGGCGGCAATTACGATGACCCTGCCGCCTTCCGCGCGCTTCTCGACAAGCACGGACTGAAGATGCCCTCCGGGCACATCTTCCCGCTCGACGCCTTCGAGAACGACATGCCGAAAGTCCTCGATATCGCAAAGACGCTCGGCATCGAGCGACTGTTCTGCCCGGCCCTGCCGCCTGAACAGCGCAAGGCCGATGCCCATGGCTGGCGCGAGGTCGGCAAGCGGCTGGAAGAAGTCGGCGAAAAGGTCCGCGATGCAGGGCTGCGTTTCGGCTGGCACAATCACGATTTCGAATTCGCCACGCTTGCCGATGGCGGCCTGCCGATGGACATCATCCTCGACACGGCGCCGAACATCGAGTGGGAAGCCGATATCGCATGGATCGTGCGCGGCGGGCAAAACCCCATCGGCTGGATCGAGCGCTATGCGGACCGCATCACCACCGCTCACGTCAAGGACATCGCGCCCGAGGGCGAGAACACCGACGAAGATGGCTGGGCCGATGTCGGGCACGGCACGATGCACTGGAAAACCATCCACCAGGCTCTCGTGAAGGCCGGCGTCGATCTCTTCGTCATGGAGCACGACAAGCCCGCCGACGTGAAGCGCTTCGCCACCCGTTCCATCGAAACCTTCAAGACATTCTGAGACGCATAACATGGCTAAATCACTTGGAATCGGCATTATCGGATGCGGCAACATCTCCGCCGCCTATATGCGCCTCGCGCCCCTTTTCCGGGGCATCGAAATCCGCGCCTGCGCCGACCTCGATGCGGACGCCGCCAAGGCCCGTGCCGCGGAATTCGGCCTCAAGGCGATGACGGTCGACGACATCCTGGCGGCAGGCGATATCGACATCATCGTCAATCTCACCATTCCCGCCGCGCATTTCGAGGTATCGAAGAAGATCCTTCAGGCAGGCAAGCACGTCTATTCGGAAAAGCCCTTCGTGCTCAGCGTCGCGGAAGGCAAGGAGCTGGCGAAGATCGCCGAGGCGAAGAACCTGCGCATCGGCTCGGCGCCGGACACGTTCATGGGCGGGGCCCACCAGCTCGCCCGGAAGCTCGTCGACAGCGAGGCTGTCGGCGCAATCACCTCCGGCACCTGCTTCGTGCAGAGCCCGGGCATGGAGATGTGGCATCCGAACCCGGACTTCTTCTTCCAGCCCGGCGGCGGCCCGATCCTCGATCTCGGCCCCTATTATATCTCCAACCTTGTCCAGCTTCTGGGACCGGTCAAACGCGTGGCCGCCATGAGCTCGAAGGGTTCGGAAGAACGCACCATCACCTCCCAGCCGCGAAACGGCGAGAAGATCAAGGTCGAGACCCCGACCACCATCCACGCGGTTCTGCAGTTCCAGTCAGGCGCCCAGATCACCTATTGCGCGAGCTGGGACGTCTGGCAGCACGGCCATTCCAACATGGAGCTTTACGGCCGCGAAGGCACGCTGCACGTACCCGATCCGAACTTCTTCGGCGGTGAGGTGCGGATGACCAGACAGTCCGGCTTCGTCAACATTCCGGAGAAATGGGATCACCCCTTCAGCCGGGCCAACGACCGCACCTTCGCCAATTACCGGACCGCCGGGCTCGCCGATATGGGTGTCGCCATTCTGGAAGACCGCCCGCATCGCTGCTCGCTCGAATTCGCGCTGCACGTCGTCGATGTGATGACGGCAATCCTCGAATCCGGCGAGAAGGGTGAGTTCATCGAGCTCTCCACGAGCTGCGCCCGTCCCGCGGCCCTCGATCCCGATGCAGCGAAGGCTCTGCTCGTATGATGCCCTGGACCGCTGCCGAAAACCGCTACGAGAAAATGCCCTACCGCCGTTGCGGGCGGTCGGGCCTGAAGCTGCCGGCGATTTCGCTTGGCCTCTGGCACAATTTCGGCGACGACACACCGCACGAAACCAAACTGGCCCTCGCCCGCACGGCCTTCGATCTCGGCATCACCCATTTCGATCTCGCCAACAATTACGGGCCGAAGCCGGGTGCCGCTGAAAGCGCCTTCGGCGATATGCTGCGCAGCGATTTCGCGCCCTATCGCGAGGAGATGATCATCTCCTCGAAGGCCGGCTACGAAATGTGGCCGGGGCCCTACGGCGAATGGGGAAGCCGGAAGTACCTGATTTCCTCCTGCGACCAGTCCCTGAAGCGGATGGGTCTCGACTATGTCGACATCTTCTATTCCCACCGCTTCGATCCGGACACGCCGCTCGAGGAAACGATGATGGCGCTCGACCAGATCGTCCGGTCGGGCCGCGCGCTTTATGTCGGCATCTCCTCCTACAATTCGCAGCGCACCCGCGAAGCCGCCGCGATCCTCAGGGAGCTTGGCACGCCGTGCCTCATCCATCAGCCGAGCTACTCGATGATCAATCGCTGGGTCGAGGATGACGGGCTGCTCGACACGCTCGATGAACTCGGCATCGGCTCGATTGCCTTTTCGCCACTGGCCCAGGGCATGCTGACCGACAAGTATCTCGACGGCATTCCCGAAGACAGCCGCGCAAACCAGGGCAAGTCGCTCAGGACGGATTTCCTCAGCGAGGAAAATCTCGCCACCATCCGCGCCCTCAACGAGATCGCCGGACGCCGCGGCCAGACACTCGCCCAGCTCGCCCTCGCCTGGGTATTGCGCAACGGACGGGTGACGACCGCCCTCATCGGAGCCTCACGTCCCGAGCAGATCCGCGATTGCGTGGCTGCCATCGACAACCTCGACTTCACCGAGACCGAACTCGAGGAAATCCGCCGGACCACCCGCGAGGCCGACATCAACCTCTGGGCGGCCTCTGCAGAACGCAAAGGCCCCAGCCGCAAATGAGCCGCAAATGATCCGGAACCCGATCCTCCCGGGCTTCAATCCCGATCCCTCCATCTGCCGTGCAGGCGACGACTATTTCATCGCCACCTCCACCTTCGAATGGTATCCCGGCGTGCAGATCCACCGCTCGCGCGATCTGGTGAACTGGGATCTCGCTTGCCGGCCACTCGACCGGGCAAGTCAGCTCGACATGCGCGGGAACCCGGATTCGGGCGGCATCTGGGCGCCATGCCTCAGCCATGCCGACGGAAAGTTCTGGCTGGTCTATACCGACGTCAAACGGCTCGACGGCAACTTCAAGGACGCCCACAACTACATCGTGACCGCCCCTTCGATCGACGGGCCGTGGAGCGATCCGGTTCATGTGAGTTCGCACGGTTTCGACCCGTCGCTCTTTCACGATGACGACGGACGCAAATGGTATCTCGTCCTGCAATGGAACCACATTTCGGACTCCGTCGGCGGCGCGCCAAAGCACCCGGCCTTCGACGGCATCCTCCTGCAGGAATGGTCCGAGGAGACCGGCCTCATCGGCAAGCCGCAAAAGATCTTCGCCGGCAGCCCGCACGGACTGACGGAAGGCCCGCATCTCTATAAACGCGACGGCTGGTACTATATGACCGTGGCCGAGGGCGGCACCGGCTACGACCACGCGGTCACCATGGCCCGGTCGCGCACGATCACCGGACCTTACGAGATGCATCCGGACACACATCTGATTACCGCGAAGGACGCGCCGGACAATCCGCTCCAGCGCGCCGGCCATGGCCAGATCGTCGAGACGCCGGAGGGCGAGGTCTATCACACCCATCTCTGCTCGCGCCCGCTGCCGGGCCATTACTCGCCGCTTGGCCGCGAAAGCGCGATCCAGAAATGCGAATGGCGCGATGACGGCTGGCTCTATCTCGCCGAGAATGCGCCGCTCCCCTCGCTCGACGTGCCCTCGCCGGTCAATGCGAGCCCACGCCCGCCGCAGCGGGTGGACCGCGACTTCACCGGCTCGGAGCTGCCCCGGGAGTTCCAGTGGCTGCGCACCCCCTATCCGGAGCGGCTCTTCTCGCTGACGGGCAGGTCGCTTCGCCTTGTCGGCCGTGAAAGCGTGGGAAGCTGGTACGAACAATCGCTCGTCGCCCGCCGACAGGAGCATCTGTCCTATCGGGCCGAAACCACGGTCACGGATTTCGATCCGGACACCTATCAGCAGGCCGCGGGACTGACGACCTATTATAACCGCCACAAGTTCCACTTTGCCTGCGTGTCATGGCGCGAGGATCTGGGCCGATGCCTGCGCATCCTCTCCTGTCCCGGCGACTGGCCCGATGGCCGGCTGGAATTTCCCGGCGAGGTGATCGCCATCGAAGGCGGCCCCGTGGACCTTGCCGTCGAGGTGAAAGGCGCCGAACAGCGTTTCTTCTACCGTCAGAGCGGAAACGACTGGCAGCCGCTCGGCCCGCCGCTCAACGCCGCCGTCATCTCGGATGAAGGAGGCCGCGGCGAACATGGTTCGTTCACCGGCGCCTTCGTCGGCATGCTCGCCTTCGACACGACGGGCCTGGCGCGCACAGCGGACTTCACCCGTTTCAGCTACGCCCCCGAGGGGACGTAGGCGGCAGCACTGTCCGCAGCCACTTGACTACCTATATAGACAAGCCATATTGGCGCCCATGTATCTCGGAATCGACATCGGCACCTCCGTCATCAAGGCGGCACTCTTCGACACAGACGGCCGCCAGAAGGCGGAAGCAAGCGAGCGCATGTCGCTGCTCGAAGCCCCGCTCGGATGGTCCGAACTCGACGGCGAGGCGACCTGGCACACCACGATCCGGGTCATCCGTCAGCTTCTCGAGGAAGCCGCGCTCGATCCGGCCCGGATCAAGGCGATCGGCGTGACCGGCGTCATGGTCGGCGCCTGGCCGCTCGATGAGAACGACAAGCTGCTGCGCCCGCCGATCCTCTGGAACGACGCGCGCGCGCAAGACCTCGTCGACGAGCTTCTTGCCGAAAATCCGGACCTGATCTCGTCCGTCTTCGCGCATTCCGGCTCGGTGATGCAGCTCGGCTGCACCCTGCCCGTCATCGCCTGGCTTGCCCGCCACGAACCACATGTCCTCGCGCAGGCCCGCCACATCCTCACAGCCAAGGATTTTATCCGCTACCGGCTGACCGGCGCGATCGCCACCGACGAGTCCGAAGCCGCCATGGCGCCGGGCTCGGCGGTGACGCGTGACTTCCATCCCGACCAGGCCAAGCATCTCGGCATCGGGGAGTATGTCCACCTTCTCTCTCCCGTCGCCCGCGGCGAAACACTGGCCGGCGCCGTGACCGACGACGCGGCGGAGGCAACGGGGCTCAAGCCGGGCACGCCGGTCGCCATCGGCACCGGTGACACAAGCGCCTGCGTGCTGGGCGCCGGCGCGCACAAACCCGGGCAGGCGGTGAGCGTGCTCGGCACGACCTGCCTCAACGGCGTGCTTTTCGATCGCGCGATGTATGAACCCCGCGACCTCGGACTTCTGTTTATCGTGCCGGGCCGGCGCTGGATGAAATCGATGGTCAATGTTGCCGGAACCACCGTACTGGACTGGTGCCTGGAAGCACTTTGCCCCGACATCGCGTCAGCCGCAGCGCCCTATGAGCGGCTCGGCGCCTTGGCGGAGACAAGCTCGCCGGGTGCCAACGGCGTGAGCTTCGTTCCCTATCTTTCGGCGTCCGGGGTCATTGCGCCGCGGATCGAGCCGAAAGCGCGGGCGAGCTTCAACGGACTGGCACCGCACCACACGCGTGCCGACATGGTGCGCTCGATCTACGAGGGACTGGCTTACGCAATCCGCGACTGTTTCGAGGCCGTCGGCGGCGTGAAATCGTCCATCCGCCTCGTCGGTGGCGGCGCACGCAGCCCGTTCTGGTCGCAAATGATTGCCGATGTCACCGGCGCCCCGGTGGAGGTGCCGGAAGGCACGCAGTTCGGCGCCAAGGGCGCGGCGCTCTGCGCAGCGGTCGCCGTCGGCGACTTCGCCTCGCTTGACGAGGCTTGCGACAAGACCTTCGAACTCAAGCACAGCTACGTGCCTTCACCGGGCACCAGGGATGCCTATGATGCAGGCTTTGCCCGGTTCAAGGCAGGCAGCGAGGCAGCCCTCGGTGGCCTCAGGGCCGTCGCGGACTGATCGGCAACTGGCCGGGACTGAAGCCTAGCGATCCTTGGAGCGGAAATCACCGAAGCCGACCGTGTAGGTCCACTCCTTGGCCGCAGCGCTGCGGTTGTCGGGCTCCGGCGAGGGAAAGCCGACATTGCGGATCGAGATGTCGAGCGGCACCGGCAGCATGATGATGCGCGAAACCTCCAGAGGCGCCCCCGTCTGATCCCTGCCCTCACGCACGGCGAGAAAGACCGGCGCGCCTCTTTCGAGGTTCAGGAGCGAAGCGATCTCGTCATCGGCGGCCATCGGCATGTACTTGTCTTCGGCGACGACGACCGTGCGGCCGAATTTCTCCCGCAACACCTTGTAGAGCGAGCCTGAAAGGGCGGAGAGTTCCAGCCCCTCGAGGAGATCGAGATTGAGGTTGGTGGAGACAACCGCGAGCGGCCTGCCTGCGGAAGCCGCCAGGCGCTTGTGGGCGTAGACCTTGCTGCCTGCAGAAATGTCGAAGAAGCGCTGTTCGACCTCGCCGGCCGGCACCTCGCCGCTTTCCAGTACGGTATAGTCCGGCTTGAGCCCCTGACCGACAAGGCTTTCGGTGATCGACGCGATCGCGTGATAGCGTTTCTCGACCCCGCGGCGGTTGATGAAGGTCCCCATGCCGTGCTGACGGATCAGCAGCCCTTCGCGCACAAGGATATCCAGCGCCTGCTGGATCGTCCGGCGGCTGACCTTCCACTGGGAGGCAAGCTTGAGTTCGCCGTCGATCTTGTCCTCGTAAAGTCCCGACACGATGCGGGCCCTGAGAGTTTCGGCAATCTGGATATAGACCGGGCGATGATCCTTCGCCGCGGGTGCCTCTGCCTGCACAAGGAACTCCTGAAAACATTGCGATTTGAATGCGTTCGCAACCCTCAATAAGCCGGTCTGCCCCGCCACTCAGGAATTGCTGCTGGATTGCCTATCATAAAGGAGGGCTACCTGCTTTGCCATATTGGCCAGCACGGCGCTCAGTATTTTTTCGCCCTTCTCCGCGGTCGCGGCACGCGCATCGCCCAGCACCGGGCTTTGCGAGAAATCCGTCCAGCGATAGGCGACCGTCGCGAAGTCTTCCGGAAATTCCGGATAGTTCGCGATTGCCTTGTCCATTTCCACGGCATCAGGCGCGAGATGAAGCATGTAGGACGTCTCGATCTCGCAGGCATGCATGTAGGAACCATGGGCCTGACGCTTTTCCCGCACCTCGTCGATAACGGCATCGGCGCCGGGATAGAAGAAATTGGCGAGCGTGATGCCCTCTTCGCGCAATATGCGCTGGGCGTCGCGAATGGCGTTCGCATTACCGAGATGCGCATTGACCACAACGACGGTACGAATGCCCTTCTGGGCCGCACTCTGCGCGATTTCCACGATCGCATTCGTCACGGTCGCATTGCTCACGCCGAAGGAACCGGGCGCTTCTGCCAGCGACCAGACCTGGCCGAAGGGAAGCACCGGAAGGCGCAGCACCGGCGTATCGTCGCCGATGGCCTTCACCAGTTCCTCGACGAGGCGGGCCGCCAGTGTGTTGTCGGTACCGGCCGGCAGATGGTCGCCATGGCTTTCCACCGCGCCGATCGGAAGGAGAAGCACCGGCTGCCGGGCCAGCGCCGCTTCCATGTCGCTGTCGTTGAGGCGGGATATGTCGGTCTTGTCGTTTGCCAAGGGAATGATGCTCACTGCTTGAAGACGAAGGCGCGCTGCGGGTTCTTCACGAAGAACTTGTCGAACAGCGCCTTGCCGTCGAAACCGGCCTCGCCGGCCTGCTCCATGAAGCGCGGCACCCAGCTGCCGAGGATGTAGCCGAGGCCGAGACCGCCCTCGCCGTAATTGCGGAACATCGTGCGGCGCGCGATATCGCCACCGACGACGATCTGGTCCTCATGGCCGTGGCGCACGAGATTGAGGATGCAGTCGATCAGGATGCTCTCCGGGTGGTACTTGATGCGGCTGATGCCGTCGAAGCACATGAAAACCCCGGTCTCGGCTACCTTCCGGTGAAGCCACTGGTCGGGATTGCGGTCGACATGAGCCATGGTCAGGCGCGAGCAGTCGACACCCTCTTCCTTGAGGATGGCGAGCTGTTCGAGCATCAGCGTACCGAGTTCGGTATGCGAGTGGATCGGGCAGCCGGTTTCCTTGTGGGCGTCGAGAACCGCGCGGGTGACCTTGTCCTCGGCTTCCGAGATGGTGTTGTAGCCGGTCCCGAACTTGGCGACGCCACCCTTCAGATCCGTATTGTCCATGCCGACGGTGAGTTCATGCACCACATGGTCGCGGATTTCCTGGCGCGAATGGGCATCGATCCATTGCTGGAAGGTCCCGCCGGTTCCCTCCATCTGCCCCGGCCACATGATTGCCTTGTTGAACCCTGCCGTGGCGATGATCTTCACGCCGGTGCGATCCGAGATCGCCTTGAGTTCGGTCGGCTTGCGGCCGTAGTCGATGGCCGTCGCATCATAGACGGCCTGCCCGCCCTCGGCGACGAAGAGCTCCACGTCCGCGATCGAGGCTTCGAGATCGTCGATCATGAAATCGTCGATCTTCTTCTCCTTCCACAGGGGAGGAATGCAGAAGAGGTGATCGTGCGAGTAGGTAACGCCGACCTCTTCGGGTGCGATGTCGCCGTTGAGCGTCCGAATGAATTCCATGGTCAGCGGTCCTTTTTGAAGTTTGAAAGCGCGAGCGCGATGACGATGATCGAGCCCTGCAGAACGAAGCGCGCAGCCGGCGGCAGCGACAGCACGTAAAGCAGGCTCTGAAGGAAGAAGAGGATGAGGCTGCCCGCGGCAACGCCCGCCGGCAGGAAGACGCCGCCCGAGAAGAGGGCTCCGCCGATGACGGCGGCGGCGATCGAATCCACCGTGTAGGTGTCGGCGATCCCGATCGAGGCCATGCCGGTGATCGAGGACAGGAGAATGCCGCCGAGCGTCGCCATGAAGCTTGCCAGCACGAAGGAGAAGATCACCATGCGGTCGGCGGCAATTCCGTTGCGCTGTGCCGCCCGCGCATTGGCGCCCGACAGCAGCATCTTCCGCCCCTTCAGCGAATAGTGCACGAAGACGAGCAGGATCAGGCTGCAGGCTGTCCAGATCACCACGGACCACGGCAGGATGCCGAACAGCCAGCCCTCGGTGATCACGCGGAAACCTGCCGGGATCGAGCCGCCGGGGCTGCCGCCGGTATAGACGAGGATCGCGCCGGCAATCACGAGAGACGTCGCGAGCGTGGCGAGAAACGCCGGAATGCGCAGCACCACGACGAGAATGCCGTTCGCAAGACCGACAAGAAGACCGAAGAAGACGGTGATCGCGAGCGCGGTTGCCATGTTGTCCATATTGCCGGCAAAGCTCGCCGCGAGAACCACATTGGCGAGGCCGGCGGTCGCGCCTACCGAGAGATCGAGCCGCCCCATCAACAGGATGAGTGCCTGGCCAAGCGCTATCAGTCCGAGCGGAGCTGCCTGGCGGGCATTGTCCATCACCTGGACCATCGACACGCGGCCGGAGAAGACGAACAGGACGATCAGCAGGATCGCGAGCAGTCCCAGCGCACGCCAGGTCGCGGCGGCCGGCTTGGCATTGGTGAGAATTGCAGGCAGCGCCATCTCAGTGCTCCTCCGCCTTGCCGCGCATGAACAACACGAGCGCGAGAATGAAGATCAGCCCCTTGGCGATGTTCTGAAAACTTGTATCGATATCGAGCAGGTTGAAGGTGTTGTTGATCAGCACCAATGCCAGCGCCGCGAAGAACACGCCGATGGCATTGCCGCGCCCGCCCTGCAGCGCGACCCCGCCGAGAATGGCGGCTGAAACGGCATCGAGCGTGTAGGATTCGCCGATCAGCGGATCGCCCGAGAGAATGCGGATCGACAGCACGATGCCTGCGGCGGCGGCCAGCATGCCCGACATGCCGAACACCACGAGATCGATCTTCAATGACGAAATCCCGTTTGCGAACGCCGCCCGCGGATCGGAACCAAAGGCGTAGATCGAGCGGCCGAGCCGGGTCCAGTTCATCACGACCGCGATCACGATGAAGGCGATCAGCGACATGATGAGCGGCGCCGACAACAGACGCTCGGCGCCGAAGAGCATGTCGTAGAAGGCATAATCCACTTCACCGCCCGGTGACGGCAGGAGGAGCATGGTCACGCCCTTGACGATCGCCGCGGTTGCCAGCGACATCACCAGCGGATTGATGCGCAGGAAGTTCACGCCGCACGCCGTGACCACACCGCAAACCAGGCCGGCACCGAGAGCCAGCGGAATGGCAAGCCAGCCGAGCGAGGCGGAGGTCAGCGCCATGATCGCCGTCGCAAGGCTCATGATCGCGCCGACCGACAGGTCGATGCGGCCGGCAAAGAGCACCATGGCCTCGCCCAGCGCGACGAGCCCGATGGGCAACAGCCGCGAAGACAGGTTCGTAAGGTTGGAATCGCTCAGGAAATTCGGCGACATGTAGGCCGTCAGAATGATCAGAAGCGCGGAAAGCGCGAGCGCCGGCAGGCTGGTCAGCAGGTTTGAACGAAGCGATCCCTCAAACATGGGCGGCCTCCATTCCTTCGGCCTGCCGCTTACCGGGAAGGCCCGCGGCATAGCGCATGATTTTTTCCTCGGAGAATTCGGAACGGGCGATCTCGCCGGTGATGCGCCCTTCGTAAAGCGCCAGGATCCGGTCCGAGAGCCCGATGAGTTCCATCAGGTCCGACGAGATCAGGATTACCGAGACGCCCTTCTGCGACAGCTCGTCGACCAGGTGATAGATCTCGCTCTTCGACTGGACATCGACGCCCTTTGTGGGTTCGTAAAGCACAAGAAGCTTCGGCTCATGGGCGAGCCAGCGGGCAAAGACCACTTTCTGCTGGTTGCCGCCGGACAATTCGCCCACCGGCTGTTCCATGTCGGTCGAGCGGATCGAGAAACGCTCGCGCGCGCCCTCGACGAAATCGCGCTCATAGGCGAGCGGCAGAAAGCCGCCTTTCGCACGCTCGGTGATGGCGAACAGGCTCATATTGAGACGGATCGGCAGGGACAGCGCCAGGCCGTCATGCTTGCGATCGTCGGGAATACTGGCAATGCCGGCCGCGATGGCGGCTGCGGGCGACTTGAGCTTCAGCGCCTCGCCGTCCAGTTCGATCGTCCCGGAGCGGAACGGCGCCATGCCGCACAGCGCATCGGCGAGCGGCTTCTGCCCCTGCCCCTCGAGACCGGCGATGCCGAGAACCTCGCCGCGACGAACCGCAAAGCCGATCTCCGGCAGGTTCTCGTTGGTACCGCCGCGCACCGAAAAGCGCACCGGCGCATTCTCCCGCGCAGGCCGTGCCGGAAAGATGTTCTCAAGCTTTCGCCCGACCATCGCATGGATGAGGTCGTCCTCGGAAAATTCGCCGCGCGCGGCCGCGAGGGTGAGCGCTCCATCCTTCAGCACCACCACGCGGTCGGCCGCCTCCATGATCTCGCCCATGCGGTGGGAGATGAAGATGATCGAGGTCCCTTGCGCCTTCAGCTGCTCCATGAGCCTGATGACGCTGTGGGCGGCCTCGGAGGACAGCGAAGCCGTCGGCTCGTCGAGGATCAGGATGTCCGGTTTGGCGGAAATGGCGCCGGCGATCTCGACGAGCTGCCGTTCCGCGGCGCTCAGGTGACGCCCGAGCTTGCGACCGTCGAGGTCGAAGCCGAGAGAAGCCGCCAGCTGCGTGAAATCGGAGTGAAGCTGCCTCTGCCGGATCATTCCGAGCGCATTGCGCGGCTCGCGACCAAAGAAGACGTTCTCGGCCACCGTGAGATCCGGCATGACGGCCGTTTCCTGGTGAGCGATCGCGACACCGTTCCTGGCGGCATCGGCAGGGCTCGATGGCTTGTAGGTGGCGTCTTTGAGGCGGATGTCTCCGGCATCATGGGAGAGGTTGCCGGAGAGAATGTTCATCAGGGTGGATTTGCCGGCGCCGTTTTCACCGACGAGCGCGAGCACCTCCCCCCGACCAAGCGAGAAAGAAACGTCCTGCAGGACAATATTTCGCCCGAAGGATTTGGAAAGGCCGGACACCGCTATCAGGGTGGGGGAATGATTTGCGGGTTTCAGACTAGCCACTGTTTCTCTCTCGCAGGTCGGACCGGTCAATCCTGGAAGGTTGCCCGGACCTGTTCGTCGCTGAGACGCGTATTGGCCCAGAACGAATCCGAAAGATCGTCGCGCTTGAATTCGCCGAGATTGTCGGCGGTGATCATGGGCACGTCGTAGATCTTGTTCTTCTCGACGGTCTTGCCTTCGAGCAGATCGATGGCGACCAGAAGCGCCTCCGAACCGAGCCAGGTCGGCTTGGAAGGGGCGACCGACGTAAATCCGTCAGCCTCGAGAGCCGCCCAGCGCTTGAGATAGCCGTTATTGTCTTCGCCGGTCATCGGCACCAGCGGCCGCTGCGCGGCCTCGAAGGCGTCGATCGCGCCGAGCGTCATGCTGCCGCCCTGCGACCACACACCGTCGATTTCCGGATTTGCCGCAAGAAGGTTGGAAACAGCCACCTTGGCCTTGGCGTAATCCCAGCCCGCATCGACAACGCTGATCACCTCGATGTCGGGATGGGCATCGAAGATCTCCTTGGCGCCGGTCCAGCGGTCATCGCTTGCCGAGATGCCGGAAATGCCGTTGAGAGCGATAATCTTGCCCTTGCCGCCGAGCTTCTCGGCAAGCCACTCCGCGCCGGCCTTGCCGAAGTCGACGTCGTCAACGGTGACGAGCGCGTCATAGTCGTCGCTCTTGATGCTGGAAGCCAGCAGGACGACCTTGATGCCCTTGGCCTCGGCCTTCTTGAGAACCGGGATCACGGCGGTCGGCGAGATCGGGGTGAGGATGATCGCGTCAACGCCCTTGGTGATCATGTCTTCGATGTTGGAGACCTGCTTGTCGGCCTTCAGCTCGGATTCGGTGTAGGCAACCTCCACCGTGTCCTTGTGCTTTTCAGCCTCGGCCTCGAATTCCTTGGCCAGCTGGACCGACCACGAATTACCGCTGAAATAGATGTCGTAGCCGATGTCGAACTTCTCCTGGGCGATGGCGGGCACTGCCATGCCTGCAAGGGCAGAAGCGACGAGAAGCATTTTTCTGAATTTCACTGTGTTCCCCTTTCGAATGCTATCCACGCTATGTCGAAATGTTATCTTGTACACTCAAGTAGTCAAGTTGGAATCTGACGTTGTCTTCATCGAAAACGCATCCAGGCATTGCGCGTCAGGCCTTAAGCCCTTCAACCGCCTGGCGAACCCAGTCGAGCCGCTTTTCCGGAATGAGACCGTAATTATAGAAATTTATGCCGTCGGCCCCCGCTGCGATAGCCGCCGCGGACCGGGCGGCAAGGTCTTCCGCCGAGGTGACTTCCGGGTAGAACACCCGGTAGCCGGCGCCGAGATATTTATCGGGCCCCAGTGCCTGGCGTCCCTGGCGCATCAATGCCGAAACGGCATCGGGCTCCATGAAATAGCAGCACAGGATTGCGCCGTCGCAGACCTTGCCGACGGCCTCGAGGTCGACGCCGCCCTTCCATCCATCGGCGAGATCGATGAGCACGATCCTGGTGGCTGCATCCGCATGTTCCCGGATTTCTGCAATCAGGCTGGTTACGGGTTCGGTGCGCCACTCGAGGAAGGCACGCAGCGCGGGATAGGCGTTGAATGCGTCGTTGCCGGCCTCGGGAAACCGGGGAAACTGCCTTTCGGGCACTTCGCGCTCGCACATCTCGGCGATGAACCTGCCGACCGTTTCACGCGCCTCCTCCATCGCAATGCCGGCATTCTTCCCGCGCTCCATGCAATGGCCGCAAAAGCACAGGGAGAGCAGGAAATCATCCTCGTCATTGAGGCCGACACCGTCCTTCTCGTGATGGAACTCATGCGCGAACCCCATGAAATTGGGACTTTCGAGCTCCAGCATGTCCGGCTTGTAATGCGTCGTCACATCGCGCACGAGCGTCACCACATAATCGCGCGCGGCCCGGCTCGACGGGCAGAGGTTGTAGTAATTCGGGTTGCCGAATGCGTTGCGCGTCACGTGCTCGGGATGCAGAAGGCCCAGACGCGTGTTGTGCAGGCATACCGTCCAGCATGAGACCTTCATGCCGTGCCCCGCGTCACGCGCCTCCACAAGCGCCTTGAGCATGTCGCCGCGATCGGTGAGATTCTCTGCCAGCAGCGGGCGGATTTCCTTTCCCTCCCACAATTCATCCTCGGGGCGGTAATAGACCGTACCGTCCTGTGGGAAATAGGCTTTTTGCGATGGACTGCGCGGCTGGAGGAAGCGTCCCGCATGATAGGATGTCGCAAGGCTGATCGTGTTCAGACCCGCACGTCCGGACAAATCCTTGAAGGTCTGCTCGAGCCCCTGGTCCTGAACGTCCCATGGATAGGTCCACATGGAGAGATGCATGATGTCCTCGCGCTCACAAAATGACTACTTGTACACTCATGTAGTCATAGAAGCCGGTCGGATGTCAAATCATGCATTTCATTTTCAGACACGACCCGATGTATGGACCCGCGGACCAGGTCGAGCGTGTCGTTCGAACATCGATCTGGACGCTCGACCGGCATATCCGGCCGGTGATAGCGTTTGACTATCTGGTTATTACCAGTAATCTTGTCAGCCTGATCGTGAGGAGGAACTCGTGACGGATTTGACATTCAGAAATATCGCGACATTCGCGCTGGCCACGGTTGTCGTGACCACCTTGTCCGCGGCTTACGCGACGGCCGGCGATCGCAAGACGGATCGCCGTTTTGTCGGCACCTGGGACGGTTTTGCCGGGGTGCCGATCTATACCAAGCTCGTCTTCGACGACGTCGCCGGGAAGCTCACCTACTGCAACGTCCAGAGTTGCCGGAACGTCAATTGTTTCGACATGGCCTATACCGGCTCGCTGCAGTCGAAATTCGCCTATTCCGACGAGCTCCGGAGCTGGAAATTCGAGTGGGTCGACGAGGATCGCCTGCTGGGCGAGTTCACCAACAACGAGGGCGAGACGGCGTTTGCCTGGTACGGCCCCGAGGATACACCGCTCGAATCCCTGACCAAATAGGATATCCGGGCACGCTCGCCCGCCGCTGATGAATTGGAGCGGGCGCGATATCCGCGCCCGCCTTCGTCACCTCGTGCGTGGTGTCAGGCCCAGCCGGCCGTGGACTTGATCTCCAGATAGTCGTGCAGGCCCCATTCGCCGTGCTCGCGACCGTTGCCCGACTGCTTGTAGCCGCCGAAGGGCGCGCGTGGATCCCACGCCGCATCGTTGATCCAGATCGAGCCGACGCGAAGCTGACGGGCGATCTTGCGCGCCTTGTCCTTGTCGTTGGTCTGGATATAGCCCGAGAGACCGTAGATCGTGTCATTGGCGATCCGCACGGCATCCTCTTCAGTCTCATAGGGAATGAGCGCGATGACAGGCCCGAAGATCTCCTCGCGTTCGATGGTCATGCCCGGTGTGACATCGCCGAACACGGTCGGCTTGACGTAGTAGCCCTTGTCCAGTCCGTCCGGCAGGCCTGTTCCGCCGGTGACCAGCGTGGCACCCTCGTCGATGCCCGACTGGATGAGCCCCTGAATACGGTCGAACTGCAGCTTGTTGACCACCGGACCGAGCTTCACCTGGCTCATCGGATCGCCGACCGAATGGGCGTCTGCGGCCTCCCTGGCGTAACGCTTGGCCTCTTCCATCTTCTCGGCCGGGACCAGCATGCGCGCCGGCGCGCGGCAAGCCTGGCCGCAATTGACGTAGCAGGCGTCGACACCGTCCTTGACCGCCTTTTCAAGGTCTGCGTCGCGCAGGATGATGTTGGCCGACTTGCCGCCGAGTTCCTGGGCGACCCGCTTGACCGTCTCGGCAGCGGAGCGCGCCACCGCGATCCCCGCCCGCGTCGAGCCGGTGATCGAGACCATGTCGACATCCGGATGACGCGACAGCTGTTCGCCCGCGCTCGGACCATGACCGGTGATGTGGTTGTAGACGCCGGCCGGGAAGCCTGCCTCGTCGATCAGCTCGGCGAAGAGAAGCGATGAGAGCGGCGAGAATTCCGACGGCTTGGCGACCATCGTGCAGCCGGCTGCCAGCGCGGGCGCGGCCTTGACCACCAGCTGGTTCATCGGCCAATTCCACGGCGTGATGAGCGCGCAGACGCCGATGGGCTCCAGCGACAGGAGCGTGTTGCCGCGCACCTCTTCCAGCTCGATCCGCTCCAGCGCGTCGATAGCGGCTTCCAGATGCGCCTGGCCGACCCAGGCCTGAGCGGCCTTGGAGAAATCGAGCGTGGTGCCCATCTCGCGCGTCATCAGTTCGGCAATGTCGTCATAGCGTTCGTTGTAGAGCTCGAGAAGGCGCCGCAGGAGCTTCAGCCGTTCTTCCTTGCTCGTCATCTGCCATTCGCCGAACGCTGCCTTGGCAGCGCCGACGGCAGCGTTGACATCTGCCTCGTTCGCCATCGGGATGGAAGCGATCACGCTCTCGTCCGCCGGATTGATCAGCTCATGGACGTCACCGCCCTGTGGCGCGACCCATTTGCCGCCGATATAGAACTTGTCGATATGTTTCATGGTCTGGCTCCCTGTTGTTCGCCGTCGCGGCCCGCTGCGCGGACCATTTTCAATTCGTGTCGAGGGGCTTGCGGCCAAAGCGTTTGGCATCCGCGCGTACCTGCGCTTCCGCATCCGGCAGCCGGTCAGGGCCGACGAGCCGGAAACTCACCGCAGTAACGGCATTTTCGGCGAGTATTCCCGCCAGCTCGTCATTGACCCGGCCCTCCGGATCGCAGCCCGCCAGCCGGGCGAACCGGATGGTCTGGATGTGCTGATAGATGTCGTTGCCCGCTGACTGCCGGCAGGCTTCGAGCGCCTCATGGAGGTCGGCCTCGCTGCGCGCGGGAATGGCCCCGCCCCAACTGTAGGCGAGGTAACGGGCCTGAAGTTCCAGCGGCGGCAGATAGGGGCCGATCTGCCCCCACAGCCCCATGAAGGCCAGACCCGGAAGCTCGGGATGAAAGGTGTGATCGGCAAGCGTGATCGATTTCGCCGACAATTCGAGCGTCCCGGCCAGCTCGTCCGACAGGAACGGCAGGTTCAGATGATAGCCCGTGCCGAAGATGATGCCGTCGAACTCGGCTTCACGGCCGTCGGCGAAGATGACCTTGCGGCCCTCGATCCGCTGCGGCCACGGATAACAGGTGATCCGGTCCTCTGCGACGAGGTTGAGGAAGTTCTGGCTGCCGGTGGTGCCTGCGATGCGCACGTCGTCATCCGGCTCGGGCGCGCCGAACCAGGCCGGGTTGCCGCCATATTGCAGCACGAAGTCCTTCGTCGATTTCGCCCATTCGTCGGAGCTGGCCGTCTCCTGCCAGAGCGCGCCCGCACGCGTAAAGCCGAAGCTCTCGACGGGCGTGCCGGCAATTAGTTTCGGCATCACGTAGCGCTGGCGACGCATGGTGGTGGCAACGGACTGCGCGCCGAGCATGGCGAGATCCTGGGCGATCTCGAGGGAGGAGATGTTGCCGCCGGCAACGAGCACGCGCTTGCCGCGATAAAGCTCCGGATCCTTGTAGTCGAAGGCGTGGATAGCCCCCAATTCGCCGGCAAATCCGTCAAGACCGGAAATGGGCGGAATGGCAGGCTTGTTGTAGGCCCCGCTCGCGACGACGACCCGGTCGAAACGTTCGCTCCGGCTTTCGCCGTCATGCTCCAAGGTCAGCACATAGCCGTCGCCATCCCGTTTCAGACCGGTCACCCGCGTGCCGAGTTCCACGCGGTCGGAAATGCCGAACTTTGCCGCAAAGTCACGCAGATAGGCTGCCACCTGCTGGTTGCGTGGAAAAGTCCTGGTACCCTCCGGGTAGTCGAGATCGGAAAACCGCGTGACCATGCGAGCGGTGTTGGTGCGCATCAGCGGCCAGACACCCGAGGACGGATTGGTGTATTCCCACTGCCCGCCGATCCTGTCATGGGCCTCGAACAGCTTCGGCTCGAAGCCCTGGCCAATAAGATATCGCGCGGCGATGAGCCCCGCCGGCCCACCGCCGATGATTGCGACGTTCTTCTCCACGAGTGTCTCCTCCCGGGATATCGCCTATGTCCTAGTGGAAGTAGATGCCCCCGCAGACGTTGAGCGCCTGGCCTGTCACGAAACTTGAGAGGTCGGACGCGAAGAACACAGCCGGGCCGACGACATCCTTCGGATCACCAAGGCGCTTGAGCGCGGTGACGTTGGTCCAGTGATCCATCGCTTCCTGAGAGCCGAGATTGTTCTTGCCCATCTCGGTGAGAATGATGCCGGGGCAGATCGCGTTGACGGTGATCCCGTCCATGCCCACTTCCTGCGAATAGACGCGTGTGAGGGTGATCGCGGTCGCCTTCGTGGCCGCGTAGTGCCCCTGCGTCGGCACGCCCTGACGGCCGGCGATGGAGGCGATGTTGATGATGCGGCCGGCCTTGCGCGACCGCATCTGCGGAAGCACCGCATTGGTCACCAGAAGCACGCCCTTGGCGTTGACGTCGAAATGCGCGTCCCAGTCGGCTTCCGACAGATTTTCCAGAGTGGCAGGCTTCAGGATGCCGGCATTGTTGACGAGAACGTCGATGCCGCCGGACTTTTCGGTCGCGTCCGCCACCACTTTCTCGATCGCCGCCTTGTCGGTGACATCGAGGTCGTAGCTCCAGCATTTGCGGCCTGCGGCTTCGACATCCGCCTTCACCCTGGCAAGGGCATCGGCTTCCCGCGCCAGATCGCAGATGACGATATCGGCGCCATGCTCGGCGAGACCGACCGCAATCGCGGCCCCGATCCCTCGGCTCGCGCCGGTGACGAAAGCGGTTTTTCCGTTGAGTTCAGTCATGGTCCTATTCCTTGACCGGCCACGAATTCATGGCCTCCATCGTGTCGTCGAATGATGTGAGTGTGCCGTCCGAGCCGAGCCCCATCGCCACCTTGGCGGCAACGGCGGACGCGAAGCGGGCGCTCTCGCGAATGTCCCAGCCCTTCGACAGACCGACGATGATCCCTGCCGAGAAACTGTCGCCGCAACCGGTCGTGTCCACCACCTTGATGTCGTGGGCCGGCAGCGTGAAGGCGTCGCCCTCCTCGGGATCCACATAAACGCCGTCCCCGCCCATGGTGAGGATCGCGTTCTTGACGCCGTGGCTCTTGAAGTAGCGCGCGACCTCGGCGGGATCGCTGACCCCGGCCATTTCCGAAGCCTCCTCGATGGAGGGAATGAAGTAGTCGATATAGGGCAGAAGCGGCTTGACCAGCTCGACCGTTTCGGGGTTCGCCTGGATGAGGTCGAAGGTGGTCGTGCGACCGGCTTCCTTCGCCGCCTTCATGAACTTGACGGAAGGCTCTCCGTCGAAGGATTCAAGCAGGCCGGTACCGCCGACATGAACGATCCTGGCATCGAGCGCGCCGGCATAGTCCTTTTCGGTCAGCGTGAAGGAGCGCGCGGTGCCGGGAACGTGCAGGGCGGGACGTTCGCCGTTGGGACGCACCGGCAGGATCGTCGATGACGTCTGGTGCGTACGGTCACGGGACACCATGTCGGTATTCATCCCGTAGCGCTGCATCTTGGAGATCAGGAAATCGCCCATGTCGTCGGTGCCGACGGTCGTCACCATGCGGGTCTTCAGACCGAGAATGGCGCAATCCATTCCGGTCGCCGCCGCGGTTCCGGCCACGGTCATGCGGATTTCCTCGATGAAATCCACGCGCCCGCCTTCCGGGATCCTGGTGACCGGCCGCCCGAGGATATCGAGTACGGCAAAGCCGACCGAGCTTACGTCAAATGTCGTCATGTCTTGTGTTGTCCTTATTCGCCACGCTTGCGCAATCCGAAGGAGAGTCCCAGCACCAGGAACACCAGAACACCAATGCCGACCTGCTGCCAGAAGAAGTTCCAGCCGATCAGCAGCAGTCCGTTTCGCATCACCGCAAGCAGGGCGACGCCGATGAGGGTGCCCAGAACGGAGGGTCTACGTTCCGCGCTGATGGCCGTTCCGATGAATGTCGCGCCGATCGCATCGAGCAGGAACGCGTCCCCCGCCAGCGGAACGTAGGACCGCACCGTGGAAGACAGGAGAATGCCGGTGATGCCCGATAGGACCGCGCAGGAGATGAACACGATCGACATGTGCATCGGAACGCGGATGCCCGAGTAGCGCGCGACGTCCGCCTGCGCGCCGAGCGCTGCGACATAGCGGCCGAAGACCGAGCGGTGCAGGGCGAGATAGACGCCGATAATGCAGATCACGAGGATGATCATCGGTGTCGGGATGCCCAGAAGCGAGGTCCGCGCGATCGCGTCGAAAGGCGCCGCATATTCTGCCCGTGTGAGATAGATCGGCACGCCGCCCTGCGTCGAGAGCTGCTGGATCGACTTGCCGATGAACAGCACGCCCAGCGTTGCCAGGAACGGGTTGATCTTCAGCTTGTTGATCAGGAAGGCGTTGAGCAGGCCGACGCAGAATGCGGCGCCCAGCCCCCCCATCACGGCGAAGGCGCCCATGTAGCCCGCCGCAATCATCATGATGAAGATCATCGAGGAGAGGTCGATCGAGACGCCGACGGAAAGATCGATGCCGCCTGCCCCGATCACGATCGTCATGCCGAGCGCGACAATGGCGAGCAGCACCACCTTGTTGGAGATCAGGTTGAAGATGTTCTCGCCGGTCATGAAGCCAGGCGCGGCGAAGGTGAAGAAGATCACCACCGCGACGAAGGCCACGATCACCGCGTAGTTTGATGCGGCTTCGAGACTGAAGCGGCTTTCGCGGACGGCGGTATCGGTCTGGTTTGTCATCATTGCCTCCGTCAGTGCTTCTTGGCGAACGAGGTCACGGTCACGACCAGCAGGATGAGCGCCCCCTGCACACCGCTGACCCAGTAGGACGAAATGCCCAGGAGCTGGAAGCCGTTGGCGAGGAAGCCGATGAACAGCGCAGCCAGCAGCGTGCCCCCGATGGTCGGAATGAAGCGGCGCGAGAATACCGTGCCCAGAAGCGCGGCGGCCAGGATGGGCAGCAGCATGAGCCCGGTGCCCGGTGTCGACGACGACAGCCGTGAGACGATCAGGATCGATGCGACGCCGGCCATGAAACCGGAGAAGATATACGCGCCATAGATATAGGCGCCGGTACGGATGCCCGCCGCCCGCGCGGCCTCGATATGGCCGCCGACGGCATAGAGCCTCAGCCCGATACGGCTGAAATGGATGGCCCAGATCAACAGCGCCGAGCCAATGATCAGACACCAGGCAAGCGTCGAGACGCCGAGAAAGCGGCCGAAAGCGAGCACGTTCATGAGGTCCGACTGGACCGGAACGACCGTATTTTCGGTCAGGGTCAATTCCAGACCGGCGGCGATGTTCATCACCGCAAGCGTTCCCAGAAGCGGCATGATCTTCAGTGTCACCACCGCCAGCCCGTTGAAGAAGCCGATCACCATGCCGGTGCCTACGGCCGCCGGAATGGCAACGAAATTGCCGTAGCCCTCGCGCATCATGACCGCATAGACGGCCGCGCAGAGACCCGCATTGGCAGCGATCGACAGGTCGATCCCGCCCTTTTGAACGTCCGTTCCGGTTCCGATGAAGACCACCGTCATCGCAAAGGCGAGAAAGCCCAGGATCGTCGACTGTTCGACGACGTTGATGAGGTTGTAGCTCGACGTGAACCCACGCGCGGTCAGCGCGAAATAGATCAGGATCCCGGCGAAGGCCGCGAAGGCGCCGAGCCGGATCGCCAGCTTGGCGAAGATCTTTGAATTGAACCACCCGCGGTTGGCGGCAGCGGGTGCGTGCTCGACAGCCGTCATGCCCGTTTCCTTTCGGTTTCGGCGACTGTGCCGGAAGCGGCGGCCAGGAGCCGGTCCGCATCGATCTCGCCGCGCTTGTATTCAGCGATGATCTTGCCGCGATAGATCACCAGAACCCGGTCACACATCTCGGTCACTTCCTCGAGGTCCGAGGACACGAAGACCTGCCCCTTCCCCTCGGCCGCGAGCCGGTTCATCAGATTGTAGATTTCGACCTTCGCCCCGACATCGACGGCCACTGTCGGCTCGTCGAGCAGGTAGATCTCGGAATTGCAGCTCAGCCATTTGCCGACGACGACCTTCTGCTGATTGCCGCCCGAGAGGTTCTTGACCAGCGTATGACGATCCGGCGTCTTGATGCCGAGATCCCTGATCAGCCCGTCGATGACTTGGGATTCCTTCTTGCGGTCGACGAAGCCCTTCGTCGACACCTGGCCAAGCGAGGCGAGCGACATGTTCTCTCCGACGGAGAGTCCCGTCGCCACGCCATGCGCGCGACGGTCCTCGGGAATCTTGGCGACGCCGCCATTGACCGCATCGACCGGCGAGCCGAACTTCTGCTTCTTGCCGTGCAGGATGATCTCGCCGGCATCGGGCTTGATCTGGCCGAACAGCGCGTTGAGGACTTCCTTGTCGCCCGAGCCGAGAAGGCCGGTCAGACCGAGGATTTCGCCCGCATGGATATCGAAGGTGACATTCTCGAACGCCCCGTCGACCGTGAGGTTCTTCACCGACATCACCGGCGCCCCGATCTCGACGTTGCGGCGCGGATACATTTCCGACGTGTCGCGGTTGGTCATCATCTCGACGATCTTCTGGATGCCGACTTCCGAAGGATCGACCACGCCGACGTCCGTACCGTTGCGAAGCACCGTGACGACATCGCAGATCTCGAGAATTTCCGACATGTAGTGCGAGATGAAGACGATCGCGAGACCGTCGGCCTTCAGGCGACGCAGCACCGAAAACAGGCTCTCGACTTCCTTGCTGACAAGGGCCGCGGTCGGTTCGTCGAGCACCAGAATCTTCGCGTCGTGGGCCAGGGCACGGGTAATCTGAACGATCTTCTGCTGCGCCGTCGACAGCTCGCTGATCAGCGTGCGGGGGTTGAGATCGAGTTCGAAATACCGGTGCAGCAATTCGCTCGCGCGCCGGTTCATCTGGCGGTAATTGATGAATGGGCCGAAACGCGGCTCGTTCCGGAGAAAGATCGCCTCCGCCACAGTCGCGGTCGGCACCAGCAGGCGATCCTGGTGAATGAAGTGGACGCCTTCCGCCTCGATCGCGGCGGGCGTGATCTGTTCGAGACGCTTGCCGAAAACGGAGACGTCGCCGCTGGTCCGGCGGTAGATTCCGGCCAGGATCTTGATGATGGTCGATTTGCCGGCGCCATTCTGGCCGACCAGGCCATGGATCGTACCGGATTCAACAACGAGATCGGCCTCATCGAGTGCCTTGACCGGCCCGAAAATCTTGTTGATCGAACGCATTTCGATCGCAGCAGCAGTCATCGAATCCTCCTCACAGAGCAGTGTTAAGTTGGAGCCCCCCGAGGAAGGGGGGCTCCGAAACCGAGTGTCAGACACTCAGTCCTTCTTCGGGAGGAAGTCCTTTGCCGTTTCAGCGGCATTGTCCTTGGTGATCAGCACCGCCGGAACGAAGGTGAACGGGGTCACGTCTTCGCCGTTGAGGTATGCTGCAACGTTGTCGGCAGCACGCTGGCCGATCTCGTAGGGCTGCTGGGCGACGACCGCGCCGGCCGGCGAGTCCGCGGTGGCAACCATCTCGACATATTCCGGGCTGCCGTCGACGCCGTATGTCTTGACGTCGGTGCGGCCGGCAGCCTCGATGGCCTGGGTTGCGCCGATCATCGGAACATCCCAGCAGGCCCAGACCGATTTCAGGCCGCTGTCGGCACCGTACTGGGTCAGAATGTCGGTGACGTCGGAATATGCCTGCTGGACGGTGTTCGGAATCACGTCGCGCAGTTCCGGCTCGATGACCTCGATATTCGGGTAGGACTCGAGAACATATTTGAGCTGATCGTAACGGATCTTGCAGACGGGCACGGAGTAGAAGCCGTTGAACACGGCGACCTTGCCTTCGGCACCCATGTCATTGACCATTTGAAGGGCCAGCTGGGCGCCGATGGAATAGTTGTCGGAGGTGGTGTTGTTGATCGCGTGCGGGGTCGACGTATCCACGGTGAAAAGCGGAATGTCGGCCTGGCGGATACGCTGCAGCCACGGATTGAGAACATCGAGGTTGCCGAGCTGCTCGATGATGGCATCCGGCTTCTGCGCGATAAGGGTCTGGATCTGGCTGATCTGCGTCTGGTCGTTACGACCGGCATCGAGCGCGATCACTTCGGCGCCGAGCTCCTTGAGGCGATCGACCTGGCCGCGATAGGCCATCAGGTCCCAGTGGTGGTCGGTACCGATGACCGTCACGCCGACTGTCTTGCCTTCAAGCGGCTTGTCCTGGGCCATGGCGGGGAAAGAGACCGCAAGCATGGTCGTGGCGAGTGCAATAGCCTTGACGGTCGTGCGGCGAGAGAATTTTGACGTATGATGCATGGTTTCCTCCTCTGGTGCATCGAGATGCCGGCGTAGTCCTTTTACGTGCTCCGGCGACACGACTTGACCGGTTGGTTCACCCCCCGTGCCCGTAACCTGCCATCCGGCTGATGACGTTCTGGATTTCCTCCTCACTGAGAAGCGGAGGTTCACCGAACGGCAGGCAGCCGAGATACTGTTTGGCGAGCGTCTCGACCTCGACGGCCAGCCACATCGCCTTGCTGAGAGAGTTGCCCGTGGCGATCATCCCGTGATGACCGAGCAAGCAGGCGCTGCGGCCGTCCAGGGCCTTGAGCGCGCTTTCCGAAAGTTCCTTCGTTCCAAAAGTGGCATACGGTGCGCAGCGGATATCGGATCCACCGCATATCGCGATCATGTAGTGAAGCGGCGGAATGGACTTTTCCATGATCGACAGCGTTGTCGCAGCCGTGGGATGTGCATGTACGATTGCGCCCACCTCGGGCTTCGCCATCATGATGTCGAGATGGAACTGCCATTCCGACGAGGGGCGGCGGCCTCCGTTGCGCGCACCGTCGAACCCCATCCAGACGATGTCGTCGACCGTCATTTCGTTGTAGGGCAGCGATGTCGGCGTGATCAGCATTCCATCACCGTCGCGCACGGAGATGTTGCCCGACGTGCCCTGGTTGATGCCGGACCGGTTCATCTCCAGGCAGGCCGAGATGATCGCTTCGCGCTTTTCGATGGAATTGAGTGTCGCCGATGTCATGAAATGTCCGTTCTCAAAGCGCAGTGTAGCCGCCGTCGATCGCCACGATCGAGCCGGTCATGTAGGTTGAAGCCTGTGAAGCCAGGAAGACGATGAGGGCGGCAACCTCCTCGGGTTCGCCGCAGCGCCCCATCGGAGTCATGTCGAGCCAGACGTCGAACAGTTCCGGACGGGCGCGCATGCCGAGCGTCATCTCGGTCGCGATGTAGCCGGGAGCCAGCGCATTCACGCGCACCCCCGTCCTGGCCCACTCGACCGCCAACGCCTTGGTCAGCTGGTGAATCGCGCCCTTGGACACCATGTAGCTCGACGCGAATTGCGGGCGATTGATGATGCTGCCCGACATCGAGCCCATGTTGATGACCGAACCGCGGCCCGCCTCGACCATCTGCGCGCCGAAGGCGCGGCAACAATAGAAGGTGCCGTTGACGTTTACATCCATCACCAACTGCCAGTCCGCGTCGGAGATTTCGATGGCGCTGTGAAGCCGCGCGATACCCGCTGAGTTGAGAAGAATATCCGGCGCGCCGCTACGGGCCTTCACGGTCTCGGCGACGGCATTGACCGCCGCCGGATCGGTAACGTCGAGAAGGGCCGTTCCGACTTCGTACCCGGCCGAAGACAGTTCCTTTGCCGCGCCGTCAAGCGCCTCGGAATTGAAATCGAGAATTTCGAGCTTTGCGCCGCACTGACCAAGCGCCCGGGCAGCCTCGAGCCCGATCCCGCTGGCACCGCCGGTGATGACGGCCAGCTTTCCGGTCAGATCATTTGCATTTCTGTAGTCCAAGCGAACTCCCTCGTCGACCGCGGCACTTCATGCCGTCCGACGTCAAAACACCCTCTTCGGGGTCATTTTCTGGGAGATCTCCTCCTCCCTGTCATGTACGATGACGGGCGAAGATGGCGATGTCAATCTGGTTATAACCACAAATGGGATTTTTTTTGGGAATAACCAGAATACAGGCAGTGTGACAGCATGCGACAGAGCTGCCGCGAATGAATTAAACTATTGATTTTAATTAATTTTTGAATGTGCCGGTGGAAACGTGAATGCGTGCGACCGCCGAATTGTAGAACGCCCGATAATATTCCAGGGGCGCATCTGCCCCATCATATGCGATGGATTCGATGGAAATTAGCGGATGCTCGATGCTCACCTGCAGCCGTTCGGCGACGGTCTTGTCCGGCATGGCGGCGGTGAACCAGCGCTCGGCACGACGGGAAACGAGCCCGTATCGCTCCTTCAGGATCTGGAAAATCGACTGGTCGGTGATGTCCAGTTTCTCCATGTCCGGCACCTTGTGGCCGGGAAGGGAAATCAGGGTATGCGTGATCGGCTTTCCGTCGGACTTGTAGATGCGTCCCACCCGCACGACCGTTCCACCCGGCGGCAGGCTGAACACCCGCGCCTCGTCCTCGTCGGGTTCATCGCGGCGGAATTCGAACGCCACCGAGGTGACCTTGTGACCGCGGGCTTCGAGGTCGGAATGCACCGAGACGTTCGACGTCAGGAAGTTGGTTTCCATGACGGGCTTGGCGACGAATATCCCCCGCCGCGGAACCTTCATCAGAAGCCCTTCGTCGGCCAGGCTGCCGAGCGCGGCGCGCACCACCGGTCGGGAGACATTGAAGATCTCGCACAGCGCCTGCTCGGAAGGAAGTCGCGCATCGGGCTTGAGAACATCCTTGCCGATCTTCTCCGAGAGCGCGTTTTTCAACTGTACCCACAGCGGCGTGGCGCTGTCGCGGTCGAGGGCGCCGTCATCCGCGATTTCACGCAGAACCGTGACATTGGAGCTGTCGTCTTCGACATTGCGCGGCCGCCCGCGACCCCGCCGCTCTTCGTGTGCAATAGCCAACTTGTCTCTCTCCCGAAATCCTGTCCCGCCGCTTTGGCTCGGGCAAATTATTGATCGTTCTTATACATCCGTTCCGGCAGATCAACTATCGCCGGTTGTGAAAACCTGAATTATCGAGCGCCTCCCGCAAGCCTTGCGGATTCGGGCAGCGCGCGAAGCCGCATCATGGCAAGTGCTCCGACAACGGGGCCCGGAATGAGGACCAGGAAGGCCCAGTTCCAGCCGCCGAGCCAGTCCGCCACCACCGGCACCAGCCATATGGTGGCCGCAGTCAGTGCGAACCCGATACCGAGTTGCAGGGCGAGCGCCGTACCGACGAAATTGCGGTCCGCAAGTTCGGTGACCGCGGCGGAAAACTGCGCGCTGTCGCCGATGATTGAAATGCCCCAGACGATGCCGATCAGTGCCAGCAGCCACCCCGGACCGGTAAAGGCGAAACCGATGAGAGCCGCGCACACACCCGACACCGCCATCATGCCGGCAGTCGTCAGGCATCGTCCGATCCTGTCGGAAAGCCAGCCGCCAAGCAGGCATCCGACGACCCCGGAGGCGACGACGATAAAGCTCAACATCGAGGCGGAGCCGAACGGAAAGGGCTCAAGACCGGCCTCCGCAGCGCTCGCGAAAGCGAGGATCCAGGCCCACATGGCGTAAAGCTCCCACATGTGCCCGAAATAGCCGAGATTGGTGAGAAACAGCCCCCGCGATGTAAAGACCTTCAACGACTGCCGCGGATCGAAAGTGGCCCGGCCGAAGGCATGCGGGCCTTCCCGGACAGCGAAAGCGAAAAGAAGCGTTCCGACGAGCGTGGTCGCCGTGGTCAGCATCACCACCACGCGCCAGTCGAGCCCGTCGGTGACGGCGCGAAACAGATGCGGCATCGATGAGCCGAGCGTCAGCGCACCGATCAGAAATCCGAGCGCCAGCCCCCTGCCCTTGACGAACCATGTCGCCATCAGCTTGAGCGCCGGCGGGTAGACCCCGGCAAGCGCGATGCCGGTGACAAACCGGGCGGCAATCGCCAGCTCCGGCCCCGGCTGCAGCAGGAGCGAGGCATTGGCGAGCGCGGCTACCGCGCTCGAGGCCGCCATCAGCCGGTTCATCCGGACGATATCCGGCAGATTGACGAGCGATGCGCCGACCGCGCCCAGCACGAAGCCGAGCTGCACCGCATTGGTGAGCCAGGCCGCCTGGGAGGTCGAGAGCGACCAGGTGACGATCAGTTCGGGGACGATAGCCGTTGCCGAGAACCAGGTGGTGAGCACACCCACCACCCCGACGCAGATCAGTGCAAGCGCCTTCCAGCGTCCTTCGGCGGCCATCGTCCCCGTCACATCAAAGACCTTCCAGCGGCATCGTGTAGGTGGTTGCCGTTCCCTCGACGCAGACATCACCCGCGCTGTCGGTTACGGACACCTTCAGCTGGCAGATCGGCTTGTCGGGCCGCACTGTCTCGACCTCCACGCGGCCGGTGATCGTTTCGCCGACGCCGACTGCCTTCTTGAAATTGAGATTGGTATTGAGAAACACGGTTCCCGGTCCCGGAAGATCTTCTGCTACCACGGCATTGAGAATACCCGTTGTCACGCCACCCTGCACGATCAGCTTGCCGAATGCCGTCTTCTTGGCAAGCGCCTCGTCGTAGTGAACCGGGTTTCTGTCGCCGGTCATTTCGGTGAAGGCGTGGATGTCGTCCATCCTGGTCGTGCGGCTGCGTTCGGCGCTGGCACCCTGCTCCGGGCGCCCCTTGATGGTTCCGGCCCAGCCGTCCTTGACGTCGCTCATACGTTCTCTCCTTGGTCTTTTCGTTGAAATGCGGGCAGCACGCGGCCGCCGATATTTGTCGGCTTGAGTTCCAGCCGGTCGCCGACGGCAGGCTCACACTCGCCTGGAAGGATATGCGAAAGCATGGTCGGCCCTTCATCGAGTTCCACGAGACCGACGACATAGGGGGAGACCGGCATCCAGCCCGGATGGCCGGGCTTGTGAACGCGCGAGAAGGATTTCAGCCGCCCAAGCCCGCTCGCCTGTTCCCAGGTCAGCTTCTCGCTCCAGCAATGAGGGCAGATCTCGCGCGGATAGAGGATGGCCTTTGTGCAATCCTCGCAGCGCTGGACCAGCAAACGTCCCTCGGCAGCCGCCTTCCAGAAAGGCTTCGTCAGTTCGATCTCGGTCGGGCCGGGAACCTTGAGGTCGGCGAGTTCGCTCATTCGTCTGCTCCCAGTACCAGGGCAACCGCCTCGCTCATGGTCGCGCCGTTTCCGGTGACGAGAGCCAGGCGCGGATTGTTGATCTGCCGCCCTTCGGCGCTGCCGCGCAGCTGGTGCACGGCTTCCACGACATGGGTCATCCCGCCCGCAAGGTCGGGCTGTCCGTAGCCGATCTGGCCGCCATGGGTATTGAGCGGCATGTCCCCCTCGGGGCCGAAGTCATGGGCGCGCATGAAACGCCCGAAACCGCCCGGCTCGCAAAGCCCCGCATCCTCGATCGTTGCCGCGACCATGATCGTGTAGCAGTCATAAAGCGACAGAAGGCTCATATCCTGGGCGGTGACGCCGGCTTGCGCGAAAGCCCTCTCCATCGAGGGTTTGAGTGGGCCCGAGGTGAGGCTCGGCGCCTGGCTGACGGCGCGATGCGTGACCTTTTCGCCCGCACCGAGCAGATGCACGGCGCGCGATCCGAGTTCCTTCGCGCGTTTGGCCGACGTGACGATCACCGCTTCCGCACCGGCCACCGGCATGACGATCTCATAGAGATGCAGCGGCGAGGCGATGATCGGTGAATTGAGCACGTCCTCGACGCTTGCCGGCTTGCCGTGAAAGATCGCGTTCGGATTGCGCTGGGCATTCGCCCGCGCCCAGTGCGCGATCAGCGCGAAATCCTCGGCCGTCGAGCCGTATTTCGCCATATGCGCCTGCATCAGCAGCGCATAGGAAATATTGGCGCCCGACGCCCCGAAAGGCACGTCGAATTCCCGAATGGGGTTGCGGTTGGGGCTGCGCGGCGCTTCCGCATTGCGGTGGTTGCCGAGCACGCACAGCACCGTCTCGCACATGCCCGCAGAGATCGCGGCCGCAGCGCGCCAGATCATCCCGGGGCCGGACGCCCCGCCGAGATCGACGACATTGGCCATCGCCGGCTGGAGGCCGAGATATTCCGAGACCGTGGCCGGTACATGCTGCGGGGTTTCGCCCACCTGCGGACCGACGAGCAATCCGTCGATTGCGTCCTTCTCGAGCCCCGCATCCGCGAGCGCCCGGGCGCTGACGCGCGCCAGCATGCCGAGCGTCGTCTCGCCTTCGGTCTGCCGCACGGGTTTCAGGGACGCGGCGCCGATCAGCGCCGCCTTGGACCTCGTCACAATGCTGCTCCTTCGCCGAGCCGGGCGTATTCGATCAGACAATCGGGATTGGCGAGCGAGGCCTTGTTCTTGACCTCGAGCCCGGAGATCATCGCCTTGCAGGCGCCTTCAACCCGCTTGCCGTTGATCGTGTAGGGAATGTCGGAAACCATGTAGATTGCCGCAGGCACGTGGCGGGGCGAGCACTCCTTGCGCAGCATGGTGCGGATCGAGTTCGCGAGTTCAGGCGTCGCCTGGCGTCCGTCGCCCATCTTCAGGCAGAGAATGATCTCCTCGTCATTGTCCACCGGCCGCCCGAAGGTAATGCAATCCTCCACATCCGCGAATTGTTCGCAGACATTGTAGATGTCCGCCGTCCCGATGCGCACCCCGCCGGGATTGAGTGTGAAGTCGGACCGTCCGTGGATGACGGCGCTGCCATCGGCATTCAGCGTTGCGCGGTCTCCGTGCGTCCAGATCTCCGGACGGTCCGCGAAATAGGTCTGGCGGTAGCGCTCATCGCCGCCCTCGCCCCAGAACGTCAGGGGCATGGCGGGGAAGGGTTCGGTGCAGACAAGTTCCCCGGCACGGCCGATCACCGGCGCGCCACGCTCGTCGAGCACGTTGACCGCCAGCCCGAGCGCGCGCGTGGTCAGCATGCCCCGGCGCACCGGATGGAACGGTGAGCCGATAAGGAAGCAGCCCAGAATTTCCGTCCCGCCCGAGATCGACGCGAAACCGAAATCCGGTTTGATCGCCTCGTAGATCCAGTCGTATTGATGCGGGGCGACCGGGCTTCCCGCCGACATCAGCCAGCGCAGCGATGACACGTCGGCCTCCCGGCCCGGCGCGAAATCCTTCTCGGCGAGGGTGGCAAGATATTTCGGCGAGATGCCGAGATGGGTAAGCCCTTCTGCCTCGACCATCCGCCAAAGCGGTCCGCAATCGAAACCGTCGGAGGTCTTGAGAATGGGGGCACCGTCATAGAGAGCGATCGTCGCCTCGCAGGCGAGTGCGGACACCATCCAGTGATACATCATCCAGGCGGAATTCGAGTACCACATCAGCTTGTCGCCGGGGCGCACATCACCATGCAGCATGTGTTCCTTGAGGTGCTGCAGCAGCACGCCCCCGGTGCGATGCACGATCGCCTTGGGCTTGCCCGTCGTTCCCGACGTGTAGAGAATGTAGACGGGATCGTTGAAGCCGACACGGGTGAATTCGAGCGGCCCGTCGCTGCCGAAATCGGCATAGGCCGCCACCGGCGCGGATGCGTCGAGAGTGCCCTCGCCGATCACCACGATCTGCTCGAGCCCCTCGATACGGCCCGTCACCTCCGACAGCCGCTCGGATATGTCCTGAGCCTTGCCGCCATACCTGATATGCGGCTGAACGAAGAGGACTTTGGGCTTCACCTGACCGATCCGGTCGGTAATCGCAGCCCCTCCGAAATCGGGAGAGCATGAGGTCCAGACCGCGCCCACGGCAGCGGTGGCGAGAAGCGTGACGAGACACTCGATCCTGTTCGGCAGGACTGCGGCCACCCGGTCGCCGGGCTGCACACCCGCGGCCCGCAGGCCGTTGGCGATCCGCGCGGTCTCCGCACGCAGCTGATCGGCAGTCATCTGCCGCCGTCCTCCGGCTTCGTCACCCTCGACGACGGCAATATCGGCGCCGCTGCGCTTCAGCAGGTTTTCGGCCAGATTGATGCTGGCGTCGGGGAAGAAGCGCGCGCCGGTCATCCAGTGGGCCTGATCCGGGACGAAGGCGACGTTGCCCCGCTCGCCGATCACGCCGGCAAAATCCCAGAGTTTCGACCAGAAACCTTCGATATCGGAAATGGACCAGCGGTGCAGGCCGTCGTAATCGAAAGGATCGAAGCCCGCCTCCCGCGCAAACCTTGATAGGGCGGAATGCTCCGCCATGGCCGCCTCTGGCGTCCACATGACCTGTGTCACGCTGTTCCTCCCAAAAATCGGGCCCACCTCTCCACGGGCCCTTTTAACCGGACGTTATTTTGGGTATAACCAAAAGTCAATATTGGTTGTTACAAGAAATCGACCGGGAGGAATTCGGCAGTGGACGACATCTTCATAGTGGGCGCTCAGCGCTCTGCGATCGGCAGTCTCGAAGGCGCTCTTTCCCCCCTTTCGGCGGCCGAAATAGGCGCGCAGGTGATTGCCGGGGTAATTGACGATGCCAAGGTGGACCCGGGTGCCATCGATGAGGTGATTATTGGTCAGGTGCTCCAGGGCGGGGCCGGCCAGAACCCTGCGCGGCAGGCGGCTATTCAGGCAGGTATACCGGTAAAGGTTCCTGCGATGACCATCAACAAGGTCTGCGGCGCCGGTCAGAAATCGATCCATCTCGCTGCACAGGCCATCAAGGCCGGCGATGCCGGGCTCGTGCTGGCGGGCGGGCAGGATTCGATGAGCCGCGCGCCCCACATCATCCCGAAGGCGCGCCAGGGCCAGAAAATGGGCGATACGGCCGTCAAGGACATGATGATCCTCGACGGCTTGTGGGATGCCTTCCACGACATGCACATGGGCAACACCGTCGAAACGCTGGCGCGCCGCTACCAGATCACCCGGGAAGACCAGGACCACTTCGCGCTCCACTCCCAGGAGAAGGCACGCGCCGCGCAGGAAGCGAACGTCTTTGCAGACGAGATCGTCGCCGTCACCGTACCCGGCCGGAAGGGCGACACGGTCTTCGACCGCGACGAACATCCGCGCCTGAGCAGCTTCGAAAAACTGTCCTCCATGCGTCCGGCCTTCGAGGAGGACGGAACCATCACCGCCGGCAATGCGTCCGGTATCAATGACGGGGCCTCCGCCGTGCTCGTCGCCAGCGGCCGCCGCGTGAGGGAGCTCGACCTGACGCCGATGGCGCGGATCGCCGCTTACGCAAGCTTCGCCATGGAGCCGATGAACATGGGTCTCGGGCCGGTCGGAGCCTCGCAACAGGCGCTCGCCAAGGCAGGCTGGACGGTCGACGATCTCGACATTGTCGAGGTCAACGAGGCATTCGCCGCCCAGTCGCTCGCCGTGCAGAAGGAAATGGGCTGGGACCCGGACAAGTGCAATCCGAACGGCGGGGCGATCGCGCTCGGCCATCCCCTCGCCGCCTCCGGCAACCGTATCGTCGTCACGCTGGTCCACGAACTCAGGCGCCTCGGCCTGAACGGCAGGAAAGGCAAGGGGCTCGCAACCCTCTGCATCGGCGGCGGCATGGGCGTGGCGATCTGCGTGGAAGCCGTGTGAGCGGTTTGCCGGAAGATGAAGCGCTTGGGCGCCAGGGATGATTGATCCGGGCCGCACCAGCACCCTCCCCTGAAAGGCAGCACAAGAACCCACTGGAAGGAGGTGGACGGGCAGATTTCGGATGCCACTAAAAAAATGGTCATTTGACCAAAATTGAGGCAATACTACCCGAAGAGACATCGTGCGGGAGGGAGGCTCAAGCGTGTCGCGAAACACCCGAATCCACCCGGATGAATGTCTGCATGCCGAGAACCGCGTCGTCAGACGGGGTTTATGGGCAGGCAATGCGCATGGCACGCAACTTGCGTCGTCGATTTCAGTCCGGCGACATATCGACAGGCGCCTCAAGACCGTCAGTATATGCGCCGACCCCGAGCCGAGGTCAGGAGCGATGCTTTGAGTGCGACACCATCCAACGCTGCAATCGAGATCAGGGGCGTCAGCCGCATCTACGGCTCGGGTGAAAACAGGGTCACCGCCCTCAGCGACGTGTTCGTGGACATCCGCGAAAACGAGTTCTTCACGCTCCTCGGCCCCTCGGGATGCGGCAAGACCACGCTGTTGAGGCTGATCGCCGGTTTCGATTTTCCGACCAAGGGCGAAATTCTGCTGAATGGCGAGGACATCGCGCCGCTTCCGCCCTTCAAGCGTCCGGTGAATACCGTTTTCCAGAGCTACGCACTCTTTCCCCATATGACCGTGGAGGAAAATATCAGCTTCGGTCTCGAGATGCTGGGCAAGCCGAAGGGCGAGATAAAGGCCCGCACCGGCGAGATGCTGGAACTGGTGCACATGACGGCCATGCGCGACCGTGCCGTCAGCCAGATCTCCGGCGGCCAGCAGCAGCGCGTGGCCCTTGCCCGCGCCCTGGCGCCGAAGCCGGAAGTGCTGCTCCTCGACGAGCCCCTGTCGGCACTCGATTACAAGCTGCGCAAGGAAATGCAGTTCGAACTCAAGCGGGTTCAGTCCGAGACGGGCATCACCTTCATCTTCGTCACCCACGACCAGGAGGAAGCGCTCACGATGTCTGACCGCATTGCGGTGATGTCGAACGGCGAAGTCCGCCAGATCGGCTCGGCGCGGGAGATCTACGACCGCCCGGCTGATCGGTTCGTCGCCGATTTCATCGGCGAGTCCAACTTCCTGGAAGGCACGATTACCGCGACGGGGGAGAATTCCGCCACCGTGGCGCTCGCGGGAGGCACGACCATAACGGCGGCACTTCCCGCCGGACAGAAGCATTCCGGAAACGCCACCGTGGTCGTTCGCCCGGAGCACGCGACACTCGGCAAGGCCGGCACCGGCGCATTCGACGGCACCCTTGAGGAAGCCGTCTATTTCGGCACCGACACCCATTTCCACATCCGCCTCGAAACCGGTGAACTCTTCATCGTGCGTGAACAGAACAGACGCGGCGGCGGGGACGACGTGCCGGCAACGGGCCAACGCGTCTCAGTTCACATCGGCCCCGAAGCGGCACAGATCCTGAGGGACTGACGATGGACAAGGTGCGAGAAGCCGCGATGGCGGCACGGAGCAAGGATGTCCGCAATCGCTGGTTCCTCAGCGCGCCCGCGCTCCTGGTCATTTTCGTCGCAGCCGTCGGCCCGCTATTCGTCATGCTGCTCTATTCCTTCATGGCGAAGGGCGATTACGGCGATGTCAGGTTCGGCGAGTTTTCACTCGATGGCTGGTTCTCGGTGTTCTTCCAGCGCGACCTCTTCGACGACACCTTCGGTCTGGCGGACGCGCACATCGCCATCATCTGGCGATCGATCAAGCTTTCCCTCTCCACCACGATCTTGACGCTGACCCTGGGCTTTCCCACCGCCTATTTCATCGCCATGCGGCCGGCAAGGAACCGGGAGATCTGGGTCTTCCTCGTGACGATCCCCTTCTGGACCAATCTCCTGATCCGCACATTCGCCATGCAGCAGGTCATCCGCAACGAGGGACTTCTCAACAACGCGCTCATCTGGCTGGGCGTCATCGATTCACCCATCCAGATCATGTACACCGACACGGCAAACCTTCTGGGCATGACCTATGTCTATCTGCCCCTCATGGTGCTGCCGCTCTACGCCTCGATCGAGAGGCTCGATTTCCGGCTGGTCGAGGCCGGTTACGATCTCTACGCCACCCGCCTGCAGGTGCTTCGGCGCATCATCATCCCCATCGTGAAGCCGGGCTTGATCGCGGGTTCCATCCTTGTCTTCATTCCCTCGCTCGGTGCCTATGTGACACCGCGCGTGCTGGGCGGCGGCAAGAACATGATGCTCGGCAACCTGATCGAGATGCAGTTCGGAGGCGGCCGCAACTGGCCCCTGGGAGCCGCCATCTCCATCACGCTGATGGCGCTCGTGATGATCGCCCTGCTGATTTATGTGCGAAACGCCTCCCGGAACGGAGGCGGTCATGCCTAGCCCGAAATTCGACATACAGGCACAGCCCGGTTTCAGCTTCGTCGCGCTGTTCACCTTCTTCGCGCTCTACCTGCCGATCGCGGCCCTCGTCGTCTATGCCTTCAACGATTCCGAATCCCTTTCCATGTGGGGCGGCTTTTCGACCCGCTGGTTCGTCTCCGCCTGGAACAACACCGCCGTGCAGGATGCCGCATGGCGGTCGGTGCTGATCGCCGTCTGGTCGGCGGTTCTTGCCACGCTGGCCGCGACCATGGCGGCGCTCGCGACCACCCGTTCGCCCAATTACCGGGGACTGACATTCAAATACGCCATGATCAACCAGCCGCTGATGGTGCCCGAGATCGTCACCGCGGTCGCGCTTCTGATCGTCTTCTCACGCATCAAGGTCTGGACCGGCTATAGCGGGCTGGGCTATCTCATCCTCGCTCATACCGCCTTCTGCATACCCTTTGCCTATCTGCCCATCCGGGCACGGCTTGAAAGCATGGACCTGACGCTCGAGCGCGCGGCTGCCGACCTTTACGCCACGCCGTGGAAGACCTTCCGGCGTGTGACGCTGCCCCTCCTCAGGCCAGGCATCGTCGCCGGCTTCATGCTGGCCTTCGTCACCTCACTGGACGACGTCGTCATCACCGAATTCGTGAAATCCGGCGGACAGGATACGCTGCCGACCTACATGCTGGGTCAGCTCCGCCGCGAAACCACGCCCGAGATCAACGCCATTGCCACGGTCTTTCTGGCGGTTTCGGTGCTGATCGTCGTCATTCTCTTCTTGCTCAATCGCCGCAGGCAGTAGGCTTGCGGGGACAACGAAATCAACAAAGAGAGGAACTGAAATGAACATCAAATGGATCTCCACCACCGCTGCAGCGGCTATAGCCGTCATGGCCTCTGCGGGCGCGGCCTCCGCCGAAGGCGAACTCAACATCTACAACTGGGGTGACTATACCAACCCCGACCTCATCTCGAAGTTCGAGAAGGAATACGACGTCAAGGTCACGCTCACCGATTACGATTCCAACGACACGGCGCTTGCCAAGATCCGCGCCGGCGGCCACGGCTTCGACATCGTCGTTCCCTCCGCCAACTATGTCCCGATCTGGGTGCGCGAAGGCCTGCTACTCGAGGCCCGTCCCGACCAGATGGAGAATTTCAAGAATGTCGACGAGCGCTGGGTCGACGTTCCCTGGGACGAGGGCCGTCACTACACCGTGCCGTGGCAATGGGGCCTGAGCGGCATCGGCGTCAACACCACCGTCTATGACGGCGACATCAACACCTCGGCGATCTTCCTCGATCCGCCGGAAGAACTCGTCGGCAAGATCAATGTCGAACCGGAAATGAACGACGTGCTCTTCGCGACGATCAAATATTTCGGCGGCGAGTGGTGCACCACCGACAAGGACGTGCTGCGCAAGGTCCGCGACAAGCTTGTCGAAGCCAAGACCAAATGGCTCGCGATGGACTACAGCGTTACCGACAAGCTTCCGAGCGGCGAATATGCCGCCGTCTACTACTGGAACGGCGCCATCATGCGCTCGCGCGAACAGAACCCGGACATCAAGTTCGGCTATCCGAAGGAAGGCTTCCCCTATTTCATGGATAGCGTCGCCATCCTGAAGGATGCGAAGAACCCCGAGAATGCCAAGCTGTTCATGAACTTCATCATGGATCCGGAGAACGCGGCCCTCATTTCGGCCTATGCGAAATATGCAAACGGCATCAAGGGCTCGCAGGAATTCATGCCGGAAGCGATGAAGAACGCGCCTGAACTCGTCATCCCGGCCGAATACGAAAACGCCGGCGAATTCCTCGCGTCTTGCGAACCGGACGTGGTGGATTTCTACTCCAGGATCTGGACCGAAGTGCAGAAGTAGACCACGCACCGTATTCGACCAACCGGGCGGGGAGAAAACTCCCCGCCTCCCTTGCCTGCCGGGAGAGCGCTCCGCTCAGCTGGTGCAGGTTGCGTTTTCAACGAGAACATACATGCCGCAGACAGCCGACATCATCATCCGCAACGCACGCATCCTGACGATGGATTCCGACCATCCGACGGCCGACGCAATCGCACTTGCAGGCAACCGCATTCTCGCGGTCGGCGCCAATGCGGATATCGATGCTCTGGCATCCTCCGGCACGCGCATCGTCGATGCCCGGGGCGCAAGCGTATTGCCGGGCATCAACGAAGCCCACATGCACATCTTTCCGGGCTCCGTTTCGCTGACCCAGCTCAACCTGCACCACCTCTCAGGTTTCCAGGCCCTGAAGGCGGCGATGCTCGACTATGCCGCTGCCAATCCCGACGAGCCGCTGTTGATGGGCTTTTCCGCCTCCTATACCCTTCTGGGTGAAGGCAAGCCCATCACCCGGCATGTCCTCGATGCGATCCTGCCCGACCGTCCCTTCATGATGTTTGCGCCCGACCACCATACGGCCTGGGCCAATACCGCAGCCCTCAAGGCCGCCGGAATCCTCGAAGGCGGCGATGTCGGCATCGGCAACGAGATCGTCATGGGAGACGATGGATTTGCCAATGGCGAGCTGCGCGAGGGCAATGCCTTCGGTCCTGTCGTGGCCCTCTCCTCCACCGGTGGCCGCGAGGAACTCGGCATGCTGACCGGCATGGACCCCGAACAGGTCACGCCGGAGCAATACGCGATCGACCGGGCGGTTCTCAAACGCGGGCTCGAATACTGCGCCTGCGAGGGGATCACGTCGATCCAGAATTTCGATGGCAACCACTATCAGCTCAGGATCATGCGCGACCTCGAGGCGTCAGGCGAATTGCCGGTGCGCATCCGCATTCCCTTCCACATCAAGAACTTCATGGACCTTTCCGTGCTCGACACGGCGGCCCGCTGGAAACAGGACTATGCGAGCGACATGCTGCGCAGCGATTTCGTGAAGGTGTTCATGGATGGCGTGCTCGACAGCTACACCGCCTTCATGCTCGATGGCTATGGCGACCGGCCGGACTATTGCTGCGAGCCGCTGTTTACCACGGAGGCCTTCAATGCCATCGCCACGCGCGCCGATGAGCTGGGCTTGCAGCTCGCCGTTCACGCGATCGGCAGCGCGGCGGTGCGCCAGACCTTCGATGGCTATGAGGCGGCGGCGAAAGCCAATGGCGCCCGCGACAGCCGGCACCGCATCGAACACATCGAAATCATCCACCCGGACGATATTCCCCGCTTTGCCGAACTCGGCGTCGTCGCCTCCGTCCAGCCGGTTCACTATCCGGGCGGCTCCTGCTTCCCGATCGAGCCGACGGATTCGAAGATCGGCCGGGAGCGCTGGCCATACGCCTATCTCTGGCGCACGCTGAAACAGGCCGGAGCGCGTATGGTGTTCGCCTCGGACTGGCCTGTCTCCCCCATCAACCCTTTCGAGAACATCCAGGATTCCCTGACGCGCAAACCCTGGGGTGAAGCCATGCCGGACGAGCGTGTGACATTGCACGAAGCCATACACGCCTACACGGCCGAAGGCGCCTGGGTGGAATTCATGGAAGACCGCAAGGGCCGTCTGAAGCCCGGATTTCTCGCCGATATCGTTGTCCTTTCCCAGGACATCGAAGCCGCGGCACCCGATGGGGTCGCCCGGATGAAGCCGCTGATGACGATCTGCGACGGTCGCGTCACCTTCGAGGCGGTGTAAGGGAATGGGCGCGGCGCCTGTAACCGCTGAAAGCGAAAAGACGGCCGCGGCGGTCGGGACCACGAAAAAGGGACTCGCGACGCGCGATCGTATCATCACGGGCGCACGCGAAGCGCTCGAGAGGGACGGCATGGCGTCGCTCACCACGCGCAAGATTGCCGCCAGCGCCAATGTGCGGCTGGCCACGCTGCATTACTATTTCGACAGCAAGGAGAGCCTATTGCTCGCCGTGCTCGAGGACGT
>NZ_SMSI01000003.1:92500-180000 GCF_004354915.1 Pseudohoeflea suaedae | reverse complement strand
ATTTGATTTTGGCTTACTGTCACGCTTGAATCGACGAGAACTTCACACCCAGATACTTTCCGAAAAAAGCATCGGTGTAACTTTCTCTTGAAAAACGTGACCGCCAAAGTCTGTGTGATCTTCCGGGCCGAAACCCTCGAGATCGCCGGCTTCCGCCGTCCACGTTTCTCTTTCTTCAATATTCAATTGTCAAAGATCTGATCACACAAGTGATCATCCGGCCTTCCGCTTGTGGCTTCAGCCGTAACGACAGTCGCATAAAGCGGCTCTCTTGAAATCCATAAGGGCGAACTCGTTGGCGCCAGCGGCGCGCCGCCCTCGTTGGTGAGCGGGTTATAGGCGGCACGTTTTTGAGAGTCAACACGGTTTTCTCGACCTTTTTGAATTTTTTCATCCCCCTGCCCGCAAAAGCCCGCAGGAGATGGATTCTGGCCGAAAGAAAGCCTGTCCAGGAGTCGCCCCGCCCCCGCCACGACGTTGAAATGGCTTCGCAATGGGGAAAGGGAGATTTCCGGCACGCCGGCTGAAGCCGCGCCCGCCAAACCCATCGGCCCCTTCCCGATATGATGATGTCGCGGGCTGCACGGCAGGTCCGGGCGTGGGGCCCCCGGTCCACGCATTTTCGACGGGCGGATATCGGCCCGGCGGCTCTCAGGCCCGCTTCAAGGCGGGTGGCCTGGACGCATCCTTCAGGGAGAGATCCGACAGCGGCAGGGCGTTCTGCGGGGTAGCGCCCCCGTCGGCTTCCAGCAACGCGCTTGCCTTGTCAGCGGTCAGCGGGCGGCTCAGCAAGTAGCCCTGCGCGGTTCCGCACCCCATCGCGATCAGGCTCTTGAGCTGGTTTTCGCTCTCGACCCCCTCGGCGGTCGTGGCGATCGAGAGATCGCGGGCCAGCTGCGTCACGGCCCGGACGACCGCCGCCGCGCTGGCGTCCTCCTCGGACACGCCGATGAAGCTGCGGTCGATCTTGATGCGGTCGAATTCGAACCTCTTCAGATAGGCGAGCGACGAGTAGCCGGTTCCGAAATCGTCCATGGCAATGCGCACCCCGAGAGCGCGTAGCCCGCTCAGCACCGCGACGATCTGCTCGCTGCTTTCCACCACCGCGGTTTCCGTCAGCTCGATCTCGATGCGATGCGGCTGGACGCCGTGCTGTTCCATGGCCCGGGTGATCTGGCCCAGCAGTTCGGGGGAGCGCAGCTGTACCGGCGAGACGTTCACCGACACGTAGACATGGTCGGGCCACCGAGACAATTGCCTGCAGGCCTGGTCGATGACCCAGGCGCCGATCTCGATTATGGCACCGTTCTGCTCCGCTATCGGTATGAAATCCATCGGCGGAATCATGCCGCTGGCCGGATGCCGCCAGCGGATCAGTGCTTCGAAACCCGTCAGCCTCCTGTCCGGCAAGGAGTAGAAAGGCTGATAATGCAGCTCGAACTGTCCGAGCCTGAGCGCGGCATCCATGTCGCGCTCCAGATTGCGTTTGTGTGCCGCGTCCTCGAGCATGCCCTGTTCGTAGACATGCACCCGGCCGCGGCCGTATTCCTTGGCCTTGTACAGGGCGAAATCCGCCATCTGCAGGACCAGTCCGGTATCCGCCTCGCGCCCCAGACATGCGACCCCGACGCTGCATCCGATCGAGATTGTCTCGCCGCCGATCCGGAAAGGGTTCGAAAGGCTGGAAACCACGTCCTGGGCAAGGCCGACCGCACTGTCCATATCGCGCAAGGTCAGGATGCTCAGCTCGTCACCGCCCAGGCGATAGATCGTCTCGCTGCCGGCGCAGAGGGACTTGAGACGCCGGGCGACCTCGACAAGCAGGGCGTCGCCTGCGGCATGACCGAACGTGTCGTTGACATGCTTGAAGCGATCGAGGTCGAGCATCAGGAGAACCCTGCCGCGCTCGCGCGAAAGCGTTTCGAGGTCATGGCGGAAGCTTCGGCGGTTCGGCAGGCCGGTCAGAGGATCGTGGAAAGCCATATGCGCGATCTCGGCCTGGCGCGTGCGCGCGTCGGTGACGTCGTCATAGGTGATGACCGTGCTTTCGTTCCGCATCGGCTGCCAGCAGACTTCAAGGACCTGACCGTCGTCAAGCAGATGATCCACGGTGACGGTCTCATGGGTGGTAAACCAGGAATGGTAATTTTCGAGGACACGGCCCAACCGGTGTGCCGTCCAGCCTGACCGCTCGCCGACACGGGTCAGGAAATCGTCGATGGGCATGCCGATCGAAACATCTCCGGCGTCGAGTTTGAAAAGTTCGATCACGCGTTCGTTGAAGAGCCGCACCGTGCGATCCGGCGCGACGAGCAGCAGACCGCTGGACATGTTGTTGAGTGCGTGAGACGTGTCGGCCCGCGCCCGGTAATCGATATAGGTGCTGGCAAGGCCGGCGCCGACGACAACGACCGCGACACCCGCCACGGCGAAAGCCATGGCCCGCAAGGCGCCAAAATCGGCGTTCATCAGCGGATCGATCAGCATCGGCTCGACCTTGAACGCCGTCATCCCGGTGAAATGCAACAGCACGATGCCCAGGGCGAACAGCGCGGCAGCGATGAGCCGCCGGGTGCGATGCCCCAGACGTCTGGCGACATGAAGGGCCGTGGCCGAAAAGACCATCGAGAGCAGGATCGAGGCAGCGACATAGGATCGGTCCCAGGACACGATCCCCTGAACCCGGTAGGCCTGCATGCCGGTATAGTGCATCAGGGCGATGGCCAGACCGACGGCAGCCCCCCCGACGACGGGAATGAGCCTGCCCCGGCCTGCAACCGAGATGCGAAACCCGGCTGCGACGCCGAGAACCGCCAACAGGAAGGAGACGATTGTCAGGACGGGATCGAACCCCATCGGCATCGTCTCGTCATAACCGAGAATGGCGATGAAATGCGTACACCAGATACCGGCGCCGGCAACCAGCGATGTCAGGATCAGCCAGGCCTCGCGTTCGATGTCGACGGAAAGGCAGGCGCGCGAGTAAAGCTGGAATGTCGCCCAGGAGGATGCGGCGCAGATGATCGCGGCGACTGCGACCAGCCAGAGATCGTGCTCGTAGACAATGCATCCGGCCACTGCGAACATCACGCTCTCCCCGTTCATCGGTTCAAATCTGAACAGAGCACATTAAACCCGCACTAATGCGCAAAAACACATATTTGATGTATAAGATATTAACGATTTGAAAGGCGCCTTCATGGTGCGGGGAGCAAGGCCGCCCTCGCAACCAGGGCACGAATGCCACACCCTATGAGGAGTGATAGGCTGCCGGGCCGCGTCCCCTGTGGTACTCACTGGCTTGCGCAACATGCGCCTTCACGGCCGGCCTCGCGTCGCCGCCCGCCTTTCACACGTCTCGGGAATTGCCATGCAGGACATCGATCATCCAGCTCTCGCCGCGGCCTTGGCCGCCATCCACACCGACCAGAAGGGGCCGGGCGGTGCGATCGGCGTCGTCAAGGACGGCCAGGTTGTCCTTGCCCATAGCTGGGGTCACGCCGATGTCGCGAACCATATCCCGGTGACCGCCAGGACACGCTTTCCGATCTGCTCGATCTCGAAACAGTTCACCTGCGCCATCCTTCAGGGTATCGAGCCGGACCTCTCCCGCTTCGATCGTCACCTGGAAAGCCACCTCCCAAAGATGGAGAACCGGCCGTCTGTCCGCGATCTGTGCAACAACCAGTCGGGATTGAGGGACTATTGGGCGCTGACCGTCCTTCACGGCGCGGATGCCGAAGGCGTCTTTGCCCGCAAGGACGCGGCCGAACTCTTCTCCCGCATGAAGACCACCCATTTCGCGCCCGGCACAGCCTACTCCTACTCGAACGGCAATTTTCGCATTCTCTCCGATATCATCGAGGCGGAAACGGGCCGCTCGCTCGGCGATCTCTATCGCGAGAACATCTTCGGCCCCGCCGGCATGCAGACGGCCGAGCTCATTCCCGACACGGCTGGAAGTGGCGACCCGATCGTCGGCTACGAGGGCAATGATGCGGTCGGCTTCTTTCCCGCGACCAACCGGATCCTGTGGACCGGAGATGCCGGGATCGTCGCGTCGCTCGAAGACATGCTGGCCTGGGAAAAGTTCATCGATGCTACCCGCGACGACGAAAACGGCATCTATCGGCGCCTTGCCGAACCGCAGGCCTTTGCAGACGGTTCCGATGCCTTCTACGGCAACGGCCTGTCCCATGGTGCGATCGGCACGATCAGGACGACGGGTCACGGCGGTGCGCTGCGCGGCTTCCGGCTGCACCGTCTCCACGCGCCCTCTAAGCGATTGTCCGTCGTCGTCCTCTTCAACCACGAAAACGACGCGGGAGGCACCGCCAACAAGGTGATGAAGGCGGCTCTCGGCATTCCCGCGGACGAACCGCTGGCACCGGTGACAGACGGAGGCTGGGACGGCGCCTATCTCGATCGTGAGACGGGCCTTCTTCTGCAGGTTTCGAAGAGCGAGGCCGGGCTTTCGGCGAGGATCGCCGGTTCGGCCGAAACGCTTTCTGCGAAGGATCGCGACACCATCGGATCAGACGCCATGACCTTGAGCAGGAATGGCGACACAATTCATTATACCCGCTGGCGCGAAAACCTGACCGGCACTGCCATCAGGGTGACGGGAACCGCCCGCCCCGACATTTCCGGATGCTACCATTGCGACGAACTCGAAGCCGGTTTCACGATCATCGACACGGGCGGGGCGATATACGGCTTCTTCGAGGGCGTTCTCGGCACCGGAGAGATGGCACCGCTCTATCCGGTCGGGACCGATGTCTGGACCCTGCCCTGCCGCCGCTCGATGGATGCGCCGGCTCCCGGCGACTGGACGGTCCAGATCCATCGCGATGCCCATGGCGCGATCGAGGATCTGACGATCGGCTGCTGGCTCGCCCGCAACCTCCACTACCGTCGCATCGGCGGATAGACCCCGGCACTCTTCGGACCGGCACCTTTCAACAATGAAAAGCCCGCCTGGACCGAGCCAGGCGGGCTTTTCTGTCTTGGGCCCGAAGCCCCTTGGAAGACGATTACTCGGCTTCGTTCTTTACCGTGTCTTCAAGGAAGAAGCGGCCGAGCGGGTTCTGGTAGAAGCCCTCGATGTTCTTGCGCGAGACGTTGATGTAGGGCGAGTAGTAGAGGTCGATCCAGTGAACGTCGTCCTTGGCCATGGTCTGGATATCCATGTACATCTGCTCGCGTTTGGCCGGATCCATCTCCAGACGCGCTTCCGCGACAAGAGCCTTCACCTCGTCGTTCTTGTAGCGGGTCATGTAGTTCATGTTGGCGTCGTGGCCGAGCACGAAGGTGGTCTTCTGGTCCGGGTCGAGAATGTCGTTGGTCCAGTACATGACCGACAGGTCGTAGTCGCCATCGACCAGCATGTCCCAGGTCTGGCTCGGGTCCATCTTCTGCAGGTTGACGGTGATGCCGGCCTGCTGGAGTTGCTGCTGGAGGAGCACGGCGATCTGCTCGTCGACTTCGTTGCCGGCATTGACGAGGTAATCGAGCGTCAGGTTCTCGACACCCGCATCGGCCAGAAGCTGCTTGGCCTTTTCCGGATCGTAGGGGCGCTCGAGATTGTCGTCCTTGTGGTAGAGCGCGCCCTTCGGGATGTAGGAGTTGGCAATTTCGCCGAGACCGAAGGTCACGGTATCGACCACGGCCTTCTTGTCGATCGCATAGTCAAGCGCCTCGCGGACTTCCTTCTTGCCCAGTTCGCCGTGCTCGTGGTTGATCAGCAGGTGATCCTCACGGGTCGAAGTGTCGAGATGGACTTCCAGGTTCTCGTCCTTCTGCAGCTCTTCCACGCGGGAGAACGGAACGAAGATCGCCGCATCGATCTGGCCGGCCTGAACGTCGAGCATCCGGGTGTTGTCGTCGGGGATCGAGATCCATTCGACACCGTCCAGCGAAACGCGGTCCGCCTGCCAGAAATTGGGGTTCTTTTCCAGGATCACGCGATCGCCGCGGCGCCACTCCTTGACGGTGAAGGCGCCCGAGGCGATCGGGCTCTCGGCGTAGGTTTCGGCACCCAGGCTCTCCATGCCGGCCTTCGAGATGATGGAGGCGCCGGGCATGGCAAGGGTCGAGAGGAACGGCGCCGAGGGACCTTTGAGCTTGATGACGAGTGTCTTCGGATCGGTGGCCTCGGCCGTGTCGATCACGGAGTAGGAATCCGACCAGAGCGATCCTTCGTCGTCGCGGATGCGCAGGAGCGAGAATGCTGCGTCCTCGGCGGTGATCGCGCTGCCGTCCGAGAATTTCGCATCACGCATCGTGAAGGTGTAGGTCAGGCCGTCATCGGAAACCTCCCAGCTTTCGGCCAGGCCCGGCTCGAGCTTGGTACCGCTCTTGTCGACGCGGATCAGCACGTCATAGACGTTGGCAAAAACCCAGAAGTCGATGTTCTGGGCTGTCTTGATCGGGTCGAAGGTCGACGAATCCTCGCGACGGCCGATTGTCAGCACGCCGGCGGCTTCGGCGATGGAGGCACCGATCGAGAGGGAGGTCATGACCGTGACCATCCCGATTTTCATCCATTTTTTCAGCATTAGTATTCCCCTTTTTGTGATGGAGTGAGCGAGAGTTCAGGCAGCGTCCGGCGGACGAGCCGCCCTGGGCGCGAGGAGTGGCCGGTCCGGATCGATATCCGGGACGGCGGCGAGAAGGTCCGCGGTATAGGCTTGTTTCGGACGCGCAAATACCAGGTCGGTTGGCCCTTCCTCGACGATCTCGCCGTGATACATGACGACCATCCGCTCGCAGAGATTGCGGACGATCGCCAGGTCATGGGCGATGAACAGAAGCGTCAGGTTCATCCGCTCCTTCAGTTCCGCGAAGAGATCGACGATCTGCTTCTGGATGGTGACGTCGAGAGCCGCCACGCATTCATCGGCTATGATCAGCCGCGGATTGACGGCAAGCGCCCGGGCGATTCCGGCGCGCTGGCACTGCCCGCCGCTCATCGAGCGCGGCTTCCGGCCGGCGAATTCGTGATCGAGATGGACGAGATCGAGCAATTCCCGGATGCGCCCCGGTATCTCGGCTGACGGCGTGCCATTGTGCTTGAGCACCTCACGCAGGGTGTCCCCGACCGTATAGCGCGGGTTGAGCGCGTTGAGCGGGTCCTGGAAAACCATCGCCGTCTCGCGCCGGAGCCTGGCGAGCGCCTTGGCCGGCTGCTGTGCGAGGTCGACACCATCGAACGCGACGTGACCGGAGGCGATCCTGTTCAGACCGAGGATGGCGCGCGCCAGGGTGCTCTTGCCGCTGCCGGATTCTCCGACTATGCCGATGGTCTCGCCCGGCATGACCTGCAGGCTCACACCCTTGACCGCCTTGAACGTCTTCCTGCCGCCGGTGAAGATCGAACCGCCGATGTCGAATTCGACGTGAAGATCGTCGACTTCGAGAAGCGCGCCCGTTTTCTTTTTCTCGATGGCGGCACGCACCGGCTCCTCATCCTCCCCGGTTGCGGGCAAGGATGGATGGCTGCCGATCAGCATGCGCGTATATTCGTGCTGTGGATCGGCAAGTAGCGCGCGCTTCTCACCGTGCTCGACCAGTTGACCGTCGCGCATGACCGCGATCCGGTCGCAGGTCTGCGCCACGACGCCGAGATCGTGGGTGATCAGGATCACCGAAAGTCCGAGCCGGTCGCGCAGGTTCATGAGCAGATCGAGAATCTGGGCCTGGATCGTCACGTCGAGCGCCGTCGTCGGCTCGTCTGCAATCAGGATTTCGGGCCGGCAGGAGAGAGCCGCGGCGATCATCGCCCGCTGTCGCATCCCGCCCGAAAATTCATGCGGATAGCTGTCATACTGCCGTTCCGGATCCGGAAAGCCGACCTGTTCGAGGATCCTGATCGCTTCGGACCGGGCCCATTCCCTGGTGGCACCTTCATGGAAGCGGATACCTTCGGCGACTTGCTCGCCGATCTTCATGACCGGGTCGAGATGGCTCGAGGGATTCTGGAAGATCATGCCGATCTTGCGGCCGCGGACATGCAGCATCTCGGCACTGTCGATGGCCGTGAGATCGCGTCCGTCGAGCATGACGCTGCCGGCATCGATCTTGAGCGCACGCGAGGGCAAAAGCCCCATCACCGACCGGCAGAGCAGGCTCTTGCCGGACCCGCTTTCGCCGACCAGGCCGAGGATCTCGCCCTTTCCGACATCGAGCGAGACCTTGTCGATCAAGGTCCGTGCGGGTGTCACACCATGATACCGGACGACGAGATCGCGAATTGAAAGGACGGGCTCGCTCATTCGTGCACTCCCAGAAGATCGCCGAGCGCATCGCCCAGAAGGCTGAAACCGAACGCCAGCACGACGATCGCGAGACCGGGGAAAAGCGTGATCCACCAGGCGGTCGTCACGAAGGGCTGGCCTTCCGCGACCATGATGCCCCATTCGGCGGTCGGCGGCTGTACGCCCAGACCGAGATAGCTGATCGCCGCACCGTTAAGGAGCACCAGCACCGCATCCGACATGACGAAGACCAGCGATCCCGCAATGGCGTTGGGCAAGAGGTGGCGGAACATGATCCGCGTGCGCGAGAACCCCAGGCTGACAGCGGCAATCGCATAGTCGCTGTTTTTCAGGACCAGTATCTGCGCCCGCACGAGCCGCGCATAGGAAACCCAGCCGACCAGCGCCATGGCGATATAGAAGCTCGTGAGGCCCGGGCCGAGAATGGCGATGATCGCCAGCATCAGGACGAGAAACGGAAATGCCAGGATGATGTCGATGATGCGCATGAAGATCGCATCGACAATGCCGCCGAAGAAGCCCGCGACGGTTCCGAGAACGGTACCGATGATGAAGGGAAAGATCACGCCGATCAGCGCGATCTGCAGATCGATCCGCGTACCGTAGATGAGCCGCGACAGCATATCGCGGCCGAAATTGTCCGTGCCGAGGGGATGGGCGAGCGACGGGCCGGTGAGGCGCACATCCGCCATCTGCAGGACGGGATCATAGGGCGCGACCAGCGGCGCGAAGATCGCGATCAGAACGAAGAAAACGAGAATACCTGCGCCGATCGAAAGCGACAGATGGCTGCCGAGCCAGCGCGACAGGCCCGCCGATGGCGAGAACCGGGTGGTGGCCGGGGCGCTCATAGCTTGATCCTCGGATCGAGAGTGACGGTGATGACATCGGCCATGAAGTTTATGAGAACGGTCGCGCAGGCAAAGACCATCGCCACCCCCTGCACCACCATGTAGTCGCGCGAGAAGATCGCCCTGATGAGAAGCTGGCCCATGCCGGGAATCGCGAAGACGCTTTCCACCACCACGGTGCCGCCGATCAGCCAGCCGATATTGATGGCGAGCAGATTGATGGTCGGTACCAGCGAGTTCGGAAGCACGTGTCGCCAGAACACGATGCCCTCGGGCATGCCGCGCGCGCGCGCCGCCGTCGCCACATCGGATTGCAGCGCCTGCACCATCGCGCCCCGCAGACTGCGCGTCAGCACCGCCGACAGCGACAGCGCGATCGTCAGGCTCGGCAACGCCAGATGCCAGAGCTTGTCGAGCGGGTCCCGGCCGTAGCCCGAGACCGGGAACAGGTCGAGGCGGACGCTGAAGAAGATGATCAGCATCAGCGCGAGCCAGAACGGCGGAAAGCCGATGCCCATGGTCGAGACGATCCGGACCGCATGGTCGGCAATCCGCCCCTGCCGGCGGGCGGCGATCGTCGACAGCGGCACCGCGATCAGGATCGAGAGGATCACGCTGACGAGGACCAGCATGAGCGTCGGCTCGATGCGGGTCATGACGAGCTTCAGCACATCGATCTTGTAGAGCGTCGACTTGCCCATCTCGCCATGGGCGAGATTCTCGAGGAAATAGAAATATTGCCGCCATAGCGGCTCATCGAGGCCGTATTGCTCGCGGATCCTGGCGATCGCCGTGGGGGTCGCGCGGGTTCCGAGAAGCACGCGCGCCGGATCGCCCGGGATCATCCGCACGAGGATGAACGTGATGACGCTGATGCCGAAGAGAACCGGCAAGAGCTGAAGCGGTCGGTAGAAGACGAACTTATAGCGGTGCATAAGGCCGGCATGCGCTCCTGTTTGTCGATGATCGGAAAACGGCGGCCATCACGCGGAAGCACCGTTGCGACGGAGAAAATCCATCAGCGCAGGATAATAGTCTTCCGGGTTCTCGTAGAAGGGCATGTGGCTTGCATTTCGGAAGACGCACAACTCGGCGTTCGGCAGTGCGTTCTTCATCTTCATCGCGCAGGCCGGCGTGAGTTCGTCATGCTCGCCGACGGTGATCAGCACCGGCATGGTGAGCTTCGGCAGGTCCGGGATCCGGTTCCAGTCCTTCAGATTACCGGTGTAGAGAAACTCGTTCGGCCCCTGCATGGTGGTATATGGTCCCATGTTCCAGTCGCCGAGCGAGCGGTTGACCGGTGCCGGCCATTCAGGCAGCCGGCACACATGCCGGTAGTTCAGGATCGTGACCGCGGCCAGATATTCCGGATGGTCGATCGTTCCCTGCGCCTCGTGCTTCTGCATCATGGCGACCGTTTCCGACCCGAGAGCCGCGCGCAGCCGCTCGAGCTCGACCGTCAGATGCGGCATGTCGGCGACCGTGTCCTCGAGGATCAGCGTCCTGATGTTGTCCGGATATTTGAGCGCGTAGTCGATGGCGAGCCAGCCACCCCAGGAGTGCCCCAGAAGATGGACCTTGCCGAGACCCAGCGCCTTGCGAACGGTCTCGGTCTCCTCGACATAGCGCTCGATGGTCCAGAGGCCGGTATCGTCGGGCCGGTCGGCCGCTCCGGTGCCGAGCTGGTCGAAGGCGACGACACGATATCCCTTGTCGATCAGGCAGGAATGCGCCTCGCGCAGATAGTCGCAAGGCAATCCCGGCCCGCCGTTCAGACAAAACACGGTCTCGTCGCCCTTGCCGAAACTGTAGGCCACGACCTTGTAGCCGTCGACCTGGACCTCGATACGTTCGTCCGGGGTAATTTCACGCCACATATGAACCTACTGCCTCACAAAACGCCTTGACCAAAAATTGTGCATGGCTAATTTTATCGCATCGCACCCGAGGCACTACCTATCTTTATTGATAGGGTGGTATGCTGTTTCTCGTAGGAGTGTGAGAAATGGACCAACTTCACGCGATCGCCGAGCGCATGACGTCCTGGCAAACGCTCGACGATCTGATCGACGACACGTTCGACACCATGCGTCACATGGGGTTCGAGGCGCTGATCTACGATTACACGCCGTTGCCTTGCGACATGAACGGGCGCCTCGAGATCCCGACGCTGCTCAAGCTGCGCAACGTCACCGACGACATGCACGACTATTGGTGCGAGCGGGAATATTTCCGCATCGACCCGGTCCAGCGGCTGGCGACACAGACTTCCGTCCCCTTCTTCTGGAATTACGACCCGGACGTCGAGACGAAGATCAGCGAATTTCTCACCGACGACACCAAGCCGGTCTGCGATTTCCTGCGCGAGCACGACATGCGGGCCGGCGTCACGGTGCCTGTCCACATGCCGCGCGGCGACTATGCCACGGTCACCGGTGTGCGTTTCGGCGCGAGGAAGGATTTCCAGGCCGATGCGACACGCGTTCTCGCCGACTTCAACCTGCTCGCCCACCTTTTTCACGAAGCGGCCTACGGCATGTTCGATGAAACGGTTCTCAACAGTTCCGGCGTACGGCTGACGGACCGCGAGCGCGAGTGCCTCGCCTATTCGTCGCACGGACTTTCAGCCAAGGAAATTTCGCGCATCATCGATCGCTCCGTGCCCACGGTGGTGATGCATCTGAACTCCGCCGCGCGCAAACTCAACGCCAAGAACCGGACCCAGGCCGTTGTCCGAGCGACCCAATGCAGACTGCTCGACCCCCTGCCCGGCTTCAGCCCCAACCAGTAGCCGCCCTATAATTTGTGATAGCTGCCGGGCCACCGCTCCGCTCGCTAGTCTCTCAGGACTGCAAGCGATGAAAAGGAGAGCGGGAATTGGCTGAGATAAAGACAACGGAAGGCTATCTGCCGTTTCGGGGCTACAGGACCTGGTACCGCATCACAGGCTCGCTTGATTCCGAAAAACTGCCGCTCGTCGTCGCCCATGGCGGCCCCGGCTGCACGCACGATTATGTCGACAGTTTCAAGGGGATCACCGAAATCGACGGTCGCCCGGTCATCCACTACGACCAGCTGGGGAACGGCAATTCCACCCGCCTTCCGGAAAAGGGCCAGGATTTCTGGACCGTCGATCTGTTTCTCGACGAACTCGACGCCCTTCTCGATCATCTCTGCATCAGGGACCGCTACGCCTATCTCGGCCAGTCCTGGGGCGGCATGCTCGGCTCCGAACATGCCGTCCGCAAGCCCGAGGGGCTCAAGGCCTTCGTCATCGCCAATTCACCGGCGAGCATGAAGACCTGGGTGGAGGAAGCCAACCGCCTGCGCGAAGAGCTTCCCGCCGAGGTTCAGGCCACCCTGCTCCGCCACGAAAAGGCCGGCACCCTGACGGATCCGGACTACATCGAAGCCTCCAAGGCATTTTACGACCGCCATGTCTGCCGCGTCGTGCCCTGGCCGCCCGAAGTGGCCCGCACGTTCGCGATCATGGACGAGGACAACACCGTCTACCGCAACATGAACGGCCCCACCGAATTCCATGTCATCGGCACGATGAAGGACTGGACGATCGAGGGCAGGCTGCACGACGTCGAGGCGCCGACGCTCCTGATCTCGGGCCGTCATGACGAAGCCACACCGCTGGTGGTCAAACCCTTCGTCGATGAGATCCCCGGCATTGAATGGGTTATATTCGAGAACTCGAGCCACATGCCGCATGTCGAGGAGAAAGCCCTCTGCCTGAAGACGGTGTCGGACTTTCTCTCGCAACACGACTGACGACGAGATCGTCTACGGCCCGGCGCACAATTCGGCCCGGGTCGTGGGCGTCTGGCCGACTTCCACCGAATAGGCGCGCAGGCCCACCTCGTCGAGCGAGATGACGCGGTAGCAGGGATGGCCGCCGGTCCACATCGGATCGGGGCGGTCGAGCTCGGTGATGAACCGGTGCGAGCAGGCCTGGCCCGAGCTGAAGGCGATCCCTTCCCGGCTGGTGCCCGAAAGCGGCACGTGGATATGGCCGAACACGATATGCCTCACTCCGCCCGGGTGAGCTGCCAGTCGTGCCATAACACGGCCGTCGTCATGCATGCCGATATGGGCGAAATGGGCGATGCCGCAATCGATCGGCGGATGGTGGATGAAGACGGTGACAGGCACATCCCCCGCACCTTCAAGTGCGGCGTCGAGCCAGCCCATCCGGTCCGCACCGTAAATGCCCCCGATGACGCCGTGTTCGTGGCTGTCGAGAAACAGAAGCCTTCCGTAGGGCGTATCGATAAACGACTGGACATAGCCGTTCTCGTCGACCGGATGGTCCGGAAAGGCCTCGCGAAACTGCGGGCGCTTGTCGTGATTGCCCAGAAGAAGCCGGGTCTCGAAGGTCACCGGCGCCAGAATGTCCTTCAGAAGCGCATAGGCTTCCGGATCGCCGAAATTGCAGAGGTCTCCGGTCATCACCAGAAGATCCGCATCGGCGTGCTTCTCGACGATATCGGTGACGGCGGCGCGCAGCTGCTTCTCCGGATCGACGCCGTTGACCACGATTCCCGAAGGCATGAGGTGGGAATCCGTCAGCTGTATGATTTTCATGTTCTCGGGTCTTTCATCGCAAAGAAAATTGCGGGGCCCGCAGGACCCCGCAATCGGAATGTCGAAGCGCTGAACTCTTAGTTCATCAGCGAATTGGTCTCGTTGACGATCTGCTTCAGACCGTCTTCCGGGGTCACTTCGCCACGCATGACGGCACCGATGATGTCGCGCTGGTTGCGCCAGATGCGAACCGAATCGCCACCCGGGTAGCCGGCCCAGGGCATCGAACGGTCAGCCTGCAGCGAAGCGGTCTTCACGTTCGGATGCTCGACGTAATAGGCCTCGAGATAGTCGGGGCCGGTCGCCTTCTGGTTGGTCGGCAGATAGCCGGTGATCCGCACGATCATGTCCTGCGCCTTCGGGCCGGTGATGAACTTGAGGTACTTCCACGCGGCCTGCTGCCTGGCTTCGTCCTGGGTCAGGATCACGGCCGAGTTGCCGCCGGTCGGCACGCCGCCGTTTTCCTTGTCTTCCTGCGGGAAGGTTGCGGTCTTCAGCTCGAAGCGGTCGCCGACGAGACCTTCGACGGTCTGGACGTGCGCCGGGGTCGAGAAGATGAAGCCGGTGCGGCCGGCGCCGAACTGCTGGCGCGACTGATCCCAGTCGAGAAGGTTCTGGCCGCCTTCGGTGACGAAGCGGCGGGTCAGCTTCAGGGCGTTCAGGCCCTTCTCGTTGTCGAAAGCCACCTGCTTGGTCTCGTCATCGACGAGCTTGCCGCCCTGCTGGAAGATCAGCGCCTGCCAGAGCCAGTCATCCGGCCAGCCATTGATGTCGTAACCGATGCCGGCGATTTCCGGATCCAGCGCATGGATCTTGGCGGCCAGTTCGATCAGGCCGTCGAAAGTGGTCGGCATGTTGTCCGGATCCCCGCCAGCCTTCGTCACCAGATCGGCATTGATGTACATGATCGGCGAGGACGCGTTGACCGGCAGGCCGTACTGCTTGCCGTCGATCTGGCCGAGAGCGGCCATCTTCGGCGAATAGTTTTCGTCGAGGAAGGACTGACCGCCTTCGGCTTCGATGAAGGGGCCGAGATCGGTGATCTGGTTGCGCGGCTCGAGGGCATGAACCAGCTCGGCGGTCAGATTGTAGCCCGAGAAATAGACGTCGGGCAGGTTACCGGTGACGGCGGCGCGCAGAACCTGCTGCTGGCCTTCGTTGTAGCCCGGCGCCGGCGCAAGGAAGTTGATCTTGATGTCGGGATTGTCCTTCATGAATTCATCGGCCAGCGGCTGATGAAACTTGGTGAAGCCCGGCAGGTTGTAGAGCACTTCGAGGGTGACCTGCTCGTCGGCGAAAGCCGGGGAAGCAATGCCCGGAAGCGCAATGGCTGCGACGAGACCGCTGATGACGGTACGACGATTGAGTTTCATGGAAATGTCTCCAGTGGGTTGAGTTTGGGAGAGGTGGATTACTTGACGCCGGTCATGGTGATGCCTGCGATGAAGTGGCGTCGAGCAAGGAGGAAACAGACGAGCATCGGCGCGGTGATCAATGCCGCACCGGCCATCAGCGCGCCGTAATTGGCACCGGATTCCACGTCGGCGAAGAACAGCATGCCGAGCGGCGGCGGCGCGAGATTGATGTCGGTCACCACGATCATCGGCCAGTAGAGATCGTTCCAGTGGGCAACCAGCGAGAAGACCGAGAAGGCGGCGAGCGAAGGCAGCGATCCGCGCAGCACCAGGCCCCAGCAGATTTCCATTTCCGAGAACCCGTCCATGCGCGCCGCCTCGATGATCTCGTCGGGATAGCTGCGGAAGGACTGGTGGAACAGGAAGATGGCGAAGACCGAGAGGAAGAACGGCGCCATCATCGCGAAATAGGTGTTGAGCAGCTCGGCCCTGGCGAGCCCCACGAAGAGCGGCAGCGCAAGCGCCTGCATGGGAACGCAGAGCGCCGCGATCACGAGCGTCAGCAGAAGCTTGCGGCCGGGGAACTTCAGTTTCGCCAGGGCGTAGGCGGCCGGAACCGCGGTCAGGATCTGCACCGCGAGAATGCCGAAACAGACGATCGCGCCATTGAGCATGAAGCGGGCCATCGGCACCTGCCGGGCGGCGCGCTCGAAGTTCTCGCCCGCCGAGAAGTCCTTCGGGATCGGCCAGAGCGAGACGTCGAAGATTTCGGCCGGAGACCGGATCGAGGTCAGGAACATCCAGTAGAAGGGCAGGAGAACGACGAAGGCGCCTGCGGCCAGGACGAGATGCGGAAGAAAGCTGCGAAGCCTGGACATCAGTAATGCACCTTCCGGTCGAGATGGACGGTCTGTCCGATGGAGAGCACCAGAATGATGGCGAGGAAGATGAGCGTGAGCGCTGCGGCGTAGCCCGTATTCGAATACTCGAAGCCCTCGAGATAGAGCGAGAACAGCAGCACCTCGGAGCCGAAACGCCCCTTGGTCAACACCGCAACCGTCTCGAACACCTTGAAGGCGGAGATCGAGGTGGTGACGACGACGAAGAGCGTCGTCGGCCCCAGCATCGGCCAGGTTACCGTGAAGAAACGGTCGATCGGGTTCTTCGCGCCGTCGAGCCTTGCCGCCTCGTAAAGGTCTTGCGGGATGGCTGTCAGGCCGGCCAGAAACAGCACCATGTTGAAGCCGAGCACCTGCCAGACGCCGATCATCGCCATGGTCGGGATCAACAGCGACGGATCGGAAAGGAAGGAAACAGGCTCGAAGCCCATCCACTTGATCGCAGCGTTTACCGGCCCGATGGAGGGGTGGAGCAGGAATTGCCAGACGGTCGCCATGGCGACCAGCGTCGCGGTGACGGGGAGAAAATAGGCGGCCTCCCAGAAGGCGCGGCTGCGCTTCCGGCCATGCACCAGAAGCGCCACGCCGAGCGCCAGTCCGACGCCGAGCGGAATGACGATCAGCGCATAGATGACCGTGTTCTTCATCGCCCGCATGAAGACCTGGTCGTTGAAGGCGTTGACGAAATTGTCGATGCCGACGAACCGGGTGGAAAGCGCGCCGAGCTGATAGTCGGTCACGGAAAATCCGGCCAGAACGATGACCGGGATCACGTAGATCGCGAGAAGCAGCAGTACGGCGGGCGCGACGAAGAGAAAGCCGCGCCGCATCATCTTGCGCTCGACCGCCGTCCTCCTCGCGTGCACCGTCGCCGTTGCCGCGCCGTCGATTTCGGCAACCGCGCTCATGCCACCAGTTCCCTGCGCGAAGGCTCCGCCATGCGCTGGCCGTCGGCAGCAAACAGATGTGTGCGATCCGCGCGGAAGCCCAGCGTGAGAATGCCGTCGTCGCCTGAGGGAAGTGCCTCCGACGCAGCAAGACGCATGGTAACCTGATGGCTTGCATCGGCAACCAGCGAGGCGTGGACGAAACGATCGGCGCCGTGCATCTCGATTCGCTCGACCTGCACCTGAAGACCCCGGGCAGCCGGCACCAGATCCTCGGCCCGAATACCGAGTGTCGCCACCTGGCCGGCATGCGACCGGGCCGCGGCAATGCCGAGGTCCCGACCATAGGCCCCGATCGCACCATTGGTCGCGATCTCGACCGGAATCAGATTGATCGCGGGCGAACCGATGAAACGCGCGACCGTGAGGTTCGCCGGACGTTGATAGAGATCGGACGGCGTGCCGAGCTGCTCGATACGCCCTTCGCTCATCAGCGCGATGCGGTTCGACATGGTCATCGCCTCGACCTGGTCGTGGGTGACATAGACGAAGGTCGCGCCGAGACGGCGATGGAGATTGGCGAGTTCGTCGCGCATGTGGGCGCGCAGTTTCGCATCGAGATTGGAAAGCGGTTCGTCCATGAGGAAGGCCGCGGGCGAGCGCACCAGCGCGCGGGCGAGCGCCACGCGCTGACGCTGGCCACCGGAAAGCTGAGCCGGCTTGCGGTCGAGAAGATGGGCGATCTGCAGGGTTTCCGCAGCTTTGACGACGTTGGTATCGATATCCTTGAGCGCGTCGGCAGAGGCCGCAAACCTGCCGACGAGCGGCATCCGGGCCGACAAGGAGAGCTTGCGCATCCGGAGAGGTGTGGCGATGTTGTCGCGCACCGTCATGTGCGGATAGAGCGCATAGGACTGGAACACCATCGCAAGGTTCCGGTCGCTGGGATCCATGCCGGTGACATCGGTGTCGCCGATCATGATCTGCCCGCGGTCGGGGCGCTCGAGGCCGGCGATGATCCTCAGAAGCGTGGACTTGCCACAGCCCGACATGCCCACCAGCGAGATGAACTCTCCGGCACGCACCGAGATGTCGATCCCCTTCAGGACATCGTCACCGCCGAAGGCCTTGCCGATGCCTTTGATGTCGAGAGATTGTCGTGTCATGCGGAGCTCCATCTGAGAGCCCGCCTAATGGATCTGTCCCGTGACGCACGCGCGACAGTTCAAAGAAGCTTTGATGACACGGTTGCAATCGAGGCGCGCCCACCCGCCGGCCACGGCCGGGCGTCGAACAAGACATCCCCGATGAATCACGAGGCTGGCGGTGGATCAGTCAGGCGAAACGGTTGTGCTTGCCTGGTCCGCCTGTGTAGCCGCTCCGGTGATCAGGTTGAACTCCGACATCTCCTCCGGCGTCAGGTAATAGAGCCGGTCCGGGGGTGTTTCGAGCGCGTTGAGCCACAGCCCGCTGGCTATTCCCATCATTTCGAGATGCCGGGCGATACGCGCCGTCGTGGCCTGCGCTCCGGACATGGCCTGTTCCGGTGTAGGTCTGTCCTGTCCGGCGCTGAAGATCTGGTGCACGCCGATTATGGCCTCCGCCTCCGCCTCACGCGCCGTCCCGCCCGCCAGAACAAGCGGGCATGAGGATGCGCAGAGGGCTTTCGTCGCCACTTTTGTGTTGAGCCCTTTTTCCCGGATCAATGTGGACATCGACAGGGCATCGTCCACCGAACCGCCCGGCGAATTGAGCGAAACCACTTTCACATACTCTCCCCGGGCCGCGATTTCCTCCGCAAAGCGCTCGGCCGCTCCCACATCGATGGATCCTTCCGCCTTGAGGACACCTCCTGAAAGAAGCTCAAATCGCATCGGCTGGCTGAGCACCTCGGACGGCGTCTCCGGCTCGACCGGCGGCACCTGAGGCACACCATCCGTCAGCGCCGGCGGCAAGACCGGAGCACCTGTCCGCATCGGATCGTGACCGGGCAGATCGGCGCTCGCCTGGCTCATTTCCCGCAGGTCGACAAACAGAAAGACACCTGCCGCCGCCAGAAGGCCGAGAAACGCGGCACGCATCAACCGGCCGTCGTCGACCTTGAGAAGGGCGGACTTCATGCGCGGTCCGAGGGAAGACGGGTTCACGCCGGCGGGCCCTTGCGCGGCGCCTTCGCCGACATGTCGATGCTGGTGATATTGGAAGCGTCGCGCTCGCCAGCGGCCTCGGTTTCGGCTGCCTGCAAGGCCTCCTCGACATCGACGCCCCGCTGACCGAGCGCGCGCTGCACTTCCAAAGCCTCGAGCAACTCGGCGGCGGTGATCCTCTGGGCGAAGGGCAGCCGCTCCTCCTGTCGCCGCATGGCCCCGTGCACGATCGCTAGAATGAAGACGAGAACCGCGGGAAGCAGATCGATGGAGATGGCGCCCGCCCACGCCGGAATGAAATCGGCCGCATAGCGCAAGACGGCTTCCGCGGAAGACAGGGGAACGAAGCGGCGCTCCGAAACCGGCTCGCGGGAGAGGATGTCGTCCGCGGCCTGCGAGAGAACCTGGGACTGTGCCGACACCGAGGCGCGGATCGTCTGCATCACCTGATCCTGCCGGTCGGCGAGATCGGCCCCTCGACCATCGGCAACGGGCGCGATGAAGCCGAGCGAGAGATCTTCCGCCGCGCGCTTGACCGAAGGTGCGATCGAGGTCTGTTCGAGCGACGTGATGACGCCGGAGAGCGCCACCACTTCGGCGGAGAAGGCATCGCTGCGCGGCGCCACCGCGCCCGGCGCGGACACCAGCGACCGCATCGTTGCCAGATGGTTGCGCCCCTGGTCGAAGAGGGTCGCCACTCTTTCACGCGAGGCGATGATACCCGTTTCCAGTTCGCTAAGCTGGGCGGACATCTGCGACAGGAGCTGGACGACACTTCCGGAACCCGTGGTTCCCGTCAGCGCGCCGTTCTGGCGCTCGTCCTCGGCCAGTCGCGAGAAGCGCTCGGATGTCCGCTGGATGTCGGGCAGCAGGCTTTGCGCCGCCAGAGCGTTCTGATGCGCCTGGTCGAGGTCGGCGGTGTAGTCCTGAACGGTTTCTGCCAGATGCTGCTCGAGCGCCGCAGATCCGGCAAGTGCGGCCGCGTTCAACCAGCTCGACATCGCGATGATCATGGCACAGCCGAGCGCCATGACCCCGATCAGGGCGCCGCGGAATCCGGCGCCGGTGACGTGCGGATAAAAGCGCGCCATGTACGACCAGAACGCGTAGATCGCCACCGAAACCGAAGCGGAATAGATGATGGCTGCGAAGAAGATCGCCGTCGGCGAACCATCGAGAAGACTGCGCACGCCGAGATAGGTGTAGACACCCGATCCCAGAGCCAGGACGGCAAGCGCGAAGCGCGTCATTGTTTCGACAGCCAGGACGCCGTCCTGCAAGCGATGCGATGCGGCAAGCGCCATGAAATCCTCCGGGGAAAGCGAAAACCTAACACGCTCTCAAGAAGGGGGCGAAAACAAGGCCCGCCGCGATTCTCCCGGGTGCCGGCACACGAAACGCCGAGCTGTCCCCAAGCGATGGAATGCCCCTATGCCTCAATCGTCATGGGCGTCGAGGCGTTGCATGAATTCGGCTGCCGGTCTTCGCAAACCTTTGCGCAACCCGCAGAACACGGGGCCTCTGCACGCTGTGCAATGTGTTTTGCACGGTATCTGAAAGCATCAGGAAATCGTATATGGCACTTTAGCAAACACGCGTTTAAAATCGACTTTGCAATCGCAGGAAGTGACAACTAAAGCAGACCAATCTCAACTCGTCACATTTGGATGACCCATGACTTTTCGGAAAACAGGCAGCAGAGATATTTCGGTAACGATCTACCCGCCGGTAACGCGAATCCTGCATTGGCTCGTGGCCGTGCTCGTGCTGCTGACCTGGCCGCTCGGCTTCACCATCAGCTTCATCAGCAAAGAGTGGTCTCTGGACTTCTACATGATCCATGAAAGCCTCGGGTTTCTCGTGCTCTGGATCATGCTCGTGCGGGTGGGAAACAAGCTGACCGCCGAGGCTCCGGAAGCCGAGGGCAACAAGCTGGAGCGGTTTGCCGCTTCCACCGTTCACGGCCTTCTCTACGCGTTTCTCATCATCATGCCGGTCAGCGGTTTTCTTGCAACCAATGCCCATGGCTTTCCGTTTGAGTGGTTCGGCTTGGTGCCGATTTGGAGCCCCATCGGCAAATCGCCGGAGATCGCGGGAATCCTGTCCGGCATTCACTGGGCAAGCGCATGGATCCTGCTGGGGCTCTTCGGGGCTCATATCGGCGCCGTGCTGCTCCATCACGTCATCAAGCGTGACCTGACCCTGTACAAAATTCTGTAAGGCATAATGATGCACAATGTGCGGATGACGGACGCAATATGGGCGAGCTTGCGCGCCCTGCGTTCCCGAGAAGGTGCGGCTTGCAACGCCGCGGATCCGGCCTTCGCCCTTTACGGTCCGATTGCTTCGGCAGAGGACAATTTTGTCGTGGCGCAAGTGGGCCAGTCTCTGGATGGGCGCATCGCGACCCTGTCCGGCGATGCCCGCGACGTGTCCGGGCCGGATGGCCTGGCGCACCTTCACCGCTGCCGCGCCCTGACCGATGCCGTCATCGTCGGCGAAGGCACCATGCAGGCGGACGATCCGAGTCTTTCGGTCTATCTCGTCGAGGGCGAGCATCCCGTCCGCGTCATCATCGATTGCCACGCCAGACTGTCGGGTGAGGAGAAACTCTTCCAGGATGGCGGAGCGCCCGTGATCGTAATCCAGGGCGAGCATGCCGAGAGAAAGACGCTCGGCAACGCCGACATCATCAGCCTGCCGGCACACCCGAACGGGATCGATGCCCGCGACATCCTTGCCGCGCTGCACGCTCGGGGCCTGCGTCGCATTCTCGTGGAAGGCGGCGCCCGGACGATCGCCCGTTTTCTCGACGCCGGCCTGGTCGACCGCCTTCACGTGGCGATTTCGCCCATCATCATCGGGGCTGGCCCCGCAGGGATCATTCTGCCGCCGATCGACAAGCTGAGCGACGCCCGCCGGCCCTCCACCGAGGTCTATGATCTGGGAAGCGACATCCTGTTCGACTGCCGCTTCGGTTGACGCTCAGGCTGCGGGAGGGGTGGCCAGCAGATCGCTGTGCCCGACCTCGCAGACGCTGCCTTCCGCACCGATCATGTCGAAACGGAATGCGAACCATTCCTCGATCTGGGAGCTCGACAAGCTCCCGATTTCCTCGAGTGGCTGCCGCAAGCCCTCGAGGAAAGCCCGCTGCAGCGATGCCTGCTCTCCCGACATGCGCCAGGGCGAAGCACCGATGGTTACGGCGTAGCCTGCGGTGGACAGGTGATCGGAGAGGCTCTGCGTCGCCGATGGCCCCAGGGCCGGGCCGAACCCCTTGTCGGTTTGCTGATGCCGGTTGAAATCCGCCTGAACGGTGGCATCGAGAGCATGCGGGATCGACCACCTGATCACACCGTCGAAGTTCAGCGCGGCATAGAGCATGCAGCCGTCGCTCGCGATGCGGTCGACCAAGGCAGCGACATAATCGTCCGAGCAGAGATCGAACAGCGCCGAGGCAGTCACGACCGCGCCCTCCGCGAGCGGCAATTGCGCGAGATCACGTATGTCCTGGCGATGAAAGTGAACCTTCTCGCGCCCTTCGACCAGACGCGCCGCGGCATCGAGCAGTCTCCGGTCCTGATCGACGAGGGTCCATCGGGTTTCTTCCGGCAATGCCCCATTGAGTGCCCGCCAGGTTGATCCGGTTCCACAGCCCAGATCGAGCACCGCGCAATCGGTCAGCCTCCGGCAATGGGATGCCAGCATGGCGACCAGCTCGCCGTCACGGGCGGCGCGATCGGCAGGTTCGCGCAGGGCGAGCCAGGTTTCATCGAAATCACTCACGGCAACGTCCTCAGCCGGTCATTGAAAATCCCGGCGGTCACGTCCCAGCCCGGCAATCTGCTGCCGGCCTCGTAAGCGCCGTCGGCGTATGTCGTGCGGAGAGCTTCGTCAGCCAGCAAGCTGCCGAGCGCGGCCGCGAGGGCTTCCGCGTCATCCACGGGAACCAGAATACCGGCCTCTTCCGGCACCACCTCCGGTATCGCGCCGGCCCGGCACGCGACGATCGGCAGACCATGGGCAAGCGCTTCGGCAAAAACCATTCCGTACCCTTCATATCGGGAGGCGAGCGCAAAAATGTCGGCCGATTGCAGGAAGTCGTCCAGCTCGGCCTGTTCGCCCGCAAGCCGGATCCGTTGCGACAGTCCCAACTCGCTGATCTGTGTCTCCAGGCTCTGCGCCGTCTGCCTGTCATGTGCTGGACTGCCGACGATCACCGCCTGCCAGGACAGGCTTTCAATACGCTTGAGCGCGGCAACCAGAACGTCGTGCCCTTTCCGCCGTGTCAGCGTGCCGATACTCAAGATCAGCGGAACGGAATTCTGCGGTTCCGATCTCGAGGCGCGATCCGTGCCGGGAACGGCCACATCGATCTTGTCGGCATCGACCGCATAGTCCGCGGTCAACGTATCCGCAGTGGTCTGCGAGGTGACGATGACATGATCTGCATGCGCAAGTGCGCGCTTCTCCCGATCGTGGAAGGACTGTCGCACCACCGCCGGGTTCCCTGTTTCGAGAGCCAGCGGGTGGTGAACCAGGGCAACGATGCGCAACCGCCTGCTTTCGCGTTCGGCCCAGCGATCCAGCACGCCGAAGGCAAGACCGTCGATGATGACTTTGGCTCCGTCCGGCAGTTTCGACAGGCTTGCTTCCGCCTGCCGCAAGGTCTCATCGGAAGGAAAGGGAAACCCCTCCCCCAGAGCGAGAAGCGCTACGTCCCAGCCAAGGCCCTGCAAACCCTCGATGACCCGGCGGTCATAGCCATAACCGCCGGTTTTCGTATCGAGATGCCCGGGAAAGGCGAATATGACCGATCGGCTCAAAGATCGGCCTCGTACCAGCCGCGCGCGGTGTGGGATTCATGCAGCATGATGCGCAACTTGCAGATCCGGCCGCCTCCGTCGCCAAGCCGCCCTTCACGGATGGCGTCGGCAATCCTGTCGAACACATGCTTGGCCAGGAACTCGGTGGTCGTCACCTGCCCTTTGAAAACCTCCAGCTCATCGAGATTCTGGTAGTTCAGAGGCGCCAGAACGTCCTTCAGCACGGTGGTTGCCAGGCCGATATCCACTGCGAGCCCGTCCTTGTCGAGTTCGCGGGTGTAGAAGGCGGCATCGACCACAAAGGTCGCGCCGTGCATGCCTTGGGCAGGGCCGAACACCGGACGAGGGAGACTGTGAGCGATCATGACATGATCGCGAACTTCGATGGCAAACATGGGTTCTCTTTCTTCAGTATTGAATGCGGTGGCAGAGAGTGTCGGGATCACCGATGACCGTGCCGTAGGCTTCGGCAATTCGGTCAAACGGCGTTTCACCCGATATAAGCGCGTCAAGCCTGTCGTCGCGCAGAAGTTCGAGGGCCTTCGACATGCGCCGGCCATAGCTCCAGCGCGCGCGCTGACCGGGTGGGACCGAGCCGACCTGCGAACTGACGATCGACAGGCGCTTTGAGTGGAAGGCGCCTCCCAGCGGCAGGCTGGCCTGCCGGGAGCCGTGCCAGCTGGCCTCGACTATCCTTGCCTCCTGACCGGCATGATCAAGCGCTTGGCCGAGCGCGTCGGCGTTGCCCGAAGCGTTGATGAGCACGTCGAATTCGCCGCCGATCCGCTCGGCATGCACGAAAGGAATGCCGAGCGCGCCCGCCAGCTGCTCCCGCTGCGCGTTCCGGTCGATCAGGGCCACCTCGGTTCCGACGATCCGGGATGCGATATACGCGACCAGCGCACCCACCACGCCCGCACCGAAGACCGCGACGCGATCTCCCGGCAGGATACCGGCATCCCAGCCGATATTGAGCGCCGTCTCCATGTTGGCGCCCAGCACGGCGCGCTCGGGTGGCAGCCCCGAAGGCAGGCATGTGACGGCGGATCTGCCGACGAGGAAACGGTCCTGGTGCGGATGCAGGCAGAATACGGCCCGACCGATCAATTCGGGCGCGCCGCGCAGCACGGTTCCTACCGCGCTATAGCCGTATTTCACGGGAAAATCGAAGCTACCGCCCATGAAGGGACAGCGCATGCGCTCGTTCTCGCTTGCCGGTATCAGGCCGTTGAAGACCAGGGATTCCGTACCTCTGCTGATGCCGGAATACAGCATTTCGACGAGAAGCTCATTCGCTGCGGGGCCGCCAATCGTTTCGGATCGAACCTCGCACGCGCCGGCTTCGGGAAACCATAACGACTTCGCCTCGTCCTTCTCATTGACTGGCATGTCGGCAAGGCTTTCACTCAAAACGCGGGCTCCTGATGATCGAGGCCGTCCAAACGGCGCAGGCGACATGACGTAAATGGAGACGAGCGCTTTTGCCAGTCCCGTACCACACTAAAGCCACGCATAAATGCGACATGTCGATGACGCTGGCCATATCGCTTGCGCTCACAGTATAAAAAAGCTTGTTATAATTTACCAAAATGTGATTTTCGGATATCGCGCGAGAACGGTTTTGGCCAAAAAGAACCATTGAATGAAGTCGGTTCAGGTAGATTTGATGCTTGATGGGAATAACCAGGGTCGAAATTCGATATCGATGACTGCCCATACGGAAGATAGCCTCGCCGGAATGCCCGGTGACGGGCATGGCGCCATGGAACACGCCTCGGCTGCCTGTATCGGCTCGGGGATATCCAGGCAGTTGCGCAACGACGCCGCCATCAGCTTGAGCATGATATTTGTCGCGGCACTGGTCTTCTATCTCGTGGCCGCGTCGGTGCAGGCGCTCGCGCCGTCGAGCGTCTTCGCGGCGGGTTGCCTGCTTCTGGTCATTTTTGCACTGGTCATGCACGGGCTCGAGTTCCATTCGGTGCCGCGGTTCGGGGTCGCCAATCGGGTGACGGCTGTCCGCGCTTCCATCATCAGCCTGGTCTCCGCAATCATCGTCTTCGATTACGGCGCGGCGACACCGGATCGCAATCAGGAGTTCCTGATCGGCCTCGTCGCCCTGGCTCTGCTTCTCGACGGGATCGACGGTTATCTGGCGCGGCGCTTCCGGCTGGAATCGGAACTCGGCTGGCGTTTCGACATGGAACTCGACGCCTTTCTCATTCTCGCCCTCTCGGCGGCCTGTTACCTTCTGGACAAGGCAGGCTGGTGGGTCCTGCTCGTCGGGTTGATGCGATATGTCTTCATAATCGCCCAGCGCGCCTATCCCGCCCTCAAACGTCCGCTGCCGCCATCCTTCCGCCGCAAGCTGATATGCGTCTACCAGGTGGTGGCGCTCCTGACCCTGCTTCTTCCCTTCGTCGTTCCGCCGGCATCCATTGTCATTGCCGCAAGCGCGCTCGTGCTTTTGGTCTATTCCTTCGCCACGGATGTTCTTTTCCTCGTCAGGGCTGACCGGGTCTCATGAGACGCACCCTATCCCGCTTCGATGTCGCCTACGGCGTGTTGCGCTCGCTTGTCGTCTATTACGGACAACCATGGCGGCGCATCGCGCTCAAGCGGTTCTACCGGGATCTGATTTCCCCCGGCGATCTGGTCTTCGACATCGGCGCCCATGTCGGCAGCCGCTCCCATACATTGCTTTCGCTCGGCGCGAGGGTCGTCGCCGTCGAACCCCAGCCGGTTCTCGCCGATCTCGTAAGGCGGCATATCGGCGGCAGGCTCACCGCGCTCGAGGAGAAGGCCGTCAGCGACAGCGAGGGTGAAATCGAGCTCGTCATTTCGAGCCGCAACCCGACGGTCACGAGCACCTCGCGGCAGTTCATCGAAACGGTCGGCAGCATCGATTCATTCAAGTCGGTGGTCTGGGACCGGAAAATTACGGTTCCCGTCACCACCCTCGATGCGCTCGTCGCCCGATACGGAATGCCCGCCTTCTGCAAGATAGACGTCGAAGGGGCCGAACTCGATATCCTCAATGGCCTTTCCTCGCCGATACCGCTCGTCGCCTTCGAGTACATTCCGGCAATGGCGACCACGGCGGTCGGCTGCATCGACAGACTGATGGAAATCGGCGACTACCGTTTCAACCGCGTTCTCGGGGAGCGCCATCGCCTGGTCGCCGACAGCTGGCTTACGGCCGTCGAGATGAAGCGCTTCATCTCCGAACTCACCCCCGACGAGACGTCCGGCGACATTTATGCCAGACTGGAATCCTTGACGTGAAGCCGCTTGGCCGCCTTCGCACCCATCAGGTCTCTTATGGTGGCGTGCACAAGGAACAAGGCGGCGGGCACGGCGACACCGACGAGCGAAATCGCTCCATAGAGAATGCTGGCACTGACGCCTGCGGCGGAGGACAATCCGATCACCGGCCACAGCAGCGCCGCGGCTGCCTCACGCGTTCCCCAGCCGCCGACCCCGACCGGTATGATCATGGTCAACAGACAGAGCGGAATGACGGTGAGCAGGCCGATCAGCGGCAGCGTCGCGCCCACCGCCGCCGAAGCAATCGCGAAAGTGGCCACGTAGGTTGCAACGACCAGGAGACTGGTCAGGAACTGACGGATGAATGCTCCGCGATGCCAGAACACCTCGGCCAGGTGACGCCGGTATTGGGCGAATTTGCGGGGGAAGAATGCGGCCGCGATGAAAACTCCGCCAATGATGGCAGTCAAGGCGACAACGGGTGCCAACCAGATTGCCTGGGAGAATTCGGCAGGCATGGCCTCCTGCGGCAGGAAGGGCCAGGCCAGGAAGCCCGCGCTCAAAAGCGTCAGGAAAGCCAACTGCCCGGAAAAACGTTCGAGCGCGACAGCCGCAACGGGCTTTCTCATCCCGTCCATCCCGTCCTTGCCGCTGCGATAGGCACGAATGGCGTCACCGGCCACGCCGCCCGGCAGAACCTGGTTGAAAGTGCTGGCAATGTAGTATTCACGGATAGCTGTCGGGAAGGCGATCTCCTGCCCCAATCGGTGCGCGGTGAATTTCCATCTGTAAGCCGAAAGGACGACCTGGAGCTGGACAATGCATAACGCCGCCAGCACGGCCATCGGGGAGGCATCCCAGAGCTTCGCCGCCACGGCCGCCCCGTCCATCGCCACAAGGACGGCGAGAAAGAAGACCGCGAACACGACCGACAGAATTATCCGAACCGTTTTCAAAACATCATTTCCTGTTCGAACCTCAAAAGCACAGATGCGTCGATGAAGCCAATTGCCACAATGACACGATCCAATTCACCCGAGGGATTCAGAAGCGAGATGGACTGGAAAGCCTGGCTTGCCGCCGTCTTTTTCACGATGATCGGCATGGTCGCTCTTGTCCTGCCCGATCATCCCAGCGCGCTTCATATCTCCAGCTTCCTTGTTCTGCCTATAGAAATTCCGCTGGCGGTCGTCATTTTGTTGCTTTTGCCGAGATCGCTCGCCCGCATCGTCGCGGTGTGCCTGACGATCCTTCTGGCATCCATTCTGTTTCTCAAGATCGCCGACATCTCCGTCCAGTCTGCCTTTCAGCGCCGTTTCAATCCCTATTTCGACGTGACGATGATCGAGAACGGCTGGATCCTGCTTTCGGGCATCGTCGGCAAATGGGTCGCCGCTCTGGCCATCGGCCTGGGGCTTGCAGCCTTCCTGACGGTCATCGGCTGCATCCTGGCTGCGCAGCTCAAACTGATCGGATTGTCGCGCCGGGCGAAATATCCCCTGTCGGGGTTCTACGGCGTCATTGCCCTGATCTGCCTGGCTGTGTTGAGCCTTACATCTGTCGAGATGCGCACGAGTTACGTCTCGGCCAAGGCTTACGGCTATCTCTCCTCGCGACTCGACCTCGTCGTGACGTCGATCAGGGACATGCACGCCTTCGAAACCGCGCTTGCGGACAAGAGCGGCCCTCAGACGGGTGAAGGCCTCTTCGCCCGCGTCAAGGATCGCGACATCATCCTCGTCTTCGTCGAATCCTACGGCCGCAGCGCGGTCGAGGACGAGCGCTACAGCTCCCTGATCAGGCCGCGGCTGCAGAGCGTCGAGGCCGAGTTGTCACAGGCTGGCCTTTCCAGCGCCAGTGGCTGGTCTCTGTCTCCGACCATGGGTGGCTTGAGCTGGCTCGCCCACGGCACGTTCCTCTCGGGCCTGTGGGTCGACAACCAGATCCGCTACGATCGTCTGATGCTGAGCGACCGGCCGAGCCTGAACCGCCTGTTCGCAGACGCCGGATGGCAGACCGCGGCAGTCATGCCGGCCATCAGCATGGCCTGGCCGGAAGCCGGGTATTTCGGCTATGACCGGACATTCGTCGCGGCAAATCTCGGCTATGAGGGCGACCCCTTCAACTGGGTCACCATGCCCGATCAATACACCCTTTCCGCCTTCGAGCGGCTGGTGCGCAAGCCGGCCCATGACGAGGGCAAGAGCGTGATGGCCGAAATCGCATTGATCTCCAGCCATGCCCCATGGACGCCGGTGCCGCATCTCGTCGACTGGAACGATGTGGGCGACGGCACGATCTTCAACGACCAGGCAAACAGCGGAGAAACCCCGCGCGAAGTCTGGGCCGACAAGGACAAGATCCGCCGGCACTATATCGAGACGATCGACTATTCGCTTGAGACGCTGGGATCATACATGGCGCGATACGGCGACGACGCGATCTTCGTCATCCTCGGCGATCATCAGCCCGCACCGCTGGTAACCGGACCCGATGCCTCCCGCGCTGTGCCGGTTCACGTCGTCAGCCGCGACAAGGAGCTTGTCGAAAGCTTCCTGCAGGCAGGCTTCGCGACCGGCATGATTCCCGGCAGCGATCAGACGGAAATACCGATGAACGACATGCGCGAACTCCTGATCGACAAGTTCGCCGCACCCTGACGTGTCATCGAGGCGCGCAAGGGATGCGGCCTATTTGTGGGAGGCGAAATCCATCGCGTCCTCGAGGTGGGCCTTCATGGCCGCGGCCGCTCCCGCCTCGTCTCCCTTCTCGACGCAATCGAGAATGCGCGTATGCCCCTCGAGAGCCGTCTTCAGGCCCTCGCGCGTCGCCAGCGTGATCTGACGTTCGGACCCCGTCGCGGTCATGACGAAGTGGACGAGGCTGTCGATCAGCGAATTGCCGGTGCTTTCGCCGAGAATGCGATGAAAGTCCGCATCCGCCTTGATCGCCCGTTGCGGCTCGTCGATGTTCGCCGCCAGTTCATCGACGCTGGCGCGCAGCTTGTTGAGATGCTCGGCATCGATCATCTTCGCCGCCAGCGCCGCGAGATTGGGCTCGAACAGCATGCGGAGTTCGAACACCTTGGAAACATTGTCGCCATTGCCGCCGACCCATGTCTCCAGCATGTGCAGTTCGCGCTCGGCGCGAGATCGCACGAATGCCCCGCGTCCGGCATGAACCTCGATATAGCCTTCGCGTTCGAGCGCACGAAGCGCCTCGCGCAGGCTGATCCTGCTGATCCCGAACTGCTGGCACATGGTCCGCTCACTCGGCAGCTTCTCGCCGGGTTCCAGCCCCTTGGCCTCTATCATCTTGCGGATCTGATTGGCGACATCCTGCCAGATCGACCGGCGCTCGATGGTCGCGAATAAATCGCTCATGTCTCGGGTTCCTCTCTCCCAATTCCCTCGGGGAGCTTCTGGTGGATGTCGGGATAGGCCGAATCGGCGCTTTTTTCAACGAAGACCAGAGCGGAGTGCTGCGCCGGTGCGTGGCTGAGCGTGCTCGTTGGCACATTGCTGGTCAGCACATTCGGATTGCCGTGAAGGTCGCGTGAGCCCCGACCGCTCCGGCCTTCGGGATTATACCATGCCCCGGTTGCCAGGGCGATCACGCCGGGCATGACATGCTCGCTCAGCGATGCGGTCGCCAGACACTCGCCGCGCTCGTTCCAGATCCGCACCTCGTCGCCATCCCGGATGCCGCGCTCGGCCGCGTCCTCGGGATTGATCCGCGCCGGCTCGCGCCCCTTGATCTTCGAGCGCCTCGACACGCCCACCCCGTCGAGCTGTCCGTGAAGACGGTGTGCGGGTTGTGGCGACACCATGTGGAGCTGGGTCGCCTTCGCGCTTCCCAGCCATTCGCGCGGCTCCACCCAGCGCGGATGCGGATGAACATCCTCGTGAACCGACTCGGCGATGAAACGCGACCAGATTTCGATCTTGCCCGAAGGCGTCTTCAACGGGTTCTTTGCCGGGTTGTCGCGGAAATCCGCGAAGAGGGTATAGGCGCTTTCGGGCGCCGGCAGTTCGGCGAAGCCCTTTTCCCAGAAGGCGGCAAAGGCGGGCAGAACGGCGCCGAGCGTATCCCGGGCACGCTGCCGGTAGTCCTCGTAGATATGCTCGAGCCATCCCATCTCGTCCCGGCCTTCGCCATAGGCCTCCAGGGTACCGAAACGTGCCGCCAGACCGGAGAAGATATCGAATTCGGATCGTGCTTCGCACTGCGGTTCGATCTGCTTGCTCATTGCCGCCGTGTAACGGTCGGTGGGAGATCCGGAAATGTCGTTCCGCTCGAAGGCGGTCGTCGCCGGCAGCACGATATCCGCGTGGCGGGCGGTAGCCGTCCACCAGATTTCGTTGACGATCACCGTGCGCGGCTTGCGGAATGCCTCGACCAGCCGGTTGAGATCCTGATGGTGATGAAATGGATTGCCGCCGGCCCACCAGACGATATCGATTTCCGGATAGGTGATTTCCTGACCATCGAAATGAATTGTGCCACCGGGGTCGAGCAACATGTCGGCCACCCGCGCCACGGGGATGAAGCGGCCCAGCGGATTGGTCCCTGCCTTGAAGCCGGGCGACGAGATGACCGGGCGCGGATCGCCGCGATTGCCCATCGAGCCGTAACCGAACGAGACGCCTCGGCCCGGCAGCCCGATCTCGCCCAGCATGGCGGCAAGTGTGATCAGCATCCACAAGGGCTGCTCGCCGTTCTCCTGACGCTGCAGCGACCAGGACGCGGTCAGGAACACCGGATTGTCCGAGAGCTTCGCTGCCAGTTTGCGGATGGTGCCCGCAGGAATTCCGGTAATGCCGGACGCCCAGTCGGCATCCTTGCGAACACCGTCCGCCTGTCCCGTCAGATAGGGTTCGAAGGCGCCATATCCCGTGCAATACCGCTCGAGAAAGCGGTGATCGACGCGGCAGGTTTTCACGATTTCGTAGGCCAGCGCCAGCATCAGCGCGGTGTCGGTTCCCGGGCAGATCTGCAGCCACTCATGCGGCGGCAACTGCTCGCCGGAATCATGGACGGGGCTGATGCAGACGATCTCGATGCCGCGTTTGCCCGCTTCCGTCAGCCAGTCCGCGGTGGCGTGATTGCCGAGGCCACCGGCGGCGATCTGCGCATTGGACAGGTTGATGCCGCCGAAGAATACGATGAGCCGGGCATTGTCGAGAATTGCCGGCCATTCCGTGGTTTCGCCGCCGAAGAGAATGCGGTTGTCGCCCACCACATGCGGACAGATGATCTGGCCGGCGGCGAAGGAATAGGTCTGCGTCTGGTCGACAAAGCCGCCGATTGTATTGAGGAAGCGTTTGAGATGCGTGGCGGCATGATGGAATCGACCGGCCGATCCCCAGCCATAGGAGCCGGCGAAAATGCCCTCATTGCCCTTCTCGGCAATCGTGGACTTGAGTTCCCGTTCGATATGATCGTAGGCGGTTGCCCAGTCGACCTCTACGAACGCGCCCTCGCCCCGGTTTTCACGGTCACCTTCGAGCCATGCCTTGCGGATTGCGGGTCTGAGCACGCGCGTCGGCGCATATATCGCTTCCGGGAGCCCGCCGATCAGAGGTGAGGGATTCCGGTCACGGACGAACGGATCGATGGCTTCCACCCGCCCCGCTCTGGTCGTGACATGCGTGAACCCCCAGTGGGTCGCCGAAACATCGGCCATTCAGTTTTCTCCCTGCCGGCAGGCATTGATCAGCACCGGCGATCGCCCGGAAAGGTCAACGCGATTTCCGCCGGTATGGCACGAGAGAAAGTGTAGGGGGAGAAGTGCCCCGCCGGAAGCCACGGACGCCTCCAAACATGTCGACCGCAAGACATCTCCTCCCCCTCGGCCGCCGGCTTAAGCGGCGGCGTTCTTGGTCGAGCCCTCGAAGACTTCGTACGGCGTTTCGGTCGGCCATTTCGGCCAGAGCGGCACGAGCATGACGCCGCCGATCACCAGAAGCCGGAGCGTCTTGTCCCCGGTATTGTGTACGCGGTGGGTCTCGTTGGGGCGCTGCAGCGAGCAGCCACCTGCGACCAGCGGATACCGCTCGCCCTCGAGCTCCAGTTCACCCTGGCCATCGAGAACATAATAGGTTTCCTCGCAATTGTGCCGGTGCATCGGCGAGGCATGGCCCGGATCGATCTCGACAAGCCCCATGCAGAGCGTCTGCGCCCCAAGTCCGGTTTCCGGATAGACAAGCTTCAGATCGCGGACACCGCCGCCTTCCTGCTGCATGGGCGCGCCATCGAGGATCTGCTCCGGACTGATGGTGACGATCTTCTGCTGTTTGGACGTGGTCATGCTGTGCTTTCCTCTCACTGACGTTTGCTTCCGGGCGTGCTGCCCGCGACGGAACCGGCAAAGCGCCTGGCGCGTGGAGCGGCGGGCCATCTGCCTCCCGCTCCGGCGTCACAATCGCATTGTGGCGATCCCATTGAACTCCTCCCCAGCGCCAATCGCACATTGGCCAGCTGGTAATACCAGCAGATAGCTTGACATCTTACCCATTGTCAAGCACAACAAGGCAAGGCCCGGCGTTCGGGAGGACGGACGCCACATGAAAATCCTGCGTGTGCAGGCGGGTTCGATGACAGCGGAGCGCGGTCAAGGCCACGTTTCCGCAGAATGACTGGGAGGATGATCCTTGAAGATCACCCGCGTACGTTTCGTCCTGTGCGGATACGAGCTTCCGACGCCCATACCGCTGTCTTGCGGTGAATTGACCCACCGCAATTTCGGCCTCGTGCTGGTCGAGACGGATGCAGGCGTGACGGGCATTGGCGAAACCTCGGTGAACTTCCCGCCCTGGTGCGTGCACGAACGCCGCGCTACGATCGAGGACGGCCTCCAGAGCCTTCTGCTGGGCGAGAACCCGCTCGACATCGCCCGCCTCAACAAGCGTATGGTCGATGCCACGCGCCCCTTCACCAGGATGTGGGCCGAAGGCGCGATCGCCCAGGCGATCTCGGGGATCGACATCGCGCTGTGGGACATTGCGGGCAAGGAATACGGCGTCCCCGTCTGGCAACTGCTCGGCGGCAAGTATCGCGACGAGATCCTGTGCTACGCAGTGGGCTTCAATGCCGCCGATCCCGGCAAGGGCGCCCTCGACATGCGTGGGCGCGGCTATACTCATGGCAAGATGCGCATCGGCTTCGACGATGCCGCAGATATCGCCAAGGCGCGCGGCATGCGCGAGGCCGTCGGCAATGACTTCGCCATGATGATCGACGCCAACCAGGCCTTCGACCTGCCCCGCGCACGCCGGATGATGACGGCCCTGAGCGACCTTGATCTCTACTGGCTCGAGGAGCCCCTCCTCAACGACGATTTCGACGGATACGCGGCCCTGCGCACCGAGTTTCCGCAAATCCCTCTGGCTTGGGGCGAGAATGCCTTCAGCCTCGGTAATTACAACACCATGCTGGACAACCACCTCGTCGATGTCGCCATGCCGGACCCTTGCCGGTCGGGCGGGCTGACGACGGCTGTCCGCATGGCGGAAACCGCGGCAAACCACGGCATAGCCATATCCCCCCACCACTATGGCTCTGATGTCGGGTTTGTCGCGGCCCTCCATTTGGCGGCCAGCCAGCCCAATTTTTCCATCATGCTGCGTGACGAGGCGCCGGTGCCCCTGCGCGGCGACATTCTGTCCGAACCGCTTGCCGTGAGGAACGGCACCATTTCGGTGCCCGCCAAGCCAGGCCTCGGCATCGATCTCGATCACGATATCGTCGAAACCTCGACGATCCGCCTTTGAACGACGCATACGGAGCAGCGACAATGAACGCTCACCCCGCCGACCTTCTGGTCCATCACCCTGAAAAGCAGCTCTCCGCCCGGGCCGCCGCCTTCGCCGCGAAGAAGAAACAGCTCTATATCGGCGGCAAGTTCACCGATGCATCGGACGGCGCCACCTTCACGTCCGAGGACCCGGCCACAGGAAAGATCATCTGCGAATTCGCGGAGGCCACACGCGAGGATGTCGATCGTGCCGTACGCGCCGCCGATGACGCCTTCGAAAACCACTGGCGCGACATGGCGCCCGCCGGGCGCTCGGCACTTCTCCACAAGCTCGCCGACCTGATCATGGAAAATGTCGACGAGTTGGCCGAACTCGAAAGCCTCGACGCCGGCAAGCCGGTCGCAGTGGCGCGTGCGCTCGACATTCCCTTTACCGCCGAGATCCTGCGCTATTACGCAGGCTGGGCAACGAAGCTCTCGGGCAAGACCTTCAATCTTTCGCTCCAGGGCGATCCCTACCACGCCTATACGCTGCGCGAGCCGCTCGGCGTCGTCGCCGGCATCATCCCGTGGAATTTCCCCTTCTCGCAAGCAGGCTTCAAGATCGGTCCGGCGCTTGCCGCCGGCTGCACCATGCTGCTCAAACCTGCCGAGCAGACCCCACTGACCGCCGTCCGCCTCGCCGAACTGATCGACGAGGCCGGCTTCCCGGCCGGCGTCGTCAATGTCATCACCGGCCACGGCCGGACCTCGGGCGCGGCGATAACGGAACATGCGGGCGTGCGGAAGGTTTCCTTCACCGGCTCGACCGAGGTCGGCAAGATCCTTCTCAAGGCGGCATCGGGCAACCTCAAGCGCCTGACGCTCGAACTCGGCGGCAAATCGCCCAACATCATCTTCGCTGACGCCGACATGGAGAAGGCGATCCCGGCCGCTGCCGGCGCCATCTTCGGCAATACCGGCCAGGTGTGCAACGCCGGCTCCCGCCTCTATGTCCAGCGCTCGGCCTTCGACAAGGTCGTCTCGGGCATCGTCGATCATGCCAGGAAGCTCAAGCTCGGCGCCGGCCTCAACGAAGGCACCGAACTCGGCCCGCTGATCTCGAAAGTCCAGCGCGACCGGGTGGCAGCCTATGTCGAGGCCGGACGCAGGGACGGCGCAGACATTGCCACCGGCGGCGGCGCCCCGGGCGAGGCCGGTTACTTTTTTGAACCGACCGTGCTGCTTGGCACCACGCCCTCGATGAGCGTACAGACCGAAGAGATCTTCGGCCCCGTTCTCTGCGCCATGCCCTTCGACGACATGTCCGATATCGAGCCGGTCGCCGATCACGCGCAATATGGCCTGGCCGCCAGCATCTGGACGCGCGACCTTTCGACCGCACACCGGCTGGGCCGCAGGGTTGCCGCCGGTGCGGTATGGATCAACTGCTTCGGCGTTTTTGATCCCAATCTTCCTTTCGGCGGCTACAAGGAGAGTGGCTGGGGCAGGGAAATGGGTCAGGAAGGCGTCGAGGCCTTTACGGAAGTCAAGTCGGTGACCGTTCGGCTCTGAGGAGGGCCGCATTCGGGAGGAGTGAAAATGACGGAGTTTGATTACGTTATCGTCGGCGGCGGCGTGGCAGGATGCGTTGTCGCAAACCGGCTGACGGAAGACCCGTCGGTCCGGGTCGCCATGCTGGAATTCGGCACCGACAATAACCACAAGAAGCAGATCGTCCGCGCGCCGCTCGGCATGGTCACCTTCATGATGCCGAACCTGGCTTTCCTGGGCGGCACCAAGATGATGTATCTCTACGAGGCCGAGCCGTCGCGCGGGCTCGGCAACCAGAAAATGATGCTGCCGCGCGGCAAGGCGCTCGGCGGCTCCTCCATGGTCAACGGCATGATCTACATCCGCGGCCAGAAGCAGGACTATGACGACTGGCGCGACATGGGCAATCCGGGATGGGGCTATGACGACATGCTGCCCTATTTCAGGAAGTCCGAGAACTTCGTGCTGGCCTCCGAGCCGGATGCCACGAAGAACTTCAATCTGGGCGGCAAACCTGTCCGCGACCAGATCGACATGCGCTATCACGGGACAGGCGGTCCGGTTTCCGTCGCGCCTCCCCGCTCGCCAAATCCGCTCTGCCCCACCTATTTCGAAGCCGCCAAACAGGCCGGCTACAAGCTCAATGCCGACTTCAACGGCGAGGACCAGGAAGGCATCGGCTATCACTGGCTGACCCAGAAGGGCGGCGAACGCTGGGGCGCCGAGAGCAGCTACGCCAACCCGGCCCGCGAGCGCCCGAACCTGACGATCATCACCGAGGCGCGCGCGCTCGAGATCCTGATGGAGGGCAAGCGCGCCACCGGCGTGAAGTACGACCGAGCCGGTGAAATTTCCGAGATCAAGGCCGGCAAGGAAGTCATCCTCGCCACCGGCGCCTTCATCTCGCCCCAGCTTCTGCAGCTGTCGGGAATCGGCGACCCGAAGGAGCTCAAGCGCCACGGCATAGAGGTCAGGCACGCCCTGCCCGGCGTCGGCCAGAACCTGCAGGACCATATCGACACCTGGACCAAGCAGCGCACGACGTCCAACCTCACCTACGGCATTTCCTGGGCAACGATGCATTCCAACGCCATGCACATCCTCAAATGGTTCACGTCACGGCGCGGCATGTTCACGTCCAACACAGGCGAGGCCGGCGGCTTCGTCAAATCGGGCCCGGATGTCGATCGCCCCGACCTGCAGCTCTTCTTCTGTTCCACCATGGCCTCCGCGCAGGCCGCCGACAGTTTCTGGGGCCATGGCTGGGCCATGCACGCCTGCCTTCTGCGCCCCAGGAGCGTGGGCCATGTGGGGTTGAAGAGCGCCAGCGCCTACGAGGCCCCGCTCATCGCACCGAACTTCCTCGGCGACCCCTACGACATGGAAATCCTGATCCGCGGCGTGAAGATCATGCGCGAGATCACCAACCAGCCGGCCTTCGACGCGCATCGTGGCGAGGAGGTGGCTCCGGGGCCTTCCGTGCAGACCGACGACGACATCGCCGCCTATATCCGCAGCCATTCGATGACGATGTATCACCCCACCAGCACCTGCAAGATGGGCACCGACGACATGGCCGTCGTCGCCCCCGACAGCCTGCTGGTCCACGGGCTCGAAAACCTCGCGATCGTCGACGCATCGGTGATGCCGGCGGTCATCTCGGGCAACACCTTCGCGCCGACCGTCGCCGTCGCGGAAAAAGCCGCCGACCTGATCAAGGCACGCGGCAAGGCGCGCACGGCCAGGGCTGCCTGACCGCCTCGATGGCGAGGTTACCCATGAAGATACGGCTCTCCGATTTCCCGGAGAGCCGCAGGAAGCATAAGCAGGGCCGGACAGCTTCTCCTCACGGCGCGCAGATCAAATCTGCCCGGCAGCCGCCATTTCGCGCAAATTCTCAAGCACCTTCTTTTCAATTGCAGTGCGCACTCAAATCAATCAAAGCCCACAAAGATAAAAACGAAGACAATTAAAGCTGCCACATAGGAATATTTCCAGTCAGGAATATACCGATAGTAAAGGGGATTGATAAGACGCGCAAGCAGCAGCCCGCCAGCAGCCATGCCCGCAATGAATGTGCGAAGAATTATTTCGTGACAATCTATCATTGTCGTCGTTAATTTTTAAAATCTGTCTTTGTTATTTGTGAAGAGGAACGATAAAATGGCCAAGCCTGCTGATTGCAAGCGTAACCATGATAGAGACCATCAGTTTACCTCCCATCACGGATGGCCACTCGGCCCAGCGATGCGCGAAATTATTCGCAACGCGGGTTTCGGCTCTACAACATTCGAACCATCGGCACTTCCTGCGGCGGCCGGTCTAACCGGTCCGCGCCCAGATTTGCGATGCCGCCTCGAAAGCGAGCGAGATCACCGGATCGGCGATGCGGCTCTTGAGGCAGATCAGGCTGAGGGAGGTGGAGACCTTCACCGCATTGGCGATTGCCAGTCCGTTTGCCTGCTGCTCATGAAGCGCGAGGGATTCGCGACACAGGCTCAGGCCTAGACCGGTTCGCACCATCGCCAGCATCGAAGACTCCTGATCAACCGACGCAACGATATTCTGGCGCAGCCCGAGCTCGTTGAAGAGCCGGTTGAGGAGCCGGTTGTGAACCGAGGCGGGCGGCGTGCCGATCCATGGCAGTTCGGCGAGATCGCTCCAGTCCTTGTCGTTGACCACATCACGAAGTTCCGGCGGCGCGACCACACGATAGGTCAGCGGGGCGAGCCGCAGAACATGGTAGAGACCGTCCTCACTGTCCTGATCGGTCTGAAAGGGGGAAGCGTCGTAGTCGCGGACGTCGCCGAGGAAGAAGCCGATATCCAGCTCGTTGCGCTTGAGGCCCTCCGGCACCTGCCCGCTCATGCCATGACGCAGCTCCGTTTCGATCCCGGGCCCGTTTTCCACCAGCATCTTCAAAAGCGAGCCGAGCCGGGTGAACTCCGGATCGATGATCGTGCCGATGCGCAATTTGCCCCGCACATCTGTCGCCAGGCGGCGGGCTGTCTGATTGAAATCGGTGAGCGCCGCAAAGACGCGTTCAGCTTTGGCGAGAAGCAGCACTCCCTCCGGGGTGAGCTCCATGCCCTTTGCCGTCCGCCGGAACAGGTCGATGCCGGCGTCGGCGGCAAGCCGCCTCAACTGCAAGCTGACCGCCGGCTGGGTCAGGCGCAGCCTGTCTGCCGCCCGTGTCACGTTGCCCTCCCGCGCGACGGTGACGAACGCGCGCAGGGTCTTGAGGTCGATCGAGTCCATCATATTAACAGCACTTATAATTGACAGCGCCATTTGTCATTTGATTTCCGATTTTGGCGACGATTACACTCGGATGGACCGTGGCGAGGCCCAATCCGGCAATTCGGGGCTAGCCGGTTTTATAAGGCAGCCGATCAGGGAGGAGGCGCGCCATGGCGAAAACCGAAGGGTTCAACCCTGTCGACCATTTCGATTACGTCATCATCGGCGGCGGCTCGGCCGGGTGCCTTCTTGCCAACCGGTTGAGTCGCGATCCGTCACATCGCGTCCTGCTGCTCGAGGCCGGCAAGAAGGACAATTATCTCTGGATCCACGTGCCGGTCGGTTATCTCTACTGCATCGGCAACCCCCGGACGGACTGGCTTTACAATACCGAGCCGGACGCCGGCCTGAATGGCCGCCAATTGCGCTATCCCCGCGGCAAGACACTCGGCGGCTGCTCCTCGATCAATGGAATGATCTACATGCGCGGCCAGGCCCGCGACTATGATCGCTGGGCCGCGCTGACCGGAGACGACGGCTGGTCCTGGGAAAATGTGGTGCCGGCCTTCAAGGCCCATGAGGACCACTACCGGCTCGACGACGACGAGGATCCGCAGACGGGCGACAACAGCCGGTTCTCGGATCTCCACGGACATGGCGGCGAATGGCGCATCGAGAAGCAGCGACTGCGTTGGGACGTGCTCGACGCCTTCGCCGAAGCCGCCGTACAGGCCGGTGTGCGCAGGACCGCCGATTTCAACGCCGGCGACAATGAGGGGGTCGGCTATTTCGAAGTCAACCAGAAGGCCGGTTGGCGCTGGAATACGGCGAAGGCATTCCTGCGTCCCGTTCTGAAGCGGCCAAACCTCACCGTCTGGACCGAGGCGCAGGTCGAAAAGCTTGTCATCGCCACCGGCGCGGACGGAGCGAGAATGTGCAAGGGGGCCAGGGTCAGGCGCGCGGGGAGCGTCGTCGACGTCGAGGCCCGCAAGGAATTGATCCTGTCAGCCGGAGCCATCGGCTCGCCGGCGATCCTTCAGCTCTCCGGCATAGGCCCCGCCCAACATCTCAGGGAAAAGGGGGTCGATATCGTCGCAGACATTCCGGGCGTGGGTGAAAACCTGCAGGACCACCTACAGATCCGCTCCGTCTTCAAGGTGAAGGGCGTCAAGACACTCAACAAGCTGGCAAACAGCCTGTTCGGCAAGATGATGATCGGCCTTGAATACGGGCTTTTCCGCTCCGGCCCGATGAGCATGTCGCCGTCTCAGCTCGGCGCCTTCACCCGCTCGGACGACAGCCAGTCCCATGCCAATCTCGAATACCACGTGCAGCCGCTGAGTCTCGACGCGTTCGGCGAACCCCTCCATCGCGATCCCGCCTTCACCGCGAGCGTCTGCAACCTCAACCCGACCAGCACCGGTTCGGTGCGGATCCGCTCGGCCGATGCGGGCGAGGCGCCAGCCATCGCACCGAATTATCTGAGCACCGAGGAAGACCGGAAGATCGCCGCCGACAGCCTGCGGCAGGTCCGCGAGATCGTCTCGCAGCCGGCGCTCGCAAAATACCAGCCCGAGGAATGGAAGCCCGGCGTCCGGTACCAGTCGGACGAAGAACTCGCCAGGCTTGCAGGCGACATCGCCAGCACGATCTTCCATCCCGTCGGCACCACGAAGATGGGGCGGGACGACGATCCGATGGCTGTCGTCGACAGTCGGCTGCGCGTGCGGGGCATTTCCGGCCTGCGCGTCGTCGACGCCGGCGTGATGCCGAAGATCACGAGCGGCAACACCAACGCTCCCACATTGATGATTGCCGAGAAGGCTGCGACCTTCATTCTTCAGGACGCAGCCGCCGGCGCCTGACCACCGGCGAGCCAGGGCGCCGTCATGACGAGGTGCCGCTGGCCAGCGCCGTGATGAAAGGCTTTGCTACGTTTCGGTCCGGATCGAGGAACTGCAGGAGCTTCTGGATTCCCTCTACCGCAGCTATCTGTGCAACGACGGGCGCATGTTCTATGTCGCCTGGCCCAGTCACGAGAACCATGCAAAGCGCTGCCTTCAGGCTCTCGGCATCTCTGACAAGCTCGTGGCCAAAAGATTGACCGAGGAGAAAAACACTTACTTTCCGATCTCCGAGTGGCAGCCCGATGTCTCGCTCGGCGTATATCCGTTGCCCAAGGACTGGGTCGACAAGATCACGCCGAAGCATCAGGGCTGATGATCGGCGTGCAGGACCCGGAATACGGGACCATGATCCAACCCGGGCTTGTTGTCTGGCTCGAGGAGAGCGGTGCGGCGGCGCCGTCTCCTGCACCGCGCCGTTGGATCGACGCTTCGGCCGCCCTGTCGCTACGACCTGAAGGGCTGCGAGCATCGGCGGGAATGTTCTGGAAATACTCGATTGCGGGGAGCGGACGGGACGGAAGCTTGCAGAGGTGATCTCGTCGGCGTGCTGCCGGACCGGCGAAAACCCCTGATGGACGCCGGGTCCGGGATGCCGCCGCGCCAGGCGCGGCGGCATTTGTCATCAGGCGGCCTTGGAGGCAGCTTCGGTTTCGTCCCACTTGAGAACGTTTACCAGTTCCTTGTCGATCGCTTCGGCCTGAGCGGCGGAGGTGGCCGGCATCGGCATGCGCGGCTGGCCACTGGCCACACCCTGCTTGGCGAGGCAGTACTTCACATTGGCCGGGAGATTGTCTGCGAAGATGGTATTCCAGAATCGCAGCAGCGCTTTGTGAATTTCCTGCGCCTTGGCGTGTTCACCGGCCTGCACCGCATTCCAAAGCGTGACACAGACGCCCGGCACGGCGGCGGGGTTGGCTGCAATCGTGCCATGCGCTCCGATCGCGAAGGACGGATAGAGCAGAGCATCGACGGCGGTGAAGACGAGCTTGTCCTTCGGCGCGGAGATCAACAGGTCGGCCATCAGCTTGAGGTCGCCCGCACTCTGCTTGACGCCGATGACGCCCGGCAGACCGGTCATGATACGCACCAGGAGCTTCGGGCTGAGATAATTCCACGGAACGACATTGTAGATGATGATCGGAATATCGGTTTCCTTGGTCAGCCGTTCAAAATGCGCATAGGTCGCATCCTCGTCCGGCTTGAAAACGTAATGAACCGGCGTGATCTGCAGCGCGGCCACGTTGAACTTGGCAACGGCCTTGGCCTTCTCCGCAGCGTCGCGCGTGCTGTTGGCAATGATGCCTGCCACGACTGGAATGCGGCCATCGACCTCTTCGGTGGCGATTTCGATCGAGCGGGCCAGTTCCTCGGTGGAAAGCGTGTGGCCTTCGCCGGTGCTGCCACCGAGGCAGATGCCGTGTACCTGCTTGCGCAGCATGAAGCGGACGTTTTCGCGCAGCGCGGCCTCGTCCATGGTCTCATCGTCCTTGAAGGGCGTGACGAGCGGAGGAATGATACCTCGGAGTGTTTGGGACATTTCAGTTTCCTTCGTTGCTATTGGGCTTGGCCCGTCGTGCCTTGGCGGTCTTTGCCGTACAGGCTGGCGTCCCCGCACCGGGTAGGATGCGGGGACGAATGTCTTGATCAGTTGGCGGCCTTCTCGGCAGTGCCGAGGGCGGACATCACCCGCTGGGTCTGTTCTTCATGCTGCTTGGTGAAGGCTGTGAATTCGGCGGTACCGAGCCATACGGCGCCGAAGCCCCGCTCTTTCATGCCTTCCTGGAAGCGTTCAGCGTTGAACGCCTCCTTGGCCACGGCTTCGATCTCGGCGACCAGCGCGGGGTCCATACCGGCAGGGCCGGCAAGACCGCGCCAGGTACCGCCGGTAACATCCTTGCCAGTCTTTTCCTTGACGGTCGGCACGTATGGATATTTTTCCAGCCGCTCGGAGCTCAGGACACCGACCGTCTTGACCAGTCCAGCGGAAGCGAGGGAGTCGGTCTCGGGGATCGAGCACAGAACAACGTCCATGCCGCCCGAGACAAGTTCCTGCAGACCTGCAGCCGATCCCTGAGCAGGAATAAGGTTGAGCTTGGTGACATCGATACCCTCATCGAGCATCAGCGACACAAAGGGAATATCCCAGCTCGCGCTGCAGGTGCCGCCGCAGGAAATCTTGAGGCTCGACGGGTCCGCCTTCAGCGCATCGATGATGTCATTGAGCGATTTCAGCTCGGAATCACTGGCGACGTGAACAGCCGACGGATCGGCATTGAACTGCGCGATCGGGGTGAAGCTGTCGCGGGTGAAGTCCGCCTGCCCGAGAAGCTTGAACTGGGCGAAGGGAGAAAGCTGGCCGAGTGTATACCCGTCGGGGGCGGAGGTGCTGTAGGTGGTGTAGCCGACAATGCCGCCGCCCTGAGCCTGGTTGACCACGTTGAAGGACTGCCCGGTCGCCTCTTCCATCTCGCGGGCCAGAAGACGCATCGTGTAGTCGCTTCCCCCACCAGCGCCTGCGACGGCAATCAATGTCACCGGACGCTCCGGCCATTCAGCGAAGGCCGGGCCTGCTGCTGTGAGGAAGGCACCGCTCGCCAGGGTGGTTACGAGTTTCGAGAGTATGGTCATGAAATCCTCCATGTTCCGCATTGCGGGATAGTTCGTGATTTTTGTGCACGAGTACCTTATTTGCGGATAAGCGGCGTCGCAAGTGGCTCGCAGGCTATTTTCGGAATAAGATTTTTGGAAATCATTTCCAATTCCGATTAAGACGGCGCACGGATCTAGCCCGTCGTCAGCTGGCACGACGGTTCTCAGGAACCGCTGCAGCATCGGTAGGAGGTGGTGTAAGTTCCACCTGACGGTTACCGCTGAAGGACTTGATGCCGATCGCCGCGAGCCAGACGAGAATGGTGAATGCACCGATCGTTCCGCCGATAGGTCTGTCGAAGAAGATCAACAGATCGCCCTGCGACTTCAGCATCGTCGTCATGAAGGTCTGCTCGATGAGAGGGCCGAGAATGAGACCGAGAATGGCCGGCGCCAGCGGGATCTGGTTGATCTCCATGAGATAGCCTAACACCCCGAAGAGCGCGACAAGGCCAACCGCAAACAATGTGTTCTCGACCGAGAAGGCACCCAGGATGCAGAACATGAGGATAACCGGCGACACATAGCTCGTCGGCAGTTTCAGGATGAGCCCGAAGGCCCGAATACACAGAATGCCGAGCGGAACCATCAGCAGGTTGGCGATGAAAAATATCGCGAAGATCGTGTAGATCACATCCGGATTGTTGAGAAAGAGCGTCGGCCCCGGATTGATGCCCTTGATGAACATGACGCTGATGACGATGGCCGTGATCGCGTCCCCCGGAATGCCGAAGACCGTCGCCGGAATATAGGCACCGCCCAGCGAGGCGTTGTTGGCTGCACTCGCCGACATGATGCGCTCAACCGCGCCATCGTCATCGTCCTTGCGACCGATGCGCGATCCGCGGCGGGCGATGGCATAGGAAATCCAGGCGGCGATATCGGATCCCGCACCCGGGAGCGCTCCCACGACCGTTCCGATAAGGCCACCACGCAGGATGCCGACTTTATGCGGCACGAGCCTGGCCCCGATGGTGGAAAAAATCGGCCCCATGCGATGCGTGTCCGCATGTCCGTGAAACTCGGAATTGGCGTTCCTCATCAATTCGGAGATTGCGAAAAGGCCGATCAGCACCGGGATCAGGCCCAGTCCACCCATTAGGTTGGACGATCCAAAGGTAAAGCGCGGGATGCCGGAAGTGGGGTCCATGCCGATCGTCGCAAGCGTCAGCCCGAGGAAGAGGGAGGCAAGCCCCTTGGGTAGCGAGGGTCCCGCGACAAAAGTCGCGCAGGACAAGCCGAGCACGCCCAGCCAGAAATATTCGACGCTCGAGAAGGAGAGCGCGATGCGGGCCAGTGACGGCGCCGCCAGCGTGAGGATGACAGCGCTGAACAATCCACCGGCCGCGGAAGCAAACAGCCCCGCCCCGAGCGCCACCACCGTCTTGCCCTTGCGCGTGAGCGCGTGAGCGTCGTCTGTGTAGGCGGCCGACGCCGGAGTCCCCGGCATGCGCAGGAGCGCGCCCGGAATGTCTCCGGCGAAAATCGCCATTGCGGAGGCCGTGATAATGGAGGCAATCGCCGGGAGCGGCTCCATGAAAATAATGAAGGGAACGAGGAGCGCGCTTGCCATCAATGCGGTCAGGCCGGGAACTGCGCCGATGAAAAGGCCGTAGAATGCCGAAGCGAAGATCACCAACAGCAGGTATGGGTCGGCAAGCTGGCCGAGAATTGCGAGCGGACTTACCATATCAGCCATCCGGAGATCGAAGTGAGAGGACCCCACGGCAGCGGCACATGGAGCAGCGACGCGAATGCGACATTCGTGGCCACGGCAACCAACAGACCGGCCACGAACGCCTTGAACAGATGAATGCCGCCAGCCGCCATCGCGGCAGTCAGGATGAGCGTCGCGGTAGCGAGAAAGCCCAGCGCTTCGACAGCAAAAACGTAAAAAAGAATGGAACCCGGCAGGATCCAGAAGCGGAGCGCCATCTGGGCACTTCTCGCCCACTCCGGAAGCACGAAAACCGGCTCGACACGAAGGTTGCGCAGCCCCTGCAGCGAGATCACCAGTCCGACCAGCGCCAAGCCGCATCCAACCAGCAGCGGAAAGAACCCCGGCCCGTAATTCAGATTGCGCGGCGCGACGAGTGTCGTTGAGTAAGTCGCCACGCAAAGGCCGAGCGCCAGAATGACGATGCCAACAATGATGTCATGAACCTTCATGAAGGATCCCATTCAACAATAAGATAAGACCGGCAGCCGGGAGCATGACCGCCGGTCATTACTTTCACTTGCCGTAGCCAAGCGCCCCCATCACACGTGCGGTATCTGCCTCGTGCTGCTCCATCAAAGCCTTCAGCTGCGCGGAATCCAGCCATTTGAGGCCGAAGCCGGCGGTCTTCATCGAGGTACGGAATTCCTCCGAGTTCATGGCATTGCGGATTGCCTCCTGCCAGACTTCGACGGCTTCCGCGGGCATACCCGCCGGGCCGCCGATCGCGCGCCAGGTACCTCCGTCGACCGGATGACCGACGGTATCGCCGGCAAGCGGGACATCCTCGAAACCGGCCACAGGCTCGGGGCTCAACACCGCCAAGGCGCGAACCTGACCCGCCTGCATCAGCGATGCGGCTTCGGGCAGGGAGGCCGTCTGGAAATCAACGCCGCCTGACGAAAGTTCAGTCAGCCCGCTCGCCGCCCCCTGCCCCGGGATCCAGTTGATCTTGGCGACGTCGATGCCGTAGTCGAGCATCATGCCCGCAACGGGAATGTCCCAGACGCTACCGCATCCGCCGCTGCAATGCACATTGAAGCCGGACGGATCCGCCTTCAACGCGTCGAGCGCGGATTTGAGATCGGTAAAGGGTGAGCTCTCGGCGACGAGCAGCGAAGATGAATCGCCGTTGAAGTTGGCGACCGGCGTGAAATCCGCGCCCTTGAAATCAGCCTGCCCGGTGAACTTGTAGCCGGCATAGGGAAACAGCAGGCCTACCGTGTAGCCATCAGCCTTCGCGTTGCGGATACTTGTCAGGCCGACGACACCGCCGCCCTGTCCCTGATTGATAATGGTAATCGGCTGCCCGAGTTCGCCCTCAAGCTCCCGTGCCAGCATGCGGGTCGTGGTATCGCCTCCGCCGCCGGCGCCGGCCGGCACGACTATGGTCAGCGGGCGCGCTGGAAATTCGTCCGCGAATGCGACGCCTGCAAGGCCGACCACAAAAACAGCGGACGCGAGTGTGTGAAAAGTGCCCATCGATCTCCTCCAAATCTCGGGTTCAAGAGAAGGATTAAAGAGGAGTCTGATGCATGTCAATCCCGAATAGTGGGATAAGGAGATTTTATAGGGACCGCATATTTATTTATGCCTGCGACCGGTCCATCCAAGCTCCTGGGAAATATGGTCTGCGGTCTGGACCACGGTCGATGCCAGACCCGAGACACGGGCAATCGGCATCCGCTCTGTCGGCCCGGAAACACTGACCGAGGCAAAGACCTGCCCGCGAGAATCGCGGATGGGCGCGCCAACGCAACGCACGCCGATCTCGTTTTCCTCATCGTCGATGGAATAGCCGCGCTCACGAACACCCTTGAAGTCCTCGAGAAGGGCATCGAGAGTAGTGATCGTTTTTGCAGTCCTCGACTGCAATCCCTCCTCCGCAGCGATCCTGCGAATGAGGTCTTCTTTCTGGAAGGCAAGAAATGCCTTGCCGACGCTGGTGCAATAGGTCGGAGCCGCCTCGATCGTGGTCAGCGTCGTCAGCCGCGTGTCACCCATCTCCTCGCGCTCGATACAGACCATCTGGCTGCCGTCGAACATGTGCAGATGCACAATCTCTCCGGTTATTTGATGAAGATTGATGACATGCGGCCTCGCGTGACGGTTGAGGTCGAGATTGGCAAGAACAACGCTGCCGTAATAGAACATCTTCAGCCCGAGCCGATAATCATGTCGCCGCCCGTCCTGGTCGATGAGACCTATGTCACGCAGCGATGCAACGATGCGGTGGATCGTCGTGCGCGGCATGCCCGTCATCTCGACGAGATCTGCGATCGACAGGCTCCCCTTGGCCCGGGTGAAACAATCGAGAACCGCCGCCATCTTGTAGAATGACTTCGCGCCACCGTCCCGGCTAGTCTCTGCCTCGGCTTCCTCAACAAGCGTCTTATCGCTATTGATATCCATTACCGCGTTCAGCTCCCGTCCGTCTTTTGAATACAGCTTTAACATTGCCATTTCGCTGAGAAATTGGCCAGTACGGCACCCGCCGTCATCCACATAGCAGATTTCGGAACAGCTACACACATTCCGTAAACGAAATACGGAATGCGCGAAACACGGTTGACCACCATTTTTATTAATGGCACATAACGCCACTTTGATAGCTTTAATCCCATTATTCGGGATAAGAATGCAAGGGAGGCGATTATGAAAAAGCTGGTCAATGAACCGAGGGCCGCCGTTCGTGAAATGCTGGAGGGGTTGGTTGATGTATCTCCTCACCTTGCACTCCTGTCTGACGAGAACGTCGTCCTGCGAAACGATCTCCCGGCTGTCGCCGATCGCAAGGTCGCCGTGATCTCCGGCGGGGGCAGCGGCCACGAGCCCGCTCACGCAGGTTACGTCGGAACGGGAATGCTGACCGCCGCTGTCGCCGGAGATGTCTTCACCTCGCCGAGTGTCGATGCCGTACTCGCCGCCATCCTGGCTGTCGCCGGTCCTGCGGGCGCACTGCTGATTATCAAGAACTACACCGGCGATCGCCTGAATTTCGCCCTGGCAGCCGAGCTCGCCCGCAAGGAAGGCATCCCCACGGAGACCGTCATCGTCGCCGACGACGTCGCGCTGCGGGACCTCGTTGCACGGGAGCGCAGCCGTGGAATCGCGGGAACGGTTCTGGTGCACAAGATTGCCGGATCCGCCGCAGAGAATGGTCTGCCTCTCGCCGAAGTCGCGCGCCTCGCCCGTTCGGCGGCGGAGGATGTTGCGACCATGGGAATCGCGCTCGGGGCTTGCACAGTGCCGGCCGCCGGCAAGCCGAGCTTCGAACTCGGCGACGATGAGATCGAATTCGGTCTCGGCATTCACGGCGAAAAGGGTATCCGCCGCGCCACGATCGACAGCGCCGACGCAATTGTCAGCGAGATTGTCAAAACCCTGCTCAAGGACATGGCCCCGGAAAAGACCGGCCACGTCGCGGTCATGGTCAATGGCCTCGGCGCCACGCCGCCGATGGAACTCTCCATCGTGGCGCGCAAAGCCCTGGCGGTCTTGCGCGATCGCGGATGCCGGGTCACCAAGGCCTGGGTCGGAAATTTCATGACGGCACTCGAAATGCCCGGCTGCTCGATCTCGCTGCTCCCGCTCGACGAGGAGCGGATTTCCCTGCTCGATACCGCCGCCGGAGCATCCGCCTGGCCCGGGCCCGGTGACATCGCCGAGCAGCGTAACGTCCTCCCCGTTGCGCGCGCGTCAATGACAGCCGACACGGCTACACCTGCGCCCGGGCCGCTATCTCCCCTGTTGCAGCAGGTGGTTCTCGCAGTGGCTGAATCGCTCGAGAAAGCCGAAGCCCACCTGACAGAACTCGACAGCCTTTCCGGCGACGGCGATCTGGGCGCCAGCATGGAACGCGGCGCGAAGGCTTTGCGCGCCCTGCCCGACAGCGCCTATGCCAATCCCGAAACCCTGTTCGTCGCCACTGCCAACACGTTGCGCCGGACGATCGCGGGCAGTTCCGGTCCGTTCTATGCCGCGGCTCTCATGCGGGCGGCCCACAGCCTTGCCGCAATCGACCTTCCTGACGCGTCCCATTGGGACGCAGCTTTCGCCGAAGCCGTGAACTCTGTCCCGGAGATCGGCGGCGCAAGGCGCGGCGACCGGACCATGTATGACGCCCTCGCCGCCGCGCTCGATGCATGGCGTGCCGCCCGCAACGACGGACAATCCGGAACGGATGCCTGGCAGGCTGCCGCAACGGCGGCGCGTGCGGCAGCCAATGCCACCGCCGACATGCGCCCGAAGCTCGGGCGGGCAAGCTATCTCGGCGATCGTGCCTTGGGTAACCCGGACGGCGGCGCCGTCGCCGTCGCCATCTGGATGGAAGCCATCGCCGGCGGGATCGGCGCTTCCGGGCCGATCCGCGCCAAGGCCTGAAGCCTGCAAGTGAAATTATAACGCTCGCCGGAGGAGGAGCCGGCGCGCGGGGAGACATTCAACTGATCCGCTTATTGGATCTTCATGCAAACGGGAGGAGAAACCCATGAAATCTTGCTTGATCGCGATAGCTACCGCGACTGCCCTCTTTGTCGCCGGCCCTGCCGGCGCACAGGAATACACGCTCAAATATTCATTTGCGGACGTTGACCAGCCGGCTGAAAACGCGGCGGCCGCCCATGCCTATGTCTTCAAGGACACGCTTGAGAGACTGAGCGGCGGCCGTATGAAGGTCGACCTGTTTCCGAACGGCCAGCTTGGCGATGCCAAATCGATGGCCCAGCAGATCCGGCGCGGCACGATCAGCGTGGCGAGCTTTTCTTCCGGCGTCTTCGCATCCCTGTACTACCCGAAGCTCGGGGTTCTCGATCTGCCCTTCCTCTACCGGACGCGTGCCGAGATGGTCGATGCGCTCGCCACCGACAATGATTACATGAAGACGATGGTCGATGACATCGCCGCTGAAACCGGCGTGCGCGTTCTCGGCTTCGAACCCTACGGATTCCGAAACTTCACCACCGCGTCGAAGGAAATCCGCGAACCGGCCGATCTTGCCGGTCTCAAGATGCGCACGCAGGAAATCGTGCCGCACCAGGAAATGATGCGCGCGCTCGGCGCCACGCCTACCCCCATTCCCTTCATGGAGCTCTACTCCAGTCTGCAGACCGGCGTCGTTGACGGGCAGGAAAATCCGCTCGCTACCATCCTTCAGCAGAAGTTCTATCAGGTGCAGAAAAATCTGACCCTGTCGGGACACCTGATGACCGTGGCCGGCATCTTCGTCAACGAGGAGTGGTTCCAGGGCCTCCCCGACGATCTCAAGGGAGCCGTGGTCGAAGCCAACAGGGAGGCTTCGCTCGCCTATGCCGGCATCGGCGCCGTTCAGGACGTCGTGGCCCTCAAGAAGCTGCAGGACGAGGGGATGCAGATCTACGCGCCGACGGCGGAACAGATCGAGAAATTCCGCGAAACCACGTCCCCGGCAGTTCGCAGCTGGGCCGAAGGTGAATACGGCAAGGAGTTCGTGGACGGCTTCTTCGCACACCTGAAGGATACCTCCGGCGAAGGAACTGCCGAATAGGATCCGACAAACGGGCCGGCAGGGCTCTCCTGCCGGCCGGTCCCTTCGCGAAGGAAGCGACATGAAAGCTTTTCTCTCCGCCTGCAGCATCGTCGACAGGTTTGTCTTTCGGCTCAACGTTTTTGTCGTCGCCGCCATTCTTGCAGCGATGTCCGGCATCGTCTTCTACGGCGTGATCGGCCGCTACGTTTTCAATGCGCCGCTGTTCTGGGGCGAGGAGACCGCACGGTTCCTGATGTTCTTCCTGGTGCTGACAGGCAGTGCGCTGGGTCTGCGCCTGTCCCAACATCCGCGCCTGACCATGTTCGTGGACCTGTTTCCTGAACGCCATCGCAAGGCGCTGATGCTTCTGGGCGATGCAATCGTATTCGGCACGATACTTGTCATCCTGATACAGGGGACAGAACTGGCGATCGACGAGGGGATCATGCGTACCCCGGCGCTGCGGATCTCCTATTTCTGGATCTATCTTGCCTATCCCATCGGCGCGGTTCTGGGGCTGATGCAGCTCATCGGCGCCTATTTCGCGCCGCAGCTCGCCGATACCCTCAACGAAGACGCGGAGGAAACTGCGCTATGATCTCTCCGCTCGCCCTTCTGCTGATTTCTTTCTTCGCCATGATGGTTGTCGGCGTTCCGCTGTCCTTCGCCATGCTGGCAAGCACCATCGTCTACTTCGTCTATGTCGGTCAGCCGCTCTATCTGGTGGTGCAGCAGTTTTTCATCGGCATCGACAGTTTCACGCTGCTTGCCATTCCCTTCTTCATGCTGGCCGGGGACCTGATGGTGGTCTCGGGGACGGCTGAGAAGATGCTCACCTTCTCCAATGCGGTCGTCGGACGTTTCAAGGGCGGCGTCGGCTATGTGACGATCGTGTCCAGCATGCTCTTCGGCGGCTGCTCGGGTTCTGCCATTTCGGAAATTGCCGGCCTCGGCCGGATGCAGGTACGCATGATGGAGCGAGGCGGTTTCACCAAACCCTTCGCCACCGCGCTTGCCGTATCCGCCTCCATCAAGGGCGCCATCATTCCCCCAAGCATCCCGATGGTCCTGGTGGGAGCGATCACCGGCACCTCGATCGGCGGGCTGCTTGTGGGTGGCGCCGTGCCCGGCGTTCTCGTCGCCATTGCCATGGCCGTCGTCGTCGTCCTGACCTCGCGCAACATGAAGCGGGCGCGCGACGAGCGGCTGACCCCGGGCGCCTTCCTGCGAATTCTCGTGCAGTCCCTCCCCTTCCTCACCATGCCGTTCATCATTCTCGGCGGCATCCTGAGCGGTGTCTTCACCCCGACCGAAGCGTCCGCCGCCGCTGTCGCCTACGGGCTCATCCTGCTGGTGGCCAGCAAACGCGGCACGATCGACTGGAAAACGCTCGGCCTGCTCTTCGCACGCAGCGGCACGCTTGCAGCCGTCGTTCTTCTTCTCTCCGGAGCATCCGCGGTCTTCTCCTGGGTACTGGCTGCGGAAAAGGTCCCGGAACTCATTGCGGGCGCGCTGTTCGGCATTACCGACAATAAGTATGTGATCCTGCTGATCATCAACATCTTCCTGTTGCTCTGGGGCATGGTGATGGACATGCTGCCGGCGATCTTTATCATCGTGCCCATGCTGATGCCTCTTGCCGTCAAGCTCGGAATCGATCCGGTCCATTTTGGCGTCGTCGTCGTCTTCAATCTCGTTATCGGCCTCATCACGCCGCCCTACGGGGCGGCACTGTTCACCGGCTCGATCGTTACCGGCGTTCCGCTGGAACGGGTGGTACGCAGCATGTGGCCATTCCTGCTTGCGGCAATCGCCGTACTGATGATCATCACCTACGTGCCGCAGACCGTGCTGTTCCTGCCGCATCTCTTCGGGCTCAACTGAGGAAAAGGAAAACACCATGGACGTGACGCATGATGTCGCCCGCAGCATCACGGCGCTGCCCTCCGAACTGGCAGCGGAACTCGCAGGCCTCGTGGGCGGCAGAATTTCCACCGCACCGTCCGATCTCTATGTCCGTGGAAAGGGCGAGTGCTACCATCCCTCCTTTCCGCCCGACATCATCTGCTTTCCGGAAACGACCGACGAGGTTGCCGCGGTGGTGCGGTTTGCGCGACGTGAGCAATTGCCGATCGTTGCCTTCGGTGCCGGGACTTCGCTCGAGGGCCACACCGCGGCCCTGAAGGGCGGCATCTGCGTCGATCTTTCCCGCATGAACCGCGTCGTGGACGTCAGACCGGAGGACATGGACATCACAGTCGAAGCCGGCGTCACCCGCAAGCAGCTCAACGCCTATATCCGCGACACCGGGCTTTTCTTTCCCGTCGATCCTGGGGCAGACGCAACACTCGGCGGCATGGCATCGACGCGAGCCTCCGGCACCAATGCGGTTCGTTACGGAACCATGCGCGAGAACGTGCTTTCGCTGACGGTCGTGCTGCCGGACGGCTCGATCGTCAAGACCGCCAACCGCGCGCGCAAATCCTCCGCGGGTTACGACCTCACCCGGCTCTTCGTCGGCGCGGAGGGAACGCTCGGCATCATCACCGAAGTGACCGTCAAGCTTCACGGAATTCCCGAGGCGGTGACGGCCGCCGTCTGCAGCTTTCCCGACGCGGCATCGGCGGTGACCGCGGCCATCGAGACGATCCAGTGCGGCATCCCTGTCGCGCGCGTCGAATTTGTCGACGCGGTGGGCATGGAAGCCGTCAATCGTTTCGCCAATCTCGACTATCCCGTCGCACCGGCCCTCTTCTTTGAATTCCACGGCTCTCCGTCGTCCGTCGAGGAACAGGCGGAGCGGGCGGGAGAGATCGCGCTCGGTAACGATGGTTCCGGCTTCGCATGGGCGGCAACGCCGGAAGAGCGAAGCAGGCTGTGGCAGGCGCGGCATGATTTCCACTACGCGATCATGGCGTTGCGGCCGGGCGCCAGAATCTGGGGCACGGACGTCTGCGTGCCGATCTCCAAGCTTCCCGAATGCATCGCTTTCGCCCAGGCCGATGCGGCGCTGGCACCGTTTCCCGTCAGTTCGCTCGGACATGTCGGGGATGGCAATTTCCACATGAGCTACGTGATCGACCCCGAAGATGCGGACGAACGCGCAATGGCGGAAAGGCTTGCCGAACGGCTGGGTCACCACGCTATCTCCCTCGGCGGCACCTGTACCGGCGAGCATGGCGTCGGCTATGGCAAGGCGAAGTTCATGACCGCCGAACACGGCGACGCGGCGATAGCCCTGATGCGGCTGATAAAGCAGTCGATCGATCCGGACGATCTGTTCAACCCGTCGAAAATCCTGCCCTGACAGCAAGAAGCCCCGCGTGATGCCGAGCTGCGTTTATCAGGAATCTGGCAAGGCTTTGGTTGCGGGCCCGGCGAATGAGTTTCTGGCGCAGGAAAGATGACTGGTGCACGATGTCCATTGAAAATGGTGCATCATCTCATCGAGACCATGATTCTAGATAAGGCGTCGTCGTGCCAGGTTGCGCATGAAAGCGGCAAGGCCGAACGTCCATTCCGGACAGTCCGTCGACAGCCGCACGGTGTTGGTGAGACTGCCGAGATCCCTGGTCGATATGGTGACGACATCGCCGAACTTGTGGGTAAAGCCTTCGCCGGGGACATCACGATCCTGGGTCGGCGCAAACAGCGTGCCGAGAAACAGCATGAGGCCATCGGGATACTGGTGGTGGCGGCCGATAGTCTGGGAGACGAGATCAAGCGGGTCACGGCTGATCTCCCTCATCGATGAATGACCATTGAGAACGAAACCGTCCTCGCCATTCACGGTGAGATCGAGCTCGGCGCTGCGAACATCGGCGAGCGAAAAGCCGTCATCGAACAGCCGGATCATCGGTCCGATCGAACAGCTTGCGTTGTTGTCCTTGGCCTTGCCAAGGAGCAACGCCGAACGGCCTTCCACGTCACGAAGATTGACGTCGTTGCCGAGCGTCGCGCCGATAATCTCCCCCCTCGAGGAGACCGCGAGCACGATCTCAGGCTCCGGGTTGTTCCATCTGGAAATGGGGTGAAGTCCCACCTCTGCGCCCGGACCGACCGAGGACAGGACCTGCGCCTTGGAAAAGACCTCCGCATCGGGGCCGATGCCCACCTCGAGATACTGGCTCCACAGGCCTTCCGCGATCAGCGCAGCCTTGACTCTCGCGGCTTCATCCGAGCCAGCCTTTATGTTGCGCAGCGAGCCGCCGATCGCTTCGCCGACGCGAGCCCGGATATCCTGCGCCCGGGCGGGGTCGCCGGCGGCTTTTTCCTCGATGACGCGTTCGACCATCGAGGAGGCGAAGGTCACGCCGCATGCCTTGACTGCCTGAAGATCGCAGGGTGCCAGAAAATGCGAGCGGTTGAGGTCACCGACCTTGTTGCCAGCGATCGCCTCTAAATGCCCCACCGCTCTACCCGCCGCAGACCGCACGAAAGCCGCCGGATCGTCCAACTCGCAGATATCGCGGACTGTAGGGGCGTCCCGCGAGGTGATATCGAAGACTTCCTCACCGCGTATCGTGACGACGCACGGGCCTTCCGCCTCGGGCGACCAGATGCGGCCAAGATAAATGCCTTTTTCGGGCAGGCGGAAATCGTTCATCAGGCATGTCCTTCAAATGCGAGGGAAAGCAGGCGCTCTTCGGAGAGATCGGCGCGATCGACAATACCGACGAGACGGCCCATGGAAAGCACTGCGACACGGTCGCAGAGCGCCATGATTTCAGGGATTTCGGACGACGCCATGATGACGGCAAGGCCCTTGTCGGCGGCGTCGGAGACGATCTCATAGATCTCGGCCTTGGCCCCGACATCGACACCATGGGTCGGTTCGTCGAGAAGCAGGAGCTTGGGAGCGGTCATCAATGCGCGGGCGAAGAGCACCTTCTGCTGATTGCCGCCGCTCAGTGTTCCGATCATCTGCCGATCGTCGGACATGCGGATGCTGAGGCTGTCGCGATAGCTCGACGACTGCGCGGTTTCCCGTCCGCGATCCACGAAGCCGCCCGGGCTCATGGCATCAAGGCTGCTGATCGACATGTTGGAGCGCACACTGTGCTGCGGCAGGATGCCGGCGGTCTTGCGGCCCTCGGGTACGATCGCCATGCCCTTGGCCATCGCCTCGGTGGGCTTGTCGAAACACGCGCTCTCTCCGCAAATTTCCACTCTGCCGGCGGTCGTCGGACGCGCACCGTAGATCGTTTCGAGCAGTTCGGTGCGTCCAGCGCCGACCAGGCCGAAAAGGCCCAGAATCTCGCCTTCCGCCACATCAAGCGTGATGCCCTCGATATGCTGGCTGTCGCTTACGTTCCTGAGACTGAGAACCTTGCGATCACTCACCTCCGGCGAGCGGGCATACCCGAACATCGCCGGCTTGCCGGTCATGTCGGAAATGATGCCGTCGCGGGTCACCTCGACCGAGGGCTTCTCGGACACGATCGCTCCATTGCGCAGAACGAGAATGCGGTCGCAAAGGCGGATCGCCTCATCAAGCCGGTGGGTGATGAAAATGATCGCTGTTCCGGCCGCCTTCGCCTTCTCGACATACCGGACAAAACTCTCCACCTCCCGCGGCGTCAACGACGATGTCGGCTCGTCGAGGATGAGAAGTTTCGGATTGCGGGCAGCGGCGCGCGCGATTTCGACGAGTTGCTGCTCTCCGGCACGAAGGAGGCCCGCTTCCTGTTCCGGGCGGATCGCCTGTGCGCCGATGCGCGCCAGCCGTTCCCGGGCGAGATCACGCATGCGGTTGCGGTCGACGAAGCCCATGCGGTTGCGCGGCAGGTCGCCGAGCGACAGGTTTTCGGCAACGCTCAGGGCGCCCACGACGGAGAGTTCCTGGTGCACGAAGCTGATGCCGCGCTCGATGCCCTCGCCGACCGAGGCGAGCTGCACCTCGTTTCCCTCGATCTCTACCCGCCCCTGATCCGGAGCATGCTCGCCGGAGACGATCTTCATCAACGTCGACTTGCCCGCGCCGTTTTCCCCCAGGAGTCCCACCACCTCGCCGGGACGGATTTCGAATGATACGTCCTCAAGCACGGATACGCTGCCGAAGCTCTTGGAGATATTCCTCAGACGAACGAACGGCAGACCGGGGACGGCATTGTCGCCGTCCCCCTGTGCCTCGCCCTGTCGGGCCGCTGCCTGCATCACTCGCTGCCCGGGGTCATAAGATTGCCCTCGACGGCGATGACGTCGCTCGGCGGCTTTGTCCCGGCAACAAGATAGTTGAACAGCATGACGGTGGAATCGAAGGCCTGTTGGAACGGCGCCTGGTCGAGCAGGCCGACCATTTCGCCGCTTTCGAGGTAACGCACGTTCTCGGGCGTGTGGTCGAAGCCGACCACGCCTACCTTGCCGGTGAGGCCGAGATCCTGAACCGCCTTGGCCGCTCCGTACGGACCACCGGCAGTCACGTAGACCATCTTCAGTTCCGGGTTTGCCGTATGCATGTCTTCGACAAGCGAGTAGGCGCTCTCCGCCTTGTCCTTGTTCTCGAAGGGTCCGAGAATCTCGATCTTCGGCGCTTCCTCCTTGATGTAGTCGAGGGCGCCGTTCATGCGGTTATTGTGCTGGGTGGCGCCGAAATAGCCGGTAATGACGCCAAGCTTACCCTCGCCCCCCATCTTATCGACGATGAATTCGCCGATCTGCTTGCCGGCCGCGGTTGCATCCTGGCCGATAAAGGCGAGGCGCTTGGACGGCACACCGCCCTCGGCGATAATGTTGAAGACCGGAACGCCCGAATCCACCGCCTCGTCGATGATGCGCGCGGTGCCGTCGAAGATCGGCACGACGACGATGCCATCATACTGCTGGGCGAGCGCGCCCTCGATGCCCGAGACCACGGCCTCGGCGGAAAGTTCGTTGCCGAGATCGACGTAATCGACGGTTCCGTTGAACCCTGAGAGATACGCCTTAGCTGCTTCGGCGCCTTCCGTGACGGGTATCCAGAACGGATTGTTCTGGAACGACAGGAACGCGATACGGACGTCGTCGTCCGCCGCCTTTTCCGCCGCCACTGTTCCGCCATCGGGCATTTCCTGCGCGGGCACGGCCGTTACCATCAGGGCCATGGCCAGCATCGGAGCCAGCACCGATCCCAGTTTCAATTTCAGTCCCATTTCACACCTCCTGAAAGCTGTCATTCGTCGTCTTCCCTGCGCTGCAACCCGTCGATCCCGACAGCGATGATGATCACGAGTCCCTTGGTCACGACCTGCCAATAGGCGGAGATGCCAAGCAGCACGAATGCATTGTTGAGAAGGGCCATCAGCATGGCGCCGATGACGACGCCGATGATCGAGCCGCGACCTCCGTTGAGCGCGGTCCCGCCCAGAATGACTGCGGCGATCACGTCGAGTTCGTATCCCATGCCCAGATTGGGGTCGGCGCTCGCCAGATTGCCTGCGAGAATGACGCCGCCCAGCCCCGCCAGGCAGCCGCAAAACCCGAAGACAAAAAGACGGGTCTTCTTCAGGTCGATGCCAGCGAGCCGGGCTGCTTTCGGATTGTCGCCTATCGCGTAGATCTCGCGGCCAAGCCTGTGGCGCGTGGCGAGAATATGGATGGCCAAGGCCAGGATCAACATGAGGATGAAGGAGACCGGGATCTGGAAGATTCGGCCGGCTCCGAGGAATTCCGCCCAGCCGGTGAACATGACGGGAATACCCCCGGTTACCAGAAGCGCTATGCCGCGGGCCACAGAGAGCATGCCCAGCGTGGCGATGAAGGGATTGATCCTCAGCCGGGTGACCATGATGCCATTGGCGAGACCGCAGGCCAGACCCGTGAGCAGCCCAACGGCGATCCCCAGCGGCTGAATGCCGGTCCCCTCGAGGACGACGGCTGCAACCACCGCGGAGACGCCAATGACGGAACCCACGGAAAGATCGATACCGCGGGCGATGATGACGAGCGCCTGCCCGAGCGCGACGATCGCGACGACCGAGGCCTGTCGGCCGACGTTCAGGAGGTTTCGCGAGGAGAGGAAATACTCGTTGGAGAAGGCGAGAAACGCCGCGATCGCCAACAACATGATGAGGACCGAGGCCTCGCGATGACGGAGCAGGGAGCGCAGGGCCGGAGCGCGGGCTTTTGCCAGTGTCGTCATCACTTCTTCCTGAATTCCGGGCTTCGCTTTTCCGCGAAGGCGCGGCGGCCTTCGGCTGCATCCTCGGTGGCAAAGCAGATGGTCTGGAGATCCCGCTCGTAGGCGATGGCGTTCTCCGCCGGCATCCACCCGGCGGCTGCCAGGTTCAGCTTTGCGGTCTCGACCGCCACCGGGGCGCGCGATGCGATCGTCGCGGCAATCTCCTTCGCCCTCGCCACGAGATCGGCCTGCGAGACGACCTCGCTGACGATCCCCCATTTGAGCGCGGTCTCGGCGTTGATCGGGTCGCCGGTCATCAGCATCAGCGCCGCGTTGGACGGACCGGCGGCCGAGCGAAGAAAGGTCGCCATGCCGCCGCCGCCGATCCAGCCCAGCTTCACCTCGGGTGCTGCGAAACTGGCATTTTCCGAGGCGATGCGGATGTCGCAGGACATCGAGGTTTCGAGTCCGCCACCGAAGGCATAACCGTTGATCGCGGCGATGACGGGCTTGGTGATGCGGCGGATGGCATCGCAATAATCCTGCCGCTGACGGAACGACCACGGCGTCGGATAACCGTCGAGCGCGCGGATATCGGAACCGGCCGAAAAGGCGCGAGAACCGGCACCGGTCAGAACAATCGCGCGGATGCCGTCATCCGCATTGCAGCGGCCCGCCAATTCGACCAGGGTCGCCGCCATCTCGGGCGTCATCGCATTGAGCTTTTCGGGCCGATCGATGGTGATCAGCGCCACATGGCCGTCGATTTCGAAGCCGATGCTGCCGGACATGTAAATTACCTTTCTCCGCCTTTGCGGCTCTTTGCATAAAGTTCCTGAAGCGGCCCGAGCGCCTCATCCACCGGCACGCCCTTCTCGAAGGCCTCGCGGAGTGCCGCGGACGCCGCCGTCTGGAAGGCGATGTAGCCGGAGTGTCGCGGACGGACATAGGAATGCTCCAGCGTCTCCGCCGAGTTGACATAGAAGTCGCCCCACTCGGCGTTGACCTTCGGATCGAACCACGCCTCGCGGCGCGAGGGTTGCCCGTCATGGGCGGGAATGAAGCCGCATTGCGCGGTCTTTCCCATCAGCCACAGGATGTGTTCCTTGAGAGCGACATCGGGTATGCAGCGTTTGGAAATGGCGATGCCGGTGCCGCCGAGCGTGCCGACCGGATGACCGCCTGAAACACGAGGCGCATTGTGGAAACGCAGCGGCTCCCTTCCCTGACCGGGCTTGCTGTAGTTCACATACCCATAGATCAACGGGCAGAGCGCAATTCCGTCTTCGCGCCCCATCAAGTCGAGGAGGCCGATGGGGTTCAGCGCCTTCGCTTTTTCCGGCATCGCGCGGACGATCTTCGACAGGATCGCGTAGGCTTTCGCGCCGGTCTCACCGCCCACCAGAACATCCGGATCCGCCACGGCCGGCGGTTCGCCGAGCGCAGCGCAGATCGAGAAGAACGACAGGACGGCATGCGGGCCGGCGATGGATGCCGCCACCGGCGCGCCGCGATCTATGAGGGCCAGCACGTCGTCCCATTCGACGGGGACTTCGGGCAGCATATCCGGGCGTACGGCCATGACCTGGGTTGCGGCATCGAGCGGCAACGCCCAGTGCTTGCCATGGAAGCGATAGCTCGAAAGGCTGGGCCCGATCGATACCGCCTCGAGTTCGCTGACAAGCTCGTTGCCGAAAATGTCCTCCATCGCATGAAGACAATCGGCTTCCACCGCCTCGCCGACATGCGGATGATCGAGAACCACGAGATCGAAGCGCGCACAGAGATCGGCGATCGGCGCGGATTCGAAGCCTTCGAGCGGCTGCACATCCCAGGCGATTTTGCCGCTTCCCGGGACACTCGTGTCTCGCGACGCGGCATCGAGCGCGTTGAAACCGCGCGGATGATCCCAGGTCAGGCCCTTCCACATGGTCAGGCCTTGCCGCCGGAGACGATCGCTCCCGACTGCACCAGCGCGGCAATGCGGTCGTCGCTGAAGCCGGCCTGCCTGAGGATCTCATCCGTATGTTCCCCGACCAGCGGCGCGCCGCGTTCCACGGTCGCCGGCGTTTTGGAGAACTTCATCGGGAAGCCCGGGGCCTTGATGTGGCCTTCGGTCGGATGGTCGTATTCGATGAAGGTCTTGTTGTGGGCGATCTGCGGATCGTTGACCAATTCCTCGTAGCCATAGACAGGACCGGCCCAGATGCCAGCCGCGGAGAACGCCTCAAGCCATTCGTCCGTCGTCCTGTCTTCGAGCTTGCCCCGCGTCAGGGCGAATATCTCGTCGCGCTTTTCCCAACCGTCGCGCTCGTCGTTCATTTCGAGAAGCGCCGGCTCGCCGATGATCTCGCCGAGCGTCTTGAGCGGCGGGAAGGCGAGCGCGAGATAGCCGTCGGAGGTCTTGAAGGTGCCGTAGGGCGAGCGGATATAGACGTGCGCATGCGGCTCGGCACTGCGGGTCTGGGGCTTGTGGCCGACGGTAAAGACCGAGAGCTCCTGCATCTGTATGGTGGTGATGGCATCTAGCATGTTGACCTTGACGAGCTGCCCCTCGCCCGTGCGTTCGCGGTGCAGAAGGGCTGCCAGCGCGCCTTCGAATGCGGTGTAGGCGGTAATCGCGTCAGCAAGGTACATGCCGGCGGGGGTCGGCGGCTCGCCTTCCCGGCCCGTCGAGCGCATTGCCCCCGACATCGCCTGAAGGAGCAGATCCTGCCCGGGACGCTGGGCATAGGGGCCGTCCTCGCCATAGCCCGACATCGAGACGTAGACGAGCCCGGGATTGATCTTCGACAGGCTCTCGTAATCGACACCCAGACGCTTGGCGACGCCAGGCCGGTAGTTCTGAATGAAGACGTCGGCCGACTTGACCAGTTCCGCAATGACCTCACGGCCACCATCGCTCTTCAGATCGACCGCCAGCGAGCGCTTGTTCCGGTTCAGCGACAGAAACGAGACGTTAATCTTGTTGCCAGTGGCTCCGCCCGCCGAGACGTGACGCTGCCACTCCCCGCTGGTCGGTTCAACCTTGACAACATCGGCGCCGAGATCTCCAAGCCGCTGGGCCGCGAACGGCCCTGCCATGGCGATCGAGCAATCGAGAACCCGATAACCGCTGAGAATGCCCACGAAGAATTCCTTTCCTATTGCATGACCCAGCCGCCATCTACGTTGATGGTCTGGCCGGTAATGAAGCTTGCGTTTTCAGATGTGAGAAAGAGGATGGTGCCGGCGATGTCTCCGGCGTGTCCACGCCGCTGGACCGACTGGTTCTCCAGAACGTAACGATTGTAACCTTCGGGATCGGCGTGAATCTTTTCGGCGTCCGTAGGAAAGGCGCCCGGCGAGATTGCATTGACGGTGACGCCGTATTTGCCGAATTCGCGCGCCCAGGCCCGCGTCAGGCCGACAAGCGCGCCCTTGGACTGGACGTATGGAGCGAGATGCTGCCAGCCCCCATAAAAGGTGATGGAGGCGATGTTGACGATGCGGCCCCAACCACGCTCCTTCATGCCGGGAAGCGCCGCGCGCACGCACATCAGATGCGATTCGACGTTGACCCGCTGGATCTTGCGGTACTCCTCGATGGAATAGTCCTCGAATGCACGCGCCGGATACATGGCGGCATTGTTGATGACGACATCGAAGCCACCAGTCTCGGCGGCAAGCGCCTCGAGCTTGGCGGGTAGCGCGTCGGTATCCGAGAGGTCGAAATCGCGCTGCATGAGCCTCGCCGCATCCGCCTGGGGAACCGCCTTGCGCAACTCCTCGCACTTGGCCGGATCATTGTCGATGGCGACCACGCGCGCACCGGCTTCGATAAGCTGAAGGCTCGTCGCCAGACCGAGTCCGCCGGCGGCACCGGTATAAAGCACCGTCTTGCCTGCGAGGGTCCTTGCATTGCCGAGCGGCGTCATGGAGGCAGGCTTGGTCATGCACGCCCCCGGATCGGTTCGAAGTTGCCGGAGGGCTCCGGATAGTCTTCCGCGGGTTGAGCGGCGAGGCCCGATATCCGGGCTTCGGAAGCCGCGATCTCGTCCGCACTGGTGAGAATGCGGAAGCGCGTGTCGTACCGGCGTTCGTCGCCATGCTCCAGCCAGATCATCTCGCCGCGCTCACGGGCTCCTGCCTGTCCCAGCACGTGGTTCGTCGATGGTTCGATGCCAAGCGCATAATGCGCCGACTGGAAATTCTGCCATTCGTACATGCAGGGGAACTGGTCCTTGCGGGTGGTCACCTCGAAGCCGAGCCCAAGTGCGTCGTTGACGAGCGCCACCGGCACCTCGCCATTGCCGTCGGCGGCCATCTCGTGCTGCCAGACCTGTTCGTGGAAAGGATTGAGGGGCGCGGCGGCCGTGCGATAGCCGACATTCTGCTTGCAATAGTTCTCGCCGGCATGCGCCGCCCAGACCACGTCCTTGATGGGCGCGAGATAGCGCGAGCCTTCCGCCAGCACCGGATGGGCGACGTTGATGTGGTAGCAGTACATGTGAGGCGTCTTGTAGAAGCCCAGATTGACCACCTTGTCAGACAGCCGGATGTCGTTTGTCCCGACCTCGACTTCGATCCGGCGTACGAGTTCCAAATGCTCACCGAAGACAGTCGCCTGACGGACCCTGCCCTCTGCCCAGAGGATGCAGCGCTCCCCCTCCCAGCGCTCGCCATAGCCCGTCAGCCGCGCAGGTATCGTACCGACCCTGCCGTGGATCGACTGCTTGATGGTCTCGCGGGGGCCGTAGACGTAATTGTCGGCCGGTGCGTCGTACATGAAGAGAATATGGTCGAGACCGCAGGTGACCATCAGCCCAGAGAAGGAGCGCATCCAGCCCAGGCCGCCCTCGCCTTCATATTCATGCAGACCGGGATGGCGGAAACCCGAAGGCGAATGCCAGCCGATTGCCTTGCCCTGATAGTCGCAGTCGGCAATATCCATGGCCCGGTCCACGAGCACGGTGAAGCGCAGACCGGTTCCCGTGCGAAATTCCAGCATGCGGATTCCGCGTTCCAGACCGTCGTCCAGGGTCATCGACCGCACGCCGGCAAACTGGCTCAGATCACCGGCATGGGCAGCCACGTCGCGGCGTGAGAGGTTTTTCCCATAGAGCTGCACCATGGACATCTCCTTCTCGTCCGGCGCGCCAGAGGCGGCCGGTCATGTGTTCGATTTCGTTAGAGGCCACGAGCCGTGCCCGTGGCCCCGTTGTTGATCAGAGACCGTTGGCGCGAAGCTTCCCGTCGAGGAACTTCTTGGCACGCGGAACGTCTGCTTCTTCCAGATGTTCGATGATCATCGGAATGTTCGGATGCTTCTGCGCCAGACGCTTGAGGTAGAGATCGTAATTGAGTTCACCCAGCCCCGGAGCAGGTAGCTCGATCTCTCCCACGCCGCGGAAGGTGTGGCTTTCATGGGCAGTGTCGTCGCCGATGTCGGCGTGCTTCTCGGCCTTGTCGTCGCCGGAGCGCTTGACGTCCTTGGCGTGACCGATCTTGATCTTGTCCGACAGCGCGTCAAAGACGTAGTTCAGCGTCTCGTCCATCTTGTCGATGTTGTGCGCCTCGAAATAGTTGGTCGGGTCCATCAGCAGGCCAAGACCCGGATGATCGACTTCGGCAAACATGCGCAGCGTTTCCTCGACCGAGCCGACGACGTTGTTGACGTAGGTTTCGAGCAGAAACATCGCGCCATGATCATAGGCGTGCTGGGCGAGCTCCCGGATGACGGCGCGGCAGTCGTCCCAGCCTTCCTCGGTTTTGTTCTTCGGATGGTGAACCCAGTCGCTCTCGGTATCGAAGGTACCGGTTTCGGAGATGACGTAGGGCGAGCCGAGATGCTGCGCGTTGGCTATGATCTCCTTGAGGAGACCGTTGCGCTTGGCGCGTTCCGACTTGTCCGGATGGATGATGTTCGTATATCCGGAAATGCAGCTGATCGGCAGATTGTGGTCTCGGAAGGTCTCCCGGATCCTTATGCATTTGTCCTTGGTGATGTTGCCGGCGCTGAGGTCCATATCCTTAAAGTGCATGTCGAGCTGGACGGTATTGAAGCCATGGCCGCGAATGACCTTGGCGGTTTCCTCCAGGCTGTACGGAAAGTACGCCGTAAAAATACCTGTCTGCATCATGATGAAATCCTCCCTTGAGTTCAGTCGATCTTGATTTCGGAAAGTGCGACCGTCCGCTTCTCGTCGATCGAGCGGTAGGCCGCCTCGACAAGCGCCATGGTCCTGACGTTGTCGGCGACGGAGAGGGCGGGTGCCTCTCCGGATTTGACGGCATGCTGGAGCTGCTCCATCACGCCGATGAATGCGTGCGGGAACCACATGGTCTCCCATTCGGGGGTGACCCACCTGCCGTCGGTCATCTTCGGCGAGGCGTAGGAGAGCGACGACGGCGCACCGGTCGGCCAGCCGATCGTGCCCTTGGCCACGCCTTCCGTGCCTTCGACGCGCCAGCCGATATGCTGGTCGTCCTCGTAACCCTCTGCGCGCGGACCGGACCAGACGTCCTCGAGTGAAACGGCAACCACACCGGAAGGGAAGCGCAGCGTGGAGACGACGATACCGTCCGAGTGTTCGAACTTGGTGCGCGGATCGGGACGCGTGAGCGAGGTCACTTCGTCCGGGTCGCCGAACAGGAAGCGCAGCGCATCGAGATGGTGGACGCTCATGTTCGACAGCGTCAGCCGGTCGTAACCTTCGAGGAAACCTTGCCAGTGCGGGATCGCGTGCATGTCGATCTGCGCGAATACGATCTCGCCGAGTTCGCCCGCATCGATGATCTGCTTGAGTACACGCATCGACTGGTCGTAGCGCATGTTCTGGTTGACCGAGAGGATCTTGCCGGCCGCGGCGGCCTCGTCGCGCAGCTTCTTGGCCTCGTCGAGCGAGAGCGCCAGCGGCTTTTGAGCCAGGATCGCCTTGACGTTGGGCGCGGCCAGCGCCTTGCGGATAAGGTCCGGCTGGAGATCCGGCGGATAGGCGATGTCGACGATCTCCACCGATGGATCGGCGATCAGATCCTCTGGCGTGTCGTGCACGGTGCTGATCTTCCAGCGATCGGCCACTTTCTGAGCATTGGCCCTGGTGCGCGATGCGATCGCGGCGACCTGGAATCCTGCTTCGGCATAAGCGGCCAGATGGCATTCCGCCATGATCATGCCCGCGCCGATGCAGCCAATCGAGTAATCCCGACAGCGGACTTGCGGGTCCGGTTCAAACGTCATTGTGTCCATCCTCCCAATCTCCATTCTTCTCATGCCGTTACCGCCTGCCCTTCGCTGTCGAAGAAGCAAGCCTGACCGTTCGCCACGGCGAGCGCGACCTGGCTCGACGGTTCGATTTTCGGCTGGCCGCGAACCATGGCGCGCAACGAGGTTTCGCCCGCCTGAAGCGTGACCACGGTCACGCCGCCGAGCGGCTCGACTTCGTAGACCTGCACCGGCTTGCGGACGCCATCTACGTCATGGTCGACGGCGAGATCCTCGGGCCGGATGCCGATCTGGGACGCGCCATCGGGCACCGTCATCGCATGGAGCGACAGCGCGCCGTCGAGCGCGCTCAGCCGACCCGGATCGAGCGTGATCAGGTTCATCGCCGGCGCACCGAGCATGCCGGCTACATAGGCCGACCGGGGATTGTCATAGATGTCCGACGGCGCGCCGATCTGGCGGATCACGCCATTCTCCAGGACCGCGATCCGATCGGCGACCGACATCGCCTCTTCCTGATCGTGCGTGACGTAAACGAGCGTGCGGCCGAGTTCGTGCTGGATGCGCTTGAGCTCGACGCGGGTTTCTTCGCGCAGCCGCGCATCGAGCGCCGAGATCGGATCGTCCATCAGATAGGCGACGGGATCGCGCACCAGTGCACGGGCAATGGCGACACGCTGGCGCTCGCCGCCGGAGAGTTGCGCCGGCGACTTGTGCAGGATGTGACCGATATGGAGCTTCTCGACCACGTCGGCGACGCGAGGAGCGATCTCGTCCGGGCTTATCTTGCGTTCGACGAGCGGGAAGCGGACGTTCTCCTCCGCCGTCATGTGCGGGAAGAGAGCGAGATTCTGGAATACCATCGCCACGTTACGGCGCGCCGGCGAAACATGGTTCACCGGCTCTCCGTCGATCAGGACCTCCCCTTCATCCGGCCTTTCCAGCCCGAGGATCAGCTTGAGGATCGTGGTTTTGCCCGAGAGCGGCGGACCGAAGAGGCAGAAGAATTCGTTGTCGGCGATCTCGAAGCTGACATCGTTGACAGCGATCGTATCGCCAAAACGCTTGGTAACGTTCCTGAATGCGATTGAAGCCATCAGTGCGTCTCCACGATGGCGGCGCCGGTGTCCGCATCGAACAGCCTGATATTGGACGGATCGATTGCCAGCGTGACGATATCGCCCTGTCGTACCGGCACGCGATTGTCGAATACGCCTTTAATCGAGTGACCACCCTGACCCATGTGAAGAATGGTGCGCGCGCCGATCCGCTCGACGAAATTGACGGGCAGGCGCAAACCGTCGTCATCGGTGAGTTCGCAATGCTCGGGACGGAAGCCGTAGACCACGGCCTTGCCTTCCGGTAGCCCCCGGAACAGCGCGCCGGGAAGCGGCGCCGAAAGGCCGGCTTCTCCGAGATCGATGCACATGGCCTCACCGGAAGCGACGCTGCGTCCCTTGATCAGGTTCATGCCTGGCGAGCCAAGGAAGCCGGCGACAAAGACGTTCGACGGGTTGTTGTAGACGTCGATCGGCGTTCCGACCTGCAGGAGCTTTCCGTGATCCATCACCGCGATCCGGTCTGCCATGGTCATCGCCTCGAGCTGGTCGTGGGTGACGTAAACCATGGTCTGGCGGAACTCGCGCTGGAGATGCTTGAGTTCGGTGCGCATGACCGCGCGGAAGGCCGCATCGACGTTCGACAGCGGTTCGTCCAGCAGGAAGATCGCCGGTTCCATGATGGCCGAACGGCCGATCGCCAGACGCTGGAGAATGTTGACCGAGAGGCCGGCGGCCGGCTTTTTCAGGAGCGCGGTCAGATGCAGGAACTCGGCCATGTCGTTGACCCGCCGCTCTCGCTCAGCCTTCCCCACGCCGGTCGCACAAAGACCATAGGCGAGGTTCTCGTAAACGGTCATGTGAGTGAAGATCGCGTAGTTCTGGAAAACGAAGCCAACGCCCCGGCGGCTCATTGGCACGCCGCGCATGTCTCGCTCGCCGAAGAGGATTTCGCCTTCCGAGGGCTCGATCATGCCCGAAATCATGTTCATCGTCGTCGACTTGCCGCAGCCCGAGGGGCCGAGGAGCGCGACGAACTCTCCGTCAGCGATTTCGAGGTTCATGTTCCTGAGCGCCGTGAACGAACCGAAGGTCTTGCCCAGATTTGCGAGATGGATCGAAGTCACTGGCTCACCCCTCGCGACATACGCTTGATTGCGATGGCGGACACCACGGAGAGCGCGATCAGAATGACCAGCGCGACAGCCGCGACATAGCCCCAGATCAGCTCCTGCTGGGTGACTTTGTAGATGTAAATCGAGATCGTCTCGGTCGCGACACCAGGGCCGCCGCCGGTCATGATGTAGAAATTATCGAACACTTTGAAGTTCTCGATGACCCGAATCGCCAGCGCGATGATGATAATGGTCTTCATGCGCGGCAGGACGATCGTGCGGAACCGGGTGGCCCAGGAGGCGCCCAGAAGGGTGGCCGCACGGAGCTGGTCCTCGGGAACGCCGACCATGCCGGCGAGCAGGATGAGGAACATCAAAGGCGTCCATTGCCAGATGTCGGAAACGATGACTGCGAAGAAAGCGAGATCGGGGTCGGCAAGCCAGGCGATGGTGACGGGCGCACCGTAGAAGAACGACAGGATGTCGTTCACCGGTCCGCCTGACTGGAACAGCATGAAGAACATGTATCCGGCAACCGCGGGCACCACCATCATCGGGATGAGCAGCACCGAATAGAGGAACCGGCGGCCCGGAAAATCGTCGACGAAGAGAATTGCCAGACCCAGTCCGAGCAGGAATTCCACCGGCACACAGATCGCCATCACAAGAACGGTGCGGCCCAGCGCTGACCAGAAACGGTCATCGGCCATAAGGTCGCTGTAGTTGGCGAAGCTGTTCCAGAGTTCATGCGCCTGCCACCAGCCGATGCCGTCGAGGGGCGACCAGTCGGTCAGGCTGATATAGACCTGCATGAGAATCGGGAAGACGGCGATGAACAGGACCAGGATCTGGGCCGGAAGCGTGAGCCAGATGCCGAGTCTGCGGCTGTCGCGCGTATCCTCGTGTTCCATCACGGGCGTATTGGTATCGAGAGCGGCCATGGTCATTGCTTGAGCGCTCCGAAGGTCAGGCCGCGCACCAGATGTTTCTGGATGGCGATGCCGAGAACGACGGGCGGAATGGCGGCAATCAGGCCCAGCGCGGCCTTGGCGCCGTAGAGCTGGCCGGTCATCGAGGACGACAGCGAGGCCATGTAGACGGGAATGGTGACCCAGTCGCGCGTCGTCAGGAGCAGGCCGATCAGATAGTCCGACCAGTTGAGGATGAAGACGAAGAGGGCGGAGCTGGCGAGCGCCGGGCGCATCATCGGCAGTGTGATCTTCCAGAACACCCGCAGACGCGAGCAGCCCTCGACAAGTGCCGCATCTTCGATCTCGCGCGGCATGTCGTCGAAGAACGTCTTCATCAGCCAGAAGGCAAACGGCATGGTGACGATGCCGTAGACGAGCGCGAGACCGTACCAGGTGTCGATGAGGTCGAGAAACGCCCACATGATCATCACCGGAATCATTACCGCCATAGGCGGGAAGATGCGGAGCTGGATCAGCGCCAGCGGAAGGTTACCACCCGAGCCGAAGCGCGACAGGCCGTAGGCCGCCGAGGTGCCGGCGACCATCGCGATCAGCGTGCCGAAGACGGCGGAAAGAAGCGAGGCCAGAATGGGCCGGGCGGCGGTGCGGTCGAGCGCCACGATCAGGTCGGAGCTGCTTTCCCCGAAAAGGAAGCGGAAATTGTCGAGTGTCGGGCTTTTCGGCCACCAGGTAAGGTCAGCGCCGGTGGCGGACCACTCGGCAATCGGCTTGAAGGCCATCGACGCCATCCATAGGGTCGGGACAAGCGACAACGCCACAATGGTCAGGATCGCCGCATAGCGAAAGATCTCGAATGACAGTGAGCGGTTCATGATACGTCCGGGTCTCTGGAAAAGGGATGCGGGGCGTCGAACACGCACCCCGCATCCGGGCGATTGGGAGTTGTCCCGTCAGCCGATGGGATCGGTGACGGTCGGCCAGGCCGCCTTGTTGGCCTTGATCGCCTCGACCAGCTTGTCCTCGCCTACGCGGCGGGCAACACGCGCCCATTGCCGCTCGGTGTCCGCCATCGCATCGGCCGCCGACTTGCTGCCGGTCAACGCGGCGACAAGGTTCTCGTCGAGTGCGTTGTGGAAGGCTGTCGCGCCCGGATAGTTAATCGTCGGCACAGTGCGGGCGACGCTCTCGCGGACCACGTCCATGTGGTAGTCGTGATAGGTCTGACGCACGAGCGGATCGGCGAAGTTGGACAATTGGAACGGGTCAAAATAGCCGCCCGGGTTCGCCGTCATCCAGGAATAGATTCGGCTCGACCCCAGCCACTGCAGCAGCAGGTAGCTCGCTTCCGGATAGTCGCTCTGCGACGACACGGAGGCTGAAAGGTTGAGCCACAGAACGGTGCGGCGGACGAGCTTGCCATCGATTTCGCGGCCGGGCGGAAGGTGCGAGCCAACCTTGCCCGTCACTTTGCTACCCTCGTTGGCCGAATTGTCGAGGAACTTCGGCAGGTTCGAGAAAGCGCAGGTCATCGCCGCACCGCCGGAGGCGAAATTGCCGTACTGCTCAGGCCAGCCCCAGGAGATGGCATCGGGTGAATGGTGGGCGAGCGAATCGATATATTCCTGCGTCGCGTTGATGCCCGCTTCCGAGTTGATCAGCGGCTTGCCCTCGTCGTCGAACAGGAACTGGTTGGGCGACGCCATCGAGACGAAGCGCTGGTACCAGTTGGTATATCCCCAGCCCTGGTTGCGCAGATCGGTGGAGCCGAACAGCCCCTGATCCGGACGATGGAAGAAGGCCGCGATCTCGTCGTGCTGCTTGAATGTTGTCGGCGGCGCCAGTTCGTAGCCGTATTTGTCGGCAAACGTTTTCTGCTCCGCCGGATCGTTGAACAGGTCGGTGCGATGGTTCCAGATCTGGAAGTCGCCGTCGAGCGAGACCCCGTAGGTCGAGCCACGATAGTTGTTGAGCAGCGAAACGCCCTGCTTGCCACCGACATAGCCGCGTTCGGGATCGTCCCATTCGGGCTTGTGGGCGGCGACGTACTCGTCCAGATTGACGATACCGCCGGTTTCCGCGAGATCGCCCAGGCGGTTCCATTCGACCGCATAGATGTCGAAGGCGCCGCCTTTGGTGGAGACGTCCTGCATGACCTTGGTGAATTCCTGGCCGTTCGGCACGCCGACGATATCAAGTGTGATACCGGTTTCAGCCTCCCAGAGTTCCTTGATCGAAGGTGCGCCTTCCGGGAAGGGCTGTGTCAGCTGGCCGATCGAACCGTCGGAAAGGCCGAGCACGATGCGATCCGGCGCCTTGCCGGCACCCTTGAGTTCCTTGATGGCCTCGACGGCACGTGCTTCCGGCGTATCGGGTCCATACTGATAGCGCTCGGCACCGTCAAATCCGGTCGGGCCACCGACCATCCCCTCAGCGAGTCCCTCGGCGGCACGCGCACGGCCGAGACGAAGATAAAGCGGCGCGCCGAGCGCGGTGACGAGTCCTGCACTGGCAGCGGTCGACAGAAGCCGACGCCGCGAAATTGCGGATTTGATGTTCATGATATCCTCCCAGTAAGGCGTCCTCATCGCCCGAGAAGGAGGATTGATATTTTACACTAGGCCTGCAATCAGAATAATGCATCATTTTACATCATTATTCATCATTCAGGCCGATTTTGCGCTGCAATACGCGTGAAATTGGCAATTATTCAGATAATGATTGTTTTTGATGCACTATAAGCCATCATTAAGCGACAACAATCAGCGGGCTCACCATGCGTACGACCGTCTCCCATATCGCGAAGGAAGCAGGGGTCTCTCCGGCAACAGTGGACCGTGTGTTGAACGGTCGCGACGGCGTACGCGAGCGAACGCGGACCATCGTCATGGATGTGGCGACGCGGCTCGGCTATTTCGGACCGGTTGCCCATAGCGGCAATGACATCCGGATCGAGTTCATCCTGCCCGCCGGTAACAACACCTTCATGTTGATGCTGCGCAAATACCTCTTCGACGAGGCCGCATCCTATGGAGGCATCAATGCGAGCCTTCACCTGATCGAAGCCTTCGACCCCGAAAACCTGGCCCAGAAACTCCGCGAACTCGAAGGCAAGACGGATGCCGTGGCCCTTGTCGCGCTCGATCATCCGATTGTGCGAGAAGCCATCAATTCACTGGCTGCCACCGGAATCAGGATTGCGACGCTGGTTTCCGATATCTCGTCGGTCAACAAGCTCGGCTATGTGGGCATAGACAATCGCGCGGCGGGCCGGCTGGCGGGACTGCTCATGGGCCGGTTTCTCGGGCGAGGAGAAACTCACGGCACGGCAATCTTCATCGGTTCGTCGGCCTATCGCGGCCACGAAGAACGCGAGATGGGGTATCGCTCGATCCTGGCTCAGGACTTCCCGACACTGAATATCGTCGACATCATTCCGATCAGCGAAGACCGGGAGCGCGCCTACGAAGCGGCCAGGCACCTCCTGTCCTCAAAATCGCTGCGCGGCATCTATAATATCGGCTCCGGCAACCAAGGCATAGGCCGGGCCCTGCGGGAGGCAGACGGCGGACGCGATATCGTCTTCATCGGCCACGACCTGACCGACGCCACACGCATGATGCTTCTCGACCGGACGATGGATGCCGTCATCGACCAGAACCCGCGCGTGGAAGCCCGCGAGGTCGTCAAGCTTCTCGTCTCCGCCGTCCGAGGATCGAAGGAGCCGGAATACCTGCCCCGCCTTCAGGTGATTTTCCGCGAAAACATTCCGATTTTCTAATTCCCTCCCACCAGGAAGATGCCTGCTCTCGGCAAGGCCGCCGCAGGGCACTGTAGGTTCAGCCCCATTTTTCGAGCGAGGCGGCGAGCTCCGGATGGGTGGCGGCATGGGTTTCCAACGATTGCCCCGAGGCTGCGGCTTCCCAGGCCTGGCGGATGGCGCGCACGCCGGCGGTCGGTCCGCCCGGATGGCCGTGAATGCCGCCGCCGCCGAGATACATCAGATCGAGCGTGCGGCCGGTGCGATTATAGGTCTCGACCGCCTGCCCGCCCCATTGCCCCGAACAGACGACGGGCAGCGGCCGGTCATCCGGAGAAAAGATCGGCGTCATCACGTCATGGAAGGACTGAACGAAGCTTTCGTCCGGCTCCCAGTACTTGGCGCGGATGCCATTGATCTGGAACTGGTCGACGCCAAGCAGACGCCAGATCTTCTGATAAGCCCGAAATTCCATGCCGAGCGCCGGATGGCGTGTCAGGATGTCCCAGCCGTTGCGGTGGGCATGCAGACAAAGCGCGGAGCGCTTGCGCAGGAACGACATGCCGCCGTAGCCGATCGAGTTGATATTGATCACCGCCGCATTGCCGCCATTGCGGACCACGTAGTCGTGGTTTTCCATCATCGTGTCGGGATCGGCTGACGAGATGCCGAAGGCATACATCACCTGCTTGCCAGTCCGCTCGGCGTGGTCCCTGATAACCGGCATGATCGCGTCGACCCGCGCCTTCAGCGGCGCATAGGTCGGGTTCATCATCTTCTCGTCGTCCTTGATGAAATCGACACCGGCCTCGCAGAGCACCCTGACGACCTCCGCCGTCTCCTCCGGGGTCAGACCGAGCGAAGGCTTGATGATAGAGGCGATCATCGGCCCCCTCTCCACCCCCATCATCCGGCGCGATCCGGCAATGCCGAATTGCGGGCCGGGATGACAGGACCATGCCTCGGGCAGGTCAATATCCATCACGCGAATGCCGGAGAGCCCGCGCGCGGCAAAAACACCGCCGATTGCGATCGTCATCAATGCGGCGACATCGGTCCCGATTGCCTCCAACGGATAGGCAATCGTCACGTCGCCGCGATGATAGGGGCCAGCGCCGTCCCGATCCGGAAAGCCGGGGGTGTCGGCATCGTCAAGCGACGCGATCCCCTCGACGCGGGCCGCGCAACGCTTGCGCACCGCATCGGTCTCGCCCGGCAATTCGGTGAATGTGCCGGTCGATTGATCGGAGGCGATCTTGGCCGCCATCGCCTCGATGCTGCCGGCGCACTCGATGCGATAGGTGACCCGGATAAAGTCGTCTTTCATGCAATCCTCCACGTCGGACAGAACAGGCAGACCGGCCTCCAACGGCTCTCAGCTGTAATACTCATCATACCTGTTGACAAATGATTTATCATACCACAGGCTTCATCCTATCCAGGGAGAGAGCCATCCAATGGGGATGGTTTGTTGGAGGAGAAAACTTATGAATATCAAAAGACGTCTGCTTTTGGCGGCTTTCGCCTTGTCGTCTGCCCTTCCCACCTATGCACATGCTGAAGGCCTGATCGCGATTATTACGCCGAGCCACGACAACCCGTTCTTCAAGGCCGAAGCCGTGGGCGCAGAGGCGCGCGCCAAGGAGCTGGGCTACGAGACGCTGGTTCTCGTCCATGACGACGATCCGAACAAGCAGTCGGAAATGTTCGACACCGCGATCGCCCGCGGCGCGGCCGCCATCATTCTCGACAATGCCGGCGCCGATGCGACCGTCGCACCGGTGCAGCGCGCCAAGGATGCCGGCATCCCCTCCTTCCTGATCGACCGCGAGATCAAGGAAAGCGGCATCGCCGTCAGCCAGATTGTATCCAACAACTATCAGGGCGCGCAGCTGGGTGCCGAAGAATTCGTCAAGCTGATGGGCGAGGCGGGCCCCTATGTCGAACTGCTCGGCCGCGAAGCCGATACCAATGCCGGCATCCGCTCCTCCGGCTATCACGACATTATCGACCAGTATCCGGACCTCGAAATGGTGGCCCAGCAGTCCGCCAACTGGTCGCAGACCGAGGCCTATGAGAAGATGGAAACCATCCTCCAGGCCAATCCGAACATCAAGGGCGTGATCTCCGGCAACGACACCATGGCCATGGGCGCATGGGCGGCGCTCGAGGCAGCCGGCCGCACCGACGTCATTGTCGTCGGCTTCGACGGCTCCAATGACGTGCGCGATTCCATCATGAAGGACGGCATCAAGGCGACCGTGCTGCAGCCGGCCTACCGCCAGGCACAGTTCGCCGTCGAGCAGGCCGACCAGTACATCAAGACCGGTTCAACCGGCCAGCCTGAAAAGCAGCTGATGGACTGCGTCCTGATCACTGCCGAAAATGCCGAAAAGCTCGAAACTTTCGCCCTTTCGAACTGATCGAGGCGGGTCCGGCATGTTTGCCGGACCCGACCATCACCGAAATCTTCCATAGGTGTGATATGCACGCGATGAAACTGTCGGCGGCGCTGCTTGCGCTGTTGCTGCCACTCGGCGGCTGCAAGCTGGTGCCCACGGACAAGCCAGCCGCCGAGACTGCCGAGGCTCGGACCGACGAGGCCCGCATGGCAGCCTATGCCGATGAGAACTGGTCGGAAAAGGTCCTGCCCGTCATCGCGGAACACACCGTTGACTATGCAAAGCTGCGGCAGGCACTCGCCGCCAGCGTCGAATCTGCAGGCGATGAATACGGTCTAAGGCCCGAAGGCGAAGCCAATCCCTGGAACTTCGTGGTCAGCGGCGAAGGCCAGGTGACCGAGGCGAAGCTCGACAGCCGCGCGGCCAAGATGCAGGTCGACATGAATGGCGACGGCAAGCCCGACGTCACGCTTCAGATCGGCCCGATCATCCGCGGGACGGCGCTGCGCGATGCTATGCCCTTTATCGTCTTCACCGATTTTCGCGATCAGATCGAGTTTGCCAAGCTCGCCCGCGCCATGAATGAAAAGGCACACGCCGAACTCGATGTTCCCGAGGGTGATGTCGTGGGCAAGACGGTTGCCTTCACTGGTGTCTTCACCCTGCGCAGCGTTGATGAGCAGCCTGAGATCGTCCCCACCGCCATCGAGGTCAAGCCATGACCGATCAGCATCCGGTCGGATTGAAAATCATCGGCGGCACCAAGGTCTATCCGGGCACGGTGGCGCTGAAAGCGGCCGATTTCGAACTGCGCATGGGCGCCGTCAATGTGCTGGTCGGCGAAAATGGCGCCGGCAAGTCGACGATGATGAAGGTGATCGCCGGCGTCGAGCAGCTCACTCAAGGCCGTATCGAGATGGATGGTGAGGAGGTTCGGTTCACCTCGACCGATGATGCCGAGCGCCACGGTATCGGCATGATATTCCAGGAGCTCAACCTCTTTCCCAACCTGACCGTCGCCGAAAACATCTTCATGGCGCATGAAAAGACCCGCTTCGGCTTCGACATCGATGCCGAGCAGCAGCGGGCGGAAACCCGCAAGCTGATGAAGCGGCTCGAACACAGTATCGATCCCGATACGCTGGTCGGCGACCTCAAGGTCGGCCAGCAGCAGATCGTGGAAATCGCCAAGAGCCTGGCGCGCAAGGCGAAGATTCTTATCCTTGACGAACCCACCTCGGCGCTTTCGGCGACCGAGGTCGAGATTCTCTTCAAGGTGATCGCCGAGCTGAAGGCAGAGGGCGTTGGCCTGGTCTATATCTCCCACCGCATGGACGAGCTGATCCGCATCGGCGACTACATAACCGTCCTGCGCGACGGCGCGATCACCGGCGCCCGCTCCATGGATGGCGTCGACGTGCCGTGGATCGTGCGGAGCATGATTGGCGAGAGCTCGAAGGATTTCGCCAAGGAAATCGAACATCCCTATGGTGAAGAAGCCCTCAGGGTCGAAGGCATGAGATTGCCGGATTCGGGCGGCGGCTTCGTGGTCGACGGCGTCTCCTTCAGCCTGCGCCAAGGCGAGATCCTGGGCATTTACGGGCTGATGGGCGCAGGCCGCACCGAACTCCTGGAAACCATCATCGGCCGCCATCATCTGGCCGACGGCGATGTCTGGGTCGTTGGCAAGAAGATGGGCAGGCCGCGCGTTTCCGATCGCATCGCTCACGGGCTGGCGCTGATTCCCGAAGACCGCAAGCATGACGGCCTGGTGCAGATCCTGTCGATCCGCGAGAACATGACGCTGAGTTCGCTTGGTGCAGTCACAAGCGGCTTTCACATGAACCTCAAGGCCGAAAGGAGCCGGGTGGCAGAATTCGTCAAGCGTATGATGATCAAGATCGCCTCCCCGGAAAATCCGGTCTCGTCTCTTTCCGGCGGCAACCAGCAGAAGGTGGTGATCTCCAAGGCGCTGATGACGGAACCCAAGGTGCTGCTGATGGACGAGCCCTCGCGCGGCATCGATATCGGCGCCAAGGCGGAAGTGTTTCGCGTCATGCGCCAGCTCGCCGCCAAGGGTCTCGGCATCGTTTTCGTCACATCGGATCTGGAAGAAGTGCTCAGCCTGTCCGACCGGATCATCGTGATGTCGAACGGCCGGATCACGGGATCATTCAATCGCGACGAGGCGACCGACACCAAGCTCGTCCAGGCCTCGGCCGCCGGACACAACCCGGATTCGCCACCCGCACAGTTGCACAGGAAGACCGCATAATGACCGACATCACCTCAAACGGCGCCGCGGCGGCCCCGAGCAACGCATTGCTGACGCTGATGAAGGCCAGAACCTTCATTGCGCTCATCCTTGTGTTCGTCTTCTTCGCGATCTTCGCTCCGAACTTCCTGTCGACCGCGAACTTCGTGATCATGTCGAAACATGTGGCGCTCAACGCCTTCCTGGCGATCGGCATGACCTTCGTCATTATTTCGGGCGGCATCGATCTCTCCGTCGGTTCGATCGTCGGCCTCTGCGGCATGGTCGCCGGCTATCTGCTCTTGAACGGGATTGATCTCGGCATCGGCTGGACGGTGCAGTTCAACACGCTGGAAATCTGCCTGATCGTGGTATTGGTCGGCATCGCGATCGGCGCGCTGAACGGCTTCTTGATAACGAAGCTCAATGTCGCCCCCTTCATCGCCACGCTCGGCACGCTCTATATCGCGCGCGGCGCGGCGATGCTCTCGAGCGGCGGCGAAACCTTTCCGAACCTCACCGGCAGCGCCGAATACGGCTCGGCGAGCTATCGCTTCATCGGGTCCGGCGCGTTTCTCGGCATACCGGTCTCGATCTGGATGCTCATCGTCGTCGGGCTTCTCGCAGCCTATATCGCCAAGCGCACGCCGCTCGGCCGGTTCATCTATGCGGTGGGCGGAAATGAACGCGCGGCCGGGCTTTCGGGCGTGAAGGTCACCTATGTCAAATATTTCGTCTACATGTTTTCCGGCTTGTGCGCTGCGCTGGTCGGCATCATCATTTCCTCCCAGCTCGTTGCGGCCCATCCGGCGACCGGCGATACGTTCGAGCTGAACGCCATCGCCGCTGCGGTTCTCGGCGGAACCTCGATGTCCGGCGGGCGCGGCAAGATCGGCGGCACCATCATCGGCGCCTTCGTCATCGGCGTACTCTCCGACGGGCTGGTGATGATGGGCGTTTCAGCCTTCTGGCAGACCGTCATCAAGGGCGTCGTCATCATCGCCGCCGTGGTCATCGATCAGGCCCAGCAGCGGGTTCAGGCACGGGTCGCGCTGCAGGCGCAGGCCGCTGTCGGCAAGTAGGAAGAGGACATCATGAAAGGCGCTCTCATCGGCTGCGGCTTCTTCGCCCGCAATCAGCTCCACGCATGGCGCGATATCGACGGGGTCGAGATCGTCGCGATCTGCGACCGGGACGAAGGCCGGCTCGGCGAAGCAGGCGATCAGTTCGGCATTGCACGCCGGTACACCGATGCGAACGAAATGTTCGCCGACGGCGGTTTCGATTTCGTCGATATCGCCACCACCGCGCCCTCGCACCGCCCCCTGGTCGAGGCGGCCGCCAGGGCTGGTGTCCACATCATCTGCCAGAAACCGTTTGCGGAGAACATGGCGGATGCCCGCGCCATGGTGGAAGCCGCCGATGCCGCCGGCAAAGTGCTGATGGTTCATGAGAATTTCCGCTGGCAATCGGCGGTGCGCGCAGCCATCGATGCGCTGCGTCAGGGCGTGATCGGCATGCCGTTCTTCGGCCGCGTCTCGTTCCGCTCCGGTTACGACGTGTATGCCGGCCAGCCCTATCTGGCCGAGGGCAAGCGCTTCATCATCGAGGATCTCGGTATCCATATCCTCGATATCGCCCGGGCCCTGTTCGGCGAGGTCTCCACGATTACCGCCAGCACCAAACGGGTCAACCCGAAGATCAAGGGTGAGGACGTCGCGACCATGCTGTTGGTTCATCGCGGCGGTGCCACCAGCGTGGTCGACTGCTCCTATGCCACCAGACGCGAACCGGAGACGTTTCCGCAGACACTGCTGGAAATCGACGGCACCGGGGGCACGCTGCGGCTCGATGCCGATTACCGGCTGACGATCCAGGCCGCCGGTGAAAACGAGACCCGCGACGTTGCCCCGCCGGTGCTTTCCTGGGCGGAACGGCCCTGGCACAACATCCAGGAAAGCGTCGCCATCATCGAGCAGCACTTCATCGATTGCCTGAGGGAGGGGCGCGTTCCCGAAACCTCCGGCGCCGACAATCTCAACACCCTCGCCCTGGTCGAGGCCGCCTATCTTTCGGCCGCCGATGGCCGCACCGTCAGACTGGAGGAGGTGTGAGCGATCCCGTTTCCCTCTACGGTACCAGCCTGAAGCCCGCCCCCCTCGAGCGGCTGCGACAGGGCGACGTGACGGTGACCTTGCAGGATGGCGCGCTCCGCCATCTCGCCGTTGGCGGAACGGAAATCATCCGCTCGGTCGCCTTTCTGGCGCGCGATCGCGACTGGGGCACGATCGTGCCGGATGTCGGCGCGATCAGTCGCAACGAGAATGGTGCGCTGCGGCTCGACATCCCGATGGCGTTTCGCTCGAGCGGCGCCCGGCTCGATGTCACGGTCAGCATCATTCTTGCCGCCGACCGCCTGAGGGTCGAGGCCGAAGGTCGCGCTGTCGGCAATTTCGAAACCAACCGGGCGGGCTTTACCGTATTGCACCCGATCGAGGGCGTCGCCGGCGCGCCGGCACGTCTGACCCATTCCGCGGGAGGCGTCGAGGACGGAGCCTTTCCGGACCTGATCGAGCCGTGGCAGCCGTTCATGGATATCGCGTCGCTGGAACACCGCGCCAACGGTTTCGTGGTGCGGACCGCATTTAGCGGCGACATCTTCGAGATGGAGGACCAACGCCAGTGGGGCGATGCGTCTTTCAAGACCTATAACCGTCCGCTGGCGCTGCCATGGCCCTATGAGATCGCCGATGGCGAAACCCTGTCGCAATCGGTCGAGATCACCTGGGAGGCCGATGCCACCGCCGCGGCGCCGGCCATCTCAAAGGGGCTGAAGGCGGCCCGGTTTCCCGAAACGGCGCTGTTGCTGACGCCCGAAGATGCTTTGCGGCTGGCCGCAAATCGCGAGGACTTCGACATCGTCAGCCCGCAACGCCTGCTCTGCCATGTCGATGCGTCGATCGCCGCCGCGGGCCCGCAGATCGCCGCCTTCGCCGCACTTCAGGCGGTGCTGCCGCAGCCGGCCTATGATCTCGAGCTGATCTGCCGGTTCGATGGCGACCGGCGTCCTGCGGAGGAACTGGCGGCGCATGCGGCCGCGATGGCGGAATCCGGATTCGCGCCGGCTTCCGTGTTCGTCTGTCCCTCGGTCGATCGGCAGTCGACCCCGCCGGGCTCGGAATGGCCGCCCTGCCCGCCGCTGGACGAAATCCATGCGGCGGCGGCCGAAGCCTTTCCCGATGTCGCGCGCGGCGGCGGCATGGCGAGTTTCTTTCCGGAATTGAACCGCAAGCGACCTCCGCTCGAACACCTCGACTTCGTCACCCACGGGCTCTGCCCGATCGTCCATGCGGCAGACGATATCTCGGTGCTGGAAACGCTGGAGACGGTCCCCCATATCGCCCGTTCGGCACGGGCGATCATCGGCGATCGTTCCTATCGCATCGGCCCGGCGACGATCGCCATGCGGCAAAATCCCTACGGCGCGCGCACCATCCCCAATCCCGCGGGCAGCCGGGTGTGCATGGCCGATTACGATCCGCGCCATTTCGCGGCCTTCGCCGCGGCCTATGCCCTGGGGCTGGCCACTGCCCTGGCGCCATACGACGTGGCGGTCTGGACACCGTCCGCGCTCTATGGTCCGCGCGGGATTTTCTGTGACGACGGTACCCCCTCCCCGCTTGCCCGGGTCCTGAAGGCGCTTGCCGGTTGCGCGGGACAGGACGTCCTCTCCACGCGGATCGAGGGCGGCCTGGCACGGCTGGCAATTTGGGACGGCCACGAATTCGCGGCCAACCTCACCGACCGGACACTCGACGGCCTGCCGCCTTTCGGCTGGCGCTGAAGCCGCTTCGGCGGAGGAGGCCGCAGTTCTGGGTATAAGGGCGAATGTGGGTGTGCCGGGACTCAACTAATTGCGGCGAAAGCATTATCTTTTGAACGACTACATCGACAAAACCGGAGAGCATCGCGCGATGAACAGGGCACAGGCAGGCGAGAAGATCGTGCGCCGCAAGCTATCCGACCAGGTTCTGGAACGGATGCATGACATGATCCGCAGCGGCGAGCTGAGGCCCGGAGACTACATGCCGTCGGAGCGAAGCCTGATGGAGCGTTTCGGCGTGGGCCGGCCCGCGGTACGCGAGGCGCTGCAATCGCTGCACAACAGCGGCCTGATCACCATCAATCACGGCGAGCGCTCGCGGGTGAAGGAAATCAACCCGGCGACGATCCTGACCCAGTCGGACGAGCTTGCCCGGCTGGTGCTGAGCGCCGCGCCCGCCAATCTCGACCACCTCAAACATGCCCGCCAGATGTTCGAGCTCGGCATGGTGCGGGTCGCGGCCGAAAAGGCGAGCGAGGCCGATATCGCCGAACTCCGCGACCTCGTGGCGCTGCAGCGCAGCCAGCTCGGCGATGCGACCGCCTTTATCGGCACGGACATGAAGTTTCACCGCAAGATCGCTTCGCTCACCGACAACCCCATCATCGTTTCAGTCTCCGACGCCATGCTCGGCTGGCTGTTCGAATATCATGTCAGCCTGCTGCACCGCTCCGGCGGCGAAGAGCTGACGCTGGCGGAACACGAGAAGATCGTCGAGCACATCTCCGATCATGATGTCGCCGGCGCCATCGAGGAAATGCGCGCTCACCTGGAGCGCACCCGCGACGTCTTTCAGATGAAGAACGGTTTGGCCTAGGCTTTCGCCCTTCTCACAAGGGCCGCTATCGCGGTCCGCCGCCGTCACGGATCCAGCCGAAAAAATCTTCCGAGCCCATCTGCCCTCCCTTGAGCGCGATCTGAAGGCCATCATGCGGGCCCTCGCTGTGGCAGGAAGAGAGCGCTGCGCCGGGAATTGTCGGCGCCAGAGCCTCAAGCGCCTCGATGCCGAGCGCGCGCATGCCATGGCCGGACGTATCGCCGCCGGAGATGACGGCGCGGCGGAGGCCCGATTGCCGCAGCACCTGGTCGAGAACACGGCCGAGCGCCTTGCCGATCCGGGCATTGGCGGCTTCGAAATCGAGCGAGGACGCGGAAAGTGCGGTCTTGAAGCCGGCAACGCGCGGATCGTCGGGACCTTCGGCAGACGTCACCAGAATGCTCGCGCCTGTCGAAATCGCTTCCAGCGCCGCTCGGGAGGCGCGGGCGATCTCCGCTTCGAGCATCGAAGCGTCTCCCACCACGCTTGCCGCGTCGAAACCGATGATTTCAAATCCATTGGCCGCCGACCAAGCGATCTGCCGGGCGGTACTCGGCGAAACCGAGCCGGAGATCGCGGCGATCTGCTTGACGGCCCCTGCACTCTTGGCAGGCGGCGCCACCGCAATCTCGCCGGTTTCCTGCCAGTGCCGTACGAGCGCATATTCCAGCCCCTGCGAACCGACGGCAAGCCTCAGGCGATCGCGGTTCTCCCAGATCAGCCGGCCGACCGCCAGTTCGCTGGCAGCCTCCATGTCGTCGAGCGAGATGATCTTCGCCCCGGCGGCAATCGCCTGGTCGAGCATGGCTGTCGCCGAACCGGACCACAATGCCTCGAGATCGATCAGCGCGGAGGGAAGGTCCGTCTGGCGGGCCAGATGGCGCAGAAGGTCCGCCTCATCCATCGGCGTGACCGGATGGCGTGCCATCACCGGATGGCGATCGAGCCGGAACACCCCTTCGAAGATCCCGGCATAGAGATGGCCGAAGGACTGGTAGCGGCGCATCTGCGGGGCCGCCGTTACCAGCGGAACGGCCTCGGAGGCGCGGGTTTCGAGTGCGATCTCGATGGCGCGGCCGATATTGCCCGCGCTTGGCGAGGAATCGAAGGTGGAGCAGATCTTGTAATGCAGAATCTCCGCCCCGGTCGCATCGAGCCAGGCGAGCGGCGCCGGCAGATTGGCCGTCATCCACTCCGGTCCATGGCTGCGGGCGGTCGAGGCGATTCCGAGTGCATCCGCGTCCGCGAAGCGGCGGGCCAGTGCCGGGCTCGGCACATCGGAGAACAGCACCGCCTTCAGTCCCGCAAAGGCCAGCACCTCCATGACGGCGGCCGAACCGGTGAAGTCATCCCCGTACCAGGCCAGTCTGGGCCTCCCGCTGCCTGCCATGCCCTGATGCGCTCCTGTTTGCAAAAATGGATCAAACGTTGATTGACATTATCAGTTACATATTATCTGATCATACCAGATAAACAAGACATGACCCATGGAAGGTAGTGTAAGATGACGAAAGTCGCATTGTTCGGGGCTGGCGGCAAAATGGGCGTTCGCCTGTCGGTCAATCTGGCAAAGACCGATTTCGAGGTGCGCCATATCGAAGTCAGCGATGCGGGCAAGGCGCGGCTGAAGGCGGAAGTGGGGGTCGAGGCTGTGGATGCTGCGACCGGGCTCGCCGGCGCCGAAGTGGTCATCCTTGCGGTACCGGATACGGTGATCGGCAAGGTGGCGGCAGGGGTCGTGAAGGACCTCGCCCCCGGCACCATGGTTGTCATCCTCGATGCGGCCGCGCCCTTTGCAGGCCACCTGCCCGAGCGCAACGACATCACCTATTTCGTGACGCACCCCTGTCATCCGCCGATCTTCAACAATGAAGCGACCGAAGCCGGCCGCAAAGACCATTTCGGTGGCGTTGCCGCCCAGCAGGGCGTGGTCAACGCTCTGATGCAGGGCCCGGAAGAGCATTATGCGCTCGGCGACGCGATCGCCAGGGCCATTTACGCACCGGTGGCCCGCACCTATCGCGTGACCGTCGAGCAGATGGCACTACTCGAACCCGGCCTTTCGGAGACCGTCTGCGCCTCGCTGCTGGTGGTCATGCGCGAGGCCATGGACGAAGTCGTCGCCCGCGGCGTGAGCTATGATTGTGCCCGCGACTTCCTGCTCGGACACATGAACATTCTCGGCGCCGTGATCTTCGACGAGGTCCAGGGCCAGTTCTCCGACGCCTGCAACAAGGCGATCGAATTCGGCAAGCCGGCGCTGATGCGCGACGACTGGAAAAAGGTATTCGAGCCGGACGAGATCGCCGCCAGCATTCAGCGGATCACCTGATCGCGGCATTCGGATCTGGCGATACAGGAAAGGCCAGGACGGACGTCTCGACGCAATTCGGAAACGTTCAGGCGCCGTGTCGAATTGCGTTCCTGCTTTCTCGTGCGGGATCTGAACGAGGAGCGCTTTTCTTTCCTCGACTGAGGACGTTCGTGGCGACAGGAGGGTGTCACGATGCTTGGCCGGGATCGCGAGGTCAGGGCAGCGGAGCAGGTCATGCCCTTCCCCCCTGCGCGATAAGGGCGAGGTCATTGGCACCGGTCGAAGCCGGAGCTCCCATTGCCAGCCGTCCCCATAAACGTGAGAAAGCCCCGGCGGAGTTCGCACGGGGCTGACTGTATCGAGAAGCTATTGGATTTGGTTGCGGGGGCAGGATTTGAACCTGCGACCCGTTGATCCGGCAGGCAGTTGCGGAGCAAGTGCCGAGAGGATTTCAGGTTATGAGCCACGGACGCAAAATGCCCCGGCGGAGTTCGCGCGGGGCTTTGTCTTTATCGAGAAGCTATTGGATTTGGTTGCGGGGGCAGGATTTGAACCTGCGACCCGTTGATCCGGCAGGGACTTGCGGAGCAAGTGCCGAGAGGATTTCAGGTTATGAGTCACGAACGCAAAAGGCCCCGGCGGAGTTCGCGCGGGGCTTTGTCTTTATCGAGAAGCTATTGGATTTGGTTGCGGGGGCAGGATTTGAACCTGCGACCTTCAGGTTATGAGCCTGACGAGCTACCGGGCTGCTCCACCCCGCGTCAAAAGCGATTGACGCTTTTGACGCAGCACTGGCAGGCAATTGCGGAGCAAATGCCGGGAAGTGCCGCGCCGGACTGCGGTTCTGCTTTGCCCTGAGGAGATTGTGTTGCAGGGCTCGCATTTGAGAAGATTTGACGTTGTGTTTTGCAGACCTGGCAGCGACCTACTCTCCCGTGTCTTGAGACAAAGTACCATTGGCGCTGGGGCGTTTCACGGCCGGGTTCGGAATGGGACCGGGTGCAGCCACCCCGCAATAACCACCAGGTCGGCAAAAAACAACGTGTATGAGAAGCTGGTTTTCTGTGTTGGCGTGTTTCATCCGCGGAGGATGAACATGAGCCCCTCATCCTTTGGATGAGCACAAGCAATGAGAACGATTCAAGCCGATCGAGCTATTAGTACTGGTAAGCTTCACACGTCACCGCGCTTCCACACCCAGCCTATCAACGTGGTAGTCTTCCACGACTCTCAGGGAATACTCGTTTTCAGGTTGGTTTCCCGCTTAGATGCCTTCAGCGGTTATCCATTCCGTATATAGCTACTCTGCTATGCCCTTGGCAGGACAACAGATCCACCAGAGATACGTCCATCCCGGTCCTCTCGTACTAGGGACAGATCCTGTCAATATTCCTACACCCACGGCAGATAGGGACCGAACTGTCTCACGACGTTCTGAACCCAGCTCACGTACCGCTTTAATTGGCGAACAGCCAAACCCTTGGGACCTGCTCCAGCCCCAGGATGCGATGAGCCGACATCGAGGTGCCAAACAACCCCGTCGATATGGACTCTTGGGGGTCATCAGCCTGTTATCCCCGGCGTACCTTTTATCCGTTGAGCGATGGCCCTTCCACACGGGACCACCGGATCACTATGACCGACTTTCGTCTCTGCTCGACTTGTCAGTCTCGCAGTCAGGCAGGCTTATGCCATTGCACTCGTCGAACGATTTCCGACCGTTCTGAGCCTACCATCGCGCGCCTCCGTTACTCTTTAGGAGGCGACCGCCCCAGTCAAACTACCCACCATACACTGTCCCGGACCCGGATGACGGGCCGCGGTTAGACATCCACGAAGATAAGGGTGGTATTTCAAGGATGGCTCCACGCGAGCTGGCGCCCACGCTTCAAAGCCTACCACCTATCCTACACATGCCTTGGCGAATGCCAGTGTAAAGCTATAGTAAAGGTGCACGGGGTCTTTCCGTCTGACCGCAGGAACCCCGCATCTTCACGGGGAATTCAATTTCACTGAGTCTGCGTTGGAGACAGCGGGGAAGTCGTTACGCCATTCGTGCAGGTCGGAACTTACCCGACAAGGAATTTCGCTACCTTAGGACCGTTATAGTTACGGCCGCCGTTTACCGGGGCTTCGATTCAATGCTTGCACATCTCCTCTTAACCTTCCGGCACCGGGCAGGCGTCAGACCCTATACGTCGCCTTGCGGCTTCGCAGAGCCCTGTGTTTTTGATAAACAGTCGCTACCCCCTGGTCT
>NZ_SMSI01000003.1:0-87500 GCF_004354915.1 Pseudohoeflea suaedae | reverse complement strand
AATTCGATCCGCTGAAGATCTTCGCCTCCGAGGACACCGATACCGCTCCCGTTCATACCGGCCAGATCTACGGCGCCGATGTGGATTCCGAGATCTCGCTGAGAACCGTCGACTTTCCGCTGTCCGCCGCCGGTCGCCCCTTCGCCGCCTCGATGACGCTGGCCGAAGCCGAAGAGACCGTGCGCACCAACGGCTCGGTCCTGACCGACGGAACGGTTCAGCTGGCCTCGCTCTATTATGTCGACCCGCGCCGCTTCGCCTCTGCCGCGGGCGAGTTCGATTTCGCCATCGGTCAATATGCCAATGTGCGCACCGAGAACGTGTCCGTGGCGCCGATGGAGCCGGACTTCATTCACCAGACGCCGGAATTCATCGACGACATCATCCCGATCCGCAAGGCGACCGCCGTCGGCGAGGCGCTGCAGAATGCCGGCTATGACGAACTCCAGTTCGCCACCGCCCGCGATGCGCTCGAGAAGATGCGCGGCGATGGCGACATGCCCGACATGAGCGTGTTGCGCGTCGGCGCGGTCCAGACCGGCGCCAAGATGGAAGTCGTCCGCCTCTCGGCCTATGAAGCCGGCAGGCACGTGGCGACCGTCGGACGCAATGATGACGGCTTCTTCATCCGCGGCATGGAGCCCCCCGCCACACCCGCGATCGAGACCGCCTTCGAGCAGACGCCGGCCATCGTTCCCGCCGGCCGTTCGCAGCTCTCCGTCTATGACGGCATCTATCGCGCCGGCCTGGAATACGACATGCCCGTCGAGATGCTCGGTCAGGTGATCCACCTTCTCGCGTCCAATGTCGACTTCAAGGCGCAACTCCACCCCACCGATACGATGGAAGCCTTCTTCTCGGTCGCCGACGACGACGGCACGGCGAATGACGATTCGGAACTCCTGTTCCTGGACGCCTCGTTCGGTTCGACCGAGGTCCGGCTCTACCGCTTCCAGGATCCCGGGGACGGTTCGGTCGACTATTATGATCAGGACGGGCGCAGCGCGAAGAACTTCCTGCTGCGCAACCCCGTTCCCAATGGCCGTTTCACCTCCGGCTTCGGCATGCGTCGCCATCCGATTCTGGGCTATTCGCGCATGCACACCGGAACCGACTGGGCCGCACCGCGCGGCACGCCGATCATCGCGGCGGGCAACGGTACGGTCATCAAGGCGAGCTGGGATTCGGGCGGGTACGGCCGGCAGACCCTGATCAAGCACGCCAACGGCTATGTCAGTTCCTACAACCACCAGAGCAAGATCGCCGACGGCGTGGTGCCGGGCGCCAAGGTGCGTCAGGGCCAGGTGATCGGCTATGTCGGCTCGACCGGCCTGTCGACCGGCCCGCATCTCCACTACGAGCTGATCGTCAACGGCAAGAAGGTCGACGCCATGCGCGTCCGGCTGCCCGAGGGCAAGGCTCTGGACGGCGCAGCACTCGCCTCCTTCACCCGCGAACGCGACCGCATCAATGCGCTCCTCGATATCAAGCTCGAGGATACAGAGGTCGCCAGCCGCTGAGGCAGGCCATCAATCGGCAAGTCCCAGTTCCCGGCGCCGCTTCCTGGTGAGATTGGCCGCCGCCATACCGTGCGAATCCGCGATCAGCCCGGTCAGCGTCTCGTCGTCCATGGCCGAATCGTCGGTGCGTTGCAGCCATTTGAGACCGCGCGAGGCGAGATAGGGCGCCGGCCGGACGCCCTCCGTGTCGCGAAAGATCTCCCAGGCCATGTCCGACGCCTTGAAGGTGACATGCATTGTGCCGTCGTCCTGCTCGCGCCCGAGCGCGAAGACCTTCTCGCCGACCTTCCAGACATGCGCATCGCCCCATTGACGCACATGGCGGGCGCCGGTGAGTTGCGAGCAGATGCGGTTATAGGTTTCGAGATCGAGCAACGTCCCCTCCCCGGCCGAACGCCGGCCCGGCTCCGGATACAGAAAGAGCGGGCCGAAGCCCGCTCCCAGATTTTCCCGAATACCGGCGACGGTCAAGCCGCGACGAGCCGGAGATCAGGCCGCCTCGTCGGCGCCCTCGCCCGGCTTGGCGGCCTTGCCGGTGGAGAACACCAGCCGGTCCGAACCGTTGGAGACCTCGACATGATCGCCGTCGGCGATATCGCCGAGGAGGATCCTTTCGGCCAGCGGATCCTGCACCTGCTTCTGGATCACCCGCTTGAGCGGACGGGCGCCATAGGCGGGGTCATAGCCCTTGTCGGCAAGCCAGTTGCGGGCATCGGCATCGAGCGCCAGCGTGATCTTGCGATCGGCCAGCAATCTTTCGAGGTGCTTGAGCTGGATATCGACGATCGCGCCCATTTCCGACCGGCGCAGCCGTTGGAAGAGGATGATCTCGTCGACACGGTTCAGGAACTCCGGCCGGAAGGCGGAGCGGACCACGCCCATCACGTCGTCACGCGCGGCATCCGCATCCTGATCCTCGCCGAGGGCCGTGAGATATTCGGCGCCGAGATTCGAGGTCATGACGATCAGCGTGTTGCGGAAATCGACGGTGCGGCCCTGGCCGTCGGTCAGGCGACCGTCGTCGAGCACCTGCAACAACACGTTGAAGACGTCCGGATGCGCCTTTTCGATCTCGTCGAAGAGGATCACCTGGTAAGGCCTGCGGCGCACCGATTCGGTCAGCGCCCCGCCCTCGTCATAGCCGACATAGCCGGGAGGCGCGCCGATGAGCCGCGCCACGGAATGTTTCTCCATGTATTCCGACATGTCGACACGCACCATCGCGGTCTCGTCGTCGAAGAGGAACTCGGCGAGCGCCTTGGTCAGCTCGGTCTTGCCCACGCCGGTGGGGCCGAGGAAGATGAAGGAGCCGATCGGCCGGTTGGGATCCTGCAGTCCGGCACGGGCACGGCGGACGGCCTTGGAAACGGCCTGCACCGCCTCGCCCTGGCCAACCACGCGGGCCGAGATCTCGTCCTCCATCCGCAACAGCTTCTCGCGTTCGCCTTCCAGCATCTTGTCGACCGGGATACCGGTCCAGCGGGAAACGATATGGGCAATGTGATCGGGTGACACGGTCTCCTCGACCATGCCGCCGGCACTGTCCTCGCCCTGCTTTTCGGCTTCCGCCAGCTCGGCTTGCAGTTTCGGGATCTCGCCATAGGCGAGTTCGCCGGCGCGCTGGAATTCGCCCTTGCGCTGGGCAATGGCAAGCTCGTTGCGGGCCGCGTCGAGACGCGTCTTGAGATCGGCGGCGAGACCGAGCTTCTGCTTTTCGGCCTGCCATTTCGCGGTCAGCGCATCGGCGCTTTCCTCGAGCCCCGACAGATCCTTCTCGAGCCGGTCGAGGCGATCGCGCGATGCCTGGTCGGTTTCCTTCTTCAGGGCCTCGCGCTCGATCTTGAGCTGCATGATGCGGCGATCGAGCTCATCGAGTTCCTCGGGCTTGGAATCGACCTGCATGCGCAGCCGGGCCGCCGATTCGTCGACCAGGTCGATCGCCTTGTCCGGCAGGAACCGGTCGGTAATGTAGCGGTTGGACAGCATGGCCGCCGATACCAGCGCCGAATCGGAGATCCGCACCTTGTGATGCTGTTCGTATTTCTCCTTGAGCCCGCGCAGGATCGAGATCGTGTCCTCGACCGTCGGCTCCTCGACCATGACCGGCTGGAACCGGCGGGCAAGGGCGGCGTCCTTTTCGACGTGTTTGCGGTATTCGTCGAGCGTGGTCGCGCCCACGCAGTGCAACTGGCCGCGGGCCAGCGCCGGCTTGAGCAGGTTGGACGCATCCATCGCGCCGTCCGCCTTGCCAGCCCCCACGAGCGTGTGCATCTCGTCGATGAACAGGATGATCTCGCCGTTATGGGCCTCGATTTCGGAGAGTACGGCCTTCAGCCGCTCCTCGAATTCGCCGCGATATTTCGCCCCGGCAATCAGCGCGCCCATGTCGAGCGCCATCAGCTTCTTGTCCTTGAGCGATTCCGGAACGTCGCCATTGACGATCCGGAGCGCGAGGCCTTCCGCGATCGCCGTCTTGCCGACGCCGGGCTCGCCGATGAGCACCGGATTGTTCTTGGTGCGCCGCGACAGCACCTGGATCGTGCGACGGATCTCGTCGTCACGTCCGATCACCGGATCGAGCTTGCCCTCGCGGGCGACCGCGGTGAGATCGCGGGCATATTTCTTCAGCGCATCGAAACCTTCTTCGGCAGACGCCGAATCGGCCGTGCGGCCCTTGCGGATATCGTTGATCGCCTGGTTGAGGGACTGCGCGGTCACGCCCGCACCCGAAAGCGTCTTCGAGGTCGAGCCCTCGATGGCGAGAGCAAGCAGAAGCCGTTCGACGGTGACGAAACTGTCGCCGGCCTTTTTGGCGGCGTCCTCGGCGGTGTTGAAGACCTTGGCAATGGGCTGGGACAGATAAAGCTGGCCGTTTCCACCCGACACTTTCGGCAGTTTCGCCAGCGCCGCGTCATTGGCGAGGCGCGCATCTGCCGGACGGCCACCGGCGCGCTCGATCAGCGAGGCGGCCATGCCCTGATCATCGTCGAGGAGGACTTTCAGCATGTGTTCGGGCGTGAACTGCTGATGGCCCTCGGCCAGTGCCCATGATTGTGCGGACTGGATGAATCCGCGGACCCGTTCCGAATATTTCTCGATATTCATCTTTCGCTCCATTGAATGTCCACGCCCGTCAGGCGCGCGAACAAAACGTCAGGAAAGGCCCCCTCAAGCGGCAGGCCTCTGGTTTCGAAGAAGATATGGGGACTGGAACTGGTCCGGAAAAGGTTTCCGGGAAACAAAAAACCCGGCCATGAAGGCCGGGCTGTTCGGAAAACCGGGATCTTACTCGGCGGCGGTTGCCGCGGGCGCCTGGTTCTTCTCGGCAGTGTTGCCGTTTTCTTCGTCATCCGAGGCCTTTGCGCGGCGCGGACGGCCGCGACGGCGGGCCTTGCCCGATCCCTCGGACGAATCCTCCTCGAGTGCCACCTCGACGGGAACACCCTCGATCACCGGCTGCGGCGCATCCGCGTCGAACGGCTTGCGTTCCTGACGCTGGCGCGGCTGACGGCGGCTGCGTCCTCCACCGGAGTTCTCATCCGAATCGGAAGCCTGGCTGCCTGCATTCTCCGAGAACTCGTTCGAGCCCTTCGAATTCTGGTTGCCCGACGCATAGGCATTGTTGCCCGGATTGTCGTTGTCGCTATCGTCAGTGTCGTCGTCGCGGGACTGGTCCCGATCGTCGCGCTGGTGACGCTCCTGCAGCTGGGCCTGAGCCGCCGCAATGATGCGGTTGTAGTGTTCCGCGTGCTGGAGATAGTTCTCCGCCATCACCCTGTCGCCGGAGCTCTGCGCGTCACGCGCGAGCGACATGTACTTGTCGGCGACCGTCTGCGCAGTACCCCGGATTTTTACGTCCGGACCTGAACTGTCATAGGTTCTGGAGAGGGGGTTCTGGCCCTTGCGGTTATTGTTGTTACCGCCGCCACTGCGCCCCCGACCGCGCTTGTTTTGCTGTCCTGGCCTCATTCCTAAGTCCTGATTACCATCCTGAACATCCGGAGAGCGCAATTCGCTAACATCCGGCTCGCACATGGCGATACGAAGATCCGCAATTCACGGGTCTATTCGTTGTCTTGGGTTTTGAAAAAGAAACCCGTACCGGAGACTGCCCTGCGGTCCGCCCGTGCCGCTCTTTTGACACCAAACGATCCGAACCGGATGGATCGAATCTTTTGCAAGTCTTGCGATCCGGTACTGCCGAGGACCGTAGACAGGTTTTGCGGCAATTCCAAGCCCTTTCTTGCGCTTTATCGTTACAAGCCAAGGAAAATGCGGGAATTCAATGCTTTCGAAGCACCAGTACGCGGTCAATACCACCGAGATCAGCGTGTTTGGCGGCAAAACCATAGCCTTCCGCGACAAATAGCGCCGCCACGTCTTCCTCTTGTCCCTGCCCTATTTCGAGCATCAAGGCACCGCCCGGCGCGAGCCTGCCCCCCGACGTCCGGGCAATGGCCCGGTAGGCGTCAAGTCCATCCCCTCCGCCATCGAGCGCCAGCGCGGGATCGCTCTTGCGCACGTCGAGCGACAGACCCTCGATTTCGGCGCTGGGGATATAGGGCGGGTTGGAAAGGATGAGATCGAACAGGCCGTCGATTCCATCGAACCAATCGCCCACCCTGACATCATAGCGATCCGACAGACCGAGCGCTTCGGCATTCGCCCGCGCCGTCTCCACCGCCTCCGGCGACCGGTCGACGCCGATGCAGCGGCAGCCCGGCACTTCGGCAAGCACGGACAGGCAGATCGCGCCGGTCCCGACGCCCAGATCGGCGATCAGACACGCCGCCTTCGCCGCCATGATATTTCTGACTTCCGCGATAGCCGCCTCGACCAGCACCTCGGTATCGGGACGGGGCTCGAGCGTCGCCGGCGAGAGCGCGAAGCGATGGCCGTAGAACTCGCGCCAACCGAGAATACGGTGAACCGGCCGCCCGGCGATACGCTGCCCCACCGCCTCACGTACGCGAGCGACATCGCCGGCCGGCACAAGCGCGTCGCCGCCGGTGATCATGGCGGTCGGAGAAATATCGAGAAGCCCGCCGATCAAGAGCCGCGCATCGAAGCCCGGCGTATCGATCCCCGCCCGGACAAAGGCGGCGCGGACTTCGGCCATCAGTGCGTCGAGACGCAGGCGCTCGTCACTTGCGGGCGGCATCGCCGAGTTCCGCGAGCTGGCCGGCCTGGAAATCGGAGATCAGCGCGTCGACCACTTCGTCGATTTCGCCGATCATCATCCGGTCGAGCTTGTAGAGCGTGAGGTTGATCCGGTGATCGGTCACCCGGCCCTGCGGGAAGTTGTAGGTGCGGATGCGCTCGGAACGGTCGCCCGACCCGACCTGGCTCTTGCGCTCGGCCGAACGCGCGGAATCAGCTGCCTCCCGCTCCTGGTCGTAGAGCCGGGCGCGAAGCACCTGCATGGCGCGCGCACGGTTCTGGTGCTGCGACTTTTCCGAAGACGTCACCACGATGCCGGTCGGGATATGGGTGATGCGGACGGCGGAATCGGTCGTGTTGACGTGCTGGCCGCCGGCACCGGAGGCGCGCATCGTGTCGATACGAATGTCCTCGGCACGGATTTCGATATCGATTTCCTCGGCTTCCGGCAGCACCGCGACCGTTGCCGCGGACGTATGGATGCGCCCGCCGGATTCGGTTTCCGGCACGCGCTGCACGCGGTGGGCGCCCGATTCGAATTTCAGTCGCGAGAACACACCCTTGCCTGAGATCGTGGCGATGATTTCCTTGTAGCCGCCCGCCTCGCCTTCGCTCGCCGAGAGAACCTCGACGCGCCAACCCTTGTCGCTCGCATAGCGCTCATACATGCGAAACAGGTCGCCCGCGAAAAGAGCGGCTTCCGAACCGCCCGTCCCGGCACGGATTTCCACGATCGCGCTTTTCTCGTCGGCGGCATCCTTGGGAAGAAGCAGGATCTGGATCTCTTCCTCGAGGGCGGCGATCCGTTCGCGCACCTCGGGCAGTTCCATCTCCGCCAGATCGCGCATGTCGGCGTCGGTCGCCTTGTCGGCGAGGAGCGTTTCGAGATCCTTGCGCTCGCTGGTCGCCTTGTCGTGCTCGCGGATTTTCTCCACCAGCGGCTCGAGCTCGGCATATTCGGACGCGAGCTTTACATAGGCGTCGGCATCCGGACCCGCAGCCATGCGCGCTTCGACCTCGCCGAAACGGCGTTCGAGCTCGCGCATCTTGTCCACGGGTAGCTTGGCCATAGAAGAGGTCTTTCTGAACCTGTCAGCGGTTAGAGGCTGACATTGTTGTTTTCGGCGAACTGCGCCAGGATCTTGCGGATCGATTTGGAGTTCTCGGTTTCCCGCTCCGACAGTGCCGCAAGCAATTCGCTCTCCAGGGCCTTCACGTCAAGCGAAAGCAGCATGGATTTCACCGGTCCGATCGATGCCGGCGACATCGAGATCGAACGGAAGCCCAGACCGATCAGCGCCATGGCCGACAAAGTCCGTCCCGCGAGTTCCCCGCAGAGCGTGAGCGGCGTGCGGGTCCGGTCCGCCGCCTCCACCACCTGCCGCAGGATGCGCAGGAAGGGCCGGTTGAGCGGATCGAAACGGTCCGAAACCCGGGAATTTCCGCGATCGACCGCCATGACGAACTGGAAGAGGTCGTTCGAACCGACCGAGAGAAAGTCGACCTCCGCCATCAGTTCATCGAGCTGCCAGAGCAGGCTCGGAACCTCGAGCATGGCGCCGAACTGCAGCCTGCGCGGCAGGTCGTGCCCGAGACGGGAGAGCCGGTTGACCTCTTTCTTGAGAAGATCCTTGGCCCTGCGCAGTTCCTCGACCTCGGTGACCATCGGCACCATCAGCTTGAGTTCCTGCCCCTCGGCAGCCCTGAGCAAGGCGCGGTACTGGCCGCGCAGCAAGGCGGGACGGTCGAGCGACAAACGGATGGCGCGCCAGCCGAGCGCCGGATTTTCCTCTTCCGCGGACCGGAAATAGGGCACCACCTTGTCGCCGCCGATATCGAGCGAACGGAATGTCACCGGATGATCGCCGGCCTGGCGCAGGACCGAGCGGTAGAACGTCTCCTGCTCCTCGATCCGCGGCATGGTGGAGGAGATCATGAACTGCAGTTCGGTGCGGAAGAGACCTATTCCTTCCGCGCCCGCTTCCTCGAGTTGCGGCAGGTCGACAAGCAGACCGGCATTCATGTTGAGGCTGACGGCCACGCCGTCGATGCTTACCGATTCGACGCCGCGCAGGGCCCGGAACTGCTCCTGCCGTCTGGCCCGGAACCGGACCTTTTCGGCATAGGCGTCCTGCAGATCCTGCATCGGCCTGAGATGAACCTGCCCGTCATCACCATCGACGATGATAGCGTCGCGGTTTTCAGCCAGCGAGACGATGCCCGCCGCCTGTCCGACGACCGGAATGCCCATGGCCCGTGCCACGATCACGACGTGGCTGGTCACCGCGCCGTCTTCGAGAACCAGACCGCGGATGGCCTCGCGCGGATAGTCGAGAAGTTCGGCCGCCCCCATGGCGCGCGCGACGATGATCGCATCCTCGGGCAGCGTCGCGCCGCCGGGTTCGAACCCTGTCAGTTTGCGCAGCAGACGGTTGGCGAGATCGTCGAAATCGTGAAGCCGCTCGCGCAGATACGGATCCGTCATGTGGATCATGCGGGCGCGAGTATCGCTCTGCACCTTCTCGACCGCCGCCTCGGCGGACAGGCCGTTGCGGATTGCTTCCTCGAGCTTGCGCACCCAGCCACGGTCATGGGCGAACATGCGATAGGCCTCGAGAACCGCGCGGTGCTCGCCTTCCATCGACACGTCGCGGCGCGACAGCATGTCGTCGATCGAGATGCGCAGCGAATCGAGCGCCTCCTCGAGCCGCTTGATTTCGGCATCGGCGTCGTCGTTCAGAAGATCGGTCACGACCATGCGCGGCTCATGCAGAACCACATAGCCGAGCCCGATACCGTCGCCGAACGCATTGGCGTCCATGGAAACGGGCCGGGTGAGGTCGAGTTCGACGCCCGAGCGGGTGATCTGCCTGAGTTCGCCCGTGGCGATCATCTCGGCCAGCACCATGGCGGTCGTTTCGAGCGCCTCGAGCTCGTCTTCGCGATACTTGCGATAGGCCTTGTTCTGCACGGTCAACACGCCGAGCGAACGGCCGGCGCGCAGGATCGGCACACCGAGGAAGGAGTGATAGATCTCTTCGCCCGTTTCCGGCAGATAGGTGAAGGCGGGATGCGACTGGGCGTCAGAGAGATTGAGCGCCCGCGCGCTCGCCGCGATGGTGCCGACAAGGCCCTGCCCCATCTTCAGCTGCGACTGGTGGACGGCGTCCTTGTTCAGACCTTCGGTGGCGAACAGCTCCAGCGCCCCGTCGGCGCGCAGCACGTAAAACGAACACACCTCGGTCACCATGTTCGCCGCGATCTGGCGAACGATCTGGTCAAGGCGCTCCTGCGGCTCGAGCGGCTCCGCCATGAGTTCGCGTAGCCGCCGGAGCAGCACGCGCGGACCTGCGGATAGGTCTCTCATCGCGTCAGCTCTTCCCCTTTTTGAAAGCCGGTTCGGATGTTCTGCAGCACCGTGCGGTGCGCGCCCCGATTCTCCCGGCTACGGGCTGTCAGGTCAACTCTTATCCAGACCGTAGACGGAATGCAAAGTCCGTACCGCGAGTTCGGCATAAGCCCCGTCGATCAGGATGGAAATCTTGATCTCGGAGGTGGTGATCGCCTTGATGTTGATGGATTTCTCGGCCAGCGCCTTGAAGGCCGTGGCGGCAACGCCCGCATGGCTGCGCATGCCGATGCCGATGACCGAGACCTTGGCGAGACCGGTTTCGCTCTGCACCACGTCGAAGCCGATCCGCTCGCGGCTCTTCTCGAGCTGCTGCAGCGCCTTGTCGACGTCCGCCGAGGGCACCGTGAACGTCATGTCGGTGCGCGAACCGTCTTCCGAGATGTTCTGCACGATCATGTCGACATTGATGTGGGCTTCCGCCATCGGGCCGAACACAGCAGCCGAAACGCCGGGCCTGTCGGCCACGCGCCTCAGGGAAATCTGCGCTTCGTCCTTGGCATAGGCGATGCCGGTGACAACTTCCTGTTCCACGATTTCTTCCTCGTCGCAAATCAGCGTGCCGGGCGGATTGAGCGGGTCGCTCATGCCGGGCGCGTCCGGGTCGTCGAAACTTGAGCGCACGAAGGTACGCACCTTGTGCACCATGGCCAGTTCCACCGAGCGGACCTGCAGAACCTTGGCGCCCAGCGATGCCATTTCGAGCATTTCCTCGAAGGCGATCTTCTTCATCCGCCGCGCGTTGGGCACGATGCGCGGATCGGTGGTGTAGACGCCGTCGACATCGGTGTAGATGTCGCAGCGGTCGGCCTTGACGGCAGCGGCGATCGCCACGGCGCTGGTGTCGGAGCCGCCACGGCCGAGCGTGGCGATACGGTTGTCCGGACCGACGCCCTGGAAACCGGCGATGACGGCGACCTGGCCGGTCTCGAACCGGCGGATGAGTTCGGTTCCGTCGATATCGAGAATGCGGGCGGCGCCATGCACATTGTCGGTCTTGATCGGGATCTGCCAGCCGTGCCAGGAGCGCGCATCGACCCCCATGGCCTGCAGCGCGATCGCCAGGAGACCGCTGGTCACCTGCTCCCCGGAAGCCACCACGGCGTCATATTCGCGGGCATCGTAGAAGGATGCCTTCGCACCGGTGACCTTCGGCATGGACTGCACCCAGTTGACCAGCTCGTTGGTCTTGCCGGCCATCGCCGAGACCACCACGGCCACCTGGTTGCCGGCCTCCACTTCCCGTTTCACATGCCTGGCCACATTGTGGATCCTGTCGAGATCGGCCACCGAAGTGCCGCCAAACTTCATCACGATACGCGCCATGGAATGCTTCCGGGTCTCCGGCCTCGGGACGATCCGGCGAAGGACCGCGAGGGCAATTGGTGTCGTCTGCCTGAAGGGCAAGAAAAACGCCCCGTCAAACGGAGCGGATCGACGCGGTCTTTAAACAAAAACCCTTTGTCCTGCAACATTGCGCGACGTGTTGCCGCTGGCTTGTTCGACCTTGCCCACTTCTTGCGTCTTGACATTGCGGCCCGCGCGCGAAACTTGGAGGCTGAAACAAACGGAGAATGACAATGAGCGAAGCGCCCAGGACCACGATCGACGCGGGCGAAGTCGACCGTTTCTCCCGCATGGCGCAGGAGTGGTGGGACCCGACCGGCAAGTTCCGCCCGCTGCACAAGTTCAATCCCGTGCGCCTGACCTATATCCGCGACAAGGTCATCGAGCATTCCGGCGGCGACAGCCGGTCCCTGAGACCGTTCGAAGGCCTGCGCGTGCTCGATATCGGCTGCGGCGGCGGGCTTTTGAGCGAACCGATCGCGCGAATGGGGGCAGAGGTCGTCGGCGCCGATGCTTCCGAGACCAATATCGAGGTGGCGAGAATCCACGCCGGGCAGTCGGGTGCGCAGGTCGACTACCGCGCCACCACCGCCGAAGCGCTGGCCGATGCCGGCGAGCAGTTCGACGTGGTCTTGAACATGGAAGTGGTCGAGCACGTCGCCGACGTCGAGCTGTTCCTGTCCTCCTGCGCGAAGATGGTCAAACCCGGCGGCCTGATGTTCGTGGCCACGATAAACCGCACGCCCAAGGCCATGGCACTCGCCATTGTGGGCGCGGAATATGTGCTGCGCTGGCTGCCACGCGGCACCCACCAATACGACAAGCTCGTGCGCCCGGAAGAGATCGAGGGCCCGCTTTCGGCCGCGGGCATGGGCATCATAGACCGCAACGGCGTCACATATTCACCTTTGTCGGACCGCTGGAAGCTCTCGCGCGACATGGACGTGAACTACATGCTGCTGGCAGCCCGTCCGGCGTAAGGTCGTAGGCTTTCCGCGGCGCCAAGTGTAGCGCCGACAGGGAACAGCTGCCGCTATCCGATATCGGGGACGCGGTGGCACCCTTGCATCTACCGCACGGCCGGGCGAAGACGAGGCGAAAGGCCGAAGCGGCTAATTCATGTCCTCGGGCAGATTGGGCAGCGGCAGGACGCCGATGCCCTCTTCGAGAAGCTTGCGGGCTTCCTCGGGATTGGCCTTGCCGATGATGCCGCGTTCCTTTGCTTCGCCGTAATGAATCTTCCGCGCCTCGGTCGGGAAACGGTCCCCCACATCCTCGGCGCTAGAGCGCACCTGGCGGACCATGTCGCGGATCGCCGCCATCATCTCGGCCCTTGCCGGATCCATGGCGACCGGTGCCGCCGGGACGTCGGACGCAATCGGCGCGACCGGCATGGATCTGTCCTTGTCCGAACGGGCGACGGCCGGCGCCATCAGCGATTTCTCGATCTGGCTGGAACCGCAGACCGGGCAGGAGACGAGACCCCGCTTCTTCTGGCCGTCGAAATCGGCGTTCGAACCGAACCAGATCTCGAATTCATGGGCCTGATCGCAATGAAGCGAAAAGCGGATCACGATGCCGCCCTCGCCTTGTCCGCCGCGGAAACGGTTTCGGCGCGAAAATCGCGTGCATTCTTCAGGTTCGGGATCTTGGCGCGAGCCCTGGCGGATTCCGCCGGATCGATTTCGGCCACCACGATGCCCGGCTCGTCGCCGTCGGCTTCAGCCAGGACCTCGCCCCAGGGATCGACGACGAGGGAGTGACCATAGGTCTCGCGGCCGTCCTCGTGCTTGCCGCCCTGAGCGGCGGAGACGACGAAGGCTCCGTTTTCGATGGCTCGCGCGCGCTGCAGCACGTGCCAGTGCGCTTCTCCCGTCTGGCGGGTGAAGGCGGCGGGTGCCGTCAGCACCTGCGCGCCTGCGAGCGCATGGGACCGGAACAGCTGCGGGAAGCGGATATCGTAGCAGATGCCGAGCCCGAAACGGGTATCGGCGATATCCACCGTCACGGCGCGTTCGCCGGGCCGGTAGGTCGCGCTTTCGCGCCAGCTCTCGCCATTGTCGAGATCGACGTCGAACATGTGGATCTTGTCGTAGGTCGTCACCAGCGCGCCGTCGGGGGAGAAGATGAAGGCGCGGTTGGCGGCCATGCCCTCTCCCGCATCGATGGCGGTGGAGCCGAGATGGAACCAGACGCCGAGTTCAGAGGCCAGGCTGGCGGCCGCGGCCACCACCGGGTCCTCGCCGTCTGTCCTGATCGAGGCCATCAGGGCCGCCTTGTCGCGCATCAGGCAGCCGGTCATTTCCGGTGTCTGGATATATCTCGCCCCACGGCTCGCCGCATCGCGCGCGAGTTCGTCCATCGTGGCGATGTTGGCTTTCGGGTCGGTTCCCGAACGCATCTGGATGGCGGCGACGACGAGTGAAGTCATGTCTCAGGCACCCTGCAGCATGGGATCGAGCTTGCCGGCGCGTTCCAGCGCATGGAGATCGTCGCAACCGCCGACATGGGTATCGCCGATGAAAATCTGCGGGAACGTCCGGCCACCGTTGGATTTCTGGATCATCTCGGCCTTCAGATCCGGCGAGAACGTGGCGTCGTGCTCGGTATAGGCAACGCCCTTTTCGTCGAGCAGACGCTTGGCGGCGGTGCAGAAGCCGCAGAACTGGCGGGTGTAGATCGTCACGTCGACCATCGGGATTATCCTCGCCGGGCGTGATGGCCCGGACCTTCGATTTGAACCGTATCAAGCATATAGGGTCTCGGCGCCGCCGCTTGCAACCCGCGCGAATGTCAGCACGCAGACCCGGGCGGCGCCGGCGCGCAGGAGAACCTTTGCCGCCGCATTGACCGTGGCGCCCGTCGTCAGCACGTCGTCGATCAGCAGGACGCGCCTGCCGGCAATTGCGGACGCGCGCGACGGCTCGACCCTGAATGCCCCTGAAAGATTGGCGATGCGCGCCGTGCGCCCGAGCCCGACCTGCGGGTTCGTGGCCTTGCGGCGGATCAGCGTACCGGGCGCAAGCGGCGTGCCGGAAATATGCGACACCGCTCTCGCCAGTTCGCCCGCCTGGTTATAGGCGCGCCCGAACAGGCGGCGGCGATGCAGCGGCACAGCCAGAATGACGTCGCTCCCGTCGAGAACCTCGCGGCCCGCGCGCACCATCCATTCCGCCATCATCGGCGCGAGATCGGCGCGGTCGGAGAATTTCAGCGCCTGGACGAGTTTGCGCGCGGGGCCATCATAGAGGGCCACTGCGCGGGCCTTGTCGTAGACAGGCGGGTCGGCAATCGCCGCGGCACTGACGAGACCGTCGCCGCGATCATGGTCGAACGGCTGGCCCGTCACCTCGCAGAAGGGACGCTCGATGAACCGGACCTCGGTCCAGCACCCTGCGCATAGCCCGCCATGTCGGCTCATGATGATGCCGCAGCCATGACAGACCGGCGGAAAGACGGTCGCGATCACGGCCTCCGCGAAAGAGCGGGCAAACCTTGCCATCGGTGCGTGAATGCCGGTCGACATACGAGCCATGACTTGACTTTACCGTCCGTCATCCGTCACCACAACGCCGATGAGGAACAGGCCGAACGCCTCGGAAAGAACCGGACCACATGGAACAGATCTTCGACCATGCGCTGTTGCGCCAGCGCCGCGAACGGGCCTTCAGGGCAGCAGTCAAGGACGCGGATTTTCTCGCAGCCCATGTCGCAGCCGACATGGCCGAGCGTCTGAGCCTGGTCGAGCGCAGGTTCGAAAACCCGGTCCAGCTTCACGGCGTCACACCCGTGACGGCGGATCTGATGGAGGCCACCGGCAAGACAGCCAGGTTCCGCTTCGTGGCGGACGGCATGCTCGACGGCCTCGGCGGCCGCGAGCAGATCGTCGCCGACCCGGAGCTTTCCGGGCTGCAGGACGGGTCAAGCGACCTCATCGTCTCGCCGCTATCGCTTCATCTCGTCAACGATACGCCGGGACTGATGATCCAGGCGCGGCGCGCGCTCAGACCGGACGGGCTCTTTCTCGCTGCCGTACCGGGCGCGGGAACGCTTGGCGAATTGCGCCAGTCGCTTCTCGAAGCTGAAAGCCATCTGACAGGCGGCGCTCATTCGCGCGTTCATCCCTTCGCCGACGTGCGCGATTACGGTTCGCTGATGCAGCGCGCGGGATTTGCCCTGCCCGTCGCCGACCGTGAGGACATCGTGGTCCGCTATGACGACATCTTCGCCCTGATGCGCGACCTGCGCGCGATGGGCATGACCAATGCAATGGCTGCCCGGAGCCGGACACCGGCCCCGCGCCTTCTCTTCGATCTGGCTGGCGAGATTTATGCGGACCGCTTTTCAGACCCCGACGGACGTATCCGCGCGACCTTTGCCATCATTCACCTGTCCGGCTGGATGCCGCACGAAAGCCAGCAAAAGCCGTTAAAGCCCGGCAGCGCCAAGATGCGGCTGGCCGATGCTCTGAAAACGGACGATGTCGAACGCGGGGAGTGACCGGGCAAAACCGCCGCGGCAGCCTGGCAGCAAGAGGCGCTTATTCGATGCCGGCGTCGTTCACCTTTTCGGAAACCGACGTGAACTGGTTGTTCATCGACTGGCCGATCTGGCCCATGCCGAAAATCAGCGAAGCAGCGATGAGTGCCGCAATCAATCCGTATTCGATCGCCGTAGCGCCTGATGTATCGCGAATAAAGCGAAGCAGCATCTAAAGTCCTCGTCTGCCGTGACGGCTAATTGACACTTCATGTGCGGCGTGAGCCAGCCACCTCATGTGGCGAAGCGTAAAAATGTGCTTGTCAGCAATCACCTGTCCTGAAGCCATTTCGCTGAATAATGCAAATGGAATCGGGAGAGTCCTGCAGTACAGATTTACGGATCGTGTAGGATCGGCCTGACTTCTGTCCCGAAATGGAACCGGTTATGATGTTGTCGTATGCGCCGGGATGAAACGCCAGGCGGCTTGCCACGTCCTTGGCCAGGATGGGGGTGAGTATGAGAGCGGAGACGATACCGACGCCGGCGAACAACATCGCCGCCTTGACGGCACTCGACCGGCCAAACCGGCCCGTTTCGGGAGATTTGTCGGTGACTGTAGTCCAGAAATCAGCATCGTGCATTGTCTTGCCCCAACCGTGATGACGAAGCGGTTACCGGCAAAAATATGCTGCAATAGCGTTTAGGATTGCTTAACGCTGCACCCGGGGATCGGGGATTTGACCGATATCGAGACACGGCCATTTCGCCGGAGCGGTCTCGAGACATCTCATGACGGGACTCAGATGAGATCGATCAGCGTCGCAACCAGCGGCTCGTCGGCAGGCGGCATCGGCAGATCGCGCATGTCGCGCGGCCGCACCCATTTGAGCGCCTGGCCCTCGCGCCCCTCGGGCCGGCCCTCGAAACGACGGCAGACGAACAACGGCATCAGGAGATGGAAGTCGTCATAGGCGTGGCTGGCGAATGTCAGTGGCGCCAGACAGCTTTCCCAGGTCGTTATCCCCAGCTCCTCGTCGAGCTCGCGGATGAGGGCCGCCTCGGGCCGCTCGCCCCCCTCGACCTTGCCGCCGGGAAACTCCCACATGCCGGCCAGCTTCTTGCCTTCCGGGCGCTGCGCAAGAAGAACGCGACCATCGACGTCGACGAGGGCGCAGGCGACGACGAGAAGAATGGTCTCAGTCACTGACAGCTCCCTGTCCCTCACCGCTCCGACGGAAGGAATAGCGGTAGACCTCCTTGAAGCCGAGCCCCTGATAGAGCCCGTAGGCGGCCTCGTTGGCGGTTTCGACCTGCAGCCATGCCTTGGTCGCACCGCGGTGACGCGCCCAGCGAAGGGCGGCGCAGACGACGTCGCGCCCTCTCCCCTTGCGGCGTGCCTCCGCATGGGTCGCCAGCTCGTAGATGCCGGCGAGTTCCTTGTCGTGGACACAGAGCGCGGTCGACACCGGATTGCCCTTGTCCTCGATGACGAACAGGCCGCTCGGCGGCTTGATGGAACTCAGGACTTCCGTAAGCCCGGCCTTCAGCGAGGGGTCGCGGCCATGGACGCGAATGGATGCATCGACATAGCGGCCGACATCACGGACGGGAAGATGGTCCATTCCGCCGTCGATATCGAGTTCGGACATCGGCGCCGACATGACCGCGGTTTCCTCGAAACGTTCCCAGCCGAGTTCGTCCAGATAGGCATCGAGTTCCTTGGGCGCCAATGGCGACTGCCGGAACACGAGCTGGCGGTCATAGGCCTCGAATCGCCGCGCGGCCATTTCGACCCGGCGCTCAATGTCGCGGCGGTCGGACGGATCGAGCGGATTGACGGAATTGAGCCGCTTGGACGGATGGCCCGCGGTCAGCCTGATCTGCCAGCTGCCATCGAACTGGATGGAAGCAGCCGGCCAGGCACGAAAGCCCGCCGCCTCGAGCCGCCGGACTAGCGCGAGCCGGGGCATGAGGAACTCGTTTGGAAATGATGACGCATGATTTCTAACTGCGGTAATCGCCGTTGATTTCGACATAGGCCTTGGTCAGATCGCAGGTCCAGACCCGAGCCTGCCCCGACCCCAGGCCGATATCGGCGCGGATGGTGATCTCGTCGCGCTTCATGACGGCAGAGGCTTCGGCTTCGCTGTAGTCGGGATCGCGTTCGCCGTCGACGGCCACGCGGACATCGCCGAACCAGATGGCAAGCCGGTCACGGTCGGCTTCCTCGCCGGCCTTGCCCACGGCCATGACGACGCGGCCCCAATTGGCATCCTCGCCGGCGACAGCCGTCTTGACCAGGGGAGAATTGGCGATCGAACGGGCAATGCGGCCCGCGGCTTCGTCGGACGCCGCACCGGTGACCAGCACCTCGACCTGCTTGCGCGCGCCTTCGCCGTCACGGACGATCTTCAGCGACAGTTCCTCCATCAGCGAACGAAGCGCCTCGCGGAAGCCGGCAAGCTGCGGATCCGACGTCTCGGTGATCTGTGCTCCGCCGGTGGAGAACAGGAGAACCGTATCGGAGGTGGAAGTATCGCTGTCGACGGTGACCGCGTTGAAGGTGGAACCGACATGATCCGACAGCGCCGCCTGCAGCACGTTGGCGGCGATCGGCGCATCGGTGACGATGAAGGACAGCATGGTCGCCATGTCCGGCGCAATCATGCCGGCGCCCTTGGCGATTCCGTTGATGGTGCAGGACGCCCCGGCGATCTCGAAGGTGCGCGTGGCGACCTTCGGATAGGTATCGGTGGTCATGATCGCCCGGGCCGCATCCGCCCAGCGATCGCTGACGGCCGACTTGACCATGTCGCCGAGGAGGCCGGAGAATTTCGCTGCGTCGAGAGGTTCGCCGATCACGCCGGTGGAGGCGAGAAAGACTTCCGAGGGCGCGCAGCCGGCAGCCGCCGCAGCGGCCCCGGCCGTATCCGCGGTAGCCTTCGCGCCCTTCGCGCCGGTGAATGCGTTGGCGTTGCCGGAATTGACGACCACGATGCGAGCGGATCCGCCGGGCAGGTTTGCCCGGCAGAGATCGACAGGTGCAGACGGACATTTCGACGTGGTGAACACCCCGGCGACTTCGGCCGGCCTGTCAAAGACCATGACCATCAGGTCGGTGCGGCCCTTGTACTTGATTCCGGCTTCGGCGGTCTCGATCCTGACGCCGGCGATCGGCGGCAGGACGGGATCGGATTTTGGCGCCAGCGGGGATATTTCGGTCGACATGTTGTCCGTGTCTTCTGTCTGCGTGCGGGAAATGGCGAGAATGCGCGGCGGACTACTGTTCAGCCGGCGTTTCGGCACCCGAATCAGCGCCGTTTTCCGCCGCGGCCTCGGCATCTGCCTGCTGCTTCATCACGGTGTCATAACCTTCCTTCAACGCCGGATCGACGATGTCGACCTCGACTTCGGAACGTGCGGTCTCGAGAAGCGCGGCATATTTTTCGCGCAGCAGGACCTGACGCACCTGCGGGGCGACCTGCTCGAAGGCCGGCGCTTCGGCTTCGCGGCGGTCTTCGACCTTGATCACGTGCCAGCCGAATTCCGACTTGATCGGCTCCTTGGTGAATTCGCCCTTTTCGAGACCGAATGCGGCTTCCTCGAAGGCCGGAACCATGCGGCCCTTGCGGAAATAGCCGAGATCGCCGCCTTCGGAAGCGCTGGGACCGGTCGACTTTTCCTTCGCCAGTTCCACGAAATCGGCGCCGTCCTCGAGTTCCTTGATGACAGCCTTCGCCTCATCCTCGGTCTTGAGCAGGATGTGGCGGGCCTGGACCTCTTCTTCCGGCGGAGTGGCAGCGACTTCCTTGTCGTAGCGCGCCTTTACTTCCTCGTCGGTGATGGAATCGATGACTTCCTTCTTGAAGAGGACATTGTGCAGGGTGCGGTCGCGCAGATAATTCATCTGCGACTTGAATTCCTGGGTATCCTCGAGATCCTCGTTCTCGGCCTTGCGGGCCAGCGACTTGATGTCGATGACGGCGGCGAGTGCGGCCAGACGTCGCTGTTCCGCCGGCACGTTGTCGAATTGCGGATCGAGTTCGCCCTGGGCCAGGGTCAGTTCGGATTCAGTAATTTCGGCATCTCCGACCTTGGCGACCACCGGGTCGTCGCCTTCGGCGGCGAAGGCGCCGGACGACATCAGGACCGAGGATGCGAGAAGGACGGCCGCAACGAGCTTCGTATGGCGCATATGAAAAACCTTTCGTTTCGTGCTGTGTCAGCGCGCTCGTCTGGGCTTCGAATCAGTCCATAAGATGACCGCAACCCCCTGTGGCGCGACGTTGACATCGTGCGACCCCCCTCTTATCTGTCTGCCAACCGTCCGTCCAGCCAGCATTCGCTCGCGTTTGGGGTTGGACGGCGCCCTCAAACCCGGAAAGCCCGGCGACGCCCACAGCCATCCCGGCTGCTCGGGACCCGCCACCAGCTGAGCCTTGGGAAAGGACCAGGCATGGTCAAGTTTGGCGCCATCGCCAAGAAATTGTTCGGATCGTCCAATGACCGCCGCGTTCGCGGTTATTCTTCGAAAGTGCAGGCGATCAATGCTCTCGAAAAGGAGATGGAAGCCCTCTCCGATGCCGAGCTCAAACAGAAATCCGACGAATTCAAGCAGTTGCTGCAGAACGGCAAGTCCGTAGACGACATACTCGTGCCGGCATTCGCGGTGGTTCGCGAGGCCGCCAAGCGCGCCATCGGGCTTCGTCCATTCGACGTGCAGCTCGTCGGCGGCATGATTCTCAACGAGAATTCCATCGCCGAGATGAAGACCGGTGAAGGCAAGACGCTCGTCGCGACCCTTCCCGTCTACCTCAACGCGCTGACCGGCCGCGGCGTCCATGTCGTGACCGTCAACGACTACCTCGCCAAGCGCGACGCCGAATGGATGGCGCAGATCTACGGCTTCCTCGGCCTGTCCACGGGCATCATCGTTCACGACATGAGCGACGACGAGCGCCGCGCGGCCTATGCCTGCGACATCACCTATGCCACCAACAACGAGCTCGGCTTCGACTATCTGCGCGACAACATGAAGTATGAGCGCGGCCAGATGGTCCAGCGCGGCCACTACTTCGCCATCGTCGACGAAGTGGATTCGATCCTCATCGACGAGGCGCGCACGCCGCTCATCATCTCCGGTCCGCTCGACGACCGCTCCGACCTCTACACCCGCATCGACGCCTTCATCCCGATGCTGACGGAAGAGGACTACGAGATCGACGAGAAGCAGCGCTCGGCCACCTTCACCGAGGAAGGCACCGAGAAGCTCGAGAACCTTCTCCGCGAAGCCGATCTCCTGAAGGGCGAATCGCTTTACGACGTCGAGAACGTCGCGATCGTTCACCACATCAACAATGCGCTGAAGGCACACCGCCTCTTCACGCGCGACAAGGATTACATCGTCCGTAACGGCGAGATCGTCATCATCGACGAATTCACCGGCCGCATGATGCCGGGCCGCCGCTATTCGGAAGGTCAGCACCAGGCGCTCGAAGCCAAGGAACACGTCCAGATCCAGCCGGAAAACCAGACGCTGGCGTCGATCACGTTCCAGAACTACTTCCGCATGTACGACAAGCTCGGCGGCATGACCGGCACCGCGTCGACGGAAGCCGAGGAATTCGGCAACATCTACGGTCTCGACGTGGTCGAAGTTCCGACCAACCGTCCGATCGCCCGTGCCGATGAAGACGACGAGGTCTACCGGACCACCGAGGAGAAATTCGCGGCCATCGTGGAAGAGATCAAGGCAGCCCGGGAAAAGGCACAGCCGATTCTCGTGGGCACCACCTCGATCGAGAAATCCGAGCAACTCGCCGAACTTCTCAAGCAGGCCGGGATCGAGGACTTCCAGGTTCTCAACGCCCGTTACCACGAGCAGGAAGCCTGCATCGTGTCGCAGGCCGGCGTGCCGGGCGCGGTGACGATCGCCACCAACATGGCCGGTCGCGGTACCGACATCCAGCTCGGCGGCAACGCCGACATGCGCATCGCCCAGGAACTGGGCGACATGGAAGCCGGCCCCGAGCGCGACAGGCGCGTGCAGGAGATCAAGGACGACATCGCCAAGCTCAAGCAGCAGGCGCTGGAAGCCGGCGGTCTCTACGTTCTCGCAACCGAGCGCCATGAAAGCCGCCGCATCGACAACCAGCTGCGCGGCCGTTCCGGTCGTCAGGGCGACCCGGGCCGCTCGAAGTTCTATCTTTCGCTTCAGGACGACCTGATGCGCATCTTCGGTTCGGACCGCATGGACGGGATGCTGCGCAAGCTCGGCCTCCAGGAAGGCGAGGCGATCGTCCATCCGTGGATCAACAAGGCGCTCGAACGCGCCCAGAAGAAGGTCGAAGGCCGCAACTTCGACATCCGCAAGAACCTTCTGAAGTTCGACGACGTGATGAACGATCAGCGCAAGGTCATCTTCGAGCAGCGCATCGAACTGATGGATGCCGAATCGATCAAGGAAACTGTCGAGGACATGCGCGAGGAAGTGGTCGACGGTCTCGTGGCCCTCCACATTCCCGAACGCGCCTATGCCGAGCAGTGGAACATCGCCGAGTTGAAGGAAGGCGTTCAGACCTACCTCAATCTCGACCTTCCCATCGAGGAATGGGCCGAGGAGGAAGGCATTGCCGAGGAAGAGGTGCGCGAGCGCATTCTTGCCGCCACCCGCCAGCAGGCCGAGGAAAAGGAAGCCCGTTTCGGCGCCGAAGTCATGCGCTATGTCGAGAAATCGGTCGTTCTTCAGACCCTCGACCATCTCTGGCGCGAACATCTGGTCAATCTCGACCACCTGCGCTCGGTCATCGGCTTCCGCGGCTACGCTCAGCGCGATCCGCTTCAGGAATACAAGTCGGAGGCCTTCGAACTCTTCCAGGCGCTTCTGGCCAACCTCCGCCAGACGGTGATGGCGCAGATCAGCCGCGTCGAGATCGTCCAGCAGGCAGCCGAGGCGCCGGAGCCCGAAGCACCGGAAATGGTCGGCCATCACCAGAATGCCTCCACCGGCGAGGAAGATTTCACCGAGTCCTCGCCCCTTATGGCATTGGAGGAAGTGGCGCCCGAGGACCGCGATCCGAACGATCCCCAGACCTGGGGCAAGGTCGGCCGCAACGAGGCCTGCCCCTGCGGGTCGGGCAAGAAATTCAAGCACTGCCACGGCGCCTTCGTCTGACGCCCTGAAACGGGTCAGAGACCAGAAGACAAAGCCCGGAAGCCGGCCCGAAGCGCCGCTTCCGGGCTTTTTCGCGTCTTGCTGATGAACTTGCGATAGTCCAACCGTTTCTTAACGTGCAGCACCTACACTCCCCCGACATGTAACTGAACAGGCCGTTGACGACGATGACTTTCACCGACGCCGCAGAACGCTTGCTGCCCGCGCGACACCTGTCGCGCGTCCGGCACCTGCTTGATCTGCTGAAGGTGATCGCGCGCGGCGGCGACGATCTCGCCGTGGCCCAGCGCATGGCGCTGATCGCCTTCGGCATCCGAATCGTCTCGGCGGCAATCGCCTTCATCTCGCAGGTGATCCTGGCCCGCCTGATGGGCAATTTCGACTATGGCGTCTACGTCTTCGTCTGGGTGCTCGCCATCATCCTGGGCAATCTCTCCTGCCTCGGCTTCCACACCGCGGTCATCCGCTTCCTGCCGCAATACCGCGCCTCCGGACAGGCGGAGGAAATCCGCGGCCTGACCTGGACGGCACGGGTCTTCTCGATGATTTCGGCCACACTCGTCGCCGGGATCGGCATTGCGACCGTCCTCATGCTCGGCGACCAGGTGAAGGAATATTACGTCGCGCCGCTGATCATGGGTGCCTTCGCCTTGCCGATGATCGCCCTCGGCGACGTTCTGGACGGCACCTCGCGGGCCAACAACTGGCCGGTTCTGGCGCTCAGCCCCACCTATCTCATCCGTCCGACGCTGATCATCCTGATCGCGATAGCCGCCTTTGCCTGGTTCGGGAGCGCCAATGCGCAGATCGTCCTGGTCGGCGCGCTTGTCGCCACATACCTGACCACGCTGGGCCAGTTCGTCCTGGTCCGCCGCAGGCTGGGCAATATCTTCGCGCGCGGCCGCCTGCAACTCGACTTCAAGGCCTGGGTCGTCGTGGCGCTGCCGATCTTCATGATCGAGGGATTCTACTTCCTGCTCACCAATGCCGATGTGATCGTGGTGGGTCTTTATCTCCCGCCCGAGAGGGTCGCGGTCTATTTCGCCGCCGCCAAGATTATGGCGCTGGTCCATTTCGTCTATTTCGCCGTCAAGGCCGCCGCAGCCCCGCGCTTCTCAAACCTCGTGTCGACCGGCCGGATGAAAGAACTCGGCCACTTCGCCAGCCAGACCACACGCTGGGCCTTCTGGCCCTCCCTCGTCGTGGGCGGGCTCGCCATGCTGGCAGCTCCGCTTCTTCTTTCGCTTTTCGGTCCCGACTATCTCGAAGGCCGCCTCGTCATGGCGATCCTGCTCGTCGGCATCCTGGCGAAGGCCATGGTCGGCCCGGCTGAGGTTCTCCTTTCCATGACCGGTCATCACAAGGTCTGCGCCGGTGTCTATGCACTGGCCTTGACGGTCAATATCGGATTGAACATTGCCCTCATTCCGCACTTTGGTATCGAGGGAGCGGCCATTGCCACGGCCGTAGCCATGAGCGCGGAAGCGCTTTTACTTCACATCACGGTAAGACACAGACTTGGAATCATCCAGTTCGTCGGCACCGATCAATACGGCAGACTGGCACTGCGCCCGGCAGCGGAGGTCTGACAGGATATGGCATCGCACCCCATCATCGAGGAAAACGCCAGCAGCCAGGCCAATGCGCTGATCGGAGAGTTCGCCGCCGTCCACACCGACCGGCCGACCGCCGAACAGACGATGCCCGTCGGTCGCGACGGCCGCCAGATCGCGATCTACAACGCCCGCGCGGGCTACGGCCTGCAGCACGAGCTCGACTACCTCACCAACCGCTCGCTCGAGCCCAATGTGTTTTTCGCCGGCCGCTTCCTGGCACCGGCCATGCCGCGGCTCGAAGACCGCCAGATCAGGCTGTTGCTGATCCGCGACGAATTGGACAACCGCTCGCGTCTTCGGCTTCTCTTCCCGTTCTCGATTGAAAAGCCCGGCTTCTCCGTCGGCCCCAGCATCATGCGCATATGGGCCAATTCCTTCGGTCCGCTCGGCACGCCGCTCGTCGATGCCGAGGGCGCTGCCGAAACCTTCGACAACCTCCTCGAGGGCCTGTCCGATTCAAGCCTCGGCCTGCCCCATGTGCTGGTTCTGCCCGACGCCCGCCTGAAGGGACCGACGATCAGCCTGCTGCGAGCGGTCGCCATCGCCCGCAACCTGCCACTCGTGGAGACGGATCAGAGCGAGCGTCCGATGCTCGAAAGCACTCTGGATGCGGACGAATATCTTGCCAGTTCGCTCTCCAAGAACCACCGCCGTGAAATGCGCCGCCAATGGCGCAAGCTCGAGGAAGTCGGCACGCTTGAATATGTCGTCGCCCGTCAACCCGACGAGATTCGCTATCATCTCGAGGAGTTCCTGACACTCGAGGATTCGGGCTGGAAGGGCAAAGCGCGCTCGGCGATGATTTCCGACCGCTATCGCGCCGCCTTCGCCCGCGAGGCGATCAACGGCCTCGCCACGAACGACGCCGTGCGTATCCATTCCCTGGTCCTCAACGGAGAAGCCATCGCCTCGATGATCGTCTTCATCACGTCCGGCGAGGCTTATACATGGAAGACGGCCTATAACGAGGAGTATGCCCGCTTCTCGCCCGGCAAGCTGCTCATGGACCGCCTGACCGAATGGCATCTCGATGATTTCAACATCCAGCGCACCGATTCATGCGCCGTGCCCGATCATCCCATCATGAGCCGGTTCTGGAGCGAGCGCTGCGAGATGGGCAGCCTGATCATCGGCCTGACCCCGCAGGCCGACCGCGAAGTCCGCCAGGTCGCGACCCAGCTTCACATCTACCGCAACACCCGCAACATGGCCCGCCTGATCCGCCAGAAGATCCGCGGACTGGCCAATCGTTGAGGTCTCTCTTCCGGCGAACTGCTGAACCGGGATAACGCTTCAGTCCGTATCGCCGGTCACGATTTCCTTGAAGAGAACCGACTGGTCGATGAGATAGCGCGAGAAAATCGGCAGGCTGGCGCCGCCGATGGCGCGGGCCTGAGCGCCGACCTGTCCCTCGACGATATCCGGATACTGAATGCCCTGCAGGTTGAGCTTGCCGATCTCCTCCTGCGTCGCCCTCACCAGCCGCTCGCGCACCCAGGCGGGAAAGCCCCCGTCTATCACGGCGGCGGAAAAGTCCATGACCGAACAGGCCGCTGCGATGGCCTGCGCGAGACCGGCGGCACTTTCCCGTATCCAGGTCTCCAGCGGCTCGCCGAAATCGATCCACTGATCGGCACTGTACCAGAGCGGTTCGGGATCGACCCCGTGCTCCCGCAGCATGCGCTCCAGGATGAAGATCGAGGCGATCTGCAGAAGCTGCACGGTCTCGCCCCTGTTGTTGCGCACCGGCAACGGGCCGATGGCGCCGGCGGTTCCGGTGCGACCGCCGAAAAGGGTGGAATTCAGCACGATGCCGCCACCGATGAATGAGCCGACATAGAAGTAGACGAAGTCGGGATAATGCGGGCCGACGCCGAAGACGAGCTCGGCGCCGCAGGCGCTGGTCGCGTCGTTCTGCAGGAAGACCGGATAGCTCACCCTGGCGGCGATCTCGGCCTGCAGGTCGAAGCCCCGCCATTGTTCCATCGCCCCCGACGGCGCCCCGACCTCGCTCGCCCAGTTCCACAATTCGAAGGGCGCGGCCACCCCGATGCCGGCGATGGTGGACCTTTGCTTGGAGGCCAGATCCGCTTCGATGTCGTCGATGCTCTCCGTGATGAAGTTGATGATTTCCGTCGAATCCGGATACCGGTAGGTGCGGTGGCGGTTGAGGCGGATCTCGCCGGTGAAATCCATGAGAACGAGATCGGCGCTGCGCCGGCCGATCTTCACCCCGTAGGAAAGGACCGCGTCCGGATTGAGATGCATCGGCACCGACGGCTGTCCGACGCGTCCCCGCATCGGCTCCCCGCGCACGAGCAGGCCGTCCTTCTCGAGTGCGCGCATTATGACCGACACGGTCTGCGGCGAAAGTCCGGTGCGCCGCGCGATCTCGGCTTTCGAAACGCCGGGCTGCAGCCGGACCAGAGACAGGACGAGCCGCTCGTTGTAGGCGCGCACGCGCACCTGGTTGGCCCCGCCAGCCATGCTGGAATAGGCGGCATTGTCGCCGGTTCTCGTTCGGTTGTCAGTAAAGTTCATCGCCGCTCCTCGTCCGGCCTGAATAGCGCACCCTCCTTGCGCCGTCCTGCCGCTAGCATCGCAGATCGGATTACTAAATCAACTGGATTTATTTATTGACAGACGCCTTTATCCCGACAATTAATAGGCCGTCGCGACAGCACTCCAGAGGAGCGAGATGCTGCCGCATGAGGAGTATTCCCGCCGCGTGCCCGCACAGCCAGGGACGCCGGCACGACCATCAAACTGGGAGGAAGTTTATGAAAAAGTCTCTTTTGACGTCCACGCTCGGCGCCCTCGCGCTCGGCGTCGCCTTTGCCGCTCCGGCAAGCGCTGAAGACATCTCGGCATGCCTGATCACCAAGACCGACACCAATCCCTTCTTCGTCAAGATGAAGGAAGGCGCGACCGCCAAGGCCAAGGAACTCGGCATCGAGCTCAAGAGCTTCGCCGGCAAGATCGACGGCGACCACGAAACCCAGGTCGCAGCCATCGAGACCTGCATCGCGGACGGAGCAAAAGGCATTCTGCTGACCGCATCCGACACGTCTTCCATCGTTTCGTCGGTCAAGCAGGCTCGCGACGCCGGCCTTCTGGTGATCGCGCTCGATACCCCGCTCAACCCCATCGACGCCGCCGACATGACCTTTGCCACCGACAACTTCAAGGCCGGCGAACTGATCGGCCAGTGGGCCAAGGCCAAGCTCGGCGACGAGGCGGCCAATGCCAAGATCGCCATGCTCGACCTCGCCGTCAGCCAGCCCACCGTCGGCGTTCTGCGCGACCAGGGCTTTCTTCAGGGCTTCGGCATCGACCTCGGCGATCCCAACAAGTGGGGTGACGAGACCGATCCGCGCGTCGTCGGCCATGACGTGACCGCCGGCAACGAGGAAGGCGGCCGCACGGCGATGGAAAACCTGCTAGCGACCGATCCGATGATCAACGTCGTCTACACGATCAACGAGCCGGCCGCTGCGGGCGCCTATGAAGCGCTCAAGGCCATCGGCCGCGAGGGCGACGTGACCATCGTCTCCGTCGACGGCGGCTGCCCGGGCGTCCAGAATGTTGCCGACGGCGTCATCGGCGCCACCTCGCAGCAATATCCGCTGCTCATGGCCTCCAAGGGCATCGAGGCGATCGCCGCCTGGGCCAAGGACGGCACCAAGCCGGAACCGACCGAAGGCAAGGACTTCTTCGACACCGGCGTGGAACTGGTCACCGACCAGCCCGTCGATGGCGTCCCGTCCATCTCGGTCAAGGACGGCCAGGATCGCTGCTGGGGCTGACGCCTGAGCCGGGCCGCAGGTAGCGGCCTGACGAAAACGGGAAGCGGGGACGAAGCTCCGCGCTTCCCACGGCGCATTGCCGGCCGCAAGCGGCCGGCGCAAGGGAGGAAAGAGCGCCCATGTCGGACAATGTCACGACGGACAAATACGAATCCGCCAGCAACCGCGAAGACAAGCTCGCCGAGTTCGAGGTCCACAAGCGCGGAATGTTCGGAAACGTGCAGCATTGGCTGCACCTGACGCCGGCCGCCGTTCCGCTGATCGTTCTCATCGCCTCGATCCTCATCTTCGGCGCATTGATCGGCGACCGCTTCTTCTCGCCCTTCGCGCTCACCCTGGTTCTCCAGCAGGTCCAGATCGTCGGCATCGTCGCCGCCGCGCAAAGCCTCATCATCCTGACTGCCGGCATCGACCTCTCGGTCGGCGCCATCACCGTGTTCTCCTCGGTGATCATGGGGCAGCTGACATTCCGTTACGGGATGCCGCCGAGCCTGGCGATTCTCTGCGGCCTGATCTTCGGCACGCTGTGCGGAACGCTGAACGGATTTCTCGTTTCGCGCATCAAGCTGCCGCCCTTCATCGTCACGCTCGGCACATGGCAGATCATTCTCGCCTCGAACTACCTCTACTCCGCCAACGAGACCATCCGCGCGCAGGAGATCGAGACCCATGCTCCGCTCTTGCAGCTCATGGGCACCAAGTTCCAGCTCGGCGGCGCGATCTTCACGCTTGGCGTCATTTTCATGATCGCACTGATGATCGTTCTCGCCTGGGTGCTGCGTCACACAGCATGGGGCCGCCACGTCTATGCCGTGGGCGACGACCCGGAGGCGGCACAGCTCTCCGGCGTGAACGTCAAGGCGACGCTTCTCTCGGTCTATGCGCTGGCCGGCCTCATCTGCGCCTTCGCCGGCTGGGCTCTCATTGGCCGTATCGGCTCGGTGTCCCCCACCTCCGCCTACGAAGCCAATATCGAATCCATCACCGCAGTGGTGATCGGCGGCATCTCGCTCTTCGGCGGACGCGGCTCGATCCTCGGGGCGCTGTTCGGGGCGCTGATCGTCGGCGTCTTCTCGCTTGGCCTGCGGCTCCTGGGTGCGGACGCCCAATGGACCTATTTCTTCATCGGCGTGCTGATCATCGCCGCCGTTGCCGTGGACCAGTGGATCAGAAAGGTATCGGCATGAGTGAACCCATCCTGAAAGGCCGCGGCCTGATCAAGCGCTACGGACGCGTGACCGCGCTCGACCGCTGCGACTTCGACCTCATGCCCGGCGAGATCCTTGCCGTGATCGGCGACAACGGAGCCGGAAAGTCGACGCTCATCAAGGCGATCTCCGGCGCGGTGACGCCGGAAGAGGGCGAAATCTGGATGAACGGCAAGAAGGTCCATTTCACCTCGCCGAGCGACGCGCGGGAGGCGGGCATCGAGACGGTCTACCAGACGCTCGCAATGTCCCCGGCGCTCTCGATCGCCGACAACATGTTCATGGGCCGGGAGATCAGAAAACCCGGCATCATGGGCAAGGTCTTCCGCCAGCTCGACCGTCCGGCGATGGAGAAATTCGCACGCCAGAAACTCTCCGATCTCGGACTGATGACGATCCAGAACATCAACCAGGCCGTGGAGACGCTGTCCGGCGGCCAGCGTCAGGGCGTTGCCGTGGCGCGTGCCGCCGCCTTCGGTTCCAAGGTCATCATCCTCGACGAGCCGACGGCGGCGCTCGGCGTCAAGGAATCGCGCCGTGTGCTCGAACTGATCCAGGACGTGAAATCGCGCGGCATCCCGATCATCCTGATCTCGCACAACATGCCGCATGTTTTCGAAGTCGCCGACCGCATCCACATTCACCGGCTGGGGCGGCGGCTCTGCGTGATCAATCCCAAAGACTACACGATGTCCGACGCGGTCGCTTTCATGACCGGGGCCAAGGAACCGCCAACGGAAGAACTGGCGGCCTGACAACACAACTCAAATCCGGCATTCCTCCTCCGATGCCGGATTTTTTTGTGCCTTGTTCATGGCCGAGCCCCTGGCAGGCGAAACCTATTCGGGAATGGACTGGAGCAGACTGTCGATCAGGCGCCGGTCGAGATGCGGCCGGGCGGCGGCGAGCAGATCGCGCTCGAGCTGCCGGTCCGTATCGGCGAGGATGCGCGCGCCCGCTTCCACCTGTCCGCCGAAGATGCGGAGCGTTGCGGGCAATCCCTCGCAATCGGGCAAGGTCAGAATGAGACCGCGATAGCCGAGACCGGGCGGCGGCAGCCCGCCGGCAGGGCTTGCCGGCGGCAGCATGCGGATGAACTCGCATATCTGGCCGGCAAACTCCGCCGATAGCGCCCATTGCGGATTGGGCAGACCCGAAAATGCATCGATCACGAGGGTCGCGGGCATGTCGTATCCTTTTCAGCCGCCGGCTGCTTCTGCCGGCGCGACGTCAGGAGATGGTAACCCAGCTTCCCGTGATCATGTAGGTGCAGAAATCGGTGTAGGGACCCCGGTCGCAGGTTTTCGGATCGGTGATCGGATTGTTGGAATCGTCCGTGTTCCGCGCAGCGGTCTCCCCCGCCTTGTGCGACCAGCAGCCGACATTGTCCTGACGGTACCAGTGATAGTCCTTCCCCGGCCAGATCACCAGCGCCACATACCATCCCGCGCCGGCCTTCAGCGGCGTCGAGAAGTCCGCAGACGGCTTGAGCCCGTCGCTCTGCGCGGAAGGCTGCACACCCTTGCAGCTTAGCCCCGTGATGGGCATCCCCGTCGCCCGCCCCGGCTGGGCGAAGGTATCGGTCGCCTGATTGTTGGCGTAGTTGTAGCAGTTGTTCTTTGGCTGGCGCTGCGGCGTGTTCCAGAAGTCCGGATCGTAGGCAGGGGCGTCCGCCGCCACGCATTTCGGACAGCCGGTACCCGTAGTCGCCGCAGAGAGGCGCGACGCCGGGGTCTTGAAGGCATTCTGAATGTAGTTGAGCGTGTCGGGTTCGATGAACGCCTTGCCGGTCGAAACGATGAAGTCCTCGAGTTCGGGAATGCCGGAGACATACACCGAGCCGTTGTTGAGTTCGGCTTCCCGTGAATCGACCAGGGGAGCCGCGACGCCGTCCTGCGTCGCGATCGGCGTGATTTCGACGCCGCGATACCCGAGCATGCGCGGCGCCGGAGCGACACCGAACCTGTCCTGATAATTCTGCGAGCGCTTCAGCAATTCGCTCGCCTGCGCGCCGGTGAGAACCCAGTGCGGATTTTCCCGTCCGGAATACATATCGAGTGTTACGAGATATGACATGTTCGCCTCCTTGTTTCAGCACGAACAGGGTAGGCAATACAATTCGAAGTATATTTTGATTTAAACCAAAATATTTATGAGAGAATATCCGGCGATGCTTCGGCAATCGCCCGCTCGCGCAAGTCACGGCGGATCACCTTGCCTGTCGTGGTCAGCGGAAGACTGTCGACGAAGGCGATCTCCCGCGGATATTCATGCGCCGAAAGCCGTGTCTTCACCCAATCGCGGATCTCGTTCGAGAGCGCCTCGCCCGGCTGGTACCCCGCCGCCGGCACGATATAGGCCTTGACGATTTCCGTGCGCACCGGATCCGGCTTGCCGACGGCCGCAGCCAGCGCCACGCCCGGATGGCCGGCCAGGCAGTCCTCTATTTCCGATGGCCCGATGCGGTAGCCCGATGAGGTGATCACGTCGTCGTCGCGCCCGAAGAAGGTGATATATCCCTCCTCGTCGCGGACACCCTGATCGCCGGTCAAAAGCCAGTCGCCGATGAACTTGGCCCTTGTCGCCGCCTCGTTCCGCCAGTAGCCGAGAAACATCACCGGATCGGGACGCCTGACCGCGATCTGCCCGCTCATGCCGGGAGCCACCTCGTTGCCCTCATGATCGATGACAGCGACCTCGTGGCCGGGCACCGTCTGGCCGATGGCGCCGCCCCTGGTCACGCCCTTCACCTGGCAGGAGGCGAGCACGAGATTGCACTCGGTCTGGCCGTAGAACTCGTTGATGGTGAGGCCCAGTTCGCGCTTGGCCCATTCATAGGTTTCGCGGCCGAGCGACTCGCCACCCGACCCGATCGTCCGCAACCTGAGATGAAACCGCGCGCGCGGATCCTTCACCGTCTTCATGATCCGAAGCGCGGTCGGCGGGATGAAGGCGTTGCGCACGTCCATCTCGTCGAGAATGCGAAAGGCGAGCTCCGGGTCGAACTTCTGCGCCGGCGAAGACACGACGGGAACGCCAAGCAGAAGCCCCGGCAGGAGCACGTTCAGCAGACCGCCCGCCCAGGCCCAGTCGGCAGGCGTCCAGAGCCGGTCGCCGGGCTGCGGCAGGAATTCGTGATGCGTCTGCACGCCGGGAATATGGCCGATCAGCACCCGATGCGCATGCAGCGCGCCCTTGGGCGGTCCGGTCGTGCCGGAGGTGAAGATCATCATGGCCGGATCTTCGAGCCCGGCCTCGATAAGGAGCGGCGCATCGTCATATCCATCGATCAGCGCGGCGAAAGGGACATGTTCCCCCGGCGCACCGTCGGCGATCACCAGTTGTTCGAGCTCCGGGACATCGCCGCGGATCGGGGCGACCTTGTCCGCGCCGGTTTCCGTCGTCACGAGCACTTTCGCGCCCGAGGCCTTCAGCCGGTGGCCGAGCGCTTCCACGCCGAACAGGAGCGCCAGAGGTACCGCGATCGCGCCCATCTTGTAGATCGCCACATGTGCGATCACCGTGGCAAACCCCTGCGGCAGCATCAGCGCCACCCGGTCGCCGCGCGTTACTCCAAGTGCCGCGAGCCCGCGCGCTAACGCGTTCGAGCGCCGCGAAAGTTCGCCATAGGTGAGAGACAGGTGATTGCCGTCCGGCGAGAAATGCTGGAGGCATATGCGGTCCGGCTCGCGCGCCGCCCAGTCGTCCGATACCGCCCGGCCGATATTGAAATCAGCGGGCAGATCCCAGACGAACTCGCTCCGGGCCGCGTCGAATGGAATGTCGGGATTGATCAGCAAGCGGAATGCTCCGGCTACGGGGAGGTCTACCCGTTTCAGACGAGTTCCGATTTAGCGGGAGAAGCAGCTCATGACCAGAAATTTCCGAGACACGCGTCCTCAGCCGAAGGTGAGTGCGGCGGCTCCGACAAGCAGCGATCCATATGTCCCGAGCATGCCCAGGGCCCGCAGAGGCGTCGATCCGAGAAGCATTCCCACCGGATGGGAAATCCGGCCAATAACCAGCAGCGCAGCGATTGCCAGCAGCCAGGCGTCGCCGGCTCCCCGGAATTCGGCAAGACCGCAGACAACCACCGCAAGCGGCACATATTCGATGAAATTGCCCTGGATGCGGATGCGACGCATGAGATACGGGTCGTCGCCCATCCCAAGGTTCACGCCGGCCTTCATCCGCGCCAGGCTGACCGAAACACTGAGCGCGACGAGTGCGATGGCGGCAATGGAGGCCAGGATTGTCGTGATTGGCAGCATGGTCGGTTCTCCCTGTTGGAGGAACCATCCACTTTGCACTTGCATTTTGCAAGTATAAAATTCAGACTGAGGCATGACCACTTTCCGCTCCGGCTGCCCCATCACCTCGTCGCTCGATATCGTCGGCGACAAATGGACCCTCGTGATCCTGCGCTCCATGGCAATGGGAGCGACGAGTTTTGCCGAGCTCATCGCCCTGCCGGAAAAAATCGCCACCAACATCCTCGCCTCCAGACTTGGACGCATGGAGGAGACCGGACTTATCGTGTGCGATCAGGCTGGTCAGGGGCGCCGGCGCGGCGTCTATCGCCTCACCCGAAAGGGCGCCGATCTTCTGCCGGTAGTTCAGGCGCTCGCCCGATGGGGTGAAACCCATCTTCCGGACCGCTGGACGGTACCGGAAAAATTTCGCGACATGACCAGCGAGCAACTGATCGGATAGATCGAGCGGAAGAAAATGGTGCCCCTGGCCGGGATCGAACCAGCACTCCTTGCGGAACTCGATTTTGAGTCGAGCGCGTCTACCAATTCCGCCACAGGGGCTTGCCCCGCGCGGGTCGCGGGAACGGCGGGACTATATTCACCGACGCTGTCGGGTCAAATGCTTTTTGGCGGTTTCATTCACGAAGCGGGACGAAGTCGTGATGGGCACATCATCGTGATTGGCCCGCGACATCGAAACGCTTCCCTCTCGGGCCGATCCCTTCTAAAAGCGCGGACGACTGATCACTTCTGACGGGACCGCCATGCTGCGCCGCCTCTATGACTGGACCATGTCGCTCGCCGCGACCCGCCACGCGGAAAAAGCCCTCTTCGGCGTCTCCTTCGTCGAAAGCTCGATCTTCCCCATCCCGCCCGACGCGCTTCTGATCCCGATGGTGCTGGCGCGCCGCGAGAGCTGGATCCGGCTGGCGCTGATCTGCACGGTCGGCTCGGTGCTGGGTGCGTTCATGGGCTATGCGATCGGCATGTTCCTGTTCGAGACCATCGGCCAGCCGATCCTCGCCTTCTACGGCAAGGCGGATTCCTTTCAGGAACTGAGCGCCTGGTACAATTCCTCCTCCTGGGGCGGATGGGCGATCTTCGGCGCGGCGATCACCCCCTTTCCCTACAAGGTGGTCACGATATTCTCGGGCACGACGGGCTTCAACCTGCTGGCCTTCACCGTCATATCGGTCATCGGCCGCGGGTTTCGCTTCTTCCTTGTCGCGTTTCTTCTCTACAGGTTCGGCGATCCGATCCGCGTCTTCATCGAGAAGTATCTCAATCTTCTCTTCATCCTCTTCGTTCTCCTGCTCGTCGGCGGGTTGTACGCCGTAAAGTTCGTGTTCTGACCATGATCAAGCATCTCACCGCACCGGCGGGTCCCAGCCAGCTCTACACCGCGCTCTTTCTCGCCGTCGCCATGGCGGCGGTGGTGGGGGCCGCACTCGGCTTCGAACATATCGGCGGCTACATCCCCTGCGCGCTCTGCCTGATGGAACGCGATCCCTATTACTACAGCGTTCCGCTGATGATCCTCGCGGCGCTGGCGGCGATCTTCAAGGCACCGGGCAGCATGGTGCGCGGGCTCCTGCTCGTCGGCGGCATCCTGATGGTCTATGGCGCCGTTCTCGGCATCTATCATTCGGGCGTGGAATGGCACTGGTGGGCGGGACCGGCGACCTGCGCCACCTCGGCACTGGGCGTGACGGTCAACGCCGGCGACCTGCTGGCCGACATCAATTCCAAGAAGCCGCCGTCCTGCGATGCCGCAGCGCTGCGCGTGCTGGGTCTGTCCTTTGCCGGCTGGAACGTCGTGGCGAGCGTGATCCTCGCATGGATCGCCTTCCGGGGCGCCTTCAAGCGGGCCTGAACGGGTCCGTCGCAAAGACCCCGGCGAAAAGCGCGCACAAAAAAAGCCCGTTCAGGGCTGCAGCTCCACGTCCCAGTAGAGATAGTCCATCCAACTTTCATGCAGATAGTTGGGTGGAAACGACCGGCCGTTATTGTGCAGATCCTGTACCGTCGGCCTGAACGGCTTCTGGTGCGGCAGCATGCCGGCATGTTCCGGCATCAGCCCGCCCTTCCTGAGGTTGCAGGGCGAACAGGCCGCCACGACGTTTTCCCATGTCGTCTGGCCGCCGCAGCGGCGCGGGATCACATGGTCGAACGTCAGATCTTCCGACGAGCCGCAATACTGGCATTCGAAATGATCGCGCAGGAAGACGTTGAAACGGGTGAATGCCGGGTGACGTGACGGCCGCACATAGCTCTTGAGGCAGACGACGCTCGGGATCTTCATCGAAAAGCTTGGCGAAGACACCAGCTGCTCGTACTCGGCAACGATGTTCACACGGTCGAGAAAGACCGCCTTCACCGCATCCTGCCACGACCACAGCGACAACGGGTAGTAACTCAGTGGCCTGTAATCCGCATTCAGCACCAGTGCAGGAAGTGCCTGCGGAGATACATGGATCGTCAAGTCTCACTCCTGATCGATTCATTACCTTACGGGGCCTTATATTAGGCGCAGTGTGACACGCTTGTGAAGCTGGCAAATTTCTGTTCGTGAACGGCTTCCCGAAACGGGGCAATCATGCGCCGAGCGGCGTCGCATCCCGCTTCATGGCGGTCGCGTAATAGGCCCACAGAAGCCGCGCGGCGACACCACGCCAGGGCGCCCAGCTCTCGGCTGTTCGCGCCAGTTGCCTTGCAGACGGCCGGTTTTCCAGACCCAGCGCATGCTGGGCCGCACTCTGCAGCGCGATGTCGCCGGAGGGAAAGACATCGCGATGGCCGGCACAGAAAAGGAGATAGACCTCCGCCGTCCACGGCCCCACACCCTTGATTGCCGTCATCAGCGCCATCGCCTCGTTCACCGGGCATTCGCACAAATGGTCGAGATCGAGCCGTTCGGGCGCCTCCGCGAGAACAAGTGATTCGGCTATGCGCCTGAGTGTTTCGGCCTTGGCGCGGGACAGCCCCACGGCGCGCGCGGCCTCGTCATTGAGCGACAGAACACCCTCCGGCGTGATGTTCCCCAGCCGGGCCTCCAGTTTGGCCTGCAGCGCGGCCGCACTCGCCTTGGACACCATCTGCGACAGGATGATCTCGGCGAGCGAGGCAAATCCCGCCGGCTTGCGCCTGAGCGGCAACGGCCCGGCCTGCGCGATCACGGGAACGAGACGAGGGTCGGCTTCGGCAAGCTGTCTCAATCCCCTGGCGATGTCGCTCTGTGTCTCGATCAGATGTGCGGCGCTTCTCATTCGCCCATGTCGGGCGCCGGACCTCATGACGTCAACCCGAAAACATGCCAAGAAGGCGGTCATGATGCATGCGCCAACCCGTAAGCCGATTGTTCGTTTCGCCCCTAGCCCCAACGGCCTGCTGCATCTCGGCCACGCCCGATCGGCGCTGTTGAACTGGCGGTTCGCGCAGGATCACGCCGGCACCTTCCTGCTCAGGATCGAGGATATCGATCGCGAGCGCTGCCGCCCCGAATTCGAACAGGCCATTTTCGAGGACCTCGCATGGCTCGGCCTCTCGTGGCCCGCGCCGGCGCGCCGTCAATCGGACCGTTTCGACGTCTACCGCGCGGCCTTGACCGAGCTCGAAAGGCTCGGCCTCGTCTATCCGGCCTTTCTGAGCCGTGCCGAGATCAGGACGCTCGTGCGGGAGAAGGAGGAGAGCGGCGAAGCCTGGCCGCGCGATCCCGATGGCGCGCCGCTTTATCCGGGCACCGAACGCGACCTCCCGGCCGATCGGCGCGCTGCGCGGATCGGCTCGGGCGCGCCCTTTGCCTGGCGGCTCGACATGAAACGGGCAATCGAGGGCCTGAAGACGCAACTCCTCTGGCAGGAGGCGCATGAGAGCGGGGGCGACGGGGCAGCGCATCCGGCGGATCCTGCGAAATGGGGCGACGTGATCCTCGCGCGGCGCGATACGCCCGCAAGCTACCACCTCTCTGTGGTCCTGGACGATGATGACCAGGGCATCACGGATGTGATCCGCGGCCGGGACCTCTTCGAGGCGACGGCGATCCACCGTCTGCTCCAGGAGATCCTGGGGCTCGATCAGCCGGTTTACAGGCACCACCGGCTGGTTGCCGACGAGAGCGGGCGCAAACTGTCGAAGAGTGATGCCGACACCGCGCTCGCCGCACTGCGCAACGGCGGCAGCACGGCAGCCGACATCGCGCGCATGGCCGGTATCGGCGCCGAACTCAGACCTTTTCCATCACCCGCTTGATCACCACGAGCAGGAAGAGAGACGCGAAGGCGCAGAAGATTGCCGTGGGGATGTGAAGCTCCGGCGTGACGGTCCGGTAGGGCAGCCTGACGAGAAGTCCGCGCCCGAGCAGGTAGCCGAAGAACAGGATCACCATGTTGCCGAGGACGCCGAAACCCACGGCGCCCAGGATCGAGTTCATTGCATTTCCAAGAAAGAACGACGCTGCTGCCGCTACCGCGAGCATGGTAAGCGTCATTTCCAGGCTCATTGTGGAATACATCGGCACCCACCTATGATTTCTCACCGGTAAGAATATACACGCCGGCGGCCCTGAACGCAGGATTACTGACAAACAGCCTGAAGACGGAGTTAAGGCGAGGTCCGCAGGCGCCACCTGCGGAGACGCGGCGTTCAGTTCGCCGTCACGCCTTCCGCCTTCGCGGCCTCCGCGGCTTCCCGCTCGGCACGGATGCGGGCCTTCACCTTCATCCGCGCGGCATTGATTTCCGCTCCGAAGATGAAGATCGCCCCCACCATGTAGAGGAACAGGAGCGCGATCACGATCGAGGCAAGCCCCGCATAGGTGGCGACGTAATTGGCCATCTCCTTGAGATACCAGGCAAAGCCCACCGCACCCACGATCCAGGCCACCAGCGTGAGCGTCACACCGGGCAGGATGTCGATCATCCGGCGCCGTCCCGCGGGAAGCCACATATGCGAGACCATCAGCCCGATCACGAGCACGACGATGGCGAGCGCGTTGCGCCAGTTGTCGAAGGCCGTGATGATGTTTTCGAGAAGCGGAAAATGTTCACGCGCCAGACGCACGATCACAGGCCCGACGACTACCAGGAAGCTCACCAGCACGATCGTCAGCACGCCCATGATGACGAAGCCGAGGCTCTGCGCCCGGGTGACATACCAGGGCCGCGTATCGGTAACCCGGTAGGCGCGATTGAGCGACAGACGGAGCGCCTCGACGCCGTTGGTCGAGAAAAGCGCTGCCGCGACCACCGAGATGGTGACCAGTCCGCCGCGATCCACCGTCAGCACCTGCACCACTTCGCGCGAAATGGGTTCGGCAATGTTTTCGGGCCAGGTGTCGAAGATCACGTATGAAACGGTTTCGGCATAGGAACTGGCACCGAGAAAGCTTGCGAGCGCGGCGCCGAAGATGACGAAGGGAAACAGTGCGAGCAGCACCGACATGGCGACGTGGCTCGACATCGCCCAGCCGTCATCCATGGTGAAGTGATAGATCGCGTCCCACAGGACCGACCGCACCCGCTTGCTTCTTTTCATCGTCTCTCTTCGCCGCCCGGGGGCAATTGCAAACCAAATCAGGTATCACATTACCAAATGGGATTCGTCGCCCAAAACGAAAGGGTCAGCTTATATGTACGATCGCAGCGGACAGAAAGTTGTCCTCATCACCGGATGCTCGAGCGGTATCGGCGCGCATTGCGCCCGTAGATTGATGCAGGACGGCTGGAAGGTGATCGCCTCGGCCCGCAAACCCGATGACATCGCGGCGCTGCGGCAGGCCGGCATCGAGGCCTTCGAGCTCGACTATGCCGACACCGGAAGCATCGCGAGCTTCTTCGATCGCGCGATGGAAGCGACAGGCGGGCGGTGCGACGCGCTCTACAACAACGGCGCGGTCAGCCAGCTGGGCGCGGTCGAGGACCTGTCGACGGACGCATTGCGCCATCAGTTCGAGGTCAATTTCTTCGGCTACCACGAACTCACGCGCCACGTCCTGCCCGTCATGCGCAAGCAGGGCCACGGGCGGATCGTCCATTGTTCCTCGATACTGGGCCGTGTGCCGGTGCGCTGGAGCGGGGCCTACAACGCCTCGAAATTCGCGCTCGAAGGCCTGGCGCTGACGCAGCGCATGGAACTGGAAGGCAGCGGCATTCGTGTCAGCCTCATCGAGCCCGGCCCGATTGCCAGCAATATCGCCACCAATGCGCTTGAATATTTCCTCGCCAATGTCGATCAGGATACGTCGCCCTACGGCACCGAATACGTCAAGCGCATCTCGATCCTGAAGGGCGATGCGAAGTCGAAGCGCCGCAAGGACGGTCCCGAGACCGTCTACAAGGCCTTGCGCCATGCCCTCACCTCGCAGCGTCCCCGCGCCCATTATCCGGTGACCACAAAGGCCAAACTCGGCATCCTGGCGCAGCGGCTCCTGCCGTCCGGCCTTCTCTACAAGCTTCTCATTCGTTCACAATGAACTGATCCGGTTGGATTGCAGCCGCATTTCTCCTATGTGAACAGGGGAAATCGAAAGGACATTCAATGTCGACAGTGACGTATATACTGGCGATCATCGCCATGGTTTCAGTGGCCTTCGTGCTGATCCGGGGCATCGTGCACATGTCGCGCGGGGGAAGCGGCAGCACGTCGAACAAGCTCATGCAGTTGCGCGTTCTCCTCCAGTTCATCGCGATCATTCTCATCGTCGCCACCCTGTGGCTGACCGGCGGCGGGCGCTGACTGGACATGGTCAAGCTCAACAAGATCTACACCCGCACCGGCGACGACGGCACCACCGGCCTCGTCACCGGCGAGCGCCGCCCGAAGAGCGATCTGAGGATCGAGGCCTTCGGAACCGTTGACGAGTTGAACTCCACCATCGGCATGGCGCGCCTGTATGTCGGCGACATGAAGGAGCTCGACGCCATGCTGTCGCGCATCCAGAACGATTGCTTCGATCTCGGCGCCGACCTCGCCACGCCGGAGATGGAGGAGAAGCCCGAATGGGACCCTCTGCGGATCGTCGATGCACAGGTCGAGCGCCTGGAAGCAGAGATCGACCAGCTGAACGGCGATCTCGAACCGCTGAAATCCTTCATTCTCCCGGGCGGATCGCCATTGGCCGCGCATCTGCATCTGGCCCGCGCGGTCTGCCGCCGCGCAGAGAGGCTGACCGTTGCCGCGGCAGCCGTGGAGGAACTCAATCCCTCCGCCATCCGCTATATCAACCGTCTGTCCGACTTCCTTTTCGTCGCCGCCCGCTGGTCCAACGACAAGGGCAGGACGGAAGTGCTCTGGGTGCCGGGGAAGAACCGCTAGAAGGCCGCTTCCGGAAGGCGGTTCTCAAGCTTCCGCATTCCCGATAATCTGATGTGAAGGGCGGCTCTGCCCGGTGAAGCTGGGGGGAGATTTCGCCTTGTTCGTGCCGCTGCATGACGGAAACGGCCTGAAATACATCAGGCTGCAATATGTGACCTGGACGTTGATCGTCCTCAATGTGATCGCTTTCCTGCTGACCGGCACGGCGACAGACCCCAACGGCGTGGTTCGCGTCGCCAATCTCAGTTTCGGCTTCATTCCCTCGGTGATCAACGGCGTCGCCATCCTGCCTCCGGAATACGTCGTCATCCCGGCGGACTTCACCTACATCACCTACGCCTTCCTGCATGCGGATTTTCTGCACCTGGCGTCGAACATGCTCTTCCTCTGGGTCTTCGGCGACAATGTCGAGGATGCGCTCGGACACCTGAAGTTCCTGCTCTTCTATCTCGCCAGCGCGGCGACCGGCGCCTTCGCCCATCAGCTTGTTCTGCCGACCTCGAACGGCCCGCTCATCGGAGCCTCGGGGGCGGTCGCGGGTGTCGTTGCCGCCTATCTCATCCTGCATCCGCGCGTCCGCGTCTGGATCCTCGTCCTGGGCCGCATTCCGCTGCCGCTGCCGGCTTTCATTCCGCTGCTGTTCTGGATAGCGATGCAGTTCTACATGGTGTTGGCCGATCCCGACGGTCAGGTGTCCTGGGCGACCCATATCGGCGGCATCATCGCCGGCGCTGTTCTCGTGGTCATCCTGAAACGCCGCGGCGTTTCGCTGTTCGATCGCACCATCGAGAGCCCCAGGGCTGTGGTCCACGAGGAGGGTCCGCCGCCTTTGCCGCCTGCCCTGCCGCAAACAGGCCAGAAAAACGATCAGGATTCTGTTCACTGGGGGCGATGAGCGGCGATGCGCGACGCATTGACGTTTACGTCAACGTAATTTAGATCGTGTTGTATAGCCAATGCTAAACGATCGCGGTTGAATTCGCGGGGATTTGCTTTATCCCTTTCGCCCGAACTTTTTGCATTATGAGGCTGCCGCCTCGGCACTAAGGAAAATGAGGAGCCAGCAATGAAAATTCTTGTCCCCGTGAAGCGGGTGGTCGATTACAACGTCAAGATCCGCGTGAAGCCGGATGGTTCGGGCGTTGAACTTGCCAACGTCAAGATGTCGATGAACCCCTTCGACGAGATCGCTGTCGAGGAAGCCCTTCGGCTGAAGGAAGCTGGCAAGGCCGAGGAAGTGGTCGTCGTCTCCATCGGGCCGGCCAAGGCAGAGGAAACGCTCCGCACCGCACTCGCGATGGGCGCCGACCGCGCCATCCTGATCGAAGCGGAAGGCGCCGTCGAGCCGCTGGCCGTCGCCAAGCTCCTGAAGTCCGTGGCTGACGAGGAGAAGCCCGAGCTCGTGATCCTTGGCAAACAGGCGATCGACGACGACGCCAACCAGACCGGCCAGATGCTGGGCGCACTTCTCGGGTGGGGCCAGGCGACGTTCGCCTCCAAGGTCGAACTCGGCGATGGCAAGGCGGAAGTCACCCGCGAGATCGATGGCGGCCTGCAGACCATTTCGGTCAAGCTGCCGGCCATCGTCACCACCGACCTTCGCCTCAACGAGCCGCGCTACGCTTCGCTTCCCAACATCATGAAGGCCAAGAAGAAGCCGCTCGACAAGAAGTCCGCAGCCGATTTCGGCGTCGACGTGTCGCCGCGGCTCGAAGTGCTGAAGACCGAGGAGCCGGAAGGCCGCAAGGCCGGCGTCAAGGTCGCCGATGTCGCCGAGCTCGTCGACAAGCTCAAGAACGAGGCCGGCGTCCTGTAAGGCGCCAAGGGTAGAAACAATCGGCAGCCGGATCGAGCGACACGCTCTCGGGATGCCGCCAAGGAGAACGAAGATGGCAATTCTCGTATTCGCCGAACACGACAACGAAACCCTGTCCGAGCAGACCGCCAAGGCCGTCGATGCGGCCGCCAAGATCGGCGGCGACGTCCACGTGCTGGTCGCCGGCAAGGGCGCCGGCTCCGCAGCTCAGGCCGCCGGCAAGCTCGACGGCGTGGCCAAGGTGCTCCACGCCGATGCTGACGACTATGCCCATGGACTGGCCGAGCCGGTCGCCGATCTGATCGTCAAGCTGGCGGACGGTTACGACGTGCTGCTCGCGCCGGCAACTTCCGCCGGCAAGAACGTCATGCCGCGCGTCGCAGCCCTGCTCGACGTCATGCAGATTTCCGACGTCATGGAAGTCGTTTCGGCCGACACCTTCAAGCGTCCGATCTATGCCGGAAACGCCATCCAGACGGTCAAGTCGAACGACGCCAAGAAGGTGATCACCGTTCGCACCTCGACCTTCTCGGCTGTCGGCAACGGCGGCTCGGCATCTGTCGAGACCATCGACGGCGCCGGCAATCCCGGTGTGTCGACATTCGTCAAGGAAGCCATCGCCGAGAGCGATCGTCCGGAACTGACGTCGGCCAGGGTCATCATCTCTGGCGGCCGCGCCCTCGGCTCGTCGGAAAAGTTCCAGGAAGTCATCCTTCCCGTGGCCGACAAGCTCGGCGCCGCAGTCGGCGCATCGCGTGCCGCGGTCGACGCCGGCTATGCCCCGAACGACTGGCAGGTGGGCCAGACCGGCAAGGTCGTCGCCCCGGAGCTCTACATTGCCTGCGGCATTTCCGGCGCCATCCAGCACCTCGCCGGGATGAAGGATTCGAAAGTCATCGTCGCCATCAACAAGGATGAGGATGCGCCGATCTTCCAGGTCGCAGACTATGGCCTTGTAGCTGATCTCTTCGAGGCTCTGCCGGAGTTTGAAAAGGCTCTCTGACGCACGAAGCGTTACAGATATAAACTTCTCGTGGCCGGGCTGGACGATTTCCTCCCGGCCATTTAATTTTCGTGCCGGGAGAGCGGGCCGAGGGTCCGCCGAAGGTGAAACGGAACGTCTCAATGAGTGTGCAGATCAAGAGCGTAGGGGTTATCGGTGCGGGTCAGATGGGCGGCGGCATCGCCCATGTCTGCGCCATGGCCGGATATGATGTGCACGTCCACGACGTCTCGCCGGACAGCCTGCAGACCATGCAGGCCAACATTTCCGGCAACCTCGCCCGTCAGGTATCTTCCGGCAAGGCGACCGACGCCGAACGCGATGCGGCCCTCTCGCGCATCCACCTGGCGACCGAAATGTCGGACCTCGCCGGCATGGACATGGTGATCGAGGCCGCAACCGAGGACGAGACGGTCAAGCGCAAGATCTACCAGCAGCTCTGCCCGATCCTCAATCCCGAAGCGATCCTGGCGACCAATACCTCGTCGCTGTCGATCACCCGGCTGGCGGCCGCTACCGACCGCGCCGAGCGCTTTATCGGCATCCACTTCATGAACCCTGTTCCGGTGATGAAGCTCGTCGAACTGGTGCGCGGCATCGCCACCGAAGAGGAAACCTTCAAGACCTCGCGCGATTTCATCGACAGTCTCGACAAGACGATCACCGTCGCCGAGGATTTTCCCGCCTTCATCGTCAACCGCATCCTGCTGCCGATGATCAACGAAGCGATCTACACGCTCTACGAGGGTGTGGGCAGCGTCGAGGCGATCGATACCGCCATGAAGCTCGGCGCCAACCACCCCATGGGCCCGCTGCAGCTCGCCGACTTCATCGGTCTCGACACCTGCCTGTCGATCATGCAGGTGCTCTATGACGGCCTGGCGGATTCGAAGTATCGCCCGTGCCCGCTTCTGGTGAAATATGTCGAGGCTGGCTGGCTGGGCCGCAAATCCGGTCGCGGCTTTTACGACTACCGCGGCGAGACCCCGGTCCCCACGCGCTAGCTCCGCCTCGGCCACTCACGCTCGGCGGGAGCTCAGGCTCCCTTCGCCTGCCTGATCACTTCCTCGATGAGCTTGGTGCCGTCGCCGCCTGCCCATTCGGCCGGACCGTTCATCACGCCGATGAGACAGCCTTGCGTATCGACGAGCATGGTGGCCGGCAGCCCGTAGGCCAGACCTTCGTTCTTCAGCTTGTTGAACACGCCCATCGTCTCGTCGTGATAGAGACCGAGATTGCTCACGCCGATCTCATCGAGAAAGGCCTTCGGCTTGTCGAGTTCACCGGTGTCGATATTGATCGGCAGCACCATGAACGTCTCGCTTCCGAGATTCCGCTGAAGCTCCGCCAGCGCCGGCATTTCCGCCCGGCACGGCGCGCACCATGTCGCCCAGAAATTGACCAGCAGCGCCTTGCCGGCGAAATCGTCGAGCTCGACATCGTGACCATCGGCGGCCTTGAAACGAAGAGCCGGCATGTCCCGCACCGGATCCTGGATGGCCATCGCCGCGATTTCGCCCTTCGCGAGCGGCTTCAGCGCGTCGGCTTCGTCCTGGGCGAGTTCGCAGCGGCTAACATCCTCGGACGTTTCGGTCTGGACCGTTTGCGTGGCTTCTCCATTGCCAGCAACCCTTCCCTTCCCGTATACCCACCACGCTCCGACAGCCGCTCCCAGCACCATCGCGATCGCGACGAGCACGGAAGTGGAAATCTGGCGGGACTTATTCGAACTCATATGCGACTCCGGGACGCTTCATGGCTGACGACACAAAAAACGAGACCTCCAACCAGATGTGGGGCGGACGCTTCGCTTCGGGCCCGGATGCGATCATGGAAGAGATCAACGCATCGATCGATTACGATCGCAAGCTCTTCCGGCAGGACATTCGCGGTTCGCTGGCCCATGCGGCTATGCTGGAGACTACAGGCATTCTGTCGTCGGAGGACTGTGACAAGATCACTCATGGCCTCACCCAGATAGGCGAAGAGATCGAAAAAGGCGAGTTTTCATTCTCGCGACGGCTCGAAGACATTCACATGAACATCGAGGCGCGGCTCTCCGATCTCATCGGTCCGGCCGCCGGTCGCCTGCACACCGCACGCTCGCGCAACGACCAGGTGGCCGTCGATTTCCGCCTCTGGACCAAGGAGGAACTCCAGCGCACCGAGAAGGCGCTGACCTCGCTGATCGAGGCCTTCCTCGACAAGGCGGAAAGACATGCCGACGACGTCATGCCCGGCTTCACCCATCTCCAGACCGCCCAGCCGGTGACCTTCGGGCATCACTGCATGGCCTATGTCGAGATGTTCGGCCGTGACCGCTCGCGCGTGCGCGACTGTATCGAGCGCATGGACGAGAGCCCGCTGGGCGCCGCCGCGCTTGCCGGAACCGGCTTTGCCATCGACCGGAAGAAGACGGCCGAAGCGCTCGGTTTCCGCGAACCGACCCGCAATTCGATCGATTCCGTTTCCGACCGCGATTTCGCCCTCGAATTCCTCTCGATCGCCTCGATCTGCGCCACGCACCTGTCGCGCCTCGCCGAAGAGATCGTGATCTGGTCGACGCCGCAGTTCAATTTCGTGCGCCTGTCGGATTCCTTCTCCACCGGCTCCTCGATCATGCCGCAGAAGAAGAACCCCGATGCCGCGGAACTGGTCCGCGCCAAGACCGGCCGCATCAACGGTGCGCTGATCGCGCTTCTTACCGTGATGAAGGGCTTGCCGCTCGCCTATTCCAAGGACATGCAGGAAGACAAGGAACAGGTCTTCGACGCCGCCGCGAGCCTCGAGCTTTCCATTGCCGCAATGACCGGCATGATCCGCGATCTGGCGGTCAACACTACCGCGATGAAGGCGGCCGCAGGCTCGGGCTTCTCGACAGCGACCGACCTTGCCGACTGGCTTGTCCGTGAAGCCGGCCTCCCCTTCCGCGAAGCCCACCACGTCACCGGGCGCGCCGTGGCGCTGGCCGAGGAAAAGGGCGTCGATCTCGGAAGCCTCTCGCTTGACGATCTCAAGGCCATCAACGAGGCGATCACCGAGGCCGTCTATGACGTGCTGACGGTGGATGCCTCCGTGGCCAGCCGGAAGAGCTACGGCGGCACGGCGCCGGAGCGGGTGCGCGAGCAGATCGGCATCTGGCGCAAGCGCCTCTGAACCACATGGCGGGTTTTCAGGGTGCGTTCATTCTCAAAACCCGCTATGGACAAACGAACTTTTGGCCCAACTCAGGCACCGGGAATAACAGGATGATGATGCGCACGCTGGCAACCACCGTTCTCTTCATACTGCTGGCATCGCTGACACTGACCGCTTGCGGTCGCAAGGGCGACCCGATCCGTCCGAGCCTCGCCAAGGCCGAAGCCGCCCAGCGGGCCGGCGTCAAGGATACGACCGACCAGGACATCGAGGTCGAGGACCGTCGCTTCGTCCTCGACCCGCTGCTGGACTGATCCCGTTCTCTCAAAGGTTTTAAGACCGTGAATCATTTCGAATATCGCGATGGCATCCTTCACGCAGAAGAGGTTGCGTTACCCGCGATCGCCGAAGACGTCGGCACCCCGTTTTATTGCTATTCGACTGCGACGCTGACCCGTCACTACAAGGTATTCGCCGGCGCGTTCGCCGACATGGATGCTCTGGTCTGCTACGCGATGAAGGCCAACTCGAACCAGGCGGTGCTGAAGACGCTCGCCAAACTCGGTTCGGGCGCCGATGTCGTTTCCGAAGGCGAAATGCGCCGCGCGCTCGCAGCCGGAATTCCCGCCGAGAAGATCATGTTCTCCGGCGTCGGCAAGACGACACGCGAAATCGACGCCGCGCTTGAAGCCGGCATCTTCTGTTTCAACGTCGAATCCGAGCCGGAACTCGAGGTCTTGAACACACGCGCGCTGGCGCTGGGCAAGATCGCCCACGTCTCCTTCCGCATCAATCCGAATGTGGATGCCAAGACGCACGCCAAGATCTCGACAGGCAAGAAGGAAGACAAGTTCGGCATCGCCTTCGACCGCGCGCATCACGCCTATCGCCGCGCCGCTGAGCTGGAGGGAATCAAGGTCACCGGCATCGATATGCATATCGGCAGCCAGATCACCGCGCTCGATCCGTTCGACGATGCGCTGACCGTCATGGTCCAGCTGATCGGCGAATTGCGCGCCGAAGGCCACGAGATCAGCCATATCGATGTCGGCGGCGGCCTGGGCGTCCCCTATCGCGATGATTCGGATCTGCCGCCGGACCCTTCGGCCTATGCGACGATCATCAAGCGGCATCTGGGCAATATCGGCGCCAAGGTGATCTTCGAACCGGGCCGCCTGATCGTCGCCAATGCCGGCATCCTCGTCTCCGAGGTCGTCTATGTGAAGGACGGCGGCGAGAAGACCTTCGTCATCGTCGATGCGGCGATGAACGATCTCATCCGCCCGACGCTCTACGAAGCCTGGCACGAGATCCGCCCGGTGGCGCTTCAGGCCGCCAGCGCGCCCTGGATGCGCGCCGATATCGTCGGTCCGGTCTGCGAAAGCGGCGACTATCTGGCACGTGATCGCGAAGTTCCCAAGCTCAAGGCCGGCGACCTCGTGGCGGTCGGCTCCGCCGGCGCCTACGGCGCGGTTCAGGCGAGCACCTACAATTCGCGGCCGCTCGTTCCCGAAGTTCTCGTTTCCGGCGACAAGTATCACGTAATCCGCCGCCGCCCGACGATCGAGGACCTGATCGCCCTCGATTCGGTTCCCGACTGGGCCTGATCCCCTGTCGCCCACACAGCTGACGGGAGCGGATGAAATGCTGTTTCAGCCGCTCACTTTTTCGTCACAGGCCTCGCCAAGACCACAAAGGGTGCTATCCTTCCCCGAAGCAACGGGAGATACGGATGCCCGCACCGCGTCGTAGCGGACAGTCCCAGACCAATACCAGGCTCGGCCGGGCGATCGCCCGCGCCCGCTGGCGCATGCGCGCAGTCGCCGGCGCCGAGCAGCTGCTTTACCGCGCGGCCCCTCTCGCCGGCATCCTCGCGCTGTTCTTCATATTGTCCTGGTTCGGCATTTTCCGCGCAGTCCCGGACTGGGCGCGGATCGCGATGCTCGCGATCCTCGGCTTCGGCGCACTGCTCTCGATATGGCCGCTCACGCGTATCGCGCGAACCGATCCACGCGGCATCGACCGGCGGATCGAGCAGAAGAACCGCATCACGCACCAGGCGATCGGCGCCCAGGACGATCGCCTCGGCAATGACGACCCATTCGCCCGCGCGCTCTGGGCCGAGCATCAACGACGCCTGGCAAGCCAGATCGACGCACTCTCGACGGGCACGCCACGCTCGCAGCTCCCCGACCGCGATCCTTTCGGCCTGCGGGTGGCGATAGGGCTCCTGCTCGTCACCGCCTTCGGCTATTCCTTCTCCGGCACATCGGGACGGGTGAGCGATGCATTCACCCGGCACGACGACATCACCGCCGCCGACATCCGCGTCGATGCGTGGATTTCTCCCCCCGGTTACATCAGCGCCGCACCCGTTTTCCTGACCGGGCAGGTCAATCGCGGCGATGCGCCCGTTCATGCCGTTGAGGGCAGCGAGATCACCGTCCGCGTCGGCTCTGCTCCCGACAAGGCGACCATCACCTATGCCGGAGCCGACGGCGCGCGAACTCCGATCGAGCCTACGGCACCGGGAACTGCGACAGGGGACACGACCTCGCCGGCCCATTCCACGGTCTTCACCTACAAGCCGCGCGCCGACGGGACATTGAGCGTCGAGACATCAAGTGGCCGGATGGACTTTCCGATCACCATCACGCCCGATGAACCGCCGGTACTGTCCTTCATTGACGAACCCCGCCGGGCCGCAAATGGCGCGCTGGAACTGGCCTATTCGATCACCGACGACCACGGTGTTGTCGGTGCCAGGGCGGAAATCGTTCCGCTCGAAGCACAGGGCCCGAACGCGGTGCCGCTTTATGATCCGCCCGAATACAAGCTTACCCTGCCCCGACGCGGCGCCAGGGATGGCGAAGCCACCGCAAGCCAGGACCTTACCGAGCATCCGCTTGCCGGCCAGAAGGTAGCGATCACCCTGATCGGGACCGATGGCGCGGGACAGGAAGGCCGTTCGGAAACGATCGAGACCGTCCTGCCCGCCCGCCGGTTCAACGAGCCTCTGGCAGCGGCAATCATCGAGCATCGCGGTCTTCTGGCCCTTGACGCCCACAACCTGCCGCGCATCTTCGACCTCCAGGACGCGCTGACGCTGGCGCCTGAGGAAACCATCCCGAACCTGACCCACTTCCTCCTCTTCCAGTCGGTGCGCGGACGTCTCGACAATGCCCGCAGCGAGACCGACCTGCGTGAGGCGATCGACTACATGTGGGGCGTGGCCCTGCAGATCGAGGACGGCAATCTGTCGCTCGCCGCCCGCAAGCTGCGCGACGCCCAGCAGGCGCTCGCCGATGCGCTTGAAAACGGAGCCTCGGACGAGGAAATCGCCCGGCTGATGGACGAACTGCGTGAAGCCATGCAGGACTATCTGAGCGAACTGGCCCGTCAGGCGCCCAACCAGCAGGCCCAGCAGAACCAGATGTCGCAGAACATGCTGCGCCAGCGCGATCTCGACAACATGCTCGACCAGATCGAGAACCTCGCCCGTTCAGGGGCCCGCGATCAGGCCCAGGAACTGCTCTCCCAGCTCCAGCAGATGATGAACAACCTGCAGGCCGGTCGTCAGCAGCAGCAACAGCAGCAGCAGGGCGGACCGATGCGCGAGCAGATGGACAAGCTCGGCGAACTGATGCGCCAGCAACAGCAGCTGATGAACGAGACCTTCAATCTCGACCAGCAGCAGCAGGGGCGCCCGGGCCGCCCGCCGCAGGACGGCCAACAGCAGCAGGGCCAGCAACAACAGGGCCAGAACCAGCAGGGCCAGAACCAGGACGGCGAGCAACAGCCCGGACAGGGCGACCAGCCCTCGATGGAGGAACTGCTCCAGCAGCTTCAGGAACAACAGCAGGCGTTGCGCGACCAGCTCGAACAGATGCAGAAGGAGCTCGAAGGGCTGGGCATGCAGCCCTCGGAGGGCTTCGGCGAGGCAGGCGAGGCCATGGGAGACGCCGAGGGCAATCTCGGCGGCGGCCAGACCGGGGATGCCCTCGGCGACCAGGGCCGAGCGCTCCAGGCGCTGCGCGAGGGCGCCCAGGACATGATGAACCAGATGATGCAGGCCATGGGCCAGCAACAGCCCGGCAGCGGCCAGCAGCCCGGCCCCTACGGCCAGGGCAATTCAGGCCCGGACGATCGCGATCCGCTGGGCAGGCCACGCGCCTCCAACGGCCCCGATTTCGGCAACCGCGTGAAGGTGCCCGACGAGATCGACATCCAGCGGGCCCGCGAGATTCTCGACGCCATCCGCAAGCGTCTCGGCGACCGGTTGAGCCCGGAGATCGAGAAACAGTATCTCGAGCGCCTGCTCGACCTTCAGTAAGTCAAGTCTTCCGCAAAGTGATGGAGCGGCGTTCAGTCCGCGTCGCCGGTCACCACACCGACAAAGGGCAGTTCGCGGAACGCATAAGCCACATCCATGCCATAGCCGACCACGAAGTAATCCGGGCACTCGAAACCGACATAATCGGCGTTCAGCTCGCCTTCGCGGCGCGAGTGCTTGTCGAGAAGCACGGCGATATCGACGCTCTTGGCGCCACGTTCCAGCATCAGGTCGCGTGCGAAGCGCAGCGTGCGGCCGCTTTCCAGTATGTCGTCGATCAGGAGAACGTCACGGCCTTCGACCTGGCTGTCGATGTCCTTGATGATCTTCACGCCCTGGCTGGTCGTGCCCTTGCCGTAGCTCGACAGGGTGATGAACTCGACTTCCGGCGCCAGTCCCGCATGGTGGATTGCGCGGATCAGATCGGCGGCAAAGATGAACGACCCCTTCAGCACCGAGATGACCAGGAGGTCCTTCTTCGGCTGGGCTGCGATCTGCTTGGCCAGCTCCCGATTGCGCTCGGCAATCTGCTCGGGCGAGAACAGCGTCTCGATCTTCTTTCCGCGTACGACCTGCATGTTACTCCCCGAGGCTCGTTGAAGCCCGGAAATCTAATGATTGTTTTGTGTTATTGAAACCCGCAACTCTATCCACGCTTGTGGGTAAAGGGCGAAATCACCGGCCCGCGCGGATCATGAGGATCGAACCGGCGCGTTCGATCCGGGCCGGGCGCGGCGCGTCCACGACACCCGTCCTGGCGGGTTGCCCCCGCCTTACATTGCCTGCCTCGCCGGACATGCGTCGCTCGTCGCCGAACGCCTGCCCCTGCGGAATGATGGCGCCGGCTGCGGCATTGCCGGAAACGGAAGCCGTCGTGACCGGATCGGTATGCCTGGCGGAAGCGATCAACCGGTGCCCGCCGGACATCCAGAAGACCAGCGCAGCGACGAAGACGACCCCGCCGAGGAAAGCCGGGCCCGCCGTTCGACTGCGGGCCGACGCTGTCTCCGCGATGACTGCATCCCCCTGGCCGAAGAGATCCAGACGCTGGCGCTCGGCCGCGAATTCCTCGTTGTCCGCAGCGCTGAAGACGGGCTTGCGCAATTCCGGCGTGACATGGGGAATGTGAAGGCCTTCCGGCGCGCCATAGCCGTCGCAAGGGATCACCGTCTCGAATTCGGCATCCTCGAACTCGACCGGACGCAGACGCAGGTCCCGGCCGGGCCGGGCAGGCCTGGGCGCAAGAAGCTCGAAATCGTGATTGCGGTCGTCGCTCATCGGCATCCAGGTCCTTCGCTATGGCACCCCACACCTCGCCACCTGTTACCCAGACGTAAATGAAGATGGTTAACGGAACGCGAACGCGCAAAAATCCGCCTCTTTCCATCGCGAGTTTTACCTCGCGCTGCCCATGCGCTAAGACGATTCGGCAAAGCACAGGGACGGACGGAACACCGTGATTCACTTTGAAAATGTCGGCTTGCGCTACGGGATGGGTCCCGAGGTCTTGCGCGACCTGACATTCGACATCCCCAAGGAGTCCTTTCAGTTCCTGACTGGCCCGTCAGGCGCGGGCAAGACCACACTCATGCGGCTTCTGTTCATGTCGCTTCAGCCGACGCGTGGACTGGTGCGCACCTTCGGACGCGACATTTCCACCATCGGCCGTGAGGAATTGCCGCTCTTGCGCCGCCGCATCGGCATTGTCTTCCAGGATTTCCGGCTCCTCGATCACCTCACCACCTACGAGAACGTCGCCCTTCCCCTGCGCGTACGCGGCAAGGACGAAACGAGCTATCGCTCCGACGTCATCGAACTTCTGAAATGGGTCGGCCTCGGCGAGCGGGTCAATGTGCTGCCGCCGGTTCTCTCGGGCGGCGAAAAGCAGCGCGTGGCCATCGCCCGCGCGTTGATTGACCGGCCGGAACTGCTGCTCGCCGACGAACCCACCGGCAATGTCGATCCGCCCATGGCGCGGCGCATTCTCTCGCTGCTGGTCCAGCTCAACAAGCTCGGCACGGCCGTGGTTATCGCCACGCACGATCTGACGCTGATGGATCGCTTCGAGGCGCGCCGCATGATCCTCGCCGACGGAAGGCTGGAGATCATATGATCGACGCACCGCGCGCATCGGACACCCCGCCGCCCGATCAGTCCCGTTCCCGCAAAAGGGAGGCGGCGCTCAGGCCCACCGCTCCCATCGTGCCTCCGTCCAACGTCTCCGGCCGCGCGCTGATCATCGTCATTGCCATCATGGCCTTCCTCTCCTGCCTCACGGCGGGTGCGGTCACCATGGTGCGCTCCACCGCCAGCGCATGGCAAAGCGAGATCTCGCGCGAGCTTACGGTTCAGCTCAAGCCGGTTGAAGGTCTGGAGATGGACGCGGCGCTCGAGGAGATCCGTACCGCGGCACTTTCGGTCCCGGGCATAACCGCGGCCTCGATCATCGACCGTGCGGCGACGGAACGGCTGCTCTCCCCCTGGCTCGGCGATGATTTCGATATCGATGCCCTTCCGGTGCCGCGCCTTGTCATCCTGACGATCAACGAGGAAAGCCCGCCGGACTACGATTCCCTGAGAACCGCCATTTCGAACGCGGTTCCGCAGGCCGCTCTCGATGATCATCGCGCTTGGACAGACCGCCTGGTCGCCATGGCGCGCACCATGAGTCTTCTGGGTCTCGGCATTCTCGGCCTTATCCTGGCGGCCACGGCCATGACGGTGATATTCGCCACCCGCGGCGCCATGGCCGGCAACCGGCACATTATCGAAGTTCTGCATTTCGTCGGTGCGGAGACCGGCTTCATCGCCCGCCAGTTCCAGAAGCGTTTCCTGCTGATCGGCCTGAAGGGCGCCGGTATCGGCGGCGCGGCGGCCAGCTTCGTTTTCCTCTCGCTGGCGGCCTGGCAGGCGCTCACGCGGGCAACCCCGCTCAACGATCAGGCAACCGCCCTGTTCGGGCGCTTTCTCCTGCCCTGGAGCGGTTATTTCTGGATCGCCATCGTCATCATCGTGATCGCCGGCATGACAACCCTGACATCCCGCCTCACCGTGATCCGTTCCGTGCGCGAAATCGACCACGCCCGCGCCAACCCTGCAATGGTCGAGGTTGATTGACAGCCAACATGCGAAAGCGGACAGTGCGGCGCCCGCCGCAATACTGGAATGTATCGAGAATGAGGTCTTGCCCGAATTCAGCCTACAATTGGTCAGCTACTCGCCAGATTTCCGGGTTATTCATGGAACATGAATGTCGAGACTTTGCGGCAGGCCACCATGGCGCGGCCTAGCCCGAGCAGGTGGAAACGTCTGCGTCGCGTCGGCCACCACGGCCTTCGCGCGGTGACCGTGCTCGGCATTATCGCAGTCGCCGTCATCGCAATCGGCTTCTTTCGCTTCACCGACATGGTCGGCGATCTCGAGACGCCCCGTGACAGCGAGCGCTACGACGCAATCGTGGCACTTACCGGAGGTTATCAGCGCATCGACCGCGCACTCGAACTGCTCGAGAGCGGTTCGGGAAAAAGGCTTCTGATTTCCGGCGTCAACCCGCAGACCTCCGGCGACGCCATCAAGCGCGCCACCGGCGCCAACGAGAAGCTGTTCGCCTGCTGCGTCGATATCGGCTACCAGGCGATCGACACGATCGGCAACGCCAACGAGGCCTCCAACTGGATCCGCAAGAACGGCTTCCACAAGGTGCTGATCGTCACCAACAACTACCATATCCCGCGCAGCCTGATGGAACTCGAAGCCGTCAGCCCCGATGTGGAGTTCACCGGTTATCCCGTCGCCCATACCGATCTTCGCGACGAAACCTGGCTCGCCGATCCCACGGCAATCCGCACGCTGCTGACCGAATATTTCAAATATGCGCTGGCTCGCGCCCGCTCCTATGTCGGCACCAAGACGTCCGACGGCCTGCGCACCGGCGCGCCCGAGCCGGTTCCGGCCGCAACGGCAACCTCCGCCGCCGTCTACTAGTCCCGAACCCGGCTTTCATCCCGCCTTCCATTGACCCATCTTGCCGCAAGGCTGTATTCGGTGAGCAATGATGCGGGGCGCAATTCTGCCGCCGGAACACAAGGAACCTCACCGGCGATGACTGTGCTTCGTTCGATACTGCTCAATATCGCGTTCTACACGAACCTGATCGTCAGGATGATCGTGTTCAGCCCGGCCTTTTTCCTCGCCAAGCGCAAGAATGCCTGGAAGGTTCCCAAGGACTGGGCAAGCTCTTCGAGCTGGCTGATGGACAAGATTGCCGGCGCCACCTTCGAGATCGAGGGACTGGAGAACCTGCCGGAAGGCGGCTTCATCTTCGCGCCGAAGCACCAGTCCTTCTGGGACACGTTCATGCTCCTGCCCTATCTCGATGATGCGGTGTTCATCCTCAAGCGCGAACTCACCTGGATCCCGCTCTTCGGCCAGTATGTGAACAAGATGCGGATGATCCCGGTCAACCGTGCGGCGCGCGGCAAGGCGATGACCCAGGTGCTCGACCGCACCATGCGCGAGATGGAGAAGGGCCGCCAGCTGATCATCTATCCGGAAGGCACCCGCCGCCCGCCCGGCGCCGAGCCTGTCTACCGCTACGGCATCGCGCGGCTCTACCGCGACCTGCAGGTCCCTGTCGTGCCCTGCGTCATGCATCCCGGCCTGTTCTGGCCACGCCGCAAGTTCCTGCGCTTCCCCGGCCACTTCAAGGTGCGCATCCTGGAGCCCATACAGCCCGGGATGGATCCGGACGCCTTCTTTGCCCACCTGACCGAAACGATGGAGCGCGAGAGCGACAAGCTTCTTCTGGAAACGGTGCGCGCCAATCCGCATATTCCGCTCCCCGAGGTCACGGCCAGGCGGATTGCCGAACTCGAAGCCGCAGACAAGGCCGATCCGGCTCGGACATCCGGTTCTAGTCGAGCTTCCTGACCACGTCCTCGAGCCCGTGATCGCGGATACCCAGCCCCTTCAGATGGGCGACCGTATTGACCACGTAGTCGACATTGGGTCCGGATACTCCGTGGGCGTGGCGCACGATATCCGCCGCTTCGCCCGCCGGAATGCGTCCGGCATATTGTTCGTGCCCGCGGTCGACGACATAGGTAAGCGCCTGCGTCGTCTCGCCATGGTCGAAGCGGATCGGACGCATGGTTTCGAGATAGACGTGGGTCACCAGCTCTCGCTCTCTCAGATAGGCGATGGTTTCCTCGCGATGAGCCCCGGGGACGAGAAACGCCATGCCGAGGCAGGAGCCGCCACGATCGAGACCGAGCACCAGGCCCGGCTTTTCCGGTGTCCCGCGGTGGACATGGGAGACGACACACAGCGAACGGTGAAAGCCCGACAGACGCGCCTTGAGCGCGCGCTCATAGACAAACCCCGGCCGCCACATCAGCGAGCCGTAGCCGAACACCCACAAATCCGCCATATCCTCAGTCAAACTCGTATCCTGCGATTTCCGCTCACGCATTCCTGCCCCCAACCGAGCCGGGAGACCTCCTAGCATGTCAGACGACCGCCAGAAACCCGCCACTGGAAAGCCAACGCCCGAGGGCAAAGGCACAAGCCGGCAAAGCCGCAGGATCCTGTGGCTCGGCCTGGCCGTGGTTCTTGCCTGCGCACTCTACACGGTGGGCTGGTACGTCTTCGCCGGACAGATCGAGAAACGCCTGCCCGCCCTTTTCGCGCTGACGGAGCGCCAGGGCGCGCGCACCGAATGCGCCAATGCCAATGTCAGGGGCTATCCGTTCCGCATCGGCATTTTCTGTGACAAGACGTCGGTCGATTTTGCCCGCGACAACATGAAGCTCAAGGCCGGCGCACTGCGCTCGGCGGCCCAGGTCTACAATCCCTGGCATGTCGTCAGCGAACTCGATGGCCCGGCCTCCCTGACCGGCGACAACGGACTGTCGGCCCGCGCCGACTGGCAGCTCCTCCACGCCAGCACCATTTTCGCCGGCGACGGCGTGGACCGCGCCTCCTTGGAGGGCAAGGGCGCGACGCTCGCGCTCGAAAGCGCTGACCTTCCCGTCACGATCAGCGGCGAATCGAGCCGTTTTGCCGCCCATGTCCGCCGCAATGCCGGCGACCTCGACATTGCGGTGGAGACGGACGACTTTTCCTCTCCGCTGACGCTGGACACGCGACACTTCTCGCTGGCGGCGACCGTTCTGGGCGCCGCGGATTTCCTCAAGGAAGGCGCCCGCCCCGACATGCGCGGCAAGACGGTCCGGCTTCACGATCTTTCGTCGGAATTTGCGGCCGGCGGAACCGTCTCGCTGTCTGGCGATCTCGCCTTCGGCGCCGACGGACTTGCCAATGGCGATCTGAAAATCCGGCTCGGCGACTATCAGGCGGTGGCCGCCCGCATCGGCGAGGTCCAGCCAGATCTCGCCCGGCAGATCACCCAGTTTGCGCCGATCCTGCTGGCTCTCGATATCGAGCCCGATGACGGACCCGACACGGTGACGCTGCCGCTCACCATCCGCAACGGCAATGCCGCGGTGGGGCTTCTGCCGCTCGGGCGGATACCGCCGGTTCCGCCCGTCCGCTGATCAGTCCTTCTTCGGCACGCGGCCGAAGTCGGGGGCTGCCGTGTCCTGACCGGCCTCGATGATCGAGCGGCGGACATGACGAGTATGGGTGAAGAGATCGAACAGCTTGTCGCCGTCACCCCAGCGGATCGCCCGCTGCAGCGATGCGAGATCCTCCGAGAAGCGCGAGAGCATTTCGAGGATCGCATCGCGATTATGCAGGCAGACGTCGCGCCACATGGTGGGATCCGATGCCGCCAGGCGGGTGAAGTCGCGGAAACCGGAAGCGGAATACTTGATGATCTCGGATTCGGTGACCGTTTCCATATCGTCCGCGGTGCCGACGATATTGTAGGCGATGATGTGCGGCAGGTGCGAGACGATGGCGAGCACCTTGTCGTGGTGCTCCTTGTCCATCAGTTCGACATGCGAGCCGCAGGCTTCCCAGAAGGCCTTGAGCTTGTCGATCGCCCCCTCGTCCGTACCCGGCAGCGGCGTGAAGATGCACCACTTGTTCTCGAACAGTTCGGCGAAACCGGCTGCCGGTCCTGAATGTTCGGTACCGGCGAGAGGGTGCCCCGGAATGAAGTGCACGCCTTCCGGCACATACGGTTCCATCTGCGCGATGACCGAAGCCTTGGTGGAGCCCACATCGGTAAGGGTCGCGCCCGGCTTCAGGCTGCCCGCGATCTCCTTGGCCACCGCCCCCGACGCGCCGACCGGCACCGAGACGATGACGAGATCCGCATTCTCGACCGCTTCCGCGCCGGACGTCGTATAGATGTCGCCGAGATCGAGCTCGCGGGCGGCGGCGAGCGTGTCGGCACTGCGCGTCGCAATGGAAATCTCCCTCGCCAGGCCCTTCTGCCGGATCGCCCGGGCCAGAGAGGAGCCGATCAGCCCGATGCCGATCAGCGCGACTTTTTCGTAGATGAACCCGGACATTTAACCCGCCATGAATTCCTTGAGGGCCGCAATGGCGGCGAGGTTGGCTTCCTCGTTGCCGATGGTCATCCGGAGCGCATTGGGCAGGCCATAGCCGGCCACGCGACGCATCACCACACCGCGCGCGGTAAGGAACTCGTCTGCCGCTCCCGCATCCTTGCCCTCCGGGAAGTGCATGAGCACGAAATTGCCGACCGAGGGCGTCACCGTGAGGCCAATCGCTTCGAGTTCCTGTGTCAGGCGCGGCAGCCAGGTCTCGTTATGTGCAACCGAAGCTTCCACATGCGCCTTGTCGCCGATCGCAGCGACACCGGCGGAAAGCGCGATGGCGTTGACATTGAAGGGCCCGCGAATGCGGTTGACCGCATCGACCACGTGGGCGGGCGCATACATCCAGCCGATCCGCAGACCCGCGAGCCCGTGGATTTTCGAGAACGTCCGGACCATGACGACATTGTCGGTCTCGCCGACGAGTTCGACGCCCGCCTCGTAATCATTGCGGCGGACATATTCGGCATAGGCCGCGTCGATCACCAGAAGCGTCGACTTCGGCAGCCCGGCCTGCAGCCGCCTCACTTCCGAGAACGGCACGTAGGTGCCTGTCGGATTGTTCGGATTGGCGAGGAAAACGATCTTCGTCTTCTCGTTCACCGCCTCGAGGATCTTGTCGACATTCGCCGTCAGGTCGACCTCGTCGGCGACAACGGGCGTGGCGCCGGAGGCCAGGATCTGGATCCTGTAGACGAGGAAACCATGCTCGGTGAAGACCGCCTCGTCGCCCGGTTCGAGATAGGTCTGGCACAGCAGGCCAAGAATCTCGTCCGAACCGTTCGAGCACAGGATATTGTCCGGGTTGAGGCCATGTGCGCGACCGATCGCCTGGCGCAGCTGATAAGCCGAACCATCAGGATAATAATGCGGCTCCCGCGCGGCTTCGGCGATCGCGGCCGCAACGGCCGGACTTGGCCCCAGCGGCGTCTCGTTGGAGGAGAGCTTGTAGACGCGGCTCGCGCCCGGGGCCTTGCCGCGTCCCGGTACATATGCCGCGATATCCATGATGCCGCCATGCGGGGCGGGCCTGTCGTGACTGGTCATGATTTACTGGTTCCCGGATGAGGATGACGGCGGAATATCCTCTTGGACGGGGCTTGTCGAGTGTAACGGCGGCGCGGCGCGTCAACCCGGTCAGCGTGAAACCCGTGAGCGGAGGGCCCGCGTGGGCTGCGGCGAGAGCACGGGCACGAAGACCCGGCGCGAGGAGCGCGCGGCAACCGGCAGCCCCTGATAGAGCCGCTTTTGCGCCTCAACTGCGATGACGCCCGAAAACACGGGCCAGAGACGCCGGCCCATACGTTCGAAACCCATGCGGATGTTGCGCATGACCGGCATGGTGCTCGGGGGGAAGAACAGGGCTTCGGAAATCGCCCCCGGAGTGAAGTTCGTCTCCCTCAGGAGCCGCGTCATCTGACCGCGCGAATAAGGCCGGCCCGCCCCGAAGGGCGTGTGCTCGAAACGCGCCCAGACCCCGCGGCGATTGGGAGCGACAATGACGAGCCGCCCGCCCGGTGCCAGAATGCGCCAGACTTCCTTGAGGCTTTCGCGCGGGTCTTCGGCAAATTCCAGGGAATGCACCATCAGCACCCGGTCGATGGAGGCGTCCGGCAGTGGCAGTTCCTCCTCGAAGACGAGGACCGTGGAGGAGGGTTTGCCGATAGGCCAGTTCACCGCCCCCTGCCCGGCCGGCATGAAGGCGAAGACCCGCTCTGCGTCGGGCCCGAAACGGTCGAGATAGGGCACCGTATAGCCGAGCCCCACCAGCCGCTCGCCCGGCAGGTTGGCCCAGAGCGAACTCAGCGCCATGGAGATCGCATGAGAGGCCTGCATCCCAAGCTTCGAATGGTAGAACTCGCGGAGGTCGACGATATCCGTATGCATGGGCTCAAAACTAGTTCGTGTGACCGACCGCGGCAAGTATCCCCATTGTACACCGACAGGGTGACGGCGGAACGCTTGGCGGCTAAACTCGTTGCGCATTCAAGGGAAAGGTTCTCGGTTCGAGGACCGTCATTCGGGAGGGAGCATCCGTGAAGACGCTGTTGATCGAGCAGTTCACCTGCAGGCAGGACAATTTCGGCGTTCTGATCCATGACCCGATGACCGGCGACACCGCCGCAATCGATGCCCCGGATGCCGCCGTGATCGATGCACAGCTCACCCATTCCGATTGGAAGCTGACCCATCTGCTGATCACTCACCATCATCCGGATCACGTCGAGGGCATACCCGCGCTCAAGGAAAAATACGGCGCGACGGTCATCGGCCCCGAACCGGAGGCATCGAAGATCGCCGGGCTCGACGAGACATATGGTGACGGCGATCACTTCACCTTCGCCGGCCGCCGCGTCGATGTGATCCACACGCCCGGCCACACGCTCGGCCATATCTGCTATCACATCCCCGATGAGAAACTGCTTTTCGCCGCCGACACGCTGTTTGCGCTCGGCTGCGGGCGGCTCTTCGAAGGCACGCCGAAAGACATGTGGACGTCGCTGCAGAAACTCATGCGCCTGCCTGACGACACCACCATCTATTGCGGCCACGAATACACGCTCGCCAATGCCCGCTTCGCCATGAGCGTCGATCCCGACAATGCGGCGCTCGCCGAGCGCCTGGAACGCGTCGCCGAGATGCGGGAAAAGCATATTCCGACGCTGCCTACCGCCATGGGCTACGAAAAGCGCACCAACCCCTTCCTTCGCCCCGACGATGCCAGGATCCGCGCCCATCTCGGCATGGAGACCGCAAGCGACGAGGAGGTTTTCGCCGAACTCCGCCGCCGCAAGGACAGTTTCTGAAATGCGGTTCGATGCCGGCCTCACGCCGGAGGCGATCATCGCGACGCTCGGCATGAGCCCGCATCCCGAAGGTGGGCACTATGTCGAGACATTTCGCGACACGTCGGGTGGCGGTCGCGGAGCCTCGACGGCGATCTATTATCTGCTGAAAGCCGGAGAGCGCTCCCACTGGCACAGGGTGACGGATGCAAGCGAAGTCTGGCACTGGCATGCGGGCGGGTCGCTGAAACTCTCGCTGGCAGCACCGGGCGGACCGGCCGAATCGCATGTTCTCGGCATCGAGCTTGCGAAAGGACAGCGCCCGCAGATCGTCGTTCCCGCCAATTGCTGGCAATCGGCCGAACCGATGGACACCTGGACGCTGGTCGGCTGCACCGTGGCACCCGGCTTCGCATTCTCGAGCTTCGAGATGGCGCCGCCCGGCTGGACGCCGCCCAGCGGCTGAAATTCAGGTCATGAAACCGCAGAGGATCAGTGCCTGACCGGCAAAATAGAGGATCCAGACCGCCGGCGCAGACACGTTCGCCAACCGATGGTCGTCGGCCATCACGAATTTTTCCGCACCGAGAATGGCGTCCGACGCCATGAAGAGCAAGGCGCCCAGAAGAACCGTCCCTCCGATCGTCGCCGCACCGAAGCCCATGACCGCGATGGCCAATACGTAGATCGCCACCGGGACTGCGAGTTGCCCCGCCCTGCGCACCAGAAAACTGCCATAGACGAGCGAGAAGACGGCGATGGCCGAAAGCACCGGCGCCGAGGCCGCGGCCCAGCCTCCGCCATGGGCAAGGAAGATCACCGCATAGGCGATATGCGCCAGGAGAAAACTGCAGAGGCCGGCAAGGAACGACATCTCGCCTTCCTGCGCCAGGCAGGCATCGCCAAGCGCGGAAAGCGCCAGCGCGGCGACCAGCAGCCACGGCGCGTCGGTGGCGAGTGCGATGACCGCGAAGATCGACAGCGGCAGCGTCTTGATCACGGTACGGAAAACGGATGGTGCCCTGCGCGCATAGGGCAGATAGACCGCTGCCGGGATGGCGGCGGCATATGCCATGGTTTCGATCAGCAGCGTCACGCCGGTTTCCTCCCCTTCCGACCGGTCCGCGCAATCAGGTTCTTGGCTGCGAGCGCCGCCCCGCCGGTGATCAGAAGGCAGGCGACGAGGATTGCCGGCGTCGCCTTTCCGAAGCCGAAGGCGATCAGGATCAGGGTCGACAAGAGCGGCGCCGCATAGCTCGATGCGCCCAGCACCTGGATGTCGCCATGCTTAACGCCGTGATCCCAGGCGTAAAATGCCGCGCCTACCGGCCCGAGGCCGAGCCCGAGCACGGCGAGCCATTGCACCGCCCCGTCCGGCCAGACGGTGGTTTCCAGCGCCAGATGAGCAAGCAGCGAAAGCACGGCCGTCGCGGCGCAGAAGCCGGTGACGACGTCGGTGGGAACCGAGCCGTAGCGGCGCGAGAGCAGCGAATAGCCCGACCATGTGAAGGCGCAGAGGATGGCGGCGATGTAGCCGATCGGATTGCCGCCGCCCTCGATGGCCGCCTCACCGCGGCTTGTCAGGATCAGGACCGTGCCGGCAAGCCCCATCACCGCGCCGGCCACATGATGCCAGCCGAGACGCTCGCCCGGCAGCAAGGCGGAGCCCACGACGATCAGCAGCGGCCACAGATAGGCGATCAGCCCGGCTTCGACCGCCGGGGCGTTCCTCAGTGCCGTGAAGTAGAGAAAGTGGTAGCCGAACAGGCCGACGATACCGAGCGACCAGACGGGAAATGGCTGGCGCAGCGATTTCAGCCGAGACGGATCGCGCAGGATCGCGATCACCCCGAGCGATGCACCGACGGCAAAGCACATCGCGTTCATCTGGAAGGGCGGCACCTCGCCCGAGGCCGCGGTGAACAGCGCCAGAAGCGCCCACATGAGAATGGCCGAAAACCCGATGAGCGTCGAAAGCATGAAATAACCGCCGGTCCCGGGGACACATCAAGTCCCCATCTGTTGAAACACGGCTTGTTCTAATCCGCCTTGGCGCGCGACGAAAGCTCGGTGTCGGCAGAACCTCTAGCTGCCGAAGCGCGAGGCGGAGACGACGACGCGGCCGACCTTGGTCGGGATCTTCGCATAGACCGGCGCCATGTAGCCGTCTTCCGGATGCGGCGCGAACCAGACCTCGATGCCCTTGAGCTTGCGCACATAGTCGATCGAGGAATTGTCCTTGCGATAGCCGCTCTTCGGCACGAACCGCACCGAGCAGGCAAGCGCCTCGCCCGAGAACCCGTCGGTCGAGAACTGCCGCTTGCCGATCGGCGAGAGCTTGAGATCGAAGCGCGATTCTCCGTCGAAGACGCCCACCGTCTGCGGACAGGGCTTTTCGCCTTTCGGGAAAACGAGGCTCGCCAGCGGATCGACCACCGATCGCTTGTGAGAGGCCGGGACATGAATCCAGTTTTTCGGCAGGTTCTTCTTCGGCTCGATCGTGGCCGAACGCACATTGCCGTTGCGCGCGGTATAGGCCGCGCGCGCGTTCTTCCTGCCGGTCGAATACTTCACCTCGAAGGAATCGGCACGGAACTGGTCGCGGGTGATCCGCCCTTTCGACGTGATCGTGCCGCGCGTGGGCTCGAGTATCTCGGCAATGAACGATGTCTTGAGCGAGCCGGAGATCGTGTAATTGCTTCCGTCGACCCTGGTCCGGAAAGACAGGCTCGCGATCGGCAAACCCAGAAGCGAGACCGAATAATCGGTCCGGTCGGCCTTGCTCTCCGCAAAAGCCGCAGGTTGCGAAAACGTGACGAGCCCTGCCGAAACCAGCATGGCCATCGAAAGAAGACGATAGTTTTTCACCGACCTTGCGCTCCCGTGCTCGTGTGCCATAGAGGCCACTCGCACCCGATTGCGGCTTTTCCACGCCGCACACCCTGAAAAATAGGGCCCCGCGGAGTCAAATCGAGGTCGCCTTATGGCTTGACGGCAGCAAGTGTGTTGACTATAGACACCCGACTTTCCGATAAAGGCCTGAAGTCATGCGGGCGCGCTTGCAATGCGCAGCCGATGGTCAAGGCGTAAAGAAAACAATAGGTGCGATATGTCCCGTAGCTGCGAATTGACCGGCAAGGCCGTGCTGACCGGAAACAATGTCAGCCACGCCAACAACAAGTCCCGTCGCCGGTTCCTCCCGAACCTGTGCAACGTCACGCTGATTTCCGATGCCCTCGGCCAGAGCTTCCGCCTGCGGGTTTCCGCGGCTGCCCTGCGCACCGTGGAGCACCGCGGTGGACTTGACGCTTTCCTCGCCAAGTCGAAGGAAAACGAACTGTCCATGCGTGCACGCCTGCTCAAGCGTCAGATTTCCAAGAAGCTGGCTGAACAGGCTGCTGCCTGAAGCTGAGCGCTTCTGACGACTTCAAGCGGGCCTGACGGCCCGCTTTTTCTTTTCAAGCCGTGGCCCCGGTTTCCGGGTCCGCATCATCCGCAACTGGTGGCATCACCCAGGATAAAAAAAATGCCCAGCAAAACCGCATCCGTATTCCCCTTCATCCTTGCCATGGCCCTTGTCGTCGTGGCGTCCAACGTTCTCGTCCAGTTCCCCGTCGAGGGGCAGGTCGGGCCACTGTCGCTTGCCGACATCCTGACCTGGGGCGCGTTCACCTATCCCTTCGCCTTCCTCGTCACCGACCTCGCAAACCGGCGTTTCGGGCCGGCCTTCGCACGCAAGGTGGTCTTTGCGGGCTTCGTCGTGGCCGTGGTCTGCTCGCTTGTCATTCCGCCGTGGCTTTACAGCATGGGCATCGGCTTCGAGAGCGAACCCGGCCGCCTCGCCCGCATTGCAACAGCCTCCGGCTCCGCCTTCCTGTTTGCCCAGCTCCTCGATGTGACCATCTTCAACCGCCTCCGCCGCCAGAGCTGGTGGCGCGCGCCGGTGGTTTCCTCGCTGCTCGGCTCGGTCATCGACACGGTGATATTCTTCTCGATCGCCTTTGCCGCCCTCTTCGCCTTTGCAGGCCCTGGCGACGGCTTCGCCTCCGAAGCAGCACCGCTTCTCGGCACATTCGGCCTCGAAGTCCCGCGCTGGATTTCCTGGGCTGTCGGCGACCTGTCGGTCAAGCTCCTGATCGCGATCCTCGCGCTGATCCCCTACCGGCTGATCATGGCGCGCTTCGCAGGCTCGGCCGCACAGCCTGCCTGAGGCGAGCCAGGGTCAGCCCCGCAATCATTTCCATTCGGGAAAGACGCATTGCGCAAGCCCTTCCCTCCCCCTCGAGGGGAGGGAACAGCCTCGGTTCCGCAACATCTATTCGACGAGCCGGAATTCCAGCATGAGATTGCGCTGGAGTATGGAGTGGTTGTCGTCCGAAACCAGCGTCAGCCGCACCTTGCCGTCGGCATCGGTCGAGACGGCCAGACCTTCCATATTATCGATCTGGTAGCCGAAATCGGCGTCAAGCAGGACCTCACCATCGACGGTCGCGCCCGGAATTATGCTCTCGCCCGCGATACGGCGGATACGCATGCCCACGCCGCCTGCGATGGAGAAGCGCCTTTCGAGCAGAATGAGATCGCCGTCGGGAAGGAAATCCCCGTCGGTCGCATCATAGGGCGGATCGCGCTTGACGAAGAAGATGCCCTTCTTCGGCCCGTCGAGAACGGCCGCCAGCATGTTGCCGTCGGCGTTCAGCGATCGCTCGGAAACCGTGACGGCCGCGCCCTCGAGCGGTGTGCCGGACGGCGCGACCGCGACCGTTTCCAGTCCGCGATTGCCGCGCAGTTCGCTTGCCGGGATGAGGATGGGAATACTTCCGACCGGAGCAGTCTCGCCCGGAGATTTCGCCGGATAGAGATCGATGCGGTGATCGCGCTCGAAGCTCACCAGTATCCGGTCGCCGCGGATCGCCAGCCCTTCGGCATCGATCATCCACTTGGCCTTCGCCACATCGCCGTCGCGGGAAAACATCGGCTGAACGGAGAAATCGCTGATGCGTTGCGGGCGCCCGTCCGCGTCCCGCTCGATGCGACCGGCAAACCAGAAGCCGGTATCCATCACACCCAGAAAGCTCGAACCGTCCGCCCCCATCGCGATCGAGGACATCGCCCCGAGCGCATCTGTCGAAGCGGACAATTCCAGCCCGCCCATGAATTCGAGCGGTCCGAAACGGGTCTCGTCCGAGCCGACCTTGAAGGTTTCGATGACGCGGGATTTCACCGGAAAGCGGAGCGGTTCCGCCTGCGCGGCGCTCATCAGACAGGCCGCGGCCACAAACCCGGCCAGGCAACCGAAGACGGAAGAATGCAGACGCCTATTGCTCACGCCGAGCGTCTCAGACGGCGGAACGCAGGGTCTTCGGTCTCGTCGGCGAAGAGTTCGGCCAGCTGCTCGGTCATGGCGCCCGCCAGTTCCTCGGCATCCACGATGGTCACCGCGCGGCGATAATAGCGGGTCACGTCGTGGCCGATGCCGATGGCCAGGAGCTCGACCGGCGAGCGGGTTTCGATCTCCTCGATCACCGCGCGAAGATGCCGTTCGAGATAGTTGCCGGAATTGACCGACAGCGTCGAATCGTCGACCGGCGCGCCGTCGGAGATCATCATCAGGATCTGCCGCTGTTCCGGGCGGCGCAGAAGCCGCTGATGCGCCCAGATCAAGGCCTCCCCGTCGATATTTTCCTTCAGCAGCCCCTCGCGCATCATCAGTCCGAGATTGCGCCGGGCGCGCCGCCACGGAGCATCCGCGGACTTGTAGACGATATGACGCAGATCATTGAGCCGGCCGGGCGAGCCGGGCTTGCCGTTTGCAAGCCACTTCTCGCGCGCGTGGCCGCCCTTCCAGGCCTTGGTGGTGAAGCCGAGGATCTCGACCTTCACACCGCAGCGTTCGAGCGTGCGGGCCAGAATATCGGCGCAGGTGGCGGCAACGGTGATGGGACGCCCGCGCATGGAACCCGAATTGTCGATCAAGAGTGTGACGACGGTATCGCGGAAATTGGTGTCGCGCTCCATCTTGTAAGAGAGCGGCTGCATGGGATCCATGATGAGGCGCGACAGGCGCGCGGGATCGAGATAGCCTTCTTCGAGGTCGAAATCCCAGGCCCGGTTCTGCTGCGCCATCAGCCGGCGCTGCAACCGGTTGGCAAGCCGCCCCACCACACCCTGCAGATGGGAGAGCTGCTTGTCGAGAAAGGCGCGCAGGCGGTCGAGCTCGGCCTCGTCGCACAATTCGTCGGCCGATGTCTCCTCGTCGAATTCCGTCGTGTAAACCTTGTAGTCGACCTTCTCGTTGATCTCGGAGAAGGGCTGCGACGAACGCTTGGTCTCGCCCGGCGTTTCGGCATCCTCGTCCTGGTCGAGATCGTCGTCGCCGACTTCGGCCCCGTCCATCTCGCCGGTTTCGGACTGGTCGTCGGCGGAATCGCTTTCCTCGGCTGGAGCCGATTCCTGCCCGGCTTCCTCCTCGACCGGCTCGTCGCTTTGTTCCTCGCTGCGCGGCTGGTCGTCGTCGGACGTGTCGTCCTCATCCTGGGCTTCGTCGTCCGAGCCGTAATCCTCGGCCATGTCCATCGCCGACAGCATCTCGCGCACGAGGCGGGCGAACTTCTCCTGGTTCTCGATCGAGCCGGACAGACCGTCGAGCGTGTCGCCTGCCTTCTCCTCGATCCACCCGCGCCAGAGATCGACCACCTGGCCGGAATTTTGCGGCGGCTTGAGGCCGGTCAGCTTCTCGCGCACCATCAGCGCCAGAGCCTCTTCGAGCGGCGCCTCCTCGCGCGTCGTCACGGCGGCGTAGTTCGCGCGCTCGTATTTGTTCTCCAGCATCGAGGTGATGTTGTCGGCCACGCCCGTCATGCGGTTGGCGCCGATCGATTCCACACGAGCCTGTTCGACTGCGTCGTAGATCGCACGCGCTTCCGGGCCTTCCGGCGCCATCATCGCGTGAACGCGATTGTCGTGGCAGGCCTTCCTGAGTGCCATGGAATCGCCGAGCCCGCGGGACACCGAGACGTCCTTGCGGGTGGCCCGCTTCGGCAGATCGGGCAGGCGCGCCTGATGATCGGTCAGTCCCGGACGGTCTCCCGAGAAGGTGACGTCGAGATTGGCGTCGCCGGAAATGGCGCGCATCGAGCCCGTCAGCGCCCTCTTGAAGGGTTCCGTATCGGCCTGCGCCTTGCCTTTTGCCCTGGAATTGTCGCCGGGACCGGCCATCGAAGCTCCGATCAGCTCGCTGCGTCGAGGACGATATTGGCGGCACTTTCCTTCAGCTCGACGCCGAAGGCACGCTGGTAGTGCTCGGCCACGAGCGACCGTTCGAGTTCGTCGCACTTGTTGAGGAAGGTAAGACGGAAGGCGAGCGCAACATCACCGAAGATGCGTGCGTTTTCCGCCCAGGTGATCACCGTGCGCGGGCTCATGACGGTCGAAAGATCGCCGTTCATGAAGGATGAGCGGGTCATGTCGGCCACGCGCACCATCGCCGAAACGGTCTTCTGGCCTTCCTCGGTGTCGAACTCCTTCACCTTGGAAACCACAATGCCGACTTCGTTGTCGTGCGGCAGGTAATTGAGCGTGGTCACGATCGACCAGCGATCCATCTGCGCCTGGTTGATCTGCTGGGTCCCGTGATAGAGGCCGGTCGTGTCGCCCAGGCCCACGGTGTTGGCGGTCGCGAACAGGCGGAAGGCCGGATGCGGGCGGATCACCCGGCTCTGGTCGAGAAGCGTCAGGCGACCGGAGGATTCGAGCACGCGCTGGATCACGAACATCACATCCGGACGGCCGGCGTCGTACTCGTCGAAGACCAGCGCGACGTTGTTCTGGTAGGCCCAGGGCAGGATGCCGTCCTTGAACTCGGTGACCTGCAGACCGTCCTTGACCACGATGGCATCCTTGCCGACCAGGTCGATACGGCTGACATGGCTGTCGAGGTTGACGCGCACGCAGGGCCAGTTGAGGCGGGCGGCGACCTGCTCGATATGGGTCGACTTGCCGGTACCGTGATAGCCCGAAACCATCACGCGGCGGTTATGGGCAAAGCCTGCCAGGATCGCCAGCGTCGTTTCCCGGTCGAACAGGTAGTCCGGGTCGAGATCGGGCACATGCGACTCGAGCTCGCTATAGGCCGGGACTTCCAGGTCCACGTCGATGCCGAAAACATCGCGGACATTGACGGTGGTGTCGGGAAGGTTGGTGATATCGAGGTCGATCTTGCTCATCATAACTCCGGGCTGCCTGAAGCCGCCTGCCGCTTGATACGGGGTCTCATTGTGTCCGCCCGTGGCTTAAATCGGATCGGGCGCGAAGGGAAGCATTTCCATCGAATTCCGCTCTAGCAGAAACCCGACTGCTTTAACAATTGATAGGCCTGGATGACGGCGCGAAAACGTTCCTCGGAGCCACGGTCGCCACCATTCGCATCCGGATGGTGCTTCTTCACGAGTTCCTTGTAGCGCTTCTTGATCGCCGATGATGAGGCTTCTTCCGACAGGCTCAACGTCTCGAACGCCTTGGACTCGAGCGACTTCACCTTGCGCTGGCGCGGCGGCGGCGGGCGGCGCGACTGGCTCTCGTTGAAGAAGCCGAACGGATCGCGCATCCGCGCCTGGGTTGCCGAGCCCGAGCGGGCATGGGTGAAGTTCGGGTTGGCGCTGTTCCTGGCAGCCTTGTTGACGCCCACGCCCCAGGTCGGACGGTGACCGGTCAGCGCCTCTTTCTGGTAGCGGGCGATTTCGGTGTCGGAAAGCCCGGAGAAGTAGTTGTAGCCCTTGTTGTACTCACGCACGTGATCGAAGCAGAACAGGAAATACTGTCCGTCCGCGTGACGCCCGACGGGAGCGCGATGCACGCCCTTCTCGTTGCAGCCGTCCCACTGGCAGATCGGTCCGACCGGCTCGGCCGTCTTGGATTTTGTGCTTCTGGTCCGGTTACGCATCCGGATCTTGTCGAAGTGTTTTGAATCGAGCTTCATGAGGCGATTATGGTGCTCCGGTCGGGCATCTACAAGGATTGACAAGTACGAAACATCCTGACACCCCGATGCTGTCCGCTTCGGCCAGCCAGGGAGTTTTACGGATGAATCGCCAGCAACGAATTCACGCAGCGCTTACCAGTTCGTTCGCTCCGGTGCGGCTTTTCGTCATCGATGAAAGCCATCATCATGCCGGTCATCAACCGGACATGACGGGGGAAGGCGAGACTCATTTCCGCGTCCGTATAGAAAGCGACGCCTTCGCGGGCAAGAGCCGGATCGAACGCCACCGCGCGGTCAACGCCGTGCTGGCCGGCGAGTTCGACAAAGGGCTTCACGCCCTCGCGGTGGAAGCAGCCGGCACTGGCGAAGCCACCCGCTGGTAGCGTGCGATTGCGGTAAGTTCTAGCCGATTTCAGTCATCGGGCGGATGCGAAGCCGGGTAATCCGGTTCTTCTCGCGTCGCATGACCGTGAAACGCTTTCCGTGGAATGTGAAGGACTGCTTCTCGGCCGGGATGATCTGGCTTTCGTGGATGACGAGACCGGCCACCGTGGTCGCCTCCTCGTCGGGGAGCGACCAGTCGAGCGCACGGTTGAGGTCGCGGATCGGCAGCGAACCGTCGACCACCACCGAACCGTCGGCTTCCTGGCGCAGGCCCTGCACGTCGATATCGTGCTCGTCGGCGATGTCGCCCACGATTTCTTCCAGAATGTCCTCGAGCGTCACCAGCCCCTGCAACTCGCCATACTCGTCGACGACCATGGCGATATGGGCCTTGCGGCGCAGAAAGGCGTTGAGCTGATCGGGCACGCTCGTCGTGTCGGGAACGAACCATGCCTTGTGCGAGATCTTCACCATGTCGACCTTGGCGGTGTCGTTATCGGCGTCGGCAACCGCGCGCAACACGTCCTTGGCATGAACGATGCCGATGATGTTGTCGGTCGAATCGCGCCAGAGCGGCATGCGTGTGTAGGGGCTGTCGAGCACGGTGCGCACGGCGACCTCGGGCGGATCGTCGGCATTGAGCATCCGGATGGACGTCCGGTGGATCATCACGTCTGAAACTTCCAGTTCGCCCAGGTCGAGCACGCCGCCCAGACGGTCGCGGTCGTCCTTGATCACCGACCCCTCGCGGTGGAGCAGATCGACGGCGCCGCGGATTTCCTCATGCGCAGGAACGAGCGAGGTGTCCGGATCGAGCCGGATGCCGAAAATACGCAGGATGCCCCGGACCAGCCAGTTCACCAGGCTCGACAGCGGGCCGACGACGAACACAACCAGGTTGACCATGGGAGCGACGATCATCGCAAAACGGTCCGGCATGGAGATCGCCCAGCTCTTGGGCAGCACCTCGGCGAAGATCACCAGCAGTACGGTCATCACGATGGTGGCGATCACCACACCGGAATCGCCGAAGATGGACAGCAGTAGGCTGGTCGCCAGAGCCGAGGAGAGAATGTTGACCAGGTTGTTGCCGATCAATAGCGCGCCGATGAGCCGGTCGCGACGCTCGATCAGGCGCGTGACGATGCCCGCGCGCGCCTCGCCGTTCGTCTCCAGCGTGTGCATGCGCGCACGCGAGGCCGCGGTCAACGCGGTCTCCGATCCCGAGAAGAATCCCGAGATGACGATCAACCCCACGATGGCGAGGATTTCGAGCCAGTGAGCTGCGATCTGTTGAAAAATCTCGGCGAGTGTCATGACGAACGGGTTTCCTCGAGGAATCGGTGCACTTCTTCGCCCGGCACGTCATCGGCGATGAAGGACTGGCCGATACCGCGTGTGAGAATGAAGGTCAGCTTGCCGCGCTTGACCTTTTTGTCCTGGGCGATGTGTTCGAGCAATATATCGGTGGCAGGCAGCCCGCCTTCAATATCCGACAGCCTGGTCGGCAACCCGACATCCTTCAGGTGACGCTCCACCCGGTCGGCATCGTCGTAGCTGGCGAGATTGAGCCATGCCGAGAACCGGTGGGCGAGCACCATGCCGATCGCAACGCCTTCGCCATGTACGAGGCGGCGGCTGTCGAACTCTGTAGCGGCTTCCAGTGCATGGCCGAAGGTGTGGCCGAGATTGAGCAGTGCGCGCACGCCCCCCTCGCGCTCGTCGGCGGCCACCACGCTCGCCTTGGCGCGGCAGCTGACCGCAATCGCCTGGACGCGTTCCGGCCCGCCGGAAAACATCTGCCGCCAGTTGCGCTCGAGCCAGGCGAAGAATTCCGGCTTGTCGATAAGCCCGTATTTCGCGACCTCGGCGTAGCCCGCGCGGAATTCGCGGTCCGACAGCGTGTCGAGCACCGCGGTATCGGCGAGCACGAGATCCGGCTGATGAAACACGCCGACAAGGTTCTTGCCGTGACGTGAATTGATGCCGGTCTTGCCCCCGACCGAGGAATCGACCTGCGCCAGAAGCGAGGTCGGCACCTGAATGAAGCGCATGCCCCGTCGCACGATCCCCGCGGCAAAGCCGGCCAGATCGCCGATCACTCCGCCGCCGAGCGCGAGAACCGCATCGCCGCGTTCGAGCCTGCAGGACAGGACGTGATCGACCACCGTCATCAGGTTGTCGAAGTCCTTGGTCTTCTCGCCGGGCTTCAAGACCAGCGGATGCGCCTCGATACCGGCCGCGTCGAGCGAGTGGATCAGCGTTTCCAGGTGGAAGCTCGCGACAGTCTCGTCGGTGACGACGGCGCACCGAATGCCGGGCATGCGGCGGCTGATCTCTCCGCCGGCACCGGCCAGTGCCTGCGCGCCGATAATGATATCGTAACTGCGTTCGCCAAGCGGGACTTCGACGATCTGCGTTTCACTCATTTATGGGCTTCCTGGATATGCATGGCCTGATGATCCGCCAGCGCCCTGATGACGTCGAGGGCGACGGCCTCTTTCGGCGCCTCGCGCGATATGACGGTGATCTCGGCTTCGGCATAGACCGGATAGCGCTTGTCGAGCAGCGCCTTCAGGGTCTGTTTCGGATGTTCGGTTTTCAGAAGCGGGCGGGTATCGCGGCGGGATACGCGATCCCACAGGACGTCGAGATCGGCCTTGAGCCAGACCGACAGCCCCTTCCTTTTGATCACGTCGCGGGTGATTTCGTTCATGAAGGCACCGCCGCCGGTGGACACCACCCGCGGACCGCCCTTCATCAGGCGTTCAAGCACGCGTGTCTCGAGCGCCCGGAACTCCTCTTCGCCGTAATTGGCGAACAGGTCGCTGATCGTCATGCGGGACACGCGTTCGATCTCGGTATCGCTGTCGATGAAGGGAACGCCGAGCCACTGCCCGATCAGCCGGCCGATGGCGGACTTGCCCGCGCCCATGAGGCCGACGAAGACGAGATTGCGCTTGCCGAGCGCGGCGCGCGCCAGCGCGATCTCTTCGTCCGTCGCATGGCTGGCAGTCGTTCTGGCCACCTGTCCTCTCCGTTTCCCCTTGCCGTTCCAGCCGCTTTTGCCGGAACGTGCCTTCCTATCGGGGAATGGGGAGCCGCCGTCAAGCTGACGGGCTGCCGCTCGCCTTGCGCTCCGCCGATTGCTCAAGCATAACAGCATCAACCCGAAACGTCGTCGTCAGGCCGTTCATGCCCACTCTTTTCCGCTTTCTGGTTTTCTGCGCCGTCATCGTCGGTCTCGTCTACGGGGCGATGTTCGCCCTCGTCATGACCGTCAAGCCGGTGGAGCGGGACGTGACCATCCGCATTCCGGCCGAGCGCGTCAACCAGACCAGCCAGTGATGCGAAGCGCGGGGCTCGCACAGGCGGAAGCCTTTCTCGAAATGCTCAGCGCCGAACGGGGCGCGGCTCTCAACACGCTCGATGCCTATCGTCGCGATCTCGAAGACGCCGCCGGTTTTCTCGCGACACGCAAGACGACGCTGCTCTCCGCCGACAGCGATGATATCCGCGCGCTGATAGAGGATCTCGCGGACCGAGGCTTTGCCGCGTCGTCGCAGTCGCGAAGATTGTCTGCGCTCAGGCAGTTCTATCGCTTTCTCCATACCGAGGGCATGCGCGGCGACGATCCGACCGGCGTCATCGATTCCCCACGCAAGGCGCGCCCGCTGCCCAAGGTGCTGAGCGTAGAGGAGGTCTCCCGGCTCCTCGAGCAGGCGGAGAGCGACATCGCGCAAGCAGGGACCGATTTCGAAAAGCGCCAGAAGATCCGCTTTCGCGCGCTTCTTGAACTTCTCTATGCGACGGGCATGCGTGTGAGCGAACTCGTCGGCCTGCCGGAACGCGTGCTTGCCGATGGCGGACGTTTCCTCATCGTGCGCGGCAAGGGCAACAAGGAGCGCATGGTGCCGCTTTCAGGACCGGCCAGGGCGGCGCTGGCAGAATGGATCGAGGCGCGCAACTCGGCACGTCTGGATGGCGACGAGGAGCCCGAGTGGCTGTTCCCCGCCTCCTCCGATAGCGGCCATCTCTCGCGCCAGGTTTTTGCCCGCGATCTCAAGAGCCTTGCCGCACGGGCCGGAATTCCCAGCCGTCTCGTCTCGCCGCACGTGCTGCGGCACGCCTTTGCAAGCCACCTTCTGGCCAATGGCGCCGACCTGCGCGCGGTGCAGGAACTGCTCGGACATGCCGACATTTCCACAACGCAAATCTATACGCATGTGCTGGATGAAAGGCTCCGTCAGCTGGTCACGGAGCACCACCCCCTTGCAAAAAGTGCCATAAACCGCGATGAAGCGCGAAATCCTACGCTTGCGCGCGGGAAATAGTGCCATATTTCCAGGATTGAACGTGTAACGAGTTTTCGTGACTGGCCGGAGCTGATGCAGAATTATCTCGATTTCGAAAAGCCCATCTCTGATCTTGAAACCAAGATCCACGAGTTGAGAACACTTGCTGGCGAAGATGAGAGCGTCGACACGAGCGAGGAGATCTCGCGCCTGGAAAACCGTGCCCGTGACGCGATGACCGACATCTATTCGCGTCTGAACCCGTGGCAGAAGACGCAGGTCGCCCGTCACCCGGCACGTCCTCATTTTTCCAACTATGCCTCGGCGCTCTTTACCGAGTTCACGCCGCTTGCCGGCGACCGCAAGTTCTCCGAGGATGCCGCGATCCAGGCCGGCTTTGCCCGTTTCCAGGGTGCGCCCGTCGCCGTGATCGGCCAGGAGAAGGGCCACGACACCAAGTCGCGCATCAAGCACAATTTCGGCTCCGCCCGTCCCGAAGGCTACCGCAAGGCGATCCGCATCATGGAAATGGCCGACCGTTTCGGCCTGCCCGTGATCACGCTGGTCGATACCGCCGGCGCCTATCCGGGCGTGGGCGCCGAGGAACGCGGCCAGGCCGAAGCCATCGCGCGTTCGACCGAGACCTGCCTCAACCTCAAGGTGCCGCTGATCTCCGTCGTGATCGGGGAAGGCGGCTCGGGCGGCGCGATCGCGATTGCCACCGGCAACCGCGTCTACATGCTCGAACACTCCATCTATTCGGTGATCTCGCCGGAAGGCGCTGCCTCGATTCTGTGGCGCGATTCCGCGCGGGCCCGCGATGCGGCCACCCAGATGAAGATCACCGCGCAGGACCTGATCCAGTTCGGCATCATCGACGGCATCATCAACGAGCCGATCGGCGGCGCCCATCGCGACCCCGATGCGGTGATCACGCGTACCGGCGAGACCATCTCGAAGGCGCTTGAAGACCTCTCCGCCCTCGGTCCGGACGCATTGCGCAAGGATCGCCGCGAGAAATTCCTCAAGATCGGCCGCTCGCTCAGCTAGCGGCATCGCGCGGAAAACACGTCTACCGGGCCGAAAAGCCCGGTATTTGCCGCACAAGCGCCATAATCACACCCTTGTTATCCCCCCGGTGGGTCTGACAGCCTTGAAGTAAGGGTTCGTCAACCATACCCGCCATATCACCGGCTGACGGATCGAGGCGTACGGGACCCGATGAATCGGATGCCTGCACGTCCCATAAACCGAATGCCGATGGCGCCGCCTCGCCCGGGAAAGCAGCGGCGCACGCTTGGGGACATCATGAGCCGACTGCGATCGCTGACATTTGCCATGCTTATGCTGACAGCCCTTACCGGGTGTCAGGATGCGCTCGATTCCGTCTCCGACAAGGTCGAGCATCCGCTCCCGGCCAAGCTCGTCAACAAGATGAAGGCCGCCGACATGTCGGTGCGCGCGCCCATCATGATGCGCATCTTCAAGGAAGAAGGCGTGCTCGAGGTCTGGAAGCAGAAGGGCAATGGCCGCTTCGACAAGGTCACCGAATACGAGATCTGCAAATGGTCCGGCAAGATCGGCCCGAAATTCGAAGAAGGCGACCGCCAGGCGCCCGAGGGCTATTACCGGATCTACCCCGCACAGATGAACCCGAAGTCGAGCTATTACCTCTCCTTCAACATGGGCTATCCCAACAGCTATGACCGCTCGCACGGGCGCACCGGCTCGAACCTGATGGTCCACGGCGCCTGCTCGTCTGCCGGCTGCTATTCGATGACCGATGAGCAGGTTCTCGAAATCTACGGCTTTGCGCGCGAAGCCTTCCGCGGCGGACAGGACTATTTCACGGTTGCCGCCTATCCGTTCCGCATGACGCCGGAAAACATGGCCAAGCACCGCAACAGCGAGCATTTCGAATTCTGGAAGATGCTCAAGATCGGCTACGACCAGTTCGAATTGACCCGTCGCCCGCCGGTCGTCGAGGTCTGCAATCGCGAATACGTCTTCAACCAGGTGCCGGAAGACCCCTCGGCGAAATTCAGCGCCAACTCCGCCTGTCCGCCATCCGAAACGCCGGCATCGCTCGCCACCGCCTATTCCGCCTACCAGTCGAAATGGAACGAGGCCTTCCGAAAGGCCGTCGCCAAGGAGAGCAAGGAAGAAGCGCGCGAACTCGAACAGGAGCGCAAGGCCGAAGAGGCTGCGGCCCGCCAGGCTGAAGCGGAAGCCCAGCGTCAGGCGCGCGCCGAGGCTGCCGCCAATTCGCCCTCGCCGCTCGGCAACCTGTTTTCCGCCCCCGGCGCGACCCGCGGCAACATCCAGGACATCGCCGTGCCGGCCGCTCCGGCTCAATCCGCAGCCGACGCCACCGTCCAGACACAACCGGCCGAAACCGCAGCGGTTCAGGCCCCGATCGAGGCACAGGTCCAGGCACAGACACCCGCGACGGACGCACAGGTGGCGACCCAGGCCCCGGTCCCGACGGCAAGTCCGATGGAAACCCAGGCCGCTCCAGCCGGCACCGGCAACAACAAGCCGTTCTGGAAGGTCTGGTAAGGCCGGTGTCCACGCCCTCCGACACGCTCGATCTTCGCGGACTGAAATGTCCTCTGCCGGTCATGCGCACGCGGCGTCATTTGCGCGAGCTCGTCCCCGGCACCGTGATCGAGGTGGAAACCACCGATCCGCTCGCCGTGATCGACATCCCGCATTTCTGCCAAAGCGAGGGCCACGAACTGGTGGCCTCCGCGCCGGCGGACCACAGCGGGCACAGGTTCACCATCCGCCGCGGCAGGACCGCCAGCGCGGACCGACAGTCCGGCGCCTAGGGCTTGTAGCCGCCCGGGATCGCCAGCGGGTTCTTGGTAAGTGCGGCGCTGTCCGGCCGCCCGACTGCCGGCTGATCGGCGAATGCGCCGAAGAGATCGGCGACGAACCCCTCCGGCATGTCGCGGGTAATCACCACGAGACGCGTCTTTTCACCGCTTCCCCCCGGCCAGGACTTGAGCCGCACCGGCTCGGCAACCACCGACTGTACCGCGTGAACCACCACGGGTCGTGACGGATCGTCCGAAAGCTTGATGAGCCCCTTCATGCGCAGGAGTTTCGGCCCGTGCGCGGAGCGCATCAGGTCGAGAAACATCATCAGCGCCTGCGGCGAGACCGCTGCATCGAGTTCGAGGCTCTCGCTGCGCACGCCGTCATGGTGATGGTGGCGTGCATGGTCATGATCGTGGTCGTGATCGTGGTCATGATCGTGCTGATGTTGCCCCAGCCAGGCCGCCGCATCGATCTGCCTGCGTTCGGCATCCCAGGCGCCGCAATCGAAGACCGCTTCCGGCGTCAGATCGGCATCGTCGGCATCGATCACCGCCACGCGCGGATTGAGATCCGCAAGCCGGGCAGCCAGCTCGGCGCGCTGCTGAGAGGCAGCGGCACTTCCCTTGCTGACGACCAGGCGGTCGGCGAGCGCCACCTGGCGTCGCGCCTCCTCATGACGGTCGAGCGTCGGCAGACCATTGATCGCATCGACGACGGTGATGACACCGTCGAAACGATAGCACTGCGCCAGAACCGGATGCCCGATCACCGCCTGGATCACCGGACCGGGGTCGGCGAGCCCTGTCGTTTCCACGATGACCCGCGTGAACGGACGGATCCTGCCGGTCTGCCGCCGGTCCATCAGGTCGGCGAGCGTGTCGACGAGATCGCCTCTGAGGGTGCAGCACAGGCATCCGTCGGAAAGTTCGATCACGCCCTCGCCCGATTGCTCGACCAGCAGGTGATCGATCCCGACATCACCGAATTCGTTGATGATGAGGGCCGCTTCCGAGAGATAGGGCGTCGAGATGAAGCGGTTGATCAGCGTCGTCTTGCCGGCGCCGAGAAAACCGGTGACGGCGTGAACGGGAATGCGGCGAGGCATGTCTGGCGAACCTGTCACGTCAGCTGGCCGGTCGGAAATTGGGCAGCGGGATATAGCTGGTCCCGAGCAGGATCGCCGCTTCCGCGGCACTCGCCGGACCATTGCCGATCGGCTCGCCGACGGGCGCCGGGACATAGTTCGGCTCGCGGCTCCGCTCCTTGATATAGGCCGAATGGAAGACGAGCTTGCCGTCCTGATCGCGCTCGCCCTGACGCGCCTTGCGCGCTTCTGTCGAGCAGATCTCGGCGCTGACGTCACGCACCTGGTCGCGGTCAGCTCCGTAAGGCTGCAGCGTCAGCAGCGTCTCGCCACCGGCCGGCGTGTGAAGCGCCTCGTTGAGAAGCCGCGCGGATTCGTCCGCCCGATCGACAAGGCTCTGCGCCCCGAGGATGACCGAGACCACCGTGCGGCCGTTCACCGTCGCCGAGGAGACCTGATTGTAGCCGGACGCGCAGATGTAACCGGTCTTCATGCCGTCCGCGCCCGCAAAGCGGCCGATCAGCGCGTTGAAATTCTCATAGGACCGGCTTCCGACCGAAAAACCCTCGAGGCTGAAATAGCTCGCATATTCGGGGAACTCGCGCCGGAGCGTCACCGCCAGAAGCGCCATGTCGCGCGCGCTCGTGTACTGCCCCTCGCCCGGCAGGCCGTTGGGATTGATGAAGCGCGACGATATCATGCCGATACGCTGCGCCTCGGCATTCATCATGGCCACGAAATGCTCCTGGCTTCCGCCCACCTTCTGGGCGATGGCAACGGCAATATCGTTGGCCGACTTCACCATGAGATATTTCAGCGCGGAATCGAGCGGAAAACGCTGGCCGGGCTTGAAATACATCTTGCTGGCAGGCTCGGCGGCGGCTTCGGGCGTCATCACCACATCGTCATCGAGCTGCAGCTTGCCGGCGCGCAGCGCGCGGAAGGTGACGTAAATCGTCATCAACTTGGTCAGGGAGGCCGGATACCAGCGCTGGAACGCCTCGTGATGCTCGATCACCCGGCCGCTCGCCACATCGACGGCGATCGACGGCATGGCCCTCGCGGCTGCGGGAGACAAAAGGCACAGCGCGAGCGCCAGAGGTCCCATGGAGCGGAAAATACGGTTGAATGGCTGGATAGTCCGGATCACGACAGAACCCTGATTGATCTCGAAATGGCCGGCTCCGCGACGTCCCGGAACCGTCCTTTTCTCTCGTCTAGACGCCTTGGGTGGTCTATATGGCAGGGTGTAGGCCGTTTTGCCACTGGCCGACCCGCCGAAACCGCCAAAAAGGCCGTGTCTCGGTGCGTAATCCGACCATCAATGGGGTGTTTTCATGGCATTGTTGCCCGAGAGTGTCGAAATGAAGAGTGACGTCGCCGGCTGGCGTCGCTTTCTGCATGAGCGCCCCGAAATACTCTACGACGTGCACGAAACCGCAGGCTTCGTCGCTGGCAAGCTTCAGGAGTTCGGTTGCGACGAGGTGGTCACCGGTCTTGGCCGTACCGGCGTCGTCGGCATCATTCATGGCCGCGAAGGATCGAACGGCCCCACGGTCGGCCTGCGCGCCGATATGGACGCGCTGCCGATCAACGAGATCACCGGTGCGAACTGGGCGTCCCGCACACCGGGCAAGATGCACGCCTGCGGCCATGACGGCCACATGGCGATGCTGTTGGGCGCGGCCCGGCATCTTGCAGCGACCCGCAAATTCGCCGGCTCCGTCGCCGTCATTTTCCAGCCGGCGGAAGAAGGTGGCGCCGGCGGCCTCGCCATGGTGCAGGACGGCATGATGGACCGTTTCGGCATTGAGCGCGTCTTCGGCATGCACAACCTGCCAGGCCTTCCGGTCGGCCAGTTCGCCATCAAACCCGGCCCGATCACCGCCTCGACCGACGAATTCGCCATCACCGTGACCGGCAGGGGTGGCCACGCCGCCATGCCGCATCTGGCCATCGACCCGATCGTCGCGGGTTCCGCGATCGTCACCGCGCTCCAGACGATTGCCTCGCGCAACGGCAATCCGCTCGATTCCGTCGTCTGCTCGGTCACCAAGTTCAATGGCGGCTTCGCCCACAACGTCATCCCCGAGACCATCACGCTCGCGGGGACTGTGCGCACTCTCACGCCGGCCATGCGCGACCTTGCCGAAAACAGGCTCAAGGCCATCGCCGCCGGCATCGCCGCAAGCTTCGGCGCAACTGCCGACGTGAACTACCAGCGCAGCTATCCGGTCACCGTCAATCATCCGCTCGAGACGACGATAGCCGGCGATTCGGCGGCCTTCACCTCGGGCGAGGAGAATGTCGATCGCGCCGTCGATCCGATGATGGGCGGCGAGGATTTCGCCTATATGCTCGAAGCCCGCCCCGGGGCCTTCATCTTCATCGGCAACGGCGACAGCGCGAGCCTCCACCACCCGGCCTATGACTTCAACGACGACGTCATCCCCTATGGCATCAGCTACTGGGTCCATGTCGCAGAGCGCGCGCTGGCAGCCTGAACGGCCGTCGCGTCATCAACCGAAAATCACGCATCCGGAAATGGATTTCCGGAAAATCATCCTGTATGAGGTGTTCCGCGTGGTCCCGTAGCTCAGGGGATAGAGCACAGGATTCCTAATCCTGGTGTCGCAGGTTCGAATCCTGCCGGGATCACCATTTCATCATCACCCATCTCTAGTGGCGGATCCGCGCCTTGCCCGCGGCCCTGAGGCGTTTGCGGGCGCGGGACGCATAGAGGCTGCGGAAGAAATTCTCGAGTTTGGCCTTCAGCGTGACCGATCGGTAGAGCCCTTGCGTTTCACCGAACATCTGCCTGGCATAGACCTTCCCGTCGCCCTTGTATTTCCGCCCGGTGAAATGTTCCGGGATCAGGGTCCAGGACGGCCAGATCACGATATCCGGCTCATGCGCCTCGATGAGTTCGGAGATGAAGAGGTTTCCGGTCTCCCGCCAGGGATGATCGAGATAAAGCGGATCGACCGCTTTCAACGTGTCGATGATGAGGCGCAGGAACGGATGACCGGGCACCGACGCGACGATGGGCGCAACCATCTGCCCGCGCATGAACTCGTTTTCGTATACGGTATAGATCTCGCCGCCATCGTCGAAGAGTTCGTCGACGGGAAGCAGGCACTGGCTGTCCGAGCCGGCAATATAGCCGCCATGCCGCCACAGGATCTCGTAGCGCATCAGGTCAGCCGCACCGGCATACCAGCCGCGTTTCATGTATTCCTCTATCTGCGGCTTTGTTTCCCAGTCCTCAGACAGGCTTTCATTGCCGTAACAGACATAGTCCCAGTGCGGGTGCCTCATAACCCAGCTCTGCATCCAGTCGCGCGGAGCCTCCTTTGGACCGATCCAGATATGCGCCAGCCTTCTGGGTACTTTGGCCGGACTAGACATGGACATGCGTCGCCATGCGAGCCGTTTTGCGCGCCGGCATGTTCCGGCGGCGCAAGGCGGCATGTTCATGAAAGGGGTATCGATACATGCCGCATGACTTGCAGTCGATCGAGTAGCCGCAATGCTGTTCCCAGCAGTCGACCATGTCGTGAAGCGCAAGTCCTATGCGTTCGAGATGCATCGATGACGAGCTTTTCACGAGAATGACTTCCTCCGGCCTTGCCGTCGCTCTGATGTGGTCGAGCACAGCCTTCGCATCGTCGAAACGAAAGACCCGGCCTGCGGCGACATGCTCCTCGGGCACCCGCGCCCTGTGGGCATTGGGACCCACGAAGATGACTTCGTCGGCGGCATCGGAGGCCAGCCTGTAGGCGAAGTCGTACGCACGCCGGGAACTGTGCGAGAAGTCGGAAATGAAGCCGATGATGATGCGCTTGTAGGGGGACCTGGCGCTCCGGATGGCCTCGATCGCAAGGTCGAGGCTCGCGAGCGGCGCCTTGGCCGCATCCAGCAGAAAGGTCGGCTTCCCCTCGCCACGCATGACCGACATGCGGTTGAAGACAGGTTCGAACCCGGCAATGCGGTTCGCGGCCGTCTCGGGACGTATTCCGAGTTCGACCGCCGCGGCAAAGGCCGCCGCCACCGGCAGCCAGAAATGAGAGCCGTTGAGCAGCGATGTCAGCCGCCGTTTTCCGCCGGGAAACTCGACATCGAGCGTCAGTGAACCTGGGACGTCATACGCCACGCCCACAACCCTGTAGTCGGCCCCTTCATTGCGGCCAAAGGTGACGCAACGGGCCTTCGTCATGTCCCGCATCGCACTGACCCGTGGATCATCCGCATTGAGAACGGCGAGCCCACCGGGTTTGAGATGCCGAACGAGATCGGCCTTTTCTTCGGCAATCGCGTCAAGCGTTCTGAACGAGGCGTAGTGCTCGAGCGACACGAGCGTGACAATGGCAACATGGGGGCGGACAAGGCGTGCCTTTCGGGCGATGTCTCCTGGTACGAACGCCGCGGTCTCGACGACCGCGAAATCCTCCTCTCCCGACATTCGGCGAAGCGTCTGCGAAATATCGAGCAGCGAGTTGCCGATGGCACCCAGAGCCACCTCCCGCTCCGCCGAAAGAATATGCGCCAGCAATGAAGACGTCGTCGTCTTGCACGAACTGCCGGTTACCGAAACCATCGTCGCACCCAGCCCGAGCCTGTTGATGCGCGCCAGCCAGACACTCTTCGTCAGACGGACAATTTCGGCGAACTTTCGACGGCGGCGTCTTGTGAGGCTTCGAATATATCCCTGCTTGCCGAAAATACTCATCGACGCCCAATCATTCCAGACCCCATGCGCACTGCCCACTCACAACAGCAACTCCCAAACGCACCAATCTTCCCGTTGGAATTTTCTAATATAAACGAGCGAGATACACGTATTACTAAATTAAGATCTCACACTGATGCGTAGTAATTACATATATTGTTCGCATATCTGACGACTGATAAATAGATCTAAATATAGAAATATTAAAGATCGGGACGGACTTCGTGTGACGCCGATTTCCTGCTTCATCCTGACTTCGCCTGAAAGCCCTGATGCGCGTCGGGAGAGCGCGATCGGCCAGCTTGCGGGCATGGATCTGCAGCATTGTCTCGTCGACGGTTTCACCAGGAAGAGCCCCGAAGTTTCAGCGTTCTACTCTCGTTGGAAAAATCTGCTTCTCGCCAAGCGCAGCATGAGCAACGGCGAAGTGGCCACCTATCTCGGTCACCGTCTTATCTGGCAAAAGATCCTCGACACGGGCCTGCCGGCGGCCCTCATCCTTGAAGACGATTTCCGTTTCCGTGATCCGGCTACCGCGCGTGAGACCATTCGCACCGCCTTCGAAGAAGGCGCCCGGTGGGACATGATCAAGCTGTTCGACTATCAACCGCGCAAATCGATCGCCAATTACGAGAGGAACGGCGTCACCTTTGTCTTGCGTGAGCGCCCGGGCTCGGGCCTTGTCGGCTATGTCATCTCGCGCGAATGCTGCAGGCGCCTGCTGCGGCGGAAAAGCATCTTCATCCCGGTGGATGAAGAGCTGCGCTGCTGGTTCGAACACAGGATTTCGATCGTCTCGGTCTATCCGAACGTCGTCGAGGATGGCGCGGATCTGTTCTCCGGGTCGATTCTCGAGGAACACCGGCAGGCGATGAAGAGAAAGCGGAATATCCTGCGCTCGCTGTGGGGCAATCTCCTTACGCTGCGGCTGAACATTAAGTCGAGACTTTGGAGAAACCGGGTACTCCGACATGCCGGCATGCGGCAGTCCTGACGTCAGGCATCGACTTCACCAGGCCTTCACATCCTCTCGCCCGGTTGACGCCATTCCCTCTCCCGTCTGATAGAGTGCCGGCAGACAAGCCGGGAGGATGACGTGGCGGACGGAATGAAGATTGCCTTTCTGGGCACCGGCCTGATGGGTGGGCCGATGGCGCGGCGGCTGGCGGAAGCCGGATACGGGATCTCCGTCTGGAACCGCAGCCCTGCGAAGGCCGAGCCGCTGGCGGCCTGCGCCGCGACCGTCTGCGCTGCCCCCGACGAAGCGGCAAGGGGGGCTGATCTCGTCATCACCATGCTGACCGCCGGCCCGGCCGTGCACGAGGTCCTCTTCGACACCGGCGTCGCGCAGGCGGCCGCACCCGGCGCCATCATTCTCGACATGAGCTCGATCCGCCCGGCGGAGGCGCGCGCCCATTCCGGACGGCTGGCCGAAAGCGGACGCCGCCACGTCGATGCCCCGGTGTCGGGCGGCACGCGCGGGGCAGAGGCTGGTACACTGGCCATCATGGCCGGCGGTGACGAAGCTGCGTTCGACGAAATCAGGGAGGTTCTTGCCGTCATGGGCCGCCCGGTGCGCGTAGGCCCCTCAGGCGCGGGCCAGCTTGCCAAACTCGCCAACCAGGCGATCGTCGGCATCGCCATCGGCGCTGTCGCGGAGGCCACATTGCTCGTGAGCGAAGGCGGCGGCGATCTCTCCGCCTTCCGTCAGGCCCTCAAGGGCGGGTTCGCCGATTCGACCATCCTGCAACAGCACGGCGAGCGGATGGAGAACCGGGACTTCGCGCCCGGCGGCCGTTCATCCGTGCAGTTGAAGGACCTCGACAACGTTTTGAACGAGGCTGAGGCACTGGGACTGAAACTGCCTCTGGTCGAGGCCGTGCGGGATCGCTACAAGCGTCTCGCCGGGCCGCTTGGCCAAGGCGATCTCGACCATTCCGCGCTCTTTCTCGAGCTCCTCGACCTCAACGAAAGGTCCGCATGACACCGCGCCGCATTTCCATCCTCGGATCGACCGGTTCGATCGGTTGTTCGACGCTCGACGTCATCGATCACCTTGGCGGTCGCGAATCCTTCGAAATCCCGGCGATGACCGGCATGGGAAATATCGCGCTGCTCGCCGCGCAGGCAAGGCGCTTCGGGGCGGGTTTCGCGGCTACCGCCGATCCGGCGCGCGGGCAGGAGCTGAAAGACGCGCTTGCCGGCACGGGCATCGAGACCGGCTCAGGCCCCGAAGCGATCATCGAGGCGGCATCCCGCTCGGCCGATATCGTCATGGCGGGGATCGTCGGCATCGCCGGTCTGGCGCCCACTCTCGCCGCCGCGAGGACCGGCACCGACATCGCGCTCGCCAACAAGGAATGCCTCGTCTCGGCGGGGGCGCTTTTCGTCAATGCGGTCAAGTCGGGCGGCGGCAAGCTGCTGCCGGTCGATTCCGAACATAATGCGATCTTCCAGGTGCTCGAACACAACCAGCGCCATGCCGTCGAGCGCATCATCCTGACGGCTTCGGGCGGCCCCTTCCGCGCCATGAGCAGAAACGAGATGAAAGGCGTCACACCGAGGACGGCTGCCGCCCACCCCAACTGGTCGATGGGCCTGAAGATCTCGATAGACAGCGCCTCGATGTTCAACAAGGCGCTCGAGATGATCGAGGCGCAGTACCTGTTCGACGTCTCCCCCGGGACGATCGAGGTGATCGTCCATCCGCAGTCGGTGATCCACTCGATGGTCGGCTACACCGACGGTTCGGTGCTGGCCCAGCTCGGCGCGCCCGACATGCGCACCGCGATCGGCTACGCTATCGGTCATCCGCGCCGCATTTCGCTTCCGGTCGAGCGGCTCGATTTCGCCAGGCTGGCGAAGCTCGAGTTCCACGCCCCCGACACGGAGCGGTTTCCTGCCCTCGCCCTTGCCCGCCGGGCCATGGAAGAGGGTCACATGCAAGGCTGCGTGCTCAACAGCGCCAAGGAAATCGCCCTCGAAGCCTTCATCGCCGAAAGGATCGGCTTCCTCGACATGGCCGACATCGTCGAAGCCGTGATGGACGACATGTCCGGGCTGCAGGAACCGGCCACGATCGAGGACGTCTTCGCCGCCGATACGGAAGCCAGGCGGCGGGCAATGGAAAAGATCGGCCGCGCCTGAGAGGGAGTGACATCCTCCGGTTCCCCCTTGCGCCGCGGCCGTCCGGCCGGGTCCCTGCGACAACCGCTCTGTCGGCGGTCGCTTACGCTACCTGGCGGGCCAGTGCGCACTGGCTCCACAGGTCGTTGAGCGCCTGGGTGAGCCTGGCGATGTCGCCGTCGCTGTGAAGT
>NZ_SMSI01000021.1 GCF_004354915.1 Pseudohoeflea suaedae | reverse complement strand
CTCAAGGCCACCATCGACAACGACAGCAAGCCGGGCGCCACCGACACCGGCTTCGGCGACGCCATCGCCGTCGAAGTCGACGGCATCGGCGGAACCAGCGCAACCGGCAGCTTCACCGTCACCATCGTCGACGACGTGCCCAACGCGGTCGACGACGGTCCCGCCGGCGTGACCGAGGATGCCCTGAGCTCGATCTCGGGCAATGTGCTTGCCAATGACGT
>NZ_SMSI01000020.1 GCF_004354915.1 Pseudohoeflea suaedae | reverse complement strand
TCGCCGAAGCCCGTGTCGGTGGCGCCCGGCTTGCTGTCATTGTCGATGGTGGCCTTGAGCGTATAGGTGTAGCTCACCGTGCCGGAGAAGGTGTTTCCGGAATAGCCGTTGAGGACGAGCGTTCCCTCGACTGTATCGATGGTCTGGGGTGTCGCCGCGAGCGCCTGGATCTGGGCGAGGGTGAAGCTCTGGCCGCCCACGGTGACCGTTGCGATGCCGTCGGTGGCCTCGATCGTGAAGCTGCCGTCGACCA
>NZ_SMSI01000002.1 GCF_004354915.1 Pseudohoeflea suaedae | reverse complement strand
GCTTCACAGCGACGGCGACATCGCCAGGCTCACCCAGGCGCTCAACGACCTGTGGAGCCAGTGCGCACTGGCCCGCCAGGTAGCGTAAGCGACCGCTGACAGAGCGGTTGTCGCAGGGACCCGGCCGGACGGCCGGGTTTTTTGTTGGCATGTCCGTCATCCGAAGAAAGAATCCCGCGCCGGGCGGCCTGCGCCACCTTGCCGAGTTTTCCGGCAGTAATACTGCGGGTGGCGATGATGGCATTTCGGCGAGGGGCGTTGACGATATCGGTAGCGCCGGGGATGGTCCGCTTCGAATGTGCCGTCGCGCGCGGAGAGGTCGGCGGCATTGACCGCGATCCACCGCGGCGCAATAATATGCACGAATTGCAATATGGGAGAGAGGCATGAACGACCGGTCGATCCTTGACCGCCGGACCCTGCTCAAATCGGGTGTCTGTGGCGGGCTTCTGGCGGTGCTTCCCGCTCCGCTTCTCACCCGCCGGGTCTTCGCTGTGGCGGATTCCGAAATCGTCGTCGTCAGCGACGGCAATCTGGTTTTGCCGTTCAGCTATTCCTTTCCGATGAACACGGCGGAGGAACTCGCGCCGCTTGTCGGCGAGGGCGGGCGCATGCCGACCCAGTTCGAGCCGGCCTGCAATGTCACGCTCTATCGCAGCGGCGACCGCCTGGTTCTGTTCGACGTCGGATCGGGCGCCCATTTCATGCCGACCGCCGGCAAGCTGCTCGAATCGCTCGATGCCGCCGGGATCGAGCCTGCGGACATCACCGATGTCGTTTTCACCCACGGCCATCCCGACCATCTCTGGGGACTGATCGACGATTTCGACGAGGAAGTCTTCACCGAAGCCTCCTACCACATGAACCGGGTCGAATGGGACTACTGGACCGATCCCGATACGGTCGATTCGATCGGTGAGGAGCGCAAGACGTTCGCCGTCGGGGCCGCGTCACGGCTCGGCCGGATTGAAGAGAAGGTCAAGCTCTTCGAGGGCGCAGGCGAAGTCGTTGCCGGGATCGAGGCCGTCCCGACCCATGGCCACACGCCGGGTCACACGAGCTTTGTCATTCACCAGGGATCGGATGCGACCATGGTGACCGGCGATGCCGTCACCCATGCCGAAATCTCGTTCCGCCATCCCGAATGGATCAGCGGTGCGGATCAGGATCCCGACACGGCGATCGAGACGCGGAAGATGCTGCTGGACCGGCTGGCAGCCGATGACATGAGGATCATCGGCTTCCACCTACCGAAGCCCGGAGAGGGCAGGGTCGAGACCGGAGGCGGCGCCTATCGGTTTGTCGCGGACTAGGCCGGAGCGGTTGTTGCGGGCGGTCAGTCCATGCGGACGGGCGCGCAGAAGAGGTCGTAGAGCGTGTTGACGATCGCCACCACATCATCATTGGCGATGGAATAGTACACCATGCGGCCGTCGCGTCGGGTTTCGACCAGACCATCCATGCGAAGTCGCGCAAGCTGCTGCGATACCGCGGCCTGCGGCATGGAGAGGATCTCCTCAAGCTCGGAAACGGATTTTTCGCTTTCCGACAGGATGCAGAGGATGACCAGTCTCGTTTCGTGGCTGAGCGCCTTGAGGAGATCGCTTGCCTTCTTGGCCTGCTCGAGAAGAACATCGAGGTCCTTGCCGCCGCTCTCCTGTGTCGCCTGATGAATGTTCATGATCTGCCCGATCCATGGATGCCGCTAATATTAGCGTTAGAGTATAGGGCAGGGTTGTTAACGAGAAAAGAAGTTTATTTCCCGCATGGCGGGAGTCGCGTTCTCAACCCTTTGCCGGTTCTGGAAGTTTTGCGAGGAGTTCGTCGACCAGAAACCAGAAGAACTCGCTGCCGGGATAGCCTCGAATGCGTCCGATTTCCTCGCCCTTGTCGACGAGCACGAAGGTTGGTGTGAACCGTTCGACGACAATGTTCTCGAGATCCGCCGGAATCGGAGCATGAATATCCACGCGGCGCAGTGGCGCGACCGTTCCTTCCTCGCTTTTCGCGTATCCGGGCGCTATCTCCTGGTTGAATTTCGCGCACCAGACGCAGCCCTCCTGCTCGAACATCACGAGTTCGGCGGCCTGCGCGCCGAAGGTCAGGGAGACTGCAGGCAGCAACGCCCCTGCGAAGAGCACCGTTGAGAGAAGTTTCATCATCGTCGGGTCCAGAATGGCTTTGCAATGTATAGTTTGTCCTGCATATTTTAAAGGGCCGCTCGTGCAAAAGGCGGCCACCGGAGGAGCCAGTGTTTGATATCAGTGTGGGCGCCGCGTTCGCTGCGGGCCTGTTGAGCTTCTTCTCGCCTTGCGTGCTGCCCATCGTGCCGCCTTATCTCGCCTGGCTCGCCGGCTTGAGCTTCGCCGAGGTCAATGATGATGACATCGATCCCAGCGCGCAGCGGCGGATTTTCCTTTCCGCGCTGTTCTTCGTCCTGGGCTTCGCCACGGTGTTCGTCATGCTGGGCGCGACCGCCAGTGTGGTCGGAAAGACCCTCGCGCAGTATTTTGACATTCTTGCGATCATCGCCGGCGCGCTGATCCTCGTCATGGGATTGCACTTTCTCGGCGTGTTCCGGATCGCGCTGCTTTACCGCGAGGCGCGCGTCAACGTCGAGAGGAAGCCGGCCGGCGCGATCGGAGCCTATCTCATGGGGCTCGCCTTCGCATTCGGCTGGACACCATGCGTTGGTCCGGTCCTCGCGGCCATTCTCTTCGTCGCCGCCGGACGCGAATCCGCGAGCGAGGGCGCGCTGCTTCTGGCCGTCTACGCTGCCGGTATCGGGATTCCGTTTCTTCTGGCAGGCCTGTTTGCAAGTCGATTTATCCGTTTTGCAGGCCGCTTTAGAAAACACATGCGCAAGATCGAGATCGCAGTCGGTGTTATGTTGGTCGTCACAGGCCTGCTCTTCATGACCGGACAGATGTCCCGGATAGCCCAGTGGCTCATCGACACCTTTCCGGCCTTTGCGACCATTGGATGATTACCGGCTGACGCCTCTGAAAGGGAGAACGTCATGATTAGGACATTGCTGTTGGGAGCCTCGCTCTTGCTCTCGACCCTCGCGCCGTCGGCCGCAACAACCATTGGCGACGACGGGCTGCACAAGGAAGACTGGTTCGCGATAACCTTCCGCGACGTGGCGGAGGATATCGAGACGGCCAGAGAACAGGGCAAGCGGCTCGTGATGATCTTCGAGCAGCGCGGATGCATCTATTGCACCGCCATGCACGAGAAACTGCTTTCGGATCCGGAGGTCGCCGACTACATCAAGGCGAACTTCATGGTGGTTCAGTACAACATGTTCGGCGACGAGGAAGTCACCGATCTTGATGGCGGCACGCTCACCGAGAAGACCGCCGCGCGCAAATGGGGCTATGTCTTCACGCCGACGATCGTGTTTTTGCCCGAAGAGGCGCCCGAGGACATGACGGTGTCGGAAGCTGCCGTCGCCACCATGCCCGGCGCTTTCGGAAAATGGACTTTTCTCAACATGTTCCGCTGGGTTCATGAGAAGGGATATGAAGGCGAGGAACATTTCCAGAAGTACCACGCGCGCATCATCAACGAGCTGCGCGAGCAGGGCCGGCTCGATGTCGAGTGACGGCATTTGGGCTAAAAGACGAAACATTCAAGAAATTGCATTGATTGCATGCCCGTCCGGGTCTAAGCTACAACCCGGGAGAGACGAGTGGTACAACCGCTCGCGGAGAACGAACGAGGAGGAACACCCTCTATGAGACGGTGGACAACACTGGCTGTCGCTGCATCCGTGTCGATGCTTGCGACAAGCGCATTCGCAGCAGACGTACCCCCCAAGGAAGTCGCTTTCGGCGACGACGGCGTGACGGCGTCGCTCACGGGCACGCCCGGCGACCCCAAGCACGGCGCCGAAGTCTTCAAGAGCCGCAAGCTCGGCAATTGCCTGGCATGCCACGCCAACGAGGAGATGTCGGGCGAATTGTTCCACGGAACGGTCGGACCGGCCCTGGACGGCGTAGCCGACCGGTATGATGAGGGCTATCTGCGCGCGATCGTCGTCAACGCCAAGGCAATATTCACAGAGGAAACCGTCATGCCCGGTTTCTACTCGCTCGATCTCGGCGCAGACGTCGCCGAAGAGTTCCAGGGCAAGACCATCCTGTCCGCGCAGGACGTGGAAGATGTCGTGGCCTATCTCGAAACACTGAAGGAATAGCCGGGCGACCGGCAACGGAGACTGAACCCATGAACCACACCAGACGACAAATGCTCGCATTCACCGCAGGTGCGGCGGGTATGGCCGCCTTCGGTTTTTCGGCCTTGCCCGCACTGGCGGATGCCGACGCCACACAGAAGGCGATCGACGAATTTGCCGCCGGGGCGACGCCGGCCGAAGGAAGGATCTCCCTGACCGCACCCGAAATCGCGGAGAACGGCAATACCGTTCCGATTTCCGTCGAAGTCGAAAGCGCCATGTCGGGCGACGATCTCTGCGAATCCGTCATGATCCTCGCCGACGGCAACCCGAACCCGGACGTCTGCACCTTCCGTTTCTCCGAACTCAGCGGTGCCGCGACGGCCACCACGCGCATGCGCCTCGCCAAGACCCAGAACGTCATCGCGCTCGCCCGGATGAAGGACGGCACGGTGTACATGGACAGGAAAGAGGTCAAGGTGACCATCGGCGGCTGCGGCGGCTGAGCGAAAGGACAGGACAGAGACAATGGCAAGCAAACCGCGCATCAAGCTTCCCAAGAAGGCCTCGGCCGGCGAAGTGATCACCATCAAGACGCTGATCAGCCACGAGATGGAATCCGGCCAGCGCAAGGACAAGGACGGCAACGCCATCCCGCGCCAGATCATCAACAAGTTCACCTGCGCCTTTGAGGGCGCGACGGTGTTCGAATGTGATCTGGATCCGGCGATCTCGGCCAATCCGTTCTTCGAATTCACCGCGAAGGTCAACGAGAGCGGTACGTTCAAGTTCACCTGGGTCGACGACGACGGATCGGTCTACGAGGCCGAACAGGCGATCGAAGTCGCGTGAGAACCGGAATGACAGGGGCAGAAAGCTCCGGAGGAGGAACCGCCGTGAAGAGCATGATGATGAAATCCGGGCTTCTCGCCGCCGCAGCCGTGCTGGCTCTCACGGCCGGTGTGTCGGCGGATCCGGTCGATGAGCAACTGGTTATCGACGGACAGGAGATGATCACCCGCGCCAAGGCCCCGGAAGGTCATCCCTTCGACGAGGTTTTGTCCGGCTGGCTCTACCGCGAGGCAGAAACCCGCAAGCTCGAGGAAGACAGCTTCGACAACCCGGGCATGCTGTCGGTCGAGGAAGGCGAGGAAATCTGGAACACGGTCGAAGGCACCGCCGGAAAATCCTGTGCGTCCTGTCACGACGATGCCGCCGATACGATGGCGGGCATTGCGGCCAACTATCCGAAATGGGACCCGGACGCCAAGCGGCCGATCAATATCGAGCTGCAGATCAACAAGTGCCGCGAAGAGAACATGGGCGCCGAACCCTACGCCTTCGACAAGAGCGGCCAGAAGGAACTCACCGCCTACATCAAGCACCAGTCTCTGGGCGATCCGGTATCGGTCGATCTCAGCCAGGGCGAGATGCAGCAATGGTGGGAGAGGGGCAAGGACGTCTATTACACCCGCACCGGCCAGTTGAACTTGTCCTGCGCGTCCTGCCACGAACAGAACAACGGCAACTACATTCGCGCCGACCATTTGAGCCAGGGCCAGGTCAACGGATTTCCGACCTATCGTCTGAAGACCGGATTGACCTCGCTGCACAACCGTTTCCGTGGTTGTGTGCGCGACACCCGTGCTGAAATCCCGAAGGCCTTTTCGGACGACCTCATGGCGCTGGAAACCTATGTCACCTGGCGCGGCACCGGTCTTTCGGTGGAAACCCCGTCGGTTCGCCAGTAACCGGCCGCTAGCCGCTAGTTGCCGGGCGGCACGGTCCGCCCGGTACCCGAAACCTGAGAGAGGACCACCCACCGGGTCGCAGGATCCGCGAGGGCGGATTAGTGCCCGGAGGCGAGCATGATCAATCGGCGCGAATTTCTGATGGCGGGCGTGGCGCTGACCGCGATTGCCGGGGGAGCGGGAACCTGGACGCGCGCCGCGGCCCAGCAGACGCTCACCGAGGCCGACCTTCTCGACATGGCGCCCACCGGCAAGCTCTCGATCCTCCACATCACCGACATTCACGCCCAGCTCAGGCCGGTCTATTTTCGCGAGCCTTCGGTCAATCTCGGCGTCGGTCCGGTCGCCGGCCTGCCGCCGCATGTCACCGGCGCCGACTTTCTCGGTCTGTACGACATCGAACCCGGTTCGCCGCGCGCCTATGCTATGACCTCTCCGGATTTCGCGGCCCTTGCGAAAACCTATGGCCGCATGGGCGGTCTCGACCGCGTGGCCACCATCGTCAAGCATGTGCGCGCCGAGCGGGGTGACGACAATGTGCTGCTGCTCGATGGCGGCGACACCTGGCAGGGGTCCTATACCGCGCAGCAGACGCTCGGCGGCGACATGGTCGAGGTGATGAACGCGCTCAAGCCCGACGCGATGACCGGTCACTGGGAGTTCACCTATGGCACCGAACGCGTACAGGAACTCATCGAGACGCTGCCCTTCGCCTTTCTCGGCAGCAACATCTATGATTCCGAGTGGGACGAACCGGCCTTCGACGCCTGGAAGATGTTCGAGCGCGGCGGCGTCAACGTCGCCGTCATCGGCCAGGCCTTTCCCTACACGCCGATCGCCAATCCGCGCTGGATGTTCCCCGAATGGTCCTTCGGCATCCGCGAGGAGGATATTGCCGCCCATGTGGAGGAAGCGCGGGAGGCCGGCGCCGATGTGGTGGTCCTGCTGTCGCACAACGGTTTCGACGTCGACCGCAAGCTCGCAAGCCGCGTCGATGGCATCGACATCATCCTGACGGGCCACACCCATGACGCCATTCCGGAGCCGGTGATCGTCAATGATACGCTGCTGATCGCATCGGGTTCGAACGGCAAGTTCGTCTCCCGCATCGATCTCGATGTCGCCGATGGCAAGGTGACGGCCTATGCCCATCGGCTGATCCCGGTCTTCTCGGACATCATCACGCCGGACGCGGAGATGGCGGCGCTGATCGACAAGGTGCGCGAACCGTTCTCGGCGGAACTGGCGCGGGAACTCGGCACCACGGATTCGCTGCTCTATCGCCGCGGCAATTTCAACGGCACCTATGACGATCTCTTCTGTCAGGCGCTTATTGCGGAACGCGACGCGCAGATTTCGCTGTCGCCGGGTTTCCGCTGGGGCACGAGCCTTCTTCCGGGACAAGCGATCACCGTCGAGGATCTGCACAATGCCTGCGCCATGACCTATCCGGCGGCCTACCGGTCGTCGATGAGCGGCGGCCTGATCAAGGACATTCTGGAAGATGTCGCGGACAACCTCTTCAATGTCGATCCCTATTACCAGCAGGGCGGCGACATGGTGCGTGTCGGCGGCATGGGCTACACGATCGATATCAACAAGCCGATCGGCGAGCGTATTTCCGACATGACGCTTCTTGACGGCGGCGAGGCGATCGATCCCGAGAAGGAGTATGTCGTCGCCGGCTGGGCATCGGTCAACGAGGATACCGAAGGCCCGCCTATCTGGAGCGTTGTCGAGGATTATCTGGCCGGGAACCCGGTCGTGACCATCGAGGAGAACCGATCGGTCAAGGTCAAGACCTGAGACACGGACATGTTCGGTCCGTGATCGCTCCCTGATCCCGGACCCCCGCGAGGAGGCGGGAACGGAGGAGCGTGATGGGAAAGACGGACGACAGGAGGCCGGGCGGGGCCACGCGGCGCGCCTTCATGACTTCGGCATTGGCAGGCGGAGCAGCCCTCGCGGCTACGGGACGGAGCTGGGCAGAAGGTGACCCGCTGATCACCGAGATCCAGGACTGGAACCGTTATCTCGGCGATGGAGTGGATGCCGCGCCTTACGGCATGCCGTCGGCATTCGAGGCCGACGTCATTCGCCGCGACGTGCCGTGGCTGACAGCCGATCCGGTGTCTTCGGTGAATTTCACCCCGCTTCATGCGCTCGACGGGATCATCACGCCGAACGGCCTGTGTTTCGAACGCCATCATGCCGGCACCGCGCTCATCGATCCGGCGGACTATCGGCTGATGATCAACGGTCTGGTGGATACGCCGCTGGTCTTCACCATGTCCGACCTGAAACGCTTTCCGCGCGAGAACCGGGTCTATTTTCTCGAATGCGCGGCCAATTCCGGGATGGAATGGCGTGGTTCCCAGCTCAATGGCTGCCAGTTCACCCACGGCATGGTCCATTGCGTGATGTATACCGGCGTGCCGCTCAGGACGCTGCTGCAGGAGGCGGGCGTCAGGACGTCGGGCAAGTGGCTTCTGGCCGAAGGTGCCGACGCCTCGGCCATGACGCGCTCGATCCCGCTGGAAAAAGCTCTCGACGACTGCCTCGTCGCCTTTGCGATGAACGGCGAGGCCCTGCGTCCCGAGCAGGGTTATCCGGTACGGCTCTGCGTGCCCGGCTGGGAAGGCAATATGTGGGTCAAGTGGCTGCGCCGCCTGGAAGTCGGCGACAAGCCGTGGGCCCAGCGCGAGGAAACCTCGAAATACACCGACCTCCTGGAAAACGGGATCGCGCGGCGGCACACCTTCCTCATGGACGTGAAATCGGTGATCACCAGTCCGAGCCCTCAGGCGCCGGTGACCCACGGCAAGGGCCCGCTCGTCATCACCGGGCTGGCGTGGTCCGGCAGCGGAACGATCAGCCGCGTCGATGTCTCGATCGACGGCGGGCGCAACTGGAAGACCGCGCGCCTCGACGGTCCGTCGCTGCCCAAGGCGCTGCACCGCTTCTATCTCGACATCGAATGGGACGGTTCGGAACTTCTGCTCCAGTCCCGCGCGATGGACGAGAAGGGCTACATCCAGCCGACCAAGGACGAGTTGCGTGCCGCCCGCGGCGTCAATTCGATCTATCACAACAACAGTATCCAGACGTGGCAGGTCCGGCAGGACGGAGAGGTCGAAAATGTCGAAGTCTCGTAAAGTCGCATTCGGCTTGGCCTTCGCCGCCGGCCTGGTTCTCCTGCCGCAATGGGCCTCGGCCGCCGACGCCGCGCATGGAGAGAAGATCTTTGCGCGCTGCAAGGCATGCCATGCGGTGGGCGAGGGCGCGAAGAACCGCGCCGGGCCGCAGTTGAACGGCATCTTCGGCAGAGCCGCCGGAAGCGCGGAGGACTACCGCTATTCCGACGCGATGAAGGACGCCGGCGCGCAGGGCCTTGTTTGGAACGACGATACGCTTGCGGCCTATCTCGCAGCGCCGAAGAATTTCATCAAGGGCAACAAGATGGCCTTTGGGGGCCTGAAGAAGCCCGCCGATGTGGCGGATCTGCTCGACTGGCTGAAGACGGCTTCGGGTGGCGCGCCGGCCGCCGAAGAGGAGATGGCCGGTCTGTCTAAGACGACCGGGCAGGGGAGCAAGGAGCCTGTCCCCGGAAACGCCGCACCGCACGCCGGATCCGATATGGCCGAGGCGAGCAGCGAGCCGCCGCACGGCACCTACAATCTGGGCCGCCGTGCCACGGATGCCGAAGTCGCGGCCTGGGATATCGATGTGCGACCGGACGGAACCGGTCTTCCCGTCGGTCAGGGCAACGCGATCGATGGGGAGGCGCTGTTCACCGAGCACTGTGCCGCCTGCCACGGCGATTTCGGTGAGGGGACGGGTCGTTGGCCGGTGCTTGCCGGAGGGCAGGGAACGCTGACAAACGATCGGCCGGTCAAGACGATCGGATCCTACTGGCCTTATCTGTCGACCGTCTACGACTATGTCCGGCGCGCCATGCCCTTCGGCAATGCCCGGGCCCTGAACAACGACGACGTCTACGCGATCACCGCCTATCTCCTGTATCTCAACGACGTGGTGACAGAGGACGATTTCACGCTGTCCAACGAGAATTTTGGCGACATCCATCTGCCGAATGAGGACGGTTTCAAGCCCGATGACCGCCTTGAAGAGCCGGAATATGCAGGGAAGGCGGAACCCTGCATGAGCGAATGCAAACGCGGCCCCGTGAAGGTCGACATGCGTGCGGCGGTGCTCGACGTCACTCCCGATGCCGATAATGGAGAAGAGGTCGGTTCGGGTTCGGTTGACTGAGACGGGGCTGATTTCCTTTTGCGCGGAAGCGCGCTATCGTGACCCCGGTAGGAGACCGGGGCTCTTCTCCTTGAGGCTTCCTCATGGCGGGGAGGCCCGTTTTGGGAGGTCGCCATGCGCGCGTTCGCAGCCGTTATCGCATCATTGTGTCTCGTCATCTCTTCGGGCCTCGCCAGCGCCCAGGAGAGCCAGCGGCGGATCGAGACCACGGAAAATGCCGATTATTTCGGCTTCGATCTCCGGACCGTCCAGAATATCGGTCTGGAAGACTGCAAGGCGATCTGCATCGGCGACAATCGCTGCAAGGCCTTCACCTATAATGTGAAGGCGCGCTGGTGCTTTCTGAAGTCCGATTACAACATCATCAACGATTTCGCCGGCGCGATTGCCGGCAGGGTCGTCACCGCCCAGGCCGGCGAACCCGATATCGGTGCACCGCCGAGCCTCGACTTCGTCCCTGCGTCCTACCTCGATGCCCAGCGCAGCTATCGGGAGAAAAACGCCGCACGAAACCCGGACGCCCGGGCTCAAGGGGCTGAAATGCTCCTGTCGCGCGCTCGCAAGGCGGCCGGCGAGGGCGATCTCGATATGGCACTGAAATCCTATGCGGCCGCTGCGGCTGCGGACGGCGAGAGGTCCTCGACATGGCTTGCCCTCGCCAGAACGGCCATCGATTACCAGACGGGCGACCAGACACTGGCAAACGCCCTGCGGTCGCTTGCGATTTCCGCCGCACTTTCCGCCTATGACACCTCGCGCGGCACGGCCGCAAGGGCCGACGCTCTGGCCACGCTCGGCGGCGCATTCGTAAACGTCGAAGCCTTCCGTCCGGCATTGTCGGCTTACCGGGCCAGCCTGGAATTGAACGATAACGCTCCGCTGCGCGCCACCTATGAGGATCTCCGCGCCCGCAAGGGCTTTCGTGTTCTCGACAATACCGTGGACGCCGACAGTGCCACGCCGCGCGTCTGCGTCCAGTTTTCCGAAAATCTCGTGCGCGGCACGGACTATGCCGACTACGTCTCCGTCGGCGGTCTGAGCAATCCGGCAGTCGAAACGGAGCAGAAGCAGATCTGCGTCGATGGCCTCGAGCACGGTAAGCGCTATCAGGTCACGCTGCGCGAAGGACTGCCATCGGCAGTCGATGAGCAGCTCGAAACGCCGGTCACCCTCGACATCTATGTGCGCGACCGGCAGCCTGCCGCCCGCTTCAACGGCAATGCCTTCGTCCTGCCTTCTCAGGGACGGCATGGCATTCCCCTCGTCACAATCAATGCGCCGAGCGCCAGGCTCTCGCTGTTCCGCGTGGGCGAACGTGCGCTGACCCAGGTGCTCGAACGTTCCGATTTCCTGTCACAGCTCGACGCCTACAGTCGGGAGACCATTCGCGACCAGATCGGCGCACCGGTCTGGGAAGGAACGATCGAGGTTGCAAGCGAACAGAACCGCGAGGTCACGACGTCCGTTCCGGTCGACGAGATGCTGCCCGCGCGCGAGCCCGGCGTCTATGTGCTGACTGCCACACCCGACGGAGACAAGAGCGAGAACTGGGAGGCCAAGGCGACCCAATGGTTCGTCATCTCCGACATCGGCCTGTCCACCTTCTCCGGCGCCGACGGACTTTCCGTATTTCTCCGGTCGCTCGAGACCGCCGAGCCGCTCGATGATGTGTCCCTCACATTGCTGGCGCGCAACAACGAGGTCCTGGGAACCGCAAGTACCGACGCCGACGGCCGGGCCGATTTCGCAGCCGGTCTCATGCGCGGTGCGGCCGGGCTGGCACCTGCCGCCCTGCTGGCCCGCCAGGGCGAAGGCGATTTCGTCTTTCTCGATCTGACACGTGGCGGTTTCGATCTCTCGGACCGCGGTGTGGCGGGTCGCACCGCACCGGGCGGGATCGACGTCATGGCCTGGACCGAGCGGGGGATCTATCGTCCCGGCGAGACGGTGCACCTCTCGGCGCTGGCCCGAGACGACCAGGCCAATGCGCTCGACGATCTGCCCTTGACGGTCATCCTGCAGCGTCCCGACGGCAAGGAGGACCGCCGTGCGATTTCCGGCGGCGAGGCGCTTGGCGGCCACGCATTGCATTTTGCGCTGCCGCTCAATGCCATGACCGGCACCTGGACAGCGCGCATCGTCTCCGATCCCGACCGTCCGGCGCTTGCTGAAAAGACCTTCCTCGTCGAGGATTTCCAGCCGGACCGGATCGAGTTCGACCTGACGGCTCCGGATACGCAGCTGAGCGCGACGCGTCCTGTCACCGTCGATATAGACGGCCGCTATCTCTACGGCGCGCCGGCAGCGGGACTGGAGGCATCGGGGACCGTCACGGTTTCCACCACGCGGGAACTCGCGGCATGGCCGGGCTATGTCTTCGGCCTGGACGATGAGGAGACCGAGGCGCGCCGCCTCGACGTCGCCGCCAACGGGCCGCTCGACGCGGAGGGCAAGGGCGAGATCGATCTGGCGGTGTCCGATTTGCCGTCGACCAGTCGTTTTCTCACGGCGAAACTGACTGTCGAATTGCGCGAATCCGGCGGTCGCGCCGTGGAGCGCGAACTCACGCTGCCGGTGACCGCCGACGAAGCCAAGATCGGCATCAGGCCGGGCTTCGAAGGTGACCGGACGGGCGAGAACACGACGGCCGCCTTCGGCATGATCGCGGTGGATCCGGATGGTCGCCGCATCGCCATGCCCGGCGCGGAATGGTCGCTGGTCAAGGTCGAGCGGAATTATCAGTGGTACCGCACCGGCAGTTCCTGGAACTACGAGGCCGTCGACTATTCGACCGAAATCGCCGACGGCACGATTGATATCGCCGCCGACGACCCGGCGCGCGTCGAGGTGCCCGTCGGTTGGGGGCGCTATCGCCTCGATGTGACCGGTCCCGGCGGCGAGGAGAGTTCCTATGTCTTCGATGCCGGCTGGTATGTGGAAGCGAAATCCACCGAAACACCGGACGGGCTGGAAATCGCGCTCGATCGCGATACCTATGCGCCCGGCGATACCGCGAAACTCCATGTGGCCTCGCGCTTTGCGGGCGAACTTCTGGTGACCGTCGGGTCCGATCGCCTGATAACCTCGATGACCGAAACCGTTCCGGCCGATGGTGCGACGATCGACCTGCCGGTGACGCAAGACTGGGGGGCGGGCACCTATGTGACGGCCACGCTCTACCGCCCGGCCGACGATGCCGGCAGCCGCATGCCGATGCGTGCGATCGGGGTGAAGTGGGTGTCCGTCGATCCGGGGGATCATCGCATCGATGTTTCCATGGATCTGCCGGAACAGACCAAGCCGCGTCAGCCGCTGACCATTCCGGTCACCCTCGCCGGACTGACGCCGGGCGAGGAGGCTTATGTCTCCATTTCCGCCGTCGATGTCGGGATACTGAACCTGACCCGGCACAAGACGCCCGATCCGGAAGACTGGTATTTCGGCCAGCGCGCGCTGGGGCTGGAAATCCGCGACATCTACGGACGGCTGATCGATGGCGGCGCAGGTGCCGCCGGACGGTTGCGTTCTGGCGGTGACGGCATGGAAATGCGCGCCGAAGGCTCGCCGCCGACCGAGAAGCTCGTCGCCTTCTTCGAAGGCCCGGTCACAGTCGGGCCCGACGGTACGGCGGAAGTCGGTTTCGACATCCCGCAGTTCAACGGCACGGTGCGGGTCAACGCAGTCGCCTGGAGCAAACAAGCCGTCGGCCATGCCGAGGACGAAGTGATCATCCGCGATCCCGTCGTCATCACCGCTTCCATGCCGCAGTTCCTTGCGCCCGGCGACAGTTCGCGTCTGCTCATCGAACTCGCCAATACGGACGGACCGGCAGGCACCTACGAACTGACGGCATCCAGCCATTCTGGGAAGGTCACGGTGGACGCCTCCCGCGAGATAGAGCTTGGCGAGGGTGCGCGTATGGCGATCACCCTGCCGCTCGAGGGCTTCGCGCCGGGCGCCGACGCGGTCCGGATCGCACTGTCCGGTCCGGACGGACTGTCGCTCGACCGGGTTGAACCGGTCGAGGTCCGTCTGGCGGGGCTTCCGCTGACAACAAAGACCGTGGTGGAACTCTCCGCCAATGGCGGCAGCCTGCGCGTGGACCGGGAATTGTTGCAGGGAAGCATGCTGGAAGGCGCGTCCGTCAGCATCGGGGTCACGCGCAATGCCGATTTCGATGTCGCCTCGCTCCTGATGGCGCTCGACGTCTACCCCTATGGCTGCGCCGAACAGACTACCAGCCGTGCGCTCCCGCTTCTCTATCTGAGCGAGCTGGACATGGCAGACCGGTTCGACAGTGCCGAAATCAGGGAGCGCATCGAGGGCGCGATTGTGCGCCTCGTTGCATTCCAGTCGGCGTCGGGCAGTTTCGGGCTATGGGGGCCGGGGTACGGCGATCTCTGGCTCGATGCCTATGTGACCGACTTCATCACCCGCGCCCGCGAAAAGGGATTTGCGGTGCCGGAGGAGGCCACGCAGCTGGCGCTCGACAATCTGCAGAACCAGCTCGCTTATACGACAGACATCCAGGATCAGGGCGCCGGCATTGCCTATGCGCTCTATGTCATGGCGCGCAGCCGCAAGGCCTCGGTCAGCGACCTGCGCTACTATGCCGACACCCAGCTCATGAGCTTCCCGACGCCCATGGCGCAGGCGCAGATCGGCGCGGCGCTCTCGCTTTATGGCGACCAGCCGCGCGCGGCGGAAAGTTTCCGGACGGCATTTCGGCAGGTTCAAGCGACGGCCGGCCTGTTGCAGGGCCGCGCCGATTACGGTTCCAGCCTGCGTGATGGCGCCGGTATTCTCGCCCTTGTCGCGGAATCCGATCCGGCGCCGGAACTGGTGCCCGAACTGATCGGCTTTATCGGCTCGCGGCTCGATGAACGGCGCTTCACCAGCACTCAGGAAAACGCCTGGATGGTACTTGCCGCCCGGGCGCTGGAGGAAGCCAATCGCAAAATCGCGATCGAGGTCAACGGTGAAGCCAGGCAGGGTGCCTGGCAGCAAAGCCTGAGCGGCGATGACCTGCTTGCCGATCCGGTGATGGTGGTCAACCGCGGCGACGAACCGGTGGACGTCGCCGTCACCACGGTTGCAGCCCCCGCCGAGCCGCTGCCGGCGCGCGGCGACGGGTTCACGATCGATCGCGCCTATTACACACTCGATGGCGAACCGACGACCATTTCCCAGGTTGCCCAGACAGACCGCTTCGTCGTGGTGCTGACCATGAGCGAGGCCAACCAGTGGCCTTCGCGGGTGGTGGTCACCGACCTTCTGCCTGCCGGTTTCGTGATCGACAATCCGCGCATCATGGGCAGCGCCGACCTGAAGAACATGGAATGGCTCGGAAGCCCGAGTGCCGTCCACTCGGAGTTCCGCAAGGACCGCTTCGTGGCTGCCTTCGACCGGACAGCCGCATCGGATCGCAGTTTCACCGTAGCCTATGTGGTTCGGGCCACGACACCCGGCACTTATGCCCACCCTGCGGCAGTCGTCGAGGACATGTACCGGCCTGAACTCTCCGCCCGGACCGCCTCATCGGTGCTCAGGGTCATCGAGGTGCCATGACGATGCCGGCCTCCCGCCGCGCGCGCTGGCTCGCCGGGGCGTGTCTCGGCCTGGCGGGCTGCGCCGCTCTCACCGGTGCTGCGCTCTGGGCGGACAAGGCCTATCCGCCACCGCTGGACGTGACCGCCGGCCTGTCGCGGCAGGTTCTCGACCGCGACGGACGGCTGCTTCGCGCCTATGCCGCGCGCGATGGCAGATGGCGGCTGCCGGTGACGCTCGATCAGGTCGACAGCGACTATCTCGACATGCTGATCGCCTATGAGGACAAGCGGTTTTATTCACATCACGGCATCGATCCGCTTGCCGTCGCGCGCGCCGCCTGGCAATTCGTCGCCCATGGAGGCCGGATCGTTTCGGGCGGCTCCACCCTCACCATGCAGGTGGCGCGGCTGATCGAGCCACGTGCGGAACGCAGTCTGACGGCAAAGCTCCGGCAGGCAGCCCGCGCAATACAGATCGAACGCCGGCTTTCGAAGCGCGAGATCCTCGAACTCTACCTAACGCTGGCCCCTTATGGCGGCAATCTGGAAGGCGTGCGCGCGGCAAGTCTCGCCTGGTTTGGGCGGGAGCCGAAAAAGCTCACGCTCTCGCAGTCGGCACTTCTCGTGGCGCTGCCGCAATCGCCGGAAACGCGTCGCCCCGACAGACATGTGGAGACCGCGTATGTTGCCCGCGACCGCGTGCTCGGCCGCATGCGCGCGGCTGGTCTTCTGCCAGATTTCGAGGTGGAGCGGGCAGGGCGCGCCAAGCTCTCCGCCGTCCGAAAGGCGCTGCCTGATCTCGCCCCGCACCTGGCCGACCGGGCGCTCGATGCCGATCCACTGGCAGACAGCGTCACGCTGACGCTTAATGCGGATCTGCAGCAGCGGCTCGAGCAGTTGGCGGCGGAACAGGGCCATAGGCTCGGGCGCAGACAGTCGCTTGCCATGGTGCTGGCCGATGCGCGAAGCGGACACATCCTTGCTTCTGTCGGCTCGACAGGCTTTCTCGATTCCGACAGGTTCGGCGCCATCGACATGACGATCGCCCGGCGATCGCCCGGTTCGACGCTCAAGCCCTTCATCTACGGTCTCGCATTCGAGGAAGCGCTCGTTGAACCGGCAACGCTGATCGACGATGCGCCCGCAAATTTCGCCGGCTACCGGCCCCGGAACTTCGATCTGGCCTATCAGGGGGAAGTCAGCATTCGCGAGGCGCTGCAGCTCTCGCTCAACGTGCCGGCGGTGCGACTGCTGGACGCCGTCTCGCCCGTCAGGCTGATCGGCCGCCTCAAGCGCGGTGGCGTTGCGCTCGACATGCCGGAGGGTGGCGCCCCGGGGCTGGCCATCGGCCTGGGTGGTGTCGGCATCAGTCTGCGCGATCTCGTGCAGCTCTACACCGCGTTTCCGAATGATGGGCAGGCTGTGGCGCTGACCGACGGTCTGGGCGAACCGGCACCGCTCGATGCGCCTATACTCTCCCGAAACGCCGCCTGGCAGACCGCCGACATCCTGTCGGGCGTCGCGGCACCGGCCGACGCGCCGCGGCTGAAAATCGCCTACAAGACGGGGACCAGCTACGGGTATCGCGATGCCTGGTCGGTGGGTTTCGACGGCCGTCACGTCCTCGGCGTCTGGGTCGGACGGGCGGACGCCGCGCCGTCCCCCGGCATTTCCGGCATCGGCACCGCCGCGCCTATTCTGTTCGAGGCCTTTGCCCGCGCCGGTCTCGCGCCGGCGCGTCTGCCGCCACGGCCATCCGGATTGGTGGTGAGGAACCGCAACGACCTGCCGCACGCGCTCAGAAAGTTCGGTGGAGAGGCCATCTTTGCGGAACATGCGACCGGCCCGGAAATCGTCTTTCCCCCGGCGGGCGCCCGTGTGGATCTCGATGCCGGGCAGGGACGGCGGCAGCCGCTCGTCCTCAAGCTCCAGGGCGGCAGTCCGCCCTATCGGTGGATTGCCAACGGCGTGCCGCTGAAATCGACCACCCGGCGCCCGAACCTCGCATGGAGGCCGGATGGCCCGGGCGCGTCGAACCTGACGGTGATCGATGCCAATGGACAGGCCGCAAGCGTCAGCGTGTTTATCGAGTGAACCTCAGGCCAGGGGTATCGCGTTGCCGTCTTTCGATGCCTGATAGGTCTGCGACATCTCGGCATAGCCGGCGCGGATCGCATCGGCACGTTCCCGCAGCTCGCCCGGTTCGTCACTGGCCTCGATCATGTCCGGAATGCTGATGGCCCGGAAGAAGGCATTGGAGCGGCGATACCCGCCGGGTTCCAGTCCGAAGACCTCCTTGAGGATCTTCAGGTCATGGGGGATGGCGAATGCATCACGCGACTCCTCATGGCTGAAAAAATAATGGAAATTGTCGAAACCCGCCCAGGTGATCGCCGACATGCACATGGTGCAGGGTTCGTGCGTGGTCAGGAAAATCAGGTCGCTTGTCGGAATGTTCCGCGTTTCGCCCTCATAGAAGCGTTTGAGAAGATGAACTTCGCCGTGCCAGAGCGGGTTGTCCGTCTCGTTGTTTGTTTCCGCCAGCACCAGGGACAGATCTGATTTTCTCAGAACGGCCGCGCCGAACACCTTGTTGCCTTCGGCCACCCCGCGGCGGGTGAGAGGCATGATGTCGTGTTGCAGCACGTCGAGCAGACGTGCGGCGAGTTGGGTCGTGTCGTCAGTCATGAAAAGCGCCTTAGTCGTCTGAATTGTCCAATTGGCCGATACAGCCTTCGCCGATCATCGCATAGCGTCATTCTCAATCCGGGCCGCGATTGAGGAAAACAATATCCGCGAACGGGTTCCTGCACATCTTTGTTTCTTCAAAGCGAGCCGCGTCAGACGCACAATTGCGTCCAATCGAAAGGACCGGCCCCATGGCGCGCAACATCGACAAGCTCACGACCTTCCCCGTGTTCGTCCGGACCACCGGGCGCAAGGTGGCCGTTTTCGGCAACGGCGCGGAAGCGGTCGCCAAGACGAGACTGGTCGCCAACAGCGACGCGGATATCGTCGTCTATGCCGATGACCCGTCACATGAACTCGTTGCACTGATGGATGAACTGGCGGTCAGCCATCGAGCCGACACCTTCGCGTCCGAACAGGTCGAGGGTGCGACCCTGGTTTTTGCGGCCACGGGTGAAGATGCGCTCGACCGCGCCATCGTGCTTGCAGCCCGAGCCCGCAACATCCCGGCCAATGCCGTCGATCAACCCGACTATTGCGATTTCTACACCCCGGCGCTGGTCAACCGTGCACCGGTCGCAATCGCAATCGGGACCGAAGGGGCAGGTCCGGTTCTCGCCCAGATGATCCGCTCCAGGATAGACACGCTGTTCTCGCCCGCGCTCGGACCGCTTGCCCGGCTGGCCCAGTCCTACCGCGATCGCGTCGACGAGGCGCTGCCGAGGGGCGCCGTGCGTCGGGCGTTCTGGAAGTCGTTCTTCTCCGGCAGGCCGGCGCAGGAGATCGAGGCCGGCAACGAGGATCGCGCCCGCGCGGCGACCGACAAGCTGCTGTCCGAAGGTGCCCGCAATGCGGGCCATGTCGCGCTCGTGGGCGCTGGTCCCGGTGCCGAGGACCTGCTGACCCTGCGCGCCCATCGCGTCATGATGGAAGCCGACGTGATCCTCCATGATGCACTCGTGCCGGAGAAGGTGATATCGATGGGGCGCCGCGACGCGGAGCGTGTCGCCGTCGGCAAGCGGAAGGGATGCCATTCGAAGTCGCAGAATGATATCAACAGATTGCTGGTAAAACTTGCAGCAGAAGGTAAGCGTGTGGTTCGGCTGAAATCGGGCGATCCGCTGGTCTTTGGCCGTGCGGCCGAGGAACTGGACGCCCTGCGCGAGGCCGGCATTTCCTACGAGATCGTGCCTGGCGTGACATCGGCGATTGCCGCTGCGGCCGACATGGCCCTGCCGATCACACTGCGCGGTGTCGCCCATTCCGTGGTCTTCACCACAGGGCACGACCTCACCGGCAAGACGCTGCCCGACTGGGCGCGTCTGGCGCTGTCCGGCGCGACCATCGCCGTCTATATGGGCCGCACCGTGGCTGCCACCGTCGCCCGCCGCCTGAACGAGGCCGGGCTCGCATTCTCGACCACCGTCGCGGTGGTCGAGAATGCGAGCCGCGGAGATCGCCGCATGTTCCACGGCACGCTTGCCGACCTGCCGCTGATCGAAACAGCCGATGAACTCGATGGACCCGTCATGGTGATCATCGGCGACGCGGTCGCCGCAGCAGACCTGACCCGGTCCGAACCGCTTTCGATCGCCTTGCGGTCGAAGACCAACATTGCAGCCTGAGGAGATACGATCATGACCGGCCACAAGACTGGCAAGATACTCACCGCCAACCGTCTCATCGATGGCGTCTCCGTCTGGTTCAGCGCCAACAGCGAGTGGGTGGAAGACATCCGCGAAGGCTTTGTTGCCCGCCATGAGGAAGCCGTAAAGGCACTCGAAGCCGCCGGTGCCGAGGCACAGGCCGACAACCGCGTGGTCGACGCCAACCTGATCGACGTCGTCGAAGGCGAGGGCGGCCTGCGCGCCATCCGTCTGCGCGAGCGCATCCGCGCCGAGGGGCCGACCATCGCCTATCTGCCAAATTCAAAGCCCGCCGACGCCAAGACACGGGCAGCCTGAGGATATCATGTACCGTTACGACGAGTTCGACCGCGATTTCGTTTCCGCCCGTGTGGCGCAGTTCCGCGACCAGGTGGAGCGCCGCCTGTCCGGCGACATCAGCGAGGATGCCTTCAAGCCGCTCCGGCTGATGAATGGCGTCTACCTCCAGCTGCACGCCTACATGCTGCGCGTGGCGATCCCCTACGGCACGCTGTCATCGAAGCAGATGCGGATGCTGGCCCATATCGCCCGGAAATACGACCGCGGCTACGGCCATTTCACTACGCGGCAGAACATCCAGTACAACTGGCCGAAGCTCGGCGATATCCCGGACATTCTCGAGGACCTCGCGGGCGTCGAAATGCATGCGATCCAGACCTCGGGCAATTGCATCCGCAATGTGACCGCCGATCATTTCGCCGGTGCGGCTGCGGACGAAGTGGCCGATCCGCGTCCCTATGCCGAAATCCTGCGGCAATGGTCGTCGCTCCATCCGGAGTTTTCCTTCCTGCCGCGCAAGTTCAAGATCGCCGTCACTGCGGCGGAGAACGACCGCGCGGCGATCCAGGTGCACGACATCGGATTGCAGCTCAAGAAGAACGACGAGGGGCAGATCGGCTTTGCCGTCTGGATCGGTGGCGGGCAGGGACGCACGCCGATGATTGCGAAGAAGATCAAGGACTTCCTGCCGGAAGCTGATCTTCTTTCTTATGTGACTGCCATCATGCGCGTCTACAATCTCCACGGTCGCCGCGACAACAAGTACAAGGCGCGGATCAAGATCCTCGTTCATGAGACGGGCACCGAAGAACTGGCCGCGCAGATCGAGGCCGAATGGGCCCATCTGCGTGACGGCGAACTGCGTCTGCCGGACGCGGACGTCGCCCGGATCACGGACTATTTCGCAGCGCCCGACCTCCCGGCACGCGCCGAGGGCTGGGCGGAACTGGCGGCCTGGAAGAAGGCCGACAGCGGCTTTGCCTCCTGGGTCACCCAGAACGTGCGCCCGCACCGCCATCCGGATTACGGCATGGTGACGATTTCGCTCAAGCCGATCGGTGGCATACCGGGCGACGCGTCAGATGCGCAGATGGATGCCGTTGCCGATCTCGCCGAGCAATATTCGGCCGACGAGATCCGTGTCACGCATGAGCAGAACCTGGTATTGCCGCATGTGGCGCTGGCCGATCTCGAACCGCTCTATCGCGCGCTTCAGGCCGAAGGGCTGGCGACAGCCAATTCCGGGCTGGTGACCGACATCATCGCCTGCCCGGGACTTGATTATTGCGCCCTGGCCAATGCCCGGTCCATTCCGGTCGCGCAGGAGATTTCCGAGCGCTTCGGCGACCAGGCCCGGCAGGAGGAAATCGGCGATCTGAAGATCAAGATCTCCGGCTGCATCAATGCCTGCGGACACCATCATGTCGGCCATATCGGCATTCTGGGCGTGGAGAAGAAGGGCGCGGAACTCTACCAGATCACGCTTGGTGGATCGGCGGATGAAAACACGTCGATCGGCGAGATCGTCGGTCGCGGGTTCGAGCCCGAGAAGGTGACGGATGCGATCGAAACCATCGTCTCGACGTATTTGTCCGGGAGAAGTGGAACCGACGAAGCCTTCATCGATTATTACCGCCGGGTTGGGGCAGCACCGTTCAAGGAAGCGCTCTACGGCGACAAGGCCGAGGCCGCGTGAGGAGACCATCATGAGCACCATCGTATGGAACCGCGAAGGCGTGGTTGAGGACGACCGCTGGGCAACCGTCGAGGGCGAAAGTGCGTTTGTCTCCATGGACGAAGCTCTGGAGCTCGCCGCAACCGGCGGCCGCGAAATCGGCGTTCTGGTCGAACCTGCGGACGACCCCGCCCGCCTCAAGCCCATACTCGACCGGCTGGCGATCATCGCGCTCGACTTCCCCGCCTTCAACGACGGCCGTGCCTTTTCGCACGCGGCCCTTTTGCGTGACCGTCTCGGCTACGGCGGTGAAATTCGCGGCGTCGGCGATGTTCTGCTCGACCAGGTTCCATTCATGCTCCGCGTCGGCATCGACAGCGTCGAGACGGCGCACGAGCCGACGGCCCGGCGCCTGACCGAGATGCGGCTGCCGGGTGTGGACCTTCACTACCAGCCGGCCGCTCTGAAGGCCGAACCGACCAACACCTATTCCTGGCGCCGCCGCGCCGCGGTCTGATCCTCCAAACCGTCTGCATAAGAGCCTGCGCTTGCACTCTCCCTGCCGGTCGTGTCAGTTCTAGCGAACACGACCGTCGCATGACGGCTGCCGCACCGGGATCGCGGCAAACCGGCACCCGCCACGGGAGCGCCGGACCGCAGGAGGAGCAAGCATCATGGCCATCGCCGAGCGGGCCGCGCAGGGGGAAGCGGCCAACCCCACCGACGCCGATTTTGGACCGTGGCTTCGCAAGGCCTCGATCCTCATCGTCGATGACGAGCCCGGAATGCGCAATTTTCTCAAGCGCACGCTGCAGCCCCGCTGCGCCCGGATCGATGAAGCCAGGGATGTCGCGCAGGCCTCGGGCCTGATCGACGAGAACCGCTACGACATCGTCATTCTCGACAACATCATGCCAGGACGCAACGGCGTCGAATGGCTTGAGGAACAGCGCGCCATCGGCTTCTTCTCCGATGTCATCCTGATGACCGCCTATGCGGATCTCGAGACGGCCATTCAGGCGCTCAGGGCCGGCGCGGCGGATTTCATTCTCAAGCCATTCCGCTCCAACCAGATCCTCAATGCCCTGTCGCGCTGCCTGGAAAGACGCAATCTCCAGCGCGAGAACTATGTGCTGCGCCACGAATTGAAATCCACCTCCGAGCACCTCCTGCTGCGCGACAAGCTGATCGGCGGATCGGCCGGTGTCGAGGCCATCCGGAAGACCATCGCGCGTGTGGCGTCGTTGCCGACCTCGGTGCTGATCTGCGGTCCATCCGGTTCGGGAAAGGAGGTCGCGGCCCGCTCGATCCACAACCTGTCCGATCGCTCCGGCAAACCCTTTGTGCCGGTCAATTGCGCAGCCATCCCCACTGAAATGATCGAGGCCGAACTGTTCGGGCACGTCAAGGGCGCTTTCACCGGTGCGATGACGGGTCGCGACGGGCTTTTCCTGCATGCCGACGGCGGCACGCTCTTCCTCGACGAAGTCGGCGAATTGCCGCCGCAGACCCAGTCGAAACTGTTGCGGGCCCTCGAAGACCGCCGCATTCGTCCCGTGGGATCCGAGCGCGAGGCTTCGGTGGATCTGCGCTTCGTCTTCGCCACCAATGCCGATCTGGAGAAACTGGTGGCCGAGGGGAAGTTCCGCGCCGATCTCTACTACCGCATCAATGTCATGCGGATCGACATGCCGCCGCTGAAGGATCGCGGAGATGACGTTATCGAACTGGCGGAACTGTTCCTCAGGCGCCTGGCGCAACAACTCGGCATGCCGGCCCTCGAGCTCACGGAAGCGGCGCGGCGGTCGATCAGGCGCTATGACTGGCCCGGCAATGTACGCGAATTGCGCAACTATATCGAACGTTCCCTGATCCTCGGCACGCTGCCCGATATCGGCGGGCGTGATGCGGGCGGCGCGAGTGACGAGACCAATCTCGAGGTGATCGAGCAGCGCCATATCCTGGCCACGCTCGATCGGTGCGGTGGCAACCAGTCGGAAGCGGCGCGACAACTGGGCATTTCCCGCAAGACCATCGAGCGGAAGCTCCAGAGCTGGGGCATGGGGTGAAGCGGCTCCTCTCCGGCACGCGGCTGCCGGTCCGCTACCGGCTGCTTGCGATTGCCCTTCTTCCGACACTCGTGATCCTGCCGCTATTGCTCGGCGCGACGATGTTGCGCTGGAACCAGAAGTTCGACGGCGTGCTGATTTCCAAGGTGCGGTCCGATCTCACCGTTGCCCACCAATATCTGAGCCGCATCCTCGAAAACACCTCCGAACACCTTCAGGCGCTCGGTGAATCGGCGGAATTCGCCGAGGCACTGGACGGGAGAGGCGACGTCGCAAACCTGCTCGATGCCCGACGGCGGGTGCTTGGTCTGGATTTTCTCTATCTCACCGACAAGGACGGCCGCCGCATCGCCGCTGCCGGCGGTGAGGCTCCCATGCGGACGAACATGGACACGCCGGTGCTCGCCTCGGCCAACCAGGGCAAGGCGGCCGTCGCGATAGATCTGTTGTCCGGCGAGCAACTCGCGGCCATTTCGCCCGCATTGGCGGAGCAGGCCGCTTTCGACCTGATACCGACGCCGAATGCTGCGCCCACGCAATCGACCCAGAGCACGGATGGCATGGTCATCCGTGCGGCAAATCCGGTTTCGGTTCGAGGCGGCAACGAACTCGTTCTCGTCGGCGGCCTCCTGCTCAACCGCAATCTCGAATTCATCGATACGATCAATGCGCTCGTCTACCAGACCGAAAGCCTGCCAGCCGGGAGCAGGGGAACTGCCACGCTGTTTCTCGACGATGTGCGCGTCTCGACCAATGTCCGCCTGTTCGAGGATCGCCGGGCGCTCGGCACCCGGGTTTCCGAGGTGGTCAGGAACGCCGTTCTCGGCGACGGAAAAATCTGGCTCGATCGCGCCTTCGTGGTCAATGACTGGTACATCTCGGCCTATGAGCCGATCGTCGATTCCGGCGGCAAGCGGATCGGCATGCTCTATGTCGGCTTTCTCGAAAGGCCGTTCTCGGCGACCAAGCAGATCACCATCGCCACGGTCATCGGCACCTTTCTGGTCGTGACCATTCTGTCGGTGCCGCTGTTCCTGCGCTGGGCAGGCAGCATCTTCCGCCCGCTGGAACGCATGGCGGAAACCATCGATACGGTCGAAAGCGGCAATCTCGACGCCCGCACCGACATTCCGGACCGGGGCGACGAGATCTCCCAGGTCGCCGCCCATCTCGATGACCTGCTCGATCGCGTGAAGGAGCGCGACAGGCAGCTGCGCGAGTGGAACGACGAGCTGAATGCACGGGTGAAGGAACGCACGGCTGAACTCGAAGAGGTCAACCGCCAGCTCGAAAGCGCAACCAAGCAGCTTGTCATGTCTGAAAAGCTCGCCGCCATCGGCGAGATCACCGCCGGCGTTGCCCACGAGATGAACAATCCGATCGCGGTCATTCAGGGCAATCTGGAGGTTCTTCGTTCGCTGATGGGCGAAAAGGCGAAGGAGGGCGAAACCGAGTTCCGGCTGATCGATGAGCAGACGGAACGGATGAACCAGATCGTCGGCAAGCTGTTGCAGTTCGCACGTCCCGACGAGTTCTCCGGAGCCGGCGAGGGCGCGTTCACGGACGAAGCCTTCGGCGACTGCGTGACGCTTGTACGCCACATGATCCGCCAGAACGAGATCGAGATCGTTCGCGAGGGTCACAGCGAGCAGCCGGCGGCGATACCGCGGACCGAACTCCAGCAGATCCTCGTCAACCTGATGGTCAACGCGATCCACGCCATGCCGGACGGCGGTACGCTGACGCTCGGCTGCAGGGATTGCCCGAACGACGATTCCGACGGCGTGGAGATCACGGTCGGCGACACCGGTACCGGCATGTCGGAGGCGACAGCCGCGCGCATCTTCGATCCCTTCTATACCACCAAGCGCGGCTCCGGCACCGGTTTGGGGCTGTCGATCACGCATCTTCTGGTGACCGAGGCAGGCGGTTCGGTGAACCTGGAAACGCGGGAGGGCGAGGGGACGACTTTCCGCCTGTGGCTGCCCGCCGTCAGCCAGGCGAGTTGAGACATTTCGTCCGGATGAGGACAAAATGTCTCACCGTTTCCTCATCCCAGTCCCGGAAAACGATCTCCAGGACCACTGATCTGTCGAGGGAAATCCTGGCCAGACCAGTTTGGCACGCTTCTTGAACGGCTAAGTATGCCGTGGCGGGGAGGAATGCTGCGGCATAGGCCGATCACCCCGTCACGGTCATCGGCGCAGCGCCCCGAGGGGCCAGGGAGGACACAGATGTTTGACAGCCTGAAAAAGGAACACATCGTCGCGCGCGACGATTTCAACCGCTGGAAGGTTCCGCCAGCCTCGATCGCCATCCACCTGTGCATCGGCTCGGTGTACGCCTGGAGTATCTTCAATCCACCGCTGACCAAGCAGTTCGGCGTCGTCGCCGCATCGGCCGGCGACTGGGATCTGCAATCCGTGGTCTGGATCTTTTCGGTCGCCATCGTTTTCCTCGGGCTTGCCGCGGCATTCGCCGGCAAGTGGCTTGAGGAAGTCGGTCCGCGCATGGTCGGCGTGGTCGCCGCTCTCTGCTGGGGCGGCGGCTTCATCATCGGCGGCTTCGGCATCATGACCCACCAGCTCTGGCTGGTCTATCTCGGTTACGGCGTGATCGGCGGCTGTGGTCTCGGTCTCGGCTATGTTTCCCCCGTCTCCACATTGATCCGCTGGTTCCCTGACCGGCGCGGCATGGCGACGGGCATGGCGATCATGGGTTTCGGCGGCGGGGCCATGATCGCCACCCCCATCAAGGAGAGCCTTCTGTCGTTCTTCTACAAGGCGCCGCAATATCTGGGTGCCGAGAGCGCTGTGAACCTCGTCACCGAGGGCGGTCGCCGCATGGCGGAAGTCAACGGGCAGATGGTGGAAGTGGTGGTCGCTTCGGCCAAGCAACTCGCCTCGGCCCCAATGGCCCTTCAGGAGGGCGTCTACGTTGTCGGCACCGGCAATACCGGCGCGGCCGGCACGTTCTTCACGCTGGGTATCGCCTATTTCATCGTGATGATCATCGCCTCCTTCTCCTACCGCGTCCCGCGTGAGGGCTGGAAGCCGGCAGGCTGGACGCCGCCGACCGCGGAAGCGGCATCCCGCAAGATGATCACCCAGCACAACGTCCATATCGACCAGGCGCTCAAGACCCCGCAGTTCTGGCTGCTCTGGATCGTTCTCTGCTTCAACGTGACCGCCGGCATCGGCGTGATCGGGGTCGCAAAGACGATGATGACGGAAATCTTCGGAAGCACGCTGCCGCTGATCGTCAACTCGGCTTTCGCGGCGACCTACGTCTTCATGATCTCGGTTTTCAACATGGTGGGCCGCTTCTTCTGGGCCTCCACGTCCGATTTCATCGGGCGCAAGAACACCTACCACATCTTCTTCATTCTCGGCACGATCCTCTATCTCTCTATCCCGTTTGCGGCACAGCAGGTCTCGGTTGATCCAGCGGTGACATGGCTGGTGATGTTCTATGGTGCGACCATGATCATCTTCACCATGTATGGCGGCGGCTTCGCCACGATTCCGGCTTATCTCGCCGATATCTTCGGGACGAAATATGTCGGCGGCATCCACGGTCGTCTTCTGACGGCATGGAGCACGGCCGGCGTTCTCGGGCCGCTCGCCATCACCAGGCTGCGCGACATGTCGATCACCAGTTCGGTGAAGGAGCTGGCGGCCAAGGTTGATCCGGCGGTGTTCCAGGAGAAGTTCGGTGCCGGCATCGACCAGCTCGATACGCTGGTTGCGGCCAAGACGGTGACGATCTCCCGACTGATGGAAATCGCTCCCAGTGGAACGGTCGACCCGACGCCGAGCCTCTACAACACGACGATGTACGCCATGGCTGCACTCTTGGTCATTGCGCTGATCGCCAATATACTGGTCAAGCCGGTTCACGAGAGCCATCACATGGAGGCGGAAGAGGCCTCCGCCGGCTCGAAGGACGCCCTGACGGCAGGTCGCGGTGCGCCGACCCAGGCGGCCAAGGCCTGATCGAAGGCTGAATGACATCGGGCTTCGGGTCGATTTCAGCCCGGAGCCCGGCAATAAAGACGGTTCCCGAAGAGAACCGAAGAAGACACGGAATGGGAGGATGCCATGCCGGCCACCACGACGGACACCATGATCGAGAAGGCGCGCGCCATCGTGGACGCGCATCGCCATCTCGAAGGTCCGCTTCTGCCCATTCTTCATGCCGTTCAGGCCGAATTCGGCTACGTCCCGCGCGACGTGCAGCCGGCGATCGCGGACGCGCTCAACATCTCGCGCGCCGAGATCCACGGCGTTGTCAGTTTCTACCATGATTACCGGAGCGAACCCGCGGGCCGTCATGTGATCCGCATTTGCCGTTCCGAAGCCTGCCAGTCGATGGGCGGGGAAGCGGCTGCCGCTTCGCTTCTGCAAAAGCTCGGTCTCGACTGGCATCAGACAAGCGCCGATGGCGCGGTGACCGTCGAACCGGTCTATTGCCTCGGTCTGTGCGCCTGTTCGCCGGCGGCGATGGTGGATGGCGACGTCTATGGCCGTCTCGATGACGAGACCATCAACGACATTCTCGAAGAGGTGCGGACATGACGGTCACGATCTACGTTCCCGGCGATTCCGGCTCGCTCGCGCTCGGCGCCGACAAGGTTGCGCTCGCCATTGCCAGCGAAGCCGAAGAGCGCGGCCTCGATATCCGCATCATCCGCAACGGTTCGCGCGGTCTCTACTGGCTGGAGCCGATGGTCGAGGTCGAAACGGCGGCGGGCAGGGTGGCCTATGGCCCGGTCAAGCCGCGCAGCGTCAAGGGCTTGTTTGATGCGGGACTGGCCGAAGGCAAGGGCGACCATGAGCTCTCGCTCGGCGCGACCGAGGAAATTCCGTTTCTCAAGCGTCAGACCCGGCTGACATTCGCCCGCTGCGGCATCGTCGATCCGCTGTCTCTGGACGACTACCGCGCCCATGGCGGCTTTCGCGGCCTGGAAAGGGCACTTTCCATGTCGCCCGAGGAAATCGTCGCAGAGGTCACGGAATCGGGGTTGCGCGGTCGCGGCGGAGCTGGCTTTCCGACCGGCATCAAGTGGAAGACGGTTCTCGAAGCACAGGCGGACCGGAAATACATCGTCTGCAACGGCGACGAGGGCGACTCCGGCACATTCGCCGACCGCATGATCCTCGAGGGCGATCCCTTCGTGCTGATCGAGGGCATGGTGATCGCCGGCCTCGCAGTGGGCGCCACCAAGGGCTACATCTACATGCGGTCCGAGTATCCGCACGCAATCGAGATGACCGAGAAGGCCATCGAGATCGCGCGTGAGGCCAATATTCTGGGCCCGTCCGTACTCATGTCGGGCCAGGCGTTCGAGCTGGAGGTCCGGGTGGGCGCGGGCGCCTATGTCTGCGGTGAGGAAACCGCGCTTCTCGACAGCCTCGAGGGCAAGCGCGGCGTGGTGCGGGCAAAACCGCCGCTTCCCGCGCACAAGGGTTTTCTCGGCAAGCCGACAGTCATCAACAATCTGGTTTCGCTGGCATCGGTGCCCGTCATTCTCGACAAGGGCGGTGCCTTCTACAAGGATTTCGGTCTAGGACGTTCACGCGGAACGATCCCGATCCAGATCGCCGGCAATGTCAGGCATGGCGGTCTCTACGAGGATGCTTTCGGCCTCACGCTCGGAGAGATCGTCGAGGATATCGCAGGCGGCACGGCGTCCGGGCGGCCCGTCAAGGCCGTGCAGGTCGGCGGCCCGCTGGGCGCCTATTTTCCGCCCGAACTGTTTGATACGCAATTCGACTACGAAGCGTTCGCCGCGCGTGACGGACTTATCGGCCATGCCGGGCTCGTCGTCTTCGACGACACCGTCGACATGCTCGACCAGGCTCGTTTCGCCTTCGAGTTCTGCGCCATCGAAAGCTGCGGCAAATGTACCCCGTGCCGGATCGGGGCCGTGCGTGGCGTCGAACTGGCCGACAGCCTGAAGCAGGGCGAGCCTGGTGTCGGGCAGATCGACCTGATCCGCGACCTCTGTGATACGATGAAATTCGGTTCGCTCTGCGCGCTTGGAGGCTTCACGCCCTATCCGGTGCTTTCGGCGCTCAACCATTTCCCGGACGACTTCCGCAAGGAAGCAAGGCGCGAGGCAGCGGAATGAGCACGGAGAAGGTAAAAGGCCCGGCTTCCTATTTCCCGTCGATCGAGAAGACCTACGGGCGGCCGGTGCAGGAATGGCTCGACATGATCGAACCGCGCAGCGGCGAGCCGCATATGGCGATCGTCAAATGGCTCAAGGAAGAGCACAAGCTCGGCCATGGCCACGCCAACGCGCTGGTCGCCTATCAGCTGGCGAAGAAGAAGTCCGACAACGGAGCAAGACCATGAGCAACGTTCGACAGAAAGACTACGGCACCCCGGCATCCCGCGCGGAAGCAACCGTTACACTTACCGTCGACGGTCGCGAGATCACCGTGCCGGCCGGAACCTCTGTCATGCGCGCCTCCGCGGAAGCCGGTGTCGGCATTCCGAAACTGTGCGCCACCGACATGGTCGACGCCTTCGGCTCCTGCCGCCTCTGCCTCGTCGAGATCGACGGCCGGCGCGGCACATCGGCCTCCTGCACCACGCCGGTGGAAGCGGGCATGGTGGTCCACACCCAGACGGACCGGCTGAAGAAGCTGCGCAAGGGCGTGATGGAACTCTATATCTCCGATCACCCTCTCGACTGTCTGACCTGCGCGGCCAACGGCGATTGCGAACTGCAGGACATGGCGGGCGCCGTCGGCCTTCGTGACGTGCGCTACGGCTACAAGGGCGAAAACCACGTTTTCGCACGGGACAATTCGGGTGAAACCAATCCACGCTTCATGCCGAAGGACGAGAGCAATCCGTATTTCACCTATGATCCGTCCAAATGCATCGTCTGCTCGCGCTGCGTGCGGGCATGCGAGGAAGTGCAGGGCACCTTTGCGCTGACCATCGAGAACCGCGGTTTCGCCTCCCGCGTCTCGCCCAGCATGCACGAGACCTTTCTGAGTTCGGAATGCGTGTCATGCGGGGCCTGCGTTCAGGCCTGCCCGACGGCGACATTGCAGGAAAAATCGGTCATCGAGATCGGCACGCCCGAGCACGCGGTCGTCACGACATGCGCCTATTGCGGCGTCGGCTGCTCCTTCCAGGCCGAAATGCGCGGCGAGGAAGTGGTCCGCATGGTGCCGTGGAAGGACGGCAAGGCCAATCGCGGCCATTCCTGCGTCAAGGGCCGTTTTGCCTGGGGCTACGCCACCCACAAGGATCGCATCCTCAATCCGATGATCCGCGAAAAGACCTCCGACCCCTGGCGTGAAGTCAGCTGGGAGGAGGCGCTCGCATACACGGCGAAGGAATTCCGCCGCATCCAGCACCAGTATGGCCGCACGGCCGTCGGCGGCATCACCTCGTCGCGTTGCACCAATGAGGAAACCTATCTGGTTCAGAAACTGGTGCGCGCCGGTTTCCGCAACAACAATGTCGACACCTGCGCCCGCGTCTGCCATTCGCCGACCGGCTACGGGCTCGGCAAGGCATTCGGCACCTCCGCCGGCACCCAGGATTTCGATTCCGTCGAACATACCGACGTGGTTATCGTCATCGGCGCCAACCCCACCGACGGGCACCCGGTATTCGCCTCGCGGCTCAAGAAGCGGTTGCGCCAGGGGGCGAAACTGGTCGTCATCGATCCGCGCCGCACCGATCTGGTGAAATCCCCGCATATCAAGGCGGCGCACCATCTGGCGCTCAAGCCCGGCACCAACGTGGCCGTGCTGACGGCTCTTGCCCATGCCATCGTGGACGAGGCGATCTTCGACGAGAGCTTTATCCGGGAACGCTGCGACTGGTCCGAATTCGAGGACTGGGCGTCCTTCGTCTCCGAGGAGCGCCACAGCCCCGAAGCGACGGAAAGCTATACCGGCGTACCGGCAGGCGAACTGCGCGCGGCTGCCCGCCTTTTTGCCACCGGCGGCAACGGCGCGATCTATTACGGCCTCGGCGTGACCGAGCACAGCCAGGGCTCGACCGCGGTGATGGCTCTCGCCAACCTCGCAATGGCAACCGGCAATATCGGCCGGCCCGGGGTGGGGGTGAACCCGTTGCGCGGCCAGAACAACGTGCAGGGCTCCTGCGACATGGGCTCCTTCCCACATGAACTGCCGGGTTACAGGCATATTTCGGGCGGTGAAACGCGCGAGATCTTCGAAAAGCTCTGGGGCGTCGAACTCGACAACGAACCGGGCCTCAGAATTCCCAACATGCTCGATGCGGCGGTCGATGGGACCTTCCGTGGCATCTACATTCAGGGCGAGGACATTCTCCAGTCCGACCCGGATACCAAGCATGTCGCCGCCGGCCTCGATGCGATGGAATGCGTCGTCGTCCACGATCTCTTCCTCAACGAGACGGCCAACTACGCCCATGTCTTCCTGCCGGGGTCCACTTTCCTCGAGAAGGACGGGACTTTCACCAATGCGGAGCGCCGCATCAATCGCGTGCGCAAGGTGATGACCCCGAAGAACGGCTATGCCGACTGGGAGGTCACGCTCAAACTCGCCCAGGCGCTCGGCCTTGACTGGAATTACAGCCACCCGTCCGAGATCATGGCCGAGATCGCGGCGACCACGCCGAGCTTCGGCAAGGTCACCTATGAGTATCTCGACAAGATGGGCTCCGTGCAGTGGCCATGCAACGAGGCCCACCCGGAAGGCTCTCCGATCATGCATGTCGATGGCTTCGTGCGCGGCAAGGGCAAGTTCATCCGCACCGAATATGTGGCGACCGACGAGAAGACCGGCCCGCGCTTCCCGCTGCTGCTGACCACGGGCCGCATATTGAGCCAGTACAATGTCGGCGCGCAGACACGCCGGACCGCGAATGTGGCCTGGCACGAGGAGGACCTTCTGGAAATCCATCCGCACGACGCCGAGCAGCGCGGCATCGTCGAGGGCGACCTGGTCCGCCTCGCAAGCCGCTCCGGTGAAACGTCGCTTCGCGCAAAGATCACCGACCGCGTATCGCCAGGCGTCGTCTACACGACATTCCACCACCCCGACACGCAGGCCAATGTGGTGACCACCGATTATACCGACTGGGCGACCAACTGCCCGGAATACAAGGTGACCGCCGTCCAGGTCTCGCCCGCCAACGGCCCGACGGGCTGGCAGCGCGACTATGACGAGCAGGCCCGCCAGTCGCGCCGCATCGAGGCCGTCGAACCCGCCGAATAGGCGGGTTCGCGAGGTCCGGCGGATGGTCGACCACTTACGAAAACTGCCCGAGGAGAGCCCCGTCGCGCTCACCTTCAACGGCGTCACCGAAGCGGTGATGATGGCGACCCCGTGCGATCTGGCTGATTTCGGCATCGGCTTTGCGCTGTCGGAGGGGATCATCCGCAGCGCCCGCGAGGTTTCGTCGCTGGAAGTGGTCTGCCTCGATGGCGGCCACGACGTGCAGATGTCGATACCGACCGAGCGGCAGCAGGCGCTGACGGCCCGCCGCCGCAAGGCAATGGGGCCGGTCGGCTGCGGATTGTGCGGCATCGAATCCATCGAGGCGGCGCTGCGCGACCTGCCCGAGCTCGCGGCCGGCCTGCGCATCGATTCTGCCGATATCGCCGCTGCCGTCGATGCGCTGGGCAGGAACCAGCCGCTCCGGGCGGAAACCGGCGCCATGCACGGGGCAGGGCTCTTCGTCCCGGGAAAGGGCCTCTTGCGCGCCCGCGAGGATGTCGGCCGCCACAATGCGCTCGACAAGCTGATCGGCGCCTGCGCCCGCGACGGTATCGGTCCGGCATCCGGCGCCCTGGTGATCTCGAGCCGTGTGTCAGTCGATCTGATTCAGAAGGCCGTCGCCGCAGGCAGCGAGATCCTGATCGCCGTATCCACGCCCACCGAGCTTGCCGTTAGCACCGCCGAACGGACCGGCCTGACACTCGTCGCCCTGGTGCGCGGCGAGGATTACCGGATATTCAGCCGGCCGGAGCGGATATCGCACCACGATGCCATTGACGAAAAGACTGCGGGAAGGAACGCCGATGTCGCCTGACAAACTCATCTACATGGCCAACCAGATCGCAAGGTTCTTCCACAGCCAGCCCGAGCAAGAGGCCGCAGCGGGTGTTGCCGAGCACATCAACAAGTTCTGGGAGCCGCGCATGCGGACCCAGCTCTTCGAGATGACGGATGCAGACAATGAAGGCTTCGATCCGCTGGTGATTTCGGCTTTGAGCGAGATCCGGCGCCCCGAGGTGCAGCAGTAAAGAGCCTATCGCTGTACCGAAGTCAGGAGCTTGTAACCCGCGAAGACGAAGAACGCGCCGAGCGCGCCTTCCACCCATGAGCGGAAGCGCACAAGAAGCGAGCGTACGGGAGCGGCCGACAGAAGCAGCGCATAGGCCGAGTGTCCGACGAAGGAATTGATCCAGGCAAGCAGCACGAAAAGTGCGATCACCGGCCAAGGCGCGTGGCCGACGCCGCCGACAGCCGCGATCGCCAGCCAGAAAGCGATTGCCTTGGGGTTTGTCACCTGCAGGAGGAAGCCGGCAAGCGCGGTGCGCGCGGCACTTTTGCCCGCCACGGCATGGAGCTCCAGCGGCGGCGGGTTTACGGCCTTCGAAAACGCCTTCCAGCCGAGCCAGAACAGATAGAGGCCGCCGACGATCCGCATAGCGGTCATCGCATAGGCAATCTCCGCGAAGAGCACCGCGATACCCAGAACGACCGATCCGGCCAGGATGATCGATCCGCAGGAAATGCCGAACGCGGTCATCAGCGCCGGCGCCCGGCCGCGCGCGGTGGCAACGCCCAGAATGAGCATCACGCCTGGCCCGGGCGAAAGCACGCCGACCGTCTGGATCGACAATGCGAGTAGAATTTGCGGCAGGTATTCGGCGAACATGGACATGTCTCCAGGCAGGAGGAAAGCTACCATGTTCCATATTTGTTCCGCCCGGATCGAGTCAACCCGTATATCCGCCCGCAAAACTGCTGCTGACATCTTCTGGCCAGATTGCAGGGCAAGACTTTAAGCTGATGCTGAAACGCCGGAGGGAGCGACCACGCATGGTGCAGGGCCTCAGCCACATGACCTTCATCGTCGGCGATCTCGACAGGATGGAAACGTTTCTGACCACGATCTTCGACGCGAAAAAGGTCTATGACAGCGGCGATGAAACCTTCTCCCTGTCCAGGGAACGGTTTTTCCTTATCGGCGAGGGCGAGGGCCCCGTCTGGGTCGCGACGATGGAAGGCGAAAGCCTGCCGACGCGCAGCTACAATCACATCGCCTTCAGGATCGACGATGCGGAATTCGACGAGTATGTCGAACGGATCCGGACGCTTGGCCTCGATATCCGCCAGAGCCGCGCACGCGTCGAAGGCGAGGGCCGGTCGATCTACTTCCACGATTACGACAATCACATGTTCGAGCTTCATACCGGAACGTTGGAAGAACGGCTGAAGCGCTATGCCCGAGGGCGCTGACCCGCGTCTCATGACCGGAACGCCCGTACCGGTTAAATTCGTGCTTCGTTCCTAAAATATATGACAACGGACATATCTCATGAGCATCATCAGCCACATCACGCTCGGCACCAATGATCCCGCCCGCGCCGGACGGTTCTACGACGAGGTCCTCGGCATTCTGGGTTTCGACCGTCTTCCGAAGCCGCCGGGAAAACCGCCGGCCTATGCTAGGGACGGCCGCATGCCGACGATCTATCTCTACACGCCGGAAGACGGCCGGCCGGCGACCTGGGGCAACGGAACCCATGTGGCCTTCGTCGCCGAGACGACGGCAGCGGTCGATGCATTCCACGCGGCAGCGCTCCGTCTGGGCGGCATGTGCGAAGGCAGGCCGGGACCGCGACCGGACTATGGCGAGACCTATTACGCCGCCTATGTCCGCGATCCCGACGGCAACAAGCTGCAGGCGGTGTGTTACGCCTGAGGCAGGTGGAGGAGAGGACGATAGGACACCCGCTCACTATTGATGACGTTCTCGCGCTGCGGGAGTTTCCCATTATCTGCGGACCCCAGTTCGCCTATGATCGGGCAGGGAAACGGCTGGCATTCTGCCTGCCGAAGAGCGCCGCGGAGAGTAAGCGGTTATTTCTCGACGCCATAGGCGGCGGGGAGGGCGTACTTCATGTAATCGACCTGGCGACGTCCGCCGACCGCACCCTGCCTGCGCCCGATGGCCTTGGCACTCTGGCGCCGGTCTGGTCGCCGGACGGGTCCATGATTGCCGTCGCCGTGGCGGACGGACTGTCGCTCCGTCCGGCCGTCGTTGACGTCGAAAGCGGCGCGATGCGTGTTCTGGTCGAGCGCAACCTGACGCTGCCCGGAACCAAGACATTCTTCCACTGGATCGACGATGCCACGCTCGCCTGCGAAGTGACAGTCGGCAACCGTCCGACCCTCTGGCTCGACGTCGAGAAGCGTGGCGCGATGGCGAGCATCGCCAACTGGCACAAGGCGTGGAAGGGGCAGGAGGCGACGGCAAGTCCGCTCACGACCGATCAGCCGGAGACCGTACTGGAGGAAGCGGAGTACTGTGTCATCGACGTGGGGACCGGACGGTACGATGTCTTTTCGCGCGAAGGACCGCGACCGGATCGCCTCGAGGCCTTTGACGGGCGTCCCGAGCCGGACTATCCGCCGCGCGTAGTCGGTCCTGGAAAGCCTGTTCCGCCGCAAAGCATTCTGGCGGCGACGCATCCGGAAGGGAGCGAGGCAATCTACCTGACACGATCGGACGACGCCACGCGCGTGCTGAGGCTGGCACGAGACAAGCCGCATGTCATCTTCGAAACCGACACGCATATGGCAGAGGTTGTGCCGTCGCGATCGTTCACGATGCCTTTCGCGACCGGAGCCGGGCAGGAGGCGCAGCTTCGCGTTATCCTTCCGCCGGATTATCGTGAAGGCGAGAGCCGGCCCGCCGTCCTCTGGGTCTATCCCGGCTTCAAGGCTGGTAGCGAGATGGCGCACCGCCAGCATCTCCTGAACCAGCCGGGCATGTTCAACCTGCATCTTCTGGCGGCGCGGGGCTACGTCGTCATCATTCCGTCCATGCCCTATGACGAGAATGGACTCGGCGTCGAGCGCGTACTGGCGGACTGCCTGATCGAGACCGCGCATCCGGCCTGCGACGCCGTCGTCGCGGCGGGCTATGTGGACCGCGCCCGGATCCATGTCGCCGGACACAGTCTCGGCGGATGGGCGACGATGGTGCTCCTGACGAAGTCCGAAGCATTCCGTTCCGGTATCGCGATGGCAGGGACCAGCAATCTTCTGTCACAAACCGACGATGTCAGGCTTCGCTTCGACGCCATCGTCGACGACAGCCGTGCACCCGGCATGTCGTCCAACTATCATCTCAAGTGTCCGCCGTGGGAAAGGCTCGACAGCTACCTGCGCAACAGTCCGCTGTTTTCTGTCGAGCAGATTTCGGCTCCGCTTCTGATTATTCACGGCGATCAGGACTATGTCGAGATCGGCCAGTCGGAGCAGATGTTCGCGGCATTGCGGTCTCTCGGTAAACCGGCGGAATTCGTCCGTTACTGGGGCGAGGGACATGTCTTCGAAAGCCCGGCCAATATCCGAGATGCGTGGGAGCGGATCATCCTCTGGCTCGAACGTGCGCACTGACGAAGAAAGGGCCGCGAACCGATTGATCGCAGTTTCCCATGATCGCCAGCCGGCCGAACAGCCGATGCGGCGAAGCCGTCAGCGCATTGCCGGTCAGGCGAGATAGGTGCGGAACCAGGCCACCATCCGTTCTTCCGCGAGCTTGGCGGCGGCCTCGTCATAGCGCGGCGTCGTGTCGTTATGGAAACCGTGGTTCACGCCGGGATAGATATGCGCCTCGTAAACCTTGTCGTTGGCCTCCATGGCTTTCTGGAAGGGCGGCCACATGGCGTTGATACGCTGGTCGAGCGCTGCTAGCTGGATCATCAGCGGGGCCTCGATGCCGGCGACCTGCTCGGCCTCGGGGAACGAGCCGTAGAAGGGCACGCCGGCCGCCAAATCGGGATAGGCCGCCGCCAGCCTGTTGACCACTCCGCCGCCGTAGCAAAAGCCGGTCGCGCCGACCTTGCCGTTTGTGCCGTCGAGCGCCTGCAGATATTCGAACCCGGCAAAGAAGTCGTTGAGCAGGGCGCCCTGATCCAGTTTCCGCTGCATCTCGCGGCCTTCGTCGTCGCTTCCCGGATAACCTCCGAGCGAGGACAGCCCGTCGGGCCCCATGGCGATGAAGCCTGCCTTGGCGAGACGGCGCACGACGTCCCGGATATACGGATTGAGTCCCCGGTTCTCGTGAACCACCAGGATCGCCGCAGGTGGATTCTCCGGATCGATTTCGGTGGGACGGACGAGATAGGCGGTTATATCGCCGGTACCGTTCGGGCTCGCATAGACGATATCCTCGCCCTTGATGTCCGCGTCGTCCTCGGCGACCTGCTGGGCCAGCGCGTAGTTCGGCGAGAGCGTGCTCAGGATCGCGGCGGCAGTCAGGCCACCGACGGCCCATTTGCCTGCACGGTCCAGAAATTCGCGTTTGGTGATCTTTCCGTGCGCGTAATAATCGTAGAGATCCAGGAGGTCCTGGTCGAAGTCCGTCGCCGTAAGGCGACGCACGGGTGTCTGCTCATTCATGGTCCGATCTCCGCTCTCGTCTCGATGTCCAGGAGACGCTACACGCAAATCCGTCCGGCGTCGCGACCGCTTTGGCACGGTGCGGACACAATGTCGCGAGCGCTAAGGAAGGCCGCGAGCGAAAGGGACACGCAGGCAAGACGCCCGATTGCACAGGCTGCGGCGACAGCCTCGTGTGCCTGGTGAGACCCGTACCGGTATCGACAAACAAAGATTGCATAAGATGGATTATGGAACTTATAGCTTATTGCGACCCGATTTGCGGACGTCGTTTTATACAGTCACACCAGTTAGATAAGAGCCATTCCTGAAGCGCGGCATTCAATCTGAGCCGGGCCTCACGCTGATCACACTGGCACCTGTCGCCTGAGCCAGCGCTTTCGGATCGACCGAAAAGACGCTGTCCGGACGACCGGCGGCTGCCCAGACGATGTCGTGGCTCATCAGCGCTTCGTCCATGTAGACCGGCACCGCGATCTTGTGGCCGATCGGCGCGACGCCGCCGATGGCGAAGCCTGTCTCGTCGCGGACACGGCGGCCGTCGCAGCGGCCGAGCTTGAGACCGTGCACTGATGCCAGATGATCCAGATCGGCGTTGTGCGCGCCGGAGACCAGCAAAAGCGTGATGGCGCCGGTATCGCTGTTCTCGAAGACCAGCGACTTGACGATCTGGCCGACCTGACATTGGCACGCGGCCGCAGCATCCTCGGCCGTGCGCGTGGAGTCAGCCATCCTGACGATCTCGATATCAAGGCCAAGCTCGGTGGCTGTCTCCGAGACGCGTCTGATCGACGAGCCGGCCGGCAGTTCGTCGCGCTTGAGAACGGTTTTGCTCATAGCTCCAACTCGTATTCGATTGTCATTCCGTCATAGGCCGGCTCGACATGCGGCGGCGTCTCGTTGAGCACCGTCTCGTAGTCGAGCGGAATATGCATGTGCGTCAGGATGGCATGTTTCGCGCCGAGCTTTTCGACCCACCAAAGCGCCTGGTCGATCGACAGATGGCTCGGATGCGGCTTGTACTGAAGCGAGTCGATGACGATGTGTTCGAGGCCCTGAAGCTTGGGCACGGTATCGCGCGGAAAATCGCTGACATCCGAGCAATAGGCGAAATCGCCGAAACGGAAACCCAGCGAGATGATCGTCCCGTGCTGCTGGCGCAGCGGCAGAACCTCGATAGGGCCACCCTGCCCGTGGATCGTCACGGGCTTGTCGAGATCCTCGATCACCCGCGCCTCGATGATCGGCGGATAGGACGAACCTTCCGGCGTCTCCAGGCAATAGCCGAAACCGGCGCGGATCCGCCGCATGGTTTCGGCATCGGCAAATATCGGAACGCGCCGGCGTTGTGTCAGGGCGAAGCCGCGCAGATCGTCGATGCCATGAAGATGGTCCGCATGCGCATGCGTGTAGAGCACGGCATCGATATCCCGTACTTCGGCGGATATCATCTGCTGGCGAAAATCCGGGCCGGTATCCACGACGACGGTCGTCACGCCGCCGTCTTGCGCAATCTGGCGCAGCATCATCGAGGCGCGCGTGCGACGGTTCTTCGGATTGGCCGGATCGCATTTGCCCCATTCTCCGTTGATGCGCGGCACGCCGGGCGACGACGCGCAGCCGAGAATGGTGAACTGACGCCGTACCGCTGCCATCCGCCTACGCTGCCCTCGGCATTCGGGTGAAGAGCCGGTAGGCGTTCTCGGTGGTCAGGTCGCGGATTTCCGGTTCCGAAAGACCGATCGTTTCGCCGAGAATGCGCGCGGTGTTGACGACATAGGACGGCTCGTTCCGCTTGCCGCGCTTGGGCGGCGGAGCCAGATAAGGCGCGTCGGTTTCTATTAGCAGGCGCTCATGTGGAATCGTCCTGGCGATCGTGCGCAACTCGTCCGACTTGCCGAATGTCACAATGCCGGAGAACGAGACATAACCGCCGAGCCTGACGCCGACATCGGCCAGTTCCTGACCGGCGGAGAAACAATGGAGAATGAACGGGAAGGCCCCCTTCCCCATTTCATCCTCGAGCGTCGCCGCCATGTCCTCGTCCGCCGCGCGCGAATGGATGACAAGCGGCAGCCCGGTCTGCCGGCTCGCGTCGATATTGGCGCGGAAGACATCGAGCTGCACCTCGCGCGGCGCGTTGTCGGGATAGAAGAAATCCAGACCGGCTTCGCCGATCGCCACGCATTTCGGATGGCGTGACAGTTCGATGATCTCGGCGGTCGTGACGTCGGTTTCCTCGCCGGCATTACCCGGATGGGTACCGACCGAGCAGAAGACGTCCTCATAGGTTTCGGCGACGGCCTTGATGCGATCGAATTTCCTCACCCGCGTGCAGATCGTGACCATGCGCACGAGCCCGGCGTCGCGGGCCCGTTCGATCACCTGATCGCGCTCGGGAGCGAAATCGTCGAAATCCAGATGGCAATGGGTATCGATGACCGGATGCGCCTTCACGTCGAAACTCTCGGCAGACATCTAATCAGGCCTCCGCGTCTTTCTCGACATAGCGCGGGAAAACCCCCTCGGGCTTCGGCAGTTCGGTACCCGGCACGAGAGCCGCCTTCTCGACGTGGAAGACCCGCTTGTCGGCGGGCACGGCCACCAGATCGAGCAGCTTCGCGGCGCTTTCCGGCATGAAGGGCTGGATGGCGATCGCGACCACGCGCACCACTTCGGCCGTCACATAGAGAACCGTCGCCATGCGTGCCGGATCGGTCTTCTTCAGAGCCCAGGGCTCCTGCCCGGCGAAATAGCGGTTGGCTTCGGCCACCACTTCCCAGACGGCTGCAAGCGCCTTGTGGATCTGCTGGTTGCCCATCTCGGCAACCATCCTGTCGTAGATGCCATAGGCAGCCTTCAGGATCGCGTCGTCCTCGGCGGTGAAGTCACCGTGTTCGGGCACCTTGCCGTCGCAATTCTTGGCAATCATCGACAGCGAGCGCTGCGCCAGATTGCCCAGGTCATTGGCGAGATCGGAATTGATACGCGCGGTAATCGCTTCGTGGCTGTAGGCGCCATCCTGGCCGAAGGAGACGTCGCGCATGAAGAAGTAGCGTACCTGGTCGAGACCGTATTCCTCGATCAGCGCAAACGGGTCGACGACGTTGCCGACCGACTTCGACATCTTCTCGCCCTTGTTGTTGAGGAACCCGTGGGCGAAAACCCGCGCGGGAAGTTCGAGGCCCGCCGACATCAGGAAGGCCGGCCAGTAGACCGCGTGGAAGCGGACAATGTCCTTGCCGATAATGTGCAGCGCGGGCCAGTAGCCCCATTTCTCGCCATTCTCGTCGGGGAAGCCGGCGGCCGTGATGTAGTTGGTCAGCGCATCGACCCAGACATACATGACGTGCTTGTCGTTGCCCGGAACCGGAACGCCCCAGTCGAATGTGGTGCGCGAGATGGACAGATCCTTGAGCCCGCCGCGCACGAAGCTTGCAACCTCGTTGCGGCGTTCTGCCGGCATCACGAAACCGGGGTTTTTCTCGTAGAGTTCCAGAAGCTTGTCGCCATAGGCCGACAGGCGGAAATAGTAGCTCTCCTCTTCCACCCACTCGACCGGCGAACCGAGCGGCTCGCGGCGCACGCCGTCCTCGCCGACGGTCGTCTCGCTTTCGTCGAAATAGGCTTCCTGGCGCACCGAGTACCAGCCGCCGTACTTGCCGAGATAGATATCGCCATTGGCTTCCATCCGCCGCCAGAGTTCCTGCACGGCGATCTTGTGGCGCTCCTCGGTGGTGCGGATAAAGTCGTCGTTGGAGCAGTTGAGACGAACGAGCATGTCCCTGAAGACCGCCGAATTGCGGTCGGCCAGCTGGAGCGGCGTGATCCCGTCCTTCTCCGCGGTCTGCTGCATCTTCTGCCCATGTTCGTCCGTGCCCGACAGGAAGAACACGTCCTTGCCGTCGAGCCGCTGGAAACGCGCCAGCACGTCCGTGGCGATCGCGGTGTAGGCGTGGCCGATATGGGGAACGCCGTTGGGATAGAAGATCGGCGTGGTGATGTAGAAACGCTCGGAACTCATGAAGACCTCGGTGAAGGTGCGATCGATGGCGCAGTCAGCGCGCCTTTGGCGCCGTCATAAGGGAAAATTTCCCGCGATGCCATGTCGTTATCGGTCAAAAATCAGTCGAACAGGATCGAAAACAAATTGATGACCGCCTGACCGCGATCGAGATTGTAGGTTTCGGCGCGCTCGAAATGTGCGGCGACGGCGGAGGCGCGTTCTGCTTCGCGGGCGGCTTCACGTCCCCTGCCCTGGGCCGCCAGGTGGCCGGAATGGCGCCTGACGCGACTGATGACGTGATCGACGAAGAAGTGATAGGCGATATCGCGGTCCTTCGCCGAGAGCGCCTGGGCGAGCTTGTGTATTTCCGACCGGTCGGAAACGGCTGATCGGTCCATCAGGGAATCGAAGGTTCCTGCGATCTCGACGCCACCGTAATTCGCCATCACCAGCGCGCGGGCCACGCTGCCCTCGGTCGCCTCATAGCCGCTGTCGAGGTCGAAGCGCACGCCGAGATGATCGAGCGCCGCGCCCATCGCGCCGCGATCGAGCGGATCGAGAGCGAGCCCGAGGCAACGGGAGCGGATCGTCGGCAGCAGGCGGCCCGGAGCATGTGACAGGACCAGGAACAGCGAGTTCTTCGGCGGTTCCTCGAGCGTCTTCAGAAGCGCATTGGCCGCATTGCGGTTCATGTGATCGGCCGCATCGATCACCGCAATGCGCCAATTGTCCGAGCCCGCGGTCTGGCTGAAGAAGTGGCCGACGCGGCGCACTTCATCGACCGTGATCACGCTCTTCATCTTGCCGGTCTTCTCGTCGAAGGGCCGGCGAATATGCAGGATATTGTGCGACGCTCCCGATGCGATCTGCCGCGCGACGGCGGAACCCGGATCGGGATCCCCGATGACCTCCGGCGCCTCTGTCGGTTTCGGGTGCGAAATCACATGGTTGGCGAAACGGAAGGCAAGCGTGGCCTTGCCGATGCCCTCCGGTCCCTCGATCAGGATCGCATGGTGCAGGCGGCCATTGCGATAGCTGTCGGCAAGAAATCGCTCCGCTTCGTCATGGCCGAAGAGAACGGTATTGGCTTCGGGCGCGATCGCGCCGTCGAGCATGTCGGGACGATCACTCACGATTACCGGCCCTTGGCGCTTTTCTCGCGGACGGGAAGCGCCGGCAGGATCGGGTCGACATGTTCGAGAACGGAAAGCGCGACGGCATCCTGGGACAACGTTCCGTCGATCAGTTTGCAGCGCTTCGGCTCGGACTGGGCGAGATCGCGGAATGCCTGCCGCCGCATCTCGTGGGTGCTTATTTCTTCCTTCTCGAAGCGGTCCGGTCCTGCACTGTCGCTGCTGCCGCGCTTGCGGGCGCGTGCCAGCCCCGATTCAGCGGGCACGTCGAGGATGATGGTAAGGTCGGGCATCACGCCATTGACCGCGACGCGCTCGAGATTGCGCATCAGAGCCGGTTCGAGATTTCCGGTCACGCCCTGATAGACGCGGCTCGAATCGATGAACCGGTCGCAGAGAACGATGGTACCTTCGGCGAGAGCCGGACGGATGACCTGCTCCACATGGTCGGAGCGCGCCGCGGCGAAAAGGACGGCTTCCATGCGGACACCGAATTCCTCGGCCTGACCGCTCAGGAGAACGTGACGAACGGCCTCTGCGCCCTGCGAACCGCCGGGTTCCCGGGTAACGAGCACATCGTGGCCGCGACGGCGCAAAAGGTCCGCGAGCCGGCTGATCTGGGTGGATTTCCCGGCCCCCTCACCGCCTTCGAATGTGATGAAACGTCCCTTGCTCTGGCTCAAGTTCTCAGTCCGGCTCTGTCTTGTTGCTGCGAGTCAGTTCCAGAATTGGACCAGTTCGATCAGCGCGTCCAGTGCCTGTTGATGAATCGGGCCCTTCTTCACCGATCGTGCGGCGTAGAGCGGCTCCTCCCGGCTGAGTGTATCGCCGATATAGATGTAGAGATCGCCGACGTGATCCCCCTCCTCGACCGGCGCCTTGAGCGGCCAGCTGTACCGTACGCGCGCAACCAGCCGGTCCGGATTGGTCAATGGCAGGAAAATGTCGATCGGCCCCTTCGCCTTGAGCGGCAACGCCCCCTCGCCGCCATAGACCGACGCGGTCGCGACGACTTCGCCTTCCTTGAAAAGCGGTTTGCGCTCAAAGGAGCGGATACCCCATTCAAGGATCTTGCGGGCTTCCTCGCGACGCTCATTCTGGCTTTCGAGCCCGCTCATGGCGAGGAAGAGCCTCTTGCCGTCGCGCTGGATCGAGGAGACGATCGCATAGCCGGAGGCTTCCGTAAAACCGGTCTTCAGGCCGTCCACGCCGATATCGAGGCCGAGCAGCGGATTGCGGTTGCGCTGCCGGATCTTGTTCCAGGTGAAATCCTCCTGGGAATAGTAGTGATAGAACTCCGGATAGTCCTGGTAGATGTGCCGGGCGAGAAGGACCAGGTCGCGCATCGTCACCTTGGACGTTTCGTCCGGCAGGCCGGTGGAATTGCCGAAGACCGAGTGCTCAAGACCCAGCTTGCGGGCGCGTTCCGTCATCAGACGCGCGAAATTGTCTTCCGACCCGGCCATGCCTTCGGCAATGACGATGCAGCCGTCATTGGCCGACTGGATGATCACGCCCTGAATCAGGTCGCGCAACGCGATACTGGAATGAATTTCGGCGAACATGGTCGATCCGCCGGAGACCGCGCCGCCGGTGCGCCAGGCATTTTCGGAAACCTGGTATTCGTCGTCGAGCGTCAGCCGGCCGCTCTTGATCGCATTGAAGACGACTTCCATCGTCATCAGTTTCGCAAGCGAGGCTGGTGGAACCGGATCGTTCTCGTTCTTGGCGAACAGCACGGTTCCGGTGTCTGCCTCGACCAGATAGGCCTGCTTCGCCTTCGTTTCGAAAAGCTGTGCCGATGCCGGGCCGGCCGCCAGCCAGGCCAAAACGAACAGGACGAATGCCGTAGGGAAGAAAGTCAGCCGCACCCGGGCCTCCCGGTTCTATCGAGATGTATTGATAGTTTGGGACCCTAATTCATGCCTTCAAGATTTGAAACAGCCGGAAGCCGGAGATTTCACTTCTTGAGTTTGGTCACCACAAGGGAGAACGGATCGACATCCGTCGTCACACGGTTGCCGCGATAGGCGAGACCGATGTTGCGGAAGCCGTCGTCTGAACTTTTAACCGACGTCGCATCGACCATCAGCTCAGGACGCTCCTCGACATAGGGACCGACCTCCGGCAGGCTGAAACCGGCCGGCAGGAACGCGGGCGAAACCAGATCGCCGGAAGGCGCGGCTGCGGGAACCGCGGCGACGGCAACTACCGGCATGTCAGGGGCTGCCTGCGCTTCGGCGAAAGCCGTCGCGGCGGCAGCGGCGGAACCCGCCTCACCGACGCCGGGCAGCGAACCCGACGGGGTCGGGCCGTTCATCGCGAGCATGGTGCCCGAACCGGCAGGCGCGATCTGATCGGGTGACTGATAGGATGCCATCAGATAGTTCGTATCGTCGCCATCGACGGGTGCGCGTCCGACATATTCGACGCGGACGGCAGCCACGCCGTCGCCCTTCATGGCGAGAAGATCGGCGGCCTTGCTGGAAAGATCGATGATCCGGCCGTGGGCATAGGGTCCGCGGTCATTGACGCGAACGATCACCGAGTGACCGTTCTTCTTGTTCGTCACGCGCGCATAGCTCGGAAGCGGGAATGTCGGGTGCGCGGCAGAAATATGGTACTGGTCGTAGATCTCGCCATTGGCGGTCTTGCGGCCATGGAAATTTGGTCCGTACCAGGAGGCCAGGCCCGATTTGTCGTAGGTCGGATCTTCTTCGGGCGTGTACCATTTGCCGCGGACCTTGTACGGCTTGCCGACGAATTCCCGGCCACCGCCCTTTGCGACGACCTTGTCCGTGGTTACCCGCGGACTCGCCTCGACGCCGTATTCGGCGGAGGAGAATTTCGTCACGTTCGAGATTTCAGCCTTTTCAGACTTGCTTCCGCCTGAACTTGTTTCGCAGCCGGTCAAGGCCGGAAAAACAGCGATCAGGCCAACGGCAACCACCGTCCGGCCGATCTGCTTACGTGTCGGAGTGTCCCACTTCAACGCCGTCTGTCCCCTGGCGGGCTTGCCGTACCCGCATGCAATTTCCAATTTCATTTCCGCGCTTAATCGCGAAATACGACCGAAGAAGCAAGCCCCTTGCTTCCGGCGCATCCCAAATCAGTCATCAAAGTGGCAGAAATGCGGTCGCTAAAAACCGTACCGCCCGAATATCGGATGGGTAGGGTTAAAATACGGTAAACAATCGTTACACTATATGTCCGGGCTTATCCCCGATCAGCTGTCGATGCGCGCCGTGCCGGACTTTCCGTCATCACGAACCCAGTTGAGGGTTTTCGCGCCAGTCTTCTCGATCGTGAAACACGTTGCCTTGCCGTCGTACCAGGTAGGCCATTGCTGACAGAGATTCGCGCCGTCGACCCACCATTTGCCGGTCTCCTTCGGAGCCATGAACTTGCCGAGCCCCAGCGCCGAGCCGTCGCCACTGACAGCGCCGGACGTCTGGTAATAGAGCGGAAACTCACCGCCGAACGGGGTCTGCAGGTAGATGCGCTTTCCGGATACGAGCGTCTTCAGGTCCTGGCCGCGCAGGTTTTCAGCCTGAACCGGCGCGGCGGCAAACAGGGATACCGCAAGGACCGCTGCGGCCGTAGCGCATAGTGTTCTGATCATGGCAACCTCCTTTTCCGTCCGCTCCTGTAACGGTTGGGAGGCCCGAAGGGTTTCACCTCCATCGAGGATTTGTAGCCAGGATCGCAGGGACTATAAGGGGCGCGGCACATCTTGGCGGGGAGATTCGCGTAATGACCATGCCCTGGGCGATTGGACTGATGACGGGCACCGTTCTGGACGGCAATGTCGATATCGCGATGATACGCACCGACGGTTCGGAAATCGCCGAGTTCGGCCCCTGGGAACTGGCCCCCTACCCCGAACACGTTCCGCCGGTCCTCGAGGAAGCGCTGAAGCAGGCGCGCCTGTGGAATTTCGAAGGCCCCGAGCCGGCCATCTTCGCCGAAGCCGAAGCGCTTCTGACCCGCGCGCAGTCGGAGGCCGTCAATACCTTCCTGAAGAAGAACGGAATGGCCGCGAGCGACGTCGCCGCCATCGGATTTCACGGCCAGACGGTTCTGCACCGGGCGCCGAGTTCAAGCGCGAGAGGCAAGACCCGTCAGCTTGGAAGCGGATCGCTGATGGCCCGGATCACCGGCATCGATACGGTCTTCGATTTCCGCACGGCCGATATCGAGGCGGGTGGGCAGGGAGCACCGCTGTCGGCCATCTATCACGCCGGCATGCTCTCGAGTATCGGCGCGGGACCGGAAACGGCGATTCTCAATCTGGGCGGCGTCGCCAATGTCTCCTGGACCGACGGCGAGACGTTGGTGGCCTTCGATACCGGACCGGCCAATGCACCGGTCAACGACTGGATCAAGGCGCATGGAAGGGGGGCATTCGACCGGGACGGCAAGATTGCCGCAAGCGGAAAGGCGGATGAGGCAAGGCTGCAAAAGCTGCTCGGGCATCCCTATCTCGTGGCGCCCTACCCCAAATCGCTCGACAGGTTCGATTTCGGCATGCAGATGGCAGACGGACTTGATCTCGAAGATGGCGCAGCCACGCTGACGGCTTTCACCGCCGCGGCCGTCGGCAAGGCACTCGATATTCTTCCGGTTCGCCCGGAACGTTTGATCGTCTGCGGCGGCGGGCGCAGGAACCCCGTGATGCTGGCGGAGATTTCGAAACGCGCCGGCGTCCAGGCCGATGCAGCGGAGAAGGCAGGGTTCCGGGGCGACGCCGTGGAGGCCGAGTGTTTTGCCTATCTCGCCATGCGCCGCCTCAATGACCTTCCGATCAGTTTCCCGACGACGACCGGCGTGCCTGCGCAGATGTCCGGCGGCCGAATCGCCCGCGCCTAGCGCTCGGTAATTTCACCGGCGCCGATGGTCCGGATATCGCCGTCGGCGCCAGGCAGTCTGGAGACACCCGGCAGGATGCCCGCGCGCCGCGGCAAGCCGATGATACACGAAATCACGGTCTGACGTAGGAATAGCCCTGTTCCTGCAATTCCATCAGGCGAACGACGCCCGACGGCACGACAGTGGCCTCCGATACCAGCTCGATCGTCTTTCCGGCCTTCTTCTCCATGCCGGCCAGCGTGTTGCCGCAGGCTGCGAAGGTGAGATTCTCGTCCTCGAGCGACATGGCCGAGATGCGGTCCTTCACCGGGCTGTCAGCGGTCAGCATCTTCAGACCCGGACCGTAGGTCACGATCTCGATATCGACGCTTTCGCCCTTCTCGTCATAATAGGAGCGCACGTTTTTGGCGTTATTGAGCGCCATGTTCATGACCTGCTCGTCACTCTCGTCGACATGGATGGCGAGCTTGTGTTGCGCATCCGCGGCGAATGCGGGAACCGTGAGGACAGCCACGAGCGTGGCGGCGGCGATGGCCCTGAGCAGTTTCATGATTTCCTCCTGGCGGCATGTTTCGCGCATTGATTTCGCACCGTCGCGAGGTGCAATTATCGCCAAAATCTACCCCTCCTTCTCCATTGCTCCAAGAGATGAAGCTTGCGCGAAATTGCGGACGGACGAAAAATCGCGACCGCAATCGCCCTTCGCCTCGGCATTTCAACCTTTCCCCCGCAGAGGAATGGACAGCTACGGCGCGGAACAGGTTGACGGCGAAATGCTGGCAGCTATAAGCGCAGATCGTTGCGACGCGTTCCTGCGGGTTGCCATCGACGGAACCGGGTCGAAGGCCGGAACGCAAACTGGGCAACGATTTGGAGAGGTGGCCGAGCGGTTTAAGGCACCGGTCTTGAAAACCGGCGTGCGGGAGACCGTACCGTGGGTTCGAATCCCACCCTCTCCGCCATTGCCCGCAAAATATTGAAAACGCCGGACGCTTTCGGACGGCGCCAGGTCGGCTGGCGTATCAGTCGTGATCGTCCATTTTCGCCGAGACATCGTCTTCGAGCCAGCTGACCTTCAGTCCCTTGCCTGTTTCAAACTATCTCCTGGCCAGTCGACATCGCTTGCCGTGAACAATGATCGCTTATGGTCGGGGTCGCGTCTGTGAGGCGTTGCATATGGCCGAGGTTCCGGATGGCGCGCTTGGAACGATCGGCAAGCTGATTGCCTGCGCTGGCGCTTAGGGGCCAAGGCAGGATAGAACCACCCGATGACATTCCGATTCATCCATTCGAGCGATCTTCATCTCGGCAAGCGTTTCGGTCAGTTCCCGGGTGATCTTCCCGCGAAACTGCGCGAAGCGCGGCATGCGGCCATCGGCAAGCTGGCGGAACACGCGCGGTCGCACGGCGCGTCCACCGTTCTGCTCGCCGGCGACACCTTCGATACCGAAACCCCTGCCCCCGATGTCCGGCGGCAGGCGCTCGCCGAGATGAGCCACCATGCGCCGATCCGCTGGGTCATCCTGCCGGGCAACCACGATTCGCTTCAGGCGGCGCAGCTGTGGGCGACGCTCCATGCCGAAGCGCCGGAGAACGTCACGCTGGCCGTGGACCCTGAGCCCATCGAGCTTGCGTCCGGCGTCGTCCTGCTGCCCGCCCCCTGCACCTTCCGGCGGCCGGGCAAGGATCTCTCGGAGTGGTTCGACAACGCGCCCACCCCGGACGGTGCGATCCGTATCGGCCTGGCGCATGGCGGGGTCCTGAATTTCTCCGAGGAGGATGGCGGTCTCGACGTGATCGCGCCGGATCGCGCGCGCCGGGCCGGGCTTGCCTATCTCGCGCTCGGCGACTGGCATGGCGGCTTGGAAATCGATCCGCGCACACGCTACAGCGGCACCCCCGAACCCGACCGGTTCAAGCATGACCGCGAGGGGGAAGCACTGCTGGTGGCGGTGCCTGCGCCATCCGCAATGCCGGAGGTTTCCTCCGTGCGGACCGGGACATTCTCATGGCGCGACATGGCCCTCGATCTCCTTGATGGCGACGATGCCGTCACCCGGCTGGACGCGCTCCTGCCCGAACCGCGGGCGCGACGTCAGTCGCTCCTCAACATCGTGGCATCCGGACGCGCGAGGCTTGAAGGCCGTTCGGCACTTGCCGCATGGATCGACGAACTCCGGCCCGACTTCGCCCATCTCGAACTTCATGACGACGCGCTCGAGACCGAATGCGATGCGGGCGACCTCGACGCCATCGACCGGGCCGGTGCCTTGCGCGAGGCGGCCGACGCGCTTCTGGCCGAATCCGAAGACGCGCAACTCTCGCAGGCCGAGCGCGACATCGCCCGTGCGGCGCTTGCCCGCCTTTACGCCCAGGCGCAGGTGATCGCACCATGAAGATCGAGGCCCTGCGACTATTCAACGTCAAGCGATTTGCCGGCCGTGGCGTGGCGATCGAAGGCATCGACGACGGCGTCAACGTGCTCTGCGCGCCGAACGAATTCGGCAAGTCGACGAGCTTCGAGGCCCTGCATGCGCTGTTCTTTCAAGCACATACCGGCACGCCCCAGGCAGTGCAGGCGCTGCGCCCCTATGCCGGCGGCAGTCCCCAGGTCGAGGTCGATATTTCAAACGGCGATGGTCGCTACCGGCTCTCCAAGCAGTTTTACGCCGGACGCTCGGCCAGGGTGACGGATATCGGCTCGGGCCGCCTCATTGCGCAGGCCGACGAGGCCGAGGCCTTTATCGCCGAACTCGTGCGCGGCGGACATTCCGGACCCGCAGGCCTCTTGTGGGTGCGTCAGGGCCTGACCGGCATCGAAAAGCGCAGCAAGAGCGAGGAGGACAGCGAAAAGCAGATCCGTGCCAGCCTGCTCGAATCCGTCCAGGGTGAAATCGAGGCCGTGACCGGCGGCCGGCGCATGACCGAGATCATGGCCAATATCGAAGAGACGCTCGGCGGTCTGGTTACCGCCACAGGCCGTCCGAAGACCGGCGAGCGCTATGCGGCAGCGCTCGAGACGCGCAGCAGACTGGAAGCGGAGGAACAGCGCCTCGGCGCGGAAGTCGTCTCGCTGCGACAGGCGCTCGATCAGCGCGCCGCTGCGAATCGCCGCCTGAGCGAACTCGACAACGCGAAGGAACGCGAAGAGCGCAGGCGGGCGATCGAGACCGCACAGGCAAAATTCGAGGCGGCGCGCTCGCAGGCCGAGAGCCTGCGCACTGCAAAGGCCGAACTCCGGCTGGTTAGTGAACAGCGGGAAACGGCCGACAACGCCCTGACAAGCTTCAGAACCGCTCTGGACCGCGCAGCCACGCTCACCCGGTCACGCGATGAAGCCAGCCGCGCGCACGAAGAGGCTATGGCGCGCCGCAATTCGGCCGCCGCCGCCGTTGCGACCGCGCGCGCGGAAAGCGACGCAGCGGAAACGGCCCAACAGGAGGCACGAACCCTGCTCGAGCGGCTCGACCGCGCCATGAGAGCGCGCGAGACCGCCGAACGCCTGACGGAGCTTCAAGACAAGCTGGCCACCGCCGAAGACCTTCGCCGGCAGACCGAGGAAGCCGACGCCGCCCTGAAGCTGCTCGCGCTTCCCGAGGATGCCATTCCGAGGCTTGAAAAAATCGACCTCGAAATCGTCCAGCTGCGCGCCCTCGCCCAGGCCGCACGTCCGTCGGTCGAAGTCGCCTATGAGCCGCAGGCACCGGGCGTCGCGCTCGACGGACATCCGCTCGAGGATGGCGTGCCCCGCACCTACCGGGGAATGGCGAAGCTTCACATTCTGGGCGTCGGCACGATCGCGCTGAATTCCGGCGCGACGGATGCCGGTGACGACAGGCTCGAGCGGCTCGTCGAGCACAGGCGCTCCCTGCTCGATAAGCTGGGGGTGGAAGACCTCACGGCCGCGCGCAGACGCCAGCAGGATCATTCGCGCAAACAGGGAGAATTGCGGGAGCTCAACGCACGTTTCTCGATGATCGCGCCCGAGGGGCTCCAGGCGCTGAGGCAGGATATTGCTGCCCGGCAGCAGGCTGTTTCCGCCGACGACCCGGAGCCCGAACAGGATCCCGCGCAACTGAGGGCGGCCTTCGACGACGCGGAGCAACGGCGCCAGAATGCACGTTCCGCGCTTCGCGAAGCCGAGCCGGCCCAGACGCTGGCTGCCGACGCCGTGATCTCGGCGCAGGCCTCGCTTGCCGGAATAAGGGCCGAACTGGCACAGGCCGAGGCAATTATCGGACCGGAGGCACTTCGCGCAGAGCACGAGCGCCAGCTTCACGAAAAGCGCGCGCAGCTGGATGCGGCGCTTCTCGCCCATCGCCAGACTGTCGAACGGCTCGAAGGCGAGGCAACGGACCTGCAGGCTGCCGAAGCAACGCTTGCCCGCCTGAGGTCGGTTGCCGATTCCGCTTCCGCCGAGACGGCAAGGCTGCGCGAACAGATCGCAGCATTGTCAGCGGAAATCAGGTCGCGCTCGGATGAAGCGGTAGAAGAGAAATGGCGCGAGACCACCGAGGCGCTTGAAGCGGCCGCGCAGCGGGTAGCGGCTTACGAAAGGGAGATCGCGATCCTGCAACGGCTGCGCGGCGCGCTCGAAGCGGCTCGCACCAATGCGCGGGAGACCTACCTCCGCCCGGTCATAACTGAGTTGCGTCCCCTGCTCGGGCTTCTCTTCGATGACGTCGCGATCACTTTCGACGACAAGACGCTGCTGCCGCAGACCATCCTACGCGATGGCCAGGAGGAAGATGTGGACCGCCTGAGCGGCGGCATGCGCGAACAGCTTTCCATCCTGACGCGGCTGGCTTTCGCGCGCCTGCTTGCCAGGGATGGACACCCGGCTCCGGTCATTCTGGACGATGCCCTCGTCTATTCCGACGACGACCGGATCGAGCGCATGTTCGACGCGCTTCACCGTCAGGCCCGGGACCAGCAGATCATCGTTTTCTCCTGCCGTCAGCGTGCTTTCCAGCAGCTTGGCGGAAACGTCCTGCACATGACCGACTGGGCGCCGCAATCCTAGAGCCGGTTTGCGACGTCCCGGCCGGGCGCTGCAAAAGCAGGGCGTGCTGCTCCGGCAGGCTCGAGCTCCGTCAGCCGACCGCCGTCCATCTGGTGAATACTGTCTGCAACGCGGCGCAGCAATGCTTGATCGTGGCTGATGGCCACGATCCCGAGGCCCTGACGGCTGCGTTGCCGCAGATGGCGCCAGATGTCTGCCTGGGTGACGGGATCGACCATGGCGGTCAGTTCGTCGGCGACGAGAAAGCGGGTTTCGGGCGCCAGGGCTCGCAGGAGACAGATCCTTTGCAACTCGCCGCCCGAGACTTCATGCGGATAGCGATCGTAGCAGCTTCGCGGGACACCGAGCGCCTCCCGGCTCGCCTCGTCCGGCTCCCAGCCCTCCTCGACGATCCTGCCGATACGCCAGCGGGGATCGACCGAGACTATCGCGGATTGGTGGACATACTGAACCGGACACCAGCCCTTTCCCAGCGCTTCGCCGTCGACATGGACCGTGCCTCGTTGCGGTTCCAGATAGCCGGCGAGCAGGCGCGCAAGCGTGGACTTGCCACAGCCGGACGGCCCGCGAATTCCGAGTGTCTGCCCCGGCCCCAGCGCCAGCGTCACGCCGCACACGACTTCGGCACCCGAACGGTAGGCAAACCCGATATCCGTCGCCTCAAGCATCGATCGGACCTTCCGGAGTGAACGCATTCTGCGGCGCCGCCCGCCACAAGGCTCTGGCATAGTCGCCGGTCAGCTCATCGCCCGCGCCGGAGAATGAGCGCGCGGTTTCCATGCCCACAAGCCGGCCTGAATTCAGGATGGCAACGCGATCGGCATATGGCACCGACTGGACAAGATCATGGGTGATGAGAAGGACGCCGCAGCCGGCGTCGGCCATTCCCCGCAGGGTCCGGAGAATGTTTTCGGCGTTTTTCGGGTCGAGGCCGCTTGTCGGTTCGTCGGCCACGATCAGTTGCGGCTGCCCCACCGTCGCCATGGCAAGCATGAGCCGCCGCGCCATGCCCCCGGACAGCTGATGGGGAAAATTGTGTGCGACCGTCCGGGGCAGATTGAAGGTTGAGAGACGTTCCGCCAGTTGTGCTTTGGTCAGCCGCAGATTGCTCCGTTCCGCCGCCCAGGCAAGCTGTCGGCCACACCGGGCCAGCGGATCGAGATGGCTGATGGATTGCGGCACCAGCCCCATATGGCGACCGCGAAAATTCGGGAGCGTCGCGTCGTCCAGCGGCACGCCGTCGAAACGCAACGAGCCTGCGGACCGCGCATTGGGCGGCAGAATGCCGAAAAGCGCATGCGCCAACAGGCTCTTGCCCGCGCCCGATACCCCCACGAGCGCAAGCACCTCGCCGCCTTCCAGTTGAAAGGTCAGGTCGTGGAGCACCTGAATGCTACGCTGCCGCAACACGCCGTCATAGCGGACGAAGGACAGGGAAAATCGCTCGACGTCGAGACGCATCACGATTGCTCCCTGCGGGGATCGGCCAATACCCGCAAACCATTGCCGATCGCATCGAAACAGAGAACCACCGCAAGGAGCGAGAGGCCCGGAAAAAGGCCGAGCCACCATTTTCCGGCCATCAGGAAACGGAGCGAATCCGACAACAGGATGCCGATGGCGGGATTCGACGGCTCGAGCCCGAAGCCGATGAAGGTCAGTGCCGCCTCATGCAGGATGGCGTGGGGAAAGAGCAGGACGAGCCCCACCAGCAATTGCGGCCAGAGATGCGGCAGGAAGTGACCAATCCCGATCTCGGCCCAGGACTTTCCCATCCGCCGCGAGGCAAGGACGAAATCGGACTGGCGCAATTGCAGGATTTCGGCCCGCAGGATGCGCGTCAATCGGGGCCAGTGGGTCACCGCAACCGCAAGGATGACCGCCGTCGTCCCGCCGCCGAGCGCGAATGATATGAGGATCAGCAGAACCAGATGCGGCAACCCCAACGCCACGTCGACGAGGAAGGCGACGAGCGCATCGGCCCAGCGCCCGCAGGTGGTGGCGAAGAGCGCGAGAGCCGCGGCGATGACCACCGAGATCGTCGCCGCGATCAGCCCGACCTGCAGGCTCACCGCCAGCCCGTGAACGGTGCGGGCGAGCATGTCGTGCCCCATCTGGTCCGTTCCGAACCAGTGGCCGGGGGACGGCGCCGCCAGACGCGCAGCGAAATCAGCATCGAGCCCGAACGAACCAAGCGACAGCGAACCGACCGCGACGCCGAGAAGCAGGATGAAGCCGAGGGTCGCCGCCCCGAGCGTGGCCGCGCGATTGGTCGTCCATATCCCGGTCGTCGGCGGCGTTTCGACATCGACGATATCGCTCATGCATCCCCCGTCATCGCAGCAGTTTCCCGTCCATGCGCGGGTCGACGACGCGATAAACGATGTCGGCGATGGCATTGCCGGTGAAAACGAAAAAGGAGAAGAACAGCGCCAGCGCCAGGAGAAGCGGCACGTCGCCCCTGATGCCGGCTTCCACGGTCGCGCGCCCCAGCCCCGGATAGGCGAAGACCTGTTCGGCGAGGATCGAGCCGCCGAACAATTCGCCAAGGGAGGCAAACAGGACCGTCAGGGCGGGAATGGCGGCGTTGCGGGCGCCGTGGCGGATGGCGATCTCCCGTCGGGACGCGCCCTGCGCCCTGGCATAGAGCGCGAAATCCGATTGCATGACTTCGACCATCTTGGCGCGGGTATGGAGCGCGATCTGCGCAACACCCAGCACGCTGAGCGCCGCGAGCGGCAGGATCAGGTGATGCAGCGACTGCAGCCATGTCACCTCTTCCGGCACCACGCCGATCGGGCCGGCGCAGCAGACCGGCGTCCAACCCAGCCCGACGGAAAAGACGGTGAGCAACAGGATCGCAATCCAGAAGGTCGGTGCCGACGCCAGCACATAGGCATAGAGCCGGATGCCCCTGTCGACCCAGGAATCCGGGCGGGAACCCGCAAGGATGCCGAGCGCGAACCCGACAATGCCGGAGAACAGCCACGCAAGTCCCATCAGCGGCAGCGACGTCCGGAACCGGGTGGCGATCACGTCGATCACCGGAGCGTTATACGTCATGGAATAGCCGAGCTCGCCCACGAGCATGTTTCCCAGCCAGTGGAAGAACTGCGCCGGGACAGGCTGGTCCAGCCCCCATCTGGCGGCAATCAGCGCGCGCTGCTCCGGCCCGGCCCGCGCGATATCGGCGCCAAGATAGGCATTGACCGGATCGACCGGAGACGATTTCGCCAGCGCAAAGCTCAACACGGCGACGGCAGCCAGCACCAGAGCCAGCCGCACGAGCCGCGTTGCGATATGAATGCTCCAGAAGGTCACGTCGAGACTATTCGCAGGTCCATCGCCATTGTTCGATCAGCGCGGTGATCGGCCAGCCATGCCCGTGCGGCTCGGTCTGGGTCGCGCCGACGTCGAGACATTCATTGACGAAATAGAGGTGATCCAGATTGACGAGCCACGCCCAGCCCGCCTCACCCTTCGGGCCGAAACCGTCGCTCCCGTCCCACGCGGCCTGCCGCCACTGCTCATGGGACGCTTCGAGGCTTCCTGCGGCCTGGGCGGCGGCAAGATGCCCGTCCACCGCGGCATCGGAAAAATAGCCCACATTGAAGTAATCCACGCCGCTGAGCCGAGACTGATAGAGATTGTAGACTTCGAGCGGTGAGTGGCTCCCCCAGCCGAACATTACCGGTTCGGCGTGCATGACCGCCTCGATCCGGTCCCAGCTCTGTCCCCTCGCGGTCGCTTCGATGCCGAGCGGCTTGAGCAATTCGGCAAGGGCGACAGTCAGCGCCTGCCGGGTCGAATCCGAGGCCGGATAGTTGATCGCGAAGGCGGCGCGCACACCGTTCCTGGCACGAATGCCGTCGTCCCCGGCGATCCAGCCCGCTTCGTCCAGAAGCGCCCTCGCCTTTTCCGGGTCGTAGCTGATCCCAGCTTCGGGATTGGACCACGGAAGCCCGTCGGCCGGCCCATAGGCCGGAGTGCCGTGACCGAGAAGCGCCACCTCGACCAGCTTGTCCCTGTCGATGCCGAGATTGATGGCGCGCCGTATGGCGCGGTCCGAGGTAATCGCATTGCCGATGACCTTTCCGTCCTCGCCGAGGCCCGGCTCAGGAATTGGAAAGGTGATCCCGCGATTGTCGACCGATTGCACCGAAAGCAGCTTGAAGCCGTCGGGCGTCAGGTCGGCGAGCGCTGCCGGGACTGAAACCATGTCAACCTGCCCCGCCCGGGCCGCGGCGAGGCTCGTATCTTCGTCGGTGAACAGGAAGGTGATCTTCTCGAATTCCGCGCGGGGACCGTAATAGTCGGGATTCGCCTCGACGATCAGTTGCTCGCCGTGGGTCCAGGAGACCAGCCTGTAGGGCCCTGAACCGACCGGGTCCGAGGCGTAGCCCTCGCCATAGCGCGCCGCCGGAACGATCCCGAGGCTGTAAAAATTCTCGGCGAATGTGATCCAGGGCTGCTTGAGTTCGATGCGCACCGTGGTGTCGTCGATCGCCGTCGCTCTCTTCAGGACCGTCAGGTCGAGCGCCCCGCCCGCCTTGGCTCCCTCGTTAAAGGTGAAGGCGACATCGGTGGCGGTCAGCGGTGCGCCGTCGGAGAAGCGTGCATCCTTGCGCAGTTCGATCGTCCATGTCAGCCGGTCTGCGGACAGGCTCCACGATCTGGCCAGATCGGGACGTGTCGCGAGTTCCGCGTCGCGCTTCAGAAGCGTGGATTGAAACAGCGGGTGGCCGTAGCGTCCCCATCCCAGCAAGGGGTCATAGCCCGTGTCAGGCTCCCCGCCGATGGCCAGAACCAGCTCGGTCTTCGGTTCGGCGAGCACGGGCGCCGCCATCAGAACGGTTGCAAGGCCTCCGAGGATGAGGCGACGAAATATCATATTCATATGCTCGTTTGTGTATCCTGCCGCCGGCTTGGTGATAGAGTCGCCAAAACGGCCCTGCCATTCTGATAACATTACAAAGTATGATGTCCAGACCAAAACATCATACTTCGGAGGAAACTATGCAACGCGTGACGGTGACCCTGGACGACGACCTGATGGCAGAACTCGACAGGCTGATAGACGTGCGCGGTTATCAGAACCGCTCCGAGGCCATCCGCGACCTCGCCCGCGCGGGACTGCAGCAAGCGGCGGAAGAGACCGGATCGGAGCAGCATTGTGTCGGCGTCCTCAGCTATGTCTATGATCACGAAGCGCGAGATCTCGCCCGTCGCCTGACGACCGTGTTCCACAGCCATCACGACCTCACGATATCGAGCCTTCATGTCCATCTCGACCACGACAATTGCCTCGAGGTCGGCATTCTCAAGGGGCCGATGAAGGAGCTGCAGCATTTTGCCGATCATGTCATCGCCGAACGTTCTGTCCGGCATGGCAGGCTGCAGCTGCTGCCGACGACCACGATCGCGCCGGACGCTTCCGGTTCACCGAAGGATCACGGCCACTGAATGCCAAGGCCGGCGCGCGCTTTGAGCGCACCATTTCGTGTTGGCTTTGCGCGCGGCATTTGCTTAAAGGCTGGCAACGTCCGGAACCCTCGCCGGACGGTTCCCCGGACGCGCGACGAGAATTTGCTGATCGTGCCCCGACGGCGATGACGAGCATGACCCGCGCCGGTTCCAAGGGCGCACAGATTGGAAAGAAGACTGATGCAGGACTGGCAGCAACGAGCAGCGGAACTCTATAACGGCGATTTCCGGCCGATGTTCATCGGCGGCAAATGGTGCGAGGCACGGTCGGGCGAAGTTATCGAGGCGCGCAATCCGGCGAGCGGCGAAATCCTTGCCACCGTGCCGAAGGGCGGTTCCGCCGATATCGACGCTGCCGTCTCCGCTGCCCGCGCCGCTTTCGAAGGCCCCTGGTCGAAATTCACCCCATTCGAGCGCCAGGCGCTGCTTCTGCGCATTGCCGACCTGTTCGAGAAGAACTGGGAAACGCTCTGCCTGTCCGACACGCTCGACATGGGCATGCCGATCCAGCGTACGCTGGCCAACAGCCGCCGCGTTCTGGGCATGTTGCGCTTTTACGCCGGCCAGGCCGTCGCCATCCACGGCCAGACGCTTCAGAACTCTTTCCCGGGTGAAATCTATTCCTCCACCGTGCGGGAGCCGATCGGTGTGGTCGGCGCGATCATTCCCTGGAACGCCCCGATTGCAGGATCGGTCTGGAAGATTGCGCCTGCCCTTGCGACCGGCTGCACCGTGGTCCTGAAGCCGTCCGAAGAAGCCTCGCTGACGGTGCTGATGATCGCCAGGCTGATGCAGGAAGCCGGCCTTCCCGACGGCGTGCTCAACATCGTCACCGGTCTCGGCGCCGAGGCAGGTGCAGCGCTTGCCGAACATCCGGGTGTCAACAAGATCGTCTTCACCGGTTCGACCGCTACCGGTCAGTCGATCGCACGCGCCGCCACCGGAAACCTCAAGCGCGTCTCGCTCGAACTGGGCGGCAAGTCGCCGGTCATCGTCTGCCGCGACGCCGATATCGAAAAGGCCGTGCCGGTCGCGGCCATGTCCGTCTTTGCCAATTCCGGCCAGATCTGCATCGCCGGTTCGCGGCTGTTCGTCGCCCGCGAAATCCACGACGAATTCGTGCGCCGCGTTGCCGATTTCGCCGCCAATCTCAAGATCGGCCACGGTATCGAAGGCGATACCGACATCGGTCCGATCATCTCCGCCCGTCAGTCCGAACGCATCGAGATGTTTCTTCAGGCCGGCCCCTCGGAGGGTGCCGAAGTCATTACCGGCGGCGAAAAGCTCACCGGCGAGGGCTTTGATGGCGGCCACTTCATCCGCCCCACCGTCTTCGGCGGCGTGAAGGATGACATGCGCATCGCCCGTGAGGAAATCTTCGGTCCGGTGATCTCCGCCCTGCCTTTCGACAGCATCGATGAAGTTGTCGCCCGGGCGAACGATACACCCTACGGCCTGGCTGCCGGGGTCTTCACCACCCATCTCGGCACCGCGCACAAGATGGCGCACCGCCTCAAGGCAGGCTCGGTCTGGGTCAACATGTATCACGCCATCGATCCGGTCGTGCCGTTCGGCGGGCTGAAGATGTCCGGCTACGGCAAGGAAGGCGGCCTCGAACACATGGATGCCTATCTCGACACCAAGGCCGTCTGGATCAACACCGACTGATCTCGCCGCGGGGCTGCCGAAACGGCGGTCCTAAAGCATAGAAAGCGTTGAACGGCGACCGGCGAAGCGCTCCATGCGGCCTTTCGCCCGCAACATCCCGTCCATCAGGAGGACAACATGAAGGTTGGTATCATCGGCGTCGGTCTCATGGGCCACGGCATCGCGCGCAATGTTCTGGGGCGCGGCAGGTTCGAACTCTGCTTCCTCGACCATCCCGGCAACCAGCCTGTCGATGAGATCCTCGAACTCGGCGGCACCGCCTGCGCGACACCCGCCGAACTGGCCGCACAGAGCGATGTGGTCATCCTCTGCGTCACCGGCTCGCCGCAGGTGGAGGCTATTCTGACCGGCGAGAACGGCGTGATTTCCGCGCTCAAGCCGGGTTCCGTGGTCATTGACTGCTCGACGGCGCTGCCGGAATCGACCCTCCGCATGGGCGAAGCGGTGAAAGCCAGGGGCGGCGACTATCTCGACGCGCCCATGACCCGCACCGCCAAGCACGCCCATGAGGGCCAGCTCAACCTGCTCGTCGGCGGCGACGAGGCCGTTCTCGACCGCGTCCGGCCGGTGCTTGCGAGCTTCACCGAACTCGTCGAGCATGTCGGCCCTCTCGGCACCGGCCACCGCTTGAAGCTTCTGCACAATTACGTCTCCGTCGGCTTCATGACGCTATTGGCCGAAGCCGCCGCACAGGCCGCCGATGCGAACGTCGATCCGAAGCGCTTTGTCGAAATTCTCGCCAAGGGCGGCGGAGCAAGCGTCGCGCTCGACCGCATGGCGCCCTTCATCACCGACGGTGACCGCGAGGGCTTACCCTTCTTCGTCAGCAACGGCCGCAAGGACATCGAGTATTACCGCACAATGTCCGAACAGGCCGGCGCGCATAAGACGATTGCCGACGGCATCCACGCGGCGCTGACGGCGGCCGTCGATTCGGGACATGGTCAGGCCTATGTGCCGGAACTGGTCCGCATCTTCCGCAAGGGATGATCCGCAAGCCATTGCTTCCCTTGGGGAAACACCGATTGCCGGAAAGCTGCAAGGCGGATCGGATCGCACAAAAGACTTGAAAAAGCGCTCACGCGGCAAACGCGGGCGACCGCATCGCTTGAACCCCGCCGTCAAGACGCATAAGCTCCCCGCCAACAATAAGCAGAACAGGGAGTTCCCATGAAACATTTCAAGTTCGTAGCAGGCGCGGCACTGGCGCTTGGCCTCGCCACCTCCGGCGCCCTCGCCCAGGACATCCAGTTCTTCCGCATCGGCACCGGTGGCACGGCCGGCACCTACTATCCGATCGGTGGACTTCTTGCGAACGCCATCTCCAACCCTCCCGGCTCGCGCCCCTGCGAGGAAGGCGGCTCCTGCGGCGTTCCCGGTCTCGTTGCCTCGGCTCTTTCGGCAAACGGCTCCGTGGCCAACATCAACGCCATCCAGGGCGGGACGCTGGAATCGGGCTTCGCACAGTCCGACGTCGCGACCTGGGCCTATACCGGCACCGGCATCTGGGAAGGCAAGCCCGCGGTTGAGAAACTGCGCGCCATCGCCAATCTCTATCCCGAAAGCATTCACCTCGTGGCAAGCGCCGGCTCCGGCATCAACAGCGTTGCCGACCTGAAGGGCAAGAGGGTTTCCCTCGATGAGCCCGGTTCCGGCACGCTCGTCGACGCCCGCATCATCCTCGAGGGCTATGGCCTGTCCGAAGACGATGTTTCGGCAGAATTCCTCAAGCCCGACCAGGCAGCCGATCGCATGCGCGACGGCGCGATGGATGCGTTCTTCTTCGTCGGCGGCTATCCGGCCGGCGCGATCGCCGAACTCGCCAGCCAGCATGAGGTCAAGCTCATCCCGATCTCCTGCGACGAGGCACCCTCGATCTGCGAAGAGTTCGAGTTCTTTGCATCCGACACCTTTCCGGGCGGCACCTATGAAGGCAATCCGGACGACGTGCAGACGCTTGCCGTCGGCGCGCAGTGGATCACCAGCGCCGACCAGCCGGAAGACCTGATCTACGGCATCACCAAGGCACTGTGGAACGACAATACCCGCAAGCAGCTCGATGCGGGCCACGCCAAGGGCAAGTCGATCACCAAGGAAACGGCTCTCAACGGCGTTGGCATTCCGCTGCATCCGGGTGCGGAGAAGTTCTACAAGGAAGCCGGTCTGCTCAAGTAAGGCAGGACCGGTGTACCGGACTTGAAACGATGCTCGAGGGCCGCGCAGAACCTGCGCGGCCCTCGATTTCTAAGGCTCTCAAGAAGGTTGTGGGGACATGAGCGAAGACAACAGGAACCGGGAAACGGCCGAGGATGTCCGTCACCTGACGGCAGACGAGCTCCAGCAGATCGAGGAGACCTACGATCCGGAACTGCGTTTCCGCGTCCTTGCCTGGCCGATGACGATCGTCACCGCGACCATCCTGTTTCTGCTGTCTTGCTATCACTACTACACAGCCGGTTTCGGCATTCCCCAGGCCACCGTCCACCGCGGCCTGCATCTGGGCGTGACGCTTCTCGTCGTCTTCCTGAGCTTCTCGGCCTTCGGCAGGAAGGAAATCAAGCCCGGGGCCTTCGCGCCCTTCGGCCTGCCGCTCTATGACTGGGTTCTCGGCATTGCCGGCCTGATCGCGGCGCTATACGTCCCCTGGATCTACAGCGAGCTCGCCTTCCGCGTCGGCAATCCGCTGACGATCGATGTCGTGATGGGTACGACCCTGATCGTGGTTCTGCTCGAGGCGGTGCGCCGTTCGATGGGCTGGCCCCTCCCCGTCATCGCGATACTGTTCATGGCCTATGCCTATTTCGGCCAGTACATGCCCGGCCTGTTCGTGCATCCGGGCTCGAGCTGGACGAATATCGTCAATCACCTCTATCTCACCTCGCAGGGCATTTACGGCACCGCGCTCGGCGTGATTGCCACCTATGTGTTCCACTTCGTGCTTTTCGGCGTGATGGCGACGCGCATCGGTCTCGGGCAACTGTTCATCGACGTCGCCTCCGCGCTCGCCGGGCGCTATGCCGGCGGCCCGGCAAAGGTGTCGGTGGTCTCGTCCGCCCTGCTGGGCTCGATTTCCGGCTCATCGATCGCCAATACGGTGACCACCGGCGCGCTGACCATTCCCGCCATGATCCGCATCGGCTATCCCCGCCATTTCGCAGCCGCCGTCGAGGCAGCCGCATCGACCGGCGGACAGATCACCCCGCCCGTCATGGGTGCCGTGGCCTTCCTGATGATCGAGTATCTCGGTCTGCCGCTCACCACCATCCTGACGGCAGCCCTCGTCCCCGCCTTCATGCACTTCTTCGGGGTTCTGGTTCAGGTCCATCTCGAAGCCCGCCGCCTCGGCCTGCGCGGCCTGTCGGCAGAGGAACTGCCCAATGCATGGAAGGTGCTGAAGGAAGGCTGGCTCTCTGTCGCGCCTCTTCTCATCCTGATCGCGATCCTCCTGTCCGGCCGCACGCCCTTCGCCGCAGCCTTCTGGTCGATCACCGCCTGTATCGTCGTTCTGGTGATCCAGCAGGTGCGAGAGGGCGGTCTTCTGGCCGGCCTGAAAGGCACCGCCCACGGCGTGTGGGAAGGGTTTATCCTGGGCGCCAAGCAGTCGCTCTCCGTGACCGCCGCCGCCGCTCTCGTCGGCGTGGTCATCGGTGTCGTCACGCTGACCGGCGTCGGCTTCAAGATCGCCTACATGGTCACCACGGTGGCGCAGGACTGGGCGGGCTCGGTTCACGGCCTCCTGGCCTTCCTGCCCTTCAAGCTGATGGGCGTGCCGACGCTGACGCTTCTGTTCACGCTGATGCTGACAGCCATCGTCTGCATCCTGATGGGCTGCGGCATCCCGACGACGGCAAACTACATCATCATGGTCGCCGTCGCCGCCCCGATCCTCGGCCTGCTCGGCGTGCAGCCGCTCGTCGCCCACTTCTTCGTCTTCTATTACGGGGTTCTGGCCGACGTGACGCCACCGGTGGCGATGGCGGCCTATGCGGGTGCCGGCATAGCGGACGCCAACGCCTTCAAGGCCGGCAACACCGCCTTCCGGCTTTCTATGGGCAAGGCGCTCGTCCCCTTCGTCTTCGCCTTCCAGCCCGCACTTCTGCTGGTGACCGACAATTTCACCTGGACCGCCTTCGCGCTCGCCTTCGGCGGCACGGTGCTCGGCATCTGGGCGCTTGCCGCGGCCGTCTCCAACTGGCTCTTCGCGCCGCTGCGCTGGTACGAACGCATCGCCCTCGTCCTGTCGGCGATCCTGCTGGTAGCCCCCGATCTGACGGCCACGATCATCGGGCTTTTGCTGATGGTGCCGGTGGCGGCACGGCAGTTGCTGTTGAAGGACGATGCGGCGGCGTGAGGGGCGCGGCATCGGCTGTGGCGGCTTTGCGCCCCATTGCGGACATCGAGAACAGATTTGACGCTCCGTTAAAGCGGACGTAGCCGGCGACGCTGAGGGTGGCCGGCCCGATCCTAAACGCGAAATGGCACGTCATGGGCTGGGTTCAGCTTTGACATCTTATCTGGAGAAGGCACGGTTGGTTCTATGCGCACCAGAGGACTAGGCGTTCAGACCCTCGGGGCATCGCGCTTCGTGCAGGAACCGGAATTCTTCAGTTTCGCGCTCTCAATCAGGAAGTCAGGGTCACCCAGTGCTTCCGCCATCGCTTCCAGATGGCTCCTGCCGGAACCTCATCGTGCGTCCCCCTTTTGCCGCCTTCTTCATCCTGGCTTTCGCCTCCTCCGGCGTCTTCCTCGCAACTCGCTCCAAATCTGGATTAATGTTCGCATCGAGCGCGTCGATCATGTTTCTCAAAGAAGAGATGTCTGCCTCAAACTCTCCGAGGAAGCCCGTGCATAGGGAGCATGCCCAGACCATAATTACCTGGTCGGGCACGTCCTTCAGACTCTTCCACTCCACCTCAAGCGCGGTCGGCATTTCGCCGTTGACTTCGGCCGTGAAAAGTGACCGGAGCTGCTGCAGCCGTGCGTCACGCTTCTCGCCCGCGAGATTGTGGGCGATCTCGTTGCGCACTGAGTTCACAGCGAGGATCAGATCCCAGATCGAGTTGTCGTCTTTCCGCAAACAGTAGGCGCGTACGATCTGGACTTTCTGTGAGAAGCCGAGGCGTGCCTCCTTGAAGACATGCTCTGGGTGGAAGAAGACTATGGTCAAGATGTTATCGAGCGCGGTCTCAATGATCAGGTGTCCTGTCAAGACAGCCTGCAGGAGCGGATCGATCTGCCCCATCTTCTCGTGGAAAAGTGCGGCGTACTTGTCGAGATGGCTGGCTTTCTTCATCATGGCAACTCCCTTCCGGTCACGCTTCGATAGCACCTTCTCACATCTTCGACCTCGAAAGTTGCACGCCGACCCAATGCCGCCCGGGATCTGGAATGTGATGCTTGCTCTGGGTGCCCTGGACGCCCCGCGTATTCCCCGCCGCGGACTTAGACTTGCCAGCCTGCAAAGTGGGGCTAAGGCCGCGCCTCGGATGGCACAGGTGGCAACGGTAGTTTCACAACAAGCTAACGTAGACGGGGACTTTCAATTGTTTCCGGAACCGGTAGATTTAACATCAAATTAAATGGAGGCGAGTATTGGGTTCGGATACAGTACTTGATGAAGTTAGTGTTGCCTACGCGATCATGTCAGCACCTGCACCTCGGGTGCGGTTGATCGCTGGGCCGGGAATCGGACCAGTCGCGCCCAAAGCCACGGCGGGAGGCGCGTGACCGAAATTGGCGACGCGAGAGGAACTGTACACGAAGTTCGGGATCGCGGCCGAAGCCGGCCAGCTATTCGAAACAGAGCTTGGAACGTTGCTGCTCTGCCCGCGAGGACTCGAGTATGGCTGGCACCTCTTGCCGAACGGCGAGAAAGCACGCGCCGTTCTGGATGAGATCGACCGGAGCACGCTCAGACGCCTAGCAAATAGCTTCAAAGGTGCGATCCGCATTGACGACGACCTTGCGGATAGGTTCTCATTCGCTCAAAGAGCTCGAAATCGTCTGAACTATGGATTTTACGAAAAACACAATTTCAAGATTCAGACCGACGAGGGGCGGCAGGCGATGATTGCCGATCTGGAAGCTATCCAAGAGGGACTATTTCAAACTTGGCAGTTCGCCAGCGCCATGACGTCGCAAATATCGGAAATTATTCTACATGACGCAGTCTTATCGCCGTAACGAACACAGTCACCACTCGAAAGCAATGCTATGAAAGCGTCCAAGATAACGGCGGTCGATTTTTTTGACGACCTGACTTCAAGCTACGCGCGCAAAAGGTTCTTCGGCGGGTTCAGCCTGCTGATAGTATTCTGCCTCGTACTCGTCGGCGTTGTTAAAGCACACGTTACATGGCCAATCACCAACGAGATCATGGTTTCCGTGCTGATCGAGATCATAGCCGGGTCGGTGATCATCCTCGGGTTCTACGCTCTCTATCTCTACTTCATCGGAGCCAGTACAGCCTTCAGAGAGGTAAACGTCACCCGTCCGCAGGACATCAGCGAGCGGATGATTGCGATGCCAAAGGAGGTCCGGCATTACATGTTCTGGGGACGGTCGGGGTCGTTCTTCAGGGCTTATCCGCTGCTCGAGCTAGACAGGCAAGCCCGCGAGAACAAGCGCAACATCGTGGTCGACGTCCTCCTGCCCGATCCCGACGACGAGCGCCTCGTGAGGTCCTACAGGGAAATCCTGAAGGCGCTCGGGGAAGAGCCGGGGGACAATCCACTGCTTCCCAACGTCCTGTCGACCTGTATGGCCTGCGCGATCAAGTCGTCGAACAACAAGCACCTCGACATCAAGGTTCATCTGTCCCGCTTTCTGCCAGCGTTCCGGGTCGACCTTTCTGACAAAGGCGCGATCCTCACGCAGGACGACAAGAAGAAGTCGGCCCTCTTTTTCGACTACGGATCCGAGTTCTACGACATGTTCCGTAGCACGGTGACGAACGAGCGCGACGTTTCCCGAGAGGTGACCTGGGACACGGCGCTGTTCGCGGGCCTGAAGCTGGAAGAGAAAAGCTGCGATGCGAAGACCCTAAAAGCGTTTGGTATCAACGTCGGCGACGTGGACGCGATTCAGCAGGAGGTGGCGCGCCTGATCACGGTCCGGCCCCACCGCTACGGATGAGGGAACTGGTCGGAGCACATCAGCGGGCCAGCGATTTCCGCTTGCATCCGCTCGGGTTTTTCTACCTCAAGGATGCTGTAGGGGAGGCGAGGACGCGCCGCGTCCATATCTGGCTTCCCGACGGCCCGGACCGGCCGGAGAACGACCGTCACCAGCATTCGTTCGACATCGAATCCTTGGTGGTCGCCGGACGCATGCGCAGCGAACTGTTCCGGTTCGAGGAGGCGGCGGACGGTTTCGAGGCGGAATACGCGGTCACCTACAATGGGCAAGAATCCGTCCTGATACCGTCAGGAAGAAGGGGACGGCTCCTCCCGATCGCGTCGTTCGAGTCCGCTTCGGGCGCGTCCTACCGGCTTGAGGCGGGCGTGATCCACCGGGTGGCTGTGATCACAAGGCCCTGCATCACCGTGGTGAGGACACTCGAGCGGCGCGTTCCCATTTTCTCCTATGGGCATGAAGACGAGGAGGCTTTCGATCGCCGGCTTTGTACTGACAGCGAGGCCGAGCAAATCCGGCGCCACCTCATGCACTCAGCCGCAGGTTAGCCCTCGCTAGAGAGATTGGGCAGCTGGGAGGTAGCGGAACGGCTACTATGAAGTTGGCGATAGAATGTCCGCTTACTGATGACTTCACCCCGAAAGATGTCGGACCACTTCCGGCCCCCATGCTGCCGCTCCGCGGAACCTGCCACTGCGGCCGAAATGGGCTCATCACCTCAAATCGACCGCGACAGGCCCCCCTCACCCGAGATCGGCCAGCGCTTCCGGCATCCAGTGGCGCTCTTTCCGGCTGGCGGCGAAGAAGCGGCGGCCGCATTTTTCCAGCGCCTTGTGGTCGATCTCGAAACCGAGGCCCGGGGTCTGGGGCATCTCGAACCAGCCGCGATTGTGCAGGAACGGCGCGCTCATCACCGCGTCGCGGCCTTCCGGCACCCAGCCCGGCGGGGCATAGGGATATTCGAACAGCATCTCGCCGGCAAAGCCGCTGGCCGCGAAGATCTGGGCGTTGATGATGAAGCCGAACCCGTTGGTCCAGCAATGCGGGGTGAATTTCAGCCCCGCCTCGCGGCAGAATTTCGCCACTTCCATGCCCTGCTGAACGCCGCCCGCCCACATCGCATCGGGCTGGAGGATGTTGTAGCAGCCCATCTTGCCCATGCGGATCAATTCGCTCGCACCCATCGAGTGAAGCTCGCCGCCGGCGATCGGCACGCGCGAGTAGGATGTGAGCTTGGCGATCTCCTCGTGCCATTCGCCGAAGAGCGGCTCTTCCACCCAGGCGAGCCCCACATCGGCGGCGGCGTCCACGAAGCGCTTGGCCCGGTCGAGCGACCACAGCGGCGCATCGCCGTTCTGGGTGAGACGGAAGGCCTGGTTGCAGTCGACCGAAATCTTCATCCGGCCTTCCATGTAGCGCGCGACGTCCTGGATATGCGCGATGTCGACGGCCTCGTCGAAATCGTGCACGCGCACCTTCATCGTCTCGAAGCCTTCGGAATAGCGCGCCTCCGCCTCCTCGCGCCGCGCGCCGGTATCCTTGATTTCGCCGGCGGAGGAATAGAGCTTGATGCGGTCGTGGGTGCCGCCGAGGTACTTGTAGAGCGGCAGCCCGGCGCGCTTGGCCTTGATGTCCCAGAAAGCGGGCTCGAGCCACCAGTTGAAGTTCCCGCCAACCGCCATGATCCGGATGCGCTCGGCCATCAGGTCGATATCTTCGGGGTCCTGGCCCAGGAAGAGGTTGGCCATCGTGTCGCCGATGCCGGCGCGGTCGCGGGCGCCGCCGGGAAACGCGCTCCATCCCTCGATACCGTCATCGGTGATGAAACGGGCGAGCGTGAATGAGGCCGTATTGCGGATCGTGCCCGGAATCCAGGATGGCGCGAAAGGTGCCGGGAGCGGAGCGTTGACCACATAGAGTTCGAGGCGATCGAGTACCTGCATTCTAGTCCCCTTTTCGGTGCGCGAGACCACCGGGCATCACGCTTCATGAGCGGACGCTAGGAAGAAAATGGATGCCCGGCCATGTCCATTTTGGCGTTTCGAGAAGGCCAGTTTGAAACGACCGGCAGACAGGCGCCGAACGGTGCCGGTTCGCGGACGACGCCGATCCCCTCAGCGCGGCAGTCGGCATGCCGGAGATGACGGGCGCGCCGGTGGCGCCCGTTCCCGATGCGGGTGGTGGTTCGCCCGATGCTAGTCGCTCGGCTTCTTGGTCCGGGCGAAGACCGGCAGGATCAGGATGAGGAGCAGCAGCCGGAAGATATGGTGGGTCGCCACATAGGTCGGATCATATCCGAGCGACAGCGCCATGGCGCTCATGCCTTCGACGCCGCCGGGCGCGAAGGACACCCAGACCTGTCCGAACGGCAGATCGAGCAGTTGCGCCACACCAGCGCTGATGATGCCGGATATGATCATTGCAAGCGTGGTGACGACCAGGCCGGCGACGAACATGCGCCTGAGTTCCGAGCGGGAAATCGACGAGAACCGCGCGCCGATGACGGCGCCGGCCAGCGAAAATCCGATGAATGTCAGGATCTGCGACGGCCGCCCTTCCAGCCAGCCGACACCGTGCCCCAGACCGCTGACGAAGACGCCGGCCAGCAGGAATGCGGCCGGCATCCTAAGCCGTTCGAACAGATAGCCGCCGACGGTCGCAATTGCGATCAACAGGATGCTGGTGGGGAAATCGAGCGTTTCGGCGGCTGTCAGGGCGACGCCTTCGCCCCCCAGCCCCATGTCAATGAGCGCGACGAGCGGCGGCAGCGCAACCGTGATGATCAGAAGGCGCAGGCTTTGCAGGACCATGACGAAGGAAACGTCGATCTTCGCCCAGGGGCGCTCGGCCGCCAGCGACAGCGAATAGGACAGCGCACCGGGGGACGTCGCCAGTACGGCGGTGGCGGCAGGCACACCGAAGAAGCGCTTCAGGACATTTGAGGAGATCACCAGAACGGCGATCATCGTCACGGTCAGGGCCGCCAGGCTAACCGGGAACCGCATCAGGTCGGAGAAGAAATGCGTCGTCACGCCGGCGCCGAGGGTCACCCCGATCGCCGTGAAGCCGAGGTTCCTCAGCCTCGCCGGAACCGCCAGCCTGAAACCCGCGGCGGACAGCGCGGTGACGGTTACGGTCGAGCCGACAAGCGCGCCGGCCGGAACGCCCAGCGCCTGAAAAAGGGCGGCGCCGCAAAGTGCGGCGCCGATAGCAAGCAGGACGGGTCTGTAGGATGCAATCATGCGGTCTCGCCGTGATCGGCCTCGTCCCTCATCTTCTTCCGGCGACGCGCGATGACGAGCGGCGCAACCACGACGAGGACAGCCAGGGCATAGAGGACGACGCTGTTCATCGATTCCACGAGGATCGTGTAGTCGCCGTTGGAAATCGACAGCGCCCGGCGCAGATTGTCCTCGAACAGGCCACCCAGGACGAAACCGAGGATGACCGGCGCGAGCGAGAACTGAAGCTTGCGCAGGAACCAGCCGAACACACCCAGAAGCGTGATCATGTAGAGATCGTGCGGGTTGGAGACGACCGAATAGACGCCGATGAATGCCAGCACCGCGATGAGCGGCGTCAGGAACTGCTGCGGGATCGTCAGCATCCGCGCAAACAGACCGACCAGCGGCAGGTTGATGATCAGAAGCGCGATATTGCCGATATACATCGAGGCGATCAGGCCCCAGGCAATCTCCGGACGCTGCTCGAACATCAGCGGACCGGGGGTGACGTTGAACAGCATGAGCGCGCCGAGCAGGATCGCCGTCGTGCCCGAGCCGGGAATGCCGAGCGTGAGCATCGGCACCATGGCGCCGCCGGCGGCAGCGTTGTTGGCGGCTTCAGGCGCGGCAAGCCCGCGCATGTCGCCTTCCCCGAATTTCGAGCTGTCGCTGGCCGAACGCTTTTCCGCGCCATAGGCAACGGCAGATGCGACCGAGGCACCGGTGCCCGGCAGGATGCCGATGAAGAAGCCGATCACCGAACCGCGCAGGATCGTCCACTTGACGAAGGCAATGTCCTTGAGCGTGACAAAGCTCTTGTCGATCTTGAGCGTCTTCAGCGTGCCGGTCGCCTGTTTCTCGACGAGCGTGATCAGTTCCGCCATGCCGAAGAGACCGATGACGACGACCAGAAAGTCGATGCCGGCGAGAAGATCGGGAATGCCGAACGTATAGCGGGCCACGCCGGTGTTCGCGTCGATGCCGATGGAGGCCAGCATCAGGCCCATCAGAGCGGCAAGCAGTGTCTTGACCGGGTTGGAGCCGACGAGCGATGCGAGCGACGCGAAAGCGAAGACCATCAGCGCCACATAGTCGGACGGCGAGAAATGGATCGCATAGGACGCAAGCGCAGGACCGAAGAAGCTCATCAGCACGACGGCAAACGTGCCGCCGACGAAGGAGGCGACCGCCGACAGCGACAGCGCCTTGCCGGCCTCGCCGTTGCGGGCCATCGGATTGCCGTCGAGCGTGGTCATCACCGCACCGGCATCACCCGGAACGTTGAGCAGGATGGACGAGATACGGCCGCCATATTCGGCGCCGTAATAGATCCCGGCCAGGAGAATGATCGCCGATTCCGGCGGGAACCCCAGGCCATAGGCGATCGGCAGCAGGATCGCCACGCCATTGATCGGCCCGATACCCGGAAGGGCGCCGATCAGGGTACCGGCGAAACATCCGCCGAGCACGAGAAAGAGGTTGAAGGGGTCGAGCGCGACTTGGAAGCCGGAAGCCAGCCCAGAGAATACAGCGTCCATGATAAACTCACCTAAAGATTGTCAGAACGCCGGCAGGCAGGTTGATTTCGAGCAACTTGGTGCAAACGAAATACCCGAGCACGCCGACCGCGCCGCTGAATACGAGAGCCGAGACCAGCCGCGCTCCGAGCATGAGCGAAAGCGCCATGCAGAAGGCGAACGTGGCCAGGATGAAACCGAGCGGCTGGAAGAGGAAAGCATAGGCCCAGAGCATCACGACCAGGGCAGCCAGGCGGCCCCATGTCCTGACCGGGACACCCAGACGCGATACGTCCGGCCGGGCGAAGATGAAGAGGATGCACGGCAGCGCGACGATCCCCAGGATGCGAGGCCAGCTCTCCGGACCCAACGGGTCGTACTGGAACGGCGCCTTGATCACCGTGAAGGCGACAATGGTGTATCCGATCGCCACCAGAAACAGAATGCCTGCAAATATGCGGTCGGCCATAGGAACCTCCATGACGACGGCGCAAGAATGGCGACAAGCAACGCCCTTCTCGCGTGGAAAACTTGAGAAATGCGGCACGGGCCGCCCCGCTCCTTGAAAAAGAGACGGGACGGCCCCGGCCTGTGCCCTTGGGAGGACTATTCGATAAGACCGGCTTCCTTGGCAATACCGGTCATGCGCTCGACGCGGCTCTTCATGTCGGCGTCCATTTCCTGGCCCGACAGATCGAGCGGAAGCAGGCCCTTGTCCTTGACGAGAGCCGCCCATTCATCGGTCGCATAGGCAGCGTTGAACGCCTTCACCCACTCTTCATAGGCGGCGTCGGAGACGTTCTTGCCCATGTAGAAGCCGCGAACGATCGGCCACGACGCATCGTAGCCGGCTTCCTTGGCGGTGGAGATTTCGGAGAAGGGCTCGGGCAGACGCTCGTCGCTCATGACCGCGAGAATGCGCATCTCGCCGGTATCGAGGTGGGAGACCATCTCGCCGACATCGCCGAAATAGACCTTGATCGACCCGCCCAGCAGGCCGGCGATCGCATCGCCGCCGCCGTCGAATGCGACGTAGCGCATCTTGCGTGCGTCGAGATTGTCGGCCTTCATGAGGATTGCCGCCTTCATCCAGTCCTGCGAGCCGACGGAACCGCCAGCTCCCATGACGACGCTGCCCGGATCCTTCTCGAGATCGGCCATCAGGTCGCCGAGGGTCTGGTACTGGCTGTCGGCGCGAACGATGACCGCGCCATAGTCGGTGCCGGCAGTCGCCAGGAAGCGGACGTCGTTGGCGCCCCACTCGCCGTATTTTCCGGTCGCCATGTTGAGAAGCGAACCCGAAGAGAACGCGACGATCGCGTTGGGATCGTCGGTGCGGGTGGTGTTGAACAGGTTGATTGCCACGGCGCCGATACCGCCGGGCATGAATGTGACCTGCATCGGGCCGTCGAACTGCTTTTCGAGGCCCTGCTGCGCAATGCGGCACGTCAGGTCGAAACCACCGCCCGGCTTGGCCGGTGCGACGCATTCCGGACGATCGACTTCCTGTGCGGCGGCAGGGGCGACTGCGACGCTGGCGAAAAGCAGCGCGAGTGCGGTTTTAGCGAATGTCATATTGGGTCCTCCCATCGGATTTAAATTCACCGGTCGGAGAGGTCTGCGATCTCTTCCCTCGCCCGTGCAAAGGCATAGGAGCCTCTCGGGCTGCAGAGGCGCGCAACCGTTATGTTCGCGCGCCGGTCCTCTCTCCCCATTTCCGCAATACCGGCACAGCCTGACTACAGCTTGACGCGAAACTGACACGAAGCTGACAGGACCGCGCCCGGCGGCAACCGCGAGACAGTCTTCTCAAAGCGCTTCGCCTCGGGTAAGGCTAACCGATCATGCGCATACTCCTTGTCGAGGATAGCCGCGCGCTGTCCGATACCTTACTCGAGCGGTTCCGAGCCGAGGGCCATGCGATCGATCTCGAAGTCGATGGCGCCGAGGCGGATGCGCTGTTGTCTCACGCCACCTTCGACGTCGTCATTCTCGACATCAATCTTCCGTCCATGAGCGGCTACGAGGTTCTCCGGGCCATGCGTGCGCGCGGCGACCGGACGCCTGTCCTGGCGTTGACGGCCCGTTCGGAGATTGACGACCGCATTGCCGGCCTCGACACGGGCGCCGACGACTACATGGTCAAACCCTGTGACTTTCGCGAGATTTCCGCACGCTGCAGGGCGCTCGTGAGGCGCCGCTCGGGCGAAGCGAGCAACGTGTTCGTCCATGGCGATTTCGAATTCGACCGCGGTGCGCGACGCGCCAGCACGAAGGGCGTCGATCTGGAACTCAGGCAGCGCGAGGTGCAGGTGCTCGAACTCTTCCTGAGCAATCTCGGACGGATGCTGACCAAGGAGGAAGTGGCCGACAGGATCTACAGTTTCGACGAGGCCCCGAGCCTGAACGCGGTCGAGCAGACGATGACACGTTTGCGCAAGAAGCTCGATGGATCGCCGCTGACCATCAGGACCATCCGCGGTCTGGGCTATATCGCCACGATCCGCGACGAATAGAAGGTCTGTGGGGATGAGGATATGAGCGATACGCGCCTGTCAGGTCTTGCCGCGTCTGCCCGCCTCCAGGCACACCGCCCCTACTCCCTCCGGCGTCGCCTCATGGTGGCCTCCATGGCGGCTTTCGCAATCATCATCGCGCTTCTCTCCGTCAGCCTGTGGACCTATGCGCGAAGCTCGGCGAACCAGACCTACGACCTGCTTCTCCGAGGCGCCGCGATTGCGGTTCTGGAGCGCGTCACGGTAACGGCGGATGGCATCGACATCGATCTGCCGCCCTCCGCCATGGAAATCCTCGCGCTTGACGAGGACGACCGCATTTTTTACCGCGTCATGGATGCAAGGGGAGCCACGCTCACAGGCATGGCGGACCTTCCGACAAGCGACGGCTTCTTTACCGAGCCGCCGCCGGTTGCCGAGCCAGTTTTCTTCGATCGTGCATATAGCGGCGAAATGGTGCGCTTCGTCGTGACCGGGCGAACAATGCTCAGCGCCGACACGCCGCAATGGATCGGTGTCCAGATCGGACAGACCCGGATCGCACGGACGGCCATGCAGCACGATCTCGTGCTCAAGGGGCTTGTTCCACTGGCCGCGCTGGCGATCGCCGGAATCCTTCTGGCGCGCGCAGGCATCGGGCTCGCCATGCGCCCGCTCGCAAAGATCGAGCGCGACATCAGCGAACGTCAGCCGAGCGAATTGAGGCCGCTGGATGCCCAGCCGCCGCGAGAAATCGAAAGCCTGATCACGGCGATCAACGGATTCATGCGCCGGCTGGATACCTCCCGCGGCCAGGCGGAATCGTTCATCGCAGACGTCGCGCACCAGATACGGACCTCGCTTGCAGCACTTTACGGACATCTAGAAACGGCCGACAGGCGCGGCGGTGCAAGCGCGATGGCGGTCGGGCGTGCGCTTGACCAGGCGAGACGCACCACGCGACTGACCAACCAGCTTCTCAGCCATGCCATGGTGATCCATCGCGCCGACAAGGACATGTTCGAAGATGTCGATCTGGGCGAGATCGTGACCCGGCTGGTCGAGGAGATCGTTCGCGACGAACGGGCCGGCAACATCGACTTCGAAGTCGACCTGCCCACCGGCAACGGCGCCGCCCGGGTCAAGGGCGATCCGATCGCAATCCGCGAGGCCTTGCGCAATCTCGTCGACAACGCGATACGCCATGGACCGTCGGACAATCACATCACGCTGCGTGTCGCACGGACGACGCTCGACGGCCATCCGGCCTTTTCGATCGGGGTCGATGACACGGGGCCCGGAATTCCCGATGCCGAAAAGCCGAAAGTGCTGGAACGCTTCTATACCAAGGGACCGGCAGGCGGATCAGGCATCGGCCTTGCCATCGTCGCTTCGGTCGCCGAAAGCCACAAGGGCCGTTTGAGCCTCTCCGACCGGCAACCGAAGGGCTTGAGCATCAACATCACGATACCCGAAAATCCGACGGTCCGATGAAAGGCACCATGAGACCCTTCGCAATTCTTGGCGTCTTCGTCGGCCTTGCCGTTCTGGCGACAGCCGCGTTCTTCTCCTACCGCTCAGGCGCCAACGCCCCGGAACCGACCACGATCGATGTCTGGAGTGCGACCGACCGAAGTGCCATGTGGGCCATTCTCGAGGAATTCGAGGCCGCGCATCCCGACATCTCCATCCGCTATACGGAATACAACACCTCGGAACTTCATGCCGCCGTGCTTGAAGCCGACGAGATGCCCGACGTCATTATCTCCTCGGCAATGGATCTGCAGGTGGAACTGGTCAATCGCGGATATGCGTCGCCCGTTGCCGACGTGCCCGCCACGCCCGAATGGGCACGCTGGCGCGAGGAGCTCTTCGGCTTTACCCAGGAGCCGGTGGCACTCCTGTATAACCGGGAGGCATTCGCGGATCGCGACCTGCCGACCACACGGTCGGAACTCGCCGGCATGATGCGCGACGAGCCGTCCTTTTTCGACGGGCGGGTCGGCACCTATGATGTGAGCCTGTCAGGCGTGGGCTACATGTTCGCCACGCAGGATGCGCAGCGCGGTTTCCAGGCCTCGCGCTTGGTGGAATCCATGGGGCGCGCCCGCGCGCGGACGTATTGCTGTACGGCCGATATGGTCGATGAACTCGCCAATGGCGGCCTGGTGCTGGCCTATAATGCGATCGGGTCCTACGCTCTGGAAAGGGTTCGCGCCGATCCGCGCCTGGGAATCCTCCTCCTCAGCGATTACGCGCTCGTCTTCACCCGCTCGGCTTTCGTGACCAGGGCTTCCGACGCGAAGGCCGCAAGCGGCGAGTTCATCCGCTACCTGCTGTCACCCGAGGGACAGGACCTCATAGAGACGCGCTCATCCCTCTTTCCGCTCCTCACCGAGGAGGATGGCGGCCAGTCCTTCTTCGAAAGCCGCTTCGAGGGCAGCACCTCGCTTCTGCCGATCCGGCTTCGCCCGAGCCTCCTCACCTGGCTGGACGAGAGCAAAAAACAGAAGTTTCTGCGGGACTGGCGAGCCTCGATGACAGGCAGGACGGGCGGATACTAGGAATTTATCCTCCATATCTAAATTACAAAATGATACATTATATCAGCCATCTGTATTGATTTATTAATGTAAAATGGAAAGCCGGGTTCATTTGTCCGACTGCCGCGCCTGATGTCGTAAACATGCCGCGGCACCGGAAAAGGTAAAGCCGGAGATCCCTCCCCGGCGTCTTCATCACGCGACCTTGGTATATTGCGCCGGCTCGTAATTGAGGATCGGTCCGAGCCAGCGCTCGACCTCATCGATTGCCATGCCCTTGCGCCCGGCATAATCCTCGACCTGGTCGCGCTCGACCTTCGCCACGCCGAAATAATAGCTTTCGGGATGCGCGAAATAGAGCCCGGAGACCGATGAGCCCGGCCACATGGCCATGCTTTCGGTCAGCTCAACGCCGACCGTGTTTTCCGCATCCAGCAGCTTGAAGAGCGTCACCTTCTCGGTGTGATCGGGCTGGGCCGGATAGCCCGGCGCAGGGCGGATGCCGTCATAAGGCTCGCCGATAAGCTCGTCCGGCTCATAAGTCTCGTCAGCCGCGTAGCCCCAGTATTCCTTGCGCACGCGCTCGTGCATGCACTCGGCCAGCGCCTCGGCAAATCGGTCGGCGAGCGCCTTGACCATGATCGAGCTGTAGTCGTCATTGGCCCGTTCGAACCGCTCTGCGATCGCCACTTCCTCAATGCCGGCCGTGACGACGAAGCCGCCGATATAGTCGGGCTTGCCCGTCTCTGCGGGGGCGATGAAGTCCGACAGTGCCATGTTCGGCTTGCCATCGCGCTTGCCGAGTTGCTGGCGCAGCGTGTGGAACGTCGCGAGCGGCTCTTTCCGCTCCTCGTTCTCGAAGAGACGGATGTCGTCGCCTACCGTATTGGCCGGCCAGAAACCGATCACGGCCTTCGGCGCGAACCACTTCTCGGAAATGATCTGCCGGAGCATCGCCTGGGCGTCGTCAAAGAGCTGACGCGCCGCCTCGCCCTGTTTCTCGTCCTCGAGTATCTTCGGGTAACGGCCCTTGAGTTCCCATGTCTGGAAGAATGGCGTCCAGTCGATGTAACGCGCCAGTTCCTCGAGATCCCAGTCCTCGATCACCCGTTTTCCGGTAAACTGCGGCTTTGCAGGCGAAAACGCATCCCAGGCAATCCTGTGGGCATTGGCGCGCGCATCGGCGATCGGCAAGCGCCGCTTGTCGGCTTCCGAACGGTGATGCGCATCGGCCACCTTCTTGTACTCGGCCCGGATCGTCTCGACATAGTTGCCCTTCGTCTCGTTCGACAGGAGCGACGAGACCACGCCGACCGCACGGCTGGCATCGGTGACATAGACCGTCTGGCCCCTGGTGTATTTCGGATGGATCTTCACCGCTGTATGGACCCGGCTGGTCGTCGCGCCGCCGATCAGCAGCGGAATGTCGAAACCTTCGCGCTCCATTTCCGAGGCCAGATGCACCATCTCGTCGAGCGAGGGTGTGATGAGACCCGAAAGACCGATGATGTCGACCTTCTCCGCGCGCGCCACCTCGAGAATCTTGGCGGGCGGCACCATAACGCCGAGATCGATGATCTCGTAATTGTTGCACGCCAGCACGACACCGACGATGTTCTTGCCGATATCGTGGACATCGCCCTTCACCGTCGCCATCAGGACCTTGCCGGCAGCCTGATTGTCTTCCTCGCCATTGGCGATGTTGGCGGCCTTCTCCGCCTCCATGTACGGCAGAAGCCCGGCCACGGCCTGCTTCATCACGCGGGCGGACTTGACCACCTGCGGCAGGAACATCTTGCCCGAGCCGAACAGGTCGCCGACCACGTTCATGCCCGCCATCAGCGGGCCTTCGATGACGTGCAGCGGGCGCTCGGCCTTCAGCCGCGCTTCGTCCGTATCCGCATCGATGAACTCGGTGATGCCGTTGACGAGCGCATGGCTGATGCGCTCCTCGACCGGCCAATCGCGCCAGGCCAGATCGCGCTGCCTGGCTTCCTTGCCGGCCGTACCGCGAAAACGCTCGGCGATCTCGAGCAGGTTCTCCGTCGCATTGCCGCCCTTGGCCGGTTTGCGGTTGAGAACCACGTCCTCGCAGGCTTCCCGCAGATCCGGCTCGATCGTGTCGTAGACGGCCAGCTGACCGGCATTGACGATCCCCATATCCATGCCCCTGGCGATGGCGTGGTAGAGAAAGACCGCATGCATCGCCTCGCGCACCGGCTCGTTGCCGCGGAACGAGAACGACAGGTTCGACACTCCGCCCGAGATATGGACGTGCGGCAGCGTGTCGATGATCTCGCCGGTCGCCTCGATGAAATCGACGCCGTAATTGTCGTGTTCCTCGATCCCTGTCGCAACGGCAAAGACGTTCGGGTCGAAGATGATGTCCTCGGGGGCGAAACCGGCCTTTTCGGTCAGCAGCCTGTAGGCGCGCGTGCAGATCTCGACCTTGCGCGCCCTCGTATCGGCCTGCCCCTTCTCGTCGAAGGCCATGACGACGACCGCGGCCCCATACATGCGGCAGAGCCGGGCATGGCGGAGAAAGGTCTCCTCGCCTTCCTTCATCGAGATAGAGTTGACGATCGATTTGCCCTGGACGCATTTCAGCCCGGCCTCGATCACCTCCCATTTGGAACTGTCGATCATCACCGGAACCTTGGCGATGTCCGGCTCGGCGGCGATCAGGTTGAGATATTCGGTCATCGCCTTCTCGGAATCGATGAGCCCCTCGTCCATGTTGACGTCGATGACCTGCGCCCCGTTTGCGACCTGGTCGCGCGCGACGTCGAGCGCGGTGGCGTAGTCGCCGGCCGTGATCAGCTTGCGGAATTTCGCCGAACCGGTGACGTTGGTGCGCTCGCCCACATTGACGAAGGGAATGTCGTCGGTGAGCGTGAACGGTTCCAGCCCCGACAACCGCATGAGCGGCTTGACCTCGGGAACGCTGCGCGGCGTGTGTCCGGCGACCGCCTCCGCGATTGCCCGGATATGCTCCGGTGTCGAGCCGCAGCAACCGCCCACCACGTTGACGAGCCCCTCGCGGGCGAATTCGGCGACCTGCGCGGCCATCTGCCCGGGACTTTCGTCATATTCACCGAAGGCGTTCGGGAGACCGGCATTGGGGTAAGCGCAGATGAACGTGTCGGCAATGCCGGAGAGTTCCGCCAGGTGCGGCCGCATGGCGGACGCGCCGAGCGCGCAGTTGAGGCCGACCGTGAACGGCCTGGCGTGGCGCACCGAATGCCAGAAGGCTGTCGGCGTCTGGCCGGACAGCGTGCGGCCCGACAGGTCGGTGATCGTGCCGGAGATCATCACCGGCAGGAAAATGCCCTTCTCGGCGAAGATTTCCTCGCAGGCAAAGATCGCCGCCTTGGCGTTGAGTGTGTCGAAGATCGTCTCGATCAGAATGATATCTGAACCACCGTCGATCAGTCCGCGCAACTGCTCCCCATAGGCCTGGCGCAGCTGGTCGAAGGAGGTGGCACGAAAACCGGGATTGTTGACGTCCGGCGAGATCGAGGCGGTGCGGTTGGTCGGCCCCAGCGCTCCGGCCACGAAGCGGCGCCTGCCGTCCTCGCGTTCGGCCCGCTGCCCGCCCCGGCGCGCCAGAAGGGCACCCATGCGGTTGAGTTCGTAGACCGCGTCTTCCATGCCGTAATCGGCCTGTGCGATGACGGTGGAGGAAAACGTGTTGGTTTCCAGGATGTCGGCACCGGCTATCGCGTAGCGGTAGTGGATGTCCTCGATCGCGGCCGGCTGGCTCAGCGACAGAAGGTCGTTATTGCCCTGCTGGTGACAGGCGCAGCCGATGAACTTCTCCCCGCGGAACTGATTCTCGTCGAACCTGAACTGCTGGATCTCGGTGCCCATCGCCCCGTCGAGAATCAGGATGCGCTCCCGCGCAGCCTCATGGAGGGCTTTGAGGATTTCGGACCCGTCGCGGGTACCGGTTTCGACTGGACCGAACAGGTCGTCGGAAAAGGACATGCGTTTACTCTCTCTCGGATTCGAGAGAGGTAATCACATAAACATATCTTTATGTCAATTCGGAACTAATTCGCCGGCATCGAGGCTTGGGAAGAATTCCGGTGATCTTCCAACTCGTTGACGAGTTCGGCGAACAGCCGCGTCAGGCGCTCGACGCCCTTGTGCGGCTTGCCGAAAGACCTGAGCCGGCGAAGCTCGGAACGAGCCGCGGCGGCGAGATCGGCTTCCGGCCTGCGCGAGACGAGCCATTCCATGAAGACGGTTTCCGGTTCGGGAAGAGTGTGACGGCCCCGCGCCGCCGATCCTCGCGCCGGAAAACCTGAAGGTGTGTGCTGATCCAAGTTCCTGCCTCTTGCACATTCGGCAGGGGAACTTCGCCAGTTCGGACGGTCGCGATAGACGGCCCGGAACATCGCGCCGGACTCCCCGCCCGTTACGGTTTCACGCCCGAGGCAGGTCTCCTGGCTCGCGGGTCACGGCCCTCATTCCGCCTTCCCGGTCCGGTTCGGACCAGTGGCCTATCGAATGAAAGCTCTCCGCTTACAGTTGCGGGGGCAGCTTCGGACTTGCGCGCTCCATGGCACGCGCACCGAATTCCCGTCTTAGCTCCCCATTCCGTCAGGAATCGGAAGAACCTCGAACACCACATATGGTACAGCTCGCCGCCGCGGGGTCAATCTCTCGCACGCATGGATCACATGGCTTTTTGTCGCGACCTGTCTGTCGCCCTGTCGACGGCATGTGCTAAAGCACGCTCTACACCACCGGAACCACTGCCGCATGGTCGAGCATATGAGGGATTTCATGGACTGCCTGACGCTGCCGCCGCTGCCCGATTGCGCCGAGCGCAACTGGATCGGCCGCGCCCTGACCCTTCTGCGCGGCGACGCCCGCCGCTCGGCGGACACGCATCTGATCAAGCCGTTCTTTCCCGGCCTCGACGGCATCTCCATCTATCTCAAGGACGAGAGCACCCACCCGACGGGCAGTCTCAAGCACCGCCTCGCCCGGTCGCTGATCCTCTACGGCATCTGCAACGGCCACATCACCCAGGGCACGACCCTGGTGGAAGCCTCCTCGGGCTCGACCGCCGTGTCGGAAGCCTATTTCGCCAAGCTGCTGAGCCTGCCCTTCGTCGCGGTGATGCCGCGCAGCACGTCGGCCCAGAAAATCCTCGAGATCGAGCGTTTCGGCGGGCGCTGCCATTTCGTCGACACTGCCGGCGAGGTCTATTCCGCCGCCCAGGCGATCGCCGATGAGACCGGCGGGCACTATCTCGACCAGTTCACCTTCGCCGAACGGGCGACCGACTGGCGCGGCAACAACAATGTCGCCGAAAGCATCTTCGCGCAGATGGAAGAGGAAGAGTGCCCCGAGCCCGACTGGGTGGTGATGAGCGCGGGAACCGGCGGCACCTCGGCCACGATCGGCCGCTACATCCGCTACAGGAACCTCGGCACCCGCCTCTGCGTGGTCGATGTCGAACATTCCGCCTTCCACGAGTGCTTCCGCACCGGAAATCGCGGCGCGACCTGCGCCAGGAGTTCGCGCATCGAGGGCATCGGCCGCCCGCGCGTGGAGCCTTCCTTCCTGCCGGACGTGATCGACCACATGATCCGCATCCCGGATGCGGCATCGCTTGCCGCCATGCGCGTTCTCTCCGACCGGATCTTCCGCCGCGTCGGCGGCTCGACGGGCACCAATTTCTTCGGTCTCTGCTGGGTCGCGTCCGAAATGCGCAAGGCCGGGCAGACCGGCTCCCTCGTCTCGCTCATCTGCGACAGCGGCGGCCGCTACACCAGCACCTATTACGACGACGACTGGATCGCCGCGCAGGGTTTCGATCTCGCCCCCTGGCAGGAGGCGCTGGACACATTCCTCGAAACCGGCACCATGACGCTGCCGTCCGCCATCGGCTGAGCGGGACGATATGGCCGCGCTGACCGGCATCGAGGTTCGGCTCGCGGCACGTCAGGAGACACCACATGGATTTTCCGCAGACCAGGGCCCACATCACCATCCGCCATGTGCGCGAGACCGATCTCGAACCGATGGCCGAGATTTTGAATTCGCGCCCGGTCAATCTCGGCACGCAGCGGCTGCCCTATCACCCGATGAGCGTGGTGGCCGACTGGATCGCCGACGTGCCGGGCCGCTACAAGATCGTCGCCGAGATAGAGGGCCGCGTCGCCGGCTACGGCGAACTCGAAACCTGGCCCGACAGGCCGCGCCTCAGCCATGGCGGCGAGATCGATCTCGTCGCCACCCATCCCGATTTCCGCGGGCGCGGCGTCGGCCCCGCGCTCATGGATGCGCTGATCTCGCTTGCCGACAACTGGCTGCGGCTCACCCGTCTCCAGCTCTATGTCTGGGATGGCAATGAGCGCGCCATCGACCTCTACCGGAAATGCGGCTTCGAGGTGGAAGGCCGGCTGAAGCAGTTCGTCTTCGTCGACGGCGACTATCGCGACGCCTTTATCATGGCGCGCCTTAAACCGGCCCGAAACGGCGGCGACACCTGACCGGCATGAGGCAGACCGGATGACCTGCGGGTCGATATCGGCTACCAAACTCAAGTCAGCAATCGCCTGGGGATCAGTCTACGTGAAATGCGGAATTCTTCGTCGTGCCGGCGTGCTGGCAGCCCTCCTCTCGGTGTCCGGCTGCACCACGGTCTCCTATTACGCGCAATCGCTCGACGGGCATCTGCAACTCATGGCCGCCCGGCAGGATGTCGAGCGGCTGATCGAAAGGCCCGGAACGCCCGAACCCCTGCGCAACCGCATGGAAGCCGCCCACGAGATAAGGCAGTTCGCGATTACCGAACTCGACCTGCCGGACAATGACAGCTACCGCAGCTATGTCGACATCGAGCGCGATTACGTGACCTGGGCGGTCTTCGCGGCCCCCGAATTCTCGCTCGCCCCGCATGTCAAATGCTTCCCCGTCTTCGGCTGCGTGCCCTATCAGGGTTTTTTCGATCCCAAGGACGCGCTTCGCGAGGCCCGCAGGATGAAGGACGAAGGGTTCGACGTCCATATTTCGGGCATCAACGCCTATTCGACGCTCGGGCTGACGAGCGATCCGCTTTTGAGCACCATGTTCCGCGCCGACAGAACCTATCTGGCGGGAATCGTCTTTCACGAACTCGCCCATCAGCGGGTCTATGTGAAGGGCGACACGCCGTTCAACGAGGCCTTCGCGGTCGCGGTCGAGACGACCGGGGTGCGCAAATATTTGAGCGCCCATGGCGACACCAAGGGCATCCGCGCCTACGAGGCCGACCGCAAGCGCCAGGCGGAATTCGTGGGCCTCATCGGCAAGACCCGCGAAGAACTGCAAAAAATCTACCAAAACCCCGGCTCTGATGCCGAAAAGCGCAAAGCCAAGGACGCCGCCCTCACCCGCCTGCGCACCCGCTACGAAAAACTACGCGACACGAAATGGAGCGGCGACCGCGCCTATGACGGCTGGTTCGCCACGCCGATCAACAACGCCAAATTGGCAGCCACCTCGGTCTACAACGACAATGTCGACCACTTTATTCGGCTTTTTGAGCTCTGCGGCGAAGACTATCCGCGTTTTTATGATGCGGTGGCGCGGTATGGCAAACTGGAGCGGGACGAGAGGATGGATGCGCTGAAGGGGGCGAAGAGTTGTGGGTAGGTGGTGGGATGATACACCCTCGTAAAATCACGGCTTCTCAGATCGATGATCGAAGTTGGCAGCTACGACAAGTCCGGCTTCTCAGGTGTAGAGACATGCGTTATGGTGCAGTTTGAAATGTGGGCAGCGATTTCATTTTTAATATATCGCCATTATTTTTTTTAATTTTGAGGAGTTTAATCATGGCGACAATTCGAACCATCGCTGAGGTAGAGCAAAAAGTCAAAAAATTGGCAGAAGCAGCCCTGATAACTGGAAGGCCCTATTTGCTAAGCAAGCTTGGCAAGGATCTTGGGGAAGAGTTAAAGGTCATAAAGTCGCACGAATTGACGCTGGGCGAATTCATTAAAAAATATCTTCCGGAATACGAAATTGTTCTAGGTGGCTCATTTAAGAATGTGCAATCTCTAGTACGAAGCGGAGACGCCGAAGCCGGACTTAGCACGGGGGGAGCTTCAGAAGTTCTGGATGTGACAAAGTCACCAAATACAAGCACGCGCTTTAACTACAAGTTTTGGGCAGCTTTTTCAGTGCCACTTTCGGCTGGCAAGCGCTACATCAATCTCAACAATTTTACCTTCCTTGACGACGAAAAAGAGCCGGAAAATGGTAGTTATGAGGAGATTGATCCAAGCTATGTCGCAGAGGATGGTATTGCCAATCGAGATGCCGCGATTATGCAGAATATCGCGCGCTGGCTGACCGATCGGGGTTATGCTGCCGAGCAGTTTGCAGCGAAAACTGCCAGTGCAAAAAATCGTACCTCTACCGAAGTTCGTACTGTGTTACATGCTGTAATTGACGCGCTCGACAAAAGGCAGCTGTCTTCGGTGTCTCTTCCTCTAGACGTCGTAGCGGCCCTTCTCCACAGGCATGCCTGATGACCACGCATATGCTTGTAATTGGGGGGGTGCCTACAATAGCGTTCGACCGCCTTCGGAAGGTTTCTTCTAATAGGTTGGCACCGGGTGGTAAGTTGATTTTATCGCCAAATCCCTGGAAGGGCGCCTACCACCCACAGCACGCCCACAAGCTCATCACAGAGGCGAACGCATTCTGCGCCTCCCGTCCTGAGAAAGATCCCATCGTCACACTTTTGATCTACGTCGATTTTGCAGACCGCAGCACTACGGAATTCCTGAATAGTTTTTTTCCATTTTCCCTACCCTATCGCATAACCCTGCCGAATTTTTATAAGGCATCAAATGGAAACGAAGCCAATCGCTTGCTGGGCGAATTTGAGGAAAAGGTTCTTACCGCATCTGCCAAGCTACGCGAAGTCTCGGCATTGATATCTCATGAAACCGGCCTCCCGAACCTAAACCCACTTCTGTTACCTCGTCGTAATTTTCGCAGCCAAGCACTGGATAGGATGCTGCGCAGAATATTCGATGAAGTCATGGAAAGCGACAACCCAAAAGCGCTTGTCGAGGCCGAGGTATCCTCATTCCACGCAAGGCACCCTTGGTTGACGCCGCCTGGAGACCAAAAGCGTTGCTTAAGCGACGGTCAGTTATTTTTCAAAAGTCCCGGCAAACATCGACACGGCTTTTTCAGGAACAGCGCGGCGGCAGCACACAATTTGGATTGTTTGTTAAACGCAAGGAGCCGGTTAGGAGGCAGTTACGACTATTGCTTTCATTTTGACTGCGAACCCGTCAGAGGAAAGCTGAGAGCCTCGTATGAAAACTGTCACGGTGGAAATGGAATTCCTAAAGAGAAACACGTCAACATCGCGCCCAATGACTATGTGGTCTGAAAACCAAGAAGGCCCGCTACGCTAGTTCAGCGCCGCAGGCCTTCCTTTATTTCCGACAATGCGCCTATGCACACTGTACGTATTTTCGCTTGCTTTCGAACAACGAGATTGATCGCTGGAAACATTATTCCTCGCGTCGTATCTCTCACACCTACGGATCGTAACAACCATCTTGGAGGCGTCAGGCCTGACGAAGTCCAAAATCTAGCGGTTACGAACTCGCTCCGTTAACCCGCAAGCAGGTAACTGAAGCTTCGGATGGCTTTCCAGAATTTCTCGATGGAAATTCCAGTCCGCTCGCGTGTGCTCGTATTAATTAACGCATATGCAGCAATGAGGTTCATATTTGCAAGCGCTTTTTTGAGGCGACAAAATCGCCAAAGCCACGATCACATGCAAAGGTTAAAACATCCTCAGCGCCGCTTTCAACAAATCATGTAGGTTAGGCCATGCTAGGTTTCAAGTTCGCTAGTTCGATGGAAGGTAGGCGTTCGTACCACTATAGCGCTCTAACAAGCTCGCCAATCAGTAATCGATCATGACAGGGGTTTGTATACTGCGGTATGCCGTCCGCTCCTATAATCCTAGTACGACGAGCTGAGACATCGTGTTTCACTGCCTGAGTTTAGACCCGTTGGTTTGCAACGCCTTAATCTCAGGAAGGCCTCCCTCAGCGCCTGTCAAGGCAAGTGCGTTGCCCTTAGGCGGACAAAAAAACGACCGCTTCCGCCATCGTCGAAGCCAACAGCCGTCATTCCGCTCCCAGCCCCAAAAATGCATCCGGGATCTGCTGCACCACAATCCCCCCCCCTAAAACGTCGGTGGGGTACACGCGCTCACCAGCACGCAGCGTTCGTTCCTGAGCGCCTTGAAGCGGTGCGGGCGGTTGCTCTGGAACAGGTAGCCGTCGCCGGGGCCGAGGATCTTGCGTTCGCCGTCGACGGTCACCTCGATGCGTCCCTCGATGACGAGGCCCGCCTCCTCGCCTTCATGGCTGAGCATGACGCGGCCGGTATCCGCACCCGGTTCATAGACCTCGTAGATCATCTGCAGGCTGTGCCCGAACAGGCTCGAGCCGATCTGCCTGTAGGAAATCTTGCCCTTGCCGATCTCGGTGAGTTCCTCGGCTGCATAGAAGACCTTGTCCTGGCGCTGCGGCTCGAAGGCGAAGAATTCCGACAGGCCGAGCGGAATGCCGTCGAGCACCCGCTTGAGGGCTGAAAGCGAGGTGTTGATCTTGGCGGCTTCGAGCTGCGAGATGAAACCGTTGGTCACCCCTGCCCGCCGCGCCAGCTCGCGCTGCGACAGCCCGTGCGCCTCGCGGATGGCGCGAAGCCTCAGGCCAACGTCGCGGGAAAGCTCGTCTGCCGTGTTTACCATGGTCGCGATCATAAACACTTTTGGATCGCCAGCAATGAAAACAATGGATTGGCTGAAACAAGAAACAGACTATTTCCGGGATCATGTTCGCGTCATTCTGGCTCCGGAAAATCAGGAGTCTCTCCATGAACGAGTTGTTCAAGCCCGGCCCCTCCGGCACCAACCAGGCGCTCGACGCCTACTGGATGCCGTTTACCGCCAACCGCCAGTTCAAGGCCAATCCGCGCATGCTGGTGGGTGCCAGGGGCATGCACTATACGAGCGATGACGGCCGCACCATTCTCGACGGCACCGCTGGCCTGTGGTGCTGCAATGCCGGCCACGGCCACGCGGAAATCCGCGATGCGGTCGCCCGCCAGCTCGAGGAGATGGACTATGCGCCCTCCTTCAACATGGGCCACCCGATCGCCTTCGAATTCGCCGAACGGCTGAGGGAGATCGCGCCCGACGGGTTCAACCACGTCTTCTACACCGGCTCGGGGTCGGAATCGGTCGATACCGCGCTCAAGATGGCGCTCGCCTATCACCGTGCGAAAGGCGACGCCTCGCGCACCCGGCTGATCGGCCGCGAGCGCGGCTATCACGGCGTCGGCTTCGGCGGCATTTCCGTCGGCGGCATCGTCAACAACCGCCGCCATTTCGGCACCATGCTCGGCGGCGTGGATCATATTTCCCACACCCACAATCTCGCGGCCAACGCCTTCTCGAAGGGCCAGCCGGAAACCGGCGCGGAACTCGCCGACGATCTCGAACGCGTCGTCGCGCTGCATGGCGCGGAAACCATCGCCGCCGTCATCGTCGAGCCGGTGGCCGGCTCCACCGGCGTGCTCTTGCCGCCGAAGGGCTATCTCGAACGCCTGCGCGCCATCTGCGACAAGCATGGAATCCTCTTGATCTTCGACGAAGTCATCACCGGTTTCGGCCGTCTCGGCACGCCGTTTGCGTCCAACTATTTCGGCGTGAAGCCGGATATCTTCACCACCGCAAAGGGTCTGACCAACGGCGTCATCCCCATGGGCGCGGTCTTCGTGCAGGATCACGTCCACGACGCCTTCATGAACGCGCCGGAAAACACGATCGAACTGTTCCACGGCTACACCTATTCGGGCCACCCGGTGGCCTGCGCGGCCGGCATCGCGACGCTCGACATCTACGCCAGGCACGGGCTTCTGACCCGCGGCGCGGAACTGGCGCCGACCTGGGAAGACAAGGTGCACTCGCTGCGTGACGCGCCTTACGTCAAGGACATCCGCAATATCGGCATCATCGCCGGCATCGAGCTCGACTCCCGTGACGGCGCCATCGGCGCCCGCGCCTATGAAGTGTTCGTAAAATGCTTCGAGGCCGGTCTCCTGATCCGCGTGACCGGCGACATCATCGCCCTCTCCCCGCCGCTCATTCTCGAGCCCTCGCATATCGAGGAAATGGTCGAGACGCTGCGGACCGTCCTGAAGTCGGTCGACTGACAGGACCCTTTGGAGGGCCGGCCGTCCTCGCTCCCCCTCACGAGGATACAGCCGGGCCGGCCCTTCACTTTTAATCGCGGCAAGAAGATCATCAGATCAAGAAAGACCGGAGACCGCCATCGGCGCTCACCGGCTTTTCTCGTGCATGTCGCCTAGATCGTCCAGCCGCCGTCGATCGAATAGGCCTGACCGGTCGTATAGGTGGCGTTTGCCAGATGCACGGCGAGATCGGCGATCTCCTCGGGCGTGCCGAGCCGTCCCATGGGCTGGCGCGCGATGAAGGCGGCCCGCGCCTTCTCGTAATCGCCCTGCGCGCGCATGCGCTCCTGCAGCGACGGGCTTTCCACCGTGCCCGGACAGATCGCGTTGCAGCGGATTCCCCTGGCCACGAAATCGGCCGCCACGGCCTTGGTCAGCCCTATGACAGCCGCCTTGGTCGTGCCGTAGACAAAACGGTTCGGCACGCCGGTGACCGAGCCCGCGACGGAGGCCATGTTGACGATGGCGCCGCCGCCCGCATCGATCATGCCGGGCAGAACGGCGCGGATGGTGCGGATCATCGAGCGGATGTTGAGATCGATCGCGAAATCGAATTCCTCGTCCTTCATCTCGAGAATGGTGCCGCCATGAACGAAACCTGCTCCGTTGAAGAGCACGTCGATCCGGCCGATCGACTGGACCGCCGCCTTCACCTCCTCGTCCTTCAAAACGTCGAGACGGCGGGTTTCGATATTCGCCTCACCCGACAGCGACGACAGTGCCTCCTCGTTGATATCGGTCGCGATCACCCGCGCGCCGGCCGCCGCAAACGCCAAAGCCGTCGCCCTGCCGATCCCCTGTCCCGAAGCCGTCGCCAGCACGGTGCGGCCCTCCACCCAGTTCGTCATGTTCACTCCCTAATCCCGCACGTCCGGCGGTTTGAATGTCGCTGTTCCGTCGTCAGAACGGTCATGTCTTCGGTCTGGAGCACTTGCAGGTTCCCGGCCCCACTCACCAACTAACATGTTAGCTGCCGGGTTGTCCCGCCGAAACTAAAATTTTCGTGGAATTCCAGTTCCTTTCGGCCGCAAGACAAGAGCGCTCCGGACCCGATCCGGAGCGCGAGCGGGTGTCTTGGGAGGACACGTCGAATAGAGGCATGTTTCGGCCGCGCGGCGTCTACAGCCTGTAGCCGGCCTTCGCCAGGCCATTGGCGAGCAGAGGCGCGAGTTCGAGGGCCTCCTCCTCGTCCAGCCGATGGGTGACCACGAGTTCCGCCAGGAAGGCGCTGTCGACGCGGCGGCTGACATCGTGACGGGCGGGGATGGAGCAGAGCGCGCGGGTGTCGTCGTTAAAGCCGACGGTGTTGTAGAAGCCTGCCGTCTCCGTCGCCATCTCGCGGAACCGCCTGATCCCCTCATAGCTGTCGTGGAACCACCAGGGCGGGCCGAGCTTGAGGCCGGGATAGGCACCGGCGAGCGGGGCGAGTTCGCGCGAATAGGTCGTCTCGTCGAGCGTGAAGAGGATGAGCGTCAGCTCCGGCGCCATGCCGACGGCATCGAGAAGCGGCTTCAGTCCTTCGGTGAAATTCACCCGCACAGGTATGTCGAAGCCCTTGTCGCGCCCATAGGCGGCATGAACCGCAGCGCTGTGGCTGCGCCACGAGCCGGGATGCAGCTGCATCACCATCCCGTCCTCGGCCGACATCCGGGCCATTTCGGTCAGCATCTGCGCACGGAACAGGTCCGCATCGTCGTCGCGCAGCCTGCCCGAGCGAACCCGGTCGAAAAGCGCCGCAGCCTGCGTGTCGGACAGGTTGGCCGTGCGCGGACTCGGATGGCCGTGATCGGTCGCCGTCGCGCCCATCCGCCGGAAGAAGGCCCGGCGCGCGCGGTGCGCGTCGAGATAGCCCTGCCACGTTCCGGTATCGCAGCCGGTCAGTTCGCCGAGCTTGTCGAGACTGTCCGTGAAACCGTCGGCTTCGGGATCGATGACCGCGTCCGGGCGATAGGTCGGCACCACGCGGCCGCTCCAGTCGCTGTCGAGAACCTGCTGGTGCCAGTGCAGGTCGTCGAGTGCCCCGTCGGTGGTGGCGATCACCTCGATGTTGAACCGGTCATGAAGCTCGCGCGGCCGGAAATCGGGCTTTGCCAGGCACTCGGCAATGCGGTCGTAATAGGCATCGGCGTTCTTCGGCGACAGGCGCTCGGACAGTCCGAACACTTCCGAGAGCGCATGATCGACCCAGAGGCGCGACGGCGTGCCCTGAAAGAGATGAAAATGCTCGGCAAAGGTCCGCCAGATCTTGCGCGGATCCTTCTCGCGCCCCTCGCCTATGCCGAGTGCCTCGTAGCTCACCCCCTGGCTTATGAGCATCCGCAGCACATAGTGATCCGGCACCACGAAGAGATCGGCCGGATTGGAGAAATGCGGGTTCTCGCCCCACCAGCGCGGATCGGTATGGCCGTGCGGCGAGACTATCGCCAGCGTCTCGACCTCGGCGAACAGCTTGCGCGCAAGCTCGCGGGTGGCCAGATCGGCGGGAAACAGTCGGTCGGGGTGAAGCATTCTCTTATCCCATCATGGCGCGTGGAAGGAACTTCACGACGTCGGGGAAAAGGATCATGATCATCACGACGGCGAGGACGGCCACCGCGAGCGGGATCATCTCGACCGTGTATTCCTTGTAGGAGCATTTGAGGATGCCGCAGACGGTGAACATGGAAACGCCGACCGGCGGGGTCATGCCCCCGAATGTGACCAGCGTCATCATGATCAGGCCGAAATGCACCGGGTCGATACCCGCGGCGGTGATCACCGGCACGAGAATCGGGGTCAGCAGCATGACGATGACCGTCGCTTCCACCAGCATGCCGAAGGCCAGCAGGAACAGCGACAGGGTAATGAGCAGCATCGTCTGGCTGGAGAAGATGCCGATGGTCAGTTCGGCGAGCGTCTGCGGCACGCGTTCGAAGGTGATGACGTAGCCGAACGCGCCGGAGAACAGGATGATCAGCATGATCATGCCGATGTCGCGGACGCTGAGGAGCATCGCATCGACGATATCGGCCCAGCTCAGTTCCCGGTAGATGACCACGCCCACGAAGACCGCATAGGCGACCGCGAAGGCTCCGGCTTCCGACGGCGTGAAGATGCCGAAGCGGATGCCGACGACGAGCCAGACCGGAAACAGGATGGCCCAGAAGCTCCTGCGGACGGCCGAGAGCACCTCGCGGCCGGTCGGCAGGCGGTCATTGATCGGCTTGTAGTCGCGCTTGCGCGATACCCAGGCGGTGGCCAGCATCAGCGCGATGGTCAGCAATACGCCCGGCACGATACCGGCGATGAACAACCGCCCGATCGAGACTTCACCGAGAAAGCCGTAGAGAATGAGGCCGAGGCTCGGCGGGATCGTGGCGGTGATCAGTCCGCCGATCGAAAGAAGCGCGCCGGTGAAGCCGCGCGAATAGCCTTCCTTGATCATCGGCGGCCCCAGCACGCGCGACTGCATGGCCGCATCGGCCACGGCCGAACCGGAAATGCCGCCCATCAGGGCCGAAAGCAGCAAACTGGTCTGCGCCAGACCGCCCCGCATCCAGCCGGCCAGCGTGGTTGCGAGCGTCAGGAGGCGGGGCGTTATGCCCGACCCGTTCATCAGATGACCGACGAGAATGAAGAGCGGCACGGCAAGCAGCGGAAACGACTGGCTGGCGGCGATGATCCGCTGCACGGCGGTGGAATCCGGCATGAAGGTACCGGGCAGAAGGAAATAGACGATGCTGGCAATGCCGATCGAGAAGGCGACCGGCATGCCGACGACCATGAAGCCGAGCGCCAGGCACAGGAGCAGGAATGATGTCACAGAAGTTGCTCCTGATCATGCGTTTCTGGTTCGATGGAATACAGCAGACCGTGGCCGAACAGACGGCGCAGGAGCGAGATGATCATCAGCGCGCATCCGACGGGAAGCGCGAGGGTGACCCAGCCATATGAGAGGCCCGAGGCGCCGATTTCGCGCGCCCAGTTCGACATGGCAAGATGCCAGGAAAGCCAGCCGCAATAGGCCAGAAACGGGATCATGCATGCGATGCAGAGAAGGTGAAGCGCCTTGCGGCCCGCAGGCGGCAGTGAATCAGGCAGGGCCGAGATGCGGATATGCTCGCCGCGCTTCATGATGAGATCGGCCCCGAACATGCAGGTCCAGATCAACAAGAGCTGCGCCATTTCCGGCCCCGACGGCAAGGGATGGCCGACAGCTCGCCCCAGCGCGCCGAAGAACACTGACGTCACGGTGCCGGTCAGGAAGATGATCGCAATGATCTCCTCGGCCCGGTCGAAGATCTTCCACATACTCGTCTCCGCAAAACCAGCATGGACGGCGCGGATTTTCGCCCGCGCCGTCCAGGTCTTATCTTACTTTGCTGCGTCGATGTAGGGCTGCAGCGCTTCGCGGGCTTCGACGAGCCCGAGTTCCTCGTAGACGCCGCCGACGCGTGCCTTGAAGTCGTCGACATTGATCTCGTTGACCGTGACGCCGGCTGCCTTCATGTCGGCGAGCACGGTTTCGAGCTTCGCAACGGTTGCATCGGATGCCTCGTCGCCGGCCTTGGTCAGCTCTTCGGTGATGATCTGCTGCTGGTCCTCGGTCAGGCCCTTGAACCAGCTTTCGGATGTGGCGAGACCGGTCAGAAGCTGAACGTGATCGGTGAAGGCCAGGTTCTTGGTCACTTCATGCAGCTTGATACCGAATGCACCGGTCAGCTGGGCTTCGGCACCGTCGATCGCGCCGAGCTGCAGGGCCGAATAGACTTCCGACCAGGGCAGACCGACGGCCGTTGCGCCGAGGGCATTGACCGTGGCGATCCAGCCCGGCGCGTCGATGGTGCGAACGCGGACGCCATCGAGGTCTTCCGGCTTGGTCACCGGTTCCTTGGTGAACATTTCGCGGGTGCCCTGGAACCAGTTGTAGTTCAGCAGGCGAATGCCCGATGTCTCGGCGAGATCATCGACCCACTCCTGGTAGATCGGAGCGCTGGTGATGCCCTTGTACTGCTTGTAGTCATCCACGAGATAGGGTGCCGACAGAATGCCCAGTTCCTTCTTGAACGGAGCCAGACGGCCCGCATCCACGAGTACGGCGATTGCGGCACCGTTGCGGATCTGCTCGAGCACGTCGTTGTCCGAACCGAGCTGCGACGACGGATAGACGGTCACTTCGATCTCGCCGTTGGAACGTTCCATGATCCGCTTGGCCGCGGCTTCCATGGCGACGACCAGCGGATCCTGCGCCACCTGCGACGAGGACAGAGCCAGCTTGACGTCTGCCATCGCGCCGGTCGCAGCACTTGCGAGCAGGGCCGCGGCCAGGCTCAGGGTCTTGATATTGAACATGTTATTCTCCTCCGTTTTTATGAATGCCGGGTTGGTCCAGGCCACAGGCCTGCGCGCGCGCCCTCGGTCAGCGCGAGCACGATGTGATAGAGAAGCCGGCTCAGCGCCTCGGACCAGATGGTCTCTCCCGCCGCATCGAGCCGGTTCACGTAAGTGGGGCGACCACTGAACCAGCGATCGAACATCGTCGTCAGCAGGCTACGGGCCACCTCGCCCGCACCTGCCTCACCCACGGTGTGCCGCACCGCCTGCATCTTGATGGCCTCTGTCTGGGGCCAGAGGAGAAACGTCTCCTCCATGACCTGCCCGTTGGCCGAAACGGCATCGAAAGCCGCGCCGGCCAGTGGTCCGGACCGGGAAAACCCATGCTTAAGGGCAAAGCTCTCCAGCGCCGAAATCGTCTCCGCAAGGCCTGGCGGCCCGCCAAGCGCCATTTCCCGGCGCAGGAGCCATGCCCACTCGCATTGATGTCCGACCTCGCGGCGTGCGCCGGCCTCACCTTTCAGCGCCGAGAGGTCCGGCGCGAGAAATTCCGTGATCGTGCCGCTGTCGCGATCGAAAAAATGCGCGAGGCCCGACGCGCGCATCCCCGACGCCCGTTCGAGCCAGTGCGGCTTGCCGGTCATCTCGTGCGCCTGAAGGGCCGCCTCGTAGAGATGCATGTGCGGGTTTTGCGCCCGCATCGGTGCGCCGGGCGCCGCGGGATCTGCCACACCGTCATCCTCGAGAAGCAGCCCCGTGGCGGAATCGACCAGATGATCCTCGATCATCGACCAGCAGCTCTCGAGCTCGGCCTCGACCGCTTCGGAAGGCGCAAGCTTCCACCAGGTCGATAGCGCCAGGATGACGAAGCTCTGGTCGTAACTGCGGGCAAGCGCATCGGCCGCTTCGCCCGTTGCCCCGCCATCGCGAGCCACGGCACGCCTGTAGAGACCGGACGGCTGTCGGAAGCACGACAGGAAGGAAAACGTCTCCGCTGCGGCCTTCGCAAAGCGGTCATCGCCCGAGGCGAGCGCCAGATGAGAAAAGGTGAAAAGCAGCCGCGCCTGCGCCAGAACGGTTTTCGGCGCATCCGCCACCGGTTTGCCGTCCCCGCCGAGCGCATCGAAGAACCCGCCATGGATCCCGTCCCGTGCATCCTTCAGCCACCCATCGAGGAAAGCATCCCAAAACCACGTCGCCCATTCATCGGCAGCTGACTTCGAGGACGGCTCGTGCGGGCGGGCGGCTCTCAAGATCATCTCGCGCCTCCGGCCTCTTCGAAAAAGTCCGGCATGGCGGCAACGATTTCAGGCAGATCGCGATTGATCTCGCGCAGATGATCGCGCATCGCGGCTTCGGCCCTGGCCGCATCACGGGTGCGGATGCCTTCGACGACGGCCGCATGCTGGGCGATCAGCTTGTCGAAGGCGAGCTTGCGGGCGCTGATATGGCGCACACGGTTCATCTGCGTCTTCAAACCTTCGAGATAGTCCCAGGCCAGGCGCTGCCCGGCCATTTCCGCGAGCATGCGGTGAAACGCCTCGTCGAGCTGAATGAACAGATCCGGTTCGGCGGCCGTGGTGACGGCCCGCTGCTTGACCAGTTCCGCATCCAGTGCGGCGATTGCACTGTCGTCGGCGGTTTCGGCCACCAGCCGGACGATATCGGCTTCCGCGGCCTCGCGAACAAACCGCGCGGTCAGTACCGAGGGCACTGAAATGCGGGTCACGAAAGTGCCCCGCTGCGGGCGGATGGCCAGAAGATTTTCCTCGGCGAGCTTGATGAAGGCCTCACGCACGGGCTGGCGTGAAACATCGTAGGCCGCGGCAATTTCCGTTTCAGAGAGACGGGAACCGGGTGGAAGTTCGCCCCGCACGATGCGCTCGCGAACAAGCCGGTAGAGCTGCGGCCCGACGGCGGCACTCCTCTCCAGTTCGCGTAACGGCGGCGTAACGACCGACATGATCGGCTCCTCCCTGTCAGATGCTATATCTCCATACTACCATACTAGTCAACAGTGGTGACCCGTGCTATTGACCGGCTGTAACGCAAGACAAATTCGGAGGATGTCGTGAGACAGACGTGGCGCTGGTTCGGTCCCAAGGACCTGGTTTCAATCGACGACATGCGCCAGGCCGGTGTCGAGGGCGTCGTCTCCGCCCTTCACCACATCCCGACCGGAGCCCTCTGGAGTTCCGAGGAAATCGCGCGCCGTCAGTCCGAGCTGTCGGTGATGCGCGACGGTTCGCCGTCGACCCTTGCCTGGGAAGTGGTCGAGAGCCTGCCGGTTTCGGAAGACATCAAGAAGCAGAAAGGCGAGTGGCGCGCCCATATCGCCAACTACAAGCAATCGCTTAAGAATCTCCGCGACGCCGGAATCGAGATCGTCTGCTACAACTTCATGCCGGTCCTCGACTGGACTCGCACCGATCTCGCCTACCGCACCCCGACCGGCGCAACCTGCATGCGCTACGATTTCGCGGATTTTGCCGCCTTCGACATCCACATCCTCAAGCGCGGCGGCGCAGCCGGCGACTTTCCGGAGGAAGTCGTCGCCGAAGCCGACAGGCGCTTCAGGGACATGTCCGACGAACGTAAGTCGGAGCTATCTAGAAACGTCGTTTTCGGCCTGCCCGGGGCTGCGGAAAATTTCTCGCTCGATGATGTGCGCCAGCATCTGGCCGAGTATGACGGCCTGTCCGGCGACAAGCTGCGCCGGCACCTGATCGACTTTCTGTCGGAAGTCGTTCCAACGGCCGAAGAGCTCGGCATCCGCATGTGCTGCCATCCGGACGATCCGCCCTACCCGCTTCTGGGCCTGCCGCGCGTGATGTCCACCGAGAAGGACTACCGGACCGTCATGGACGAGATCGATTCACCGGCCAATGGCATCACCCTCTGTTCGGGCTCCCTCGGCGCACGCCCCGACAACGATATTCCCGGCATGATGGAGCGGCTGGGCGACCGCGTTCATTTCCTCCATCTGCGCAACGTCAAACGCGAGACCGCCAATGTGATGGGCAGTTTCCATGAAGCCGAACACCTGGGTGGCGATACCGACATGGTGGCGCTTCTCGCCGCCGTCGTGCGCGAGGAGAAGAAGCGCCGCGACGCCGGTCGGGCCGATCATTCCATCCCCTTCCGCCCCGACCACGGACAGGACATTCTCGACGATCTCGGTCGCAAGGCTCAGCCTGGCTACCCGTCCATCGGCCGCCTGAAGGGCCTTGCCGAATTGCGCGGCATCATGACCGCGCTCGAACACCCGGTCGAAGGCATCACGTCATGAGCCCTCGACGCCTTGCCGATATCTCGCAGATCGTGGGCGCCGCGAAGAAGCCGGGTTACGATCCGTCCGGGCACGGCACTGGCATCGTCCATATCGGTCTCGGCGCCTTTCACCGCGCCCATCAGGCGGTCATGACCGATGACGCTCTGGCCGACGCCGGCGGCGACTGGCGGATCACCGGCGTGTCGTTGCGATCGACGGAAATTGCCGACGCGCTCAATCCCCAGAACGGGCTCTACACGCTGATCGAGCGCGGCCCTGAGGGCACAGAAGCGCGCGTCATCGCCGCGATTGCAAATGTGATCGCTGCCGATCCCGGCGGCACGCTGAAAGCCCTTTGCGACGAAAACATCAGGATCGTCACGCTGACGGTCACGGAAAAGGGCTACGGGATAGATCGCACGGCCGGCGGGCCGGACAGGAACCATCCGGCTGTCGCAGAGGATCTCGAAAGTCCGGAAACGCCATCGGGCGTTCTCGGCCTTCTGGTTGCAGCTCTCAAACACCGCCGCGCGGCGCGCATTGCGCCGTTCACCGTCCTGAGCTGCGACAACCTGCCTGAAAACGGCAAGCTCTTGCGACTGGGGGTCATCGGTTTCGCGCGTCAACTCGATGCCGATCTGGCGGATTGGATCGAGAACAATGTTGCCTTCCCGAGCTCCATGGTCGATCGCATCACGCCGGCATCGACCGATGAGACGCTGGCAGAAGCCGCCGCCCAAACGGGCTGCGAGGACAAGGCGGCCGTGGAATGCGAACCCTTCATTCAATGGGTGATCGAGGACGCGTTCCCGCAGGGCCGGCCTGCATGGGAAGCGGGCGGCGCCCTATTCGTCACCGACGTCGCGCCCTATGAGCGCATGAAGCTGACCATGCTCAACGGCAGCCATTCGATGATGGCCTATGCCGGTTTCCTGGCTGGCCACCGCTATGTGCGCGACGTGATGAACGATCCGGCGCTCGCGAGGCTCGTCAGGCGGCATCTGGCGGCAGCGTCCGGTGTCATGCCACCGCTGGTCGGCATCACTTTTGCCGATTACGGGGAGGCCCTGATCGAGCGTTTCCGCAACCCGGCCATCGCCCATGAAACCTACCAGATTGCCATGGACGGTACCCAGAAACTGCCACAACGCATCATCGCGCCCGCGCTGGTCGCGCTCGAACAAGGCCGGGACGTGCGGCCCTTCGCATTCGCCACAGCCGCATGGATGCGCTACGCCCTCGGCCGCAAGGAGGACGGCACCGCCTATGAACTGCGCGACCCGATGGCGGAGACCATCCAGAAAACCGTTGCGCGCCTGTCCGATCCCGCTGATATCTATGACGGCCTGACCAAATTGCCGGGCCTGTTTCCGTCCGAACTCGCGGAAAGCAGGATATTCGCCGCTCCGGTGACGGACCTCCTCGAAACGATGCTCGACAGCGGCATGCGCGCTGCCATCGACAGGGAAGCTGAATGACGAAACGGAATACCTTCCTGTCGATCGGCGAATGCATGATCGAGATGGCCTTGATGGAAAATGGCGATTACCGTCTGGGCTATGCGGGCGATACGCTGAATACCGCCTGGTATGCGCGCGCCTTGTTGTCTGAGGAGAACTGGAACGTCGCCTATTACACACGGCTCGGCCCGGACGTCTATTCGGCGAAGATGCGCGGATTCTTCGAAGCCAACGGCATCGACACGCGTTTCATCACCTGTGACAAGAACCGTCAGCCCGGCCTCTACCTGATCGATATCGACAAGGGCGAGCGCTCCTTCACCTATTGGCGCGAACGATCGGCGGCCCGGCTTCTCGCCGACGACGAGGACGCCCTCGGTCAGGCGATGGACCATGCCGATATGATCTATTTCTCCGGCATCACGCTTGCGATCCTCGCCCCGGAAAAGCGCCGAACCTTCCTGCAGATGGTTGCCGCGCAACGCGCCAGGGGCAAGACCACCGTCTTCGACCCGAACGCACGGCCCAGGCTCTGGGAAACGCTCGATGTGCTGCGCGAGACCACGCTAAATGCCGCAGCCGCGTCCTCCATCGTCTTGCCGAGCTTCGACGACGAAACAAGGATTTTCGGCGATGCCGACATCGAGGCGACGGCAACGCGCTATCTCGATGCGGGCGCAGGCCTCGCCATAGTCAAGAACGGCGGCGGCGACATGCTGATTGCCGCAGAGAATGATTGCACGCGGCTCGAATCGCTCGTCCGCGTCGATCCCGTGGATACGACCGGCGCGGGGGATTCGTTCAATGGTGGTTTCCTGGCCGCAATCGCGGAAGGTGCGGCACTGCCGGATGCCGCGAAGCGCGCCCACGCCGTCGCCGCCCGTGTGGTCATGCAACGCGGCGCGCTGATGCCCATGGCGGATCTGCGCGGCTAGGCTACCCTGCCCTCGGGCCCCCTGATCCAGCGATCGACCCGCACGGCATGCAGCGCCTCGGAAAGGGCGACAGCCGCCGCCACACCATCGATCACCGGCAGTCGGAACCGTTCCGACAATGCGTCCGCCAGATCGGCCATGCCGGCGCAACCGAGCACGATGGCATCGGGTCTGTCTTCCTCGACCGCCAGCTCGATTTCGCCAGCAATCGTGCGCGCCGAGGCATCCTTGTCGCTTTCGAGCGCCAGGACAGGCACTTCGGAAGCCCTGACGCGTCTGCATCGCCGCATGAAACCGTAAGTGACGAGGTTGGTCTCGATCACGGGAATGGACACGCCCAGCGTCGTTATCACCGAAAAGCCCTCGCCGACGAGCATCGCCGCGTGAAAGGCCGCTTCCCCGATCCCGATGACGGGAATCCGCGCGCGCCGCTTGAGCGCCATCAGCCCGGTATCGTCGAAACAGGCAATGATGCAGGCATCATAGCCGGGCGCATCAGGACCGTTCACGGCAGTCTCAAACAGGCGAAAGAGCCCCGACAAGGCAGCCGCCCCGTCCTCCGCACCCTGAATCGCGGGCGGCGTATCGGTCGGATTGATCGCCGTGATCCGGGTTCCCTGCCCGGCAGCATCACGCGCGGCCTTCTCAATCGAGCGCGTCATCGTCTCGGTGGAGTTCGGATTGATCACCAGGATATGCATGTTCAGACCAGGCCCTTGCCTGCATCCGAACCGCGACGCGCGCGGCGCTTGTTGGCCACGATCACGGTCAGCAGGAACACTCCGATGATGAGGAAGGAAAAGACCGTCGTCAGCGTACCGAGCGCGAAGATCACCGGCGTCGTCACATTGGTCGTCATTCCGTAGATCTCGAGCGGCAGCGTATTGTAGCTCCCCGCCGTGAGAAGCGTGCGCGCGAATTCGTCATAGGACAGCGTGAACCCGAACAGCGCCACCCCTATCAGCATCGGCGCGATGATCGGCAGCACCACGCTCCAGATCGTCTGCCATGCATTCGCCCCCTGGTCGCGCGCCGCCTCCTCGAAGGATTTGTCGAAGCGGTTGAAGACGGCGAACATGATCAGCAGTCCGAAAGGCAGCGTCCAGGTCAGTTGCGAGCCGAAACCCGATGTCGACCAGTGCACCTTGAGCCCGGCTTGCGAAAAGATCAGTCCGACGCCGAGCGAGATCAGGATCGACGGGATCACCAGCGACGTGACGATCAGGTAGAACACCACGCCCGAACCCGGGAAACGCTTGCGGAAGGCAAGCCCGCCCATCACCGAGATGACGACGGTCGCGACCATCACCATCACGCCGAGAACGAAGGAGCGGCCGAAACTGCCCCAGATGTCGCCGACCGCCTGTTGCTGAAACAGCTCGCGGAACCAGTGCAGCGACACCCCGCGCATCGGAAAGGTCAGTCCGCCCTGCGGACCCTGGAACGACAGGATCGCGATCGTGAAGGTCGGACCGTAGAGAAAGACCAGGAACAGCGCGAAGAAGGCTGCGAGCAGGTAGAAGGAACGCGGACGCTTCTCCATCTCAAAGCTCCTTCCGGATATCGACGAAGCGCAGCAGGACCGCGATCACCAGGAGCACGGTCACCAGCAGCACCACCGCCGTGGCGCAGGCGGACGGATATTGCAGAAGCGCGATATCGTTGGAGATCAGCCGTCCGACATTGGCCTTTTGCGAACCGGACATGAAGCGGACGGTGATGAAGTCGCCCATCACCAGCGTGACGACGAAGATCGAACCGATCATGATGCCGGGCTTGGTCAGCGGAATGATGACATTGGTGAGCGTCTGCAACCCGGTCGCGCCGTTGTCATAGGCAGCCTCGATCAACGACCTGTCGATGCGCATCATGGTGTTGAAGATCGGCACCACCATGAACAGCGTATAGAGATGGACGAAGGCGAGGATGACCGAAAAGTCGGAATAGAGAAGCCATTCGACCGGCTGGTCGACGATCCCCATGCCGACAAGCGCGGAATTGGCGAGCCCGTTGCGCCCCAGAAACGGAATCCAGGAGATCATCCGGATGATGTTCGAGGTCCAGAACGGGATCGTGCAGAGCAGGAAGAGGATGATCTGCCAGGTCTGGGTGCGTATGTGGAAGGCCAGGAAATAGGCGATCGTGAAACCGATCAGCAGCGTGCAGACCCAGGTGATGATCGCATATTTGATGGTGGCCAGGAACACCTGATACGTCACCGGCGAAGACAGGAGGAACTCGTAATTGTCGAACTGGAAGGCCGGATAGATCGAGAATTCCGTCGCGCCCCAGAAGCTGACGATGACGATCATGATGATCGGCAGGATCAGGAAGAAGGCCAGCACCAGCATCAGCGGCGCCGAGAGTAGCCAGCCGCTCATGGCATCCGACATGCCGGGTCCGGCACGGCCGGCGCCGAGAGCTCCGAAGGTCACATTGGGTTGGTTCGCCATCGCGCTGTCCGCCCTGGGAGAAACATCTGGAAACGGCGCCCCCGGAAGGATGAAACCGGGGACGCCAGGGTGTTCATCGCATCAGGCTGCGATGAACTCGTTCCATTTCCGGACCATGTACTGGTTCTCGTCCATCACCGCGTTCCAGCAGGCAACCGAGCCCATGCGGTCGTAGAAGGAGCCGCCGTCGCGCTTGTCACCGGCTTCCGCCAGCTTGTCGCCTGTCGGGCTGGTGATGACGTCGGTGGCTTCCTTGCCCTCGAACCAGTAGCCCCACTCGTTTTCGGACATGAATTCCTTCGAGGTTTCCGGCACGGCCGAATAGTAGCCCTGGCGCATCAGGTAGCCGCCAACCCAGCCCGAGAGGTACCAGTTGATATATTCGTAGGCCGCATCGAGCTCGAGGCCGGAGAGCGACTTCGACAGGCCGATGCCGCCGCCCCATGACCGGTAGCCTTCCTTGAGCGGCTGGTAGACGCAGTCGATGCCGCGCGACTTGACCGCCGTGATCGCCGGCGACCACATCGACTGGATGACCACTTCGCCCGATGCCATCAGGTTCACACTCTCGTCGAACGTCTTCCAGAAGGCGCGGAACTGGCCGTTCTTCTTGGCCTCGGTGAAGATGCCGATCGTCTTGTCGATCTCTTCCTTGGTCATGTTGCCCTTGTCGCCATACTGGATCTCGCCCATGGCTTCGCAGACCATGGCCATGTCCATGATGCCGATCGAGGAAATGTCGAGGATCGACGCCTTGCCCTTGAACTCTGGGTTCAGGAGTTCGGACCAGCTCTCGATCGGACGGCCGATGAGGTCGGGGCGGATGCCGAGCGTATCGGCATTGTAGATGGTCGGAATGAGCGTCATCCAGTTGGTCTGCTCGTCGGCGAAGGTGGTGGCGCCGGGCTCCGGAATGAATCCGACCGTATGGGGCGCGGTCCCTTGCGCGATCTCGCTTTCCGGCGTCAGCTTGCCGTCCTTGAAGATGCCGACGATCTTGTCGTAGTTCTTGATCCTGGAGACATCCATGGCCTGCAGGTTGCCGGTGGGCCAGACCTTCTTGCAGATCCAGTATTCGATATCGGCGATGTCGAAACTATCGGGCTGTGTCGCGGCGCGCTGGGTCACGCTGTCGGAATCGAGTGCGGTCATTTCGAGCGTGAATCCGAGGTCTTCCTTCACCTTCTGCGCCACATCGTTGAGATTGGAGACGCCTGTGCCGAACTGCCTGAGCGTGACATCCTTGATGTTCTGCGCCCAGATGGTGGGAAAACCGGTGATCGCGCCGGAACCGATGGCGGCACCTGCCGTGGCTGCCGCGCCCTTGAGAACCGAACGCCGGCTCAGGCCATCCTTCTTCTGCTTGTCAGTCATGATAGGAGCTCCTTATCCCTCCGGAAGCTGGCCAGCGGCGGGACTGCCGCAAGCCGGTTGCGGCTCATGCCGCGAGCTGGTGGGCGTCCTCCGCCTTCCAGGTAAGGAAGACGGACTGGCCGATTTCGACTGGTTTGTGGAAATACGCCGTGTCGCCGACGCTGACCGTGAGTTCTCCCGCTTGCGCCGTTTCAACGGTGACGTTGACGATGGTGCCGAGATATTCGACTGCCACAACGCTGGCAGGGATCGCCCCGGCACTCGACTGCGTGGCGATCGTCATCCGGTCGGTGCGGACAGCAAGCTTCCTGTTCCCGCTCCCGCCCAGAATGTTGTGCCCGCCGATGAAACGGGCGACGAACTCCGTGCGTGGTGCGTCGAACACCTCCTGCGGCGGGCCGTCCTGTTCGATCTTGCCGCGATTCATCACGATGATGTGGTCGGCAAGCGCCAGCGCCTCGTCCTGGCTGTGCGTGACGTGGATGAAGGAGATGCCGAGCTCGCGCTGCAGCCGCTTTAGTTCGGTGCGCATGCGGATGCGGAGAAATGGATCCAGCGCGGACAAGGGCTCGTCCAGAAGCAGGATCGACGGTCGCGTGATCAGCGCGCGGGCAAGTGCCACACGCTGCTGCTGGCCGCCTGAAAGCTGATCGGGCAGCCTTTCGCCATACGCGCTCATGTCGACGAGTTCGAGAAGTTCGCGCGCCTCTTTCTGCCGCTTGGCTTTCTCGACGCCCTTCATCTTGAGCGAAAAGGCGACATTGTCGACGACGCTCAGATGCGGAAACAGCGCGTAGCTCTGGAACATCATGGCGGTACCGCGCCGGGCCGGCGGCAGATCGGTGATGTTGGCGCCCTTGTGAACGATGTCGCCGGAAGTGACGCTCTCGTGGCCGGCGAGCATTCTCAATGTCGAGGACTTGCCGCAGCCGGAAGGTCCCAGAAGGCAGGTATAGGTGCCGTCCGGGATCACCTGGTCAATCGCGTCGACCGCGACCGTGCCGCCATAGCTCTTGGTCAGCTTGATGAGTTCCAGTGCCGCAGGTTTCGCCATCGACGCCCTCTCCTTGGGTTTCGCCGATAACTCTGCAATCGTTGTGCCAACTCAAAATTGCAGATCTAAGCCGTTGAAAACATGCAAGGAGGCAGACCCGGCTCAGGACCGGGGATGAGCCCAAGCTCAATTTTTAAGCAGATAGAATACGCATTGCCTACAGATTGTATACGAAATGGAGATTGATTGAATTGCCCCTTGGGTCTATCTCTGACCAGGCGGATATCCTTCCGCCATTTCCCGAGGCGGCAATGACCATCGCACCAGCGGATCTCAGAGGCAGTTTCTCCCTTCCCCCGGGAAAGGCGCTGGACATCTGCCACCAGCTCGAAGCCGCGATCCTGCAGCACCGCATGCAGCCGGGCATGAAGCTGGCGGAAGACGAGGTGGGCGAGTTGTTCGGCGTCAGCCGCACCGTGGCACGGACAGCGCTCCAGGCGCTGGCCCATGGCGGTCTTGTCACCATCGAGCGCAATCGCGGCGCCTTCGTCTCACGCCCGACAATTCGCGAGGCGCACGAGGTCTTCGAGGCGCGCGCGCTGATCGAGCCCCGCATCGCCCGCATGGCGGCTCGCGCCATGACGCCCGACCACCTGAAAGTCCTGCAGGGCCATGTCGATGCCGAGCACGAGGTCACGGCGCAGGGCGACATGGGGATGGCCCTCGCCCATTCCGGCGCGTTTCATCTGTCAATCGCCGACATCGCGGACCAGGCGATCCTCACCCAGATCCTCCACACCCTCGTCTCCCGCTCGTCGCTGATCATCGCGCTTTACTGGCACCGCCGCGATACCGGTTGCGAAAGCCACAGCCATCACGCGCTGCTCAAGGCCTTTTCGGTCAGGGACGAGAACGCCGCCGAGGAGATCATGAAAAGCCACATGGTGGACCTGCATTCCGGCCTCGACCTGAGGGACCGGAGCGAGAGCCACCGTTCCCTGGCCGACGTCTTCGCCAAACCCTGACCTCAGAGACAGTAGGCGCGGATGGCGTTCTCGCCGAATATGGCAGCCCGGACCTGCTCATCGCCGCCGATGAGTTCGAGCGTGGTTTCGTACCACTTCTCATAGCTCGCGACGCGCGTGCAGACCGGCCAGTCCGACCCCCAGATCAGTCGCTCCGGACCGAAGGTCTCGAGAAGCCGGTCGGTATAGGGGCGAAGATCGTCGATCGTCCAGTTGTCGCCGGCCTCGGTCACGAGCCCGGAAAGTTTGCAATAGGCCGTCGTCGTCTCGGCAAGCAGGCGCATGTTGGCGGCCCATTCGGCATAGGCCCCGTCCGCGATCTGCGGCTTGGACGCATGATCGATGACCACGCGCATTTCCGGATGCCGGTCTATCAGAAGTTCGAGGTTTTTCAGGTGCCGTGTATAGGTGAGCGCGTCGAAGGTCAGGCCGTAGGACGTCAGCGCTTCGAACGCATGCACGATGTGCTCGCTCATCATCCAGTCGTCATCGGCGATATCCTGGATCATCGGACGCAGGCCCACCAGCTTCTCGTGGTCGGCGAGCTGGTCGAGATCGTCCCAGACGGTGGGGCTCTCGAAATCGATCCAGCCGACGACACCTTTCACGAAGTCATGGTCGTTGGCGATCCCAAGAAGGAACTGGGTTTCGGCCACCGTCGGGGCGGCCTGAACGAGAATTGTCCCGTCCACCCCCGTTTTCCTCATAAGCGGCAAAAGATCGTCGGGCAGAAAGTCCCGGTAGAGATCGCCCGACTCCTGGGTGAGCCAGCCATAATCGCCCCGACCAGTCATCCAGAAATGCTGATGGGCGTCTATGACTGTCATGCGACCACACCTTTCTTCAGAATGATGTTGCCGTAGAGCCGGGATTCTCCGGTCTGCACCACGGCATATGCCCTGGAGGAACGCTCGTAGAACGCAAAGCGTTCCAGTGTCGCGATCTTCACAGGATTGTCCGCAGTCTCCTCGATGATCTTCTGGAAATCCGCCATGGCTTCCGGGATGGTATCGGGATCGCCGACAACCTGCATGGTGAGCGCCGGATCATCGACGAAAGTGTCGAGCGGCATCAAGGTCAGAACAGCCTTGAGCACATCGCTCGCGGAGATGCCGTCGAGACGAATGCATTTCGGGCCGATGCTCTCGGCCGGAAAATTGGCGTCCGCAATGACGATATCGTCGCCGTGCCCCATGGCGCGCAGCGCATGCAGGAGGTCAGGCGACAGGATGGACGGAATGTTACGCAGCATCGGTATGGTCTCCAGGCAATGGCGCATCGGGACGGATCAGCTCCTCCCGGCGCAGATCCTGCCATAACATATCCGGGATCGGACGTTCGAGAAGGGCGACGTTGGATTCCACTTCCTTCGCATTCGCCCCGCCCGGAATCACCGAGCGCACCGCCGGGTGACCGAGCACGAATTGCAGCGCTGCGGCGATCAGCGGCGTGTCGTGGGCCGCGCACACGGTTTCCATCTTTCTCACCTTTTCGAGGATCGGTCCGGGCGCCGGCGCGTAATTATAGCGCGCGCCCTCCACCGGGCCGGTAGCGAGAATGCCGGAATTGTAGGGTCCGCCGAGAATGATCCCGACATCGCGCCTGACGCAGAGCGGCAGGAAGGTTTCCAGCGCCTCCTGTTCCAGCAGCGTGTAGCGGCCGGCCAGCAGAAAACAGTCGAAATCCCCGAGCCCCAGCAGTCTTTCGCAGACCTGCCATTCATTCACGCCGGCACCGATTGCCGAGATCTCTCCCGAATCGCGCAGCTCGACGAGTGCCTTGTAACCGCCTCCGTCGAAGAGTTCCCGCACCTTGGCGTCGCTCTTGTCCTGCGAGCCCTGCGAAAAGGCGCAGACGTCATGGACATGGAGAATATCGACATTCGCGACCCCCAGCCGTTCCCTGCTGGCCTCGTAGCTGCGCATGACGCCGTCATAGGTGTAGTCGAAGACGATGCGCTTCTGCGGCACGTCGACAAAGGCTTCGGGGGTCACCTCGTCGGGTTCGCAATCGAGCAGCAGCCTGCCGATCTTTGTCGCCAGCTGGATGTTCTCGCGCCCGAAACGCCCGATCGCCTGGCCGAACCGAGCTTCCGACCGGCCGAGCCCGTACTGGGGTGCGGTGTCGAAATGTCGAATGCCGCAATCATAGGCCGTCTGAAGGGCTGCCTGAGCATCCTCCTCGGCGATCCTGCGATAAAGATTACCGAGCGGCGCGCCGCCGAATCCCATGCGCGTAAGCGGCACCGGCCTCGTCGTCCGGCTGTTGAGCAGAATGGTATCCGAGGCTTTCACGGGCGCTCCCTGATCTGGTGGAACAGTTCGGGCCGCTCCCGCTCCAGCGGTTCGATGCGGGACATGAGCTGGCCGAGATGATGACGCATCGCCTCGCGGGCGGCGGTGACATCCTGTTCGCGGATTGCGTCGACGATAGCGCGATGCTCGGCGATGACCTCCGCCGGCCGGCCGGGTTCGGGCAGGATGGCGAGGCGAGCGCGCTTGAGCGGAATGGAAACCGTCGCGGCAGTGGCGACGACGCCGGGAAAACCGGTCAGTTCCATCAGCAAGGCATGCAGATCCTCGTCGGCCTGGTAGAACCCGGCATGGTCGCCGTCTTCCAGCAACAATTCCTGCAAGCGCACCATGCGCACCAGTTGCGCCAGCTGCTCGTCGGTACGGCGCGCGGCCACGCGCTCCACTGCGGCAAGCTCGACGGCTTCCCGAAGAAAGGACGATTCCCGCAGATCCGCCACCGAAAAGCGCGAAACGCGCGTCGCGGATTGCGGAATGACGTCCACGAGGCCTTCCGACGACAGCCGCGCGATGGCCTCCGAGACCGGCTGACGGGAAACCCCAAGCTTCTGACATATAAAGGATTTTCGCACCACGGCGCCCGGCATGTATTCGAGCGTCAGGATGGCGTCACGCAAGGATTGATAGACCCTTTGAGCGAGCGATCCCGACATCTCCCCTATCTCGGCAAGCAGTGGCTCGGGCTCCGGCATATCGGCAATTTCAGCAGCATCTTTCATACTAACATGTTAGTTGACAGTGCTACCAAGTCAATCTACTCCTGATCGAAAGGTGGGCGAAAACGATCCGCTGGCGGGAGGAAATTGAGTGAAGGCATCTGGCGACACCATCCGTTTGCACGGCGACGACAACGTCGTGATCGCACTTGCCGATCTGGCGGCCGGATCGGTCGTCGACGGGGTCGCCGCGCCCCTGCCCCAGACGATTTCGCGCGGCCACAAGATTGCGACCCGCGACGTCGCCGCGGGCGAAAACATCATTCGCTACGGCCAGATCATCGGCCAGGCGAAATCCGCGATTTCGACCGGCGAGCATGTCCACGTCCACAATCTCGGCATGAGCGAGCACAGCCGCGACTACGGTTTTGCCAGCCAGAACGCCAAACTCCCGCCGATTGACGAAACTCGCACCTTCATGGGCTACAAGCGCGCCGACGGTCGCTATGGCACACGCAACTATCTCGGCATCCTCACCTCGGTGAACTGCTCCGGCTCGGTTGCCAAATTCATCGCCGAGGCAGCGGAAAAATCCGGCCTGCTCGACGAGTTTCCGAACATCGACGGCATCGTTCCCATCACCCATGGCACCGGTTGCGGCATGTCCGGCTCGAACGAAGGCTACGCGACCCTCTTCCGGACGCTGTCCGGCTATGCGCAGCACCCGAATTTCGGCGGCATCCTGCTTGTCGGGCTCGGCTGCGAGGTCATGCAGCTCTCCGATCTCGTCGGCGGCCGCCCCATCCGCGCCGACGGCGCCCTGCGCTACATGACGATCCAGCATGTCGGCGGCACCCGCAAGACCATCGAGAAGGGCCTTTCCGAACTGCGCGGCGTGGCAGAGATCGCCAATCAGGCAAGGCGTGAGGAAGCCCCGATTTCCGAGATCGTCGTCGGCATGCAGTGCGGCGGCTCGGACGGCTATTCCGGCATCACCGCCAACCCGGCGCTCGGCCATGCATCGGATCTGCTGGTGCGCCACGGCGGCACGACCATCCTGTCCGAGACCTCAGAAATCTATGGCGCCGAACATCTGCTGACCCGCCGCGCCGCAACGGTCGAGATCGGCGAGAAGCTCATCGAGCGGATCCGCTGGTGGGAAGATTATACCGAACGCAACGGCGGCGAGATGGACAACAATCCGAGCCCCGGCAACAAGCGCGGCGGACTGACGACAATTCTCGAGAAATCGCTTGGCGCGACGGCCAAGAGCGGCACCGCGCCGCTGAACGGCGTCTACCTCTTCGGCGAGAAGATCGATACCCGCGGTTTCGTCTTCATGGACAGTCCCGGCTTCGATCCCTGCTCGGTGACCGGTCAGGTGGCGTCAGGCGCGAACCTGATCGTCTTCACCACCGGCCGGGGTTCGGTCTCGGGCTGGAAGCCCACGCCCGGCATCAAGATCGCCACCAATTCGGAAATGTATGGCCGCATGTCAGACGACATGGATCTCAATTGCGGGGACATCGTCACGGAGGGCGTCGCCATCGAGGACAAGGGCCGCGAACTGTTCGAACTGATGATCCGGGTGGCGTCCGGCGAAAGGACCAAGAGCGAGGAACTCGGATTTGGCGGGGTGGAATTCGTGCCCTGGCAGATCGGCGCGGTGATGTAGCGCCCGGAGGAGGCATGGAAACTCGGCTTGGGAGGGCCGGAGTGGATGAGTTTACTGGTTGAAATGCGGGGGATCGAGAAGCGGTTTCCAGGGGTTCATGCCCTCAGGAGCGTACGCTTCGATCTGAAGCCCGGCGAGGTTCACGCCCTGATGGGTGAGAACGGCGCCGGCAAGTCGACCCTGATGAAGATCCTGTCGGGCAACTATCAGCGCGACGGCGGCGAGATCTTCTTCGAAGGCAAGCCCGTCGCCCCCGACAGCCCGCGCGCAGCCACCGATCTCGGCATCGGCATCATCCATCAGGAACTCTCCTTGATGAACGACCTCACCGCCGCGCAGAACGTCTTTATCGGCCGCGAGCCGCGAAAGTCATTCGGCCGCCTGGACGAGCCGGCGCTCAATCGTCAGACGGCGGACATATTCAGCTCGATGAACCTCAAGCTCGATCCGAAAGCCCAGGTTGACACGCTCACGATCGCCAAGCAGCAGATGGTGGAGATCGCCAAGGCGCTGTCCTACAAGTCGCGCGTCCTCATCATGGACGAACCGACAGCCGCCCTGAACGACGCCGAGATCGCCGAACTTTTCGTCATCATCCGCAAGCTCAGGAGCGAAGGCGTCGGCATCATCTATATCAGCCACAAGATGGACGAGATCAAACGTATCGCCGACCGCGTCACGGTCATGCGCGACGGCGAATATGTCGACACCGTCGATGCCGAAAGCACGCCCCTCTCGCGCATCATCTCGATGATGGTCGGCCGCGAGGTGTCCGAAAAGCCGCTCGACGTTCCCGATACCAGGGGCAACGAAGTCGCCCTCGAGGTCCGAAATCTCAAGCGCGGCCGCGAAATCCGCGACGTTTCCTTCACCGTCCGAAGAGGCGAGATCCTCGGATTTGCAGGCCTCATGGGTGCCGGCCGGACCGAGGTCGCGCGTGCCGTATTCGGCGCCGACCCGCGTGATGACGGCGAGATCCTCGTTCACGGCAAGCCGGTCTCGATCCATTCGCCGAGCGACGCGGTTCGCTCAGGCATCGGCTATCTCTCCGAGGACCGCAAACGCTTCGGCCTGGCGACCGGCATGAATGTACGCGCCAATATCGCGCTGGCGAGCCTCGACCGTTTCACCTCGAAGGCCGGCGTCCTCGACGAGCGCGGAATGCGTGAAACGGCGAACAACTACATCGACCAGCTCGGCATCCGCACACCGTCCGACACGCAGGAAGTGCGCCTTCTGTCGGGCGGCAATCAACAGAAGGTCGTCGTCGCCAAATGGCTGTTGCGCGACTGTGACATCCTCTTCTTCGATGAACCCACGCGCGGGATCGACGTCGGCGCGAAATCGGAGATCTACAAACTCCTCGAAGAGCTCGCCGCGCAGGGCCGCGCCATCATCGTCATCTCGTCCGAGCTACCGGAAGTCATGCGCCTCTCCCACCGCATCGCGGTGATGTGCGAGGGACGGCTGACCGGCATTCTGCCCGGCGGCGCCGAAACGACACAGGAACAGATCATGGAACTGGCGACCCAGCGCGAATCCGCGATGGCGCCCGTGGGAGAAGTGGCATGAGCCAGACGATCGAAGCAACGCAGCCCCGGCAGAAGAAGGCACTGATCAGCAGCGGCGCCCAACAGCGACTTCTGGCCTTCGCAAGCCTGATCGTGCTCCTGATCGTGTTCTCGATAGCCTCGCCGAATTTCATGCAGACCTCCAACATGATCGCCATCCTTCAGGCGACATCGGTCAACGGCGTACTCGCGGTTGCGGCAACGCTCGTCATCATCACCGGCGGCATCGACCTGTCCGTCGGCACCATGATGACGTTCACCGCGGTGATGACCGGCGTGGTCCTGACCTATCTCGGAATGCCGCTTCCGCTCGGTGTTGTGACGGCCATCGCGACGGGCGCGTTCTGCGGCTTCTGCTCGGGCACCTTCATCGCCAAGATGAAGATCCCTCCCTTCATCGCGACGCTCGGCATGATGCTGATCCTCAAGGGACTGTCGCTCGTCATTTCCGGAACCCGGCCGATCTACTTCAACGACACGCCGGGGTTCGATCTCATTTCGCGCGGCTCGCTGATCGGCGAGATCATCCCGGCGCTCCCGATCCCCAACGGCGTGCTGATCCTGTTCATCGTGGCGATTGCGGCGTCCTACGTGCTCTCCAACACGGTGCTCGGCCGCTACACTTTCGCGCTCGGCTCGAACGAGGAAGCGGTGCGGTTGTCAGGCGTGAACACCGACCGCTGGAAAATGGCGGTCTATGCGCTCGCCGGCGGCATTGTCGGCATTGGCGGATTGCTGATTGCATCGCGGCTCAATTCGGCCCAGCCGGCCCTCGGCCTCGGTTACGAACTCGAGGCGATCGCGGCAGTCGTCATCGGCGGCACGTCGCTTTCGGGCGGACGCGGCACGATACTCGGCACCCTGATCGGCGCGCTCATCATGGCGGTTCTGACGAACGGCCTGCGCGTGCTCTCGGTGGCCCAGGAATGGCAGACGGTGGTCACCGGCGTGATCATCATTCTTGCCGTCTATGCGGACATGCTCCGCAGAAGAAAGGTCTGAGAACGGAGGACGGACCTTTCTGCGCCCCGGCAAGCGCTGCGCGTGATCCGGGCTCTACGCAGTCACGTTGAACAACAACCGAGGAGGAAACACCATGTTGTCACGTCGTACGCTCATTGGCGCCATCAGCGCCCTGGGCCTGCTCGCGGCCTCGCCCGCCGCACAGGCCGAGGAAATGTTCATCCCGCTGATCTCCAAGGGATTTCAGCACCAATTCTGGCAGGCCGTGAAGGCTGGCGCAGACCAGGCCGCCGAGGAATTCGGCGTCAAGGTGACCTTCGAAGGTCCGGACAACGAAACCATGGTCGACAAGCAGATCGACATGCTGGCGGCAGCGCTCGCCAACAAGCCCAGCGCCATCGGCTTCGCCGCACTCGACAGCCAGGCCGCCATTCCGCTGCTCAAGCAGGCCCAGGAGGCCGGCATTCCGGTCGTCGCCTTCGACTCCGGCGTCGACAGTGACATCCCGGTCACCACGGCGACCACCGACAACCTCGCCGCCGCAGGCCTGGCCGCCGACAAGATGGCCGAGATGATCGGCGGCAGCGGCAAGGTCGCCGTGGTTGCCCATGACCAGACCAGCCGCACGGGCATCGACCGCCGCGACGGCTTTCTCAACCAGATGAAGGAAAAATACCCCAACATCGAAGTGGTCTCCGTCCAGTATGGCGACGGCGACCAGCTGAAGTCGACCGAGGTAGCCAAGGCCATCATCACGGCGAACCCCGACCTCAAGGGCATCTTCGGCACCAATGAAGGTTCGGCCATCGGCGTGGTCAACGCCGTGCGCGAAACCGGCACGGAAGGGCTGGTGGTGATCGGCTACGATTCCGGAACCGCACAGAAGGAAGCAATCATGGACGGCACCATGGCCGGCGCCATCACCCAGAACCCCGTCGGCATCGGCTACGAAACCGTCAAGGCGGCCGTCGCCGCCACCAAGGGCGAGGACCTGCCGAAGGTCATCGACACCGGTTTCTACTGGTACGACAAGTCCAATATGGACGACCCGAAGATCGCCGCCGTTCTTTACGATTGATCGGCAAATAGGCTACGAGCGGTCCCGGCACCTTTCGGGGCCGCTCAGCTCTTTTCAAGAAGACAGGAAACTCCATGAAACTTCTCCGTTACGGACCCGTGGGTCAGGAACAGCCGGGCCTTCTCGACAAGGACGGTCGCGTACGCAGCCTCGCCGGAATTGTGGACGACATCGCGGGTCAGGCCCTGTCGCCGGAATCGCTCGCAAGGATCGCGGCGCTCGATGAAAGCACCCTGCCCCTCGTCGACGGCACCCCGCAGGACGATCTTCGTCTGGGCGCCTGTGTCGGCAATATCGGGAAGTTCATCTGCATCGGCCTCAACTATGCCGATCACGCCGCTGAATCCGGCGCCGCAGTACCGCCGGAACCGGTCGTCTTCAACAAGTGGACCTCGGCTGTGGTCGGCCCGGACGACGACGTCCAGATCCCGCGCGGCTCGAAGAAGACCGACTGGGAAGTCGAACTCGGCGTCGTCATCGGCACCGGCGGCTCCTATATCGAAGAAGCCGATGCCATGCGCCACGTCGCCGGTTTCTGCGTCGTCAACGATGTCTCCGAACGCGAATTCCAGATCGAGCGCTCGGGCACCTGGGACAAGGGCAAGGGATGCGACACCTTCGGCCCCACCGGCCCGTGGCTCGTCACCCCCGATGAAGTCGGCGACTTCAACAATCTCGCCATGTGGCTCGACGTCGATGGCAAGCGCTACCAGAACGGCTCCAGTTCGACCATGGTCTACAAGGTCCCTTTCCTCGTCTCCTATCTCAGCCGTTTCATGAGCCTGCAGCCGGGCGATGTGATCTCCACCGGCACGCCTCCCGGCGTCGGCATGGGCCAGAAGCCGCAGGTTTTCCTCAAGGGCGGCGAAGTCATGCGTCTGGGCATCGAAAAGCTCGGCGAGCAGCGCCAGAAGGTTCTGCCCGCCGCTTGAGTTGCCGACGAATTGTCTGAAGAGGCCGGTCCCCGCGACCGGCCTTTTTGTTTCAGCCGTCGTCGCCCTCGCCCTTGGCGAGACGCAAGGCGAAGGAACGGACATCTTCCGGCCAGGCGGTAATCGAACGTTCGAAGCGGGGCATGTCGCCGGCAAAGAGCGCCCGGCTCGCCTCTTCGAAGCCTCGAAGGTCACCCGCAATGGCCTGCATGAAACGGTAGGCGATCCCCTGGCGCGACCGGTCCTTGTCCGCACCGTCGCCTGCCTTGCGCGCCTGATCGACGAGACGCCTCAGCGCCTGCGACGCGCCGCCGGGCTGTTCACCCAGCCATTCCCAGTGCCGCGGCAGCAACGTGACCTCACGCGCCACCACGCCGAGCTTCGGGCGCCCCCGCCCTCTGGCGGCTTCCTGCGCTTCTCCCGATGCCTTCGATGTCGCGCCTTCCGCCTGCGCCCGTTCCGTCAGCCGCCTGATCACATCCGCCGTGCTGCCGCGCAGGTCGAGATCGACAACTCCGCCGGTCGTCTGGTCGAAGACCAGGACCGGCGCCATCCCGTCGAGCGGCAGCGCCCGCACCGCGAGCGCCACATCGACGAGAGCGCCCTCGGCAATCAGCTGTTGCCCCGAGAAAGCGGCGCTCGGCCGCGAGAGAAGGTCGGTCATTGGTTGCATCTCCGTTGCATCACCCTAATACCCGGGTAAAAATATGCTTGTCAATTACACCCGGATAATAATAAAGAGCGCCGAAAGGAGAAGCGCCATGCCCCGTATCGAACAGCGTGCCCTCAGGGACAGCTACAAGCAGACACCCCGCAAATCCGGCGTCTACGCGATCGGCTGCCGGAAGCTGGACGCCGTCTGGATCGGGACCTCGCAAGATCTCGAAAAGGCGCAGAACCGCCATTGGTTCACGTTGAGGACCGGAACGCATCACATCCCTGCCCTGCAGGCCGCATGGAACAAGGAAGGCGGCACCGGATTCGACTACGAGGTTCTCGACACGCTCGCTGACGATCTCGCGCCACTCGCCCGCGAGAATGCGCTGAAGGAAAAGCTTGCCGCCTGGAGGGAAAAGCTGGGTGCATCGCTGCTCTGACCGGGCGCGGACCTTGTGCCCGGACCATCGACGCACGATGATGAGAAGACGCTGAAACTGGTGGGGATGACAATCGACAATGCCGGAAGGCCTGCACGCGAAAATCCGCTGGCTCTACGAGGGGCAGTCTCAACGGGCGCATCAATTCCGCTATGCGCTGCTCGCTTTCGACATCGTCACGATCATCTTCGTGGTGGTGACGTCCTTCTTCGAGCGGTCACCTGCCATCGAGATCCTCGACTTTGTGTTTGGCCTCGTCATCCTCGCCGATTTCCTGATGCGGCTGTCGCTCGAGCGCACCGGTCACTTCCTGCTTCGTCCGGCCACCTGGGCGGACATCGCGGCCGTGATTTCGTTCCTGGCCCCCATCGCCGGCGAGGGTCTCGGCTTTCTCCGGGTACTCAGAACGCTTCGCCTGCTGCACACCTACCAACTGCTGGCGCGGCTGCGGAAGGATTTCGCCTATTTCCGCCAGCGCGAGGAAATCATCCTTGCGGCCATCAACCTTCTGGTCTTCCTGTTCGTGACGACCGGCCTCATCTATTCACTGCAATACCGCTACAATCCCGAAATCCGGAACTACGCCGACGCGCTCTATTTCACCGTGACAACGCTGACCACGACCGGTTTCGGCGACATCACGCTGACCGGCACCAGCGGCCGGCTCCTGTCCGTCGGCGTCATGATATTCGGGGTGACGTTGTTTCTGAGATTGGCGCAGGTTCTTTTCCGGCCCACCAAGGTTCGCCACGAATGCCCGTCCTGCGGGCTGCGCCTGCATGACGCCGATGCCGTCCATTGCAAGCATTGCGGCACCACCATCAGGATCGAGACCGACGGAGCGCTCTAGACGCGCGCCCTCCTCTCGGCCATCACATAATCGACGAAATGGGCGGCGGCTTCCTCGAGAGAGCCTGAATTGTCGATCACCGCGTCCGGTACGATGGCATCGAGATAAGTTGCCGAGCGCTCGATCCGCGCCTCTATCTCATCCGCATCCTCACGCCCCCGGCATCTGAGCCGCTCCTTGAGGACGGAAGGTTCGACGCGGACAAGTACCGCGCGCGTCTCGGCAAAGACCGCATGCATGTGCCGGTAGGCGGCCCGCGATCCGTTGACGACAGCCACCCCGCCACGAGCCAGATGATCGACCATGGTGATCGGCAGGGCGTAGCTGAGCCCGTTGGCTTGCCAGTGGAAACAGAAGCGGCCGAGCTTGAGGCCGGCGTCGAACTCGACATCGTTCAGCGGCTCGAAGTCTTCCGAATCCTCGTGCAGGGGACGGGTGATCGAACGACGGACGAAAAGGATGTCGTCACAGTCTTCCAGACGGTCACGCGCCAGCGACAGGATTGAATCCTTGCCGGCCCCGCTTGGCCCCATGATGACGATCAGGCAGCCGCGCCGCCCGCCCGAGGCAGGTTCGATGTCATTGACCTCTTCCATCAGGCAACCCGCTCACCGGAGCGCCAGACGGAGCGAACAACGGGCACTCCGGACGTGCGCCGCACCCGCACGAGATCGGCGGTCAGGCCCTCGGCGATGCGGCCGCGATCCTCGAGTCCGACCGTACGCGCAGGCGTCGCCGTCACCAGCCGTATCGCCTCCGGCAGGCTCATCACGCCCTCGTCCAGGGCCAGGATGAAGGGTGCCTGGATCAGGCTGAAGGGAACGTAGTCCGATGACAGCACGTCGAGCACGCCGCGCTCGGCAAGGTTCTTGGCGGCGATGTTGCCGGAATGCGACTTGCCGCGAACCACGTTCGGCGCGCCCATGAGCACCGACATTCCCGCCGCATGCGAGGCATCCGCGGCCGCGACGGAGGTGGGGAATTCCGCAAGACCCACGCCGAAGCTCCTGGCTTCCTCGACATGTTCCAGCGTCGCATCGTCGTGACTCGCGATCGTTATGCCGCGCGCGGCGCATATCCCGGCGATCTGCCGCCGGTGGTCGGCGGAGTATTTCTCCGAGGCCGCTACCCGCCGCTTGATGAAGCGCTCGAATTCCTCGTCCGACAAGCCGCGATTTTCCTTGTAGTAGAGGATGTACTGATCCATCGTCTGGAACTGCCGCTGACCGGGCGCATGATCCATCAGCGAGGCGAGGCCGACCTGATCGTCGGTGCGGAAATCCTCGAAATGCTCCATCACATCGGCGGCGGAAACCTCGCACCGCAGATGGATACGGTGGTCGGCGCGCAAACGCCCCTCCCCGCGTGCGATCTCGAACGCATCGGCAATCGCCCGCATCTCGCCCTTCGCGAAACCGCCATCCTCGTCGGATCCGAGCCGCAGGCAGTCGAACACCGTGGTGATGCCGGAGGTGACGATCTGCGCATCATGGGACTGGATGGCCGATATCGCGTTCCATCGCAGGCCCGGGCGGGGCGAATAATGGGTTTCGAGATGGTCGGTGTGGAGTTCGACCAGCCCTGGAATGATGTAATCGCCCTCTACATCCTCGCCGACGGAGGACCTCCCCTCGTCGATCGCGGCGATCTTGCCGTCACGGACGAGCAGGCTGCCCTCGACGATCCGGTCCTCGAGCACCAGGCGGGCATTGGAAAAGACATGGTCTTGGGTCATGCGAAACGAACTTTCAGGACTGCGGAACGGCGAAAGGAAAACGGGCGAGCTGGGTAAAGGGCCTACCCGGTTCGGCTTCAACGAAGAGCGTCAGCGCATCGATATGGAGCGGTTCGGCAAGGTGGCGAGCAAAATAGTCGCTCGCAAAGGTCCGAAGTTTCTCCGCGCGCCCGCCATCAAGCCTTTTCGACAGCGTCAGATGAAAGCCGAAATCGTCGAAGATATAGGGATAGCCCCACTGATCGAGGTTGCCGCGCTGCCGTTCGGTCAGGGTGGACGGGATGCGGCGGGCGCGATCCTCCGGCGTCAAGGGTGCACGAAACCGGTCGAAATGGCGCACGACTTCGCCGGCAAACGAACCGAGCGCCTCGGCATCCCCTGCAGGCACGAGCGCCACGAACCCATGCAGCGTGGCGGCTTTCATCCCGCCCACCGGCACGGGTACCCGAGACGCTGCGAAACTCTCCGCCTCCGCCAGAAGATGGGCCTCCGTCACGGTGTCGGCGAGCCTGAAAGGCGCCTTGATCGTGCCGTGAAATCCGTAACGCCGCGCTTCTGCCGTCACATCCGCGAATTCCTCGCGCGAAAAGCCTGGAACCGGGGGCTGTTCGACCGGTGCATCGGTAACCGGATCACGTCCGAGCCATGCATTGGCGAGACGCGCAAACGCAGCATCCGGGTGCGGCGCGTAGTAAAGTCCGTATCTCACAAGAAATCCTGTCTTCGCTTCAAGGCCGGAGTGTCGGCGATCGTGCCGCAAAATTAAAGCCCCGATACGGAAGCTTTTATGACATCGGCGCGAAAACCGACCCGCCCCTTGTATTCGCATCGCCACTGTGGAAAGCGGCGGACAAGGGCGCCCCATGAGCCGCAAGATGTGTAGGATGACCGCATGACCCCGTCCAAGGATATCTCCCGGCTTCTCGAAATCATGGTGGCGCTCCGCGATCCGCAAACCGGATGCCCCTGGGACATCGTGCAGGATTTCGAATCGATCAAGCCCTACACGATCGAGGAAGCCTATGAGGTGGCCGACGCCATCGAGCGGAAGGATTTCGACGACCTGTGCGACGAGCTGGGCGATCTGTTGCTCCAGGTGGTGTTTCATGCCCGCATGGCCGAAGAGGCCGGCCATTTTGCCTTTGGCGACGTGGTTGAAGCGATCACCGCCAAGATGATCCGCCGTCACCCGCATGTCTTCGCCGTGTCGGAGGCGGACAGTCCCGATGCCGTCAAGCAACAATGGGCGGAGATCAAGGCGGCCGAAAAGGCAGCCCGCGCGGCACGACGCAAGGAACGCGGTCTCGATGTGGATGAAAACAAGGGCCTGCTCGACGGCGTACCCCGCGCCCTGCCCGGACTGACCGAGGCGCTGAAACTTCAGGAAACGGCCGGTCGCGTGGGCTTCGACTGGGGCGCTGCCGGCCCCGTGCTCGACAAGATCGAGGAAGAAATCGGCGAGTTGCGCGAGGCGATGGCTGCCGGCAACGCGGATGAGGCCGCGGGCGAATTGGGCGACGTCATATTCGCGCTCGCCAATCTCGGCCGGCATTTGAAGACCGACCCGGAAAACGCGCTGCGCGGGACCAACACCAAGTTCCGCAATCGCTTCGCCCATGTGGAAAGACGCCTTGCCGAAGCCGGCAAGACGCCCGAACAGTCCAATCTCGACGAGATGGACGGCCTGTGGGACGAAGCCAAGTCGCTCGGCATCGGCAAGGACAGGCCCGCGTAATCAGTAGTCTTCGGGATCGTCCGCGACCACGGTGCCGAGCTTGGCGTCGAGTTCCGCCGATTCCACCGCCGTGATCTCGACCTCCAGCGTCACCGCGCCGTCTTCCTCGTCCTGGCGCGTGAGCACATGGCTGCGCTCATAGACCCAGGGCAGAAGCGACATTTCACCCGGCTCGATGCGGATCGTGCGCTTTTCGAGCGTCCCGGAGATCAATCGCTCGATCTCTCCAAGGAGGGCATCGATCCCGTCGCCCTTGAGAGCGGAAACGACGATCGCATGCTCCGACCCCTCGGCGCGCTTCTTCAGGTCGCTTGCGGCCTCGGGCTCCAGTCGGTCGATCTTGTTCCACACTTCGAGCAGCTTGCGCCCGTCGCCCTCGCCGCGACCGAGGCTTTCGAGAATGTCCTCGACATCCCTGGCCTGCGCGTTCCGGTCCGGATCGGACATGTCGCGGACATGAAGGATGAGATCGGCTTCCACCACCTCCTCGAGCGTGGCCCGGAAGGCGGCGACCAGATGTGTCGGCAGATCGGAGATGAAGCCCACCGTATCCGACAGGATCACCGTGCCGCCATGGGGAAGCTTCAAACGGCGCAGCGTCGGATCGAGCGTTGCGAAAAGCATGTCCTCCGCAAGCACGCCCGATCCCGTCATCCGGTTGAACAACGTGGATTTTCCGGCGTTGGTATAGCCCACGAGCGAGACGATCGGATGCGGCACCTTGCGGCGCTTCGACCGGTGCAGCTGACGGGTACGGCGCACCTGCTCCAGTTCGCGCTCGAGCTTCAGGATCTTGTCCTGCAGCATGCGCCGGTCGGCCTCGATCTGGGTTTCGCCCGGACCGCCCATGAAGCCGCCGCCGCCGCGCTGGCGCTCGAGGTGGGTCCAGCTGCGCACAAGCCGGCCCTTCTGGTAGTTGAGATGCGCCAGATCGACCTGCAGCACGCCTTCCTTGGTCGAGGCGCGGCGCCCGAAGATTTCCAGAATGAGCCCGGTCCGGTCGATGACCTTGACCTTCCATTCGCGTTCGAGATTGCGCTGCTGCACCGGCGTGAGCGGATGATCGACGATCACCAGCCCCGACTCGGTCTCTTCCACGAGCGCGAGAATTTCCTCGATCTTGCCGGTACCGAACAGCGTGCCGGGCTGCGGCTTGGGGACCGGCACCACCAGCGCCTTGGCGATCTCGAGATCGATGGCGCGCGTCAGCCCCACGGCTTCTTCGAGCCGCGCATTGTCCGAGCGCGCAACAAGGCTCTCGGCGGCATCCTCTGCCGTGCGGGTCTTGATGACCGGCACGAGCACGATGGCGCGCGTTTCCTCGGGCGTCACGTCGACACCGTCGCTCTTGTTCTTGTTGGATTTCGTCACGTCAGCTCACAGGCGATACTGCATCACGAGCCGGACGACTCCTCGCCTTCGAACATCTGGACCGGCTGGCTCGGCATGATTGTCGAGATCGCGTGCTTATAGACCAGTTGCGAATGGCCGTCACGGCGCAGCAGGACGCAGAAATTGTCAAAAGATGTGACAACGCCCGTCAGCTTCACGCCGTTGATGAGGAATATTGTCAGCGAGATTTTCTGCTTGCGGACCGTGTTGAGGAACAGGTCCTGGAGATTTTGAGAGCGCTCGGCCATTTCTTTGCTTCTTCCCGTCTTCTTCTTGCCCGCTCATGCGGGAGATCACCGCTTTTCCAGCCCGTAGAGGCGCTTTCGCCTCAGGCACATCTTCGCTTGAACGCGAATTCTGTGTGAGATCCCCCTCACGTGATCGCGCGACACACGCCGACGCGGCCGGATATTCATCCGGCTGGAATGCACGGCAAGAAGACCACTCATTGACGGATTTGTAAATAGCCCATTACCGCCGAATGCGACCGGCTTTCCCGCTTCTTGCGGGCTGCGCCAGCTCTTCGGCAGTTCAGATCCGGAAATCTAGAAGAATTCGAGACTCACGCGGAACATCTGCTCGACATGCTTGACCGCATCGAGCGTCGCGAAGATCACGACGCGGTCCTTTGCCTTGATCCGGGTATCGCCATCCGGACGGATCACAGCCTTGTCGCGATAGACGGCTCCGATCCGCACGCCATCCGGCAGATCGAGTTCACGCAACGGCTTGCCGACGAGCGGCGAGGTTTCCATGGCCTCGGCCTCGATGATCTCGGCGGCCCCCTTCTGCACGCTGTGCACGGCGCGAATGCGGCCGCGCCGGACATGCTGCAGGATACGGGAGATCGTCACCTCGCGCGGATTGATATGGGCATCGATTCCGAGCGTGCGGGTGAAGTCGTGGTAGGACGGATTGTTGATCAGCGCCATGTTGGCCTGACAGCCGAGCCGCTTGGCCATGACGGATGTCAGGATGTTGACCTGGTCGTCATTGGTCAGCGCAACGATCAGGTCGGCATCCTGCACATCGGCCTCGACGAGAATTTCCTGGTCGAGCGACGAGCCGTTGATGACAACTGTGCGCTTGAGTGATTCCGCGATCGAAACCGCCCGGCTGCGATTGCTCTCGATGATCTTGAGGCGCGTGCGGCTCTGGCGTTCCTCGATGGCCTTGGCCACGTAGAAGCCGATATTTCCGCCACCCGCGATGACGATCCGCGCGGCCTCCTGCTCCTCATGCCCGAAAAGGCCGAGCGTCCGGCGAACATTGTCGCGCTGGCACACGACATAGGCCAGATCGCCGGTTTCCAGCTGGTCGGCTGAATGCGGCACGAAAAGTTTCTCGTTTCGCCACACCCCGACCACGGTCGCATTGAGATCGGGAAAAAGCTCGCTCAGCTGATCGAGCGGCGTGTTGACGACCGGGCAGTCTTCCAGGCATTCGATCGCCACCATGACGATCGCATCGTCGGCGAAACGCACCGCATCGGTCGCACCGGGGAGCGCGATCCGGCGCAGCACCACCTTCCCCACCTCGACTTCAGGCGAGATGATGACGTCGATCGGCATGTGATCGCGTGAAAACAGGTCCGCCCAGTGCGGCCGCAGATAGCTCTGCGCGCGAATACGGGCGATCTTCGTCGGCACGTTGAACAGCGAATGCGCCACCTGACAGGCCACCATGTTGACCTCGTCATAGAGCGTCACCGCGATGATCATGTCGGCCTGTTCGGCGCCCGCCTGGGCCAGCATGTCGGGATGGGCGCCATGGCCGACATAGCCGCGCACGTCCAGCGTATCGCGAATGCCCTGGATGAGATCGGCCGAGGTATCGATGACCGAGACGTCGTTTTCTTCCGCCGCAAGACGCTCGGCAATACCGTAGCCGACCCGGCCCGCTCCGCAGATGATGACTTTCATTCGCTTACCCCGGCGAGAATCCATGGACGCGCCTGACTGCGCGGCCCGCTTTTCCTGCCTTATACGCCAAGCGATTTCAATTTGCGATGCAGGGCAGAACGTTCCATCCCGACATATTCCGCAGTCTTTGAAATGTTGCCGCCGAACCGGTTGATCTGAGCCACCAGGTAATCGCGCTCGAACATTTCGCGTGCTTCCCGCAATGGCAGCGTCATGATGTGCTCGGCATTGCCGGTGCCCGTCTTGGGCAGCATGTCGGAAACGTCATCAGGCAACATGTCGGCGGTAATCACCGTATCCGGCCCGTCGCTGCGTGCCAGAATCATCAGCCGTTCCATATAGTTGCGGAGCTGTCTTATATTGCCGGGCCAGCTGTGCGCCTGGATGACGGCCATCGCGTCATCGCCGATCTTGCGATTGCGGATCCCCGCCTGCTCCGAGATCTGGCGCATGAACATGTCGACGAGGAACGGGATGTCCTCACGCCGTTCCGACAGGGCCGGCACCTTGACCGGAACCACCGCGAGCCGGTGATAAAGATCCTCGCGGAACTCGCCCGCCGAGATCAACGCCTCGAGATTGACCGCGGTGGACGAAATGATGCGGACATCGACTTTCACACGCTTTGTGCCACCCACGCGCTCGAACTGCTGATCGACCAGTACCCGCAGGATCTTGTTCTGCGTGCCGCGCGGCATGTCGGCGATCTCGTCGAGATAAAGAATGCCGCGATGCGCCTCTTCCAGCACGCCGATCTTGCGTTCGTGGCTCGATGTGCTTTCGGTGCCGAACAGCGCCATCTCCATGCGCTCGGGCGTCAGGCCCGCGGCATTGAGCACCACGAACGGGCCGTTCGAACGGCTCGAATTCTTGTGAATGAGGCGCGCCACCAGCTCCTTGCCGCTGCCCGACGGCCCCATGATCATGATGCGGCTGTTGGTCGGTGCGACCTTCTCGATCGTCTGCTTGAGCTGCGAGATGGCCAGCGAGGTTCCGATCAGCTCCACGGCATCGCCGGAACGGCGCTTGAGGTCGGAAACCTCCTTCTTCAGGCTCGATGTTTCCAGCGCGCGTTCCGCCACCAGAACCAGCCTGTCGGCCTTGAAGGGTTTCTCGATGAAATCATAAGCACCACGCCGGATCGCCGAAACGGCAGTCTCGACATTGCCGTGGCCTGAAATCATCACCACCGGCAATTCCGGATAGCGCGACTTGATCTCGTCGAGCAGCGCCAGTCCGTCGAGCCGGCTGCCCTGCAGCCAGATATCGAGGAATACCAGCCGCGGCACACGGTCGGAGATCGCCGCGAGCGCACTGTCGGCATCGCGCGCCGAACGTGTTTCGTGCCCCTCATCGTCCAGAATTCCGCAGACGAGTTCGCGGATATCCTCTTCGTCGTCAACGACCAGGATGTCAGACGCCATGTCCAGTCTCCTTGTTCCTGTGTTCTTCTGCTTCCGGATCGGCGGAACGAACCGGCAGCCAGACTGAGATCATTGCCCCTCTTCCGCTATCGGTGTCCGACGGCGCATCCTGCAACTGCAGCGAACCGCCATGGTCTTCGATAATCTTCTTCACGATCGCGAGCCCGAGACCGGTGCCCTTTTCCCGCATGGTCATATAGGGCTCGAGCAATCGATGACGATTCTCCGTCGGCAAGCCGCGGCCATTATCGATGATCGCAACGAGAAAGCCTTCTCCGGACGGCTCGGCGTGAACGTGAATGTGCTTTCCGTCCCGCTCCACGTCGTCGGGAACGGCGTCGATCGCCTCGGTGGCGTTCTTGATCAGGTTCCCGAAGGCCTGCGACAGCATGCGGGCATCGAACATCCCCTTCATCTCGACATCGTCCGGCCAATCGCGGTGGAAGTCGATATCCTGCCGGCTCACCTCGCGCAGAAAAACGGTTTCCTTCAGGATCTCGCGCAGGTCGGTCCGCGTCTTGGAGGGTTTCGGCATCCGCGCAAAGGAGGAGAACTCGTCGACCATGCGGCCGATATCCTCGACCTGCCGCACGATGGTGTCGGTGCACTGGTCGAAAACGGCGCGGTCGTCGTCGGGGATCTGCTTGCCGTAGCGCCGGCGAATGCGCTCGGCGGAAAGCTGGATCGGCGTAAGCGGGTTCTTGATCTCGTGAGCGATGCGGCGGGCCACGTCAGCCCAGGCCGTCGAGCGCTGTGCGATCAGGAGATCGGTGATGTCGTCGAGCGTGATGACGAAGGATTCGAGGCCGTCATGGGTTTCCTCGCGCGTCACCTTCACGTCGAGCGTGCGCTCCTTGCCGCCGCGCTTCAAGACGATCTGGCTGCGCGTCTCCCGACCGGGCAGAAGCGCAGCCTTCGCGATGAGATCGGTGAATTCCGGCGCGATATTGGCAATCGGCTCGCCGATGATCGCCCGCGCGCTTTCCGTCAGGATCGATGTCGCCGAGCGGTTGGCGATGGTCACATTGGTATCGTGATCGACGCCCACGACGCCCGCGGACACGCCCGACAGCACGGCTTCGGTGAAACGACGGCGATCGTCGATCTGGTCCTTGGCGGACAGGATCTCGTCGCGCTGGGTACGGATCTGCACGATCATGTTGTTGAAGGTATGGGCAAGCGAAGCCACGTCGCCGTCTGAGGCATGAACGGGCACCGCAATCCCGAAATTGCCGGACGCCACCTCGTCGGAGGCATTGATCAGAACCCGGATCGGCCGCACTAGCCGGTCGGCGACGGCGATGGCCGTCCAGATCGCCGCGATCAGCACGACGAGCGCAAAACCGATATAGAGGATCCCGAAGGCGAATTGCAGCGGCGCCCGCCCCGCTTCCAGCGTCTGGTACTCCTGCGTCGCCTCGCGCATTTGCCGCATCGACTGCATGACCTCGGGGTCGACCGCACGCACGGTATAAAGGAACGTGTCGTCGATCTGCTGCATCGGCATGATCGCACCCACGAGGTTCGTCACGCCCGGCGGTATCAGCGTGGGCTTGCCGTTGACGGCGTCGCTGAGCGCATCGCGCGGGATTGCCGGCAGCGGCCGTTCCGTGCGGATATCCGCCTGGACGATGACACTGCCGTCGGCGCGAACCAGAAATGCGCCCAGCAGGCCGCGTCCGGCCGCCTGCCGCGTCATGAAATTGACGAAACCGGTGCGGTCGAGACGGTAAAGCGAACGCGCATTGTCGAGGTCGTTGGCCATCGACACGGTCTGCCCCTGCAGGAAGCGCGCATTTTCGAGCACATAAGCCTCGGCGACGGACAGCGACGAGTTGACGATCGACTTGGTGCGGATGGAGAACCAGCGGTCAAGGCCGACATCGAGCGTAACCGAAGCGACCACCGCCACCAGAATTGCCGGCAGGATCGCCACGATCGAGAACAGCGCGACGATGCGAATGTGCAGTCGCGCCGCCGCCTTACCGCGCGTTCGCGCCTTGAGAAGCGCGCGAACCTCGAAGACCACCAGAGCCAGCATCGCCAGCACGAAGAAAAGATTGATGATGATGGCGGTGAGAACGACCGATTCGACCGGCTCTATGGGCGTGATGCCGAGCAGGATCGCAAATGAGGCGAGCGCACTGATAAACGCGAAGCCGACGAGCGCCGTGCCCGGCACGGTCAGGGTGCTTTCGCGGAGCTTCACCAGAACGGGCGACGGCTGATCGGCCCCCGTTTCAGCGTCCGTCCCCGCAGTGCCCGCCGCTCGCGTATCCGTCGCAATAGTCACTGACCGCCATCCCTCCGGCTCGCTGATTCCCACAGTTGCCGTAGAGCAACAGAATGTGGCGAAAATGCAACTTAGCAGGCGCCGCCATCACGCAAAACCACTGATTTTCACGGGGTTAGCTGTGGATTGTCGGCGAGCCGAAACCCGGCGCGGAACGCCTAGTTCGGGCGCGGCGAACGATAGACGGTGACGCCCAGCTCCCGGATCTTCTTGCGCAGGGTATTGCGATTGAGGCCGAGAAGATCGGCAGCCCGGATCTGGTTGCCGCGTGTCGCGGTCAGCGCTGCGAGAATGAGCGGATACTCCACCTCGTCGATCACACGCTGGTAGAGCCCGCTTGGCGGCAGCTCCTCGCCGAACTCGGAGAAATAGCGCCGCATGTTCTCCTCGACCGCGCCGCCGATGGTGAGCGGAGCGCTATTGCCGACATCATGACTGATGCCCGTTTCGGCCGATTCGGTCCGGAGCTCGTTCTCGATGATCTCGCCGCTGATCGCATCCTGCGGATAGAGCGCCATCACCCGACGGACCACGTTTTCCAGTTCGCGGACGTTTCCCGGCCATGGATAGGCCTTGAGCAGGTCCAGTGCCGGCTGGTCGAAGCGCTTGGGATCGAGCCCTTCCTCCACCGCCTGACGCACGAAATGGCGCACCAGATCGGGGACGTCCTCGGCGCGGTCGCGCAGCGCCGGCAGGCGCAGCGGAACGACATTCAGGCGGTAATAGAGATCCTCGCGGAAAAGGCCCTGATTGATCAGGATCTTGAGATCCTTGTTGGTGGCCGCGACGATGCGCACATCGGTCTTGATCGCGGTTCGCCCGCCGACCGTGGTATATTCGCCCTGCTGAAGCACGCGCAGAAGCCGGGTCTGCGCATCCATCGGCATGTCGCCGATCTCGTCGAGGAACAGCGTACCGCCCTCGGCCTGCTCGAAACGTCCTGTCGAGCGGTTCTGGGCGCCGGTGAATGCGCCCTTCTCATGGCCGAAGAGTTCCGATTCGATCAGATCGCGCGGGATTGCCGCCATGTTGATCGCCACGAAGGGGCCGTTGCGGCGCTTGCCGTAATCGTGCAGCGCGCGCGCCACCAGTTCCTTGCCCGTGCCGGATTCACCGGTGATCATCAGCGTCAGATCGGTCTGCATGAGACGGGCGAGAACCCGGTAGATCTCCTGCATCGCGGTCGAGCGCCCGACAAGCGGCATCCCCTCGCCGGCATCGTCGATGCTCTGCGTGGTTTTCTTCTTGGGCTCCGCCAACGCCCGGCCGACGATGCCGATCATCTCGGTCAGGTCGAAAGGCTTGGGCAGATAATCATAGGCCCCGCTCTCGGATGCCTTGATCGCCGTCATGAAGGTATTCTGCGCACTCATCACGAGCACGGGCAGTTCCGGGCGCATGCGGCGGATGCGCGGCAGAAGATCGAAGGCGTTCTCATCGGGCATCACAACGTCGGTGATGACGAGATCCCCCTCGCCTGCCGAAATCCATCGCCACAACGTCGTCGCGTTGGACGTGATTCGTACCTCGTATCCGGCGCGTGAAAGCGCCTGATTGAGAACGGTGCGGATCGCCGCATCATCATCGGCTACGAGAATGGTCGCTTTTGTCATCGCTTGAGATCCATGGAGGTCCGGCTCACACCGGCGACGGGAGGCGCGTCGCGCGAAGCCGGCATCAATACGCGGAAAATGGTCTTGCTGCCCTGGCTGTCGCATTCGATGATGCCGCCATGGCCGCCCACGATCTTGGCGACGAGCGCCAGACCGAGACCGGTTCCGTTTGTCTTGGTGGTGATGAAGGGGTCGAAAAGAAGCGGCAGGAGATCGTTGGACACGCCCGGACCGTTGTCCTGCACGCAAAATTCGAGCGGCAGGGAGACTTTTTCGGCGCTGCCCGGCACGGAGAGCTTGATACCCGGCCGGTAGGCCGTGGTCAGCACGATTTCCCCGTCCGCACTGTCGCCGATCGCCTCGGCTGCATTCTTCACGAGATTGAGGAAGACCTGCACCAGCTGGTCGCGGTTCGCATAGACCGGCGGCAGCGATGGATCGTAGAGCTCGGTGAACCTGATCTTGCGGGCAAACCCGGCCTGCGCCAGCGATTTGACGTGATCGAGCACCGAGTGAATGTTGATCGGCGCACGGTCGACGGGCCGCTCGTCGGAGAAGATCTCCATCCGGTCGACGAGCGAGACGATCCTGTCGGTCTCGTCACGAATGAGCCGCGCGAGCGCCCTGTCCTCGTCGCCCACCGAGCTTTCGAGAAGCTGGGCTGCACCGCGAATGCCCGACAACGGGTTCTTGATCTCATGGGCCAGCATGGCGGCAAGGCCGGTGACCGAGCGCGCAGCGCCCCGATGGGTGAGCTGACGGTCGATCTTGTCGGCCATCGAGCGTTCCTGGAGAATGATCACCACATGATCGGCCGGACCGCCGACCAGCGGGGCGGCATAGAGATCCACCAGCTTGTCGTAGCCCAGACGCGGCGAACTCAGATCCACCTTGTATTCATTGATCGGCGCATGGCGCTCACGCACCTGATCGATCAGCGCGATGAGCGGGCTGCCGAAGGGTACCAGCGTCTCGATCTTCTGCCTGGCGAGATGGGCGGCGCTGGCGCCGAAGAAGGATTCGGCCTCCCAGTTGGCAAAAGCCAGGTTCCCCTCGCCGTCGATCATGATGACGGGATGCTGGATGGCATTGAGCACGGCCAGCGGACCGGTGCCGCCGTCGCTTCCCCAATCAGCCGTCCAGGTATCGGATTTCTTCATGCCGCACGCTCCCAGGCGCTGTTGTCGGTGCCGCCGGCTTCGAGCGCCTCGGCAAACAGGCGCGCGACCCTCTCGGCTTCCTGGCCGGTCATGATCTCCTTGCGCAGTTCACCCGGCGTGGACGGGGCGAGACTGTCGAGATACCAGCCCAGATGCTTGCGCGCGTGGCGGATACCCGCCTGCTCACCATAGTGATCGAGCATCATCGTGTAGTGATTGCGGGCGATATGCCGCTTCTCTTCCGGCCCTGGCGCCGCGGGATCGCCGGCGATCTCGCCGCATATCCACGGACGCCCCTGCGCCGCGCGTCCCACCATGACCGCGTCCGCACCGGTGATTTCGAGACAGGTGCGGGCATCCTCGCGGCTCGCAATGTCGCCGTTGGCAACGAAAGGCGCATCCACCACATCGCGCACGCGGGCTATGGCCTCCCAATCGGCCGTGCCTTCGTAGAACTGGCAGCGGGTGCGGCCATGCACCGTGATCATGCGTATGCCCGCCTTCACCGCGTCGCGGGCGAGATCGCCGGCATTCATCGAATTTTCGTCCCAGCCGAGCCGCATCTTGAGCGTCACGGGAACCGAAACCGCTTTCACGACGGCATCCACCAGGGCAAGCGCGCGCTCGGGCTCACGCATCAGGGCCGAACCGGAATAGCCGCCGGTCACCTTCTTGGCCGGACACCCCATGTTGATGTCGACGATGTCAGCCCCTTCGGCTTCGGCGATCCTCGCCGCCTCCGCCATCCAGTCCGGCTCGCGCCCGGCAAGCTGGACGACGTGCGGACGAAAATCCGCAGCCTTCAGCCGCGTCCAGGATTCCTGGCGGTTCGTCACGAGTTCGCGGCTGGCCACCATCTCGGTCACGACCATTCCGGCGCCGCAGCGCTGCGCAATCTGACGAAACGGCAGATCGGTCACACCCGACATCGGCGCCAGGAAAATCCGGTTGCGGGTGGCCACCGCGCCGATTAGCAAAGATTCTTCCATACGACCCTTACGCTGCTTTCAACGGATGCATGCTGTAACTTTGCCCATTTTTTAGACAATCAGCATCCACTTGCCAAGCTCCAAGATGTTCGCCACACAAGGTTTTTGCCCGCAAGGGAATTTCGGGGTTAACAGCCGCGCCGGCATTCGGTGGCCGCCGGGTTGACGCGGACCGCCCGAGGGAGGACATGGAGCTTTATGAACAGCACTCCCAAGACCTGGGCGATCATAGTCGCCGCCGGGCGCGGCAGCCGTATCGGCCAGGCCGAACAGGGCCCCAAGCAATACCGCGACATTGGCGGCATGACCATTATCGCGCGCGCGATGCAGCCATTCCTCGACCATCCCGGCATTTGCGGCATCGTCGTCGTCATCCACAAGGACGACGAGGAACTGTTTGATTCGGCCACCCGCGCATTGAGCGGCCTCCTTCCGGTCCGGATCGTTCATGGTGGACGCACGCGACAGGATTCCTCCCGCATCGGCCTCGAGTGCATAGCCGACCAGGGCGCCGATTACGTGCTCATTCACGATGCCGCCCGCCCCTTCATCGACCGTGCAACCGTCGACCGCGTGCTCGAGCAACTTAACGCCGGCGCCACCGCAGTCCTGCCCGCCGTCGCCGTTGCAGATACGCTCAAGCGCGCCGATAATGCACAGATGGTCACCGACACCGTATCCCGCGACGGCCTTTTCGCAGCCCAGACACCGCAGGGTTTCAGCTTCGAAACGGTCCTCGCCGCCCATCGCAGCGCTCAGCAGGCCGGAGAAACCGAATTCACCGACGACTGCGCCGTCATGGAATGGGCCGGTCACCCGGTCAAACTCTCGCGCGGTTCACGAACCAACACCAAGATCACCACCCTCGAGGACCTTCACATGGCCCAGGACATGCTCGCCGCCCGCCGTCTTCCCGATATTCGCACCGGTAACGGCTATGACGTCCACAGGCTTGTTGCGGGCGACGGCGTCTGGCTCTGTGGCATAAAGATCGATCACGACAAGCGCCTCGACGGACATTCCGATGCCGATGTTGCGCTTCACGCCCTGACCGACGCGCTGCTGGCCACATGCGGCGCCGGCGATATCGGCGACCATTTCCCTCCCTCGGACCCCCAGTGGAAAGGCGCCGCCTCCACGATCTTTCTCCAGAAGGCCGTCGAGATCGTTACCGCCAAAGGTGGCACGGTTCTCAATGCCGACGTCTCGTTGATCGCCGAAGCACCGAAGATCGGCCCGCACCGTCAGGCGATGCGCGAATCTCTGGCCCGGGCCATAGGGATTTCGGTCGACCGCTGCTCGGTCAAGGCCACGACCAACGAAGAACTCGGCTTCATAGGCCGAAACGAGGGCATAGCCGCGATCGCCACGGCCAGCGTCTATTACGGTAACGCCGATGACGCATGAGAAGGACGCAGCCGCAATCCTCGACGACTGCCGCGAACTGGCGGCACAGATCGTTGCGCGCTTCGCCACGGCCGGCACGATGATTGCGACCGCCGAATCCTGCACCGGCGGGCTGATCGCCGGGATGATCACCGAGATTGCCGGCTCCTCGGCCGTCTTCGACCGCGGCTTCGTCACCTATTCGAACGCCGCCAAGGTGGACATGCTGGGCGTCAGGCCACAGACGCTCGACACCCATGGCGCAGTGTCGCCGGTCACGGCGGTCGAAATGGCCGCCGGCGCACTCGCCCTTTCCAATGCGCAATATGCGGTCTCTGTCACGGGTATTGCCGGTCCCGGTGGTGGAACTGCCGCAAAGCCCGTCGGCCTCGTCTACATGGGACTGGCGGCGCGAGATGGCGACGCCGAAGCGGCGGAACTGCGCTGGAACGAGGACTGGCCGCGCGATCTTATTCGCGCCGCGACCGTACATGCGACCCTCGAAGCCCTCATCGAGCGCTTCGAGGAGGACAACGCCTAGCTCGCCGCGTCGGGACGACCATAAACGTCATCGGCCCGCTTCTCGAAAGCTTCCGCAAACATGCGGAACGCCCGGTCGAACATCGATCCCATCAGACCGCCGAGAATGCGGCTGCGGAACTCGTAGTCGATGAAGAAATGGATGGCCGATCCGTTCTCTTCCGGCTTGAAGGTCCAGCGATTGTCGAGATAGCGGAAAGGCCCATCGACATATTTGACCTCGATGGCGAGATCGTCGGGCTTGAGAAGCACCTGGCTGGTAAACGTCTCGCGGATCGCCTTGTATCCCACCGTCATGTCGGCAATCAGCAATGTGCGCCCGTCACGCTCCTTGCGCGAGCGGACGGTCAGCGCCTCGCACAGCGGCAGAAATTCCGGATATCGCTCGACGTCGGCCACCAGATCGAACATCTGGCGCGGTGAATGGACGACTTTTCGCGTCGTTTCGAACTGGGGCACGAAACTTAACCAGCGAGTGCTGCGAGCTTGGCCTCGCGCGCGGCGCGCAGACGGGCGAAATCGTCGCCGGCATGGTGCGAGGAACGCGTCAGCGGGCTGGCGGACACCATCAGGAAGCCCTTGGAATACGCCGTCGTCTCGTAGCTCTTGAACTGATCCGGCGTGACGAAGTCCTTGACCTCGTGGTGCTTGCGGGTCGGCTGCAGATACTGGCCGATCGTCAGGAAATCGACATCCGCCACGCGCAGGTCGTCCATCAGCTGGAGCACTTCGTTGCGGGTCTCGCCAAGGCCCACCATGATGCCCGACTTGGTGAACATGGTCGGATCGAGCTCCTTGACCCGCTGAAGAAGACGGATCGAGTGGAAGTAGCGCGCGCCGGGACGGACCGTCAGATAGTTCGAAGGCACGGTTTCGAGATTATGGTTGAAGACGTCGGGCCTGGCGGCCACGACCTTTTCGAGCGCCCCCGGCTTGCGCAGGAAGTCCGGCGTCAGGATCTCGATTGTGGTGGCCGGCGTGGCCGCCCGGATGGCGCGGATGACATCGACGAAATGCTGCGCGCCACCATCTTCCAGATCGTCACGATCGACCGAGGTGATGACCACGTGGTTGAGGCCCATTTCGGCAACCGCGCGGGCAACATTCGCAGGCTCTTCGGCGTCAAGCGCGTTGGGCCGGCCGGTGATCACGTTGCAGAAGGCGCAGGCGCGCGTGCAGATCTCGCCCATGATCATGAAGGTCGCGTGCTTCTTGTCCCAGCACTCTCCGATATTGGGGCAGCCCGCTTCCTCGCACACGGTGACGAGATTGTTCTCCTTCACGATCTTGCGCGTGTCCTTGTAGCCTTGGGATGTCGGCGCCTTGACGCGGATCCATTCGGGCTTGCGCTTGATCTCCGTATCCGGGCGATGCGCCTTTTCGGGATGCCGGACGCGCTTTGCGGCGTCTTTCGTGGTGTCGAGAATCGTAACCATTGCATTCAATCTTTCGTCTCGTTCGACGTTAGGCCCAATATAATCAGCCAAACGCAAAAAGTCAGGCCACCCGCGAGGGCAGCCTGACTTCAAAGGGTATTTTCAGTGTCTGTGTGTCGGAAGTCCGGCCGGCTACCGCCTGACGGCGCGCGCAATCGCGATCAGCAGGCACGCGCCGATGAAGCCGACGATCAGATAGACCAGCAGTCCGGTGCCGGTATAGATGCCGAGCAGGCTCAGAACGAAGTTCAGCGCCGCAGCACCAATGATGCCCAGTATGATATTCATGAAGATGCCCATGTCGCTCTTCATGAATTTCTCGGCCAGCCAACCGGCCAGTCCGCCGATGATGATGGCTCCGAGGATACCAACGCCGTTCAGATCCATTTCCGCCTCCAGTAAACAGGGTCAAGTCTACGGACCTAACGGACGGATGTGACAATTGTTCCATGTTCCCCCATGCAGGGGAAGCGTGAAAGATCTGCTCTTTGCAGGAGACGATTGTCATCGGGCGGCTGGATCCGGCCTACATGTTCAGCGCACGGCCGTAGGCGTCGAGCACGCTTTCCTTCATCGTCTCCGAAATGGTCGGATGCGGGAAGATGGCATGCATCAGCTCTTCCTCGGTCGTTTCGAGGTTCATGGCCACGATAAAGCCCTGGATCAGTTCGGTGACTTCCGGGCCCACCATGTGCGCGCCGAGCAGTTCGCCGGTCTTCTTGTCGAAGATCGTCTTGACCAGTCCCTGGTCTTCTCCGAGCGCCACCGCCTTGCCGTTGCCGACGAAGGGGAAGCGGCCGACGCGGATATCGCGACCCTGCTCTTTCGCCTTCGCCTCGGTGAGGCCGACGGAGGCAACCTGCGGATGGCAATAGGTGCAGCCCGGGATCTTGCCCTTGTCCATCGGGTGAACGCCCTTCACGCCGGCAATCTTCTCGACGCAGATGACGGCTTCGTGCTCGGCCTTGTGGGCGAGCAGCGGCGGGCCGGCCACGTCGCCGATGGCATAGATGCCTTCGACACTGGTCTTGCCGTAGCCGTCGATCACGATGAAGCCGCGATCGGTCTTCACGCCGGCTTCCTCGAGCCCGATACCCTCGATATTGGCCTGCACGCCCACGGCCGAGATCATCCGGTCGGCGGTGATCTTCTCGACCTTTCCGTCCTTCATCTCGACATGGGCGGTGATCTGATCCTTGCCCTTTTCGACCTTGGTGACCTTGGCCTCGAGATGGATCTTCATGCCCTGCTTCTCGAACTGCTTCTTGGCGATGCCGGAGATTTCCACGTCCTCGACCGGCATGACCGACTTCATGACCTCGACCACGGTCACATCCACACCCATGGTGCGGTAGAAGGAGGCGAACTCGATACCGATGGCGCCCGAGCCCATGACGATCAGCGACTTCGGCATCTTCGCCGGCTTCATCGCCTCGAAATAGGTCCAGATCAGTTCACCGTCCGGCTCCAGCCCCGGCAACGCACGCGGACGCGCACCGGTGGCGATCACGATGTGCTTGGCCTTGTAGGTGCCCGGCCCGAGCGTGTTCTTGGGCTTCGGCACCTGCGGTTCGACCGGCTTCTTCTTCGTCTCGGTCACAACCACTTCGCCGGCCTTGGTGACCTTCGCCTCGCCCCAGATCACGTCGACCTTGTTCTTCTTCATCAGGAAGCCGACGCCGGTGTTCATGCGCGCGGCAATGCCGCGGGAACGCTTGACGATGGCTTCGAGATCCGGCGTCACCTCGCCGGAAATCTTCACGCCGTAATCACCGGGATGCTGCGCATAGTGCAGGATCTCGGCGGAACGCAGGAGCGCCTTGGTCGGGATGCAGCCCCAGTTGGAGCAGATGCCGGCCAGATGCTCGCGTTCGACGACAGCGGTCTTCATGCCGAGCTGCGCGGCACGGATGGCGGCGATATATCCTCCCGGGCCGGACCCGATGATGATTATGTCGTAGGAAGTGTCAGCCATTGTCGCGTTTCCTCTCGTTCATGATCCGCTGGTCAGGATCCGGGCCGCTTCGGGAGCAGCCATTTTCTGGTATGTCTCAACTGTCTCTGTCCGGATGAAGGGCGCCCGCGATTTTGTCCCTGCCCCCGGACAGACGGGGAATTCCATCCTCTCGCCCCCGTCAGAGGCCGAGCATCACCGTCGTCACAGGAATCAGCGCCTTGCCGATCGCCCGCGTATTGGCCGCATCCAGATGCACCCCGTCGATCGGCGTGGTCTCGGCCACGGAACTGGCGTCGAAAAAGCCCACGCCCTGCTCGTCGGCGAGATCCGCATAGAGCGAGGAGAGCATCTGCGACTGCTTGATGCCGCCTGCGAACATGCCGGCAAATTCCGGGTCGGCCGTCTCGCACAGAGGCGGCGGCGCGACGATCAGCAGGTCAGGCCGGCTGTCGTCGCCGGTTCCGGGATTGTGGTTCTTCACGATCGAGATCAGCCGGCGCATACCCTGCATGGCGGCAATTGCCGTGCCGGCGATATGCGGCTTCATGTCGTTGGCGCCGAGCATGATGATCACGAGATCGAGCGGCGCATGCGTGTAGAGCGACGTCGGCAGCGTGCGCGCGCCGTTGCGGTCGCAATCGGCCAGATGCTCGTCATAGGCCGTCGTGCGGCCCCTGAGGCCATCGGCAAAGACACGGGCCTTTCCGTTCAAGCCGGCCTGCAGGACACTGGGCCAGAGATCGTCGAAAGCATGACGGCCGCCGGTTTCGGCATCCGAACCCCAGGTCAGTGAATCGCCATATGCGAGAACCGTCTTCATCCGCGATACCTAAAGCAAGCCATCGGCGGTCAGCTTCCTCAAACCGAGCGCCATGAAGAGGAAGAGAATGCCGTTCGACAACAGTTCGACACCGAGGAGAATGCCGAGAACGCTCTGTGCCGCGTCTGGAAAATATCCGAGGATCGCCACGCCCAGAAGGAGCGAGATGACGCCGGAGAACAGAGCCCAGCCCCAGCCCTTCACGGGACGCGCAGCCAGGGAGAACATGGTCTTGAGCGCTCCGGTCAGAAGGAACAGGACCGCCACGACGAGCGTGAGCGACACGGCCCCCTCAAGCGGGCGCGCAATCAGCATGACGCCGAGAATAAGCCCCAGAACGCCAAGCCCGAGCGTCCAGATGAAGCCCGACCAGCGGCGCACGCTGAAGGCATGAAAGACCTGGATGGCTCCGAGGATGGCGAAGAACCAGCCGGCCATGAGGACGGCGGCAAGGGTTGCCGCAAACGGATCGAGGAGCGCGAAAATGCCGCCGAGGATCGAGATGGCGGCAAGCACCGCCATCCAGACCCAGCTTCTGCCAAGGCTCTCATGTCCCCGTGACGCCATTGTCGCCTCCTGCGATTTTTCGAAGATCCGCGGGCCGGACCAGCCGGCTCGACGATCCCTAGACCAGCATGCCCATCGGGTTTTCGATATAGGTCTTGAAGGCGCCGAGAACTTCCGCCCCGAGCGCGCCGTCGACGCAGCGATGGTCGGTCGAAAGCGTCACGGTCATGACCGTCGCGATCTTGACCTCGCCATCCTTGACCACGGCCCGCGGCTCGCCCGAACCGATCGCCAGAATGCTGGCATGCGGCGGGTTGATGACGGCGACGAAATCCTTCACGCCCATCATGCCCATGTTCGACACCGCGGTGGTGCCGCCCTGATATTCCTCGGGCTTGAGCTTGCGATCCTTGGCGCGCCGGCCGAGATCGTGCATCTCCTTGGAGATCGCCGAAATGGTCTTCTCTTCCGCCGCCCGCACGATCGGCGTGATGAGGCCGCCCGGGATGGAGACGGCAACACCGACATCGGCGTGCTTGTGGTGGATCATGTTCTCCTCGGTCCAGGACACGTTGGCATCCGGCACGTCGCGCAGCGCCATGGCCCAGGCCTTGATGATCATGTCGTTGACCGAGACCTTGTAGGCCGGACGGTCATCCTTGCGCGGAGCCGCGGCATTGATCTGGGCACGAAGGGCCAGAAGCTTGTCGAGTTCGCAGTCGACCGACACATAGAAATGCGGGATCGTCTGCTTGGCCTCGACGAGACGGCGGGCAATGGTCTTGCGCATGCCGTCATGCTTGACGAGTTCGTAGGACCCTTCCGGAAACAGCTTGAGAACGGCATCGGTCGACATCGGCTGGGCAGTCGGTGCGGCCGCGCCGGCACCCTTGCCGGTATCAGCCTTCTTCGCGCCGCCATCGGCAATGGCTGTCTCCACGTCGCGCTTGATCACGCGGCCATGCGGGCCTGACCCCTTGACCGAGCCGAGATCGAGGCCGGCGTCCTTGGCAAGACGACGGGCCAGCGGCGAGGAAAAGACGCGTTCGCCGCCCGAAACCGGTGCCGGCGTTGCCGAGGCCGGCGCCTTGTCGGCAATCGGCTTGGCAGCCTCGGAAGCTCCGGCGGCAGCCGCGTCCGGCTTGGAAGCCTCGGCCTTGGGCTCTTCCTTCTTCTCGGAGGAGCCACCGCCTTTCGCTGCTTCGGCCACGTCTTCGCCTTCCTCGGCGAGGATGGCGATAACCGCGTTGACCTTCACGCCTTCGGTACCGGCTTCGACGAGGATCTTGGCGATGGTGCCCTCATCGACGGCTTCGACTTCCATCGTCGCCTTGTCGGTTTCGATTTCGGCGATGACGTCGCCCGGGCCGATCTTGTCGCCTTCCTTGACGAGCCACTTTGCGAGGTTGCCCTCCTCCATCGTCGGAGACAGGGCCGGCATGGTGATGTTCGTCGGCATGGTCGCTCCTCCTCAGGCCTTGTAGCAGACGGTTTTGACCGCCTCGACCACTTCGGCGACGCTCGGAAGCGCCAGTTTCTCGAGATTGGCCGCATAAGGCATCGGCACGTCCTTGCCTGCGATCGTCAGCACCGGCGCATCGAGATAATCGAAGGCCTGCTGCATGACGCGGGTGGCGATTTCCGAACCGACCGAGTTCTGCGGATAACCTTCCTCGACGGTGACCAGACGGCCGGTCTTCTTGACGCTTTCGATGATCGTCGGCAGATCCATCGGGCGGATCGTCCTGAGGTCGATCAGTTCGACGTCGATGCCTTCACCGGCAAGCGCTTCGGCTGCCTTGATGGCATAGGTCATGCCGATACCGAACGATACGAGCGTGGCGTCCGTACCCTTCTTGTGGATGCGCGCCTTGCCGATCGGCAGCACGAAATCATCCATCTTCGGAACGTCGAAGGTCTGGCCGTACAGGATCTCGTTTTCGAGGAAGATCACCGGGTTCGGGTCGCGGATGGCAGCCTTCAGGAGGCCCTTCGCGTCCGCCGCCGTGTAGGGCATGACGACCTTGAGGCCCGGAATGTGGCTGTACCATGCGGCGTAGCACTGCGAGTGCTGGGCCGCCACGCGGGCAGCCGCGCCGTTGGGACCACGGAAGACGATCGGCGCGCCCATCTGGCCGCCCGACATGTAGAGCGTCTTGGCGGCCGAGTTGATGATCTGGTCGATCGCCTGCATGGCGAAGTTGAACGTCATGAACTCGACGATCGGCCGCAGGCCGGCCATGGCCGCACCGACGCCGACGCCGGCAAAGCCGTGCTCGGTGATCGGCGTATCGACCACGCGCTTGGGACCGAACTCGTCAAGAAGCCCCTGGGTCACCTTGTAGGCGCCCTGGTACTCGGCCACTTCCTCGCCCATGACGAAGACGTCGCCATCGGCGCGCATTTCCTCGGCCATCGCGTCGCGCAACGCCTCGCGGACCGTGGTCGGAACCATTTCGGTGCCTTCCGGAATATCGGGATCGCTTGCCGTCTCGGCAATCGGCTCGGCCGGAACCTTGGCGGCACCGGTATCGGCCTTTTCCGCAGATCTGGGCTCTTCGGCCTTGGCTTCGGAAGCAGAGGCGGCAGCACCGCCGGAACCGCCCTTGCTGGCGGCTTCCTCGACGTCTTCACCTTCCTCGGCGAGGATGGCGATGACTTCGTTGACCTTCACGTTCTCGGTGCCCTCGGGCACGACGATCTTGGCGATCGTGCCTTCCTCGACGGCTTCGACTTCCATCGTCGCCTTGTCGGTCTCGATTTCGGCAATCACGTCACCGGCGGTGACGGTGTCGCCTTCCTTCTTGAGCCATTTGGAAAGATTGCCTTCCTCCATGGTCGGGGAAAGCGCGGGCATCAGGATATCAATCGGCATGGTTTCCCCTCCCTTAGAGCAAGATGTCGGTGTAGAGCTCGGACACATCCGGCTCCGGATCGGACTGAGCGAAATCGGCGGAATCGGCGACGATGTCGCGGATCTTCTTGTCGACCTGCTTCAACTCGTCCTCGCTGGCATATTTCTTTTCCAGAATACGCGCCTTGACCTGCTCGATCGGATCGCGCTCGGAACGCATCTTCTGCACTTCGTCCTTGCTGCGATATTTCGCCGGGTCGGACATCGAGTGACCGCGATAGCGATAGGTCAGCATTTCCAGGATCAGCGGGCCCTTGCCGGACCGGCAGTGTTCCACGGCTTCCATGCCGGCGGCGTGAACCGCGCGCACATCCATGCCGTCGACCTGGTATCCGGGGATGCCGAAAGACTTGCCGCGCAGCGAGAAATCGGCCTGGGCGGAGGCACGGGCGGTCGAAGTACCCATGGCGTAGCGGTTGTTCTCGATGATGTAGACCACCGGAAGCTTCCACAGAGCCGCCATGTTGAAGCTCTCATAGACCTGGCCCTGGTTGGCCGCGCCGTCGCCGAAATAGGTGAGCGAGACATTGTCGTTTTCGCGGTACCGATTGGCGAAAGCCAGTCCTGTGCCGAGCGAAACCTGCGCGCCGACGATGCCGTGACCGCCGTAAAAATGCTTTTCCTTGGAGAACATGTGCATGGAGCCGCCCTTCCCCTTGGAATAGCCGCCCCGGCGCCCGGTCAGCTCGGCCATGACGCCGCGCGCTTCCATGCCGGTTGCCAGCATGTGACCGTGGTCGCGATAGCCGGTGATGACCTCGTCACCCGGCTTGAGCGCCATCTGCATGCCGACGACGACAGCTTCCTGACCGATATAGAGGTGACAGAAACCGCCGATGAAGCCCATGCCGTAGAGCTGGCCGGCTTTTTCCTCGAACCGGCGGATGAGAAGCATCTCGCGGTAGGAGTCGAGTTCCTGGTCCTTGGAGAAGTCGGTAATGCCGCCTTCGAGTCCAGACTTTGTTGCAGTGGAACCGCGCGTCGTCTTGCGCGATGTCGAACCGGACTGTTTTCTTGGCGCCATCAGCGTCCTCCCGATTTTTTTCATTATGAAAAAGATACGGGAGAGATGACGTGTCAGCAAGCCCATAAACGCATAGCGTCCATGCAACTCAAGTAGCTGAAATCACTTAAATTTCGTAAAGTTAACCGAATGCAGGTTAATTAGACTTGCCGACAAAATAGACGACCTCGTCCTTGCGTGCGACATTGAGCATGTAGCGCGCACGCTCGTCGAGCATATCGGCCTCCATGGAGCCGTCGCTCATCAACGCGACACGCTTCTCGAGCGCTTCGCGCTTCGCCACCAGAGAGGCGAGATCGCGCTCGAGTTCGATCCGGCGCTCTTCCAGATGGGTTGCCGATTCAAGTCCGAACGCACCATGCAGCGCATGGAAGCCGAAGTAGGAAAAACAGATAAGGGAGAGAAACGGGACGACAAGACGTCCGTACGCCTTACGTTTTCTGAATTTTGTTCGCATGCCTGATTACGCCTTACCGGAGCATTCCCGGATCATGCGCGATCGTGCTTAAGAAACGTTTACGCAGCTGCGAAGAATTTCAGGTTTTGTGCTGCCGCGCATCGAAACCGGGCGAGGAAAGAGAAAAGGCGGAGCCCGATGACCCCGCCTTCCCTTAATTATCAGAACCGGAGCGGTGCGCCCCGGAAAATCAGCCGCGCAGGATGGACCGGCCGGCGAACTGCGCCTGCGGACCGAGCAGCTCCTCGATCCGGATCAGCTGGTTGTATTTGGCGATGCGATCCGACCGCGACATCGAGCCGGTCTTGATCTGACCGCAATTTGTGGCGACCGCGAGATCGGCGATGGTGGAATCCTCGGTCTCGCCGGAGCGGTGCGACATGACGGCGGTATAGCCGGCCTTGTGTGCGGTCTCGACGGCATCGAGCGTTTCCGACAACGTGCCGATCTGGTTGACCTTCACCAGGATCGAATTGGCGACACCCATGCGGATGCCGTCGCGCAGGCGCGCCGAGTTGGTCACGAACAGATCGTCACCGACGAGCTGGCAGGACGAGCCGATCTTGTCGGTCAGCGACTTCCAGCCATCCCAGTCATCCTCGGCCATGCCGTCCTCGATCGACAGGATGGGATATTTGGCGGCGAGCTCGGCGAGATAGTCGGCCATGGCCTCAGGCTCGAGCGTCCGGCCTTCCCCTGCGAGCTCGTATTTGCCATCCTTGAAGAACTCGGTCGATGCGCAATCGAGCGCGATATGGATGTCATCGCCCGGCTTGTAGCCAGCCTTCTCGATCGACTTCATGATGAAGTCGAGCGCCACGGGCGCGCTTTCGAGGTTCGGCGCGAAACCGCCCTCGTCGCCCACATTGGTGCCATGTCCGGCAGCCGACAGCTCTTTCTTGAGCGTATGGAAGACTTCCGCACCCATGCGGATCGATTCGGACACCGTATCGGCGCCGACCGGCATGATCATGAATTCCTGGAAGTCGATCGGGTTGTCGGCATGCGCGCCGCCATTGATGATGTTCATCATCGGAACCGGCAGCACCCGTGCATTGGCGCCGCCCACATAACGGTAGAGCGAAAGACCCGACGACATGGCGGCAGCCTTGGCCGCGGCCAGCGACACGCCGAGGATGGCATTGGCGCCGAGCTTGGACTTGTTCTGGGTGCCGTCGAGTTCGATCATCACCTGGTCGAGCGCGATCTGTTCTTCGGCCTCATGGCCGCAAAGCGCGTCGCGGATCTCGCCATTGACCGCGTCTACCGCCTTGGTCACGCCCTTGCCCAGATAGCGACTGCCGCCATCGCGCAGCTCAACCGCTTCATGCGCACCGGTGGACGCACCGGAGGGCACCGCCGCGCGACCGACCGCGCCATCATCAAGATGCACATCCACCTCGACGGTGGGATTGCCGCGGCTGTCGAGAATTTCGCGGCCGACGATGTCGATAATGATGGGCATTCAGGACTCCTTCGAAGAGTATGGAACGTGATGTCGCTCGACCACGGTTGCAGGCGGCGCTCACCGCAGCACCACAATGGACGGCCTCCGCGTCTTAAAGCAAGACATCGAAAAATCAATCAAGCGAGAGGCGAACACGAGCTTCCCGCCGCATTTCGGCAGTCAGCGCGTCAAAAAATCCGAGTTTCAACTCCGGGCCGATGCTGCCGCCGGGCAGCCGGCGGAGCCTGAACCGAGTTCCAGAAGCTTTTGAAGCAGGCACCTGAAACGCAAGCCGCCGGATGCTTCGGAAGCTTGAATATCAACGCGCGGCCTTGGCGATGTCGTCGAACGCCAGAAGCGTTTCGAGAAGACGGGGCATGTCCGACAATGGCACCATGTTGGGGCCGTCCGAAGGAGCATTGTCCGGATCTTCGTGCGTCTCGATGAACAAGCCCGCCACGCCCACGGCCACCGCAGCGCGCGCCAGCGTTTCCACGAATTCGCGCTGGCCGCCGGACGAGCCTCCCTGTCCACCCGGCTGCTGAACCGAATGGGTGGCATCGAAGATGACCGGAGCGCCCATCGCCGCCATGATCGGCAGAGACCTGAAATCGGAGACGAGCGTATTGTAGCCGAAGGAGGCGCCGCGCTCGCAAAGCAGAACGTTCGGATTGCCGCTGTCGACGATCTTGGCGAGAACGTTCTTCATGTCCCAGGGTGCCAGGAACTGGCCCTTCTTGACATTGATGACGCGCCCCGTCCTTGCCGCGGCGATCAACAGATCCGTCTGACGGCACAGAAAGGCGGGGATCTGCAGGATGTCGCAGACTTCACCGGCGACCGCGCACTGCTCTTCGGTGTGAATGTCCGTAATCACCGGAAACCCGAACTCTGCCTTGAGATCGGAAAAGACTTCGAGGCTCTTTTCGATGCCCAGACCGCGTTGCGCCGACAGCGACGTGCGGTTGGCCTTGTCGAAGGATGACTTGTAGACAAGTCCGATGCCGAGATCGGCGCAGATTTCCTTGATCCGGCCCGCCGTGTCGAATGCATGGTCACGGCTTTCCATCTGGCAGGGACCGGCGATCAGGCTGAACCGCTGATCGTTTGCGAACGTGACGTTGCCGGCTTTGACGACAGTGTTGGCGGACATTTTCAGTTACCTTCCTCGAAAGCGTAGAATGCGCCCTGCCCCGCTTCGGGCAGAACGACGAGCTTGCGGTCCTTGCGGTGTGGCGCGATGCCGCGCGATGACAGGAACGCCTCGGTCCGCGCGAGATCAGCGACGCGGTAGACGATGCCTCTTGCCCGCAGGCCGCGCGCATGACAATTCACTTCGACGCCGAAGAAGGCTTTCAAGCCGTCGGGCGTCATCACGTTGATCGTCGCACCATCCAGTTCGATCGCCATCCCGAACGAATGGGCATCGACCTCGCGATTGTCCGCAAGCTCCTGAACATAATACTGGAAGTCGGTCGGGTTGGTTTCGCTCAACACGACTTCCGAGATGCCGATGACGCCGTTCTCATGCGCCGTCAGCGCGGAGCGGTCGGCCGCAGGCATCGCGATTCGCTCCACCGAGAAACCGAGGAAATCCGGGCTGCGCAGATCGGCGGCAAAGGCCAGCCGGAAGCTCGCCGTCGTCTCCGAACCATCCGGCTGCTTCATCGGGCGCGAAAATTCCAGCATGTCGCCTGCCGAAATTCCGTCGGCGATGAAGCGCCCATGGTCCGCCCGGGCATCGTCGGAAGATGTGACGAGCGCGGAGAACCCGTTCTCGCCGCGGCGGAAGCGGTAGGCCTGATCGCGGGCGACGAACACATTGCCTGCCCGCGCGGCCGCCTCGCACTCCTCGCGACTGGCGATGGCGAGCGGCTCGAGATAGGTGCCGTCGGCAAAGAAGACGCAGGCGTTTTCGGTCCCGAAGGGATGGCGCGCCTCGGGCGCGACGACGAAGCCAAGCGCCTCGTGGCGGGCACGGCTGATCGAAAGCTCGGGCACGGGAAGGACGAGGTGATCGAGCCGCCTGGCCTTGCGCGGATTTGCCATCGTTTCCTCCCGGCAGAAACAGAGAACTGAAGGTCGTGGCTCCCTTAGCAGGTCCGTTCGCGCCCACGCAACCGAATGCGACACCTGACCGTGGGATCGTCGACCCTAACGCAAGACCGCACCTTGCCTTCGCCATGGGTGGCCGCTAGTTCTGATGGCGGCGATTTGGAAAACGGGACTGAAATGCAATTCTCCCTCGGGAACTACATCACACGTGCCCTCGGCGCAGCCATGCTCGGGCTCACGCTCGTCGGTGCATCGGCCTGTTCGACGACCGAGACGCTTACTCCCGTCGCGACGGTCGCGCCCGTTCCCGAGAAATTCTCCGCCATCGTGATTGATGCGGGAACGGGACAGACGCTTTATTCGGCCAATGCCGAACAGACGCGCTTTCCCGCCTCGCTTACCAAGATGATGACGCTGTATCTTCTGTTCCAGGCGCTGGAATCAGGCAAGATCAGCCGCGACACGCCTATCCCGGTCTCTCCCAACGCGGCCGGCAAACCTGCCTCCAAGCTCTACATCAAGGCCGGCTCGACCATTCCGGTCGACACCGCCATCCGCGCGCTTGTGGTCAAGTCCGCCAATGACGTCGCGACAGCGGTCGCCGAGTTTCTGGCCGGTGGCTCCGAGGAACGTTTTGCACAGATCATGACGCAGCAGGCCCGCGCCCTCGGCATGTCGCGCACTCGCTTCACCAATGCTTCCGGCCTGCCCGATCCCGATCAGGTGACGACGGCAACCGACATGGCGCGGCTTTCCGTGGCACTGAAGTCGCGCTTTCCGCAATACTACGCCTATTTCTCGCTTCGCTCGTTCGAGTACGACGGCAAGACCATTCGCGGGCACAACAAGGCGCTCGACATGATCCCCGGCGCCGACGGCCTCAAGACTGGCTACACACGGGCGTCCGGGTTCAATCTGGCCACCTCGGCGCGCCGCAATGGCCGCTATCTCGTCGGCGTCGTGATGGGCGAGGATTCGTCGAAGATCCGCGATCAGCGCATGACCCAGCTGATTGAGTACTACGCTTTCCGCCGTTAGATGCTGACCGCGTTGCTCTCGCCGGATAAGACAACCGTAGGACCGGATTCATGAAGCTCAAGGATTTTTTCGCGCTGCTCGGCTTCAAGAAGCCCTCGGTTTCCTATGGCTACGAGTTGGAAGATTTTACGCTCGAGAGCGAGGGAAAGGTCTCGTTTGCGCAATGGCAGCATCCCAAATACGGCCGCACCACGTTCGACCAGGCATCGGTTGATGCGCTGCGGCGCTATATCTCTCCCGGCTCGACGGTCATCGATATCGGGGCGCATTCGGGCGATACCAGCGTTCTGTTTGCCCTCGCTGCCGGGCCCGACGGCGTGGTGTTCGCGGTCGAGCCGAACAGGTATGTGCTTCCCATCCTGCGCAAGAACGCTTCGCTGAACCCCGATGCTGCCCGGATCGAGGTTCTTCCCTTCGCAGCCACCCATGCACCGTGCCGGATGACCTTCAACTATTCCGACAACGGATACTGCAACGGCGGCGATCTCGGCGAGGAAACGAAGTGGTCGCACGGTCACGTCTATCCGCTGGAAGTCGAGGGACGAAACGTTATCGACGAAATCGTATCCGCGGAGCCGGACCGCCTGGATCGGACCGCCCTCGTCAAGACAGACACCGAGGGCAACGATCTGTCCGTTCTGAAGAGCATGAAAGAGCTCATCGGGCGCACTCGGCCCCACATCATGGCAGAAGTCTACACGAGAACCCCTGCCTCGGAACGAAGAGCCTTCCTCAGCTGGCTCGATGAAATGGGCTATGACGCCTATCTTGTCGACTCCTGGACCGACCTCACATCAGTCGAGGTGAAGGTCGATGACGTCATGAACTGGAAGCACTACGATGTCTTCTGCGTCCATCGTGACCGGAAAATCTGACGTCTCCATCGGTACGATCCTCTTCCGGCGACGACACTGATGCCGCCAAAACCGTTCCGCCCTTGGCTTTCAGGCCTGATCGCGCTATTGCACGCATCGTGCATTGCACAAATTTCATCCGGTCATTGCCGACGAACCCGCCGGTCGCTTCCTGACAATGGGACTTGCGACCCGTCCTCCGCGCTTTTTGAGCGCGGCACGCGACAAACCGCAGAGACACCATGTTTTCCATTGCCTCCTACAAGCATCAGTGGACCCATAATGTCCGCGCCGACATCCTCTCCGGCCTCGTGGTCGCGCTCGCCCTGATCCCGGAAGCGATCGCCTTCTCGATCATCGCCGGCGTCGATCCGAAGGTGGGCCTCTATGCCTCGTTCTCGATCGCCGTCATCACCGCCATCGTCGGCGGGCGTCCGGGCATGATTTCCGCCGCCACCGCGGCGACCGCGGTCCTGATGGTCACCCTGGTGCGTGACCACGGGCTGCAATATCTGCTGGCCGCCACGGTTCTCGCCGGCCTGATCCAGATCGCGGCCGGCTTCCTGCGGCTCGGCTATGTCATGCGCTTCGTCTCGAAATCGGTGATGACCGGCTTCGTCAATGCGCTCGCAATCCTGATCTTCATGGCACAGCTGCCGGAACTCATCGATGTTCCCCCGCTCACCTATGTGATGGTCGCAGCCGGTCTCGCCATCATCTACCTGTTCCCGCGCATCACCACCGCCATTCCCTCGCCACTGGTGACCATCGTGGTCCTGACCGCCATCAGCCTCGCGCTCGGCCTCGATCTGCGTACCGTCGGCGACATGGGCGACCTGCCCGATACGCTGCCGGTCTTCCTGATCCCGCAGATCCCCTTCAATCTCGAGACACTGCTGATCATTCTGCCCTATTCCGTGGGCGTGGCCGCCGTCGGCCTTCTCGAATCGCTGATGACCCAGTCGATCGTCGACGATCTCACCGACACCGATTCCAGCCGCAATCAGGAATGTATCGGCCAGGGTGTGGCCAACACGCTGACCGGCTTCATCGGCGGCATGGCCGGTTGCGCCATGATCGGCCAGTCGATCATCAACGTGAAATCGGGCGGACGCGGCCGTCTCTCCACCTTCGTGGCCGGCACGATGCTCCTGTTCTTCTGCGTCGTGCTCGGCGACTGGGTGGCCCGGATCCCGATGGCGGCCCTCGTCGCCATCATGATCATGGTGTCGATCGGCACCTTCTCCTGGTCCTCGATCGTCAACCTCAAGACCCACCCGCGCTCCTCGTCTATCGTGATGCTCGCAACGGTCGCCTTCGTGGTCGCCACCCACAATCTGGCAATCGGCGTCCTCGTCGGCGTTCTTCTCTCCGGCATTTTCTTCGCATGGAAGATCTCGCAGATCTTCGCCGTCCGCTCGGAACTCTCCGAAGACGGCCGCAAGCGAACCTATTTCGTCGAAGGCCAGCTCTTCTTCGCCTCGTCTGAAGACTTCATGCGCGGCTTCGACTTCCGCGAAGTCCTCGATCATGTCACCATCGATGTATCGAAGGCCCATATCTGGGACATTTCATCGGTTCAGGCTCTCGACATGGCGGTTCTCAAATTCCGCCGCGAGGGCGCCGAGGTGGAGATCATCGGCCTGAACAAGGCCTCGGAAACGATCGTCGACAGGCTTGCAATTCATGACAAGCCCGGCGCGATGGACGAAATGCTCTCGCACTAGACCGAAAGGAATGGCGGATCGGGGGCGCCGGTTGCCCGCCTGCCAGGAGGAACGGACGATGGACGGTAAAATCATCTCGCTGGTCGACGGTTCGACCTATTCGCAAAGCGTGTGCGAACACGCCGCCTGGGCTGCCAGACAGCTCGACGCCAGTGTCGAGATCATGCACGTGATCGGCCGCCGCGAGGCAAGCGACACCGGCGACCGCTCCGGCGCCATCGCGCTCGGCGCCCGCACGGCGCTTCTGGAGAAGCTCAGCTCGCTCGATGCGGAGCGGGCCCGGCTGCTGCACGAACAAGGCCGCGCCATCCTAGAGGATGCCGCAAGGATCCTCAGCGAGAACGGTGTCACGCAGATCGAGCAGCATCTCTTCCGGGGCGACCTGGTCGACCTTTTCGCGGAGCGCGAGAAAAAGGCGGCCCTCGTGGTCGTCGGCAAGCGGGGCGAAGCAGCCGATTTCGCAAGCCTGCACCTGGGTTCGAACCTCGAGCGCATCGTTCGAACCAGCGAGAAGCCGGTGCTGGTCGCCTCGCGGGCGTTCAAGCCGGTCGGCAAGGTTCTGATCGCCTGGGACGGCGGCGCGACAAGCCGCAAGGCGGTCGAACTCGCGGCGAACTCCCCGCTCCTCTCGGGCCTCGATGTCGACATCGTCTATGTCGGTCGCACGAACGGCGACATCGAAGAGAGCCTTTCGCTCGCCGTCGAGCAGCTGAGCGCAGCCGGCCATGACGCTTCGAGCCATGTGATCGACGGACAGCCGGAGAAGGCGCTCGGCACCTATGTCAAGGACAATAGCGTCGATCTCGTCGTCATGGGCGCCTATGGCCACTCGCGCATCCGCAGCCTGATCATCGGCTCGACCACCACCGAGATGATCCGCTCCTGTCTCGTGCCGGTCCTGCTTGTGCGCTAGGGACCACGAACACGTTCTGATACGAAAAAGGCGCCGGATTTCTCCAGCGCCTTTTTTTCTTTCGATCTGTCGATGCCTCAGACCAGCCGGCTCTGTTCGAGCGCTGCGCCCACGAAGCTCGCGAACAGCGGGTGCGGATCGAGCGGGCGGCTCTTGAGCTCCGGGTGATACTGCACGCCGATGAACCACGGATGGTCCTCGTATTCGATCGTTTCCGGCAGCAGACCGTCCGGCGACATGCCGGAAAATACCAGACCCGCTTCCTCGAGACGTTCCTTGAAGTCGATATTGACCTCGTAGCGGTGGCGATGCCGCTCGGAGACGTCGGTGGAATCGTAGATTTCCGCAATCCTCGTCCCGGCCTTCAGCGGATGCGGATAGGCACCCAGGCGCATCGTGCCACCGAGATCGCCGTTCGCCGCGCGCTTTTCGAGCTGATTGCCCTTGAGCCATTCGGTCATGATGCCGACGACCGCGGTGCCCTTGTTGCGGTCGAACTCGGAAGAGACCGCGTCCTCGATACCTGCGAGATTGCGCGCGGCGTCGAGAACGGCCATCTGCATGCCGTAGCAGATCCCGAAATACGGGACCTTGTGCTCGCGGGCGAAACGGGCAGCGGCGATCTTGCCTTCGGCGCCGCGCTCACCGAAACCGCCCGGCACCAGAATGCCGTGAACCTTCTCGAGATAGGGTGCGGGATCTTCCTGTTCGAAGACTTCCGATTCGATCCACTCGAGATTGACCTTCACCCGGTTGGCAATACCGCCGTGGTTCAGCGCCTCGATGAGCGATTTGTAGGCATCCTTGAGGCCCGTATACTTGCCGACGATGGCAATGGTCACTTCCCCTTCGGGGTTGTGGATACGGGCAGAGACCTCTTCCCAGGCGCTCATGCGCGGTGCGGGAGCAGGATCGATGCCGAATGCGGCCAGGACTTCCGTATCGAGGCCTTCGCGGTGATAGGCCGACGGCACATCGTAAATCGAACCAACGTCGAGTGCCTGAATCACCGCCGTCGAACGCACATTGCAGAACAGCGACAGCTTGCGGCGCTCTTCCGGCGGGATCGGGCGGTCGGCGCGCACCAGAAGGATATCCGGCGCGATACCGAGCGCCTGAAGTTCCTTCACCGAATGCTGCGTCGGCTTGGTCTTGAGTTCGCCGGCCGCAGCGATGAACGGCATCAGCGAGAGATGGACATAGACCGCATTGCCGCGCGGCAGGTCGTTGCCGAGCTGACGGATCGCCTCGACGAACGGCATCGCCTCGATGTCGCCCACCGTGCCGCCAATCTCGCAAAGCACGAAGTCGTAGTCCTCGTTGCCGTCGATCACGAAATCCTTGATCTCGTTGGTGACGTGCGGAATGACCTGGACGGTTGCGCCGAGATAGTCCCCGCGCCGTTCCTTGTCGATGATGTTCTTGTAGATGCGGCCCGTGGTGATGTTGTCCGCCTGAACCGCCGACCGTCCGGTAAAGCGCTCGTAGTGACCGATATCGAGATCGGTCTCGGCACCGTCATCGGTGACGAACACTTCGCCGTGCTGGGTCGGGCTCATGGTGCCCGGGTCCACGTTGAGATAGGGGTCGAGTTTCTTCAAACGCACGCTGTAGCCGCGTGCTTGCAGCAGGGCCCCGAGAGCCGCCGCTGCTATGCCTTTGCCAAGCGAGGAAACCACGCCGCCGGTGATGAATACATATCGCGCCATGGGATTGACCGGTTACTTCGGCTGAACTGATTCCGCCACCCCTAAAAATCCCCATGGGAGACTTTTTCGTGGATAGCGGCGGCCTGATCGCAATGGCGGACGGGCTGGCGCGATAAATCGCTCCCGCCTGTGGAAAACATCCGCTGCGACGCGGCCAAGAAAAAACCCCGGTGCGGATGGCCGAACCGGGGTCGGTGATGACAGGCGGCCTGTTACTGGCCGGTGGGGACGCTGCCGTCCTCTGCAGGCGCCGTGGCGCCCGGCACGTCGGTGCTGGCGCCGTCTGCGGCAGGCGCTTCGGCGGCAGGCGTTTCGGTTGCCGGAGCGTCGGCAGCCGGCGCGTCCGATGCGGGCGCTTCGGCGGCAGGCGCGGTGGTCGCAGCCGGAGCCGTGGTGGTGGTATCGCTGTCGGTGGGAACGCCGTTGGCGTCGGCGGCGGGCGCCGGAACGGCCGGTTCGGCTTCGCTCGAACCGCCGAGCTGGTCGAGAATGCCGTTGCCCTGCCCCTGCGTCTCGACCGGAATACGGTCGAGAATGTCGCTCGTGGTCGTGCCGTAACGGGCGAGCAGTCCGAGCGCCAGCGAGGTGATGAAGAACGCCGTCGCAAGAATCGCGGTGGTACGGGTGAGCGCGTTGGCTGCACCACGCGCCGACATGAAACCGGAGCCGCCTCCGATACCGAGGCCGCCGCCTTCGGAACGCTGGATCAGCACCACACCCACAAGGGCGAGCACGATCATGAGATGGATGACAATCAAAACGGTATGCATGGAATATTCCTGCTCGCGTAGCCGCCAGAATGGCAGCCGTTCGGAGAATTTGCGCGCTCTTTACACGAGGCTCGGCGGATTTCCAAGGGGTTCGAGCCCAATTGCCCTGCCCCGGAAGACCGCTTCACCTCAATGCTGCGTACGGTAGGCTTCACAGATGGCGAGGAAGTCGACCGCTTTCAAGCTCGCGCCGCCGACGAGCGCGCCGTCGACATTGGCGATCGCCATCAATTCGCTTGCGTTGCCCGGCTTGACGGAACCGCCGTAGAGAAGCCGCATCTTCTCGCCCTCCGCGCCGTAGCGATCGGCAAGCGTGCGGCGCATGAACGCGTGAGCTTCCTCGATGTCGGCCGGCGTCGGCGTGAGGCCGGTGCCGATGGCCCAGACGGGCTCATAGGCGATGACCACGGTCTCCGCGGTTGCGCCGCCGGGAACCGAGCCTTCCAGCTGACGGCCCAGAACCTCGAGCGTCCTGCCGGACTTGCGCTCTTCCTCTGTCTCTCCGATGCAGACGATCGCGGTCAGATCGGCGGAAATCGCGGCCTGTGCCTTGGCCTTCACCGTCGCGTCGTCCTCGCCGTGATCGGTGCGCCGCTCGGAATGACCGACAATCGCGAACTCGCCCAGGCAATCGGCAATCATCTGCGCCGAAACGTCGCCGGTATGGGCGCCGGACTGCGAGGTATGGCAATCCTGTGCCCCGACCAGCAAGGCCGTATCTTCCGCCAGCGCCGTCGCGACATAGAGAAGCGTCATCGGCGGGCACAGCAGAATGTCGATCTTTTCGGCGAGTTCGGCGTCGATGCTGTCGGCTATCGCCTTGATCTGATCGAGATCGGATCTCAATCCGTTCATCTTCCAGTTTCCCGCAACGAGCGGACGGATATCGGGCGTCATCAACATCTCCCTTGCCAGCAAATCTGTGCCGGGGATTAGCAGAGCCGTGTGACAATGCCAATGAGAGCGAGCGCAATCACCGGGACAGGAGGCTCAGATGCCCTTCAAAAGCCTTGCTCTTTGGTCTAAAGGGTCACCAGTATTCTCAATCGGGCCGCGCCTAGTGCCGGCCCCGGACATGCCGGAGCCATCATGCTTGACACCCTCAGAGACGCCTCCAAGGGCTGGGTCGCCAAACTGCTTCTCATTCTGCTCGTCGCCGCATTCGGCGTCTGGGGAATCAGCGGCTCGATGTTCACCGCCGCTAGCAATTCGGTGGTGACCGTCGGTGACACCACCGTGACGCCCAACGAGTACCGCCTCGCCTATGACCGGCAGATGGCGACCATCGGGCGCCAGCTCAACACCCGGCTGACCAGCGAGCAGGCGAAGGCATTCGGCGTGCCTCAGCGCACCTTCGGCGAGGTGATCGCCGGTGCCGCTCTCGACGAACAGGCCCGCCGCATGAATCTCGGCCTCTCCGACGACCGCCTTGCCAAGCTGGTAGCCGATGATCCGGCCTTCCACGATTTCAACGGCCGTTTCGACCGTGGCAACTTCACCCAGGTGCTCCGCTCCGTCGGCATGTCCGAAGCCGAATATATCGAAAGCCGCTCGAAGGTCGCCGTCCGCGCCCAGATCGTGGAAGCGGTCTCCGACGGCTTCAAGGCCCCCGACGCCATGATCGAAGCTCTGGCCGCCTATCAGTCAGAAACCCGTGACGTGAACTATATCCTGCTGACCCCGGAGGTCCTGGAGACGGGTGCCGAGCCCGACGATGCCGCGGTCGAAGCCTATTACCAGGCGCACAAGGCCGATTACGAAGCGCCGGAATATCGCAAGATCACCTATGTGACGTTGAAGCCGGAAGACATCGCTGATCCGGCTTCGGTCTCCGACGAGGTCGTCCGTCAGGATTACGAGGCCAACAAGGCCAGGTTCTCCACGCCCGAGCAGCGCGCGGTCGATCAACTCGTCTTTTCAGACCGCGCCGCAGCCGATGAAGCGTCCGCCAAACTCAAGTCCGGAACGAGCTTCGACGAGCTTGCGACCGAGTTGGGCCGCAACCCCAACGACATCGGCATCGGCTCCTTCACGAAGGAAGACGCACCGTCCGCCGCCATCGGCGAGGCTGTATTCGCCGTCGCGGATACAGGCGGCACCACGGAGGTCGTCAACGGCCCCTTCGGTCCGGTGATCCTGCGCGTCAGCAACATCACCGCCGGCGCCGAGAAGAGCTTCGAGGAGATGGAGCCTGAAATCCGCAAGGAGATCGCGCTCACGGAAGCCTATGACCAGGTGATGACCGTCCACGACAGTTTCGAGGATGCGCTCGCCGGCGGCACGCTTCTCTCCGAAGCAGCAACCCAGCAGAAACTTCCCATGCGCACCGTCGAAGCCGTCGACCGCGCGGGTCGCGATCCGTCCGGCAAGGTCATCAACGACATTCCGGAATCGCGTGACGTCCTGGAGGGTGCATTCGAAGCCGATGTGAACGTCGAACTCCCGCCCATCAATATCGGCTCCGACGGCTTCATCTGGTATCAGGTGGACGACGTCACCCCTTCTCGCCAGAAGCCGCTCGACGAAGTGCGCGACCAGGTCGTTGCCGACTGGAAGGCGGAGAAGGCCAACGAGGCACTCGGCGCCAAGGCGACCGAAGTCGCCGAGAAGGTCAAGAACGGCGAGAGCCTTGAAACCGTCGCCGCCGACCTCGGAATCGCTGTCGAGCAGAAATATTCGCTCAAGCGTGCCGACCAGGATCCGGTTTTCGGTGAAGCAGCCGTCGAGGCCGCTTTCGGAGGCCCCGAGGGCCATGCCGGCGTCGCGGCCGACGCGGGCGCTCAGAACCGCATCGTGTTCAAGGTGATGTCGGTCAATTCCGGCAGCGGCGCCGATGCGGTACAGGATCAGGACCGGCAGCAGATCTCGGCACGCGTGGCCGACGACCTGCTCGATCAGATGGTCACCGAACTGCGCGACACCTATGGTGTGAGCATCAACCAGACGCTCGCCGAGCGCGCAATCTCCTACTGATCCCGGCGACGGGATCCGCAGAGCGGCAAGGAACCGACGACCAATGGCTGAAATGAAACCCTTCATCGCCAAGGTAGCCGCAGGGGAAGCCCTGAACCGGGATGAGGCGACTGCTGCCTTCGACGTGATGATGTCCGGCGAGGCAACCCCTTCGCAGATCGGCGGTTTTCTCATGGCGCTGCGCGTGCGCGGCGAGACCGTTGAAGAGATCGCCGGCGCGGTTTCCACGATGCGCAGGAAGATGATCCGCGTCGAGGCTCCCGCCGGCGCTGTCGATATCGTCGGCACCGGCGGGGACGCCTCGGGCACCTATAATGTCTCGACCTGCACCGCATTCGTGGTTGCCGGTTGCGGCGTTCCGGTCGCCAAGCACGGCAACCGCGCGCTCTCGTCGAAATCCGGCGCAGCCGATTCGCTTATGGCGCTCGGCGTCGAGATCGAGCTGCCGCCCAAGGGGATCGCAACCTGCATTCGCGAGGCCGGCCTCGGCTTCATGTTCGCTCCGGCGCATCATTCCGCCATGCGCTTCGTCGGTCCGTCGCGGGTCGAGCTCGGCACCCGCACCATCTTCAACATCCTCGGCCCGCTCTCCAATCCGGCCGGCGTGACCCGTCAGCTCGTCGGGGTCTTCTCGCCGCAATGGCTGCGCCCGATTGCCGAGGTTCTGCGCGACATGGGGTCCGAGACGGTATGGGTCGTCCATGGCGACGGTCTCGACGAAATGACGACGACCGGCACCACCCAGATTGTCGCGCTCGAAAAGGGCGAGATCCGCGAATTCACGATCACTCCGGAAGAGTGCGGCCTCGGCCGTGTCGATCTCGCCGAACTCAAGGGTGGTGACGGCGTGTACAATGCCAAGGCGCTGCGCACCGTGCTCGAGGGCGAAAAGAACGCCTATCGCGAGATCGTGCTCCTGAACTCCGCCGCCTCGCTCATCATCGCCGGCAAGGCTGAAACCATGACCGAAGGCGTCGAGTTGGCCGCAAGATCCATCGACGGCGGCGCCGCACTCGCCACCCTCGAGAAGCTCGTGACCGTCTCGCAGGCGCAAGCACCGAAGAAGGAGGGCTGAGCCGTGGCCGATATTCTCGAGAAGATCGAAGCCTACAAGCGCGACGAGATCGCGGCGGCGAAATCCGCCCGCTCGCTCGATGATCTGAAAGCTGCCCGGGCTGACGTCGAAGCGCCGCGCGGCTTCATGACGGCGCTTGAAGCCAAGCGTGATGCCGGACTGACCGGTCTGATCGCCGAGATCAAGAAGGCAAGCCCGTCGAAGGGCCTGATCCGCGCCGATTTCGATCCGCCGAGCCTCGCGAAGGCTTATGAGGCCGGCGGCGCTGCCTGTCTCTCGGTGCTGACCGACGGCCCGTCCTTCCAGGGCGCGCCGGAGTTTCTCACTGCCGCCCGCAATGCGGTATCGCTGCCGGCGCTGCGCAAGGACTTCATGTTCGACACCTATCAGGTGCACGAGGCGCGCGCCTGGGGCGCGGACGCCATCCTGATCATCATGGCGTCACTGTCGGACGACGACGCCAGGCGCATCGAGGATGAAACATTCGAACTCGGCATGGACGCGCTGATCGAGGTGCATGACGAAGCGGAAATGGAACGTGCCCTCTCCCGCCTCGGCAGCCGCCTGATCGGCGTGAACAACAGAAACCTGCGCACCTTCGAGACTTCGCTCGAGGTCAGTGAGCGTCTCGCCCCGATGGTGCCCGGCAATGACGGCTATCTGCTCGTCGGCGAGAGCGGCGTCTTCACCGCGGGCGACTGCGCGCGGCTCGGCAAATGCGGCATCTCCACCTTCCTCGTCGGCGAAAGCCTGATGCGCCAGGACGACGTGACCGCGGCCACCCGCACGCTTCTCGGTCTCGACGAGGCCGGTCGTACGGCGGCGGAATAGATCATGACTACCGGCGGCGAGGACACGGCACGGCTCACCCATCTGGCCGAGGACGGCTCGGCCTCGATGGTCGATGTCGGCGACAAGGCCGACACCCGCCGCGAAGCGACCGCCGAAGGCCATGTGAGAATGAAGCCGGATACGCTCGCGCTGATCCTTGCGGGCGACATGAAGAAGGGCGACGTCATCGGCGCCGCCCGCATCGCCGGCATCATGGCGGCCAAGCAGACCGCCAATCTCATTCCGCTCTGCCATCCCCTGGCGCTCACCAAGGTCGAGGTCGACATCACCGCCGACGAGACCCTGCCCGGCCTGCGGGTGCGCGCGCTTGCGCGTCTGACCGGCAAGACCGGGGTGGAAATGGAAGCCCTGACCGCAGCCTCCATCGCATGCCTCACCATTTACGACATGGCCAAGGCGGTCGATCGCGGCATGGAAATCTCCGGCATCCGCGTCCTGGCCAAATCCGGCGGCAAGTCCGGCGACTGGACTGCCGCGACCCTCGACTGATCCTCGTCAAGGAAAGGAACCACGCCCATGGCCCTGATGCCCGTCGACGAAGCCCTTTCCCGCGTCACCGGCGACGCAAAGCCCGTCACCCGCACCGAAACGCTGACGCTTGGCGAGGCCGCAGGCCGCGTACTTGCTCGCGATCTGGTGGCGCTGCGCACCCAGCCGCCCTTCTCCGCGTCCGCCATGGACGGCTATGCCGTCCGCAGTGCCGATGTAACGGAGCCTGGCGCCGAGCTCGAACTGATCGGCGAATCCGCTGCCGGGCATGGTTTCGAAGGCACGCTCCGGACCGGCCAGACGGTGCGTATCTTCACCGGTGCCCCGCTGCCGGACGGCGCCGATTCGATCGTCATTCAGGAAGACACCGAGACGCTTGAAGGCGGTCGCGTGCGCATGGGGGTGAGTGCGGCGGAAGGCAAACATGTCCGCCTCGCCGGTGTCGATTTCACCAAGGGCCGCGCTGGTCTCGCCGCCGGCAGGTTCCTCGATCCCGGCGCGATCACGCTTGCCGCCGCCATGAATCACCCGAGGGTCGAGGTTCATGCAAGGCCGAAAGTCGCCATCCTCGCCACCGGGGACGAACTGAAACTGCCCGGCGAAGAACTCGGCCCCGGACAGATTATCGCCTCCAACACCTACGGCATCGCCGCCATGGTGCGCGCCGCAGGCGGTGAAGTGATCGATCTCGGCATAGCCCGGGACGACATGCAGGCGCTCGACGCAGCGCTTGATTCGGCCCTGACGCAAGGCGCCGACGTGCTGGTGACGGTCGGCGGCGCATCGGTCGGCGATCACGATCTGGTCCAGGACGCGCTCAGGAACCGCGGGATGAGCCTCGATTTCTGGAAGATCGCCATGCGCCCCGGCAAGCCGTTGATGTCCGGCAGGCTTGGCGACATGAAAGTGCTCGGTCTGCCCGGAAACCCCGCCTCGAGCCTTGTCTGCGGCTACCTGTTCCTCGAGCCGCTGGTCGCCCTTCTGGCCGGCCGTGCCGTCCCCCGCCGGCTCCGGAAAGCCTTTCTCGGCAATGCCTTGCCGGAAAATGGCGAAAGGCAGGACTATATGCGCGGCCGCCTCTCGCTGAACGCCGAGGGACAGATGATAGCCTCTTCCTTCCAGCTCCAGGACTCCTCCCTCATGAGCGTTTTCGCCGACGCCGACTGCCTGATCGTCCGCCCGCCCTTTGCGCCGGCGGCCCACACGGGTGACGAAACGGACGTGCTGGTTTTGAGCGCGTGATGTTCCTTAATCGTTTCTTCACCGCTTGCGGAACACAAAAGGAACATGTAATGATTGTTCCGGTTTTGTTTCAAAGATTCGGCAAGAGGTATCTCGGCCATGTTGACGCGCAAGCAGCAGGAACTTCTGCTTTTTATCCATGAACGCATGAAGGAGACGGGGATTCCGCCTTCCTTCGACGAGATGAAGGATGCGCTCGATCTTGCCTCCAAGTCCGGCATTCACCGTCTGATCACCGCACTCGAGGAACGCGGCTTCATCCGCCGTCTGCCCAACAGGGCGCGAGCGCTGGAAGTCATCAAGCTGCCTGACAGCTACCAGACCTCGTTGCAGCCGCGCCGCGGTTTCTCGCCGAGCGTCATCGAAGGCAGCCGCGGAAAGCCCGAGCCGGTTGCCATTGCAAAACCGTCGGCTGCGGCGAATGACGAAGGCCCGCAGACCGGCCATGTGCCCATGATGGGCCGGATTGCCGCCGGTGTGCCGATCTCCGCGATCCAGAACAATACCCATGATGTGGCAGTGCCCATCGAAATGCTTGGCGCTGGCGAACATTATGCGCTCGAGGTCAAGGGCGACTCGATGATCGAGGCCGGCATTTTCGACGGCGACACGGTGATCATTCGCAATGCCAATACCGCCAATCCGGGCGACATCGTCGTCGCGCTGGTGGACGAAGAGGAAGCCACGCTCAAGCGCTTCCGCCGCAAGGGCGCCTCGATCGCGCTTGAAGCAGCCAATCCGGAGTATGAGACCCGCATCTTCGGCCCGGATCGCGTGAAGGTGCAGGGCAAGCTGGTGGGCCTCATTCGCCGCTACCACTGAGGCTCGGCTCGGCCGGGCTTGAAATCGCTTCGCCGGCGGGCAGTCTGTCCGCCGGCTTTTTCACGCCTGCTCCGGCAGCCTCGCCGGTGACCAACACACCACGCTCCATGTCGCCGCGCGCGGTTATCGCGCGGGCCGCGGCTTCGTCCGGCAGCACAAAACCGTCTTCCCGCCAGTCATAATGGCGCTGCACGGTCCAGGGACGAACCCTGCCGCCGAGTGCCGTCTCGACCTCCATCCGGGCTCTGTCTTCAAAACGAATGGCGAGCGCACCGGTCTCCCGCAAGGTGCGGGCGGTGAAGAGTTTCGCACCTGACAGACAGGCCGGACTGCGAATGGCTGCCGCCAGAATGACGATATCGGCGAGATCGCACCCCGCCCCCATGTCGGCAGGTTCGCCGAGAGCCATGACGAGACGTCCCGCGACCGAGGACACGCAGCGGCTCCGCGAACTGCAGATGAAACGGTTGGGCGTTCGGGTCGCCTGACCGGCGAGTGCGCGCAGGGCCGCATGCGCATCTTCCGGCACCGCCACGGAGCCGAGCGGCTGAAGATGGCTCTCCCTGCGCCAGGCGCGCTGCCACTGTTCGAAGATGAATTCCGGCGGGCGGCCCGCATTCGTGGCAATTGCCGCAACGCCGACGATACCGACGAGCCGCCCGTCCTCGCTGACCACGAGATCCGGAGGCTCGGGGGCAAAGAGCGGCAATGTCAGCGCAACTCCCGCCAGGAGAGGCACGAGCCCCGCAAGCCGCAGGCGTGTGTGAAGCAGGCTCAGCAGAAGAAAGCCCGCCGTGGCCGAGACGAGCGCGGCAAAGCCGATCTGCCCCGTGGTCATGTTGCCTCCGAGACCTTCGACCAGCCGCGCGGCATCCATGACACATTCAAGCCCCTTGCCCATGATGACGAGCGGCCAGTGATCGAGCCCCAACGGCATGGCAAGCATCGCCACGAGCCCCGCCGGCATGACGACGAAGGAAACGAGCGGCATGGCGAGCAGATTGGCGAGCAAGCCGAAACCGGCGACGCGGTGGAAATGCCAGGCGGCAAACAGGCCCGTCGCCAGCCCCGCCACCAGCGACGTGACCGCAAGCCCCGCAAGCCCGCGCATGAGCGTGACGGCAAACCCGGGCAGCAGGCGCGCCGCGAGGCTTGCACGTTTATCGCCGCCGCGCCGGTAACGGCTCCAGGCGCCATAGGTGGCAATCAGCGCAATGGTGGCGGCAAACGACATCTGGAAGCCGGGGGAAACGACCGCCGAGGGCGAAACGAGCAGGATCACTATGGCGGCAAGCGCCACGTTGCGCAGCGTCAAGGCCGGACGGTCGACGATCACCGCCAGGAACATCACCGTCATCATCAGCCAGGCGCGCTGGGTGGCGACCCCTGCCCCGGATATCGCGAGATAGCTCGTGGCGATCAGGATCGCGGCAAGCGCTGCGGCCTTCTTCACCGGATAGCGCTCGACGAGCCGCGGCGACAGGGCTGCCAGCTTGCGCAGTCCGAGGAAGAAGGTCCCCGCCGCAAGCGCCATGTGCAGGCCGGAAATGGCGAGGATATGCGCAAGCCCGGTGGCGCGCAGCGTCTCGACGGTCGCCTCGCTGATGCCGCGCCTGTCCGACACCGTCAGCGCCGCGATCAGCGCGCCCGGATCACCGGGAACGGTCGAGCGGACGCGCTGCGAGATGCCCGCCCGGATGCCAACGACCCAGCCGGCCAGCCTCGCGAGAAGCGTTTCTTCGGCGGGCGCATCCGCATTTCCGGCTGAAACGACCGGCGCGCGGTAGAAGAAGCCGAAGGCTCCGATCTTCTGCGCGTAGGCGGCGCGGGCAAAATCGTATCCGCCCGGCCAGGCCGGTCCTGAAGGGGGCGACAACCTGCCGCGCCCGGTCACGAGGCTGCCCGTGTCGTAAGGCTGGTGGCTGCCGGAGACGGTCATCCGCACGCTGGTCGGCGCGCGCTTGAGTTCGGGATCTTCGGTCCGCAGGACCGCGAGCAGATAACGCACCCGTCCGCCCTCGTCGATCTCGCGGCCGAGCACCGTCCCCGTGACGGTCGTCGTGACCGGAGCGTCGAGCAGAACGGGGCCGTTCACCGTCTCGATCCGCCCTGCGATTATGCCGCCAACGAGGGCACTGAGAAGCAGGAGACACGGAAAGACCGAACTGCCGCTGTTTCGCGACCAGAGCGCTCCGGCCAGCAGGATGACGAACATGATCGCGAGGGGGATCGACGGTGGTTCGCGGGCAAGCGACTGGTAAATCGCCGCCCCGAGCGCCAGGGATACCGCAAAAAGAAGCAGCAGCACCCCATGCGGGCGCTCCCGCTCCCATAACACCTCGAGGGGCTCTTCGCCGGCAAGCCCGCGCGCCAGGGATCGGCCACCGGCGGGCCGCGCCGTACGCGACATCTCTCGGGAATACTGGTCGACGGGCAACAGCGGATATTCACGTTGCGCCCCGATGAGCACACCGTCAGCCACCCCGCTCTCCGCAGCCTGCGTATTGCCGCCATCGTCCATGCCGCACCGCCCGATATCAGCATAGACTTCAAAGCCGGAAAAATACAACCCAGAGCATCAGGAGCAGGCGTCAGACAACCCGCAACCCCCGATGCAACTTTCGGTCGGCTCAAAACTTCATGTGTAAGACTTTGCGCCGAAAGGTCTATGCCGCATCGCACAATTAGCGATCCGGATAGCTTGGCATCGCAATGGAAATCATATAGCTAACCGGTGACAGTTGACCAAGCGCGCCAGCTGCTCGCAGCGCAGGCGCGCTATCTTCAGGAGGACGCCATGGCCGACAATACCGCAAAACTGAACCTCGAAGGCAAGGACATCGACCTGCCTATCCGCGAGGGCACGATCGGGCCGGATGTCGTCGACATCGCCTCGCTCTACAAGCAGACCGGTGCGTTCACCTATGATCCGGGCTTCACCTCCACCGCGTCGTGCGAATCCAAGATCACCTATATCGATGGCGACGCCGGCATGCTGCTTCACCGCGGCTATCCGATCGACCAGCTCGCCGAACAGGGCGACTTCCTGGAAGTCTGCTACCTGCTTCTCTACGGCGAACTGCCGACCGCCACCCAGAAGTCCGACTTCGACTACCGCGTGACCCGCCATACGATGGTTCACGAGCAGATGAGCCGCTTCTTCACCGGCTTCCGCCGCGACGCCCACCCGATGGCCGTCATGTGCGGTTGCGTCGGCGCGCTCTCGGCCTTCTATCACGACTCCACCGACATCACCGATCCGCACCAGCGCATGGTCGCCTCCATGCGCATGATCGCCAAGATGCCTACGATCGCGGCCATGGCCTACAAATACCATATCGGCCAGCCCTTCGTTTATCCGAAGAACGATCTCGACTATGCGTCGAACTTCCTGCGCATGTGCTTTGCCGTGCCGTGCGAGGAATACGAGGTCAATCCGGTGCTCTCGCGCGCCATGGATCGCATCTTCATCCTTCATGCCGACCACGAGCAGAACGCCTCGACCTCGACCGTGCGCCTCGCCGGTTCGTCGGGCGCCAATCCGTTCGCCTGCATCGCGGCCGGCATTGCCTGCCTCTGGGGCCCGGCGCATGGCGGTGCCAACGAAGCCGCGCTCAACATGCTCTCCGAGATCGGTTCGGTCGACAAGATCCCGGAATTTGTGGCCCGGGCCAAGGACAAGAACGATCCGTTCCGCCTGATGGGCTTCGGTCACCGCGTCTACAAGAACTACGATCCCCGCGCCAAGATCATGCAGCGCACTACCCACGAGGTGCTCGGCGAACTCGGCATCAAGGACGATCCGCTTCTCGACGTGGCGATGGAACTCGAAAAGATCGCGCTGACCGACGAGTACTTCATCGAGAAGAAGCTCTACCCGAATATCGATTTCTATTCGGGCATCACGCTCAAGGCGCTGGGCTTCCCGACCACCATGTTCACCGTGCTCTTCGCCCTCGCCCGCACCGTCGGCTGGATCGCCCAGTGGAGCGAGATGATCGAGGATCCGAACCAGAAGATCGGCCGGCCACGTCAGCTCTACACCGGTTCGCCCAAGCGCGAATATGTGCCGATCAACAAGCGTTGATCCTGACGGCAAGCCAATAGTGATCAAGGCGCCCCAGGGCGCCTTTTTCTTTGTCTTTCAGGGATTTTTCAGCTGGTCGACGACTGCGAGAACAGTCTCGGCCGCGTTTTCCTCAGGCGGCCGTTCCACCGCCATCTCGCGATAGACGATGTCGAGATCGGCCAGCACGGCGGCGCGGGTCCGTTCATCCGTGACGAGCTGCCATGCCAGCCGCCCGATACGCTCGGGACGGATCTGGTCCTGGAGATATTCGTGCACGATCACCCGGTCGGCAATCAGGTTCGGCAGAGCCGCCGACCAGGTCTTGATCACATGCGGCGCAATCTGGCTGGCGATGAAATCGAGCCGGTAGAGCGAGATGGCGGGTATGCCGGCAAGGGCAAGTTCCAGAAGCACCGTGCCTGACGCGGCGATCGCCACGTCGGCCTTGCCGAACGCGTCCCACTTGGCGTCGTCGCCGACGACGGTCTCCACCTCGAAGGACCATCTGGCCGTCGTCTCCGCGATCATCTCCTCTCGACCCGGCGCGACGGGAAGCACAAAGCGCACATAGGCGCCGAGTCGTTCCTTGAGCACCTCCGCCGACCTGCCGATATCGTCTGCAAGCCGCGAAATCTCGCCACGCCGCGACCCCGGCAGCAGCAAGCAGGTCGCCGGCGTCTCCTTTCCGGGAAAGCTGCCGTGCCGCTTCATCTGCGCGTCCCTTGCAGCTTGAAGACCCGGCAGTCCGGTCAGGCGATGCCCCACATAGGTCAGCGGCGGGCCACCCAGTTCCATCACCACCTCGGGCTCGAACGGAAAAACGCCGAGCACATGGTCGATATAGCCGGTCATGGCCCTGGCGCGGCCGGGCTTCCAGGCCCACACGGTGGGACAGACATAATTGATGATCGGCAGATCCGGCAGCGCATTGCGAACCCGTCTGGCCACCCGGTGGGTGAAATCCGGACTGTCGACGATCACAAGGCAATCGGGCCGCTCCGCTATGATCGCGTCCGCCGTCTGCCGGATGCGCCGGATCAAGGACGGCAGTTTTGCCAGAACCGCGCTGATGCCCATCAGCGAGAGCTCGGAATAATCGAACAGGCTGTCGAGACCTTCCGCTTCGAGCGCCGGTCCGCCGACGCCGAAAAGTTCGGGCGCATGGCCCTGCTTCTCTCCGAGCGCCCGGACAAGGCCCGCCCCCAGCAGATCACCGGAATGTTCTCCCGCGATGATGGCGAGCCGGCCGATCATGTGCGGACATCCTCGCGTGCGTCGATGCCAGTGATGAACAGACCCGCCTCGTCGGCTGCGGCAATCGCTACGTCACGTTCGAGAACGAGCGCCCGGCCGACCTCGATGGCGATCCCTGCAAGTCCCGCAGCCTTCGCGCCCTGCACCGTTCCCGGCCCGATCGACGGAAGGTCGGCGCGCATGTCCTGCGCCGGCTTGCACATCTTCACGAGAACGCCCTGATGCCGGCGGCTGATACGGCCGCTCGCACGCATGTCGGCCACACGCGCAAGCATGCCGTCCGTCCCCTCAGGGCCTTCGAGCGCCACGACCCGGCCCGCGACGGCTACCGCCCCCTGGCCGATATCGAGATCGCCCAGCGCCAGGGCTGCTTCACGCGCGACGGCGATATCCTTGCGGTGGGCATCGGTGGGGCGCACCGAACCGAGCGCGCCGGGAGAGGCAAGAAGACCTGGCACGACCTCGTGGGCGCCGATGACCTCGACACCCTCGGCCTCGAACAGACTGATGGCGATACGCAGGATCTTGTCGTCACCGGCACCGGCCAGGGCGCGGATGACGTTTCCTGCCTGGCCGAGCGTCTTCCAGGTCGGCCGCAGCTCGCGCAGTTCAGGGCGATGGCGCACCCCGCCGGTCATGATCAGGCGGCCCACACCATGCCTGCGGAAAAACCGGCTTATGCCGCTCAGGTCGCCGATGGAGAAAGGCTCGTGCGTGAAGCCGGCCCAATCCTGGTCGGCCTCGTTCCTGAGCGCCACGATAACCGGCTCGTCGCCCGAAGCCCGCGCGGCCTGGGCCACCTCGACCGGCATGCGGCCATAGCCGCAGATAAGGGCCAGACGGCCCCTCTCGCAGGCGGCGGTCAGTTCTTGTGGCTCCGGGCCGGCGAAGTCAGTCCGCATTTGCGATCGCTTTCGATGAAGGCGACGATGTCGGCGATGGCCGGATTGGAGATGCCGGCGGATTTGATCTGCTCCACGCCGTCCTTGATGGTCGGCGCAGTCTCGAAGATAGCCTTGAATGCGTTGCGAACCTCATGGATCGCCGCACGGTCCATGCCACTGCGCTTCATCCCCACGACGTTGAGGCCGCCCAGATAGGCCGGACCGCCATTGACCATGCCATAGGGAATAACGTCAGCGGTGACCGCCGACAAGCCGCCGATGAACGCGTGATGGCCGACCTGGCTGAACTGCTGGATCGCGGCACCGCCGCCCATGATGACGCGATCGCCGATGGTGACGTGACCGGCCAGCATCACATTGTTGGAGAGAATGACGTTGTCGCCGACATGGCAATCATGGGCGACATGGGAATAGGCCAGGAACAGGCCATTGTCGCCAACCGTCGTCTTGCCGCCATGGGCGGGCATGCCGGGATGCATCGTCACCCCTTCGCGGATGACGCAGTTCCTGCCGATGACGAGTTCGGTATCCTCACCCTTGTAATGGACGTTCTGCGGCGCGCAGCCGAGCACGGCCTGCGGGAAGACGTGACCGCCCTCGCCGATTGTCGTGCGGCCTTCGATGACCACATGGCTCATGATCCTGGTGTTGTTGCCGATGGTGACCTTCGAGCCGATGAGGCAGAAGGGACCGATCGTAACATTTTCGCCGATGGTCGCGCCGTCCTCGACAATGGAACTGGGGTGAATACGGGCGCTTGCAGCGATTGTCATTATGCGTCGCCTTCCTGTTCGGCGAGCATTGCACCGACATCCGCCTCGGCGGCCTTCATGCCGCCGACCATGGCGTCGCAATGGAATTTCCAGATATTGCCGCGCTGCTTGATCTTGGTGACGTGAAACTCGATCTGGTCACCCGGCACGACCGGCTTGCGGAAGCGGGCATTGTCGATCGTCATGAAGAACACGTTCTTCGCGCCGCCACCGGAAATACGCGCACAGATGGCGCCGGCGGTCTGTGCCATGCCCTCGATGATGAGAACGCCGGGCATGATCGGGTTGTTCGGGAAATGGCCGGTGAAATGCGGCTCGTTCATCGTCACGTTCTTGATGCCGATGGCCGAATTGTCGCCGTCGATCTCGATGATCCTGTCGATCAGCAGAAAGGGATAGCGATGCGGCAGAAGCTGCATGATTTCAAGGATATCGGCTGTTCCCAGCTCGCTTTTCGGCGTGTCCGTCATTGTTCGGTCCTGCCCTTCTTCCCGGTCTCGAGTTGCTTGGCGCGCGCGATCGCTTCCAGCCCGTCGCGAATAACACCGCGCAAGGGCCTGGCCGGTATGCCGCCCCACTGCGCGCCCGCCGGCACATCGCCGTGAACGCCCGTAAAGCCGGCAATCACCGCGCCGTCGCCAATTGATATATGGCCGTTGATGCCGGTGCCCCCACCGATCATCACTCCGTCGCCGATTGTCGCACTTCCGGCAATCCCGATGGTACCAGCGAGCGCACAATGGCGACCGATGCGCACATTGTGGCCAATCTGAACCAGATTGTCGATTTTGGTACCTTCGCCGATCACCGTATCATCCATCGCGCCGCGATCCACCGCCGTATTGGCCCCGATCTCGACATCGTCCTGGATCACCACGCGCCCGACCTGCGGCAGCTTCGCCAGCCCCCGGGCACCTGCGGCATAGCCGAAGCCGTCGCCGCCAAGCCGCACACCGGCGTGAATGATGACGCGATTACCGATGAGCGAATGAAGGATCGAGGCATTGGCCCCGATCGTGCAGTCACGGCCGATCCGCGTGCCCGGACCGATAACCGCATTGGCCAGAACGACCGAACCGGATCCGATCTCGACATCACGGCCGATTACCGCGCCGGCCTCGACGGTGACGTTCTCCTCGAGCCGGGCCTCGGGGTCGATCACCGCGTGGGGCGAAATCCCGCTCTCGCTCGTGATGCGAACGAGATTCATGGCTTCCGGATAGAGAAGTGCGGCGGCAATCGCGAAAGCGGATTCCGGATTTCCGACGACGAGCGCCGCGGTCTGCGTCGGGACCTTGTCAGCAAGGGCTTCCGTGCAGAAGACGGCCGAGGCGGCCGATTTCTCCAACTGCTCCAGCGACCTGCGCGACTTGATGAAAGTGACTTCACCCTCGGCGGCACGCGCCAGCGGGGCTATGCGGAAAATCTGCGTCTCGCCCATTTCCGGACGAACGAGATCGGCTCCGCAAGCTTCGGCCAGATGAGAAATGCTCAGGCCTGCGGAACCGGAAAAATAATTGTTGGGGGCCATATGTGGACCAGTGCAGTGATAGAAGGCATGTGCGCCGCGACGAAGTTCGCGACGCCTGCCCGGCCTCTTAGAAGCGGGTGGACGCTCCGAAGCCGATCTTCTTGGTTTCGTCGAACTTTTCCTTGACGACCGGCTCTGCGTAATAAATGCGCAGCGGGCCGAACGGAGAAGCCCAGGTCAGGCCGACACCGACAGACGCACGGAATTCAAGGTCCGCGCCGACAACGGTCTGAGGAGTACATCCGCCACAGCTCAAATCGGCTGCGGCAATGTCGTTGCCGAAGAGCGTACCGGCATCGGTAAAGACGTTCATGCGCAGGCCGAGATCACGCGAGATGAGCGGCAGCGGCGCCGAAACTTCCAGCGAACCGTTGAAATAGGTCGTGCCACCGGCGGATTCCAAGAATTTGCCACCCTCCTGCAGACGCGGGCCGAAGCCTCGGCTGTCGAAGCCGCGGATCACGTCCTGGCCGAGGAAGAAGTGGTCGAAGACGTTCAGGTCATCGCCCGTGCTGACGACATGACCGGCGCCGACGGACACCGAACCGATGATGTCCTGGCTTTCGCTGAGCATCTGGAAATAGGTCGCCTTGGCGGTCGCCTTGATATATTCGGCGTCCCCGCCGAGACCGGCATATTCCAACGCAAAACGGGCCGCGATGCCTTCGCGGGGCAGCTGGTTGTCATCAAGCGTGTTGAAGGACAGACCGGCAGTCAGCGACGAGGTGATGCGATCGCCCGCGTCAACCGTATTGAAGAACGGATTACTGTTGAAATCATCAGGATCAGGAGATTCGCCGTCGTAGTCCGTCTGGTTCAGCTTGTAGGCAAGCGAAGCGGAGAGATCTTCGGTGATCGGAGCCGCGATACGCAGGTTCACGCCCTGGTCGATACGGTTGAAGCCGTCGAAGCTCGAATCCTCGTTCTTGTAGACGTCGAAGCCTGCGGCCAGACGGTAACCGAGGAAGTAGGGTTCGGTGAACGAAACCGAGTAGGTCTGGGTATCTTCGCCCTTGCCGATCGAACCGCGGATGAACTGGCCGCGACCGAGGAAGTTCTTCTCGGTAATGTCGAGAGTGGCGGAGAAACCGTCGGTGTTCGAATAACCGCCACCGATACCGAATTCGCCGGTCGGCTGGTCCTTGACGTTGACCACGAGGATCACGCGATCGGGCTCGGTACCCGGACGGGTCGAGATGTCGACCGTTTCGAAGAAGCCGAGCGATTCAAGGCGCTTCTTGGCGCGGCGCACCAGAACCTGGTTGAACGCGTCACCTTCGGCGAGATCGAACTCGCGGCGGATCACGTAGTCGCGGGTCCGGGTGTTGCCGATGATCTCGATGCGCTCGACATAGGCACGGGTGCCTTCATCGACGAGATAGGTCACCGAAATGGTGCGGTTGGCGAAGTCGCGGTCGCCGCGCGGTGTAACCTGCGCGAAGGGATAGCCCATGCCGGCCACGCGGTCGGAAATGGCGAGGATCGAGTCCTCGACGTCTTCCGCGCTGTAGACGTTGCCCGAGCGGGTTTCCAGAAGGCCGCGAAGCTCTTCCGTGTTCAGCCCCGAAACCGTCGATTCGATGTTGATGTCACCGAAGGTATAGCGTTCGCCTTCCTCGACGGTGATCGTCACGACATACTCGTTGCGCGCCTCGTCGAGCTCCGCGAAGGAGGAGAGAACGCGGAAATCGGCGTAGCCGTGATTGTAGTAGAAGCGGCGCAGCAGCTCTTCGTCGGCGCGCAGCTTGTCTTCGTCGTACACGTCCTTGCGGGTCAGGAACGACAGGAGGCCCGAACGCTTGGTGGCAATGACATCAGCCAGACGGCCATCGCCGAAAGCCTGGTTGCCGACGAAATTGATCGCCGAGATCTTGGTACGGTCGCCTTCGTTGATTTCGAAAGCGATGTTCACGCGGCCGCCATTGACCGGAACCAGACGCGTACTCACCGTCGCATCGGAGCGACCGATGGCGTTGTAGGCTTCCTTGATGGACTCGACGTCGGCCTGGAGGATTTCCTCGTTATAGGCACCCAGTGGCTGCATCTGCACGACGCGCTTCAGCTGCTCGTCCTTGAGCTTCTTGTTGCCGTTGAAAACGACCTGGTTGACGATCTGGTTTTCCGAAACCGAGACGATCAGCGCTCCACCCGACACGCTGATGCGAACGTCGGAGAACAGGCCGGTCGAGAACAGCCGCTTGACCGATTCGTCGATGTCGTTGTTGTCGAACGACGTCCCCGGCTGAATGGTGACATTGTTGCGGACGGTAGAAGCATCGACGCGTTCATTGCCGCGGACTTCGATCCGGTTGATGACTGCCGCCTCGGCGACTGCAACCGCAGAGAGGGTCGCGATGCCTGCTCCGGAGACGACAATACCTGCCGACAGCGCAACCGCCGACACTGCGTTCAAGAGATTTGAACCGGCCTTCATGAATCTGCTTACCTTTTTACCCAATGTCCCCGGCAGCGAGAGCTCGCCCTGAGTCACTCAAGAGCCGTTTTAACTGCTTTTAACCCACAAGCAAGACTGCTGGTTAATTTCTGTTTACTTCGTCTGCAGTCGTGACCAAAACGCCACGCCTGCTTTTCTTTAAGCTTAACAACCCACTAAGGAACGGTCCCCGATTCCTAGCCGATCAACATACTGACGTCGTTCCAGGTGGCGAACAACATCAACGACACGACAGCCGTGAGACCGATTCTGAACGCCCACTCCATGGTGGCGTCGCCCAGTGGCCGACCCAAGACCGCCTCTATGGCATAGAAGACCAAATGTCCACCGTCGAGCATCGGAACCGGCATCAGATTGAGCAGCCCGATGGACACGGAAAGCACCGCCGCAAGCTGGATGAGCGCCACCCATCCGAGCGTCGCCATCTGGCCCGAAACCTGGGCGACCCGAATCGGGCCGCCGAGCTGGTCGGCCTTCTCACGCCCCACGATGATGTTCTTGATGTAGCCGAAAGTGCGGGCGACGATGAACCAGCTCTCCTTGGCGCCCTCGCCCACGGCCTCCACCGGCGTGTAGTGCTCGACGCGGAAATCGCCGCTGTCGCGGTTTGTCACCACGCCGATCTGGCCGACTTCCATCTTGTTGCCGAACTCGTCCTCGATCTCGGTACGCACCGGCGTCAGCTCGACGTCGATCATCTGCCCGTCCCGCTCGATGGTCAGATCCATCGGCACGCCCGGACGCGGCGCCACATAGCGACGCACATCCTCGAAGGTGCGCATGGCCTCCCCGTCGATGGAAACGAAGCGGTCGCCCGGCAGCAGACCGGCGGCGGCGGCGGCACTCTCGGGCCGGACTTCGGCGACAACCGGGTCGGCGATCATCCGGCCGTTCAAGCTGAAGAAGACGGCAAAGATCGCAATGGCGAGAATGAAATTGGCGACAGGACCGGCGGCGACCGTCGCCGCCCGGCGCCACAGCGAAGCACCGGGGAAGGATTGCGCCCTTTCCGCGTCGGACATCCGGCTGACGGCATCGGCATCGGGAACGCTGGCCGCATTCTCGTCGCCCAGAAACTTCACATAGCCGCCGAGCGGGATGGCGCAGATCTTCCAGCGCGTGCCGTGGCGATCGTTAAACCCGATCAGTTCGGCGCCGAAACCGACCGAAAAGGCCTGCGCGCGAATACCGCACCAGCGGCCCACCAGATAGTGGCCAAGCTCGTGGAAGAACACGACGATCGTAAGAACGATCAGAAACGGCAGGATGTATCCGGTGAGCAAACCCCAGATACTGGTGAGAAATTCCATAGGTCCCGTCCTGTCTCCCAACCGCCGACACCATGGCGACGGACTGGCAATCCAAATGCTTCACGCTGCCCTTAATTACCGAGCAACCTTGCGGCAAGCTCCCCACTTGCCTGGCCGGATGTCAGCGGCGGCAACGCAACTGCTAATATAAAAGCTGCAAAAGCGGCAAAGACAAGGCCGTCGACACGATCCATCACGCCGCCATGGCCGGGAATGAGCCGGCTCGAATCCTTCACCTTGAACCGGCGCTTGACCCAGCTCTCGAACAGGTCGCCGCATTGCGAGGCGATCGAGAGAACGAGTGCGATGATCGGGACGGAAAAGCCGCCGCCCTGTCGCAGCGTCAGCGCCACCGCGAGCCCGGCACCAACGCCTGCAACCGTGCCGAAGATCGCGCCGGACCAGGTCTTGCCCGGCGAGATGGATGGCGCGAGCTTCCTGCCGCCGATGGCCCGGCCGCAAAAATAGGCAAGGATGTCGGTGGCCCAGACGATGGCGATGATGAAGAGCATCGCGTAGAGCCCGTAGATCCCGACGCCGCGCAGGCCCGCAAGGGCAATGGCGAACAGTCCGGAATAGACGATTGCGACGGCCGCCCACGGAGCCGTGCGGTTGCGCCACGCCGGCAGCGCGGCAATCAGCGCGCCGATCACGACGGCAGCCAGCGCGTAGGCGGGCCAGGCGATGACCACCAGGACCGCCGCAAGCGCGACGGTCACCCAGCCGACGATTCGCTCCGCCGGCTCGCGCGTGGCGAGATCGGTAATGGTGGAGAACTCATAATAGATCAACAGCCCGAGCAATGCCGACAGACCGCGAAACCATATCCCGCCGACCCATGTTATCAGCAGAACCGGGATCGCCAGAAGAACTGCGGAAATGATTCGGAGCCGCAGCTCTCGGCTCATCATGATCCCACAGCCAGGTCTGGCGCAGGGACAGCGCCGAAGCGCCGGTCACGACGGGCATATTCCTCGAGCGCGTCGCGGAACTGCGAACGATCGAAATCCGGCCACAGGCAGGTCGCGAACACGAATTCGGCATAAGCGGCCTGCCACAGCAGGAAGTTGGAAAGCCGCTGTTCGCCGCTCGTACGTATGACCAGATCCGGATCGGGAATGCCGGCGGTATCGAGCACGCCGTCGAGCGCATCCTCGCTGATATCCTCCGGCTTCAACCGCCCCTCGGCGACGTCGACGGCAAGCGCCCTGGCGGCGCGCACGATCTCGTCACGGGAACCGTAGTTGAATGCGATCACCAGGTTCGGCCCGGTATTTTCCCGCGTCCGCTCCTCAGCCTGGTCGAGAAGCGCGCGGATGTCGCTCTGCACCGTCGAACGGCAGCCGATCACCCGCACCCGGACATTGTTGGAATGGAGTTCGTCGAGATCGCGCTTGATGAAGAGCTTCAACAGCCCCATCAGGTCGGAAACCTCTTCCTTGGGCCGGTTCCAGTTTTCCGACGAGAAGGCGTAGAGGGTTACATACTCGATCCCGAAATCCTGCGCGGCCCGCACCACCTCGCGCACGCGCTCGACCCCGACCTTGTGGCCGGCCGTGCGAGGCAGGTTGCGCGCACGCGCCCAGCGTCCGTTGCCATCCATAATGATGGCGACGTGACGCGGCAGTTTTGTCGGGTCGAGCCCCTGCATGATCGACAGTTCCTCCCGGGAACCCTGGCCAACGCCCGGATGCCGGACGACTAGACCTGCATGATTTCCTTTTCCTTATCGGCCAGCAGACGGTCGACTTCGGTAATCACCTCGTCGGTCATCTTCTGGACGCGATCGGAATCGCGGCGCTGATCGTCCTGGCTGATGTCGCCGTCCTTCTCAGCCTTCTTCAGGTCATCCATACCATCCCGGCGCACGTGACGCACGGCAACCTTGGCGTTTTCCGCGTAAGTGTGGGCGACCTTCACAAGTTCCTTGCGGCGCTCCTCGTTGAGCTCCGGCAGCGGAATGCGCAGATTCTGGCCATCGACGATCGGATTGAAGCCCAGATTGGCCTCGCGGATGGCCCGGTCGACAGCGCCGACCATCTGCTTGTCCCAGACCGATACGGAAATCATGCGCGGCTCGGGCACGGTGACGTTGGCCACCTGGTTGAGCGGCATCTTCGAGCCGTAGGCCTCGACCTGTACCACATCGAGAAGGTTGGACGACGCACGGCCGGTTCTCAGCGATGCCAGATCGCTCTTGAATGCCGCGATCGCGCCATCCATGCGCCGCTGGATGTCCTTGAAATCAATTCCCTCACTCATGCTTGTCTTCCTTCTGTCTTCCGCCGTGAGCGCTACGCGAACCGAAGCCCTTTCCGGTTCGCTCCGCCCGCCGGGCCTACTTGTCCTTGACGATCGTGCCGCGAACCTCGCCGGCGACGATCTTGGCGAACGCGCCCTTCTCGTGGATCGAGAACACGATGATCGGAATGGAATTTTCGCGCGCCAGCGCCACCGCTGCAACATCCATGACGGCAAGTCCCTTTTGCAGCACTTCCTCGTGGGTCAGCGTATCGAAACGGGTAGCCGTCGGGTCCTTCTTCGGATCGGCCGAATAGATGCCGTCCACCTGGGTGCCCTTGAGGATTGCCTGGGCGCCGATCTCGGCACCGCGAAGCGCTGCCGCCGAATCGGTTGTGAAAAACGGGTTGCCGGTGCCGCCGGCGAAAATGACCACCTTGCCGCGCTCCAGGTGATGGAGCGCCGCACGCTGCGAGAAGCTCTGGCAGATTTCCGGCATGGAAATGGCCGACAGCACCTCGCAATCGACGCCGAGCTTGCGCAGCGACGTGGCGAGCGCCAATGCATTGATGACGGTCGCCAGCATGCCCATGTGGTCGCCGGTGACGCGGTCGCCGCCCTTGGAGGCCACGGCGACGCCGCGGAAGATGTTGCCGCCGCCGACGACGACGCCGACCTGGACACCCATGGCCCGGACTTCGGCGATGTCGCCCGCCATCCGGTCAGCGACGGTGACGTCGATCCCGAATCCCTGCTCTCCCATGAGAGCCTCCCCCGAAGCCTTGAGAAGAACTCGCTTGTAGACGGGGGTGGGCTGGGTCATCTCTTTTACTTCCATTCTGTTTGAGCCCGGATACACGAAGGGCACCGCGTTGTCACGCGATGCCCTTCGGTTTTCAAACGCTTGTGCGCGTAGCGCGCATCGCCTCAGCCCTTGGCGGCGGCGGCGACTTCTGCTGCGAAATCGCTCTCTTCCTTCTCGACGCCTTCGCCGAGGGCGAGTCGCACGAAGCCGGTGACTTCGATCGGAGCGCCGACTTCGGCTTCAGCGGCCTTGACGGCTTCGCCGACGGTCTGGTCCGGATTGATCACGAAAGCCTGCGAGAGAAGGGCAACTTCCTCGTAGAACTTGCGCATGCGGCCTTCGACCATCTTTTCGATGATGTTTTCCGGCTTGCCGGATTCACGAGCCTGCTCGATGAAGACATTGCGTTCGCGGTCGGCGACGGCCGGGTCCACGGCATCCTTGTTGAGAGCCAGCGGTGCGGTTGCCGCAACGTGCATGGCGACCTGGCGGCCGATGGCGTTCAGGGCATCGGTGTTGCCGGTCGACTTGAGCGCGACGAGAACGCCGAGCTTGCCGAGATTGTCGGAAACGGCGTTGTGGATGTAGGTGGCAACCACGCCGGCTTCGACCGAAAGCTTGGCCGAACGGCGGAAATTGAGGTTTTCACCGATCTGGCCGACGGCGTCCTTGACGGTGTCGGTGACCGACTTGCCCGAAGAAGCGACGGTCGCAGCCGAAACGGCTTCGACCGAACCGTCGGTCGAAAGAGCGGCCTGCGCCACATCGCGAACGAGCGCCTGGAAGGCGTCGTTGCGGGCCACGAAGTCGGTTTCGGAGTTGACTTCGACGACGACGGCTTCGGTGTCGCCCGACGCAATGCCGATCAGGCCTTCGGCGGCGGTACGGCCGGCCTTCTTGTCAGCCTTCGAGATGCCCTTGGCGCGCAGCCAGTCGATGGCCGCTTCCATGTCGCCATTGGTCTCTTCGAGAGCCTTCTTGCAGTCCATCATGCCTGCGCCGGACTTCTCGCGCAGTTCCTTCACCATCGCAGCGGAAATGCTCATAATTGCCTCTTGTAGATATAGGCGGGGCTGCCATTGGCGGCGCGCCCGCAACATCGGCGCTCAAAGCGCCATACGGATATCGGTCCCGGCAGGCTTACTGCCGGAACCGTATGAAACCTGTGTGTCAGGCGTTGTCGGCTTCGGCGGCCGGAGCTTCCTCGATGGCCTGTTCGGCCGGAGCTTCGGCGGCTGCACCGATGTCGACACCGGCTGAACCCTGCTGACGGGCGATACCGTCGATGCAGGCGCGGCTGATCAGGTCGCAGTAAAGCGACAGGGCGCGCGAGGCGTCGTCATTGCCCGGAATCGGGAAATCGACGACGTCCGGGTCGCAGTTGGAATCGATCACGGCCACGACCGGGATGCCGAGACGCTTGGCTTCCTGGATGGCGATCGATTCCTTGTTGGTGTCGATCACGAACATCAGGTCCGGTGTGCCGCCCATGTCGCGGATACCGCCGAGGGCGCGGTGCAGCTTTTCACGCTCGCGCTCGAGGTTCAGGCGTTCCTTCTTGGTGAAACCCTGGGCGTCGCCGCCGAGAATTTCGTCGAGCTTGCGCAGACGCTGGATCGAGTTCGAGATGGTCTTCCAGTTGGTCAGCATGCCGCCGAGCCAGCGGGCGTTGACGAAATACTGGGCCGAACGCTCGGCCGCATCGGCAACGATGTCGGCTGCCTGACGCTTGGTGCCGACGAAGAGAACGCGGCCGCCCGAAGCGACGGTGTCGGAGACGACCTTCAGCGCCTGGTGCAGGAGCGGAACGGTCTGGCCGAGGTCGATAATGTGAAGATTGTTGCGATCGCCGAAGATGTACGGCTTCATCTTCGGGTTCCAGCGGTGAGTCTGGTGGCCGAAGTGGACGCCTGCTTCAAGAAGCTGGCGCATGGTAAAATCAGGCAATGCCATGCCTTTTCTCCTGTTTCCGGTTGGACCTCCGCGGAACGTCAGCGCCCGAACCATTCAGGCGCCACCGGCGGAACGAACCGGATTTCTCCCGGACCGTCCCATGCTCCGCGTGTGGAATGCGGCTGGCCATACAGAAAAAACCCCGGCACTGCAAGCCTGCAAGGCCGGGAAAGCGCCATCTCGGCCAGGGAACTGCTCAGTTGGCGCAGGGCTCGGTATCGAGATATTCGAGTTCGGACAATTCGCCCTCGAGTGCGAACTCGCCGTAATCCATCGTCAGGTCGCGGGTAATCCCGTTGCGATAGAGCTTGAAGGCGATCGAATAGATCGGCAGGCCGTCGCCCTCGCCTTCCTCGTTGAAATAGGAGATCGAGACCGGCCAGAACCGCTCCTTTTCGAGCGGCTTGGCTTTCGCAAGTTCGGGATCGCCGGCTTCCGCACCCTGTTCCTTGCCGATCACTGTCGTCGTCATCAGCGACTCGTCGGCCTCGTCGGACCCGTCGAAGATGCGCGACTGGTAGAAAGTATCGCCGGCTTCGGCCTTGTCGAGGAGTTCCAGCAGGTGTTCGGTCGGAAACAATGCCGGCGCCAGGTCGATCTCTTCGTTCTTCGGTTGGTCGAGATCGACCTTGAGGTCGGCTCCCTCGACATTCGCCGTCCCCTTGATTTCGTGATCCAGCGAATCGTTCACATAGGACTTGGTCACGAAATCGAAGCGATGGTCGCGGATATCCTCGTAAGTGGTGGTCTGCTGGTCGGTCACACGCACCGCCTCGCCCGTATCGATCTGCGTGACGAAACGGAACTGCACCGTGTAGCCGTCGCATTGCGAGCCGTTGAACTCGTAGACCATCCGCCCGCGCATATTGTCGATGCCGGAGCGCTCGGAGGCTTCCTTCAACGAAAGATCGTAAACCGCCCGGTGCGGCACCAGATCGGAAGGCCCTGCCAGGGCCGGCGTCAGGCCGGCGCCCAGTACGGCCCAGCACATCACCATCAAGCGCATGCGTTTTGCTCCTGTCGAATCCCGAGCCGAATGATATATGGAGATTGCCCGGATTGGCGAGGTCGTATTCGCCAACCACTTCTGATTGCCAGCATAAAAGCGGAGAAATCATGTCCGAGACGATCGCATCACGGCTCGCCGAACGCAGGATCGAACTGCCCGAGGCCGCAGCCCCCGCAGCAAACTACCTGCCCTATGTCCAGACAGGCAACATCCTCTACATCTCCGGACAGCTTCCGCTCAAGGACGGCAAGCTCGCAGCCAGCGGCCTTTGCGGCCGGGACGTGGATACAGAAGCCGGCGCCAGGGCGGCGGAAATCTGCGCCATCAACATCCTCGCCCAGGCCAAGGCCGCGCTCGGCGGTGATTTGGAAAAAGTCGCTCGCGTCGTCAAGATCACCGGTTTTGTCGCCTCGACGCCGGATTTCACCGAACAGCACCTCGTTCTCAACGGTGCCTCGAACCTGATTGCCGGCATCCTGGGCGAACCGGGCAAGCATGCGCGCGCCGCGGTCGGCATGGCGAGCCTTCCGCTCAATGCCGCTGTCGAGATCGAAGCCATCATCGAGGTGAAATGACAAGATGGGCCGGTACAGGGGCGATCTGAACTGGCTGACGGCGCGCCCAATCGCGCATCGCGGCTATCACGACATGAACAACGAGGTGTGGGAGAACACGCTGTCGGCCTTCGACCGTGCGATCGAGAGAGATTTCGCCATCGAGTGCGATCTGCAACTTGCCTGCGACGGCGTGCCGGTGGTCTTCCACGACGATGATCTGAGCCGGCTCTGCGGACTGCAGGACGACGTGCGCCTCCTGACGTCGCAGGAACTGGCCATGAAGCGTATCGGCCGGACGAAGGATGCGATCCCGACGCTCGGAAAACTGCTCGACCGCGCCGCCGGTCGGGTCCCGATCGTTCTGGAACTGAAAGGCCGCAAGGGCGAGGATGACGGCTTCGTCGGAGCCGTGCTCGAGGAGCTCGAAGATTATGATGGCCCCGTCGCCATCATGTCCTTCGATCACTGGCTGCTCGAGGAACTTGTCGAACTCGATTGCCCCTACCCCGTCGGCCTGACCGCCGAGGGTATTCGCGAGGAAAAATTCGCCGAGCACGAGCAGATGATGAAACTGGGCCTCGACTTCGTCTCCTACGGCATTCTGCACATGCCCAACCGCTTCATCACCGAAGCGAGACGAGCCGGAACGCCGGTGATCACCTGGACTGTTCGCACGCCCGACATGCGCGAGCGCACCGAACAGGAAGCCGATCAGATGACGTTCGAGGGCTTCGACCCCGACGCCGCGTGATCCGAAAACCGGCGGTGGCGAGATCGGTCCGAACACGCCATCGCTTGCGACTTGCATTCACATCTCGGGGACTTAGATTCCATTGGAACGGCCGCTGCGGCCCCGCCTCCCGAACGGACATTTGATGACTTCCGAACCCGTCGAATACACGCTTCGCACCGTTGCGGAATTTTCCGATATTGCCCGGAATGAATGGAATGAGCTTTCGGGCTCAAGCAGAGCCGAAACTTTAACGGATTATTACAACCCATTCATTTCACATGCCTATCTGTCTTCGCTTGAAGAATCCGGAACTGTATCCGCCGACACCGGCTGGATGCCGCGGCACCTCGTTCTGGAGGATGAGGCGGGAAAGCTGCTCGGCGCATTGCCCGCCTATATCAAGAGCCACTCGATGGGTGAATATGTCTTCGACCATGCCTGGGCGGATGCCTATGAGCGCGCCGGCGGCCGCTACTATCCGAAGCTGCAATCCTCCATCCCCTTCACCCCCGCGACCGGCCCACGCCTGATCGCCCGCAAGGGCATCGATCCCGATCCGGTTCGCCACGCCCTTGCCGCCGGAGCGCGAACCCTGACCGAACGTCTCGGCCTGTCGTCGGCGCACGCGACATTCGTGCCGGACGACGAATTGCCGGCCTTCGAGGAGGAAGGTTTTCTCCATCGCACCGACCAGCAATTTCACTTCACCAATGAGGGCTACGGCTCTTACGACGATTTCCTCGAGACACTCGCCTCGCGCAAGCGCAAGAACCTGAAGAAGGAACGCCGGACCGCGCTCGAGAACGGAATCGAAATCGACTGGCTGACGGGAACGGACCTGACCGAGAACATCTGGGACACGTTCTTCGCCTTCTACATAGACACGGCGGGCAGGAAATGGGGCCGGCCCTATCTCAACCGACGGTTCTTTTCACTCATCGGCGAACGCATGCGCGACGACATCCTGCTCGTCATGGCCAAGCGTGACGGCCGCTACATTGCCGGCGCGATCAATTTCATCGGCTCGGATACACTCTTCGGGCGTCACTGGGGCTGCGTCGAGGATCACCCCTATCTGCACTTCGAGGTCTGCTATCATCAGGCGATCGATTTCGCGATCGACCGGAAGCTGCGGACCGTCGAGGCCGGCGCCCAGGGCGAGCACAAGCTGGCGCGCGGCTATCTGCCGGTGACCACCCATTCGGCCCACTTCATTGCCCATCCGGGACTGCGCGATGCGGTCGCCAACTATCTCGACCACGAGCGGCGTGACGTCGAGATGGTCAGCGAAGCCCTGACGCAGCACGGGCCGTTCCGCCGAGGCGAACTCTCGGGCGAAGACTGAGCCATCGGACTGTCGGTCCGATTGACTTGCCTTGCGCGGGCGATAGAACGGCAGTCGAAACGATCGAGACGAGGAGAAACCCGGATGACCACGCCCGCCTACGAAGACGACAATATCTTTGCGAAAATCCTGCGCGGCGAGATCCCGGCGGTCAAACTCTACGAGGACGACGACACGCTTGCCTTCATGGATGTGATGCCGCAGGCACCGGGCCATCTTCTGGTGATCCCGAAATCGCCCTCGCGCAACCTCCTCGACGCCGATCCAGAGGTTCTCGCCAGGACCATTCCGGTGGTGCAGAAACTGGCGAAAGCCGCAAGGAAGGCTTTTGACGCGGATGGCGTCTTTATCGCCCAGTTCAATGAGCCGGCGGCCGGACAGACCGTCTTCCACCTCCATTTCCATGTCATTCCGCGGCATGAGGGCCAGGTTCTCAAGCCGCATTCGGGCGGCATGGAAGACATGGATGTGCTGAAGGCCAATGCGGAGAAAATCCGCGCGGCCCTGTAAGTGCCGCTCACGATTTCGCATAAACACCAGGAACGGCCATGCTTTTGCCATGTCCCGTCGGTCCATACATGCTGGCGTCGACCGGACGCGGCACATTCGAAGTGAAGAAGTGAACGCCCATGCAAGCTGCCATCATCGCCATGATGATCCTCGGCTGTGACGACAGCGCCACGCAATGTCATTATCTCGATCAGAGCGCCAAGCGCTGGCAGACGGTTAGTGCTTGCGACGCCGAGACCGAGGAACGCCTGAAAGCCTATTCGGATCACAGATATCCGGTCATCATCGCGATCTGCCAGCCGCCCACCGACCCGAACGAGTTGATTGCCGAGGCCACGGGCGAAGAGGCCGATGGTGCGGGCGGGGTTGCGCCGCGGGTCAACGAACCGAAAGCCGAACAGGACCTCGCCGAGGATGGGCCGCCCGCGAACCACGAAGAGGCGCGGGATGAAAGCGGCATCACCGCGACGGTTCTCAGGCAGATCCGCTCGGCATTGCCCGAGAAGGAAAGCGTGAAGGACGTGGTCACCGCGCCGATCCGCTTTGCGGGCGAAGGCTATTCCTGGGTGGTCAGGCGTTTCGAGGACTAGGAAATCTCAGCCTGTGGTGAGGACGCGTCCGACGACGATCAGGATGATCGCGGTGCCGATGCCCACCCACGGCCGCTTGCCGGCAACCAGAAAAACCGCAAATCCGATCACTGCCGAACCGATGCGCAGCCAGAGCGGGAAATTCGCGAGTTCGCCATTCGGATAGATGATCAGCTTGGCGATCACCGCGGCCACGAGCGCGGTAGCGACAGACCTGACCCAGATCAGGAACGCCGAATCGTCGCGCAACCTGTTGCCGACCAGAACGCCCAGCCAGCGCCACATGTCGGTCGCGATCCAGCCCGCGATGCCGATATAGAGAAAGGGCCACCACCAGGCGTCGAGCGAGTTCCAGTTCATGGCTCCACCCTGCCCGGTTCGTCCGTCCGTGCGGACGCGTTCGCCTGCCGGACACGGATCAGCCGCTCGATCCCGAAGGCGATCGTGCCGCCGACGATGCCGGTGTAGAGAATGTCGAATTCCGGTGCGACCTGATGGAAGACCGGCGCCAGGACCACCCCGACGATCATCGCGATATAGACCGACATGTCCCGCGCCGATGCCCAGATCGAGGTGATGAAATAGATCGGCGTCAGGAAAAACAGCGTGCCCGCGGCAAGCGGAGGAAGCGCGCCGACGAGATTGTAGCCGAATCCGACGATCATCATGTTGCAGCTCGTCAGCGTCATGCCGAACCCGGCGAAGAACTTGACCCTGTGTTCCGGCGGCACCTTCGCGATCCGCTCCATCGTGAAGACCCAGGAGGTCACCGCAATGAAGTGCGAGACGGCCAGGAGCGCGATCGTCCGCGTCTTGCGGGTGCGGATTTCGGGAATGAGCGCGGCCACCATCGGCATTAGGCGGATGGACGACAGGGTGACGGTGAGAAAGGCTGCCGGAAGCGCGGCGCTGCCGAGTGCTGAGGTGACCAGCAGAACCATCGCAGGCAAGGCCCAGACCGATCCGGTCATGAACACCGCTTCCGCGCGCGTGATGCCAGATTCCACCGCAAAGCCGGTGAATCCCACGAAAGAGCAGAAGAGAATGAAGGCCGGAAGCGAGACGATGCCGCGCATTCCCCGGAAGAACCAGTAGGAACCGCCGGCCGGTTTGGCGGGTGACTGCATGCCCGTTTGGTAGACCTTTTTTCAGCGGGCCGCAAAAGCAATTTCGCACGAGCCCGCCCTCGGCGCCTCAGTCGATTGCGCCATTTGTAGCGAAGAGCGCTTCGATTACCCCGTCCCGCGCACGAAAACCGGGCGGCGTCTCCTGCCTCTCGCTGTCGCGGATCAGGCGGGCGAACACGACCTTGCGGCCGTCCTTCTCCGCCCAGCCGACAAACCATCCGAAGGGCTGGCCGCGCAGCAATTCGCCGTCATCGCCTCTCGGCAGCCCCGCACCGGTCTTGCCATGCACATGCCAGCCGTCGCCCTTCATCCCATAATCGGTGATTGCCGCGGTATTCGCCACGGCCTCCGGGCTGACCGGCAGCTGCCCGCCGATCATCCGGCGAAGAAAATCCACCTGCTCGCGCGGCGAGATTTCAAGCGACGAACTCAGCCAGGCCTGGGTCAGGCCATTGTGTTTTCCGGGATCGCCCGACACATCGGCATTGCCGTATCCGAAGGCCTCGGTGTAGCGCCGGTATGCCTGCTCGCCGAGCGTCTGCGTCACCTGCTGCGAATACCAGACGACGGAATATTTCATCCAGCGCGCCGGTGTGGTCGCCTGTTTCCATTCAGGCCGCCAGTCGGCATAGCCCTCCTTGAAGGCGAGTTCCGGCGCTTCGGGCGATTGAAGGACGCCGCTGTCGAAACCCATCAGGGCGATCGCGATCTTGAAGGTGGAGGCCGGCGCCATGCGGCCGGCGCAATCGCCTTCCTCCAACAGGACCTCGCCGCTCTGGGCATCTGTCGCCAGTGTGCAGACCACCCGTGTCCGGGCAAGTGCCGTCGATGCCCCGATTGCGAGAAACGCCGCAGACACCATCAGAAGTCGCCGCATGAAGGATCCCCTCTTCGAAAATTCTCCGCCGAATGATCAGCACAAACAAAAATGCCCCGGCGATGACCGGGGCATCCTGAACCGTGGAAAACGGTTATTTCTTGCGCGGTACCTTCGGCACCGTGCCGGAACGCTTGGCGGCAGGCTTGTTCTCGCCCTCGCCGTCCGATGCCTTCGACGACCCGCTCTCGGCGGTCGCTTCCGCATCGGGTTTCTTCGGCGGGCTCTTCTTTGCCGGGGTCTTGCGCGTCGTCTTGGCCTTGGTCGTCGACTTCGATTTCGACGTCGACTTGCCCGGATCTTCCTTCTTCGGCTTCACCGGAGCTTCCGCAGGGATCGCCTCGAGCAGCAGACCGCGCGTTCCGTTGTCACGCGTTCCCACGGTCACCTTGACCGTGCCGCCATCCTTGAGCTTGCCGAAGAGCAGCTCGTTGGCGAGCTCCTTCTTGATGTGCTCCTGGATGACGCGGCCGAGCGGACGTGCGCCCATGCGCTCGTCATACCCCTTTTCGGCCAGCCACTTGATTGCGTCCTCGCCGAGATCGAAGGTGACATTGCGCTCGGCGAGCTGGGCTTCCAGCTGCATGACGAACTTCTGCACCACCATGTTGACGACCTGCGGCGGCAGCGGCCCGAACGGGATGATGGCGTCGAGACGGTTGCGGAATTCCGGCGTGAACAGCCGGTTGATTGCCTCCATGTCGTCGCTGTCGCGCTTGGACGAGCCGAAACCGATATTGGCCTTGGCAAGATCGGCGGCGCCCGCATTGGTCGTCATGATGAGAATGACGTTGCGGAAGTCGATCTTCTTGCCGTTGTGGTCGGTCAGCGATCCATGGTCCATCACCTGCAGCAGGATGTTGAACAGGTCCGGATGTGCCTTCTCGATCTCGTCGAGCAGCAGCACGCTGTAGGGATGCTGATCGACGCCGTCGGTCAGAAGACCGCCCTGATCAAAACCGACATAGCCAGGAGGCGCGCCGATGAGACGCGAGACCGTGTGCCGCTCCATGTATTCCGACATATCGAACCGCAGGAGCTCCACGCCGAGCGAAGAGGCAAGCTGACGGGCGACCTCAGTCTTGCCGACGCCGGTGGGGCCGGAGAACAAATAGCTGCCGATCGGCTTGTCGGGTTCGCGCAGGCCGGCCCGCGCCAGGCGGATAGCCGCAGTCAACGCGTCGATCGCCGGATCCTGGCCATAGACGACCGAGCGCAGTTCCTTGTCGAGATTGGCGAGAACGGTCTCGTCGTCCTTCGACACGGTCTTGGCCGGGATGCGGGCCATGGTGGCAATGGTCGCCTCGATATCCGTTTCGGTGATCTTCTTCCGCCGCTTGGATTCCACGAGAAGCATCTGCGAGGCACCGGTTTCGTCGATCACGTCGATTGCCTTGTCCGGCAGTTTGCGATCGGTGATGTAGCGTGCCGAGAGTTCGACGGCAGCCTTGATGGCCTCATCCGAATACTTGACCTTGTGATACTCCTCGAAATACGGGCGCAGGCCCTTGAGGATCTCAACGGCATCGTCGAGCGTCGGCTCGTTGACATCGATCTTCTGGAAGCGACGGACGAGCGCCCGGTCCTTTTCGAAGAACTGGCGGTATTCCTTGTAGGTGGTCGAGCCGATGCAGCGGATCGCGCCGGACGACAGCGCGGGCTTGAGCAGGTTGGACGCATCCATCGCGCCGCCCGAGGTGGCGCCGGCACCGATGACGGTGTGGATCTCGTCGATGAACAACACCGCGCCGGGCATGTCCTCGAGTTCCTTGACCACCTGCTTCAGGCGCTCCTCGAAATCCCCGCGGTAACGCGTGCCCGCCAGAAGCGAGCCCATGTCGAGCGAGTAGATGGTGGAGTCCTGCAAAACTTCCGGCACGTCGCCCTCGACGATGCGCTTGGCAAGACCTTCGGCGATCGCGGTCTTGCCGACGCCGGGATCGCCCACATAAAGCGGATTGTTCTTCGAGCGGCGGCACAGGATCTGGATCGTCCTGTTGACCTCGTCCATGCGGCCGATCAGCGGATCGATGCGACCGTCCTGGGCCTTGTCATTGAGGTTGACGCAATAGGCGGTGAGCGCATCCGGGCCCTTCTTCTTGGCCGTTTCCTCGCCCTCGCCTATCGTCTTGTCCTCCTCGCCCTCGGTATCCGCACCGCGCACCGTGCGTTCCTCTCCCGCGCCGGGGCGCTTGGCGATGCCATGGGAAATGAAATTGACGGCGTCGTAGCGGGTCATCTCCTGCTCCTGCAGGAAATAGGCCGCATGGCTTTCGCGCTCCGCGAATATCGCCACCAGCACGTTGGCGCCGGTCACTTCCTCGCGACCCGACGACTGGACGTGGATGACGGCGCGCTGAATGACGCGCTGGAAGCCCGAGGTGGGCTTGGAATCCTCGTTATAGCCGGTGATGAGATTGTTGAGTTCCTTGTCGACATACTCGACCACCGTGGTGCGCAGCTCGTCGAGATCGACATTGCATGCGCCCATCACGGCAGCCGCATCGGGATCCTCGATGAGCGCGAGCAACAGATGCTCGAGCGTTGCATATTCATGGTGACGCTCATTGGCGAGTGTGAGCGCCTGATGGATTGCCTTTTCAAGGCTGGGAGAAAAACTTGGCACGTTCGGACCTCACTTCTTTTCCATCACGCATTGCAACGGATGATGGTTCTCCCGAGCGAAATCCATCACCTGTGTGACCTTGGTTTCCGCCACCTCGAAAGTAAAGACGCCGCATTCGCCAACGCCGTGATTATGAACATGGAGCATGATGCGCGTCGCCTGTTCACGATCTTTCTGGAAGAAATGTTCGAGCACATGGATCACGAATTCCATGGGCGTGTAGTCGTCATTGAGCAGCAGCACCCGATAGAGGCTGGGGCGCTTGATATCCGGGCGTGTTTTCGTGATCACCTGAGTGCCGCGTTCCGGCGGCGTATTCCCGGTCTTCTTGTCGGCCTGCATGACGAGGGGTTTGGCTGGTTTCATCAAAATCCGCATTCCCGTCGGTCACCTTCCTCGGCCCGGAAGCGGTCCGGACCGTGCAATTCGCTTGAATGCGTAATTTAATCCTTCCTGAGGCGATTTTAAGCCCCCAATCTCAACAGGCACGGATTTTTGTTCGCGATTGCAACCAGACCGCTTGCCGGCGGACGCGTCGCGCCACCGCAGCTCCCGCCAGAGACGAAAAAACCCGGCCGCGAAATTCGCGACCGGGCCACCCTGTCCACACCCCGCCCCTGACGGATCAACGGGAGAAGAGCGTCAAGCCTTAGGCAGTTGCCTTGGCGACGGCGTCTTCGAAGGGCTTGTAGGCTTCCTTGGCGAGATCGGTGTAGAGTTCACCCATCTTCGTCGCCTGGGCCACGAAACCCTCATAGGAGGTCTTTGCGTAGTCCGACTGGACTTCGAACGCCTTGTCGAGGCTCTTCGCGGTGACGAGCTTCTCGAACGCAGCGGCGCTGTCTTCGTAGGACTTCTTCGAATAATCGGCAGCTTCCGCTGCGATCTGCTGGAAACCCTTGGTCATGGACGAATAAGCCGTCAGCATGTTGTCCATGGCTTCCTTGGTCATTTTCTGTGTCGAGTCAAAATTCATCATCACACTGTCCAGTTCTGTTTCCGTGCGGGATCGGCTTTATTTAGATGCATCGCACCATAATGTCAAGATATTTTGTGCACTGCACAAATAGCGCCTGCAAAACGTTTCGCTGTGGAACGATCGACGGAAATTTACATGCCGTGGAAAGGAAGCGTTCATCATAAACAGTTTGGTAAGGACGCTTGGGTAGTCTGGCCTGAAATCGCGGCTGACAGGGCCGCAATGTGCATCCCGGTTCAATGAGTACACAAGTGTTCAAGCGTAAGCAGAAGACCCAGACCGTTTTCCGCCGTTTCCGTTTTCGTCAAGCAGCCGTCGCCCTTTTCATGGTCGCCGGCTTTGCCGTCTCGGCTTCGCCCGCGGCAGCGAACTCGAAATATGCAGGCATCGTCATCGACGCCAAGACCGGCCAGGTTCTGTATGAAAGCAGCGCCGATGCACAGCGTTATCCGGCCTCGCTGACCAAGATGATGACGCTGTACCTTGTCTTCGAGGCGCTGGATGCCAACCGTATCTCGCTCGATTCCAAGATCACATTTTCCAAACACGCGGCATCCGAACCGCCGACCAAACTGGGCATCGGCGCCGGCCGGTCGATCACCGTCGAGCAGGCGATCCTGGCCCTTGTCACCAAGTCGGCCAACGACGCGGCTACCGCGACCGGTGAATTCCTTGGCGGTTCCGAAGCCGGCTTCGCCCGCATGATGACCGCGAAGGCACGCCAGCTCGGCATGACGAAGACGGTCTTCAAGAACGCCAGCGGCCTGCCGAACGCGCAGCAGGTCACCACTGCCCACGACATGGCTCGCCTCGGCATCGCGCTGCGCGAGCATTATCCGCAGTACTACAAGTATTTTTCCACCCGCTCCTTCAAGTTCGGCAACACCCGCATGGGCAACCATAACCGGCTTCTGGGCCGTGTCCGCGGCGTGGACGGCATCAAGACCGGCTACACCAATGCTTCGGGCTTCAATCTCGTGTCGTCCGTCGTCGACCGCGACCGCTCGATTGTCGCCGTTGTCATGGGCGGCCGCACCGGCGCCTCCCGCAATGCCCAGATGGAAAAGCTGATTGCGCAGTACCTGCCGAAGGCCTCGACGCGCGGCGGCGGCCTGAACATCGCCAAGGTCGGCGTTTCCGCCGTCCCGGTGGCAGTTGCCAATCTCGACCTGCCGAAGGTCGGCCCTGTCCCCGAACTCAATCGCTGGGGCAATGGCCGCATCGACATGGCCTATGCCGGCACCGCAGCCTCGCAGCCGATCGTCGGCCGCCAGGCGCTCGCAGCCCAGCTCGCCAAGCAGAAGGTCGCCGTGCCTTCGCCCGCCCCGGCCTATGCACCGTCGGCACGTGTGGGCAACGCCGCCGAAGCTGTCGAAGCCGTCATCGATCCGGTGACCACCGCCTCCACCACCCCGGCTGCAGCCGTTGCCGAGCCCACGGTCCGCTCAGGCTGGCAGATCCAGATAGGCGCCACCCCCGACGAGGATGCCGCTCAGGCGCTTCTGGGGCGCGCAAAATCGGCCGCCGGCAACACCCTGTCGGGCACCGAGCCTTTCACCATGGCCTATAACGAGTTGTACCGCGCGCGTTTCGCCGGCTTCTCGGGCCAGACATCCGCGGTCAATGCCTGCCGCGCCTTGAAGAAGAAGGGCTTTGCCTGCTGGGCCACACCGAACTGAGGCCCCTTTGACTGACCCAGGTGGCGGCTCCCGACAAGGCCGCCGCCACACCCTCAAATTTTGTTTTTCGTATTGAGGAATTCATACATGTCGACGCAAGAGAAGGTCCTTGGCCTCATTCAGCCGCGCGGCAAGCGCAGCCGACCCGCCCGTATCGGGATGCACCCGCTTCATGAGGCTGCGATGCGCCTTGCGGATATCGGCCTCTCCCGCTCCCGGAGCAAGTCCAAGGATCTCGTAGGCCTCCTCCTCTGTCATGGTGCCCGAGCTCTGCGCTCGTCCCAGCCCCGCGCCAGCCTGCGGATCCACACGGTCACGCCAGTCGGATATGCGGCGGTCAAGATACGTCTCAAGTAAGTCACGGCTTTCCGTCCATTCAGCCAGTTCGGCATGAAGCTTCAGCAGTGAAGCCTCGTCGAGCTGGTTGAGTTCGGCGCCGTTCATCTCGCCTTTCAGAACCAGGCCGTTCATGTCGCCTGAATCGAGATCGAGTTCCATCATCAGCGCATCGGAATAGACGCGCGATTTCTGCCCCGGCTTGCGGCTCGTTGCCAGCTTGGCAAACGCATGACGCAGCAGTGCCGCAGCACCCGCCAGCAACGGCATCCCGAGAAACGCCTTCCCGGTAACCAGAAGCAGGACGCCCAGCAGCGCCGCCAGGCCCGCGCCGCCGAAGCGCATCGAATGGGCGACCTTTTCAGGCTTCATCCGTACGACCATGGCAATCAGGATGGAAGCCCCGGCGAGCAGCAGGATGATCAGGACCAGCCGCGCCATCAGCTGTCTCCCTGCCTCGGCAACTGGCTGAGCAGCTGTCTTGCGGCCGAGCCGCCGGATTTCTCGAGCGCCTTGCGCCCACCCGAGGCATAGGTCGCCACGGCTCGAAGAAGGGCCGCCAGCTCGGAAGCGGCGGAGCGGTCGAAGCGTGCATATGCGCCGCCTGAAAGTCGCGCGATCTCTCGGAAGGCGCCCTCGGCGATCGCGTCACGTCCCTCGTGAAAGACGAAGCACGGCACTTTCCGCAGACCCAGTTCACCGGCGCGCTCGCACAGAAGGTCGATATTCTCCTCCATCGCGTCGCCGATATAGACGACCGCGCTCACCCTCTCCTTGCCGGTTTCCCGCAACGCATGCTTGAGCACCTTGCCGATCTGGGTACGTCCGCCCCGGCAGTCGATCTTCTGCATCAGGGCCGCGAGGTCCTTGCCGTCCCGCGACCAGCGCGACGCCTTGCATTCACCGAAGCCACGGAAATAGACGAGCTGCACCGAAAGTCCGTCCACACCGCCGGCGACCTTGAACATCTCGGTCTGGAGATCGCAGGCGAGATCCCAGGTCGGTTGCCGGCTCATCGTGGCATCGAGCGCGAATATCAGACGCCCGGCGCCCTTGACCGGGGCGGTCCGCCGCGCGGCCTCCATGAAGGCGGCAATCTCCTGGCTCGAGGAGCGCGCGGGCACCGAGCCCGTTTCCACGTCGAATTTCGAGATGTCACGCTTGTCGGTCTTCTTGTCCGCCATGGACCCGCTCGCCTCCTCTGTCAGAAAACTAATGTGGCGATCGGGGGCGCGACTGCAAGTGCGGCATCTGTCACAACAGGCCGAGGCTTGCCAGTTCCCCACGCAATTCGGGCGGCAAATCCTCGATGCCCTCGTCGCCACCCAAATCGGCGGGCTTGTCGTCGTCCTTCAGGTAGCGCCATCCCTGGAACGGCCGTTTGGGCTGCCAGCGGGTGTGAATCAGCACCGGGTCGAGAACCAGGCGGCACCGGGCGACGCCCTCATTGTCGGTGAACGGCTCGATGCCGGCAAGCTTCTGCCGGGCCTGCACATTGCCCTTGATGACCCAGTAGAGCGAACCGCCGTCGAGCAGCTCCTCGGCCCGCTTGGGCTGCATGCGGGTCACATGAAACTGGTTGGTGGACTGACCGGCTGCCCGCTGAAGATCCACACGATGGGCGATCCAGCTTTCGAGATCCTCGAGCGAATCCGCGCCCACGCACAATTTGATCAGATGAAGAGCCATGTCCCGTCTTCACCGCTCCGACGTGCGGGGTCAAGCATCCCTGCTGCAATCCACAGGCGGCCGTTCGGAGATGCTCAGCATTCGGGCACGTTGACGGCAAGACCGCCGGTCGACGTTTCCTTGTAGTGTTCGCTCATGTCGCGCCCGGTCTGGCGCATGGTTTCGATACAGGCGTCGAGAGAGACGAAATGGGTGCCATCGCCGCGCATGGCGAGGGAGGCAGCCGTCACCGCCTTGACCGCCCCCAGCGCATTGCGCTCGATGCACGGCACCTGGACGAGGCCGGCCACCGGATCGCAGGTCATGCCGAGATGATGTTCGAGCGCGATCTCCGCGGCGTTTTCCACCTGTTGCGGCGTCCCGCCCATGATCGCAGCGCATCCCGCAGCGGCCATGGCGGAAGCAGAACCCACCTCGCCCTGGCAGCCGACTTCGGCGCCCGAGATCGAGGCATTATGCTTGAGGATGCCGCCCACGGCTGCCGCCGTGAGCAGGAAGTCGCGCATTCCCTTCGCGTCGAAATCCTCGTGAAACCGCCCGAGATAGCGCAGCGTGGCGGGAATGACGCCGGCAGCGCCATTGGTGGGAGCAGTCACCACGCGGCCACCCGCGGCGTTTTCCTCGTTGACCGCCATCGCGAAGACAGACAGCCAGTCATTGGCCTGCAGCGGGTTGACGCGGTTGGACTTCCAGTCGTCTTCGAGCTTCTCGTGCATCAGCCGCGCGCGGCGCTTGACCTTCAGCCCGCCCGGCAGGATGCCCTCGCCGCGCAAGCCGCGCTCGACGCAGGAATCCATCGCGTTCCAGACGCGATCGAGTTCGGCGTCGAGTTGTTCCTCGCTGCGATGGGCAAGCTCGTTGGCCCGCTTCATCTCGGCGATCGACAGGCCGGAACTGGCTGCCATTTCCAGCATCTGCGCCGCGTTGGCGAAGGGATACGGCACGGATTTGAGTTCCGGCGCGCCCTTTTTCGCGCGGTCGGCCTCGAGTTCCGTATCCGTCATCACGAAACCGCCGCCCACCGAATAATAGATGCGTTTCAGCAGAAGAGCGCCGTCGCGGTCATGCGCCGAGAGCGTCATGCCGTTGGCATGTCCCGGCAGCGGCTGTTTCCGGTCGAAGACCAGATCTTCCGCGGGATCGAAATGGTAGTCCGGATGTCCCGGCGGAGAAATCCTCCGCGTCCGCTTCACCTCGTCGATGATCGCATCCATCCGGTCGGGATCGATCGTCTCCGGGCTTTCGCCGGTAAGCCCCAGGATCACCGCGCGGTCGGTCGCGTGGCCGACGCCGGTAAAGGCGAGCGAGCCGTGCAGGCTTGCCTTGACCGCCGCCACATGGGCGCCCGCGGGCCTCGGCCAGTCATTGCCGGCAAGTTCGTCGAGAAACCGCCTGGCTGCCACCATCGGCCCCATCGTGTGGGAGCTCGACGGCCCGATGCCGATCTTGAAGATGTCGAAGACGGATAAAAACATGTGCTGCGCCCGATTCCGGAATTTCGAAGAAGCTTACATGCCTCGCGCCACAACGGAAGGGCAGAACTCCGACGCGGGCAAGCCGGAAGACGACATCTGCCAGCCGGATCCGCAAAGCGCATGCCGCTATCCCCTGGACGGAGGATTCGAGAAGGACGATTCGAGAGCACGCCTCCTCAAGCCGGGTGCGCGTCGGCCGCTGTCTAAAGCGCAAAGAAAAAGGCAGCGCGGATGATGTCTCACGCGCTGCCCTTGAACTGAAATCTCGTTGGTCTGACGGTCAGAAACCGCCGATCAGATATGCGAGTACGATGATGCCGCTGAATCCGATTACCGCACGCGCGGTAATACCCCAGCAGCTTTTTGTCGCGCTATCGTCCATTTAAGCTCCGTATTTACCCCAGTGCGCCCGCCGTGGGAGTGTTCGATTTAAATCGTTCATATGGCGAGCACGGCTGCGGGTATTAATCCTTCGGTAATTTCTTCGCAAGTGCAAAAGTGGCCGAATTCGGGCCCGATTTTCGCATAGCTCTCATGTCGAATCCGGGCCCCTCAATTAATCCAAGGACTTCCACGATCAGGCAACCAAACTGGTCGATCTCCGGTGTCCACAATTGGGACAAAAGTATGAATGACCGATTAACCATGTGTGGGGCTGGACAGCTGATTTCACGATGGCTGGCGCGCTCGCCGGCTTCGTGCCAAAAGGAATCATATGGGTAATCTAGACATCATTGCCGTCCTCTGGTTCCTCTGCCTCTGGGGCGTCTTTTCGCAATCCACACAGTCCTGGCACGCCTTGGGCCGGACGAGCTTGTCGCAGCGAATGAATGCACACCGGCGCGCATGGTTCCGAATGGCCGCCCGTCGCGACCTGAGAATGATCGATACGGCGATCCTCGGCGGGCTGCAGAACGGCACCGCCTTCTTCGCCTCGACCACGATCTTCGCGATCGGCGGCTGCTTCGCCCTGCTCGGCGCCACCGAGGAGGTGCTCACCGTCTTCCGTACGCTGCCGCTCGAGATCGAGCCGTCGCCGGTCGCATTCGAGATCAAGGTGATCGGACTGACGGCGCTGTTTGCCTATGCCTTCTTCAAGTTCGGCTGGGCCTACCGCCTCTTCAACTATTCATCGATCCTGTTCGGCGCCATACCTCCGGCAGCTATCGCCGAAACCGAGCCGGAAACGCTCGATGCCGCCGCCGATCATGCCGCCGACATGAACATACTCGCCGGCCAGAGCTTCAATGCAGGGCTGCGCACCATCTTCATGTCGATCGGCTATCTGGGGTGGTTTGCAGGCCCGCTTTTCCTGATGGCCTCCAGTCTTCTGGTCACCGTCGTGCTCGTGCGGCGCCAGTTCTTTTCACCCGCGCACGACGCCGCCATCGACACCGAAAGAGACAACCGGCCGTGAAGACGTCACCCACCCCCGAAAATGTCCGTGCTGCGCTCCGGGAGATTGAGCGGCGCGGCAAGGAAAATTCTATCGATCCCGGCGCCGTCGCCCGGGACCTCGTGGGCTCCGATCCCGACGCCTGGGGGAAGCTTATGAAACCGCTGCGGGCGGTCTTCCTGCAGATGGCCCGGGATGGAGAGGTCGAATTGCTGCGCAAGGGCAAGCCGGTCGCACCGGAGGACCTGCACGGCGTCTACCGCCTGCGCGTGGTGGAACTGCGTTCGCGGACGTGAAAAGCCGCCGCCATCATTTCCCGGCCATCATGGGGCCACGATAAACCCTTTGCATTGCGCCACGAATCGGCCGGTATTCGAACTGTCCGAAAGACGCATCCGAATCGGGGAACTGAATGACGATCGAGCCGGCGACGGGGGAAGCCTCCGCGATCCGCAAGACGGGTCGCGTGGAAGCGATCGACCTCGCGCGCGCCATCGCCCTCCTGGCCATGGCCCACTACCATCTCATCTGGGACCTCGAGAGCTTCGGTTATCTCGATCCCGGCACGGCGGGCAGCGGCTGGCCAAAGTTCTATGCGCGCTGCATTGCCGCCACCTTCCTGTTTCTCGTCGGTTTCTCACTGGTGCTCGCGCACTGGCCCGTCGTCAGGCCGCGTAAGTTTCTCGAACGGCTGGCAATGGTCGTCGGCGCGGCAGTTCTCGTGTCGCTGGGCACGTATATCGCCTTCCCCGACGTCTTCGTCTTTTACGGAATTTTGCATTCCATCGCGGTGTCGAGCATCGCAGCACTCCTGTTCCTGCGGTTACCGCCGCTGATCACCCTGATTGCCGGCGCCGCAGCGGTCGCCTTGCCGATCTATTATTTCTCCTCCGCCTTCGACGTGCCCTGGCTCTTCTGGACGGGGCTTTCCGAATCCCTGCCCCATTCGCTGGATTTCGTTCCCTTCTTTCCCTGGTTCGGGCCGGTGCTGATAGGGATCGCGGCAGGCCGTCTTGCCAAGTCGAGCGGACTGATCGGCCGGATGGCACAGTGGAGGCCCGGCCAAAGCCCGCAGTGGAAAACCCTGCTGCGACCATTTGATTTCATCGGTCGCCACAGTCTTGCCTTTTACCTCCTCCACCAACCGGTACTCATCGCTTTGGTCTGGAGTTTGAGCCAGATCATGCCACCCGACCGGACTGAGGCCTATCTCTCCAGTTGCCGGCAAGGTTGCATTGCTAATCAAGAGGCAGCGATGTGCGACCGATTCTGCGCATGCACTGCCGAGCGACTTGCCGAACAAGGCAAGCTGGATGCCGTGCAGAGCGGACGGATCAATCCGGAAGACGATCCGGAGATCATGGAAATGGCGCGCATGTGCACCGCAAGCGCATTGAGCGACTGAATAATGCGTTGAATGGCAACGGGCACCAACGGGGGCCGGGAACGGAATAATGACCGACGTACGCATCGATCAAACAGCACAGCCGACGGGAACGAGCTATCGTCAGGCGCGCAGGTCAGGCATGCCCATGAACGCCTGCAAGAAGCGTCCCACCATCTTCCCCTGGCCGCCGGTCCTGTTGGTCACCGCCGTGATTGCCGGACTCGTGCTCGGGCATAACGCACCCTACGAAATTACCTTCCCGATGGCCCGCCCCTCGGGCCTCGCGCTGATCGTTACCGGCCTGCTGATCGACATATGGGCGATGGCTGCGCTGAGGAAAGCGCGCACCACGATCTGGCCGAACCGTTCCAGCAGCCACCTCGTGGTCAACGGCCCCTTCAGCTACACCCGCAACCCCATCTACATATCGAACGTGATGCTGCTTCTGGGTGCCGGCCTGCTGCTCGGCAATTTCTGGTTCATTCCACTGGCGGTCATCGATGCGGTTCTCACCTACTTCCTCGCCATCCGTCGCGAGGAAAAACATCTGAACGCCAATTTCGGCTACAAATACGAAGCTTATTGCCGCGCCGTGCGCCGCTGGATCTGAACCGCCGGCAGGCTAGCTCCGGACGCCGATCTCGGCCAGCCGCGCCAGACATGAATCCTCGATATTGTCGAGTTCGGTCAACGTGTCGTCGATATCCTTGCGCTTCTGGCGCAATTCCTCGCGCTTCTCCTCGACTTTGCGCATGAGCAGCCGAAGCTGACCCGCCTCGCCGGGAGGATCCTTGTAGACCTGGATGATCTCGCGGATTTCGGCGATCGAAAGCCCGACACGGCGGCCGCGCAGGATTTCCTGGATCAGGTGACGGTCGGCTGAGCGGTAAAGGCGCGTGCGGCCGCGACGCTCGGGCTGAATCAGGCCCTCATCCTCGTAGTAGCGCAATGTGCGGGTGGAGATACCGAATTCCCGCGTCAGTTCTGTAATCGTGTAAAAGCGGTTCACTGAATGCCATTCCTGTCGCGGCTCGAGACGAGCCATCTGACCTTTACGTATAAGTCAATTTTGCCGGAATGGCCAGAAGTGCCGAGCTTTTGCTCCATCGCCCGGAAGAAACGCCAACACCGTCGTCAGCGTCTCGCGCGCAAGACCTAGACCAGCCACATGCTGGCGAGGCCGAGAAAGGCAAAGAAGCCGATCACGTCGGTCACCATCGTCACGAAGACGGCGGACGCAATTGCCGGGTCGGCGCCGAACTTATCGAGAAGAAGCGGCAGCAAAATGCCGGCCAGCGCTGCTGCCAGCATGTTGACGACCATCGCCGTCGCGATCACTCCGCCGAGACCCGGATTGGCGAACCAGATCGCCGCCACAGTGCCGATCAGAACCGAGAATATGAGACCGTTGATCAGCCCCACCGTGGCTTCGCGGCGAATGATGCGACCTGCATTGTAGATATCGAGGTCGCGGGTCGCGAGCGCGCGGACTGTAACGGTCATGGTCTGGGTGCCGGCATTGCCGCCCATAGAGGCCACCACCGGCATCAGCACCGCGAGTGCGACCATCTGCGCGATCGTTGCATCGAAAAGGCTGATGACGGTCGAAGACAGAAGCGCTGTGCAGAGATTGACCAACAGCCAGACGACGCGCGAGCGCACCGTGGCAATCACGCTGTCCGACAGTTCCTCGTCACCCACACCGGCCAGACGCTTGATGTCCTCGTCGGCCTCCTCGTGGATCACGTCGACCACGTCGTCGATCGTCAGCACGCCGACGAGCCTGTTGTTGTCGTCGACCACGGCAGCCGAAAGAAGGTCGTACTGCTCGAAGATCTGCGCCGCCTCTTCCTGGTCCATCTCGGCGGTGATCGGGCTGCGGGGCTCGTCCATGATCTCTTCGATCTTGGTCTGGCGCTTGGTCCGCAGGATCCGGTCGAGATTGACGGAGCCGACAAGCTTGAAGGTCGGATCGATGACGAAGATCTGGCTGAAGGAACCGGGGAGATCCTCGTCGTCGCGCATGTAATCGATGGTCTGCCCGACGGTCCAGAACGGCGGCACGGCGACGAATTCCGTCTGCATGCGACGGCCGGCAGTGTCCTCGGGATAATCGAGCGCCCGGCGCAGGCGAACCCGCTCGGTGAACGGCAGACGGGCGAGGATCTCCTGCTGGTCTTCCTCGTCAAGATCTTCGAGAATATAGACCGCGTCGTCGGAATCGAGTTCGCCCAGCGCCTCGGCGATCTTCTCGTTCGGCAGCCCGTCGACGATCTCCAGGCGGATCGCCTCGTCGACCTCGGTGAGCGCTGCGAAGTCGAACTGGTCGCCGAGCAACCGCACCAGCGCCCGGCGCTGCGGCGTATTGATCGATTCGAGAACGTCGCCGAGCTCGGATTCGTGCAGGCTGACGATATGGTCGTGAAGCCAAAGCGTGTCGCGGTCGGCGATCGCCGCTCCGAGCGAAGCCAGGAAATCATGCCGGACGGAGCCGTCCTCGGCATAGATGTCGCTGTGAACTCCCGCCTCGGCAGCCGGGGCCTCGGTCTCCGTTTCCCACTCGCGATTGTCTTCTTCGGACATTTCCACGCTTTCGTTTCCAGAGGCCAGAGGGAGAGGTGCCGCCCCGTCCCGAATTCATGCGCAATTGGTCACAAAGGATGGGGGAATGCAATTGAATGACAAGGTTTTCGGCCAAAAAGCCTGTGTGTTTGCCCGCCATTGCGGAGCGCCGGGAACTTGATCGCGCATTGCGCTTTCCGTTAGTCATGATCTCATCAGTTTTGCCTGGAGCCACCATGTCCAAAGAAGCCACCCGCGATCTCATCGAACGCTACTTCGCCGCCTTCAACGATCACTCGATCGAGGGCATGCTCGCCTGCCTGCACGAAGACGTCGCCCACGACGTCAACCAGGGCGAAAGACGCATCGGCCTGGCCAGTTTCAAGGAATTCTCGATCCACATGGAGCGCAGCTACCGTGAGCAGCTGAGCGACATGGTGATCATGGTTTCCGAGGACGGCAATCGGGCGGCTGCGGAATTCACCGTCCGCGGCGAATATCTCGCCACCGACGAAGGATTGCCCCCGGCGGACGGCCAGACCTACAGCCTGCCCGCCGGCACCTTCTTCGAGATCGACGATGGCAAGATCAGCCGCGTCACCACCTACTACAATCTCAAGGACTGGATCGCGCAGGTCGAAAACGCAGAATGAGCGAGACCGGCCATCCCATCGTCGTCCGCCCCCTCACCGGGACGGAGCGAGAGGCGGCGCTCGACGATCTGGCCCGGCTGCGCATCGAGGTGTTCCGCGCCTATCCCTATCTCTACGAAGGCAGCCTCGACTATGAGCGCGGCTATCTGGAGGAGTTCGCGGCCAGCGACGGCGCCGCGCTGGTGGCAGCCTTTGACGGCGGCCGGATCGTCGGCGCGGCCACCGGCGCACCGATGCAGAGCCAGAAGGACGAATTCCGCACCCCCTTCGCAGACGCCGGGCACGATCCGTCGGAGATCTTCTATTTCGGCGAATCGGTGCTCCTGCCCGCCTATCGCGGCCACGGCATCGGCCACGCCTTCTTCGATCACCGCGAGGCCGCGGCAATTGCGGCAGGCAGGACGATATGCACTTTCTGCGCGGTCATGCGCCCCGAGGCCCATCCTCGTCGACCGAAGGACTACAGCCCGCTCGACAGTTTCTGGCGCAAGCGCGGCTATGCCCCGGCCGACGGTCTCGTCACCGGATTTTCATGGATCGATGTGGGAGACACGGCGGAAAGCGAAAAGCAGATGCAATTCTGGATGAAGCGGATCCGACAGACCTGAATCATCGCCTGAACCGCTTGAATCAGTTCGTCAACGCCACGATTCGCTGCGTGAGAAAACCTTCGCAAATCATTGATACAGCTAGATAGAACCGGCCTCAATGCGGAAATCGGACGCGGTACACATGGCCGAATCGTCGGAAGCGAGGAACAACGCCATATTGGCCACGTAAACGGGGTCGATCAGGTCCGGCAGGCATTGCTTGGCGCGCCGCCCGGCGATTGCCTCATCCGTCACCCAGAGCTCCTTCTGGCGCTCGGTCATGACCCAGCCAGGGACGATCGCATTGACGCGGATCCGATGCTCGCCGAGATCTCGCGCCATTGTGCGGGTAAGCCCGTGCACGGCTGCCTTGCCGGTCGTATAGGCCGGCATTTCGCCACCCGCCTCCCACCAGGAACTCGATCCCATGTTGATGATCGATCCGCCACCCGCCTCGATCATGCCCGGCGCCACCGCCTGGATGGCGAAGAACATGTGGCGCAGATTGGTGGCCATTCGCTCGTCCCAGTAATCCGGCGTCACCTTGCGCCAGTCATGGCGATCGTCGCGAGCGGCGTTGTTGACGAGAACCGTCGCCGGACCGAGCCGTCCGGCCATCGCCGTGAAGGCATCCTGCAGCGCTTCGATATCGCGCAGGTCGCAGAACCCGAATGCGACATCTCCCTGGACTTCGGCTTCGAGCGCCTGTCCCGCCTTGTCGTCGAAATCGAAGAAACCGACGCGCGAGCCCTGGGCGGCGAAGGCCCGGACCATCTCCGCGCCGATTCCCGATGCGCCGCCGGAAATGAACACCGTGCGGCCCTCGAGGCTCGGATAACTGGCTCGTTTCATGGTTCCTCCCCAAAGGCTTGCCCGAATTCGGGCGACCAGAAAACAGGGCAAGCCGCCCGAAGACAAGGGGCAAAGCCGGCGTTTGCGGCTGTTGCAGACGTTCACACACAGGCCTTTGCGCGATCGCGCGCAAATTTGTCACCTTACCGCTTGCTACCTCCAGATCCTTTTGCTACATGCAGCCCCGCCGGACCGGTTCCGGCTTCTACCACGGGCGGTCGTGGCGGAATTGGTAGACGCGCAGCGTTGAGGTCGCTGTGGGGCAACCCGTGGAAGTTCGAGTCTTCTCGACCGCACCATTCTCTCCCTGAGAGAGCTTGAAGAGCGCCGCAAGGCGCTTTTTTGCTTTCAGGCTGCGGCTATCCGGGGCGCAAGGCGCCATCCCGCGACCTCAATCCTCTCATTCCGGCTGTGAATGCGTAGCGGACAACCGACAGCAGCCTGCGAATTGCCTTCTCCGGGGGAACGGCGTAGAGAGCCCTCATGCTTGAACGCGCAGAACTTCCGACCACCTTTTTCGCCGACGAGGACACGCCGCCCGTCGAGTGGAAGATCTCCGACGGGCTGACCGATTACGACGTTGCCGTCGCCTTCATGGAAGAGCGTGTCGCGATGATCGCCGCCGGCGAGGCTCGCGAGCTCGTCTGGCTGGTCGAACACCCGCCGCTCTACACCGCTGGCACCAGCGCCGAAGACCGGGATCTTCTCGCGCCGGAACGTTTCCCGGTGTTCCGGACGGGACGCGGCGGCGAATACACCTATCACGGGCCCGGCCAGCGCGTGGTCTACGTCATGCTCGACCTCAGACGCCGCACCCGTGACGTGCGGGCGCTGGTGGCTGCGCTCGAGGAACTGGCGATAGGCACGCTGGCTGAAATGAACGTGAAGGGCGAACGCCGCGAAGATCGCGTCGGCGTCTGGGTACAGCGCCCGGAGAAGCCCCGTGAGGCCTCGGGCGCCATCGCCGAGGACAAGATCGCAGCCATCGGCGTGCGCCTGCGCAAGTGGGTGAGCTATCACGGCATAGCCATCAACGTGGAGCCGGATCTGGACCATTTCAGCGGCATCGTACCTTGCGGCATCGCCAATCACGGCGTCACCAGCCTCGTCGACCTCGGGTTGCCCGTCTCGATGGCGGATGTGGACATTCGCCTGCGCACCGTGTTCGAGCGGATTTTCGGACCGACGGAAAACATCAGAACCTAGCCTGTCTCGTTTTCTCAGGCGGCGATCCGACCGCCGGAGGTCAGCCGCGATACCAGCTCGTCGAACGGCGCACCACCCGAATGCTGTCGCTTGCGCTGAGCATCGAAGAGCCTCTCGGCTTCCAGGACATCGAGCGTTTTCTCGCTGCCGAGCGCCGTCAGGATCCGGTTGACGAATACCAGATTGTCGGGCGCGATCGACGGTTTGGGATACTTGCGGTGAACGGCGAGCGGCCCGTCTTGCTCGGTTGTCGCAATGAGGACCTGTTCGAGCGCGAAGGAGGCGAGATCCGGGCAGAGATAGCGCAATGTCTGGACCACCCGCACGATCGCCTCGAATTCCGCGCGGCTGGCGATGACCCCATTGCGGCAGAACGAGTGACGCACCCAATCGACCAGCGCAGCATCCGTGCCGAGACAAGCCACTTTCGAAATGATCTCGCCCACGGCCTGGTCGATGAAGAATGGCTCCCATTCAACGCATTTGCGCGAGCCGGCATGGTGAATGGCCAGAAGCAGGGTGAAATCCTCCCGCCCCGACGGATCATGGGCGCGCGGCCTGCGATTAAGCAGGTCCACGTCGCCCGCCGTTATCTCTGGTTTCTCGATCATGAGACAGGCTGGATAGAACAAGCGCAGTTCACTCATAACACACTCCCGCTTCACCATATCGGTGCGCCGCGATGGGCCATGCACCTCATGAATTCAACGTTTCGTCAGCTCGGAACTGTCACGCGGAGGACAACCGGGGGTGTCAATCATGCCCTGCCCCGCTATATAACAAGCCAATCAGGGCAAGATCGAACTGCGGGGTGTTCAATCCGCGCTACTCCTCCCGATAACGAAAGCAACTCAAAAAGGTTCCGCTAATGATTCAGTCGATGGACATGACCGCTCTCGATGAAGACACGCTCGGAGGCCGCATTTTCAAGGCCCGCGACATGTGTGGCATGACCATCGAGGATGCCGCCGCACGTCTCGGCGTTACGCTCGACACTTTCACCGAATGGGAAAACGATCGATCCGAACCGCGTGCCAACAAGCTGATGATGCTGGCCGGCGTGCTGTCGGTCACGCCCGCCTGGCTGATATCGGGCGCCGGCGAAGGTCCGGACCAGAGCATCGTTTCCGCCGGGCTGGCGGAACTGTCCGGAGAACTCGATCGCCTTGTCGATCTGAACAACGAAGTGACCAACGGCATCGCGGCGCTGCGCGATCGCATCGACACGCTTCTGCGCGCCTCCAGCAATTGAGCCGCACGATTTAGCACCGGCAGGTTGCTTGAGCCACGAACCGGCGCGTGACAAAGTCGCCGGGAAGCAAATCATAACGACACCCCGCGAGGATGACACCTATGGATGTACGCGCAGCCGTGGCCTATCAGGCCGGCAAACCGCTCGAGATCGAAACCGTTCATCTTGAAGGCCCGCGTGCCGGCGAGGTCCTCGTCGAAATCAAGGCGACGGGGATCTGCCACACCGACGAATTCACGCTGTCGGGCGCCGATCCGGAAGGCATTTTCCCGGCTATTCTCGGCCATGAGGGCGCGGGCGTCGTCGTGGATGTCGGACCGGGTGTGACGTCGCTGAAGAAGGGCGACCACGTCATTCCGCTCTACACCCCGGAATGCCGTGAGTGCGAATACTGCCTCAACCCCAAGACCAACCTTTGCCAGTCGATCCGCACGACCCAGGGCCAGGGCGTGATGCCGGACGGCTCCTCGCGCTTTTCGATCGGCGGCAAGCCGATCTTCCACTACATGGGCACCTCGACATTCGCGAACTTCACGGTCCTGCCGGAAATCGCGCTTGCGAAGATCCATCCCGAAGCGCCCTTCGACAAGGTCTGCTACATCGGCTGCGGTGTCACCACCGGCATCGGCGCTGTCATCAACACGGCAAAGGCCGAGCCGGGCTGCCGCGCGGTCGTCTTCGGTCTCGGCGGCATCGGTCTCAACGTCATCCAGGGCCTGCGCATGATCGGCGCGGAGATGATCGTCGGCGTGGATCTCAACAACGACAAGAAGGAATGGGGCGAGCGTTTCGGCATGACCCATTTCGTCAACCCAAGCGAAGTCGAGGGTGATCTGGTTCCCTACCTCGTCGATCTCACCAAGGGCGGCGCGGATTACTCCTTCGAATGCATCGGCAACGTCAAGGTGATGCGCCAGGCGCTCGAATGCGCCCACAAGGGCTGGGGCGAATCCATCGTCATCGGCGTCGCCGGCGCAGGCCAGGAAATCTCCACCCGCCCCTTCCAGCTGGTCACCGGCCGATCCTGGCGCGGTTCGGCATTCGGCGGTGCCCGCGGCCGCACGGACGTTCCGAAGATTGTCGACTGGTACATGCAGGGTCTGATCGAGATCGATCCGATGATCACCCATACGATGCCGCTCGAACGCATCAATGAAGGGTTCGACCTGATGCATGCGGGCAAGAGCATCCGCGGCGTGGTGGTCTACTGAGGATGGCTGACAATACGCTCAAGGTGGTGTCCACCGCCAAGGCCCATGGCGGGATGCAGGGCGTCTACACGACCTATTCGGACGCCTGTGCCTGCGAGATGACCTTCGCGGTCTTCGTGCCGCCGCAGGCACTGGAACGCCCCTGCCCGGTTCTGTGGTATCTGTCGGGGCTCACCTGCACCCACCAGAACGTCATGGACAAGGGCGAATATCGCAAGCGCGCCGCCGAACTAGGGCTGATCGTCGTCTGCCCCGATACCAGCCCGCGTGGCGACCAGGTGCCCGACGACGCCACCAACTGGCAGTTCGGCAAGGGCGCGGGCTTCTATCTCGACGCCACGGAAGAGCCGTGGAACGTCAACTACAACATGAAGACGCACATTCTCGAGGAACTGCCGGTGCTGATCGGCAAGCACTTCCCGGCCGACATGTCGCGGCAAAGTGTCTTCGGTCACTCCATGGGCGGCCACGGCGCGCTGACATTTGCGCTCGCCAACCCCGACCGTTTCAAGAGCTGCTCGGCCTTCGCGCCGATTGTCCAACCCTCGAGCGCGGATTGGTCCAAGGGCGCCTTCGCGCGCTATCTGGGCAAGGACCAGGCCGCCTGGCGCGCTCATGACGCGGTCGCCTTGATCGAGGACGGCGCGACATTTCCCGAACTTCTGGTCGACCAGGGCACCGCCGATGGATTTCTGGAGGACGGGCTTCGCCCGTGGCTGCTCGAAGACGCATGCAAAGCGGCCGGCATTCCGCTGACCTTGCGGATGCAAGAGGGCTACGACCACTCCTACTATTTCATCTCCACCTTCATGGACGACCACCTCGACTGGCACGCCCAACGGCTTGGTGCCTGATCGGAAAACGAGCAAAGCCCGGCCTCGAGACCGGGCTTTTTCATGTCCGGCCGGGAAAACCCTATTCGGCCGCGTCGAAGACCGTACAATCGTTTGCGACGGACACGACGCAAGGCTCGTTTCCGGAAATGATGTCGCCATCCCGCGCCTCGCGCGCCATTTCCCGGCGTGCCAGGCTGACGGGTGGCGGTGTCGGGTTGACGATGAAATCTTGTCTTGCAGGCCGGATGGCCGGACGGACGGGAACGCTCACCGGCACCGGCGGCTGATCGGCAATTCCGGTGAGCCGGCGCACATCCTCGATCATCGCCGGGATCAGGTCTTCGGTGTTTTCCACCTTCAGGCGGACCGGCTCGGAATAGAGCATGCGGCCGTTATCCGTTGCCGTCAGAACGATGTCATAGGCAACCGTCGTTGCCCCAAGCGTGGAGATCCCCTGCCTGATCCACCGGACGAAAATCCTGAGTTCGGCGAAACGCGTCATGTTGCCCGCCGACCCGCCGACGGAATTTCTCAGGGCGGGAGCGAGCCGCGCGACGAAAACGGGATCGACACCGAAGTCCGAGCTGACCACCACCGATATGATGGTCACCCGAAACGGGTTCGCCACGGAACGCGGCTCGGTCGTGGTGCTGCAGGAGGCGAGCAGAAAGGCAAAGACAACGGCGCAGATGCTCTTCAGCGAAAATCGAGCGATCGTTTCGTGCAGGTTCAAGGCTTACTCCGGCGAATGCGAATGGCACGCGCCGAAGTGTGCCCGATTCTCCGCCTGGCGCGGAAACTAAATCGCGTCAGCGCGCGATCGACCGCATGGCCAGACACGCCATGTCGAACTCATGCCTGCGGGCGTTTCGGCGCCGTGTCGCTTCGGCGTCTTCGCCCCATTGAGAGATGTTCCAGTCCTCGTCCACATGAGTGGCGGACCAGACCTCGTCCGGCTCCGCGGCGCCTTCGAGAATGGCAAGCGGCATGACCAGCGAGCCTGTCAGGCTTGTCGCGACATGCAGTGCGGCCAGGACGATTGCGGAGTCGCGCGCGGCCACGAGCCCGGCCAGGATCGATCTGGTTTCCTCCGACTGCTCGACATGCATCACGCCCTCGGCGAGCTGGAAGCGCGCACCATGGGTCTGCTCCATCCATGCGAGGAAGGGGTTCCATTTCTTGTTCTGCGCCGCGACGAGCCCCTCGGGAGAATCCGCGCGATAGCACAGCAGGTCCGTGCCTCCATATGCGAGGATCTCCTGACGCACCTCGTCCTTGACGTGCACGACGCCATCGAGTGCCGTGTTGAGAATGCGCGTGAGCGGCATAGCGCCGGGATCGATGCGGGTCGTCTGGGCGTCCCATTCTTCCGCCACGGCGTCCGCCAGATCGCGCGAGGGCAGATGAAACAGGCCCCGCGAAGGGGTCTTGAGCTCGCGCCCGTCGAGCAGGATCAGGAAACCGTCGGGCGCCTCGCCCACGGTGACGTCCTTGTAGAAGCGCTTCGGCATGTCGCGCTGAAAGGCCGACTGCGCGCGGCGCACCGGGTCCTTTTCCTGCGGCGTGCCGTCTTCGAGATCACTGAGCAAGTCGCGCATCGCTGGCTCCCTGGAATGCGAGGATATCGCCGAGCTCTTCGGCGTTATGTGCAATATGGTGCGCGCCGGCCCGTTTTAAATGATCGAGCGGCGCATACCCCCACGAAACGCCGACGGCGGTGGCGCCGGCATTGTTTGCCATTTCCATGTCGAACACCGCGTCGCCGACCACAAACGTGTCCGCCGGATCGAAGCCGGTCTCCCGGCAGCATTCGAGCACCATCGCGGGATTGGGCTTGGAGGGGCAATCGTCGGCGGTCCGGGTGGTGACGAACAGCCGCTCCAGATCGTAGTGACCCAGAATGGTTTTGAGACCACGGCGGGACTTGCCGGTGACAACCCCCAGGATCGTTTCGGGCTGAGCCGCCAGCGTGCGCACCAGCGCTTCCATCCCGTCATACATAGCTTCCATCGCCCCGCCATTGGAGCGGTAGACCACGAAATGTTCCTTGTAGCGCGCCGCGATCGCGTCGACCTCCTCGTCGACGTCACGGGCGAGAAGCCGTGCCACCGCGCGATCGAGCGACAGCCCGATGATCGAGCGGACGGTCTCGCCGCCCGGATCGTCGTATCCGAAATCCCTCAAGGCATTCGCCATGCAGGCATGGATGATGTGCTGGCTGTCGACGAGCGTTCCGTCGCAGTCGAATAGGATCAGTTTCATTCTTCGTTTCCGGTCGCCTCGTCGAACCCGATCAGGTTCCAGCTCTGGACCATGTGCGGCGGCAGCGGCGCCGTGACGTCGAGCGTGCCGCCCTTGGGGTGGGGAACGACGATCCGGCGCGCCAGCAGGTGAAGGCGCTTCTGCACGCCGCCCGGGAACTCCCAGTTGGGATCGTCCTCGAAATATTTCGGGTCGCCGATGATCGGCGTCCCCAGGTGAAGCGCGTGAACGCGCAACTGGTGGGTACGGCCCGTGTAAGGCTCCATTTCGAGCCAGCTGAGGCGCTGTCCTGCGGTCTCGATGACGCGGTAATGGGAGATGGCGTGATCGGCCCCCTTCTCGCCATGCTGCGCGATCCGCATCCGGTCCCCGTCGGGCGTTGCTTCCTTGACGAGCCAGGTCGAGATGCGCCCCTCATGCTTGCGCGGGATGCCCTTGACCAGCGACCAGTAGGTTTTCTTGGTCTCGCGCTCGCGGAAGGCTGCGGTCAGGTGCTGGGCGGCGCCGCGCGTGCGCGCCACGACCAGAACGCCCGCCGTGTCGCGGTCAAGCCGATGAACCAGGCGCGGCTTCTCGCCCTTCTTGTTGCGCCAGGCTTCGAGCATGCTGTCGACCGACCTGGTAATCCCCGAACCGCCCTGCACCGCAAGCCCCGCGGGCTTGTTGAAGACAATCACCTTGTCATCCTCGTGCAGTACCATCGCCTCGAGGACATCGCCGTCCTCGCGATTGCGAATGGTCTTGCCGGTAAGCGGACCGGGAGCCTTTTCATCGACGCCGAGCGGTGGGATGCGCACCTGCTGACCGGGCTGCAGCCGCGTATCGGATTTGGCGCGCGAACCGTCGACACGGATCTGTCCGGTTCTCAAGAGCTTCTGCAGGGCACCGAAGCCCAGCCCCGGGAAGTGCGACTTGAACCAGCGGTCGAGACGCATGCCCGCCTCGTCGCCATCGACCTCCTTCATTTCAACGCCTGCCACGGTATTCTCCTGATCAGAACTGCCGTCCGACCATCAGCCCCGCGAAGAGCGCCAGGATCGAAACGGCTACACTGGCCGCGATATAGCCTGCCGCGGCGGAGATTGCACCCCGTTCATACAGGGAGACTGCATCCAGCGAGAAAGCGGAGAATGTGGTGAAGCCTCCGAGGAAGCCGGTTGCCAGCAGAAGCCGCAATCCCGCATCGCCTGAGGAGCGCCGCGCGAGCCAGGCGATCACCAGTCCCATCAGCAGCGAACCGGCCACGTTCACGAACAGTGTGCCCCAGGGGAATTTCGTTCCCAGAGACCGCCCGACCAGAGATGTGGCTGCGAATCGGCAAACTGCGCCGAGACCGCCCCCGGCGAATATGAGAAGATAAGAGTACATTATTTCCCTTCAGTGCTCGAAACGCTCCTCGTCCGGCGGCTGAAAGCTCGGCAGGCAGCTGAGCATGCACACTGGCACCGGGGCGGCGGTTGCACAGTGTTAGCCCATTGGTATCTGCCGCGAAAGAGGAGCTGCGGTGACGCCGCCGCCCTGCGCGGCGAACTGTTGCAGTCCCGTGAGGGGAACCAGGAGAGGCTCAGCCCCTGATTTCAGCGATCACGTCATCGACGAAACCGTTCAATGCGTCCCAGTCGGTAAACTCGTAATCTCGGCTCGCATCTACCGGACCGCCCTCCTTCCCGGCGATCTGCCGCATGAGCAGTCGCTTGAAATAGTCATATTCGAGATATTTGAGCGCACCGGCGGCGTGGTGAACATGCGAGGGGTAGAACCCGGTGCGCCGCGAGAGCTTCTCGGGGAACGTCCGTGCCGCGGCCCGCTCCTCCGGATTGTCGGACTGAATGCTCAGGCTGATCGACACGAAGCCCGTCGGCACCAGCACCAGCGCGTCCTTCCAGTCCTCGATGAACCGCGCGATCGGCTCGGGATAACGGCCAAGATGGACGGGGGCACAGATGAACACTGCATCGAAGGTTCCCGGCACCGTAAAGCCCGGCTCCCGCACATCGCCCAGCAAGGCGACGTAGCGTCTGTCTTCCAGATGTTCGGCGATATGCGTCGCAACCTTCCGGGAATGCCCCTCGACGGTTGCATAGAGCACGAGAACTGCCATGCCATTCCTCCATCCACCACACGGGTCGGAGGGACGCTAGCCACAACCTTGAATGAATACCTTGAGGTAGATCAACCGGAGGAGGATCTAGCGCCCGCGCTCCCGGCGCAGGCGTGCCCAGAATTCAAGACGCTTGCGGATATCGCGCTCGAATCCACGCTCGGGCGGATCGTAGAAATTCTGCCGCCCGAGTGCCTCCGGAAAATAGTCCTGGCCCGAGAAGGCGTCGGGCTGGTCGTGATCATAGAGATATCCCTCACCATACCCCTCGCCCTTCATCAGCTTGGTGGGCGCGTTGAGGATGTGTTTGGGCGGCAGGAGCGACCCGTGTTCCCTGGCCACGCGCATGGCCTGTTTGAAGGCCGTATAGACGGCATTCGACTTGGGAGCCGAGGCGAGATAGACGCAGGCCTGCGCAAGCGCCAGCTCCCCCTCGGGCGAGCCGAGATAGTCGTAGGCATCCTTGGCCGCATTCGCGATGACGAGCGCCTGCGGATCCGCCAGCCCGATATCTTCGGATGCCATCCGCACCAGCCGGCGACCTATGAAGAGCGGATCCTCGCCCGCATCGAACATCCGGCACAGGTAATAGAGCGCCGCATCGGGATCCGACCCGCGGACCGACTTGTGAAGGGCAGAGATGAGGTTGTAATGGCCGTCCTGGCCCTTGTCGTAGACCGGAGCGCGGCGCTGGACGACGCTGACGAGCGTCGCCGTATCGAAGGTCTCGCCCTCACGTGCCGCCCGCCATACTTCCTCGGCGAGCGTCAACGCCGAACGGCCATCGCCGTCTGCCATGCGCAAAAGCGTCTGCCGGGCGCCCTCGTCGAGCGGCAATTCCCTGCCCTCGTTCTCCTCCGCACGCTCGAGAAGGCGGTTGAGGCTATCCTCGTCATGGGACTTGAAGGTGAGCACGCGCGCACGCGACAGCAAGGCCGCATTGAGCTCGAATGACGGATTTTCCGTCGTCGCTCCCACCAGCACGATCGTGCCGTCCTCCATGACCGGAAGAAAGCTGTCCTGTTGCGCTCGGTTGAAGCGATGGATCTCGTCGACGAAGAGCAGCGTCTGGCGCCCGCCCATGCGGCGCGACCGTGCTGCTTCGAAGACCTTCTTCAGATCCGCCACGCCCGAGAAGATGGCCGATATCTGCTCGAAGGCGAGATCGGTCTCACCGGCCAGAAGCCGCGCGACCGTCGTCTTGCCGGTGCCGGGCGGCCCCCAGAAAATCATCGAACCGAGACTGCCTGAAGCGATCATCCGGGTCAGGATGCCGTCCGCACCGGTCAGATGATCCTGGCCGCTGACCTCCGCGAGCGACCTCGGGCGCAGCCGGTCGGCAAGCGGCCGGGCGACCTTTTCGGCGGCGGAGGGATCTGCGAAGAGATCGGCCATCAGCGGTTGAACATCTGGCGGATCAGCCGTCCGTTGCGGATGAGCTCGAACCGGATCGTGAACCCGCCTTCGTCAGCGGCGTCCTGAAGCGCGTCCGGCGTCGTCGTGCCCACGCCGTCGACCGAAGTGATGACGTCCCCGGGACGGAAACCGTACTGGGCGGCCCGCGACTGCTGGGCGACCGCGGTGATGACGAGACCCTGGATATCCGAGCGGATCTTGAGCTGCGAGGCATCGGCCGGCGTCAGCGGCTGCACCGAGATACCGGCGAACGGGCTGTCGCCGCCGATCGGAACCGGACGCACGATCCTGTCTTCCGGCGTCTTGATCAACTTGACCGAAAGCGTCTCCTGCCCGCCATTGGTGGTGACCGCCAGTTCGACAGTCTCGCCGACAGCGGCGGTGGCGAGACGGTAGCCGAGCGCGTCGGGATGTTCGACGGGCTGGCCGTTGAACCCGGTGATGATGTCGCCCGAGTGAAGCCCCGCCTTCGCTGCCGGTCCGTCCTCGTCGACCTCGACAACGAGCGCGCCGGTGGCGTTGCGCATGCCGAGTGCCTCGGCGATATCCGGGGTCACCGGCTGGAAGGAGGCGCCGATATAGGGCGGATCGAAACGGTCGCCGCCATTCTCGGCCGTCAGCGCGAAGGCGCGGACGAGATTGGCGGGGATCGCAAATCCGATACCGTTCGAGCCGCCGGATCGCGAGAAGATCGCCGTATTGATGCCGATCAGATCTCCGTGCATGTCGATGAGTGCGCCACCCGAATTGCCGGGATTGATGGCCGCGTCGGTCTGGATGAAGAAGCCGAAATCCGAAACCCCGATCCGGTTGCGCGCGAGCGCGGAAACGATGCCGCTCGTCACCGTCTGGCCGACGCCGAACGGGTTGCCGATGGCAAGCACCAGATCGCCGACCTCCATGGCATCGGAATCGCCGAACCCGACGGTCGGGAACTGGCTGTCGGAATTGATTTTCAGCACGGCGAGATCGAAACGCTCATCCTTGAGCAGAACCTTGCTCTCGAATTCGCGCCCGTCCGAAAGCGCCACGCGTATATCGTCCGCACCGGCGATGACGTGGTTGTTTGTCACCACGATACCCGATTCCTGCACGATGACGCCGGAGCCGAGCGACGACTGCTTCTGGGTACGATTGGGCAGCGAGCGGCCGAAGAACTGTTCGAAGAAGGGATCGCCGTCAAAGGGGCTGCGGCTGGTCACGGTGCGGTCGGCATAAACATTGACCACGGCCGGAGCCGTCTGCTTGACGAGCGGAGAAAAGCTCATCGCCATTTCGGAGCGTGACGCAGGCACCTTCCTCGCAGACACATCGACAGGCTGCGAAGCTGCCGGGACAGGTGCCTCGGCCTTCGGTGCGGGCGCTTCCGCCTCCGGTGCCGCAGACCCGGCGTCTTCAGTGCCGCCGAGCGTATCGCGAAACAGTTCGCCGAGCGTCTCAGTAAAACTCTTCTGCGCATCCTGCGCTTGCGCCTGTCCTGCCCCACCGATCCCCTCGCCCGTCGCCGCCATGACGAGCGCGACGGTGAGTATGGCGGCGGCGTGACGGATGGTGTTTCGCGGCAGCATGGCAATCCTCGTAAATGTGGTGGTCAGCAATAGCGGCAATATGGGAACGTGGGTCCACTGCGGAAAGGGTTATCCCCGTTTTCGTGGCAGATTCGGGGCTGATGACAAAATCGGCGACGAATGGCCGAAAACAAAAAAGCCCGCCGAAAATCCGGCGGGCTTCACGCAAAGACACGCAGATGCGCCTATTCCGGCAGAATGCGGACCGCACCCTTGTCGGCACTGGCAGCGAAGGCGGCATAGGCCTTGAGCGCGGTGGTGATGTTGCGCTTGCGCGGCGCTTCCGGCTTCCAGCCCTTCATGTCCTGCGCGGTCCGGCGTGCTTCAAGCTCCGCCGGGCTGACACGCAGGCTGATGGTGCGGCCCGGAATGTCGATGTCGATCATGTCGCCCTGGCGGACGAGACCGATGGCCCCGCCATTGGCGGCTTCCGGCGACGCATGGCCGATCGACAGGCCGGATGTACCGCCCGAAAAACGGCCATCGGTGATCAGCGCGCAGGACTTACCGAGGCCCTTGGATTTCAGGTAGCTCGTCGGATAGAGCATTTCCTGCATCCCCGGGCCGCCCTTGGGGCCCTCATAGATGATGACGACGACATCGCCTGCCTTCACCTCGTTCGACAGGATGCCCTTCACCGCCGCATCCTGACTTTCGTAGACGACCGCGGGACCGGAGAATTTCAGAATGCTCTCGTCGACGCCGGCTGTCTTCACGATGCAGCCGTCGAGTGCGATATTGCCCTTGAGCACGGCGAGACCGCCATCCTTGGAGAACGGCTTCTCGACCGAGCGGATGACGCCGTTCTCGCTGTCGGTGTCGAGTTCGTCCCAGCGCGAGGACTGCGAAAAAGCCGTCTGGGTGGGAACGCCGCCCGGAGCCGCCCTGAAGAATTCGCGCACGGTCTCGGAATTGGTGCGGGTGATATCCCAGCGATCGATCGCGTCGCCGAGGGTTGCCTCGTGAACCGTCGGGCAGTCACGCTTGATCAGGCCGCCACGGTCCAGTTCGCCCAGAATGCGCATGATGCCGCCCGCGCGGTGGACGTCCTCCATGTGAACGTCGCTCTTGGCGGGCGCGACCTTGGAAAGGCACGGAACCTTGCGCGACAGACGATCGATGTCGTCCATGGTGAAATCGATATTGCCCTCATAGGCCGCCGCGAGGATATGCAGCACCGTATTCGTCGAGCCGCCCATGGCGATATCGAGCGACATGGCGTTCTCGAAGGCTTCCTTCGAACAGATCGAGCGCGGCAGCACGCTTTCGTCGTCCTGCTCGTAGTAGCGACGGGTGATGTCGACGATCTGGTGACCGGCTTCGACGAACAGCCGCTTGCGGTCCGAGTGCGTGGCGAGCGTCGAACCATTGCCCGGCAGCGACAGGCCGAGCGCCTCGGTCAGGCAGTTCATCGAATTGGCGGTAAACATGCCCGAACACGAACCGCAGGTCGGGCATGCCGAACGCTCGATGGTCTGGACGTCCTCGTCTGAGACCTTGTCGTCCGCTGCCGCGACCATGGCGTCGATCAGGTCGAGCGAGACCTGCTTGCCCTTGAGCGTCACCTTGCCGGCTTCCATCGGACCACCGGACACGAAGATCGCCGGGATGTTCAGGCGCATCGCGGCATTCAGCATGCCGGGCGTGATCTTGTCGCAGTTGGAGATGCATACCATGGCGTCGGCGCAATGGGCGTTGACCATGTACTCGACCGAATCCGCGATGATCTCGCGCGACGGCAGCGAGTAGAGCATTCCGTCATGGCCCATGGCGATGCCGTCGTCGACGGCGATCGTGTTGAATTCCTTGGCGACACCGCCGGCCGCCTCGATCTCGCGGGCGACGAGCTGGCCGAGATCCTTGAGGTGCACGTGGCCGGGCACGAACTGGGTGAAGGAATTGACGACGGCGATGATCGGCTTGCCGAAATCGTCATCCTTCATGCCGGTGGCGCGCCACAATCCGCGCGCGCCGGCCATGTTGCGTCCGTGTGTACTCGTCTTCGACCGATATGCGGGCATCAGCCTTCCTCCATATATGTCTTTCACCGACCAGCTTCGCGTGAATACCGCGCGCCAGTTCTGGATATGTCTAGCCGGACTAAATCAATGAGCGGCCTGTGTCACTACCCCGATCCCGGGAAGACAGGTCACCATTCCGGCCGTAAAACGACAAAAGCCGGACCCGAGGGCCCGGCTTCTGTCAAATCGGATGAAGTCGCGTGGGAATTATGCGGCTTCGGATTCGTCAGCGGCTGCCTCGGCTTCGAGACGGGCGCGATCCTTCGCACCCTTGGCATCCACATCGCGGTCCACGAACTCGATGACAGCCATCGGTGCGTTGTCGCCGGTGCGGAAACCCGCCTTCATAATGCGCAGGTAGCCACCGTTGCGGGTCGCATAGCGTGCGGCCAGCGAATCGAACAGCTTGCGGACGGCGTCCTGGTCCTTGATCTGCGAGATCGCCTGACGACGAGCATGCAGGTCGCCGCGCTTGCCGAGCGTGACGAGCTTCTCGACGATCGGACGGATTTCCTTGGCCTTCGGCAAGGTCGTCACGATCTGTTCGTGCTCAATGAGCGAAGCCGCCATGTTGGCAAACATTGCCTTGCGGTGGCTAGAGGTGCGGTTCAGCTTGCGGCCGGAAATTCCGTGGCGCATGGCCCTTCTCCTTCACATGCAGGCCTACCCATAAAGCCTGCCGTTTGAACGGTTAATACTGGTCTTCGTAACGCTTTGCGAGGTCCTCGATGTTTTCCGGCGGCCAGGACGGTACTTCCATACCGAGATGCAGGCCCATGGAAGCGAGGACTTCCTTGATTTCATTCAGCGACTTGCGGCCGAAGTTCGGAGTGCGGAGCATTTCCGCCTCGGACTTCTGGATGAGGTCGCCGATATAGACGATGTTGTCGTTCTTCAGGCAGTTCGCCGAACGGACAGAGAGTTCCAGTTCGTCGACCTTCTTGAGCAGCGCCGGGTTGAAGGCGAGCTCTGCGACGGTCTCTTCCTGGACTTCCTTCTGCGGCTCTTCGAAGTTGACGAAGACACCGAGCTGGTCCTGAAGAATGCGAGCGGCATAGGCCACTGCGTCCTCACCGGTGACCGAACCGTCGGTCTCGATCGAGAGCGTCAGCTTGTCGTAGTCGAGAACCTGGCCTTCACGGGTGTTTTCCACCTTGTAGGAGACCTTCTTGACCGGCGAATACAGGCTGTCGACGGGGATAAGCCCGATCGGAGCGTCTTCGGCGCGGTTGCGGTCCGCCGGCACGTAGCCCTTGCCGTTGTTGACGGTGAATTCCATGCGGATTTCAGCGCCTTCATCGAGCGTGCAGAGAGCGAGTTCCGGGTTGAGGATCTCGATGTCGCCCACGGTCTGGATGTCGCCTGCCTTGACGACGCCCGGGCCCTGCTTGCGCACGACCATGCGCTTGGGCTCGTCACCTTCCATGGCAACTGCGATTTCCTTGATGTTGAGAACGATGTCGGTGACATCTTCGCGCACACCCGGGATCGACGAGAACTCATGCAGAACGCCGTCGATCTGAACCGCAGTCACGGCAGCGCCGCGCAGCGAGGACAGAAGCACGCGACGCAGCGCGTTGCCGAGGGTCAGGCCGAAGCCGCGCTCGAGCGGTTCCGCAACGACGGTCGCCTTGGTGCGGCCCGACGCGGTGAACTCGACCTTGTTCGGCTTGATCAGTTCCTGCCAGTTTTTCTGAATCATGTTGTTTGCCTTCCGTTGCCGCCACTATCCATTCGTGACGGTCATAAGAGACGGACCCGCCGAGTGCCTCGAAGGCCCGACGGGTCTGAAAGCCAGTGGATCAGACGCGGCGCTTCTTGCGCGGGCGGCAGCCATTGTGCGGGATCGGCGTCACATCACGGATCGAGGTGATGGTGAAGCCGGCAGCCTGCAGGGCGCGCAGAGCCGATTCGCGACCCGAACCGGGTCCGCAGACTTCGACTTCCAGCGACTTCATGCCGTGTTCCTGAGCCTTCTTGGCAGCGTCTTCAGCAGCCATCTGCGCAGCGAACGGGGTCGATTTGCGCGAACCCTTGAAGCCCTTCGAACCGGCCGACGACCAGGAGATCGCGTTGCCCTGGGCATCCGTGATCGTGATCATGGTATTGTTGAAGGTCGAGTTCACGTGGGCGACGCCCGACGAGATATTCTTGCGTTCGCGACGACGGACGCGTGCGGCTTCCTTGGCCATTTTTTACCTTTCAAACGATATCTGCACCGCCGTATTTCCAGCGGCTACACCTTCGAAAGCGAATAGGGACTGGCGGTTCGCGAATGGGATCAACCCGACATCGCTACACGCTGCTTCGCCATTCGCTCGCGAAAATTACTTCTTCTTGCCTGCAATCGCCTTTGCCGGGCCCTTGCGGGTACGGGCATTGGTGTGCGTGCGCTGACCGTGGACCGGAAGGCCGCGACGGTGACGCAGGCCACGGTAGCAACCCAGGTCCATGAGGCGCTTGACGTTCATCGAGTGCTCACGGCGCAGATCGCCTTCGACCTGGTAGTCGCGGTCGATGGTTTCACGGATCTGCAGGACTTCTGCATCGGAGAGTTCGCTCACGCGACGCTCCAGCGGGATACCCACCTTCTCCACGATTTCCTTGGCGAACTTGTCGCCGATCCCGTGGATGTAGGTCAGCGCGATGATAACGCGCTTGTTCGTCGGGATGTTGACGCCAGCAATACGGGCCACGTCTCTACTCCTTGATTCCGGATTGCTCCGGTTGTCTTCGTTCATCGCGGCATGGCCGCGGGCGTGTGCGCTAAATTCCCGGCACAAATATAGCGATCAGAAACGTTTCCCCGAATCCCCGGGGAGACGCGCTGATCGCAGTTGTGTCGCGAGTTGCGCGGTCTTTACCGGACTCGGAGGAGAAAAGTCAACTCCCCCGCGCCCCGATTCAAGCCTGATACTTGGCCAGGATGGCTTCGATATCGGCGGTTACTTCATCGATCGACTTCATTCCGTCGACGCCCGTGAGAAGGCCCTTGGCATGATAGTAACCGATAAGCGGCGCGGTCTTCTTGTAATATTCCCGCAGACGCTCGTCATAAACCTCGGCATTGTCGTCCTTGCGGACGGGCTGGCCGGCGGCACGCGCCTCCTCGGCGCGCTTGAGGATTCGGCCGACCATCTGCTTGTCGTCGACCACCAGTTCGATGACGACGTCGAGACTGATTCCCTTGGCGGAAAGCATCTCTGCGACGGCATCGGCCTGGGCGAGAGTGCGCGGGTAGCCATCAAGGATGAACCCGTCCGCGCAGTCCTCGGCATCGATTCGCTCGGAAACGATGGCATTGACGATGGCGTCGGACACGAGCTCGCCCGCATCCATGACAGCCTTGGCCTTCAATCCCACTTCGGTCTCGGCCTGAACGGCGGCACGAAGCATGTCGCCGGTCGAAAGCTGCGGAATGCCGTGCTTTTCGACAAGCCGCTGAGCCTGGGTGCCCTTGCCCGCCCCCGGCGGACCCAGAAGAATAAGTCTCATCGTCCCCGTTTTCCTCCCCGGAGTTTGGACTTCTTGATCAGCCCCTCATACTGCTGGGCGATCAGATGTCCCTGTATCTGTGCAACCGTATCGAGCGTCACGCTGACGACGATCAGCAGCGACGTACCACCCAGATAGAACGGAACGCCAGTCTGCGCGATTAGAAATTCGGGTAAGAGACACACGAGGATGAGATAGATCGCACCGATCACGGTGATGCGCGTCAGCACGTAGTCGATGTACTGAGCGGTGCGCTCACCCGGACGGATACCCGGAATGAAGCCGCCATGCTGCTTCAGATTGTCCGCCGTATCCTTCGGATTGAAAACGATCGCGGTGTAGAAGAACGCGAAGAAGCCGATCATGCCCGCATAGAAGAGCATGTAGAGCGGCTGGCCGTGTCCAAGCGACGCAAGCACCGCGCTCGCCCAGCCCGGAAGCTCGGTGGTGTTCGAGAAGCCCGCGATCGTGGCCGGCAGCAGAAGCAGCGACGAGGCAAAGATCGGCGGAATGACACCGGCAGTGTTGAGCTTGAGCGGCAGGTGGGACGTGTCGCCCTGGAACATGCGCGATCCGACCTGGCGTTTCGGATACTGGATGATCAGTCGCCTTTGCGCGCGTTCGATGAACACGATGAAGGCGATGCAGGCGACGGCCACGAGAACCACCACGATGATCAGCCCGGTCGACAGCGCGCCGGTACGGCCGAGTTCGAGAGTGCCTGCAATGGCGTTCGGAAGTGCGGCCACGATGCCCGCGAAAATGATCAGCGAAATGCCGTTGCCGATACCGCGCGAGGTGATCTGCTCACCGAGCCACATCAGGAACATGGTGCCGCCGACAAGCGTCAGGACCGTGGAAATGCGGAAGAACCAACCCGGATCGGTCACGATGTTGTTGCCGCCCTCGAGCCCCACGGCGATGCCGTAGGCCTGCAGCGTGGCGAGAAACACCGTACCGTAGCGCGTGTACTGGTTGATGACCTTGCGGCCCTGCTCGCCTTCCTTCTTCAACTGCTCGAGCGACGGTACGACCGACGTCATCAGCTGGATGATGATGGAAGCGGAAATATAGGGCATGATCCCGAGCGCAAAGATCGCCATACGGGCGACCGCACCACCGGAGAACATGTTGAAGACGCCGAGTATGCCCCCGGCCTGGCCCTGGAAGGCCTGCGCGAAGGCAGCGGGATTGATACCGGGCAGCGGGATATATGTCCCAAGCCGATAGACCAAAAGCGCACCCAGGGTGAACCAGATGCGCTTCTTGAGGTCTTCCGCCTTGGAGAAGGCGGAGAAATTGAGGTTCGCTGCGAGCTGTTCGGCGGCTGATGCCATGGAGATCTCCAAGCTCCGACCGGAGGCTGGAACAGCGGCTCCGCCGGATCAAATTCTGTTGTCGCGGACGAGACCTGTGCCGATCAAACGGTGTTCCCGCCCTGCCCCGGCCCTATGTCGCGCGATACCTGCGCCGGCCGATCTCCCATATGGGTGGAAAACCGCCCGATGTGAAGCACCGGGCGGTTGGTATTCGTATTATTCGGCCGACTTGGCGGCTGCGAGAACTTCGATCGAGCCACCAGCCTTTTCAATCTTCTCGACGGCGGTCTTCGAAGCGCCGGCCACCTTGATGGCGACCTTCGCCTTCAGCTCCCCGTCGGCGACGACGCGAACACCGTCCTTGATGCGGCGGATCACGCCTGCAGCCTTGAGAGCTTCGGCGTCGACCGTTGCCTTGCCGTCAAGCTTGCCGGCATCGATGGCGGTCTGGATCCGGCCGAGCGACACGACGTTGAAGTCGCTGGCGAAGATGTTCTTGAAGCCGCGCTTCGGAAGCCGGCGGTAGATCGGCATCTGGCCGCCTTCGAAGCCGTTGATGGCGACGCCGCTACGCGACTTCTGGCCCTTAACACCCCGGCCGCCGGTCTTGCCGAGGCCCGAGCCGATGCCGCGACCAACCCGCTTGCGGGACTTGGTAGCGCCTTCGTTGTCTTTGATTTCGTTGAGTTTCATGATCGCAACTCCGGAATTCACTTCTCGTCCACAACGCGGACGAGGTGGCCGACGGTACGGATCATGCCGCGCACGGACGGCGTATCCTCGAGCGTGCGGACACGGTGCAATTTGTTCAGCCCCAAGCCGATCAACGTAGCACGTTGAACGCCCGGGCGACGGATCGGGCTGCCGATCTGTTCGACAGTGACCGTCTTGCCTTTTTTGGTATCAGCCATTGGACAGGCTCCTCAAAAAGTCAGGCGAGATGCCCGGATTAGTCTTCGTTGCCGACAACGTGGGCACGGCGCTCTTGCAGGGTGGCGTATTTCAGCCCGCGCTGAGCGGCGATGTCCTTCGGGTGCATCTGGTTCTTCAGAGCATCGAAGGTGGCGCGCACCATGTTGTAGGGGTTGGACGAGCCGGTCGACTTGGCGACGACGTCATGCATGCCGAGCGTTTCGAACACTGCACGCATCGGACCACCGGCGATGATACCGGTACCAGGCTTGGCCGAACGGAGAAGAACCTTGCCGGCGCCGTGACGGCCATGCACGTCATGGTGCAGGGTCCGGCCCGAGCGCAGCGGAACGAAGATCATGTCGCGCTTGGCGGCTTCAGTGGCCTTGCGGATCGCTTCCGGCACTTCACGTGCCTTGCCGTGACCGAAGCCAACGCGGCCCTTCTGGTCGCCGACAACGACGAGTGCTGCGAAACCGAAGCGGCGACCGCCCTTGACGACCTTCGCGACGCGGTTGATGTGGACGAGCTTGTCGACGAATTCGCTGTCGCGCTCTTCGTCACGGCCGCGGTTTTCGCGGCGTCCTTCTCTTGCCATTGTCCTTTTCCTTTTTCTTTTCCGGAATCAATCGGCTGTTGTTTTAGAAAGTGAGGCCGCCTTCACGGGCAGCATCGGCGAGGGCCTTGACTCGGCCGTGATAGATGAAGGCGCCGCGGTCGAAGACCACTTCGGTGACGCCTGCCTTGGTTGCGCGTTCCGCAATCAGCTTGCCGACGGCCTCGGCGGCAGCAACGTCCGCTCCGGTCTTCAGCTTGCCGCGGATATCCGCATCGAGGGTCGAAGCGGCAGCCAGCGTCCGGCCTTCGGCATCGTCGATGACCTGGACGTAGATGTTCTTCGAGGAACGGTGAACGGAAAGCCGCGGACGGCCGTTCGCCACCTTCTTGAGCTGGCGGCGCACACGAGCGGCGCGACGCGTAAGCGCTTCTTTTTTCGTAGCCATGTCGCGTCTTCCTTACTTCTTCTTGCCTTCTTTGCGGATGATCCGCTCTTCGGCATACTTCACGCCCTTGCCCTTGTAGGGCTCCGGCGGACGGTATTCGCGGATCTGCGCGGCCGCCTGGCCAAGCACCTGCTTGTCGATGCCGGTCAGAACGATTTCAGTCGGCTTCGGGCATGTGATGGCGACGCCTTCCGGCGGCTGATAAACCACATCGTGGCTAAAGCCAAGAGCCAACTGCAGGTTCTTGCCCTGCATGGCCGCACGATAACCGACGCCGTTGATTTCGAGCTTGCGTTCGAAACCGTCCTTCACGCCGGTGAAGATGTTCTCGACCATGGTGCGCGACATGCCCCACTTGGAGCGTGCGTCCTTGGACTGATCGATCGGGGACACCACGACTGCGTTGTCCTCGAGCTTGACGGTCACTTCGTCGTTGGCGACGAAGGAGAGTTCACCCTTGGGACCCTTGGCGACGACCTTCTGGCCGTCAACGGTCGCGGTCACACCCTGGGGAACCGGAATGGGCTTCTTGCCGATACGAGACATTGTTCAAACCTGTCTGTTCGAGTTGGAGGTCCTGCACGATCAGAAGATCGAGCAGAGAACCTCGCCACCAACATTCTGCTCGCGCGCCTGATGATCGGCCAGCACACCCTTCGGAGTCGAAAGGATGGTGATGCCGAGACCATTGGCGACCTGCGGAATGGACTTGACCGAGACATAGACGCGACGGCCGGGCTTCGAGACACGCGCGATTTCGCGAATGACCGGAGCGCCTTCGTGATACTTCAGCTCGATGTTGATTTCCGACTTGCCGTTGTCGAAGGACACTTCCGAGTAACCACGGATGTAGCCTTCGGCCTGCAGCACGTCGAGAACGCGGGCACGAAGCTTCGAGGCCGGCGTCGAGACCGAATCCTTGCGACGGGAGATGCCGTTGCGGATACGGGTGAGCATATCGCCCAGCGGATCAGACATTGCCATTTTCGCGTCTCCTTACCAGCTCGACTTGAGCAGGCCCGGCACCTTGCCGAGCGAGCCGAGTTCGCGCAGTGCAATACGCGACATTTTCAGCTTGCGATAATAGGCGCGCGGACGGCCGGTCACTTCGCAACGGTTGCGAATGCGGGTCTTCGAGCCATTGCGGGGCATTTCGGCCAGCTTCAGCGTGGCGCGGAAACGTTCTTCAATCGGCGTCTCGCGGTCCTTGATGATCGCCTTGAGCGCGGCGCGCTTGCCGGCGTCGCGGGCGGTCATTTCGCGGCGGCGCTTGTTCTTCTCAGTGGCGCTGACTTTCGCCATATCGGTTTTCCTCTCTACGAATGCCGTAACGGTTACTGACGGAACGGGAAGTTGAACGCCTTCAAGAGCGCCCGGGCTTCGTCGTCGGTCTTGGCCGTCGTACAAACGATGATGTCCATACCCCACATCTGATCGACCTTGTCGTAGTTGATCTCGGGGAAGACGATGTGTTCCTTGATGCCCATGGCGAAGTTGCCACGGCCGTCAAAGCTCTTGGGGTTCAGGCCGCGGAAGTCGCGAACGCGCGGCAGCGCGATGTTGACCAGGCGATCCATGAATTCAAACATGCGGGCACCGCGAAGGGTCACCTTCGCACCGATCGGCATGTTCTCACGCAGCTTGAAGCCGGCGATCGAATTGCGCGCATGGGTGATGACCGGGCGCTGACCGGCGATCGCTGCCAGATCTTCGGCGGCAACGGCAGGCTTCTTCGAATCTGCAGTCGATTCGCCGACGCCCATGTTGAGAACGATCTTCTCGAGGCGCGGGATCTGCATTTCGTTGGAGTAGTTGAACTGGTCCTGGAGCGCCTTGCGGATGCTCTCGACATAGACCTTCTTCAACCGCGGTTCATACTTGGTGTCAGCCATTGATGACATCCCCCGAACGCTTTGCGACGCGGACCTTCTTGTCGCCTTCCATCTTGAAACCGACGCGGGTCGGCTTGCCGTCCTTGGGGTCGGCAATGGCAAGGTTCGACAGGTGGATCGACGCTTCCTTGTTGATGATGCCGGCTTCCTGCGTCTGTGTCTGACGCTGGTGACGGCGCACCATGTTGATACCACGGACGACCGCACGGTCTTCCTTCGGCATGACGGCAATGACTTCGCCTGTACGGCCCTTGTCCTTGCCCGTGAGAACGACGACCTTGTCGCCTTTGCGGATCTTTTGCATCGTCCCTATCCTTTAAAGCACTTCGGGAGCCAGCGAGATGATCTTCATGTGGCTCTTGCCACGCAGTTCACGCGGAACCGGGCCGAAGATACGGGTACCGATGGGCTCTTTCTTGTTGTCGATCAGGACGGCTGCATTCCGGTCGAACCGGATCACACTGCCGTCGGCGCGGCGGATATCCTTGGCCGTACGCACGACCACCGCCTTCATCACATCGCCCTTCTTGACGCGGCCGCGCGGAATGGCTTCCTTGACCGAAACGACGATAACGTCGCCGATGGAAGCATATTTCCGCTTCGAGCCGCCCAGAACCTTGATGCACATGACACGACGGGCGCCTGAATTGTCAGCCACGTCGAGGTTTGTTTGCATCTGAATCATACCAGACCGCCTTCTTCTACCGGCCGGGGATCACATTATCCGCCGGCGCGTTGACTGCTTGTTTGTTATGCCTGGGCAGTGGAAACCACGGTCCAGCGCTTGTCCTTGGAGATCGGCGCGCATTCCTCGATCGAGACGAGGTCACCAACCTTGTAAGAGTTGTTTTCGTCGTGCGCCTTGTACTTCTTCGACCGGCGAACGGTCTTCTGGAACAAGGGGTGCGCGAAACGGCGTTCCACGCGGACGACGACGGTCTTGTCGTTCTTGTCGCTAACGACAGTGCCCTGCAGGATACGTTTTGGCATATTATTCTTCCTCAGGCCTTGGCGTCCGCCGCCTTCTGGCGGGAGATCGTCTTGATGCGTGCGATGTCGCGGCGAACTTCCTTCACGCGCGACGTCTTTTCCAGCTGGCCGGTGGCCTTCTGGAAACGCAGGTTGAACTGTTCTTTCTTCAGCTTCGCGAGTTCATCGGAGAGCTGATCGACGGTCATCGTATGTGCGTCTGTGGCTTTCATGATGATTTCCTTACTCGGCAATACGCTGCACGAAGCGGGTCTTGATCGGAAGCTTGGCCGCGCCGAGGCGCAGGGCTTCGCGGGCGATTTCTTCGTTCACGCCATCGATCTCGAACATGATGCGGCCCGGCTTGACGCGAGCTGCCCAGTAATCGACCGAACCCTTACCTTTACCCATGCGGACTTCGGTCGGCTTCGAGGTGACCGGAAGATCCGGGAAGATGCGGATCCATACACGACCGGCACGCTTCATGTGACGGGTGATGGCACGGCGGGCAGCCTCGATCTGGCGTGCGGTGACGCGCTCGGGCTCCTGCGCCTTCAGTCCGTAGGAGCCGAAGTTCAAGTCACTGCCGCCCTTGGCGACACCCTTGATACGACCCTTGAACTGCTTGCGGTACTTCGTACGCTTTGGCTGCAACATTGTTCAATTCTCCGAATTACGTAGCCCGGCCTCAGGCGTTTTCGCGCCGGCGGTTTCCGCCCTGCGCATCGCCCTCGGTGGCGCGGCGCTCGGAAGCCATGGGATCATGCTCGAGGATCTCGCCCTTGAAGATCCAGACCTTCACGCCGCAGATACCGTAAGCGGTGTGTGCTTCGGCTGTGCCGTAGTCGATATCGGCACGAAGCGTATGAAGCGGCACGCGGCCTTCACGGTACCATTCGGTACGGGCGATTTCAGCACCGCCGAGACGACCGCCGCAGGTGATGCGGATGCCTTCCGCGCCGAGGCGCATGGCGGACTGAACGGCGCGCTTCATGGCGCGACGGAATGCGATACGACGCTCGAGCTGCTGGGCGATCGACTGGGCGACGAGCGTCGCGTCGATTTCCGGCTTGCGCACTTCAACGATGTTGAGGTGCGTTTCCGAGCGGGTCATTTCCTGCAGCTTGCGGCGCAGCTTTTCGATGTCCGCGCCCTTCTTGCCGATGATCAGGCCAGGACGGGCGGCGTGAATGGTCACGCGGCACTTCTTGTGCGGACGCTCGATGACGATCTTCGACACGCCGGCCTGCTTGAGTTCCTTGTTGAGGTAGGAACGGATCTTCAGGTCTTCGTGCAGCAGTTCGCCATATTCGGCGTTGTCGGCAAACCAGCGGCTGTCCCAGGTACGGTTGACGCCGAGGCGGAAGCCGATCGGATTGATTTTCTGGCCCATTATGCAGCCTCCCCTTGCTCTTCGACTTCGCGCACGACGATCGTCAGATGCGAGAACGGCTTTTCGATGCGCGATGCGCGACCGCGGCCACGAGCGTGGAAACGCTTCATCACGATCGACTTGCCGACATAGGCCTCGGCGACGATCAGCGAATCAACATCGAGGTCGTGGTTGTTCTCGGCGTTTGCGATCGCAGATTCAAGGGTCTTGCGAACGGTACCGGCGATCCGCTTGCGCGAAAATTCCAGGTCAGCGAGAGCACGGTCAACCTTCTTGCCACGGATGAGAGCGGCGACGAGGTTGAGCTTCTGCGGGCTGACGCGAATGGTGCGTGCAACCGCCTGCGCTTCGTTGTCCTTGAGCCGGCGCGGAGTTTTTGCCTTGCCCATCGTTACTTCCTCTTCGCTTTCTTGTCGGCACCGTGACCGTAATAGGTACGGGTCGGGGAGTATTCACCGAGCTTCTGGCCGACCATGTCCTCGGTCACGGAGACCGGGATATGCTTGTTGCCGTTGTAGACGCCGAAGGTCAGACCGACGAACTGCGGCAGAATGGTGGAGCGGCGGCTCCACGTCTTGATCACTTCATTGCGGCCGCCTTCACGGACCTTCTCTGCCTTCTTGAGAAGATAACCGTCAACAAACGGACCTTTCCAAACCGAACGAGCCATTTAGACGTCCTCTCTTACTTCTTGCGCTGGTGGCGCGACCGCATGATGAAGCGATCCGTCGACTTGTTCGAACGGGTACGCTTACCCTTGGTCGGCTTGCCCCAGGGGGATACCGGGTGACGACCGCCCGAAGTCCGGCCTTCACCACCACCATGCGGGTGGTCGACCGGGTTCATGGCGACACCGCGAACTGCCGGGCGCTTGCCGCGCCAACGGGTCCGGCCTGCCTTGCCGTCGTTGATGTTCAGGTGATCCGGGTTCGACACGGCACCGACGGTTGCAAGGCAGGAGCCCTGAACCAGGCGCTGTTCACCCGAATTGAGACGAAGCGTCGCCATGCCGTTGTCGCGACCGACGAGCTGCGCGTAGGCGCCGGCCGAACGGGCGATCTGGCCGCCCTTCGCAGGCTTCATCTCGATGTTGTGCACGATGGTACCGACCGGCATGAACTGCAGCGGCATCGTGTTGCCCGGCTTCACGTCGACAGCACCTGCAGACGAAATCACCTTGTCGCCGGCTGCGATACGCTGCGGCGCCAGGATGTAGGCCTGCTCACCATCGGTATAGGTGACGAGCGCGATGTAGGCGGTGCGGTTCGGATCGTATTCCAGACGCTCGATCGTGCCTTCGACGTCGAACTTGCGACGCTTGAAGTCGACGATACGGTAGGTCTTCTTGTGACCGCCACCGATGCGGCGGGCCGTGATACGACCGGTGTTGTTACGACCGCCCTTGCGCGACAGACCCTCGGTCAGGCTCTTGACCGGCTTGCCCTTGTAGAGGGCGGAGCGGTCGACGATGACCAGCTGGCGCTGGCTCGGCGTCGTCGGGTTGTATTTCTTGAGTGCCATCTTTCCGTTCCCTTTTCGGGGCTGTTTCGCCCGACCTTACAGGCCGGTGGAGACGTCGATCGACTGGCCGTCGGCCAGCGTCACATACGCCTTCTTGACATCGCTCTGCTTGCCGATGTGACCGCGGAAGCGCTTGACCTTGCCCTTGCGCAGCAGCGTGTTCACGGCAGTGACCTTAACGCCGAAGAGCGCTTCCACTGCAGCCTTGATTTCCGGCTTGGTGGCAGTGCGGGTGACGTTGAAGACGACCTGGTTCTGTTCGGAAGCCAGGGTCGACTTTTCTGTGATCGCCGGCGAGACGATCACGTCATAGTGGCGAAGATCGGTCATTTGAAGCGCTCCTCCAGGGCCGCGATGGCGTCCTTCGACAAGACCAGCTTGCCGCGGCGCAGGATGTCGTAAACGTTGATGCCCTGAACCGGAAGAACGTCCACGTTCGGGATGTTCTTGGCTGCCAGGCGGAAGTTGCTGTCAAGCTCGTTGCCGCCGATGAACAGGGCATTGGTGATGCCGAGCTTGCCGAGCGACGCGATCAGCGCCTTGGTCTTGGCGTCGTTGGCAGACAGGCTGTCGACGACGATCAGGTCGGAACCCTTGGCCTTGACCGAGAGCGCATGACGCAGGCCGAGCGCACGGACCTTCTTGGGAAGATCGTGGGCGTGGCTGCGAACGACCGGGCCGTGAGCCTTGCCGCCGCCGCGGAACTGCGGTGCACGAGCCGAGGAGTGACGGGCGCGGCCCGTACCCTTCTGGCGGTACATCTTCGCACCGGTGCGGGAGACTTCCGCACGGCCGAGCGACTTGTGGGTGCCCTGCTGGCGCTTAGCGAGCTGCCAGCGAACGACGCGCTGCAGCAGATCCTGCCGCGGCTCGAGGCCGAAGAGATCGTCGGAAAGGGAAATCTTCCCGGCGTCCTTGCCTTCCAGAGTGGTGACGGTGAGATCCATTATTCGGCTCCCTCATTCGAAGCTTCTTGAGCAGCACCGTTGCGCAGGCCCGCCGGACGCGGCGCCTCGGACGGGATGTCGGACTTGATGGCGTCGCGAACGACGATCCAGGCACCCTTCGAGCCCGGTACCGCACCCTTGATGAGGATGAGGCCACGGTCGGCATCGGTCGAGACGACTTCGAGGTTCTGGGTGGTCACCTTGGTCTGGCCCATGTGACCAGCCATCTTCTTGCCCTTCCAGACCTTGCCCGGATCCTGGTTGGAACCGGTGGAGCCGTGCGAACGGTGCGAGATCGACACGCCGTGGGTGGCGCGAAGACCACCGAAGCCGTGACGCTTCATGGCACCGGCAAAACCCTTACCCTGGGTGATACCGGAAACGTCGACCAGCTGGCCGGCGACGAAGTGCTCAGCAGTCAGCTCGGCGCCGACGTCGATCATGTTGTCTTCCGACACGCGGAATTCGACCATCTTCGCCTTCGGCTCGACCTTGGCGATCGAGAAATGGCCACGCATGGCCTTGGACGTGTTCTTCACCTTGGCAACGCCAGCGCCGAGCTGAACGGCGGTGTAGCCGTTCTTTTCCTCGGTCCGCTGGGCGACGACCTGGCAGTTGTCCATCTTTAGGACAGTGACCGGGACGTGCTCGCCGGCGTCGTTATAGACCCGGGTCATCCCAATCTTCTGTGCAATCACACCTGAACGCATCGGTTCAATCCTTCATTCGTACACGGAACTTTCTGAGATCCGCATTCGGTTTCAGAGGACCGTCATCTGACGGTCATGAAAGCTCCTTAGAGCTTGATTTCCACATCCACGCCGGCAGCCAGATCGAGCTTCATGAGCGCGTCAACGGTCTGCGGGGTCGGGTCAACGATGTCGAGAAGGCGCTTGTGGGTGCGCATTTCGAACTGCTCGCGCGACTTCTTGTCGATGTGCGGCGAGCGGTTGACCGTGAATTTCTCGATCCGGGTCGGAAGCGGGACCGGACCGCGCACGCCAGCGCCGGTGCGCTTGGCGGTCGACACGATTTCCCGCGTGGAGGCATCGAGAACACGATGATCAAACGCCTTGAGGCGGATGCGGATGTTCTGGCCGTTCATTCGACTAGTCCTTGTTCGCGTTTGGAGAGGCGCGCGATCCCGTAACCGGGGCCGCGCGCCCTGCCCCTATTTCTTACTCGATGATCGAAGCGACGATGCCGGCGCCGACGGTGCGGCCACCTTCACGGATAGCGAAGCGGAGCTTCTCTTCCATGGCGATCGGCACGATGAGCGCGACGTCGACGGTGACGTTGTCGCCCGGCATGACCATCTCGGTGCCTTCCGGAAGCGTCACGATACCGGTCACGTCAGTCGTACGGAAGTAGAACTGCGGACGGTAGTTCGTGAAGAACGGCGTGTGACGGCCGCCTTCTTCCTTCGTCAGGATGTAGGCTTCGGCCTTGAACTTCGTGTGCGGCTTCACCGAACCCGGCTTGCACAGAACCTGGCCGCGCTCAACGCCTTCGCGCTCAACGCCGCGCAGCAGCGCGCCGATATTGTCGCCGGCCTGACCCTGGTCGAGAAGCTTGCGGAACATCTCGACGCCCGTGCAGGTCGTCTTCTTGGTGTCGCGGATACCCACGATTTCGATTTCGTCGCCGACATTGACGATGCCGCGCTCGACGCGACCGGTCACGACCGTGCCGCGACCCGAGATCGAGAACACGTCTTCGATCGGCATCAGGAACGGCTGGTCAACCGGACGCTCAGGCGTCGGGATGTAGGCGTCGACTTCGGCCATCAGCTTGCGGATCGCGTCTTCGCCCTGGGCCTTGTCGCCGTCGTTGAGCGCGACCAGAGCCGAACCCTTGACGATCGGAATGTCGTCGCCCGGGAAGTCGTAGGACGAAAGCAGCTCGCGCACTTCCATCTCGACCAGCTCGAGCAGTTCCTCGTCGTCGACCTGGTCGACCTTGTTGAGGAAGACCACGATGGCCGGAACGCCGACCTGACGAGCGAGCAGGATGTGCTCGCGGGTCTGCGGCATCGGGCCGTCGGCAGCCGAAACCACCAGGATCGCGCCGTCCATCTGGGCAGCACCCGTGATCATGTTCTTGACGTAGTCGGCGTGGCCCGGGCAGTCGACGTGCGCATAGTGACGTGCGTCCGTCTCATACTCGACGTGCGCCGTCGAGATGGTGATGCCGCGTGCCTTCTCTTCGGGAGCGGCGTCGATCTGGTCGTAAGCCTTGAAGTCACCGAAGTACTTCGTGATCGCAGCGGTCAGCGACGTCTTGCCGTGGTCAACGTGACCGATCGTGCCGATGTTTACGTGCGGCTTGTTCCGCTCAAACTTACCCTTTGCCATATCCGGCTCTCCATTCTCGTTACGCCCCTACAGGGGCATGAAGTTCGTTGTTGGCCGCCGGCGCTCACAAGGGGCCGGCGGCGATTGGTTATCAGGCGTACTTGGCCTGGATTTCCTGCGCCACGTTCGACGGAACCGGCGAGTAGTGATCGAAGACCATCGAGTACTGCGCACGGCCCTGGGACATGGAACGCAGCGAGTCGACATACTTGAACATGTTGGCCAGCGGCACATGTGCCTCGACCACCACGGCGATGCCGCGCATTTCCTGGCCCTGGATCTGGCCACGGCGGGAGTTCAGGTCGCCGATCACGTCTCCGACATAATCTTCCGGGGTCACGACTTCCACCTTCATGACCGGCTCCAGCAGCTGCGGGCCCATCATGTTGGCGTTTTCACGGAAGCAGGCACGCGCAGCGATTTCGAATGCCAGAACCGAGGAGTCGACGTCGTGGTACGCACCGTCGATGAGGGTCGCCTTGACGCCCAGCATCGGGAAGTTCGCGATCGGACCCGAACCCATGACGCTTTCCAGACCCTTCTGGACGCCCGGGATGTATTCCTTGGGAACCGAACCGCCAACGATCTTCGATTCGAAGGTCAGGGTTTCGGATTCCGGATCCGGCTCGAACGCGATCTTGACGCGAGCGAACTGGCCCGAACCACCCGACTGCTTCTTGTGGGTGTAGTCCGCTTCGTAGTTCTTGGTGATCGATTCGCGGTAGGCCACCTGCGGTGCGCCGACATTGGCTTCGACCTTGAACTCGCGACGCATGCGGTCGACGATGATGTCGAGGTGCAGTTCGCCCATGCCGGCGATGATGGTCTGACCCGACTCTTCGTCCGACTTGACGCGGAACGAGGGATCCTCGGCTGCCAGGCGGTTGAGCGCGATGCCCATCTTTTCCTGGTCGCCCTTGGTCTTCGGCTCGATGGCGATCTGGATCACCGGATCCGGGAATTCCATGCGCTCGAGGATGACCGGGTGCAGCGGATCGCAAAGGGTGTCACCGGTGGTGGTTTCCTTCAGGCCCGCCAGAGCAACGATGTCGCCTGCATAGGCGGTCTCGATGTCTTCGCGGCTGTTGGAGTGCATCTGCAGCATGCGGCCGATACGCTCGCGCTTTTCCTTGACCGTATTGAGAAGCGACGAACCCTTGTCGAGCTTGCCGGAATAGATACGGGCGAAGGTCAGCGAACCGACGAACGGGTCGTTCATGATCTTGAAGGCGAGCATGGCGACGGGTTCGTCGTCATTTGCCTTGCGCTTGGTCGGCTCTTCGGTCTTGACGTCGATGCCCTTGATGGCGGCGATGTCGAGCGGCGAAGGCAGGAAGTCCACGACGGCGTCGAGAAGCGGCTGCACGCCCTTGTTCTTGAAGGCCGAGCCACAGAACATCGGGTAGAAGGTGCCGGCGATCGTGCCCTTGCGGATCAGCGCGCGAAGCTCGTCATTGCCCGGCATTTCGCCTTCGAGGTAGCGCTCCATGGCGGCTTCCTCGACTTCGACGACGGTCTCGATGAGCAGTTCGCGGTACTCTTCGGCCTTCTCCTTGAGATCTTCCGGGATCTCGACGACGTCCCAGGCAGCGCCCAGGCTTTCGTCGCGCCAGACCAGAGCATTCATCTCGATCAGGTCGACGACGCCCTTGAAGTCGTTCTCAGCGCCGATCGGCAGCTGCATGACGACCGGGGTCGCACCCAGACGGGACTTGACCATGGAAACCGAGCGATAGAAGTCGGCACCGATCTTGTCCATCTTGTTGCAGAAGATCATCCGCGGGACGTTGTACTTGTCAGCCTGGCGCCAGACGGTTTCGGTCTGCGGCTCGACACCGGCATTGGCGTCAAGCAGAGCGATCGCACCGTCGAGCACGCGCAGCGAACGCTCGACTTCGATGGTGAAGTCGACGTGTCCCGGGGTGTCGATGATGTTGAAGCGGCGCTTCTTGCCATCACGGCCCTGCCAGAAGGTGGTCGTGGCAGCCGAAGTGATGGTGATACCGCGCTCCTGCTCCTGCTCCATCCAGTCCATGGTGGCAGCGCCGTCATGGACTTCGCCGATCTTGTGCGAACGGCCGGTGTAGAACAGGACGCGCTCGGTAGTCGTCGTCTTGCCGGCGTCGATGTGCGCCATGATACCGAAATTGCGGTAATCTTCGATTGCGTATTCGCGGGCCATTGAGGTCTGCCTTTCGAAAGCTTTTGAATTACCAGCGGTAATGCGAGAACGCGCGGTTCGCGTCAGCCATCTTGTGCGTGTCTTCACGCTTCTTGACGGCTGCACCGCGGTTGTTCGCAGCGTCCATGAGTTCGCCCGAGAGGCGCTCGATCATGGTCGTTTCGTTGCGCTTGCGCGCAGCAGCGATCAGCCAGCGGATCGCGAGAGCCTGACGGCGCTCGGGACGGACATCGACCGGAACCTGGTAGGTTGCACCACCGACGCGGCGCGAACGGACTTCAAGGTGCGGGGCGACATTGTCGAGAGCCTGGTGGAACATGGCCACGGGCTCCTGCTTTGCACGCTCCTGAACGCGGTCGAGGGCGCCGTAGACGATGCTTTCAGCAACCGACTTCTTGCCGTCCAACATGATGGCGTTCATGAACTTGGTGATGACCAGATCGCCGAACTTCGGGTCCGGGTTGATCTCACGCTTTTCTGCGCTGTGACGTCGTGACATGCGATTTGTCTCTCAGATGATGATCACAAAGCCGGGCCATCGGAACAGCCCGGCACTTTGATTACTTCGGACGCTTGGCGCCGTATTTCGAACGACGCTGCTTGCGGTTCTTGACGCCCTGGGTATCCAGCACGCCGCGGATGATGTGGTAACGCACACCCGGAAGGTCCTTCACACGACCGCCACGGATCATGACGACGGAGTGTTCCTGCAGGTTGTGGCCTTCGCCCGGGATGTAGCCGATCACTTCGTAGCCGTTGGTCAGGCGGATCTTGGCAACCTTCCGGAGAGCCGAGTTCGGCTTTTTCGGGGTCGTGGTGTAGACGCGGGTGCAGACACCACGCTTCTGCGGGTTCTGCTCCAGGGCCGGGACCTTGTTGCGCTTCACCGGCGCCTGGCGCGGCTTGCGGATCAGCTGGTTTACAGTAGGCATGCTGCCATCCCTTCAGAATTCAAATTTCGCCCTCTCGGGCCCGTTTCCCACGGCTCAATGCGCAAAATGAGGGCCAGATCCGTTATCCGGAGGGCCCACAAAAGCAGAGGACACAAGCAAGGCTGGCGTCGTGCGTGCAGCATGTGAATCGCGGTGTAGGAAACCTTGTTTGAGACAAATTCCAGTGCGTGTCGCTCCGGAGAATGCGTCTCACATCGGTTTCGGTGGCCGCTAAGTACTGATTTACCCCTGCCCCGTCAAGCCTGACGGCGAAATAATCGCATTTCCGGGCTTTTGCCGGAAAAGAGGCCCCGCGCAACGTAATATTGTTGCGCGATGACGGGATTACGCAATGTTCCCTTGCGCGGAGGTGCGCTGCAAGAGGAACCGTTGGGGGAATCGCGTCTTAAACCCCTATCCCGCCGAGTGGCGATCCTGTAGGCCGAGTCTCATAAATGAGTTTTGACCCACTGCCAAACGAATCGAGAGAGGTTTCAACATGGCCGACAACGACAATTCCATGGATGGCCCGGAAGACGCCCTTGATGGCGACGACATGATCGAGGCGAGCGTCTTCATCATCATCGGGCAGGTTTCGCGGGAAGAAGGTGGCGAGAAGATCCAAGTCCATGTGATGCTGGCCGCGCCCGACGAAGATTCGGCCGTGCGCGAGACATTGAACGCCCTCGCCCGCGAAGGTTTCGCCGAAGCCGATCTCGACCAGATCGGCCTGCTTGAAGGCATGCCCGACGAGGAACCGCATTCGACGGCCTATGAAGGCGTGCTCGAAGGCGAAGTCGCAGTCATCACCTTCGACTGAGGCAGACGGGGTGCGATCCCCTTCCGTCATCAGCCGCTGAAAAGCCGGCTGATAGAAACCAGGCAATGAAAAAGGCCGCTCCCGGGAGAGCGGCCTTTTTCATGTTCGGATTGCCGAGGCGGCTTATTCGGCCGGAGCCGAACCAGCCATGTCCTCGAGCATCGGGTTCGCGGTTTCCGCGCCCGTCGACTTGCGACGCTCGTCGAGGATCAGATCGTCGCGGGAATTCGCGATGCGACGGATCTGGTTCATCTGGCTGCCCGTACCGACCGGCACGAGGCGACCCACGATGACGTTTTCCTTGAGACCCTGGAGCGTGTCCATCTTTCCGGCGACGGCTGCTTCCGTGAGAACCTTGGTGGTCTCCTGGAACGATGCCGCCGAGAAGAAGGACGGGGTCTGCAGCGACGCCTTGGTGATACCGAGCAGGACCGGAACACCGACGGCAGGATTCTTGCCTTCCTCGATGAGCCGCTCGTTGACGTTCTCGAGCTCGATCGCATCGGCATTGTCGCCCACGATGTAGCCCGAATCGCCCGACTCGGTGATTTCCACCTTCTGCAGCATCTGCCGCACGATCACCTCGATGTGCTTGTCGTTGATAAGCACGCCCTGCAGGCGGTAGACTTCCTGGATCTCGTTGACGAGGTAGGAAGCCAGAGCTTCCACGCCCTTGATCGCCAGGATGTCGTGCGGTGCCGGGTTACCGTCGAGGATGTAGTCACCCTTTTCGATATAGTCGCCGTCCTGAAGGTGGAAGGGCTTGCCCTTCGGGATCAGGTACTCGACCGGTTCCACACCGTCCTCGGCCGGCTCGATGGCGACGCGACGCTTGTTCTTGTAGTCGCGGCCCAGGCGGATCGTGCCATCGATCTCTGCGATGATGGCGTGATCCTTCGGACGGCGAGCCTCGAACAGTTCGGCCACGCGCGGCAGACCACCGGTGATGTCCTTGGTCTTCGCGCTTTCGAGCGGAATACGCGCAAGCACGTCGCCCTCGGAGACCTTGGTACCGGGTTCCACCGACAGGATGGCATCGACGGAGAGCTGGAAGCGGGCTTCCGTGCCACGTGCGGTGCGTGCGATCTCGCCCTTGTCATCCTTGATGATGACGGTCGGCTGCAGATCGGCGCCACGCGGTGTCGAACGCCAGTCGATGACCTGGCGCTTGGTGATGCCGGTGGCCTCGTCGGCGGTCTCCGAGACGGTCACGCCACTGATGACGTGTTCGAACTCGACGGTACCGGCGACGTCCGTCATCATCGGACGGGTATACGGGTCCCACTCGGCCAGACGCTGGCCGCGCTTGACCGCATCGCCGTCGTCGACGAACAGCTTGGAACCGTAAGCGACGCGCTGCGAGGAACGCTCATTGCCCTTCTCGTCCATGATCTGGACAGCCATGTTGCGGCCCATTGCGACGAGGTTGCCATCCGAGTTCCGCAGAAGGTTGCGGTTACGGATCTGCACCGTGCCTTCATAGGACGCTTCCAGGAACGACTGGTCGACCACGGTCGCGGTACCGCCAAGGTGGAAGGTACGCATGGTGAGCTGGGTGCCCGGCTCGCCGATCGACTGTGCGGCGATGACGCCGACGGCTTCGCCCTGGTTGACGGGCGTGCCGCGTGCAAGGTCGCGACCGTAGCAGGCCGCGCAGATGCCGGTCTGGATTTCGCAGGTCAGCGGCGAGCGGATGCGCACCGACTGGATGCTGGCTTCCTCGATCTGCACCACCTGTGCCTCGTCGATCATCGTACCCGCCTTGACGATGTTCTCGCCGGAGATCGGGTGGTTGATGTCGTCGAGCGCGGTACGGCCCAGGATACGCTGGCCGATCGAGGCCACGACCTGACCCGCATCGACGATGGCCGTCATGGTGAGGCCTTCTTCGGTGCCGCAATCGACCGAGTTGACGATGCAATCCTGCGCCACGTCCACCAGACGGCGGGTCAGGTAACCCGAGTTCGCCGTCTTCAGCGCGGTGTCGGCCAGACCCTTACGGGCACCGTGGGTCGAGTTGAAGTACTCGTTCACGGTCAGGCCTTCCTTGAAGTTCGAGATGATCGGTGTCTCGATGATCTCGCCCGAAGGCTTGGCCATCAGGCCGCGCATCCCGCCGAGCTGACGCATCTGGCTGGGCGAACCACGCGCACCGGAGTGGCTCATCATGTAGATCGAGTTCATCTGCTTCTGACGACCGGTCTCGGGGTCGAATTCGACCGCCTTGATTCGAGCCATCATCTCGTCGGCAACCTTCTCGGTCGCCTTGCCCCAGGCGTCGACGACCTTGTTGTACTTCTCGCCCTGAGTGATCAGGCCTTCGTTGTACTGCTGCTCGTATTCCTTCACCATTGCATCGGTGTCGGCGACGATCTTGGCCTTCGCTGCCGGGATGACCATGTCGTCCTTGCCGAAGGAAATACCGGCGCGGCAGGCATGGCCGAATCCGAGCTGCATGATCCGGTCACAGAAGATGACCGTGTCCTTCTGACCGCAGTGACGATAGACGGTGTCGATCATCCGGGAGATGTTCTTCTTGGTCATCTCCTTGTTGCAGGTGTCGAAGGGAACCATGGCGTTCTTCGGCAGAAGTTCGCCGATCAGCATGCGGCCCGGGGTGGTTTCGTGGATCTCGCTGACCTCGTTGCCTTCGGCATCGACGGTCTTGAAGCGGCCCTTCACCTTCGAATGCAGCGTGACGACCTTGTTCTCGAGCGCATGGTGGAGTTCGCCGAGATCGGAGAACACCATCCCCTCGCCCGGTTCCTTCTCGGCCATGATCGAGAGGTAATAGAGACCAAGCACCATGTCCTGCGACGGCACGATGATCGGTGCGCCGTTCGCCGGGTGCAGGATGTTGTTGGTCGACATCATGAGCACGCGTGCTTCGAGCTGGGCTTCAAGCGACAGCGGCACGTGAACGGCCATCTGGTCACCGTCGAAGTCGGCGTTGAAGGCCGTGCAGACGAGCGGGTGCAGCTGGATCGCCTTGCCTTCGACCAGGGTCGGTTCGAAGGCCTGGATGCCCAGGCGGTGAAGCGTCGGCGCACGGTTCAGCAGAACCGGATGCTCGCGGATGACCTCGTCGAGGATATCCCAGACTTCCGGCTTTTCCTTCTCGACCAGCTTCTTGGCCTGCTTGACGGTCGAGGAGTAGCCCTTCGCGTCAAGGCGCGCATAGATGAACGGCTTGAACAGCTCGAGCGCCATCTTCTTGGGCAGGCCGCACTGGTGCAGCTTGAGTTCCGGACCGGTCACGATGACCGAACGGCCCGAATAGTCGACGCGCTTGCCGAGCAGGTTCTGACGGAAGCGGCCCTGCTTGCCCTTGAGCATGTCGGAGAGCGACTTCAGCGGACGCTTGTTGGCACCCGTGATGACGCGGCCGCGACGGCCGTTGTCGAAGAGCGCATCGACGGCTTCCTGCAGCATCCGCTTCTCGTTGCGGATGATGATGCCGGGCGCGCGCAGTTCGATCAGACGCTTCAGACGGTTGTTGCGGTTGATCACGCGGCGGTAGAGGTCGTTGAGGTCGGACGTCGCGAAACGGCCGCCATCGAGCGGGACCAGCGGACGCAGGTCCGGCGGGATCACCGGGATCACCTTCATGATCATCCATTCCGGGCGGTTGCCGGAATCGAGGAAGTTCTCGACGATCTTCAGGCGCTTCATCAGCTTCTTCTGCTTCAGGTCAGAAGTGGTCGAAGCCAGTTCGGTGCGCAGCTCGCCCGCGATCTTCTCGAGTTCCATGCCTGCGAGAAGTTCGAAGATGGCTTCGGCGCCGATCATTGCGGTGAAGGAATCCTCGCCGAACTCGTCGACGGCGATCATGTATTCCTCTTCCGACAGAAGCTGGTTTTCCTTCAGCGACGTCAGGCCCGGCTCGGTGACGATATAGTTCTCGAAATACAGGACGCGCTCGATATCCTTGAGCGTCATGTCGAGAAGCGTGCCGATGCGCGAAGGCAGCGACTTGAGGAACCAGATGTGGGCGACGGGAGCTGCGAGCTCGATGTGGCCCATGCGCTCGCGGCGAACGCGCGACAGCGTGACTTCCACGCCGCACTTCTCGCAGATGACGCCCTTGTACTTCATGCGCTTGTACTTGCCGCACAGGCACTCGTAGTCCTTCATCGGACCGAAGATGCGCGAGCAGAACAGGCCGTCGCGTTCCGGCTTGAACGTACGGTAGTTGATGGTCTCCGGCTTCTTGATCTCGCCGTAGGACCAGGAAAGGATCTTCTCAGGGCTGGCAATCGAAATCCGGATGGAATCGAAGGTCTGTGCCGGCTGCTGATTGTTGAAAAGGTTCATGACCTCATGGTTCATGCCTGTCTCCTTTAGGGCGCTAACCCTGGCTTGGAATGGTGCCGGACAGACCCCGGCGACTGGCCATTCCCGAATATCTAAGGCCGCAATTTGCGGAATTGATGTCCCTTGCCCAAGCAACCGCCGGGAGAGGGACGGACGGGCGGCCATCCATGATGACCGCCCTGCCCTTTGTTATTCCGCCGCGTCCGGAAGCTGGTCGGCTTCCTCGGCACCGTCGTCCTTGAAGGTTTCAAGTTCGACGTTGAGGCCCAGCGACCGCATTTCCTTGACGAGAACGTTGAAGCTTTCCGGAATGCCCGCCTCGAAGGTGTCGTCCCCACGGACGATCGCCTCGTAGACCTTTGTACGGCCGGCCACGTCGTCCGACTTGACCGTGAGCATTTCCTGCAGCGTGTAGGCTGCACCGTAAGCTTCGAGTGCCCAGACCTCCATTTCGCCGAAGCGCTGGCCGCCGAACTGCGCCTTGCCACCGAGCGGCTGCTGGGTGACGAGCGAGTACGGACCGATCGAACGGGCGTGGATCTTGTCGTCGACCAGGTGGTTGAGCTTGAGCATGTAGATGTAGCCCACGGTCACCTGCCGGTCGAACTCCTCGCCGGTACGTCCGTCGTACAGCGTCGACTGACCCGACACCTTCAGACCTGCCCTTTCGAGCATCTCGTTGACGTCGGCTTCCACGGCACCGTCGAAGACCGGCGTTGCGATGGAGACGCCACGGGTTGCCTGCTCGGCCAGACGGACAACCGACTCGTCGTCGTACTTGTCCATCGGGTCGCCCTTCGGACCGGTGCCGTAGACGCCGTCGATGGTCTCGCGCAGCGGCTTGATGTCACCGTTTTCCTGGTAGGCTTCCAGCATCTTGCCGATCTTCTTGCCCATGCCGGCGCAAGCCCAGCCGAGATGGGTTTCGAGGATCTGCCCGACGTTCATGCGCGAGGGCACGCCCAGCGGGTTGAGCACGATGTCGGCATGGGTTCCGTCTTCGAGGAACGGCATGTCTTCGCAAGGCAGGATGCGGGAAACCACACCCTTGTTGCCGTGACGGCCGGCCATCTTGTCGCCCGGCTGGATCTTGCGCTTGACGGCGACGAAGACCTTGACCGTCTTCATCACGCCAGGCGGAAGCTCGTCGCCACGCTGGACCTTCTCGACCTTGTCCATGAAGCGCTGCTCGAGCAGCTTCTTGGAATCGTCGTACTGGGCGCGCAGCGCTTCGATTTCGCCCTGCAGCTTCTCGTCCTCGACGGCGAACGTCCACCACTGCGACCGCGGATAGTCAGCAATCGCTTCCGACGTCAGCTCGGTGCCCTTCTTGAAGCCCTTCGGACCTGCAATCGCGGCATTTCCGGCAAGCATGTCGGACAGACGGCCGTAGGTGTTACGGTCGAGAATGGCCTGCTCGTCGTCACGGTCCTTGGCCAGGCGCTCGATTTCCTCGCGCTCGATGGCCATTGCGCGTTCGTCCTTCTCCACGCCGTGGCGGTTGAAGACGCGAACTTCCACGACGGTACCGTAGGTGCCGGGCGGCATGCGCATGGAGGTGTCACGGACGTCCGAAGCCTTCTCGCCGAAGATGGCGCGCAGAAGCTTCTCTTCCGGCGTCATCGGGCTTTCACCCTTCGGCGTGATCTTGCCGACGAGAATGTCGCCCGGCTGGACCTCGGCGCCGATATAGACGATGCCGGCCTCGTCGAGGTTACGCAGCGCCTCTTCCGACACGTTCGGAATATCGCGGGTGATCTCTTCCGGTCCGAGCTTGGTGTCGCGGGCCATCACCTCGAATTCGTCGATGTGAATCGAGGTGAAGACGTCGTCCGAGACAATCCGTTCGGAGAGCAGGATCGAGTCCTCGTAGTTGTAACCGTTCCACGGCATGAACGCGACGAGCACGTTCCGGCCGAGCGCCAGATCGCCGAGTTCGGTCGACGGACCGTCGGCAAGGATGTCGCCCTTGTTGACCCGGTCACCGACGGTCACCAGCGGACGCTGGTTGACGCAGGTGTTCTGGTTCGAACGCTGGAACTTCTGCAGCCGGTAGATGTCGACGCCCGACTTGGAGGCCGAGAGATCTTCCGTTGCGCGGATAACGATACGGGTCGCATCCACCTGGTCGACCACACCACCACGGCGGGCAGCGATCGCGGCGCCGGAATCGCGCGCCACGACCGGCTCCATGCCGGTGCCCACGAACGGGGCTTCGGCACGCAGGAGCGGCACGGCCTGACGCTGCATGTTCGAGCCCATGAGAGCGCGGTTGGCGTCGTCGTTTTCCAGGAACGGGATGAGTGCCGCAGCAACCGAAACGATCTGCTTGGGCGAAACGTCCATCAGGTCGATCTGGTCGCGAGGCGCCATTTCCACTTCACCGGCATGACGGCAGACCACGAATTCAGCGGTCAGCATGCCGTTTTCGTCGATTTCGGCGTTCGCCTGCGCGGCACGATACTTTGCCTGCTCCATGGCCGAAAGGTAGATCACCTCGTCGGTGACCTTGCCTTCCTTGACGCGGCGGTACGGGCTTTCGATGAAGCCGTACTTGTTGACGCGAGCGAAGGTGGCCAGCGAGTTGATCAGACCGATGTTCGGGCCTTCCGGCGTTTCGATCGGGCAGATACGGCCGTAATGGGTCGGGTGCACGTCGCGGACTTCGAAGCCGGCGCGCTCACGCGTCAGACCGCCCGGTCCAAGTGCCGAAAGACGGCGCTTGTGGGTGATCTCGGAGAGCGGGTTCACCTGGTCCATGAACTGCGAGAGCTGCGAGGAACCGAAGAACTCGCGAACCGCGGCGGCAGCCGGCTTCGCATTGATCAGGTCCTGCGGCATCACGGTGTCGATCTCGATCGAGGACATGCGTTCCTTGATCGCGCGCTCCATGCGCAGAAGGCCGAGGCGGTACTGATTTTCCATCAGCTCGCCGACCGAACGCACGCGGCGGTTGCCGAGGTTGTCGATGTCGTCGATCTCGCCCTTGCCGTCACGCAGCGCGACGAGGGTCTTGACCACTTCCACGATGTCTTCCTTGCGCAGAACGCGCACGGTGTCCTCGACGTCGAGGTCGAGGCGCATGTTCATCTTCACGCGACCGACGGCCGAAAGGTCGTAGCGCTCGGGATCGAAGAACAGCGACTGGAACATGGCTTCCGCCGATTCCATTGTGGGCGGCTCGCCCGGACGCATCACGCGGTAGATGTCGAACAGCGCATCCTGGCGGCCTTCGTTCTTGTCGGCGGCCAGGGTGTTGCGGATATAGGCACCCACGTTGATGTGGTCGATGTCGAGGATCGGCACTTCGTCGTAGCCGGCTTCCAGCAGAACCGGAAGCGTCTTCTCGTCGAGCTCGTCACCGGCTTCGAGATAGATCTCGCCGGTTGCCGGGTTGACGATGTCCTCGGCCAGATAGGCGCCGTACAGATCGTCATCGGTCGCTTTGATGGCCTTGAGGCCCTTCTCGGCCATGACCTTCAGGAGACGCGGTGTGAGCTTCTTGCCCGCTTCCACGACCACTTCGCCGGTGTCGGCGTCGACCAGGTCGGTGACGGCCTTCGAACCCTTGAGTGCTTCCGGGTTGAACGGGATGCGCCAGTTCTCGCCGTCACGGACATAGGTCGAGGACGTGTAGAAGGTCGAGAGGATTTCCTCGGCATCCATGCCGAGTGCCATCAGCAGCGACGTCGACGGGATCTTGCGGCGACGGTCGATACGCGCATGGACGATGTCCTTGGCGTCGAACTCGATGTCGAGCCAGGAACCGCGATACGGGATCACGCGAGCGGCGAACAGCAGCTTGCCCGACGAGTGGCTCTTGCCCTTGTCGTGGTCGAAGAACACGCCCGGCGAACGGTGCATCTGCGAAACGATGACGCGCTCGGTGCCGTTGACGATGAACGTACCGTTGTCGGTCATGAGCGGCATATCGCCCATGTAGACGTTCTGTTCCTTGATGTCCTTGATCGACTTCGCGCCGGTGTCTTCATCGATATCGAACACGATGAGTCGCAGCGTCACCTTGAGCGGGGCAGCATAGGTGAGATCGCGCTGACGGCATTCATCGACGTCGAACTTCGGCGCTTCGAATTCATAAGACACGAAATCGAGCGTTGCGGCGCCCGAGAAGTCACTGATCGGAAAAACCGACTTGAAGACTGCCTGCAGTCCCTCGTCGGCGCGCCCGCCCTCGGGCTCGTCCACCATCAGGAACTGGTCGTAAGACGCCTTCTGAACCTCGATGAGGTTCGGCATCTCCGCCACTTCAGGAATTTTTCCGAAAAACTTGCGTACGCGCCTACGACCATTGAAAGTATGGGTCTGAGCCATCGTCGCTCCTTGTTGTCATGCATCCGGGCCTGCGAGTGACGGCTGCCGCTGGCCAGTCGGCGCCGCCTTTCTAAGGGGTTCCCAAGGAACCCATTACCCAAGGACGGAAATCCGGCCTTGGGTAATGGTTTCGATAGGCCCGGATGGCGGCGAACACCGCCACCCGGGTATGTCGTGACGAACTCTTACTTGAGTTCGACCTTGGCACCGGCTTCTTCGAGCTTCTTCTTGAGCTCTTCAGCTTCGCCCTTCGAGATGGCTTCCTTGATCGGCTTCGGAGCGCCTTCGACGAGGTCCTTGGCTTCCTTGAGGCCCAGACCGGTGATCGAACGGACTTCCTTGATCACGTTGATCTTGTTGGCGCCGGCGTCGGCCAGGATGACGTCGAATTCGGTCTTCTCTTCAGCGGCTTCAGCGGCAGCACCACCGGCAGCGGCGGCAACAGCAACCGGAGCAGCGGCGGAGACGCCCCACTTTTCTTCGAGCATCTTCGAAAGCTCAGCGGCTTCCAGGACGGTGAGGTTGGAAAGGTCTTCCACGATTTTGGCGAGATCAGCCATTGTCTACTTCCTTTGTTTCGGTACGAACCGTTTGTTTGGTTTTATGCAGCGAAGATCCGACTATGCGGCTTCGTTCTTCCGGGCATAAGCGCCGATAACGCGCGCAACGCCACCCGCGGGGGCGTTGACGACCTGTGCGATACGGGTTGCCGGGGTCTGAACCATTCCGACAATCTTCGCGCGCAGTTCGTCGAGCGAAGGCAGCGAGGCGAGAGCCTTGACACCTTCCGCATCGAGCGCGGTGGCAGCCATCGCACCGCCGAGGATGACAAGCTTGTCATTGCCCTTGGCGAATTCGACGGCGATCTTCGGAGCGGTAATGGGATCTTCGCTGTAAGCGATGAGCGTCTGACCTGTGAACAGGTCCGACATCCCTTCCGACTCCGTGCCCTGGAGAGCGATTTTGGCAAGGCGGTTCTTCGCGACCTTCACCGTGCCGCCGGCAACGCGCATCTTCGAACGAAGATCGTTCATCTGCGCAACCGTCAGACCGGTGTAGTGGGCCACGACAACTGCGCCGGAAGCCTGGAAGACTCCGTTCAGATCCGTGACGAATTCGCGCTTTTCCGCTCTATCCACTGCGTTTCTCCAATTGGCAGGCGATGTTGCCACCCCCTGCCGGGTTTGCCTTCTGCCGCTAGAGGCTCACGAGGAACCGCAAGCGACGCTTGAGGATCCTGTCCCCTCGCACCGGCTTCCTCGCGGAAGTTGGCGGCACAAGGCATCACGGTTCGAACCGGAAGCGGGATGATACATCCCGAAATCGGTTCTCACCCGTCTCATGCGGGCCTTGGTGATTAAGGCGAACCACCCGCAATCTCGGACAGGGTGCCCGGTTTGACCCGGACATTTCCGGCCAGAAGGCCGGAAACTGGAAAGAAACCGGACGCTTGCGACCGGTTTCTAATTCTTCACATCAACCAGCGTTGACGGTGGCGACGTCGATCTTGACACCCGGACCCATGGTCGAGGAGATCGCGATGCGCTTGAGGTAGTTGCCCTTCGCGCCGGTCGGCTTTGCCTTGATCACGGCATCGGTGAAGGCGCGGATGTTTTCTTCCAGCGCTTCCTGCGTGAACGAAGCCTTGCCGATACCGGCATGAACGATACCGGCCTTCTCGACGCGGAACTCGACAGCACCGCCCTTGGAGGCTTCGACAGCTGCCTTGATGTCCATGGTCACGGTGCCGACCTTCGGGTTCGGCATCATGCCGCGCGGGCCGAGAACCTTGCCGAGACGACCGACGAGCGGCATCATGTCCGGGGTCGCGATGCAGCGATCGAAATCGATCGTGCCGCCCTGGACGACTTCCACCAGCTCTTCGGCGCCGACGACGTCTGCGCCTGCGGCCTTGGCTTCGTCAGCCTTGTCGCCACGGGCGAACACCGCCACGCGGACGGAGCGGCCGGTGCCGTTCGGCAGGTTGACCACGCCGCGGACCATCTGGTCCGCATGGCGCGGATCGACGCCGAGATTCATGGCAACTTCGACGGTTTCGTCGAACTTGGCCGAGGCGCGATCCTTGACGAGGCTGACGGCCTCGGTGATCGGGTAGAGCTTTTCGCGATCGATACCGTCGCGGCCCTTCTGAATGCGCTTTGCTACCTTCGCCATGACCTTAACCCCTGACTTCCAGGCCCATCGAACGGGCGGAGCCCTCGACCATGGCCATTGCGCCTTCAACGTCAGCTGCGTTGAGGTCCTTCATCTTGGCTTCTGCGATCTCGCGCACCTGGGCGCGGCTGACCGAACCGGCAACATCCTTGCCGGGAGCCTTCGAACCGGACTTCAGCTTCGCGGCCTTCTTCAGGAAGAAGCTGACCGGGGGCTGCTTCATCTGGAAGGTGAAGGACTTGTCCTGGTAGTAGGTGATGACGCAGGGAATCGGCATTCCCTTTTCCATCTCCTGCGTGGCGGCATTGAACGCCTTGCAGAATTCCATGATGTTGATGCCACGCTGACCAAGCGCCGGACCGATGGGCGGCGAAGGATTCGCCGATCCCGACGGGACCTGCAGCTTGAGCTGGCCTGCAACTTTCTTAGCCATATTACTCTCTGCCTTTCATTGTGCCGGAGAACCCGGCGGCTGCGGTTGCGTGGTTCGGAACATGCGGAACGGCTAGCTCCACCTTCCCTCCCACGCGGGAGATGCCGGTCAATGATGCGATCGGGAACCGCAAACACGCCGGCGGGCCCGAAGCGGCTTTCGCGAGGAAAACCGCCGGACCCGACAGATCAGACCTTCTCGACCTGACCGTATTCCAGCTCGACCGGCGTCGCGCGACCGAAGATCGACACTTCCACCTTGAGGCGCGAACGCTCCTCGTCGACTTCCTGAACCACCCCGTTGAACGAGGCGAATGGGCCATCGGAGACCCGGATCTGTTCGCCGATCTCGAAGGAGATGGAGGGCTTGGGCCGCTCGACACCTTCCTGGACCTGGGTGAGGATGCGCTCGGCTTCGGAATCGGGAATCGGAACCGGCTTGGAATCCGAACCGAGGAACCCGGTCACCTTCGGCGTATTCTTGATGAGGTGGAAAGCCTCGTCCGTCAGGTCGGCGCGCACGAGCACGTAACCCGGGAAGAATTTCCGTTCGGCATCCACCTTGCGCCCACGGCGCATCTCGACAACCTTCTCGGTCGGCACGAGAATCTTCTCGAAAAGATGGCTCAAGCCCTTCTGGCGAGCCTTTTCCTCGATTGATTCTGCTACCTTCTTCTCGAAGTTCGAGTAGGCATGCACAATGTACCAGCGTGCAGTCATTTCATTTCCCCGCGATCAGGCGCCGACATTCAAGATCAGACCGATCACCCAGCCCATCAGCTGGTCAGCCGCAAAGAAGAAGATAGCGGCCACGAAAACCATCACGAAAACCATGAGGGTAGAGATCATCGTCTCGCGCCGGCTGGGCCACGTCACTTTCGACGTTTCGGCTCGCACCTGCTGCAGAAACGAGAACGGATTTGTCTTGGATGCCATTGTCTGTCCACGCTTTTACGGCGCGTAAAGCTGGCCGTCCAGCCCCACGCACCGCGTGTCTGATTGCGCCTACATATAACCCCCGCCCCTGATTCACAAGAGGCAATGTAGACTTTTTGGTTCATGCGCCAATGCGGCCCGCCACCCGGTTGTAGCGTGCGGAGGACATGCAGAAGATCAGGCTTCGTCCGCGATCGTCACGATCGTGGAATAAATGGCAGGGGCAGCAGGGCTTGAACCCGCGACCTGCGGTTTTGGAGACCGCCGCTCTACCAACTGAGCTATACCCCTGTGCATGCGGCCTGCCGCATTTGCGGCCCCCATGTGCCTCACGATCCGTAAAAGATCAAGCCCTGTTTGAGCCCGACTTGCGCTTTTGCATGCCGGGCGTGCGCGACGCCCGGCGAGAAGCCGTTCGCATGCCATTAGCGGCGCCCTGTATTTATAATGTGCGGGCGCATCCGCCTCGCCTCGCCCAGATCCACGCGTACCGCGCCTTACCTCACGGAGAGTTACGGAAACCCGAATGTTGTGATGCAATTTCGTGGCCGGCGCGGAACCGACTCGCATGCTTGCCCGTTTTGCTCCCATCGAAACGATAACGACGACCATAAAGGAGAGACGCTATGGCCGACATTCATGAACGTGACACCTATGTTGCCACCACCGATTCGGGTTCCTCGACCGGGGCTTGGATCTTCGGCATCTTCGTTGCAGCCCTCGCCGCTCTGGGCATCTGGTACTTCTCGTCGACCGCCCCGACGAATGACGGCCTGACGACGGCACCGGCCACCCAGACCGAGGAATCGGCTCCGGCGACGACCATGGACAGCGCCCCGGCCGCTCCGGCTGAGGACGCCGCACCGGCTGCCCCGGCTGACGATGCTGCTCCGGCCGCTCCGGCTCCTGCCGAATAAGCCGACTTAGGCTATGACCTCCAGTCACGCGGCCCCTTCCCCGGGGGCCGCGTTTCTTTTGCGCTCAGACCTCCACGTAGTTCCGCCAGTCATGCTTCTCCTTAAAGCCAAGCACCTCGCGGATCTTCCGGTTGGAGATCAGCCCTGAATTGGGATCCACGTCATATTTGAACTCCACGCCGGGGAAGAACCGCCGGGCGAGTTCCTGAACGCTCTCATTGGCCGTCACCGTGTCGTTGACCGCATTGAACACCTCGAAACCGAGTCCATCCTTCTTCAGACACAGATCGACGATCTGGCCGAGATCGCGGGCGTCGATATAGGACCAGGCATTGCGAAGCCGCGTTTCGGGCCTGGCGACGAAATCCTTGAACATGCCGTATTCGTGCGGCTCGATCACATTGCCGATCCTGAGCGCATAGACATCGGCGCCGGTGCGCTCGGCGAAGGCCCGCGCGGTCTTTTCGTTGCAGACCTTCGACAGACCGTAGGAATCCATCGGATTGACGTCATACTCCTCGTCGAACGGCAGATAGTGCGGATCGCGATGACCTTCGGCGAAACAGATCCCGTAGGTCGTTTCGCTGGACGCGATGATCACCTTCCTTATGCCGAGCTTCACCGCGGCTTCGATCACGTTGTAGGTGCCTGCGGTATTGGCCTGGAAGGTGACGTTGTCCGGCTCGATGAGGATGCGCGGGATGGCGGCGAAATGCACGACCGCATCAAACGGCTGCACGCCCTTGCCATGCTCGAGATCGGCAAAATCCGTGTGCATGGTCAAGGCGTTGAACATCTGTCCGGAATCGGTGATGTCGGCCTTCAGATTGGTCACTCCGGGATGATCGAGGGGGACCAGATCGATATTGTGGACCTCGTGCCCGGCATCGATGAGATACGGCACCACGTGCCGCCCCGCCTTGCCCGAACCGCCCGTGAAGAGAATGCGCTTTCCCATGGTCTTCTCCCTGTTTCGCGAGGGCGGACTATAGGCGCTTGCCGGAAATTGAAAACCGCTCAAGCCGACAACTCTCCGGTTAATATGCCTCGGACTTCCCGCCCCAAAGGAAAAGGCCCCGCCGTCGCCGGCAGGGCCTTCATCACGCCGCATGAGCGGAAAGATTTCGCAATGATCGAAGCGACGACGCCGGCCCCGCCAAAAGAAAACGCGCCTCGCGGCGCGTTTTCAGTTGTTTCAAGTGCGTCGGCGCTTTCGCCACGACGCTATCGATCATTATTCAATGATCGAAGCGACGATGCCGGCGCCGACGGTGCGGCCACCTTCACGGATAGCGAAGCGGAGCTTCTCTTCCATGGCGATCGGCACGATGAGCGCGACGTCGACGGTGACGTTGTCGCCCGGCATGACCATCTCGGTGCCTTCCGGAAGCGTCACGATACCGGTCACGTCAGTCGTACGGAAGTAGAACTGCGGACGGTAGTTCGTGAAGAACGGCGTGTGACGGCCGCCTTCTTCCTTCGTCAGGATGTAGGCTTCGGCCTTGAACTTCGTGTGCGGCTTCACCGAACCCGGCTTGCACAGAACCTGGCCGCGCTCAACGCCTTCGCGCTCAACGCCGCGCAGCAGCGCGCCGATATTGTCGCCGGCCTGACCCTGGTCGAGAAGCTTGCGGAACATCTCGACGCCCGTGCAGGTCGTCTTCTTGGTGTCGCGGATACCCACGATTTCGATTTCGTCGCCGACATTGACGATGCCGCGCTCGACGCGACCGGTCACGACCGTGCCGCGACCCGAGATCGAGAACACGTCTTCGATCGGCATCAGGAACGGCTGGTCAACCGGACGCTCAGGCGTCGGGATGTAGGCGTCGACTTCGGCCATCAGCTTGCGGATCGCGTCTTCGCCCTGGGCCTTGTCGCCGTCGTTGAGCGCGACCAGAGCCGAACCCTTGACGATCGGAATGTCGTCGCCCGGGAAGTCGTAGGACGAAAGCAGCTCGCGCACTTCCATCTCGACCAGCTCGAGCAGTTCCTCGTCGTCGACCTGGTCGACCTTGTTGAGGAAGACCACGATGGCCGGAACGCCGACCTGACGAGCGAGCAGGATGTGCTCGCGGGTCTGCGGCATCGGGCCGTCGGCAGCCGAAACCACCAGGATCGCGCCGTCCATCTGGGCAGCACCCGTGATCATGTTCTTGACGTAGTCGGCGTGGCCCGGGCAGTCGACGTGCGCATAGTGACGTGCGTCCGTCTCATACTCGACGTGCGCCGTCGAGATGGTGATGCCGCGTGCCTTCTCTTCGGGAGCGGCGTCGATCTGGTCGTAAGCCTTGAAGTCACCGAAGTACTTCGTGATCGCAGCGGTCAGCGACGTCTTGCCGTGGTCAACGTGACCGATCGTGCCGATGTTTACGTGCGGCTTGTTCCGCTCAAACTTGCCTTTTGCCATATCCTAGATCCTTAACGGGCTTTGAAAGGTTTGCTTCGGACCGGGCAATTAGCGGCTATACCACCAAAAGACAAGGCCTATTGCCGATTTCCGCGGAAGACTGGACGCGCGACTGCCCCACGGACGGCCACAAGCCCCCGACAGGCGGCGATCGAGCCTGCGAATAAGCGATAGGAAACAGAAAGTTGGGGGTAAATGACGCCCTGGAGCGGGTAGCGGGAATCGAACCCGCATATTCAGCTTGGAAGGCTGCTGCTCTACCATTGAGCTATACCCGCGTCCGGCGTTCCGAACAAGCAGTGGTGGAGGGGGTTGGATTCGAACCAACGTAGCCATAGGCAACGGATTTACAGTCCGTCCGTTTTAACCACTCACGCACCCCTCCAACTGCATACGGAGCAAATGCGTCTGAGACCATTTACACCAACGCCTGCGGGCGGCGAACCGTCCGCGGGGAACAACGATGCGCCTTATGACGATTGCGTCTTGGCCTGTCAACCGGCGGATTGAGATTTCATCCCATTGTTTTTGCTTCCGGCCTGCCAACCCCGTATCCAATCGCTTTCGCTCCCGCTATAAGCACGCACATGAACAAGAAAGACGACAAAACGGGCAACAAGGACAGCCATTACGCAAGGCTGCGCCGGGCCCATCGCGACGCCAAGTTCGGCGGCCCTCCCCCCAAGAGCAAGCGCCCTGCGATTCCCCCCGGTGACGGCCCGCCGGACGGCATGGTCCATATCTACGGCCTGCACACCGTGCGCGCGGCGCTCGACAATCCGTCACGCAGCATCGCCCGCATGATGGTCACCCGCAACGCCCTGCAGCGCCTCGAGATCGATGACGAGACCGCCCTGCCCTTCGAGGTGGAGATCGTCGAACCGAAGGCGATCGACAAGGTACTCGGCTCGGATGCCGTCCACCAGGGCGTGCTGATCGAATCCAGGCCGCTTACCCCCAAGCCGCTCCATTCGCTCGGAGATGCGAAGCTCGTCCTGGTGCTCGACCAGGTCACGGATCCGCACAATGTCGGCGCGATCCTGCGCTCGGCTGTCGCCTTCGGCGCCGGCGCGCTGATCACCACGTCGCGCCACAGCCCCAGCGAATCGGGCGTGCTGGCCAAATCGGCCTCGGGTGCGCTCGAACACATCGACCATATCGAGGTCCGTAACCTGGCCGAGGCCCTGCAGACGCTGGCGAAATCCGGTTTCCAGACCATCGGTCTCGATTCGGAAGGTCCCGACGTCCTCGAAAAGAGCTTTACCGGCGACAGGATCGCCCTCGTGCTCGGCGCCGAGGGCAAGGGGCTGCGCCAGAAGACCCGCGAGACGGTCGATACGCTCGCGCGTCTCGACATGCCCGGCGTCATCAAGTCGCTCAACGTCTCGAATGCCGCGGCCATCTCGCTCTATGCGGCCGGCGGCCATCTCGCGACGCGATAGAAAAGACGATAAAAGAAGCGCGCATCGACGCTAATGCGCGTTTCCCTCTTGCCTGCGAATCCCGTTATTGGTAGTCGGAAACCGTGCCCTTGTAGCTCAGTTGGTAGAGCATCTGATTTGTAATCAGGTGGTCGGGAGTTCGAGTCTCTCCGGGGGCACCATTTCTCTTTCCAAGCTTCCCCGTCCTGTCCCATCCGGTTGCCACGCGTGACGAACCGGCAGAGCCCGATCACTGATCCGGACGCCCTCCGCCTGTCCGTGGCGAACCTCAGGCGATCGCATAGCCGCCATCGATGGGCAGCGTGACGCCGTTGATGTAGCTCGCGGCCGGGGAAACGAGGAAGCCGACGACCTGCCCCACCTCCCTCGGCTCACCCCAGCGCGCCATCGGGATGCGTCTCATGATCGGCTCGGCCCGTTCGGGATTGCTCATCGCGTTTATCGCCATGCGGGTCTTCACCCATCCGGGCGCGACCGCATTGGTTCTCACCCCTGCCGGACCCCAGGATGCCGCGAGCGCGCGGGTGAAGGAATCGATGGCGCCCTTGCTGGCCGAATAGGCCGGGTTTCCGGTCGAGCCGAAGATCGACCACATGGAAGCGAAATTGACGATGGAACCGCGACGGTTCTTGAGCTGGCTTTCGAGTGCGAGGCAGAGCTGCTGGGTTCCGCGGAAATTGACCTCCATCACCTTGTCGAAACCGTCATTGGTGAACTCGCGCCGGTCGTGAAGAATGGTGCCGGCCGCATTGACGAGCGCATCCACGCCTTCGAACTCTGCCGCAAGGCCGGAAATGGCGGCGCTGTCGGTGATGTCGAAATGCCGTTCGACCAGGTTCGGATCGTCGATTTTCTCCTCGACGTCGAGCCCGAGCGACCAGACCTTGAAGCCATCGCCCAGAAGCTGCTTGACGCAGGCCTGTCCGAGCCCGGTGCCGCCACCGGTAACGACTGCGATTTTCCTTGTTTCCGACATGGGTGTTTCCTGGCTTGTGATTGCTGATGGGTTGCTAGGCGATGAGTTCGAGCCCTCGGGCGGCAAACCGCCCGGCGAGAGGCGCGAGCCTTTCTGCCTCCGCGCCCGCCGCATTGCCCTGTCGGGCGCGCTCGGCGATGCCCACGAAGATGACGGCGAAGCGGAACAGGGCGAAGGCCTCGTGCACCGGTGCGAGCGGGGCCGCGGAAATAGCGTGGCCCATGTAGTGGGCGACGAAATCCTTTCGCGAGGGGATGCCTTCGGCCTCCGCGCCCAATCCCCGGATGCCGCCATACTCTTCCGGCGTGGTGCGCCAGGCCATGCAGCAGAAACCGAGATCGGCGAGCGGATGGCCGAGCGTGGAGAGTTCCCAGTCGAGAATGCCGACCACTTCCGGCTCCGTCGGATGGTAGATCAGATTGCCGATGCGGTAGTCGCCATGGACGATGGCCACCTGGCCGTCATCTTCGGGAAGGTGATCGCCCAGCCAAGCGGCCAGCCGGTCGAGTTCGGGAATGTCCATGCCCTCGGCGGCCTGCCACTGCGAGAGCCAGCGGCGGTACTGCCTGCCGAAATAGCCGGTGGGGCGGCCGTAATCGCCGAGGCCGACCTCGTCCGGACGCACCGCATGGAGCCGCGCCAGCGTCTCGGCCATGGAAAGATAGATCGCGCGCCGTTCGTCCGGATCCAGGCCCGGCAGCGAGGCATCGTGGAAGACGCGGCCCTCGAGCCGCTCCATCAGATAGAATTCGGTGCCAAGGACGGCGGTATCGTCGCAGAAAGCAACAGGCTCCGGCACGGGCACCTTCGTTTGCGACAGCGCCGTGAGCACGCGATATTCGCGATCGACGGCGTGCGCGCCCTTGAGGATCGGGCCGCCCGGCTTCTTGCGCAGCACATAGGCTTTGCCGCCGGCGCGGAGGAAGAATGTCGGATTGGATTGCCCGCCGGCAATGGCTTCGATCGTCTCGAGATCGCCGAGATCGTTCGCGCGCAGCCAGCCGGCGAAAGCCGCCGTGTCGATCGCGGCACTCATTGACCGTATCCCCTCGCCTGCTCGCGCAGGAGGAATTTCTGGATCTTGCCGGTCGCCGTCTTGGGCAGTTCGTTGAAAATGAAGTGCCGCGGCACCTTGAAGCCCGCGAGGTGAGCGCGACAGAAGCTCGCCAGTTCCCCGGCATCGACGCCGCCCCCCGGCTTGAGCTCGACAAAGGCGCAAGGGGTCTCGCCCCACTTCTCGTCCGGCATGGCGACGACGGCGGCGAGCATGACGGCGGGATGACGATGGAGAACCGATTCGACCTCGAGCGAGGAAATGTTCTCGCCGCCTGAAATGATGACGTCCTTGGCGCGGTCGGTGATCCGCATGGCGCCACCGGGCTCGCGCACCGCGATGTCGCCGGTGTGGAACCAGCCGCCGGCGAAGGCCGCCTCGGTGGCTTCCGGATCCTTGTGGTAGCCCGCCATCAGCGTGTTGCCGCGCAAAAGGATTTCACCGGCCGAGACGCCGTCGCAGGGCTGGTCGATACCGGTCTCGGTGTCGACGATGCGGATATCGCCGGAGGTCTTGTGCCGCACGCCCTGCCGCGCCAGCCATTCGGCCTTGATGACGGCATCGTCGTCGCTCATGTCATCGGCGAGTTCCCCGATGGAGGCCGGACCGTAGCTTTCGGTCAGACCGTAGAGATGGACGAGATCGAAGCCGATGGCATCGAGCTGGCTGATCAGCGAGGCGGTCGGCGCCGCCCCTCCGGTGGCCACGGAGACGCGCCGCTCCGTCCCCTTCAGCGCTGCGGCCTTCGGGTGGTTGAGGAGCATGTAAAGCACCACCGGCGCGCAGGACATGTGGGTGATGCCGGCATCGGCGACGAGGTCGAGAATGGTCGCCGGCTCCACCGCATCGAGGCACACATGCGTGCCGCCCGCGGCGGTGACGGCCCAGGTGTGGGCCCAGCCATTGCAGTGGAACATCGGCAACGTCCAGAGATAGCGGGTCCCGGCGCCGAAGCCGAGCGAGAGCGCATTGCCCATGGCGTTCAGGAAGGCGCCGCGGGCGTGATAGACGACGCCTTTCGGGTTGCCGGTGGTGCCGGACGTGTAGTTCAGGCAGACGGGCTGCCATTCGTCGGCGATGGCGCGCTCGTCGAGACGGGCGTCCGGATCGACCTCGCCTGATAGCAACTCGCCAGTTTCGCCCTGCCCCGCGCCATCGCCCAGCCGGATGACCGCGACGCCGGCCTCGGCAGCCGCCTCGATAGCCGCGGCGCCGACGGCTTCGTCAACGAGCAGCAGCTTCGTGTCGGCGTGGCGCAGGATATAGGCGATCGCCTCTGCGTCGAGCCTGGTATTGATGGTGTTGAGAACCGCGCCAAGCGCCGGTACCGAAAAATGCGCCGCAAGCATTTCCGGCCGGTTGCGCGAGAGGATGGAGACAACGTCACCGCGGACGATCCCCTCGCCGCGCATGAGCTCGGCAAGCCGCACGGCCAGCGTGTTGAACTGGCCGTAGGTCCAGCTTCGATCGCGCCAGATGACGGCGGTGCGCTCGGGATGGGCCTCGTTCTCGCGCGCCAGGAAGCGAACGGGATTGAGCGGCTGGAAATTCGCCTCGCGCCGCTCCAGATGCGGATCAGTCCAGTTCATCCGCTGCTCCCTCGACCCGCCAGGACCAGAAATCCCTTCCCCTGGCCGCCATCTCGCGGTTGATGACCATCTTGTGCACCTCGTCGGCACCGTCGACGAGACGCGCCTGACGGGCGTAGCGATAGATCCATTCGAGCACTGTATCCTTGGAATAGCCGCGCGCGCCGTTGATCTGGATGGCCCGATCGACCGCCCGGTGCAGCACGTTGGCGACGTGGATCTTGGCCATGGAGACCTCCGCACGCGCATATTCGCCGCGGTCGATGGCCCAGGCCGCCTTCATCACCAGAAGCCGGCCGATCTCGATCTGCATGCCGAGGTCGCCGAGCATGAGCTGGATGCTCTCGCGATCCGCCAGCCGAACCCCGAAACCCTCGCGCCTGGCGGCATACTCCGAGGCGATTTCGACCGAGCGCTTGGCAAGACCGAGCCAGCGCATGCAGTGGGTGAGCCGCGCCGGTCCGAGCCGCGTCTGTGTCACCTTCAGACCACGCCCCAGCCCGCCAAGGATCCGGCTCTCATGGACGCGCAGCCCGTCGAAGCTCAGTTCGCAATGGCCGCCATGTTCCTCCGGCCCCATGATGCCGATGCGGCGCTCGATCTCCCATCCGGGCTGATCCCTGTGGAAAAGGAAGGCGGTGAGGCCGTTACGCGCATCGTCGCTCGTCCGCGCCAAGAGGATGAAGTGGCTTGCCTCACCCGCCCCGGTGATGAACCATTTGTGCCCGGAAATGACATAGTCCTCGCCGTCCTTGACCGCTTTGGTGGCGATCATCGACGGGTCGGAGCCGCCGCCGGGATGAGGCTCGGTCATGGCGAAGGCGGAGCGGACCTTGCCGTCGCGGATCGGTTCGAGCCATTCCCGCTTCTGCGCCTCGGTGCCGAGCATCGACAACACCATCATATTCCCGTCGTCGGGCGCCGCGCTGTTGAAGACCGCCGGACCGAAGATCGAGCGGTTCATTTCTTCGTAGCAGACGGCCATGCCGGTCCGACCGACGCCGAGACCGCCGTCTTCCTCGGGCAGCTGCAGGCACCACAGGCCCGAAGCGCGCGCCCTGGCGCGGAGTTCGTCGAGAAGATCGAGACGGATGTTCTCGTGATCGTCGAACGCCCCCTCGTCGCTCTCGAGCGGCAGGACCTCGCTTTCGACGAAGGCGGCAATGCGTTGTCTGAGATCTTCGAGCGCGGGTGAAATCGTGAAATCCATGGAGCCTTGTCCTTAGAGTCCTGAAACGAGATGGCCGCCATCCGCGACGATTTCCGTGCCGGTCATGAACCGGCCCGCGTCCGATGCGAGCAGCAGGAGCGGACCGTCGAGTTCGGCAAGTTCGCCGATCCGGCGCATGGGAACGCGCCTGACCATCGCCTGTCCGTGTTCGCTTTCGAAAAAGCCCTGATTGATCTCGGTGCTGAAATAGCCCGGGCAGAGCGCATTGACCCTTATGCCGAAGCGCGCCCATTCGAGCGCCATGGCGCGCGTCAGTTGCACGAGCCCCGCCTTGGCCGCGGTATAGGCGCCGACACCCCCGGCGACGCGCTTGCCGAGGATGGAGGCGACATTGACGATCGATCCGCCCTGCCCGCGATCGCGCATGCCGCGCGCCGCCGTCTGGGCGACGTGGAAGGCAGCCGACAGATCGACGTCGATGACGCTCTGCCAGTCTTCCGGCGGCAGATCGATCAGCGCACCGGTACGCGATATCCCTGCATTGTTGACGACGATGTCGAGCGGTTCGTCGGCAAGCGCCTTGCGGACCGCCGCGCCGTCGGCGACATCGAGGACCAGCGGCCGGGCGGTACCGCCGTCAGCCCGGATCGCGCGACATGCCTCCTCGAGAGCTTCGGCGCGGCGGGCGGCGAGAACCACCGTGGCACCGCGCGATGCGAGCAGATGGGCGAAATGCCGCCCCAGCCCGCTCGAAGCCCCCGTGATCAGGGCATGTTTTCCCGAAATATCGAACAACGGATCATTGTGAGCCATCACTGTGCCTCCTCTCCGGCCAGGGTTTCCACCCGCCGAATGGCTGCGGCGAGCATGACCGGATCGACTGGCCTGTCGAGATTGGCGAGATGGGGCGCGACCATGGTCCATTCGGCCATCTGGTCGATCTCCCTCCCGGTCGGGTTCCTCATCCCGAGCTCGGGCAGCGATGCCGGCAGGCCAATCTCGCGGTAAAACGCCATCAGGTCGAGAAGATCTTCGTCGGCCCGCTCTTCCGCAGCCCATTGCACCAGAAGCGCCCAGGCGATCTGGTAGCCGTGAATGGCGTTCATCGCATCGCGCGTCTTGACGATGCCGCGGGTGAGCGAGTGAGCCAGCGACAGGCCGCCATTCTCGAAACCGAGGCCGCTCATCAGCACCGCCGCCTCGATGACCGCCTCAAGTTCGGGCGTGACCTCCTTGCGCCTGCATGCCGTCACCGCCGCCGCACCGTGCTGACGGATGGTCCGGTAGCAGCAATCGGCAATGGCGATCGCCGTCAGCAAGGGCCGCGTGCCGAAGGGGGTCACGCCGGTCCCGGCGAGGCAGCCGTCGGCCTCGAATTTCTTCGAGATCGCATCGCCGATGCCGGCCAGAAGGAAAGTGACCGGGGCCTGGGCGATCAGCGCCGTATCGACCAGAACCAGATCCGGATTGGCCTCCATCCGGTCGACGGCAATCATGACGTGGTTGTCGTCATACATGGCGATTGCCGCACTGGTGGGAGAATCGTTGGAGGCGATGGTGGGCACGGTGAAGACCGGCTTCCCGATCAGGACCGCAAGCGCCTTGGCGGCATCGAGCGACTTGCCGCCGCCGACACCGATGACGAGACTGACATCGCGGCCGACGAGCTGTTTTTCGAGCCCGGCGATCGCCTGGCGGGTGATCTCGCCGTCGAGTGTCAGGCAGACCGGCGCAAGCCCCTCGGCCTCGCAGAGGCTGCGAAGCCTGTCCCCGAGCATGGTCATCACATGGGCGTCGCCGACGAGAACGGGATCAGGCCCGTAGCGGCGGGCGTTCACGCCGAGCTCGTCGAGCGCGCCGGGTCCCTGAAGGTAGCGCCTGGGACTGCCGAAAATGCGCAGTGCCGAACCCGCCATCAGCGCACCAGTTCCATCGCGCGTTCCTCGCCCAGACCGATCGCCGCGTAATGACGGCGCGTGGCCTCGAGCTTGGTGAAGACATCCTCGTAGCCGAGCGCCACGCCCTGCGGGTCGACATAGACGTAGCCGCCCGTCACATGGAACAGGGTGACCATCTCTTCGACGTCATCGGGCACCACCAGCGTATGGGTTTCGCCGGCCGGTTCGAAGGCGTAGCTCTGCGGCACGGCCTCCCAGTCGTGTTCGAGATAGCGCCACCGGCCACGGAGCGTGAAGGCATGCACCGGTCCGGCGTGGCGATGGCGCGAGAGCACGCCGGAATTGCGCACCCGCAGGAGGTTGACGTAGTAACCCTGGCTCACGCACAGGACGAGCGGCTTGAACCATACGCCGTCCGCCTGCGGCACCCAGAGCGCCTCGTCCCCATCGAGATCGAGGGCGCCGGGAACGAAGACGTCCGCGACCATTCCGAAAGGCTGCGGCCTGGCATAGGCCACCTTGCTCGTGTCGATCCTGTTCATCGCTTTTCTCCCATTCTCCTGCCCGTGCTTCACACGCCGTCGCGGATGGCGGTCATGAACCGCGGAATGTCGACCGCGTATTTGCTTTCGAGATATTCCTGCGAACCGCACTCGAAGAAGCTGTCGGCCAGGCCGATCTTTACCAGCGGCTTCTGGATGCCGGCCTCGTAGAGCGCTTCGATGACGAGTGTCGCGAGGCCACCGGTGGTCTTGTGGTTCTCCGCGATTATCAGCTGCTTGTAGCGCTTGGCGAAGGCGATGACGCCGGCGGTGTCGAAGGGCTTGATGGTTCCGACATGCAGCACGCCGACATTCTTGCCGTCGCTTTCCGCCATCTTCGCGGCATCAAGGCCGCGCGCACTCATGTAGCCCGTCGAGATGATGCCGATCTCGCCGTCGCCCTCGCGCAGCACTTTCGCCTTGCCGACCTCGAAGCGGTAGTCCTCGGGGAGTTCGACCGGCACCTTGCCGCGCAGATTGCGGACATAGACCGTGCCAGGGATATCGGCCACCGCGCGGACCACCTGCTTGAATTCGGTGGCGTCGCAGGGATCGATGATCGTCAGATCGGCGATGCCGCGCATCATGTTGATGTCTTCGGTCGCCTGGTGGGTGGCGCCATAGCCGTTCACGAGGCCCGGCATGCCGGCGAAGATCTTCACGTTCGCCATCGAGTGCGCGCAGGCGATGGCGACGAAATCATAGGCGCGGCGGGTGATGAAAACCGAATAGGTGGTGCAATAGGCGATCTTGCCGGACTTGGCGAGGCCGGCTGCGACCATGATCAGGTTCTGCTCGGCCATGCCGACATTGAAGAAGCGGTCTGGATGCGCGTCGCGAAACGGCAGGATGTCGCTATAGCGGCCCATGTCGGCGGTCAGGCCGACGATCTCCGGCCGGGTCTTCGCCATCTCGGCAAGCGTGTTGCCGAAAGGCGCCGTCTCCGTCACCTTGCCGGCCACGTCGACGATCTCGCCCATACCGCGCGTGCGGTTTCCTATCGTCTGGCTGTCAGCCATTTTCTCTCTCCAACTCTTCGATGAGCGAATCCCATTCGTCGTTGCCGACGCGGACAAAGTGGGCCCGGTCACGGGCCATGATGGTGGGCACGCCGAAGCCCGGCGTGGTGCGGAGCACGATGGCTTTCGGCTTGCCGTTCGGCTCCCGGCACTTTCCGAGTGCGTCGACGAGGGCTGCCATGTCGTTGCCGTTGACCTCGTAGGTCTCGAAGCCGAAGGCGGTCATCTTGTCGGCGACCGGCTCGATGGCGACGGTCACCGGACCGTCGGCCTGGATGCCGTTGCAGTCGATCAGCGCCACGAGGTTGTCACACTTGAAGGTGGCGGCACCCATCGCGGCTTCCCAGGTCGAACCTTCGTCCAGTTCGCCGTCCGAGAATTCGCAGAAGACCCGGGCGCTCGACTTGTCGAGCCTGAGCGCCAGCGCCATGCCGACAGCCTGGCCCAGCCCGTGACCGAGCGAGCCGCCGACGATCTCCACGCCCACCGTTTCGTCAAAGGTACTCATGGGCAGCGCGGAACCGTTCAGGCCGTAGGTCGGCAGTTCGTCGTCCGAGAGATATCCGGCTTCGGCAAGCACCGCATACATGGCGATCGAGTAGTGCCCGGTCGACAGGAGGAAGCGGTCGCGGTCCGGCCAGTCCGGCCGCGCGGGGTCGTGGCGCAGCTCGTGGAAATAGATGGCGGCCAGACAGTCGGCGATCCCGAGGCCCTGGGCGATATAGCCCTCGCCCTTTCCCGAAGCCATGTGCATCATCTTGCGACGCAGGTTGAGAGCGCGGGCGCCCAGTTCTTCGAGGTTCGCCGTGGCCGGCGGAAAGTTCGATCTCAACACGACGGTAATCTCCCGATTTTCATAAGTTTCTCCCACGATTGAACACCCCTCACGACGCCTCGTCGGCGCGCGCGGGACGCTGGGTTTTCCGGTGGCGGACAAAGGTGAAGACGACGGAGGCCGCCGCCAGCAAGAGGATGGTCGCCGTCAGCGGCTGGAACAGCCAGGTCAGGCTGCCTTCGTTCAGGATCATCGACCGGCGGAAGTTCTCTTCGGCGATAGGGCCGACGATCGCGGCAATGAGAAGAGGAGCGACCGGATAATTGGCCTTCGTCATCAGGTAGCCCAGCACCCCGGCCATCAGCATCACGAGAACATCGAAGGGCTCGTTGCGGACCGCATAGGAACCGACCACGGAGAAGACGAGGACGAGCGGCCAGAGATAGACGGCAGGGATCTGGACGACACGGACCCAAAGGCGGATGCCGAGCAGTCCGATGGCCAGCATGCAGGCATAGGCGAGCGTCATGGCCAGGAACGATCCGAAGACGAGTTCCGGCGCAGCGGCAAACAGCCCGGGCCCCGGCTGAACGCCGGCGATCAGCAGCGCGCCGAGAAGAACGGCCGACTGGGTATTGCCGGGCACGCCCAACGCGAGGGTGGGAATGAGGGAGCCCATGTTGCTGGCATTGTTGGCGGCTTCCGCTGCCACGACACCTTTGGGCTCGCCCTCGCCGAAACGGTCTCCCGGCTTGGCCAGCCTCTTGGTCTCGTTATAGGCCAGATAGCCACCGATATCACCGCCCACACCCGGCAGCATTCCCGAGAAGAAGCCGACCAAGGTGGAGCCCATCATGGTCGGGCCGAGACGCTTCACCCAGCCGGCGCCCATGCGGAAGGACCCGAGCGCGGTCATCCGCTCATGCATGTTGCTGACCCGTTCGAGCTGGATCAGGGCTTCGGAGACACCGAATATGCCGACCAGCATGGGGATGAGCGAGATGCCGCCGGAAAGCGAGGTATTGTCGAACGACAGTCGCGGAAAGCCTGCGATGGGATCGAAACCGATGGAGGCGATCGTCAGGCCGATGAAGGCGCTGACGAAGCCCTTGGCCATCGAGCCTCCACCGACGGACGCGATGATGGTCAGTGCGAGGATGGCGATCGCGAAATATTCGGGCGTGCCGAAAGACAGCGCATATCGGGCGAGCGCCGGCGCAAACAGCGACAGAAGCAATGTGCCGATCAAACCGCCCGCCACGCTCGCCACCAGCGAGATGGTCAGGGCCTGCCCGGCCTGCCCCTTCTGCGCCATCGGATAACCGTCGAGCGTCGTTGCCGCGGAAGATGGCGTTCCGGGAGTGCGCAGCAGGACCGCTGGAATCGCGCCAGCATAGCAGGCCCCGTTGTAGATCCCGAGGAGAAGGACGAGACCCGTCAGCGGATCGAGCGTGAAGGTGAACGGCAGGAACATCGCCATTCCGACCGTCGCGGAAAGACCGGGGATTGCTCCGACGGCAATCCCGAGCACGACACCGAGCGGGATCATCACCAGAACGGAGAGATCCATCAGCGCGGACAGGCCTTCGTACCAGCCACTCATATCAGCACTCCGAACAGGCGGGTTGCAGGCAGCGCGACGTCGAGGCCGTATCGAAAGAGATAGTAGATGGCACCGCTCAGCATGATCGGCGCGGCGACGAGCACGACGGGATTCCGGATACCGATGATGAAAACCTCGAAACCGAGGAACAGCGCCGTCGAGAGCGGAAAGCCGAGCGGTTCGATCAGGTTGAGATAGGCCAGCAGCAGGACCGCCGTGCCGATCACCTTCACCAGCGATCCGCCTCTTGGAAGCCCCTCATGAGGTTCACGGTCGAAGAAGAGATACAGAGACAACAAAATGAGCCCTGCACCGCAGATACGCGGCATGAATGCCGGCCCGGGATCCTGGTCGAGCATGCCCGGACGGATCCCGGCCGAAGCGGCCAGGACCCCTATTCCGAACAGCAGCACCAGCACCGGCGGTATGACGGAGCCTTTGGACATGATCCGTGCCAGCTCAGTTCTTGGCGAGGCCGAGAGTTTTGAGAAGCTCACCGTACCGGGTGTATTCGTCCGTCAGGTAGGCATCGAAGTCCTCGGCGCCGAGATAGGCCGGATTGACCCCGGTCTTGGCGATGAATGACTGGAAGCTCTCGGAGTCGAAGGCCTTCTTGAAGCAGTCGTTGAGCGCGGCAACGCGATCCTCGGGCGTATCCTTCGGTGCCGCCAGACCGTAGATCGACCCGCCGGTCACCTCGATACCCACTTCCTTGAGCGTGGGCGCGTCCGGCATGACATCGATCCGCTCGTCGGTCGCCACGCCGAGCGGAACGAAATCGCCCGACTTGACCTGACCGACCACATTCGAAGCGTTCGTCACGATCAGGTCCACCTCACCGCTCAACGCGGCGGGAATGGCTAGCGCATCCCCCTGGTAGGGAATGTTGACGAACTGACCCGAGACGCCGGCCGCGCGGGCCACGTCCTGGAAGGTGACCGCATAGGGGCTGGCCGGTCCCGACGTCGCGATACGGATCTTGGTCCCGTTCTTCGCCGCATTGATCACGTCGTCCATCGATTTGTAATCCGAGCCCGACCGAACGAAGAAACCGTGGGGATCGAAAATGAAACGCATGACGGCCTTGAAGTCTTCATGGGTGACGTCGCTGAGCCCCAGATGCTTCAGCGCGCTGATCTCGGTCGGCGTGGTGGCCATCGTGTAGCCGTCAGCCTCGCTGTTGCGCACCGTCTCGAGCGCCAGCACACCGGAGCCGCCCGGCTGGTTGCTGATGACGATATCCGCGTCGCAGACCTGTTCGGCGGCATTGGCGAGCGCCCGCGTATTGGTGTCAGTCGATCCGCCCGCGGCGAATCCGATGACGATACGGATCGGTTCGGACGGAAAATCCTGCGCATGGGCGGGATAGGCGGACGCGGCGGCAAGCATTGTCGCGCCGAGCAGCGACGCGCGGATTCCGAAACTCGTGTTGGTCATTGTGTTCTCCTCCTCAAGACGAGCCGCATCCTCCCGGCTCGCTCCTGCTCTTGTTATTTGTCCGGATTCCGGATTTTATATCCGCTATCCGAACAAGACGCACTATTGCTTTTGGGGCATTGTGAGTCAACAAGCATCTGCAGGTTTCGCATCGGACGGCCGGGGAGCGTGAAAAAGATGGCTGATGAACAGGGCCGAAAAATCGAACTCGATCCGAAGAACTACGTCGCCTCGGTCGAGAAGGCGCTTCGCTTGCTGGAATTGTTTTCCGACAAGGCACCGCAACTGACGCTCGGAGAGATCGTCCGCCTGGGCGGATACAGCCGGACGGCGACCTACCGGCTTCTCGGTACGCTCGAGCACCTCGAATGGGTCGTCAGGAACGGAGATCGCTACCAGCTCGGCTTGAAGGTGTTCCGCGTTGGCTCGGTCGCGGTCAACGCGCTGAGGCTCCGCCAGGAAGCGAGCCAGGCCATCTCCGAGCTGGCCGCGCGGTTCGGCGAAACCGTCTATCTGCTGGTGCCGGACGGACTTCGCGGGGTCTGTCTCGAACGAATCGAGGGGAATTCCCAGGTACAGATCATGGTGCTCGACATCGGCCAGTCGCTGCCGCTGCATGCCGGCGGCGGACCGCTTGCGCTCATGTCCTATCGCCAGGATCTTTTCGACAATCTGGCCGCGCTGTGCCCGCTCGAACGCCCCAACAGAACGATAATCCGTGTCGAGGACCTGCATGCCGTTCGCGATGAAACGATGAAGCGAGGCTATTCGAGAAGCATGGAGGACGTCACGCCGGGCGTCGGCGCTTTCGGCGCACCGGTCTTCGATGCGCACGGCAGGGCCATAGCCGCGATCAGCATTGGCGGCCTCGCCCAGACGCTGCAGGCCCGGGAAACCGAACTCACCGAGGGCCTGATGGCCTCCGCCCGTGACATCTCCAGACGGCTCGGCTACCTCGCCGGCTGACGAGGAAACCCGCGCGCCGCACTCCTCCTCAGCTCAACAGAAGTCCCGGCCGCGCCCATTCCATGCGGACGAGACGGCCGGTACTCGAAAGCGTGATATACGCGGTGCGCCGGTCGGGACCCCCGAAGCAGATATTGGTGGTATAGGGGTCGGGAAGCTCGATGCGCTCGACCAGGTCGCCCTTCGGGGAGACCACGTTGATGCCCCCGAGCCGTAGCGTGGCGACGGCGACATTGCCGCATTCCTCTACCGCCAGGCTGTCATAGCGCTGGAATCCCGGAAGCCCGGCGAGCAGGTCGCCGCCGGTAGGCGACGGCCAGCTCGGCGTCTCCACTTCACCCGGCGCCGCGATCGCATAGGACCACAGCCGTCCCGAAGACGTTTCGGCCACGTAGAGTGTCCTGCCATCCGGCGAGAGGCCGATACCGTTCGGTCCGATCAGCGGAAAGGCCACCTGGTTGATGTGGCTGCCGTCGCGCTTGGCATAGAAGACCGCGCCGAAATCGAGCTTGCGACCGGAGCGGTGGCCGTGATCGGTGAAGTAGAAGCCGCCATGGGCGTCGCAGACGATGTCGTTGGGCGCGCGCAGCACGATATCGCCGCAGGCGGTGTAGAGCGTCTCTACCGTCCCGGTCTCCGGATCGACCTTCTGGATCGAACCGCCGGCATTGTCCTCGGCGCGGCCATGCGGCTTGAGCCCGCTCTCGGTGTTCCAGGAAAAGCCGCCATTGTTGCAGACATAGAGCATGCCGTCGGGGCCGAGTGCGGCTCCGTTCGGGCCGCCGCCGGTATCGGCGAGCATGGAGATTTCACCATCCATGCTGATGCGCGTCAAACACCCCCTGGCGATCTCGGTCACCACGACCGCGCCATCCGGCATCACCACCGGGCCTTCGGGAAACTGGAGGTTTTCCGCCAGGATGTCGAAGCGCCTCATGCGGTTGTCCCCCGGAAAGCGCCGACTCCGAGTTCTTCGGCAAGTTCGGCTATCGTCGCGGCGATCGAGCGGGGTCCAAGTCCCTGGAGTTCTTCGACGCCGTAGAAACCGTAGGTGACGGAGATGCACTCCATGCCGCAGGCCCTCGCGGCCAGGATATCCTGCGGGCCGTCTCCGACATAGATCGCATTCGCCGCATCGGCACCGGCGCGCTGAAGCCCCAGCAGAATGGGTGCGGGGTGCGGTTTTCTCTCCACCGTGTCCTCGGCGGTCACGATGGCCGCGAACTGTTCAGGCGGGATGCCCGCAACGGACAAGTCCATCAATGTGCGTTCCAGCCCCTTGTTGGTCACCAGGCTCGGCTTGCGACCGTCGGCGATCAGGTCTCGGACAAGGTCGGCCGCCCCGTCAAAGGTGCGCACATGACCCGAACAGGTCGGGTAGCTTCGCTGGTAGGCGTCGTAGAGTTCTTCCGCCCGGCCGGGCTCGACCTCGTGGAAGACTTCCGCCGGTCGCATGGCGAAGACTTCCGCCGGCAGGTTGGGCGGGGGAAAGTCGCGGTCGAGAACGTCAGAAAAGACCTTCCGATAGGTGCATTCGACCGCCGCGCGGGTATCAACCAGCGTTCCGTCCAGATCGAACAATACGTGACGCGCGGCCCTGGCATTCATGGTGTGTCCTGACATTTACCTTGCTGTGATAGGATTTCGGCGCGCTTGCGCCACAATGGCTCGAGATCTCTGCCGAGATCGCGGAAGAGCGGATAGGCATCGGCATAGATCGCCGCGAGATCGGCATCGGGTTCGACCGTATCGGCGAGACGCACCATGGACCGGGTGGCCGTCGCCAGATCGGGATGCTGGCCGGTTGCGACCGCCGCCAGAACGGCAACGCCCAGCGCGCCCGTCTCCTCGGCCTCGAGCAATCCGAGCGGCCGGTTCATCGCCGCCGCACAGATTTTCGCCCAGAGCCTGGATCGTGCGCCGCCGCCGGTCAGCCGGATCTCGTCGACCGAGCCGTCGAGCGCCGCGTAGCAATCGACCATCGAAAGGGCGACGCCTTCCATGACCGAACGGACCATCTGGGCCCGGCCGGTGGCGCTGTCGAAACCGAAGATCGAGGCGCGGGCCTCCGGGATGAAGCGGGGCGCAGACATGCCCGACGTGTTGAAATAGGGATGGGTGAAGACGCCGTTGGCGAGCGGCGGAACCTCCGCGGCTTCCGCCTCCATCGTGGCGAAGAAGCCGCCGCGATCCTCGCCGGCCGCGGCCAGGCGGTCGTGATCGAATGCGCGCAGCGCCCAGTCGAGACACAGGGAGCCGCCGCCGGTATTGGCCATCAGCTTCTGCCACGCGCCGCCGGGCATCAGAAAGAGGAATCCGACGCCTGCCGGCTCCATCACGGGCCGGTCGGTCGTCAGGTTGTTCATGAAACTGGTGCCGATGACGGTGACAGCCTGCCCCGGCAGCACGGCCCCTGCCCCGAGTGCTGCCGACACCGCATCGCCGGCGCCGGTGACGACTGGCGTTCCCGGCTTCAACCCGGTCCGTTCGGCGGCCTCTTCCGTCACCTCGCCCACGAGCGATCCGGTCGGCAGCACATCCGGCAGCTTGCCAGCCACTTCCGGAATGCCGGCGATATCGAAAAGCCGGTGCGAAAACGCCCGCTTGCGGATATCGCAGGGAAAGAAGGAGATATCGGATTCGTCGGTGACGAAGCGACCGGTGAGCCGGTAGTTTATATAGTCCTTGGCAAAGGCAATCCGGTGCAGCGACGCATAGCGTTCGGGATCGTTGGCCTTGAGCCAGGCAAGAAGTGCGAGCGGCACGCCGGGGATCGGCGCATTGCCGGAGATCTCGTAGATTTCCTCCGTCTTGCCTTCACGCGTCCAGGCGGCAACGATCTCGCCTGCCCTTGCGTCGGGCCAGGCGATGGCATGGCCGGCCGGTCGTCCATCGGCACCGAGCGCCCAGAGACCGCCCATATGTCCCGACACGCCGACGCCTGAAATGTCCGCCCCCGTCAGGCCCGCATCGGAAATCGCGGCACGGATGCAATCCGCGACGCGATCGAAGGTGACCTCCATGTCTTCCTCGTGCCACCCGGAAAGAGGGTGAAGCGCGTGGGTGGCACGATTGGCGCTGCCGACGACCCTCCCGGTCCCGGTCTCGAAGACGACGGCCTTCGTGGCAGTGGTGCCCTTGTCTATGCCGACGATATGGCTCATGCGCTCGCCCTCCCGACGGTTTCGGAACGGCGGGCGGAATATGTGCGATAGGTCTCCCTGACATCGCGATAGAGGTCGTACCAGCGATCGTAATCCGCGCTTGCGACGGGGTCCGGTTCGTAGCGCGCGGAGACTGACGAGGTCTTGGCCTGCGCGGTGGCGAGATCAGGCCAGATGCCGACGGCGACACCGGCCATCAGCGCCACGCCCGCTGCCCCGGTCTGCGCGGCCGCCGAGATCTCGATCGGCAGCTTGCAGACATCGGCGAACATCTGCGCCCAGAAGGCGCTGCGCGCGCCGCCGCCGGTCAGGGTCAGAACATCCCGTCCGCCGGGCATCGCCTCGAAACAGTCGCGCGTGGCATAGGCCAGCGCCTCGTAGACCGCGCGCATGAGGTGATCCCGCGTCGTCTGGTTGCTCATGCCGAAGAAGGCGCCCCGTGCGCGCGGATCGTAAAAGGGTGCGAGTACGCCTGCGGTATTGACGTAAGGGAGAAGCAGAACGCCGTCCGCCCCGCGCGGGGCTTCGGCGACGCGTTTCTCCATGGCGCGGAAATCCCAGGCTCCGGCATCCGTTCGCATCCCGCCGAAATGATCGAGGAACCAGTCCATGGTGATGGTGCCGGACGTGTTGGGCAGGATCCGGAGATAGGTGTCCCCCGGCATGGCGAACAGGAAGCCCAGCCCCGGCGGCTCCCGCCCCGGCCGGTCGACGATCAGGGAGTTGAGACAGGACGTGCCGAGAACGGTGATCGCTTCGCCCGGCCGGCTGCCGCCCGCGCCGATCACATTGGCGACCGCATCGCCGCAGCCGGTGATCACCGGCGTGCCGGCCCTGAGGCCGGTCGCCTCCGCCGCCACCTGCGTAACTTCGCCTGCAATGGCATCGGAGCCGAGGATTTCGGGCATCGCGTCATCCCAGCCCCCGGCACCGAGCAATGCCGCAAGCCTGGAAGAATGGTTCCGCGCATCGATATCGCCGGGAACGAAGGAGACGTCCGACGGATCTGTGGCGATCCTGCCGGTCAGCCGGAACCGGAAATAGTCCTTTGCGCAGAGCACCGCCCTTGCCCTGGGCCGAATGTCCGGCTCGTGGCGGTTGAGCCAGGCGAGGATCATCAGGGTAATGCCCGGCATGAGACCGTTCCCGGAAATGGTGAAGGCCTCGTCGAGGACGCCTTTCTCCCCGAGTTCGGTGAGCAGCGGCTGAGCCCGTTCGTCCGGCCAGCAGACGGCGTTGCGCAAGGCCATCCCATCGGCATCGACGATCCAGGCTCCGCCCATATGTGCGGCGATACCGAGTGCGGCGATCTCATCCGCCGAGATGCCGGCCTCGGCGATGGCACCGCGGATCGTCCGGCAGCAGGCTTGCCAGCTCGCTTCGGGATCCTCCTCGTGCCAGCCCGGACGCGGAGAAAGAACCTCCACCCGTTCCTCGGACGCGCCGACGGTCCGCCCGTCCTCGTCGAAGACGACGGACTTGACCATGGAGGTCCCCTTGTCGATGCCGAGGAGGTAGCGCATGACGTCAGCCGGCCTTCAGATCCGCGGTCGGAAGCGGTTCGTCCGCGCTGCCGAAGGCGATGGTCGCCTCGGTTCCGGTATCGAAGGCGTAAAGAGCCGATTGCGGCACCGTGACTATGACCTCCTCGTCGATGGCATAATCGCGCTTGCGCGGATCAAGCGCCTGCACCGTCAGGTCGCCGACCTGGATTGTCACGAGCGTGACCTCGCCGAGCGGTTCGGCGACATAGACCCGGCCGGTCAGACGGAACGTGTCCGGCGGCGGTGTCTCCCCCTCCTTGACCAAGATAACCGCGTGGGGACGGCAGCCGACAAGCAGCTGTCCCAGGCCATTGGCATAGCCCGTCGCCGACCGCGGCACGTCGACATGGGTCCCGTTGAGCTGCCCGCTGAAGGCACCGGCGCTCTCCTTGAGATTGTCCACCCGGAACAGGTTCATCGAGTGAAGCCCGAAGAACTGCGAGACGAAGGCGTTGACCGGGCGGTTGTGGATGTCGTCCGGGCTGCCGATCTGCTGCAGCACGCCGTCGCGCATCACCGCGAGCCGGTCGGTCATCGTCATCGCTTCGATCGGGTCGTGGGTGACGATCACCGATGTGGTGCCGAGCGACCGCTGAAGACGCTTGAGCTCGCCGCGCAGACGGGCGCGCAGCAGCGTGTCGAGATGGGCGATCGGCTCGTCGAGGCAAAGAAGGTTGGGCCGGCGGACGAGAGCGCGGGCGATCGCAACGCGCTGCTGCTGGCCACCCGACATCTGCGAGGCACGGCGGTCGATCAGGTGGTCGATATGGAGCATCCGGGCGACGTCGCCGACCATCTTGTCCATCTCGTCCTTCGACTTGCCGCGGATCTTGAGCGGATAGCCGATGTTCTGCCGCGCGGTCATGTGCGGATAAAGCGCATTCTGCTCGAAGACCATGGCGATGTTGCGCTGCTGCGGCGTCTGGTCGGTCACCGAGACGCCGTCGAACAGGATGTCGCCCTCGGTGACCGATTCAAGGCCCGCAAGCATGCGCAGCACCGAAGTCTTGCCCGAGCCGGACGGCCCCAGCAGGCCGAAGAACTCGCCATCCTCTATCTTGAAGGAAATATCGCGCACGGCATGGATGGCGTTGCCGTACCACTTGTTGACGTTCTGAAGTTCGATGGATGCCATGTTGGTTACCTCAACGGCCGCCCAGCTCGATGGAAAACGAGCGGATGAGCAGTCTTTGCATGTAGTAGGAAAGCAGGAGCAGCGGGCCGAAGGCAACGATGCCGATGGCGCCCAGCTGACCCCAGTTGGGTTGCTGGAACAGGAAGAAGCTGGCCAGCGCCTTGGGCAGCGTGATCACCGCATCCCCCGTCAGCACCAGCGCGAACAGGAACTCGTTCCAGGCGAAGATCATGGCGAGTATGCCTGCCGTCAGAACGCCCGGCAGCGACAGCGGCAGCAGCACGTCGCGGAAGAGCTGGAACCACGTCGCACCGTCGACCCGTGCGGCTTCCTCGTAGGACTTGGGAATCTGCCGCATGAACTCGGCAAGCAGCCAGATCACCAGCGGCAGGTTCATGAAGGTGTAGACGATGATCAGCCCCGTATAGGTGTCGAAGAGCGCAAGCTCCTGGAACAGCAGATAGAAACCGATGACCGGCACGATCGGCGGCATCATCCGGAGCGACAGGATGGTGAAGCTCAGCTGACCGTGCGGCGGAAACCGCCGTGCCAGCGCATAGGCCGCCGGGAACCCGAGGATCAGGCAGATCAACGTCGAGATGGACGATACGATCAGGCTGTCCATGATGCCCTTGCCGCCACCGATCTCCCAGCCCTCGGTGAAGTTCACCAGCGTTGCCGCTTCCGGAAGGATGGTCGGCGGATTGTTGAACAGCTCGCCATAGGGCTTGAACGCGGTCAGAAGCAGCCAGAGCAGCGGCGACAGGACCGCAAACAGGATCAGCAGAAGCGCGAGATGACGCAGGGCTTCGTGAAAGACGGAACGGGACATCAGCGGCTCCCTCCTTCGCCGGCAGCACTCCGCCGACGCACCGCCGACAGGATGACTGTGGTTCCCACGACCAGCAGAACCAGCTGGATGATGCTCAAGGCACCGGCACTGCCGAACTGGAAGCGGCTGAAGCCAACGTCATAGGTGTAATAGGCGAGGTTCTGCGTCGACGTCCCCGGGCCGCCGCGCGTCAGGATGTAGATGATATCGAACACCTTGAAACTGTCGATGAAGCGCAGGACGAAGGCCACCACCATGTAGGGTGCCAGCATCGGCAGGATGATGTTGAAGAATGTCTGGACGCGGTTGGACCCGTCCACCTTGGCCGCCTCGAAGACGCGTGGCGGGATCGACCGAAGGCCTGCGAGAAGAATGATCATGACGAGCGGCGTCCACTGCCACACATCGACCGCGACCAGGGTCGGCAGCGCCCATTCCGGCGACTGCGCCCAGGCGGGAGGCTGGAAGCCGAGCGAGCGGAGAAGCGCGTTGAGCGGACCGTAGATCGGATTGAGAAACAGGTTCCACGAAAAGCCGACGATGATCGGCGCGAGCATCATCGGGATCAGGAAGAGCGAGGCGTAGATTTCCCGACCGCGCGAGATGGAATTGATCAGCATGGCAAGCCCGAGTCCCGCCAGGATCTGCAGCGGGACGGCCACGAGCGCGAAGATCGCGGTGATGCCGAGGCTCGACCAGAACCGCGCGCCACCCATCAGCTTGGTGAAGTTGTCCAGACCGACCCACTCGATAGGGATCGGAATGGCCAGCTGATAGGATGTGAAGGACGCGTAGAGCAGATAGGCGAAAGGCCAGATCGACATCAGCGTCAGGAAGACGAGTGCCGGCGCGAGCAGGATCATGGTCGACCGGCGCTCGGCGGCTTTTTCCCGCTTTGCCCGCTCTCCGGCCGGTGGCCGGCTGATCGTCAGTGTCGGTGCAATGTCAGTCATCGAATTTCCGGATTTTTCCGCGGTCACGCTCCAGGCGGAGCCGTATCGGGCGGGCGGCCGCAAGGACCGCCCCGCCCTTCTCCCCTGGGCGTCAGGTCCAGTAGCCGTTGGAGATCATCCGCCGGCGATATTCGTCGTAATGGGCAATCTGCCGATCACGATTGAAGACCTCGGTGGTCTCCTCGAATTCGCTTTCCATCGCCTTCAGCGCCTCCTCGGAGGAGGCCTGTCCCGTCACCGCGCGCTGAACGTGCTGGATCATCGACGCCAGATACTGGTTGGTGCCGGGGATCGAGATGTCGAGATAGGCCTTCTTGCTGTCCAGAAGCTCCTTGGACACCGAGGCGAAATTCTCGGCAAAGCCGGATTCTGCCTGGAGCGGGAACGTGCTCGACGGCTCGTTGAACATGCTCATCCGCCAGGGATCCATCAACGACTGGGAGAAGGTCTCAGCCACCCAGCGGTTGGCGTTCGCCGACCTCTGCAGCCAGGCGATTGCCTGGAAGGCGCCTTCCTTGTTCGCCGAGTTCCTGGCGATGCCCATGGCGCGGCCATAGGGCAGAACGGTGACCTCTCCCCAGCTCGGCGCGCACTTGATCTTGTCGGCGACCTTGGAGATCGACGGGTCGGCCGCCCCCTTCGGCATGTCGGTCCACCAGTTGGCCTGGGCGACCCGACCATCGAAAAAGATCTGGCGGCCCACATCCCAGGGCATTGCCATGGCGAGGTCGGAGGGCATGAAACCTGTCATCTCGCGATAGCGGTCAAGTGCGGCAATTGCCGTATCATTGACCAGCTTCGGCTTCATCTGCTCATCGAAGAGCTCGCCGTAGCGCTCGCCCTTCTCGGCACCCGCCTGAACCAGCTGGTTGATGAAGAAGGCGTAGACGAAGAAACTCGTGACCTCGACCGCACCATAGAGATCCTGATCCGGCCGGGTGAAGAATTCCGCCGTGTCGCGATATTGTTTCCAGTCCTTTGGCGCCGCCAGCTCGTAACCGTATTTCGCCTGGAACGCCTTCATTTCGTCGGCGTTCTCGAACAGGTCGGTGCGGACCGTATCCATGAAGAGGTCGCCGTCGATCATCACGCCGACGGTTTTCCCCTCATAGATGTTGAGCAGCTGGAACGGCTTGGCGATGTCCGAGAAATTGAGATCCTCGAGGGTGCCGACCTCTTCAAGCGGCGTCAGGAACGGACCGAAATCGCCGGTGAAGTTCGGCCAGAAGTCGAAGGCGTCGAAACGGGCCTCGCCCTGCCGAAGCGCCAGCAGGTTCTGGTCGTACATGTTGCCGAGCGGATAGGACAGGAACTCCACCTCGGTTCCGGTCGCTTCGCGGAACTCCGTGGCGAATTCCTTCAGGATCGGGGTATAGGCGCCGCTGTCGAGGCCGACCTTCACCTTGCCGCCGGCGGCATGACCGACCGAGCCCAGCACGCCACCGAACGTGCCCAGCGTTGCGGCCGCGCCGAAGAGCGAGGCCCGGCGCATCAGCTCGCGACGGGAAATAAGACCCTTGGTGTCAATGGTGGACAACTGATCAAGAGCATAGGTCTCGGCGCAGGTGCGCCTCTTGAGAATTTTCATGCTTCTCCTCCCAAAATGAAAAGCGCCGTCCTCCAACGACACTAAACCTAGACGATTGTCATAACTCCAATTGCAATTGTCTTAGTTCTTGAGTACGGTAGTAGAGGTATTGACCTAACACAAGAATTATATTGTCATAGTCCTATGATTGCAGATTTGGTACAATCGAACATCAAACCACGCTACAAGGCGATTGTTGCGGCCGTGATCGAAGGTGTCGCCCAGCGCAGGATTCCGGTTGGCCAGAAGCTGCCTCCGCAGCGCGAACTCGCACATCAGCTCGGCATCGCGATTGCCACGGTCGGGCGCGCCTATAGCGAGCTTGAACAGCTCGGCGTCGTCACCAGCCATGTCGGTCGCGGGACCTATATATCCGAGATAAAACCGAAATACGCGGCGACGGAGCCGGATGCCGGGCAATCCATCGACATGCAGACCTACCGTGTGCCGGTGGCCGACCTTCCCGGTCTCGTCTCCGAGACGCTACGCGCCATTGCCGCCGAGGACGCGGCAGGACTGCTTCTCGAAAACTGCCCGACACAGGGCGATTTCAGCCATCGCGAGGCATTGGCGGGCTGGCTCTCGCTTTCAGGCATTTCCGCCAGCCCGGAGCAGATCATCGTGACAAATGGCGGACAACATGCCGCCATGTGCGCCCTGTCCACGATCACCCATCCGGGGCAGACGATCGCGACCGAAGAGCTGACCGATCCGCGCATGAAAGCCGTCGCCGGCTATCTCGACAGGCAACTCGCCGCGGTGAAGATGGACGCCCACGGCATGCTTCCCGACGCGCTCGAGGCCGTCTGCAGTGGAGGACACCGGATCTCGGCCATCTATTGCACGCCTCGCAACCAGAACCCCACCAACGCGGTACTGCCCTATGAGCGCCGCGTGGCGATTGCCGAAATTGCCGAGCGCTACGACATCCCGATCATCGAGAGCGATATCTACGGCACCTTGCGGCAGGAAAAGGAACCGCCGATCTTCGCGCTCGCCCCTCATCGCACCCATTTCGTCACCAGTCTCGGGCGCATCGCCGGCCCCGGCATGAAGGTCGGCTGCCTTGTCTCCCCGCCGGAGAGCGTGCTCAGGAGCCAGTCCGGTGTCGGCATGTCGACGGGTGCGTCCTCGCGCCTGCAGGCGGAGATCGCCGCGCGCTGGATCAGGCAGGGACACGTCGGCAGGATGATGAACTGGCAGCAGACTGATGCGCTGCGCCGTGTATCGCTGCTATCGGCCTATCCGACGCTGGCGCGCGCGGTCAGCCTTCCCACGAGCCCGCACATCTGGCTGCCATTGCCCGAACCCTGGCGCAGCGAAGAATTCGTCGACACCGCGGCCGCGCACGGCATCGCCATCGCACCGACGCACAGCTTCGTCGTCGGACGGCGTGAAGTGCCACATGCGGTCCGGATCGTCATCGGGGCGCCCGATACACTGGATACGCTCAAGACGGGCCTCGACCGTCTGGAACGCATTCTCCAGAACCCGCCACGGCCCCACGGCCGGAGCGCCTGAGAACTGCACCGCTTCGGCTCACGGGAAGGCAGGCCCCTGCACCGGATCGCACGCATACGCGAGGCGAGCCCGGAGGATGTTCAACCCGCAAATCCGATCGGCTGAAAGCCAACCCTATGGGGAGCAGGCCAACCCTATGGGGAGCGGATCAATCGTGTGGGGGAGAAGAAGCAGGCCGTTCGAACTTCGATAACGGAGGTGGAGACCAAACATCCCTTTCCGATGCCGTCATTCCTGACAGGGCACCTGTGCCCGGAAGAAGGTCTCCACCTCGCGCCTGAGGATCGCCGCATCCCCGACTCGAAATCGCATGCCGGCATACGCCCCGCTTGAAAACGAGACTCATGCCCAGTGAAGCAGACCCCAAGACTAGACCGCACTTGCGGAACATCTTTCCTGCCTACGCAAAGCAACATATCGGTATGAGTATTTACACTGACGAGTTTTGCAAATAATGCCGCTTCGGCATATAATTCCGCGCCCGAAAAAATATTTGAACTGTCACTTTATTTACAATGCTCAGCCATATCGGGCATTTTCATGCCGGACCTCAAGCCCCTTCTTCTTCCGGCACTCATCGAGCACGACACGGTCTCCATTGAACTCGAGAACACCGGACTGCTCCAGCTGCCGGATGGCCTTGTTGAGATAAGGCCGGGCGACGCCGAGCAGGTTTGCGAATTCCACCTGACTGATCCCCCATTCCAGTTCGACCGCGTCCTGGGAAAGATCCTGCCCCTGGAAGCGGGCACAGTTTTTCAGAACCACCACGATCCGGTCCTCCAGGCGGCGCACCTTCATCGCGGCAGCCTGATTGAGCAGCAGGTTGAACAAATGCGTCGTGGCAGACATGACAAGCCTGTTGATCGCACCATCCGGCATCAGCCCGGCCAGATTTGTCGACCTTCCGACATAGACATTCGAATTCTTGAGCGCCCGGGCGGTCAGACGTCCCGGGTTCATGGCCCGACCGCCGAAGCTTACGCATTCCCCCTTGAGAATAAGACCGATCAGCTCTTCATTGCCGCAAACATGCGAGTACAGCCCGACAGCGCCGGAGGAGACATATAAAATGTCTGCGTGATCTTCCGCGACCGATGAAATGACGGCTGATCTCTTGTATGTGTGGAGATCGAAGAATTGCAGACCCCGGCCTATCAGCCGGGCGCTTTCCCCTGCGTCAAATCCGTCAAGCATATCCCGCCAAGGCCTCGCATTTAAGCATGGTATAAATTATTCCATTCCGTTTTTATAGTATATTTACTGGATATTTAGCGTATTTAAACACAACAATACGTCAAATAACCAGAGAAAATTATGGAATATTCTCATGCGGCAAATTGATCGCCCGATGTGAAACTTCTGAACCGTGGCGCTCGTTAATGCGTAGAACGAACCTCAACTGAAAGAACCGACCTGCATGCCGGACACCTCCGACAAGAAAAAAACTGCCCTTCTATGGTTCCGGGAGGATTTGCGCATCGCCGACAATGCGGCCCTGTCCGCCGCATCCGAATATGACGCGGTGGTTCCGGTCTTCATCCGCACGAGCGGCACGAAATTGCGCTCAAACGGCGCGGCGCGGGACTGGTGGCTGCACAAATCCCTGGAAGGATTGTCGCGGTCGCTCGACGAGCTCGGCGCACCGCTCGTCCTGGCAACCGGCGATCCCTATGTGGTTCTGGGAGATCTCGCCGGCAAATGCGATGCCGGCACCATCCTGTGGAACCGGCGCTACGGCGGGGCGGCAGCGGAATTCGACGAAGATCTGGCAGACCGCCTGACCGACGATGGCTTCGCGGTAGAGACCTTTCCCGGCGCGCTTCTTCACGACCCGGGTGCCATACAAACCGGCTCCGGGAAATTCTACAAGGTTTTCACCCCCTTCTGGAAAGCCGTTGAATCGGTTCTGGAACTTCCCGACCCGATCTCGAAGCCCGGAAAGCTATCATCGCCCAGCAGCAAGCCGGCATCCGAAAAACTGTCGGACTGGAACCTCCTGCCGTCCCGCCCGGACTGGGCGGGCGGGCTGCGCGAGACCTGGACACCCGGCGAAACGGGCGCGCATGAGCGGCTCAAGACATTCCTCGATGGCGGGATCAGTGGTTATGCGAGCGGGCGTGACCGTCCTGACGGCGAAAACACATCCCGCCTCTCGCCGCATCTGGCTATGGGCGAAATCACGCCGGCTCAGATTTTTCGCGCGCTCGACGGTGCAAGCGGCAAGGGAAGCGGTTCCAACGAGGATCAGGCCGTTTTCCGCAAGGAAATCGGCTGGCGTGAATTCGGCTACCACCTTCTGGTTCACAGCCCCGGGATCGATGCCGCGAACTTTGACGATCGCTTCGACGACTTTCCGTGGAAGGACGCCACCGGGGATCTTCACGCATGGCAGAAGGGCATGACCGGTTACCCCATCGTCGACGCCGGAATGCGTGAACTCTGGCAGACAGGCTGGATGCACAACCGCGTTCGCATGATCGTGGCGTCATTCCTGACCAAGCATCTGCTCATCCACTGGAAAGAGGGCGAGGAGTGGTTCTGGGATACGCTTGTCGACGCGGACGCCGCGAGCAATCCGTCGAACTGGCAATGGGTTGCGGGTTCCGGCGCGGACGCGGCGCCCTATTTCCGCATATTCAATCCGATCATTCAGGGTGAAAAGTTCGATCCGGGCGGTATCTACGTCCGAAAATACGTACCGGAGATCGCCGCATTGCCGGACAAATACATTCATCATCCCTGGGATGCGCCGGAAAAGGTTCTCGTGGATGCGGACGTCACCCTCGGCGAGACCTATCCGGAACCCATTATCGACCACAAGGAGGCGCGCGATCGCGCCCTTTCCGCATTCGAGACAATCAAGGACGCATGATGAACGCCCCGACCCCCTCGAAAATCGTTCCCGGCGCAACTCCGCGCTTGAAGGTCGCCGTCATCGGCTCCGGCATATCCGGCGCATCCGCAGCCTGGGCTCTCGACCGCTGCCATGACGTGACGCTCTATGAAGCCGAAAACCGCCCCGGCGGACACACGGCGACCGTCGATATCGATTATGACGGCAAGCCGGTCTCGGTGGACACCGGGTTCATTGTCTACAATACGCTCAACTACCCCAACCTGACCGCGATGTTCGAGCATCTGGAGGTAGACACGCATGAGAGCGACATGAGCTTCTCGCTCTCGCTCGATCAGGGCAAGCTCGAATGGTGCGGCGACAACCTCGCCTCCGTCTTCGCCCAGAAGCGCAATCTGTTCCGTCCCTCCTTCCTTTTGATGCTGCGCGAGATATTCCGCTTCAACAAGCTCTGCGTCACCGACCGCGAGGCCGGACATCTGCACGCCCGCTCGATCGGCGACTATCTGGACTGGCGCGGCTTTTCGCCCGGCTTCCGCAACAACTATCTGGTGCCTATGGCGGCCGCGATCTGGTCGACCCCGGCCCACAAGATGCTCGATTTCCCGGCGACGCACTTCGTCAATTTCTTCGACAATCACCGGCTGATCCATTCCGAGCGCCCGCAATGGCGTACGGTTTCCGGCGGCAGCAGGAACTACCTGTCAAAGCTGCTCGCCCCTTTAGGCGACCGTCTGCGCCTGTCGAGCCCGGTCAGGAACGTGAAGCGCGATGATCGAGGTGTCGAAATCACCGACGGCAGAGGTCGGACCGAACGATTCGACCATGTGATCCTCGCCTGCCACACCGATCAGGCCCTGGCGATCCTCGACAAACCCACGGCGACGGAAGCGGCGCTGCTGCCCGCCATTCCCTACCGGCCGAACCGCGTCGTGCTCCACCGCGATCCCGCATTGATGCCGAAACGGCGCAAGGCGTGGGCATCGTGGAACTATCTGCGCTCGACAAACGACGCTGCCGACGCGGATGTGGCCGTCAGCTACTGGATGAACAGGCTGCAGGGGATCGACCACGACTGCCCGCTTTTCGTCACGCTCAACCCGGACCGCGAACCGGATGCGGACAAGGTGTTTGCCGAATTCTCCTACGATCATCCGCAGTTCGGCACCGATGCGATGGAAATCCAGGAAGGCGTCGAGGCGATCCAGGGCCATAATGCGACCAGCTATGCCGGTGCGTGGACCCGTTACGGTTTCCACGAGGACGGACTTCTTTCAGGCATCAAGGCAGCCGAACGGCTCGGCGCGAGCTTTCCCTGGCGCGACGCGCCCGCTCCCGCCGATCCCGCTGTTTTCGCCCGCGCGATCGCCAGACGGGAGGAGACCAGCGAGGTCGCCTGATGAAACACGTCTCACCGCCCACCGCCGTCGACATGGCGCCCGCCCTTCTCTATCGCGGCACCGTCATGCACCAGCGCATGCGTCCCGTCGGGCACCGTTTCGACTACGAGGTGTTTTCGTTGCTGATCGATCTGGACAGGCTGCCCGAAGCGGACGCGCTCAGCCCTCTTTTCTCCGTCAACGGCTTCAATCTCTTGTCCTTCTGCGAGACCGACCACGTTCGCGGCTCCGATGCGGACGGCCTGCGCGCCCATGTCGACACCCTGCTGAAGGACGCAGGCATGACGGAAGCGCCCGCGCGCATTCTCCTTGCCTGCTATCCGAGAGTGCTCGGCAAGGTCTTCAATCCCCTCTCGGTCTTCTACGCCTATGACGCGGCCGGAGGTTTGACGGCACTGGTCTACCAGGTGCGCAACACGTTCGGCGAAGACCACACCTATGTCTGCCCCGTCGAGGCCGGCGACATGAGCCCGGCCGGCATACGGCAGGAAAGGAAGAAGCTCTTCCATGTCTCGCCTTTCCTCGACATGGAGCTGACCTATCATTTCCGCATGTCGTTTCCGGGCGAGACCCTCAAATGGCGCATTCTGGAGACCGATGCCGACGGCCCGCTTCTCGCCGCGACTTACGCGGCGAAGGCCAAGCCCTTGAGCACGGCGGAAATTTTGCGCAATGTAATGCGGATCCCGATGCTGACCTGGAAGATACTGGGCGGCATCCACTACGAGGCACTGCGCCTGTGGCTCAAGGGCGTGACCTTCTTCAGCAAGCCGGAACCTCCGGCAAGGGTGAGCTATCCGGGCGCGGGAGCCGGCAACAAGACCGGCCACGCGCTTTCGTCAGGGGAAGACGCATGACCGACAGCCAGTATTGCGGAAATCAGTCAAACTATTGCGGAAATCAGTCGAACTATTGCCGGGACAAGGGCGAACTGCTCCGCCCCGAGCACCTGTCGAAGCAGCTGCGCGGCCTTCCCGGCAAGGCAAAGTTCGCCCTGCGCCGCCTGATGGGCATAAAGCGCGGCATCCTCGTCATCACCCTGCCCGAGGGGCGAACGCTCCGCATCGAAGGAGAGGCGGAAGGCCCCCATGCGCATCTCGTGCTGCGCAACTGGAACCTCGCCAGCCGTGCCCTGTCATCCGGCACCATAGGCGTGGCGGAAACCTATATGGACGGCGACTGGGAAAGCCCCGACGTCACGGTGTTTCTCGAGTTCTTTCTCGTCAACATGAGCATCGGCGACCGTTTCTCGAACGGCGCGCAGGGCGTGCTGCGGCTGATCGAGAGGATTCGCCACTGGATGCGCTCGAACACCAGGACGCAGGCCCAGAAAAACATTTCGGCCCACTACGATCTCGGCAACGCCTTCTATGAGCAATGGCTCGACGAAACGATGACCTACTCCTCGGCCCTGTATGAGGAAGGCGCCAACGACCTGCCGAGCGCACAGGCCCGGAAATACCGGGCGCTGGCCCATGCCGCCGGCATCAAGCCCGGCGACAGGGTGCTCGAGATCGGCTGCGGCTGGGGCGGGTTCGCCGAGTTCGCGGCGTCCGAGATCGGCTGCCATGTGACCGGCCTGACGATCTCGAAGGAACAGCTCGCCTACGCGCGCCATCGCATCGAGAAGGCCGGACTGTCGGACAAGGTGGATTTCAGGTTCCAGGATTATCGCGACGAAACCGGACAGTATGACGCCATCGTTTCCATCGAGATGTTCGAAGCCGTCGGCGAGCGCTACTGGCCGGTTTATTTCGGCAAGCTGCGCGAATGCCTCAAACCGGGCGGACGCGCCGGCCTCCAGATCATCACGATCCGCCCGGAAGCCTATCAGAACTACAAGTCGGCGCCCGACTTCATCCAGCGCTATGTCTTCCCGGGCGGCATGCTGCCATCCGAGGAGCACCTGGTCGAACTCGGCCGGAATTCCGGATTGAAGATGATCGGCGAACGCGCCTTCGGGCTCGATTATGCCCGCACCCTCGCCGCCTGGCGCGAGCGTTTCTGGGCGGCCTGGGAGAACATCGTCCCGCTCGGTTTCGACGATCGCTTCCGCAAATTGTGGGAGTTCTACCTGCATTACTGCGAAGCCGGTTTCCGCGCCGGGCACATCAACGTGCGCCAGGTTGTCTACACCTAGCGCTCACCCACCAGGCGACGACAAGAGCCAAGGGGAGACGGGCGCGCTCTCCCTGCCGCTTTTGCTCGCCTATGCGCTGCCTGCCATTCCGCTCGCGGCCCTCACCTTGCCGCTCTATGTGCTGGTGCCGACCTATTACACCGAGGCGCTCGGCCTGCCGCTCGCGGGCGTGGGCTTCGCCCTGCTGGTCGTCAGGCTGTTCGACGCGATCAGCGACCCCGCCATGGGCTGGATCGGCGACCGGGCACGAACCCGTTTCGGGCGCCGCCGCACGCTGTTCGCGCTCGGCATCCCGCTCGTCGCGCTCTCGGCCTTCATGCTGTTCGCGCCACCACCGGATGCAAGCCTCTTCTGGCTCACCGGTTGGGGTCTGCTCCTGTCGCTGGGCTACACGATCATGCTCGTGCCCTATTCCGCCTGGGGCGCGGAGCTCGCCGGCGACTATCATCAGCGCTCGCGCATCGCCGGCTGGCGCGAAGGACTGATACTGCTCGGCACGCTCGGCGCCATCGCCCTTCCCTACACGATCGGCTTCGACGACCCGACGGTCTGGAATGGATTGGCGATATTGGGGGCCGCCATTGCCTTGCTGCTCCCCCTCTTCGGATCGGTGACGCTCGCCTTGGTCCCGGAGCCGAGGGATTTTACCCGCCGCAAGCTCGAACTCCGCGACGGGCTGAAGGCCATTGCGGCAAACAAGCCCTTTATCCGCCTGCTCGCAGCGTTCTTCCTGAACGGCCTCGCCACCGGCATACCTGCCACGCTGTTTCTCTATTTCGTCTCCGACCGGCTCGGAATGCCGGAGGCCCGCGGACTGTTCCTGTTCATCTATTTCCTGTGCGGCGTTGGCGGGACGGCGATTGCCCTTCTGGCGGCCAGGCGCAGTTCGAAGCACCGGGCGTGGTCGGTCGCCATGATCCTCGCCTGTGTGGCCTTCGCGCCCGCGCCGCTTCTGCCTGAAGGCGCCTGGTACGGTTTTCTGGCGATCTGCGTCGTTACCGGCCTTCTTCTCGGCTTCGATCTGGCCCTGCCGCCCTCCATTCAGGCGGATGTCATCGATGTGGATACGGCTGAAAGCGGCGAGCAGCGCAGCGGGTTGTATTTCGCGCTCTGGAGCCTGACGACGAAGCTGGCGCTGGCGCTCGCCGTCGGCATGGCCTTTCCGCTTCTTTCCCTGGCGGGGTTCGATCCGCAGGGCCAGACGACGGCGAACGGATTGCTCGCGCTGGCCATCGCCTATGGATGGCTGCCGATCGTCGCCAAACTGGCGGCCATCGCCCTGATGTGGAACTTTCCGCTCGACGAGGCCGAGCAGAAATCGCTGCGCGACAGGATCACTTCGGCCTGAGCGGCTTCTTCTTCCAGCCCGTTGCGGTGCCCACGAGCCAGAAATAGAGCGGATAGGGAAGTTTCGAAACGATCTTGAGCGGCCAGGTGAAGCGGCGCGGAAAGGTGATCTCGAAATCGCTCTCGGCGATGCCCTTGGCGATGCGCTTTCCGGCCTCCTCCACCTCCATCAGTGCCGGCATGGGAAACGGATTGCCTTCCGTGGCAGGCGTGTCGACAAAACCCGGATTGATGACCTGAATTCGGATGTTCATCTTGTCGAAATCGAATTTCAGGCTTTCGGCGAGATTGATGACCGCCGCTTTCGTCGCGCCGTAGGCGGCACTGGTCGGCAGCCCGGCATAACCGGCGACGGAGGCCATCAGCACCACCTGCCCGCGACCTGCGCGCTGCATGAGGCTGACTGTAGGCACCAGGCCATGGATGATGCCGGTCAGGTTGACCGCGAAACTCTTGGTGAAACGCTCGACATTCAGCCGCTCGCCATGAACGGGCGCGAACATGCCAGCATTGAAGACCGCAAGCGCGATCTTGCCGTGGCGCGCCTCGATGGCGGCGACGAGATCCGACATCGCGTCCTCGTCGGTGACGTCGCACGGCATGGGTATGGCGCTTCCCCTGAGATTTGCGGTTTCGGCAGCGAGTGAAGACAGCTTGTCCTCGCTTCGTGCGGTGGCGACAACCGTGTAGCCCGCACGCGCAAGTTCCAGCGCCGTCTGCCGTCCTATGCCGCTCGACGCGCCGGTTACCCAGGCGACGCCATCCTCCGGTCTTGCCCTGTAGAGCGACATGTTTTCCTCCGCTGTCGGGAATTTCAGCCAATCAGATCGCGAAGACGCCGCACCAGCGGACCGGTGAGCTTCAACGGTCCTTCAATAACCTGAAAACCGATACAAGGTTCCCCCGGATCGGCTTGCGGACGATGATCGACGTCGGGATCCGCCACCGATATGTCACCCGGCAGGTAATGACCGAAAACATCCGTGAAGCCGCCGCTGAGCACCAGCGACAATTCCAGTCCGTGATGGGTATGGGAGGGCGCGGCTCGATCCGGCCGAAAATTGAACAGATTCACGCCGATGCCGTCGATAATGCCCATGTCGTGGATCTTGTAGCCGGGCAAACGGGTCTTCCATGGCACATCCGCGAGATCGAAGCCGAGAAAATCCACGAGCGGCGCGGGAAACACCGTATCCCTGTCTTTCCGCCTCTTCTCGACCGCTGCCGGCGGCTCTGATGCGAGGATGCGGGCGAGCATTCCGTCGCGATCCTCGAGGGCCACCCCCTGAAGATCGGACAATTCCGCCCCGGAAAGGCTTTCCAACGCCTCGCACATGGCGCGGCTTTCAGGCTTCATCGCGAGATGTGTAGCAATGAGAACGCGCACAGGGGCCGGCAAGCTGCCAGCGACATAGCGCGCCATGAGCGTTTCAAGTTGTTCCGCGACCATTGAACCGATATCGGCAGACCTGCCGCCGTTTCCATACTACGTAAGTTCAATTACGTATCATACCGTTACGTCATGAACGATGTACTGGATCAATCTGTCGGCAGATTTTTTTCGCAGAGAACGATTTCAATGAATTTGGATTTCTGCATATCGCAGCCTGGCGGAATGAATTTCTTTTCAATGTCTGGCCGCACCGGCGAAAATGGGCGCAATCACGCCTCCCATATTTTACAGGTACATCATGGACCGCTCCGTTCTCGACACAATCGGCAATACACCCCTGATCAAGCTCCAGGCAGCATCGGAGGCGACGGGCTGCACGATTCTCGGCAAGGCGGAGTTTCTGAACCCGGGCCAGTCGGTCAAGGATCGCGCGGCGCTGGAGATCATCCGTGACGCCGAGGAGAAGGGCCGGATCCGTCCCGGCGGCACCATCGTCGAAGGCACCGCAGGCAATACCGGCATCGGGCTGGCGCTGGTCGCCCGCGCCCGCGGCTATCGAACCGTGATCGTGATCCCGGAAACCCAGAGCCAGGAAAAGAAGGACGCCATCCGCCTGATGGGCGCCGAGCTCGTCGAGGTGCCTGCGGCCCCCTACAAGAACCCCAACAACTATGTGCGCATATCGGGCCGTCTGGCCGAACAGATCGCCGCCTCCGATCCCAATGGCGCGATCTGGGCCAACCAGTTCGACAACGTCGCCAATCGCAATGCCCACATCAAGACCACCGCGCCCGAGATCTGGGAGCAGACGGGCGGCAGGATCGACGGCTTCATCTGCGCCGTGGGTTCGGGCGGCACGCTGGCCGGTGTCGCCGAAGGCCTCCGCGGCTTCAGCAAGGACGTCAAGATCGGGCTTGCAGATCCGGACGGCGCGGCGCTCTACAGCTACTACACCACCGGCGCGTTCGCATCCTCCGGCAATTCCATCACGGAAGGCATCGGCCAGGGCCGCATCACCGCCAATCTCGAAGGCTTTACGCCCGACATGCCCTTCAACATCCCGGATTCGGAAGCCATACCGCTGGTCTTCGACCTCCTGGAACAGGAGGGTCTCTGCGTCGGCGGCTCGTCGGGGATCAACGTCGCCGGCGCCATCCGTATGGCCAAGGAAATGGGCCCCGGGCATACCATCGTCACCATCCTGTGCGACTACGGCAACCGGTATCAGTCGAAGCTCTTCAATCCGGAGTTCCTCGCCGCCAAGAACCTGCCCGTGCCGGAATGGCTGACCCGGAAGAGCAGCCTCTCGATTCCTTTCGAAAATGCCGGCTAGACAACAGCGATTCGCCGGACGCCCCTGAAAAGGCGGTGGCAAGCCGGGCCGGATTTTCCTATATCTGTGGTGTTTCAGACATTTGCTTCTCGAGCCACGGATATTGGAATGAAAGCTCTCTTTGCCGACGACGCCTATCTTTCAACATGCGAAGCGACCGTCACCGGCATTCGCGAGGATGGCGGGATCGAGCTCGATCAGACCTGCTTTTACGCGACCTCCGGCGGCCAGCCGGGCGACACGGGCTTTTTCGAGCGGGCCGACGGTACCCGTATCCGGATTGAAGGCACCATCAACGGCGCGACCAAGGCGGAGATCATCCATCTTCCGGCGGCCGACCAGCCTGCACCCGACATCGGCGAGACGGTGACGCTCCATATCGACTGGGACCGCCGCTACAAGCTCATGCGGCTCCACACCGCCTGTCACCTCCTCTCCGTCGTCTGCCCCTATCCGATAACAGGCGCCTCCATCGCCGAGGATGATGCGCGTGTCGATTTCGACATGAGCGAGACGATCGACAAGGCCGAGGTGACGGAAAAGCTGATGGCGCTCGTCGAGGCCAATCATCCCGTCTATATCGAGTGGATCTCGGAGGAGGAGTTCGAGGCCAATCCCGATATCGTCAAGTCGAAGAACGTGCGCCCGCCCCGCGGGCTCGGTCGGATGCGGCTCGTCTGCATCGGCGATCAGGCGACCGTCGACAGCCAGCCTTGCGGCGGCACCCATGTCTCGGAGACCGCCGAAGTCGGCCAGATCCATATCGGCAAGATCGAGAAGAAGGGCCGAGAGAACCGTCGCTTCCGTATCCGCTTCGGCGAAATGCCCGCCTGAAAGCGGGTTGCGCCGCATCTCGACAGATGAAAACGCATGACGTGGAGTGAACCGAACATGAGGCCACCCCCGGAGGAGACGGACGTGACAGACACCAGCCCCTATCTCGTATCCTATCACTGGCTTGCCAACCGTCTCGGCACGCCGGGTCTCTCGATTGTCGACGGTTCCTGGTACCTGCCGGCCATGGGGCGCGACCACAAGGCCGAATTCGCCGAGAGCCGCATACCCGGCGCCGTGCTGTTCGATCAGGACGACATCGTCGACCCGTCCTCCTCGCTGCCGCATGCCCTGCCCCCGGCGGATCTGTTTGCCGAGAAGGTTGGCGCGCTCGGCATTGCCGAGACCGACACCATCGTCGTTTACGATGGCCCCGGCTTTTTCTCCGCGCCGCGCGTCTGGTGGCTGTTCCGCCATTTCGGGGCCGAAAAGGTCTATCTCCTTGACGGCGGCTTCGATGGCTGGAAGGCGGGCGACCTGCCGCTCGAAACCTCCGGCCCTGCTCCGAAGACGCCGCGCAGCTTCAACGCCGCACCGAAGGACGATGTCGCAAGCCTTGCCGACATGCGGTCGATCGTTGTCGAGGGCAACCGTCAGATCGCCGACGCGCGGCCCGCCGGTCGCTTCACCGGCGAACTGCCCGAGCCGCGCGAAGGCATGCGCTCGGGCCACATGCCGGGCGCGAAAAACGTGCCGGTCATTAGCCTTGCCGAAAACGGAAAAATGAAATCTCTCAAGGCGTTGCGAGATCTCTTTAATTCATCTTCGGTGGATCTCTCCAAGCCCGTCGTGACCACCTGCGGCTCCGGCGTGACCGCTGCCGCGATCTCTTTCGCGCTTGCCTCGCTCGGGCACGAGGACGTCAGGCTCTATGACGGCTCCTGGTCGGAATGGGGATCGCGATCCGACACGCCAGTCGAAGCCGGAGACGCGTGACGTGGCGCCCGGCACCGGCACTCTCAAGGCGACAGTGACCTGGCTCGAATGCACCGAGCCGCCGCGCCGGCTGCCAGCACTTCCCGTCAACGTGCATGCAACGCTTCTGCGCGTGAACAGGATCCCGCTGCACTTCTACCGCTATCTGTACTGGCGGATCGGGCGCAAATGGCACTGGGTCTATCGGCTCCGGATGAAGGACGCGGAGCTTTCGGCGATCGTCCATGACGAAAAGACCGAGATTAGGGTTCTGAGCATCGATGGTGCGCCCGCGGGCATGTTCGAACTTCACCGCACCGACGATGCCACCATGTCGCTCGTCTATTTCGGACTGATGGAACAGGCCCGCGGCCGGGGTCTGGGCAAATGGTTCCTCGGTCAGGCGATGATGGCGGCCTGGAACCACCCGATCACCCGGCTGACGGTCTCGACCAACACGCTCGACCATCCGGCCGCGCTGCCGCTCTACCAGAAGATGGGCTTTTCGCCCTTCAGCCAGAGCGAGGCACTGATCCGCCCCCTGACGAACAAGGAACTTCTCGGCATCATGCAGGCTGACTAGACAGCCGCGATCACACCGGGTCGACACCGATATAGCGGGCGCGGGGGCGGATGAGCCGTTCGTCGTTTCCCTGCTCGAGCGCATGGGCGATCCATCCTGCGGTTCGCCCGATTGCGAAGATGGCGAGTGCGGCGCCTTCTGGCAGACCGCAGGAACGGCGCAGCGCCACCAGTGCGAAATCGACGCTCGGGCGTTTGCCGGTCGCATCGCCCACCGCCGCGACAAACGCATCGCGGTGCGGGTCTGCAGGTACATGTTTCAGGATCGCCGCAGCCCGCGGATCGCCTTCGGGATAGAGCGGGTGACCGAAACCGGGAATGCCTTCGCCACGCCGCAGCCTGGCCTCGACCAGCTGACCCACATCAGAGCTACGCGTCATCTCGTCGAACAGCAATTCGACAAGGCTGGTCATGCCGCCGTGAAGCGGCCCGCTCAGCGCACCGAGCCCGGCATTCAGACACGCCCCGAGGGATGCGCCGGTCGAGGCTACCACGCGCACGGCAAAAGCCGACGCGTTGAGCTCGTGATCCGCCAGCAGGACCAGCGCACGCCGTATGGCGTCGGCACCGCGCGTATCGCAGCCCCATTGTTCGGCGAGATATGAATGGACCGGCCGTTCACCGGGCTGGCCGCGGCTTGCCGCTGCCGCCACGGCGCGAAGCAATGCGGCAGCGCCCGGCCAGAGCCGCGCGGTCGGACGCTGCCAGCGGACCGCCTGCCCCGCGCCGACCTGCGGCAGAAGCGCCTGACACCGTTCGACCAGCGGAAGCGCGGCGAGCCGCGCGAGAACCGCGGGCTCCCACGGCTCTGGCAGCGAGCCGGCCTCGGCAAACGGATCGCGCTCGCCGCAATCCCAGAGCAGACGGGCGCATTCTTCCAGGGTGGCATTTTCGGCAAGCCGGACGGCATCGCGGCCGCGATAGAACAGCCCGTCGGCCGCAATCCGCGTTATGGCCGACGCCAGGACGGGCAGCCCCCAGTCGAGCGTCGTTGCCGCAGCCTCGCCCGGCGAACGCGCGATCGCCTTGCGTCGCTGCAATGTCTCGATATCCGCAAGACTGTAGAACTTCCGCCTTGGATCTGCCTCATCGGCGCGCGTTCTTATCAGTCCCCGGCTGACATAGGCGTAAAGCGATGCACGGCTGATCCCCAGCGCCCCGGCCGCCACGGCCGCATCGACATGATCGTCCTGCCCCGCCATCCGTCTCTCCGCTCCATTTACATTGATACATTGAATCAAGATTGACCATATCAAGCTAATCCGGATTCTGGGTGCCATCAACCTTACTGATCTCGCAATCGATGGAGGCCTTCATGACCCGACCCGAACCCGCCATTCACCCCGCATCCACGCCGGGCCTCGAGGATGTCGTGGCCGCAGACACGGTCCTGAGCATGGTCGACGGCGTCGCTGGCCGCCTCGTCATTCGCGGCCATGATCTCGCGGCCCTCGCCGGCTGGCGCTTCGAGGACCTGCTCGCCCTGCTCTGGCGTGACTTCCTGCCCGGCGATCCCGGCGCCGACGAGATCGGACAGCGGCTGGGCGCTGCACGTCTGCATATCTTCGAAACCCTGTCGCCCGCCCTGCTGGCCGGCACGGATGGCCTCTCGCCAGTCGAGGCCCTGCGCCTCATGCTTGCATCTCTGCCCGACAGCCATGCGGGTGATCACGCCGTCACCGCGGTGGCTGCCGCCGGGGTTTATGCTGCCGCGATCCACCGACTTCGCAAGGGCGAAGACGTGCCCGCCCCCGATCCGGCCGCCTCGCACGCCGCGGACATTCTCGCCATGATCCACGGTGGCCCGGTCGAACAGGAGAAAGCGGACGCGCTCGACGCCTATCTGGTAACCGTCGCCGACCACGGATTGAACGCCTCGACATTCACCGCCCGCGTCATCGCCTCCACCCGTGCCGGCCTTTTCTCATCCGTCACCGGCGCCCTGTGCGCACTCAAGGGTCCGCTGCACGGCGGGGCGCCGGGGCCGGTTCTCGACATGCTGGATGCGATCGGCAGGCACGGCAAGATTTCCGATTGGATCGCGGCGGAGCTGGAGCGGGGCGAAAGACTGATGGGATTCGGCCACCGAATCTACAGGGTACGCGACCCCCGCGCCGATGCCCTCAAGCGCGCATTGGGAAAACTCGGCGACCCGACCGGACGCCTGGCCTTCGCCGAAGAGGTGGAACGCGAAGCGCTGCGCCAGCTCGCGCAACGCCGACCCGACCGGCGCCTGGAAACCAATGTGGAGTTTTTCACCGCCCTGATCCTTGAAGCCGTCGGGTTTGACCGCGACAGCTTCACCAATGTCTTCGCGGCTGGGCGCATGGCCGGCTGGACGGCCCATGTGCGTGAGCAGGAACGGGCGAACAGGCTCATTCGCCCGAAATCGCGCTATACCGGCCCGATGCCGGAGAGCGCTGGAAACTAAGAAAAACCCGCCGGGCACCAAGGCGCACCGGCGGGGTCTTCTGGCTCGCAGGACGGATCAAGCGGCCTTGATCGCGACCTCCGGCTCGGACATCTCGTAACCGAGCGCATCGGCCACGGCCCGGTTGGTGATCCGGCCCTTGTGCACATTCAGCCCTGCGCGCAGATGCTTGTCCTCGGCGATTGCCTTCAGCCCCTTGTCGGCCAGCATGAGCCCGTAGGTCAGCGTCGCATTGTTGAGCGCGTGGGCCGACGTGACCGGCACCGCGCCCGGCATGTTGGCGACGCAATAATGCACCACGCCATCGACTTCATAGGTCGGTTCGGAATGGGTGGTCGCCTTCGAGGTCTCGAAACAGCCGCCCTGGTCGATAGCGACATCGACGATCACCGCGCCACGCTTCATACCGCCAAGCATGTCGCGCGTGACCAGCTTGGGAGCGGCGGCACCGGGGATGAGGACCGCACCCACGACGACGTCGGCCGAGAACACTTCCTCTTCAAGCGCCTCGATGGTCGAGTAGCGGGTGTGGACGCGGCCGTTGAAAATATCGTCGAGTTCACGAAGGCGCGGGATCGAGCGGTCGAGGATCGTCACGTCGGCGCCGAGTCCGACGGCCATCTTGGCCGCATTCAGGCCGACCACGCCACCACCGATGACGGTGATTTTGCCCGGCAGCACACCCGGCACGCCGCCAAACAGGATGCCGCGACCACCATTGGCCTTCTGAAGCGCTGTCGCACCGGCCTGGATCGCGAGACGTCCGGCCACTTCCGACATCGGCGCGAGAAGCGGCAAGCCGCCACGGGCATCGGTGACAGTTTCATAGGCAACGCAGGTGGCGCCCGATGAAATCAGCCCCTTGGTCTGCTCCGGATCCGGAGCCAGGTGGAGATAGGTATAGAGCAGCTGGCCCTCGCGGAGCATCGCCCATTCGGCCGGCTGCGGTTCCTTCACCTTGACGATCATGTCCGATTTTTCGAACACGTCGGCGGCAGTTGCGGCAATGCGCGCGCCGACTGCCTTGTAGGCGGCATCGTCGGCGCCAATACCCGCGCCAGCGCCGGTCTCGATGATGACCTCGTGGCCATGGGCCACATATTCGCGCACCGCGCCGGGCGTGAGGCCGACACGATATTCATGGTTCTTGATTTCCTTGGGGCATCCGACGCGCATTTCTGTTCCCTTTTCCGCGAGTCCGTTGTCCGGACAGGTTGCTGGATGCGGCTGATAAAACCACGGAGAGCGGTGAATGTCCTTGCGAAGTCGCATTGATCGGCGGGGTCATTTCGAATAACCTTGCATTCACAAGGTCAATTATAGTGATTTCTTCGAATGATAAATCTCGACAAGACGGATACTGCGATCCTGGATATTCTTCAGAAAGAGGGCAGGATATCCAACGCGGCCCTCTCGGAGCGCGTCGGCCTGTCGCAATCGGCCTGCTCGCGCCGTCTCGACATTCTGGAGAAATCCGGCGTCATCAAGGGATATCACGCAAGAATCTCCCACAAGGCGCTCGACTACCGGATGATGGCGATCGTCCACATCTCGCTCTCGGGCCAGTTCGCAAAGACGCTGACCGAGTTCGAAAACGCCGTCAGACGCTGCCCCAACGTGCTTGTCTGCTATCTGGTGAGCGGGGAGTATGACTACATTCTGCGCGTCGCGGCGCGCGATCTCGAGGATTACGAGCGCATACACCGCGACTGGCTCTCCGCACTCCCCCATGTCGTGAAGATCAATTCGAGCTTCTCTCTGCGCGAGGTCATGGACCGGCCGAATGTCGGTCTGGACTGAGCGCGACGGAACCACGCCCGGTTCCGCACCGTTCTTCCTGACATCGGTGACAGGAGACGTGTGATGAAGGCGACATCCAAGGCACAGCAGAAGGCCGCCGGCGCGGCCTTGAGCGCCAAGCGCGGCGAGACGAAGGTGAAAGACCTCCAGGGCGCTTCGAAGGACATGTACGACTCGATGTCGGAATCCGAGCTCGACGAAATGGCATCGACCGACCGCAAGGACCTGCCTGCGAAGAAGAACGCCTGAGGCGGACAGGCCCCGGCAACGCCGCGCGGGCCGTGACCTAGTCGAACATCGCCTCGCCCTGTTCGTCGCAGAGCCGCCGCGCCTTGGCAAGCGATGCGGTTTCCGCGTCCGAGCGGCTGGTGAAGACATCGGCGCGGATGAAGTGATGCGACTTGCCGGACGACCGGGATTCGATCGTGCCGGCCAGGCGGAACTGGCCGCCTTCGGCGATCGGGTCCGGCGTGATCAGGAAATCCTTGTAGACTTCCGGCTCCCGGGACGGCTTTGCCGCTTCTCCATCGCCGCTGCCGCCGAAGAGCCCGCGCAGGGAAGCCAGAAATCCGCTCATGATCGTTCCTTTCCTCTGTTGGAACCCATCCTAAGGCTCTGATCGGCAAGGAGCAATGGCGTGGACCATGCGCGCTTTTCTTCTTGCCTGGCCCCGAATAAGGTCATCCGCACCGGCTTTGGAGGAAGCTCGCATGGGAAGGAAGTTGAGGATCGTGATCTACCTGTTGCTGCTTGGCGCCATAGCACTCGGCCTGGTCTGGCTGCTCGGACCACGCCCGGTTGCCGATACGAGCATCACCTTTCAAAGCGCTTCGCTTCCAGAAGATCTCACCACCTATGTCGCCGAACGTGAAAATGCGTTCGACGATATCCGTCCCGGCAACCAGAAACAGATCCTGTGGGCCTACCCGAAGTCGAAGGCGAAGACCGCGTTCGCAATCGTCTTCGTGCATGGCTTTTCCGCGAGCCCGGCGGAAATACGACCGGTGCCCGACAATGTGGCGAAATCGCTGGGCGCCAATCTGTTCTTCACACGTCTGGCAGGCCATGGACGCAATGGCGATGCGATGTCGGACGCAAGCGTCAATGCGTGGGTCAACGACTATGCCGAAGCGATCGCCATCGGCCGCAGGATCGGCGAAAAGGTGATCGTCATGGCGACCTCCACCGGAGCTTCGCTTGCCACCTGGGCGGCAGAACGGCCCGAACTGTCAGGGGACGTGGCGGGCTACGTCTTTCTCTCGCCCAATTACGGCGTCCGCGCCAGGGGCAGCTTCCTGCTGACCGGCCCCTATGCGCCGCAGCTGGTCAAACTCATCCTCGGCGAAAGACGCAGTTTCGAGGCCCGCAGACCCGGCCAGGCCGAAAACTGGACGACGGACTATCCATCCCTGTCCGTCATCCCGATGGGGCAGATCGTTTCGCTCGCGAGGCAGGCGCACGTGGAAAACATCACGACGCCCGCCCTGTTCATCTTCTCGCCCGACGACCGGGTCGTCCGGCCGGATCTCACGCGCGACGTCGCCGAACGGTGGGGCGCAGACGCACAGATGCTCGAGATCACCGACAGCGAGGACGAATACAACCACGTGCTTGCCGGCGACATCATGTCCCCCGCCACGACTGCCGGGATAAGCGCGAAGATCAGTTCGTGGATTTCGGGTCTGTAAGCGACAGCCCCGCGAAATCGAAGAGGTTCGGATCGAGCAGGTGGGATGGACGCGCATGGCCCATGGCGCGGATCATCGTGTCCTTGCGTCCCGGCATGCGCTTTTCGATATCGCTCAGCATGGCCTTCATCGCGTTGCGCTGCAGGCCGTCCTGCGACCCGCAGAGATTGCAGGGGATGATCGGAAATTCCATCGCATCCGAAAATTTCTGCAGGTCATCTTCCGCGCAATAGGCGAGCGGGCGAAGCACCATCACGTCGCCCTCGTCATTGACGAGCTTGGGCGGCATGGAGGCAAGGCGGCCGCCATGAAACAGGTTGAGGAAGAAGGTTTCGAGAATGTCGTCCCGATGATGACCGAGAACGAGCGCCTCGCACCCTTCCTCGCGCGCCACCCGGTAGAGGTGACCGCGGCGCAGGCGCGAACACAAGGCGCAATAGGTCGCCGTTTCCGGCAGCTTGTCGGTAACGATCGAATAGGTGTCCTGATACTCGATACGGTGCGTGATTCCGTGACTGTCGAGATAGTCCGGCAGGATGTGCTTGGGGAAACCCGGCTGCCCCTGATCGAGATTGCAGGCCACCAGATCGACCGGCAGCAAACCCCGCCATTTGAGATCGAGAAGAAGCGCCAGCAGGCCGTAGGAATCCTTGCCGCCGGACAGCGCCACCAGCCAGCGGCGCGGCTTGCCGTCTTCCGCCGCACGGACCGTGGCCAGCATCGAGAAATCCTCGATCGCCTGGCGCGTGTTCCGTATCAGCCGCTTGCGCAGCTTGTTGAAGGAAACCGAGGACGGCGCGCCGGCATAGAGCGACGGCCCGGAACCGGCGAATTCCGCCGCCGTATCGGCTTCGCTGATGTCCAGTGCCGCGGCCTCGCCGCTTGTCAGGCTGTTGTCCATTGCCGAACGCTCCATTCCTTCGTCCCCGCCTTCTACACGGACCCGAAAAGGGATCAAGCCCGCGACCGCCCGGCACCTCGCTCTCCGGATGCCTTATCCGCACGAGGAATTTTTAGTACAAAAAATATTGAATTACCTTGTCGTGCTCCCTACCTGCGCAACCAACGACAACCAACCACGTGATAGAGCATACAATGAGCACCGACGTCCTGTTTCAGCCCTTTGAACTCAAATCCCTCAAACTGTCGAACCGCCTCGTCATGGCCCCGATGACCAGGAACTTCGCGAAAAACGGCGTTCCGGGCGCGGCCCAGGAAGCCTATTACGAAAAGCGCGCCAAGGGCGGCGTCGGTCTCATTCTCTCAGAGGGCACGGTGATCGACCGTCCGGCCTCGCGCAACCTGCCTCAAATCCCTTTCTTCCATGGCGAAGCCGCGCTTGCCGGCTGGAAGGGCGTGGTCGACAAGGTCCATGCCGCCGGCGGCAAGATGGGGCCGCAGATCTGGCACACCGGCTCCACCCGGTCGGGCGACTGGGAACCCGAAGCTGCGGTTGAAAGCCCCTCGGGCCTTGTCGCACCGGACACCCCGCGCGGCGTCGCGATGACCGAGGAAGACATCGCCGATACGGTGGCGGCATTCGCAAGCGCCGCTCGGGATGCCAGGGACAACGGCTTCGACATCGTCGAGATCCATGGCGCGCACGGCTATCTGATCGACCAGTTCTTCTGGGGCGGCACGAACACCCGCGAGGACCGGTATGGTGGCTCCACGATCAAGGAGCGCTCGCGCTTTGCCGCCGAGACCGTGGCGGCCGTCCGTGAAGCTGTCGGCCCCGACTTCCCGATCGCGCTGCGCGTGAGCCAGTGGAAGCAGCAGGATTACACCGTCCGCCTCGCTGAAACCCCTGACCAGATGACCGATTGGCTGGCCCCGCTCGTAGAAGCCGGTGCCGATATCCTGCATTGCTCGCAGCGCCGCTTCTGGGTACCGGAGTTCCCTGAAATCGATGGCGAGGACGGCCTCAACTTCGCAGGCTGGGCGAAGAAGCTGACGGGCGCGGCCACCATCTCGGTCGGCTCGGTCGGCCTGTCCTCGGAATTCTTCGGCGCCTTCAAGGGCGAGCCCTCCGCTTCCGCCCCGGTCGACAAGCTCGTGTCGCGGATGGAACGTGGCGAATTCGATCTGATCGCCGTCGGCCGCGCGCTGATTTCCGATCCGGAATGGCCGAAGAAGATCCGCGACGAAGCCGCGGGAACCCCGGATGGCTTCAGCGCCAGGGATCTCGCCGAACTGGTGTGATCTTGCAGGCCTTGCGCCAATGGCCTTCCCGCTTTGGCGGGGAGGCTCCCCTCCGGCACCCGCGCCTGCCCATGCAACACCGCCCGCGGGGGCGACGGCACAAGAAGCCGCAATGGATCACGTCGAAGGTTGAGCGCTAATTCGCATGTGCCGCGAACACCGACCATCCGGTGCGCGTGGCGAGCATTTCGAGCGCTTCCGAGCCGAGCAGCGAGTTGCCGACCCTGTTCAGCCCCGGCGACCAGACCGCGATCGACGCGCGTCCCGGAGCAACCGCGAGAATGCCCCCGCCGACGCCGCTCTTGCCCGGCAAGCCGACATGATAGGCAAAATCGCCCGACCCGTCGTAATGACCGCAGGTGAGCATCAGCGCGTTGATGCGCCGCGCCCGCTTGGCCGAGACGATGGAGTGACCGGTCAGTGGATTTCGGCCGTCGGCGGCAAGAAACAGGCCCGCGCGCGCCAGCTGCGAACAGCTGATGCCGATGGCGCACTGGTGGAAATAGAGCCCCAGAACGTGATCGGCCGAATGCTCGATATTACCGAAGGAGCGCATGAACTGCGCCAGCGCATAATTGCGGAATCCGGTGGCCGTTTCCGACCGCGCCACCTTTTCATCGATATAGATCGAATCGTCGTCCGAAAGCATCTGCAGAAACCGCAGATATTCGCCGATCGCCTCGCGCGGCTGCGAACCCGCCAGCACGATGTCGGCGATCGCAATGGCGCCGGCATTGATGAACGGATTGCGCGGAATGCCGTGCTCGTGCTCGAGCTGGACGATCGAATTAAAGGCCGAGCCCGACGGTTCCCGCCCCACACGCTTCCAGACCGCCTCGCCGATCTTGCCGAGTGCGAGCGTCAGCATGAAGACCTTCGAGATCGACTGCAGCGAGAAAGGGACGGCCGCATCGCCCGCGGAATAGTGATGACCGTCCACGGTGGCGATGGAGATACCGAACTGTTTGGGGTCTACGCAGGCGAGCTGCGGTATGTAATCGGCGACCTTCCCCTCGCCCAGACGGGGAGCGAGGTCGGAAAAGATGCCGTCGATGATCTGCTGCAAGTCCGCCATGGCAATTTTCCTAGACCGTTCGCCCCCGGGCGTAAACGGATGACTTCGACGGGCGCCCAAATCGATTGACGCATTGCGATTTCGCAGAATCCGCGAAATTCAGACTTGCTCTAGCCTTCCGGCCAACTGCGGCACAAGCCGACAGCACGAGAAAAGCCGCCAATAAAAAAGCCGCCCCGAAAGGCGGCTTTGATTCGGGTCGATCCGGAAAGGATCAGCGCGAGTAGAACTCGACCACGAGGTTCGGTTCCATCACCACCGGATACGGCACGTCGGCGAGGCCCGGAACGCGGGCATAGGTGGCGACCATCTTGTTGTGGTCGACTTCGATGTATTCCGGAACGTCGCGCTCGGCGAGCTGAACGGCTTCGAGGACGATGCCGAGCTGCTTGGACTTTTCGCGGATTTCGATCACGTCGCCCGGACGGCAGCGGTAGGAGCCGATATTGGTGCGACGGCCGTTCACGTTGACGTGGCCGTGGTTGATGAACTGACGGGCAGCGAACACGGTCGGAACGAACTTGGCGCGGTAGACGATCGCGTCGAGGCGCGATTCCAGAAGACCGATCAGGTTGTCCGGGGTGTCGCCCTTCAGGCGGTTGGCTTCGGCGAAGATGGCGCGGAACTGCTTCTCGCGGATATCACCGTAATAGCCCTTGAGCTTCTGCTTGGCGCGCAGCTGCACACCGAAGTCGGAAAGCTTGCCCTTGCGGCGCTGGCCGTGCTGGCCGGGGCCGTATTCGCGGCGGTTCACCGGGGACTTCGGACGGCCCCAGATGTTTTCGCCCATACGGCGGTCGATTTTATGCTTGGACGATTGGCGCTTGCTCATCGCATTTCCTTTCAAACGTTGTCGCCGGTCCGTCGCCAGACCGGCTTGAGGAAACGCGCCCTCCTCTGGCCCCCGTTTTCGGGACCTGACAGGATGGCCCACGCACGCTTTGCGGCAGCCATCCACGGGACACGTGGTCATCTTCTTTTTGCGGAAGATGCGGGCGTATACTGCGCTGCACCGCGTGATGTCAAGGCGATGGCGGCGAAAGCCCGAGAATACTAGCGTTGCGCGCCGACAAGCGCCAGTCCGAAGCCGCTCATCAGCCGCGTCTGCGACGGATCGGGGGCGCCCGACGTGAAGACGGCAAGATCGGGCGCGGACGGCGAACCGTCCGGCTCCGGGAGTGTTTCGGCCAGGCTCAACGCGCGGCGCGCGATCGCCTCGGCGGGATCGATCCAGTCGACCGGCCAGGGCGCGGTCTTGCGCATGCGGTTGGCGAGAAACGGATAATGCGTGCAGGCCAGCACCACGATATCGGTGCGCCTACCCTCGTGCTCGACGAAACACGGCATGATTTCCGCGCGCACCGCTTCCTCGTCGACGAAACCGCGCCGCATGTAGTTCTCTGCCAGCCCCGCGAGGTTCTGGCTGCCCACGAGCCGCACGTGCACGCGCGCACCGTAATCGCGGATGAGATCGCGGGTATATTGCCGCTTCACCGTACCCGGTGTCGCCAATACGGAAATCAGCCCGCTGACGGACCGCTCCGCGGCAGGCTTGATGGCCGGCACCGTACCCACGAAGAGATCGCCCGGAAACGCCTTGCGCAACTCGTTGATGACGATGGTGGACGCCGTGTTGCAGGCGATCACCGAAATGGCGGGACGATAGGTTTCGATCAGCCGGCGGAACAGCTTGACCAGATGATCCTGCAGCTTGTCCTCGTCCCAGGATCCATAGGGAAAGGCTGCGTCGTCGACAACGTAGATGAAGCGCCGGCCCGGCATGAGCACGCGGGCTTCGCGCAGTACGCCCAATCCGCCGATGCCGGAATCGAGAAAGAGGAGCGGCCGGTCGCTTGCGTCACTCATTGTCCGTCTTGTCTCCCGACTCATCGCCCACGGCCCGCATCTTGCCATCCTTGCGCATGAATCCGTCAAGCGACCGGATGATGCCGCGCAGGACGTCGAGTTCGGACACCGAAAACTGCGCCCGCGTGAACACCGCGCGCAGATTGCTCTTCATTCTCGCCGTTTTGTTGGCGGAGCGGAAATAGTTGCGCTGGGAGAGCGCCTCCTCGATCTGGTCAAAGAAGCCGTGGAGAAATTCCTTCGGCGCGGGCGTGATCTCCGGCCCCTTGAAGGCGGTGTCAGCCGGATCGGCGAGCCCCGACTTCATCCACTCATAGGACATGAGAAGCACGGCCTGGGCGATATTGAGCGAGGCATAGGCGGGATTGACCGGAAAGGTGACGATCTCGTCGGCGAGATCGATCTCCTCGTTCTTGAGGCCGGATTTCTCGCGCCCGAACAGGATGCCGGTGGCCTCGCCCGCGCCGAAGCGGCCGCGCAGCTCGGCGGTTGCCTCCACCGGCCCCCGCACCTGCTTGTGCCCGTCACGCGGGCGAGCCGTCGTCGCAAAGCAGTAGGTCAGATCGGCGATCGCCTCCTCGAGCGTATCGAAGACGCGGGTCGCGGCGATAACGTGATGGGCGTTCGAGGCCGCCGACACGGCCTTCTCGTTGGGCCATCCCTCGCGCGGATTGACCAGCCTGAGATCGATCAGTCCGAAATTCGCCATGGCGCGGGCGACCATGCCGATATTCTCGCCGAGCTGCGGTTCGCAAAGGATGATTGCCGGGCCTTCGGCAATCATGTCGCGCTTCTTGTCCGTTCCGGCCATACCGATGGATTCTCCCCGCCTGTTTCGCGGCAACCGGCTTAGCCCCCTGCCCGGTCGCGATCAAGTCGGCTGATCCCGAGGACTGCTAAGGCAGCGATGATGCGAGGGCCCGGCTTTGCGCACAGGACCATCCCCAATCCTGTCCCAAAGTCGATGGCGCTTGTGCTTTGCACTTGCCGCGCACGGTGTTATACGGCTGCGAAACACGGCGCGGGGCTCCCCCACGCCATCCGACATCCCATTCATAACAGCGGAGCTTTTTCATGGCGAAAATCAAGGTTGCCAACCCTGTCGTCGAACTCGACGGCGACGAGATGACACGCATCATCTGGCAATTCATCAAGGAAAAGCTGATCCATCCCTATCTGGACATCGATCTGCATTACTATGACCTTGGAATGGAAAACCGCGACGCCACCGACGACCAGGTGACCATCGACGCAGCGAACGCGATCAAGGAACATGGTGTCGGCGTGAAGTGCGCCACGATCACCCCGGACGAAGCCCGCGTCGAGGAATTCGGCCTCAAGAAGATGTGGCGCTCGCCGAACGGCACGATCCGCAACATCCTCGGCGGCGTGATCTTCCGCGAGCCGATCATCTGCCAGAACGTCCCCCGCCTCGTGCCGGGCTGGACCAAGCCGGTCATCGTCGGCCGCCACGCATTCGGCGACCAGTACCGCGCCACCGACTTCAAGTTCCCCGGCAAGGGCAAGCTGGTGATGAAGTTCATCGGCGAAGACGGCACCGAGCAGGAATACGACATTTTCGACGCCCCGAGCTCGGGCATTGCCATGGGCATGTACAACCTCGACAAGTCGATCGAGGATTTCGCCCGTGCCTCGCTCAACTATGGTCTGCAGCGCGGCGTGCCGGTCTACCTGTCCACCAAGAACACCATCCTCAAGGTCTATGACGGCCGCTTCAAGGATATCTTCCAGGAGATCTACGAGAAGGAATTCGAGGACAAGTTCAAACAAGCCAAGATCTGGTACGAACACCGCCTGATCGACGACATGGTGGCCTCGAACCTGAAATGGTCGGGCGGCTATGTCTGGGCCTGCAAGAACTACGACGGCGACGTGCAGTCCGATACCGTGGCCCAGGGCTTCGGCTCACTCGGCCTGATGACCTCGGTCCTGATGACCCCGGACGGCAAGACCGTGGAAGCAGAAGCCGCCCACGGCACCGTGACCCGTCACTATCGCCAGCACCAGAAGGGCGAGGAAACCTCGACCAACTCGATCGCCTCGATCTTCGCCTGGACCCGTGGCCTGGCGCACCGCGCCAAGCTCGACGACAATGCCGAACTCGCCAAGTTCGCCCAGACGCTCGAGGAAGTCTGCGTTGCCACCGTCGAGGCCGGTCACATGACCAAGGATCTGGCGCTTCTGATCGGTCCGGATCAGCCGTGGCTGTCGACCACAGGCTTCCTCGACAAGATCGACGAGAACCTGCAGAAGGCCATGGCCTGATCACGCAAAGGCTTCGGCCTTCGCTGCAAATAGAAAAGGCGCGGCTCCGGCCGCGCCTTTTTTTCCTTCGATCACATGCGATGCGGGGATAACTGACGGCGCCCGCTGTCGGCTGGCCGTCAGCCGCTCCGGCCTTGTCAGCCGGCCAGCAATTCCGCCAGCCTTGCCTCGACGGCAGCGATGGCTTCACCCGCCCTGGCCCCGTCCGGTCCGCCAGCCTGGGCCATGTCGGGACGTCCGCCCCCGCCCTTGCCGCCGAGCGCTTCGGACGCCACGCGCACCAGATCGACGGCGCTGGCGCGCTCCTTCACGTCCTCGCTCGCGCCGACGACGACGCTGGCCTTGCCGTCATCGACACTGATGAAGACGACAACGCCGGACCCCAGGCTCTCCTTGCCGGCGTCGACGAGCCCCTTCAGATCCTTGCCCGGCACGCCCTCGACAATCTTGCCGAGGAACTTCACGCCCGCGACTTCGCGGATTTCGTCACCGCCCTGGCCGCCGCCGCCGAGCGCAAGCTTCTTCTTGGCTTCCGCCAGCTCGCGCTCGAGCCGCTTGCGCTCGTCAAGAAGGGATTCGATACGCGGCAGCACGTCGGCCTGCGAGACCTTCAAGAGACCGGCGATCTCGCGCACGCGGGCATCCTGCTGGTCGAGATAGGCGCGGGCGGCCTCCCCCGTCAGCGCCTCGATGCGGCGAACGCCAGCGGCAACCGCGCTGTCGGAGACGACGCGCAGGAGCCCGATGTCGCCGGTCGCCTTCACATGGGTCCCGCCGCAAAGTTCGACCGAATACGGCTTGTTCGCGCGCGGCCCATCTATCCCGGTACCCATCGAGACGACGCGCACCTCGTCGCCATATTTCTCGCCGAAGAGCGCCATGGCGCCTGCTTCGATCGCCTCGTCCACGGCCATCAGCCGGGTGGTTACGGGCGAATTCTGGATGACGATCTCGTTGGCCATGGCCTCGACCCGGGCCAGTTCCTCCGCGCCGATGGGTTTGGGGTGCGAAATGTCGAAACGCAGCCGGTCAGGCGAGACGAGCGAGCCCTTCTGCGCCACATGGGTGCCGAGCACCTCGCGCAGCGCCTCATGCAAGAGGTGGGTGGCGGAGTGATTGGCGCGGATCTTCGAGCGGCGCGCGTGATCGACCTCGAGCAGAACCGGCATGCCGCGCCTGATCTCGCCCTCGACCACTTCACCGGAATGAACGAACAGCCCCTCGCCGCGCTTCTGCGTATCGGTGATGCGGATCTTGAAACCGTCTCCCGACATCATGCCGCTGTCGCCGACCTGACCGCCGGATTCGCCGTAGAACGGGGTCTGGTTGACGACGATGTCGACCCTGGCCCCGGCAGCAGCATTTTCCGTTTCGGCCCCTTCGGCGACGAGGGCCGAGATGACACCTTCCGCACGCTCGGTGTCGTAGCCGAGAAATTCGGTGGCACCCAGCCTGTCGCGCAGCGCGAACCAGATGGCGTCGGTCGCAGCCTCGCCGGAGCCGGCCCAGCTGGCACGCGCTTCGGCCTTCTGCCGCTCCATGGCCTGGCTGAACGCCTCGACATCGACCTCGACGCCGCGCTGGCGCAGCGCATCCTGGGTGAGATCGAGCGGGAAGCCGTAGGTGTCATAGAGCTTGAAGGCGACTTCGCCGTCGAGACGATCGCCGGAGGAGAGTGTGGCGGAGGCATCCTCGAGCAGACCAAGGCCGCGCTCGAGCGTCTTGCGAAAACGGTTTTCCTCGAGCTTCAGCGTCTCCGAAATCAGCGCCTCGGCGCGCACCAGTTCCGGATAGGCACGGCCCATTTCGGACACCAGCGCCGGGAGCAGCTTGAACATCAGCGGCTCGCGGGCGCCCAGAAGCTGCGCATGGCGCATGGCACGGCGCATGATGCGGCGCAGCACATAGCCACGCCCTTCATTGGACGGAAGCACACCGTCGGCGATCAGGAAGGCCGAGGAACGGAGATGGTCGGCGATTACCCGGTAGGAGGCGACGGTGTCCTTTTCCGGGCCCTTGCCGATCGCCTGCGCGGTGGCATCGATCAGGTGACGGAACAGATCCGTCTCGAAGACGCTCTCGACGCCCTGAAGGATCGAGGCCATGCGTTCGAGACCCATGCCCGTGTCGATCGACGGACGCGGCAGTTCGAGGCGTTCGCCGCCTTCCTGCTGCTCGAACTGCATGAAGACGAGATTCCAGAATTCGAGGAAACGGTCGCCGTCCTCTTCCGGGCTTCCGGGAGGTCCGCCCCAAATATGCTCGCCGCGGTCGATGAAGATTTCCGAACACGGACCGCAGGGGCCGGTGTCACCCATGGCCCAGAAATTGTCGCTGGTCGGGATGCGGATGATCCGGTCGTCGGAGAAGCCGGCGATCTTCTTCCAAAGCTCCGCCGCCTCGTCGTCGGTGTGATAGACGGTGACGAGAAGCTTGTCCTTGGGAAGATCGAACTCCCTGGTGATCAGGTTCCAGGCGAGGCTGATCGCCTCTTCCTTGAAGTAGTCGCCGAAGGAGAAATTGCCGAGCATCTCGAAATAGGTCAGGTGACGGGCGGTATAGCCGACATTGTCGAGGTCGTTGTGCTTGCCGCCGGCGCGCACGCATTTCTGCGAGGTGGTCGCGCGGCTGTAGGAACGGTTCTCCATGCCGGTGAACACGTTCTTGAACTGCACCATGCCGGCATTGGTGAACATGAGCGTGGGATCGTTGCGCGGAACCAGCGGACTGGAGGCGACGACCTCGTGTCCGTTGTTGCGAAAATAGTCGAGAAACGTCGACCGGATTTCGTTTACGCCACTCATGGATCGTCCTTCTGGTGCCGGCTGGCGGGAGCGACCCGCCAATGCTTGGAAATATCCCGGAATACCGGGACCGCCGCTTTTATCGTTCACCCGGAATACTGTCCACCCGATTGGCGGATAACAGCACAATGAAAAACGGCCGCCGGGCATGCCGGCGGCCGTTCTGACAATTCCGCAAAGCCCCTGTGGGGCCGATGGCGGGACTAGGCCTCGCCGGCCTCGTCCATTTCATCGCCGCGACCGTCGTCGAGGAACTTCTCCGCGATCAGGCCGGCATTCTGGCGCAGCGCCATCTCGATCTCGTCGGCAAGTGCGGGATTGTCGCGCAGGAACTGCTTGGAGTTCTCGCGTCCCTGACCCAGCCGCTGGCTGTTGTAGGAGAACCAGGCGCCCGACTTTTCGACGATGCCGGCCTTCACGCCCAGATCGATCAGTTCGCCGGTCTTCGATACGCCCTCGCCATACATGATGTCGAACTCGACCTGCTTGAAGGGCGGCGCCATCTTGTTCTTGACCACCTTGACGCGGGTCTGGTTGCCGGTGACTTCGTCGCGATCCTTGACCGAACCGATACGGCGGATGTCGAGACGGACCGAGGCGTAGAACTTGAGCGCGTTGCCGCCGGTGGTGGTTTCGGGCGAACCGAACATCACGCCGATCTTCATGCGGATCTGATTGATGAAGATGACCATGCAGTTCGACCGCGAGATCGAGGCGGTGAGCTTGCGCAGCGCCTGGCTCATCAGCCGGGCCTGCATGCCCGGAAGGCTGTCGCCCATCTCGCCCTCGATTTCGGCACGCGGCGTGAGCGCTGCGACCGAATCGATAACCAGCACGTCGATGGCACCGGAGCGGACGAGCGTGTCGGTGATCTCGAGCGCCTGCTCGCCGGTATCGGGCTGCGAGATCAGAAGATTCTCGAGATCGACCCCGAGCTTGCGGGCATAGACGGGATCAAGCGCATGTTCGGCGTCGATGAAGCCGCAAATGCCGCCCTTCTTCTGGGCTTCCGCAATGGTCTGCAGCGCCAGCGTGGTCTTGCCCGAACTTTCCGGACCGTAGATCTCGATGATGCGTCCCTTGGGCAGGCCGCCGACGCCGAGCGCGATATCGAGACCGAGCGAGCCGGTGGGAATCGTTTCGATCTCCACCACGCTGTCATTTGCCCCGAGCTTCATGATCGAGCCCTTGCCGAAAGCCCGTTCGATCTGGGAAAGAGCGGCGTCGAGCGCCTTGCCTTTGTCCACTGATTTTTCCTCTACAAGCCGCAAAGAGTTCTGTGCCATTCCGTCCACCTTTAGGTTATCGTGCTTTCGCAGACAATCCGCGCCCGCTTTCTTATTTTGTACTCCATATGTTCCGTTTTTGCAAGACCCCACCAAAGCACTGAAATAAAATGACAAACGATCGCGTGTTCTATTTTTGTTGCATATCCGGTCTTTCGTCCTGGTTGTTATCGGCGACCGCCACACCCGGCCCCTTTTCCACCGCCTCCGATTCGCGGGACGGGCTCCAGCGCGGAGATCGGATCTGATGGCGCGCATCCTGGCAATCGGCGGGGCCCATATCGACCGTACCGGGCGGCTGGACGCCCCTCACCGGCCGGGCGCGAGCAATCCGGGCGCCTGGGAAACCCATGTCGGCGGCGGCGTCTTCAATGCCTGCCGCAACCTTGCGAGACTGGGCCACGAGGTGACGCTGGTCTCGGCGCGTGGCGGCGACGCGATCGGCGAAATGGTGGCGGAGGCCGCCTGCTCGGCCGGCATCGACGACCGCCCCATGACCTTCCTCGACCGCGCCACCGCCTCCTATACGGCAATCCTCGAACCGGACGGCAATCTGGTGACAGCCGTGGCCGACATGTCGATCTATGACCGGATCGCACCCAGGCGACTGCTGACCGCGCGCTTTCGCGACCTGGTGAGACAGGCCGATCTTTTGCTGTGCGACGCCAATTTCCCCGCGCCCACGCTCGAGACGTTCGGCCTGATTGCCCGGAAGACCGGCCTGCCGCTCGCGGCCATCGCCATCTCCCCGGCCAAGGTCGTCAAGCTGTCCGGCCTCCTGGAGGACCTTTCCGTCCTGTTCATGAATGCGGCGGAAGCGGACACGCTCGCCGGTTCGCACCCGCACCGGATCGAGGCACTCAGGGACCTTGGCCTCGGCGGTGCGATCGTCACCAGCGGGCCCGAGGCGATCACCGCCTATCTGGGCGAGGAGCAGGCAGCCCACATGCCGCCACCCCTGCCCGCGCTTTCCGATGTGACCGGCGCCGGCGACGCACTCGCTTCCGGCGTCCTGCATGCCCGCTTCTCCGGTCATGATCTCGCAACCTGCCTGGAAGCCGGCATTGCGCTTGCGCGACTGACAGTGGCCGTTCCGGGCCCGGTTCGCGACGAACTCACCCCTTCACTTCTCGATCGGGCCATCGCGGAGTTGCGCGCCTGATCGCCGAAAATCCCGTCCGGGCGGGCTCCGCCCCGTTAAGCTAAACTCGTTCGAGTTGCCCTCTCCGCCTTGCGGCGAACTCACCGTCATGGCACATCGCTGGCCATCACAAGTCAACCGCAGCCCGGAAACCGCCATGTCGCCCAAAATGCTTGCCGTGCATACCCCTGAAGTCGCCGAAGCGCTTGAAAACGGCAAACCGGTCGTTGCTTTGGAATCCACCATCATCACCCATGGCATGCCCTGGCCCGGCAACCGCGACATGGCGCTGAAGGTGGAAGCGACGATCCGCGAGGCGGGCGCCGTACCCGCCACCATCGCCGTGCTCAACGGTACGCTGCGCATCGGCCTCAGCGAGGCCGAAGTCACCGAACTGGCGCAGACGCAGGATGCGATGAAGGTCTCGCGCGCCGATCTTGCCTTCGCCATCGCCCAGGGCCGCACGGGCGCGACCACCGTGGCTGCCACGATGATGGCCGCGCAGATGGCAGGCATCTCGGTCTTTGCCACCGGCGGTATCGGCGGCGTGCATCGCGGTGCCGAAGAGAGCTTCGATATTTCCGCCGATCTCGACGAACTCGGCCGCACCCCGGTCATCGTCGTCTGCGCCGGCGCGAAGGCGATTCTCGACATTGAAAAGACGCTGGAAGTACTTGAAACAAAGGGTGTTCCCGTCGTCGCCTACGGACAGGATCACGTCCCGGCCTTCTGGTCGCGCGATTCCGGCCTCAAGGCACCGCTGCGTCTCGACACGCCGCGCGACATCGCCCGTTTCGAGCTCACCCGCCGGCTGATGGGAGGTCATGGCGGCATGCTGATCACCAACCCGGTTCCGACCGGCAACGAGATCCCGCGAGAGCGCATGGAAGAGCACATCACCGAAGCGCTGATGGCCGCCGAGAAGGACAATATTTCCGGCAAGGAGGTCACGCCCTACCTGCTCGACAAGATCTTCCATATCACCGGGGGCGTCAGCCTCGAGACCAATATCGCTCTGGTGCTCAATAATGCCCGCGTGGCGGCTGCGATCGCGGTCGAGCTGTCGGACACCGCCCGCAGCTGATCGGCCCCGCCGAGGAGAAAATGAAAAAGCCCGGAAGGACCGAACCTTCCGGGCTTCTTTTTTTCGTCTCTGTTCCGCCGCTTACTGGCTGAGCGGAACGATCTTGATCTCGACGCGACGGTTTGCGGCGCGGCCGTATTCGGTCGAGTTGTCGGCAATCGGCTGGGTCTCGCCCATGCCGCGGACGTAGAAGCGGCGCGGATTGTTGCCCTGGCTCACGAGGTAGCTGTAGACGGACTGGGCGCGACGCTGCGACAGGTCGAGATTGTAGCTGTCCGATCCGGTGGAATCGGTGTGTCCGTTCACGTCGACGAGCGACTGGTTGAACTTCTTGAGAACCAGCGCGACCGAGTTCAGCGTATCGTAGAACTGCGGCTTGAGATCGGCGCGGTCGGTGTCGAACGTGATGTTCGACGGCATGTTGAGCACGATGTCGTTGCCGACACGCGTCACCGAGACGCCCGAGCCCTGAAGCTGGGCGCGCAGTTCGGCTTCCTGGCGGTCCATGTATACGCCGATCGAGCCGCCGGCGAGTGCGCCGATGCCGGCACCGATCAGCGCGTTGCGGCGGTCATCGCCGCCGGCAAGCGTGCCGAGCGCCGCACCGCCGAGTGCGCCGAGGGCTGCGCCGCCCGCCGTATTGGAAATTCTCTGCTGACCCGTATAGGGGTCGGTCGTGCATGCCGAGAGAAACGCCGCAGCACTCACGGCAAGTACAAGCTTGGTCTTCATTTGGGGAATCCTTCCGTCATTCAATCGGCGCGACTATAGAGGCAATTACGGCAGGATTGGGAAAACATCCCGGCCGAAATGCACCTTTCGACTATTCTTCTGCCTCGAGCATTTCCTTGACCGCGATCGCAAGCTGCTTGAGCGAGAAAGGCTTGGGCAGAAAGCCGAACTTGGCGTCCTCGGGCAGGTTCTTGGCAAACGCGTCCTCCGCATAGCCGGAGACGAAGATGAACTTCATGTCCGGGTAGTCCTTGCGCAGTTCGCGCAACAGCGTCGGACCGTCCATTTCAGGCATCACCACGTCGGAGACGATGATGTCCACCTGACCTTCGAGTTCTTCGAGCACTTCCAGCGCCTCGACGCCGTTCTCGGCCTCGTGGACGACATAGCCCTTCGCCTCGAGCATGCGCTTGCCGCCGCGGCGCACGGCTTCCTCGTCCTCGACAAGCAGCACGACGGCCGAGCCACCGGTGAGATCCTCGGGCGCTTCCTTGGCGGTCTTCGGAGCGGTGGGAGCTGCCGCGGGCCCGTCGGACGAACCCGAGACGAGCGTCGGCGGCGCCATGTCGACCGCCGGCACGGCATCCTCGATATGGCGCGGCAGGTAGATCCGGAAGATGGTGCCCTGGCCGACCACGGAATCGGGATAGATGTATCCGCCCGACTGCTTGACGATGCCATAGACCATGGACAGCCCCAGCCCGGTGCCCTTGCCGACTTCCTTGGTGGTGAAGAAGGGCTCGAAGACCTTTTCCAGGATCTCCGGCGGAATTCCGGTGCCCTCGTCCTCGACCTCGATCAGCACGAAGTCGGCCGGCTCCATCCCCTTGTGGTCGAGCTTCTCGACTTCGGCGGCCTCGACATTGCGGGTACGGATCGTGAGCGTCCCTCCCTCGGGCATGGCGTCGCGCGCGTTGACCGCGAGGTTGATCAGCACCTGCTCGAACTGTCCGAGGTCGGTCTTCACCGTCCACAGGTCACGGCCGAACTCGAATGCCAGTTTCACATGGGTGCCGGTCAAGCGGTCGACGAGCATCCGGAGATCGCCTATCACGTCGGTCATGGAAAGGACGGTCGGACGCATCGTCTGCTTGCGCGAGAAGGCCAGAAGCTGGCGCACGAGCACCGCCGCGCGATTGGCGTTCCGCTTGATCTCCATGAGATCGGCGAAGCTCGAATCGGACGGACGGAGCGACAGGAGCAGGTGATCCGAAGACAGAAGGATAGCCGTCAGCACGTTGTTGAAGTCGTGCGCGATGCCGCCTGCGAGCGTGCCGACGGCGTTGAGCTTCTGGGTCTGCGCCATCTGCGCTTCCAGCGCCTTCTGCTCGGTCGTTTCCACCGCATAGATGATCGCGGTCTCTTCGGGAGAGTCTTCCGCGTGCTCGATGACGGAGTTCACATAGTAGCGGAAATGGCGGTCGTCGGACTGCGGGTCGCGACCGTCGATAGGAGCGATCTTCCCTTGCTTGTCGGCGGCTTCTGACAATGCGGCGCGGAAGGTCTCGCGATCACTCTCGCGCAGCACCGTCTCGAACAGCGCCCCGCGGTCGATCTCGTCGCGGCTGACATTGCCCGCAAACATCTGCAGGAACGGGCCGTTGGTCCGCAGGATGCGTCCCTTGCCGTCGACCGAGGCAATTGCCATCGGCGTGTTGTTGAAGAAGCGCGTAAACCGCATTTCCGCATTCGCCGCGTCGAGTGCGCTGGTGCCCTGTTCGCGCGAAATCACGATCGTGCGGCTTTCGCCCGGCGCCCCGTCCCGGGCAGCCGACACCCGGTGAATGATCCGCACCGGCAGGCTCTGGCCATTCGACTTCAGCAGATCGAGATCGAGCTGGGCGGTGCGGTTGAGCCCCGGCTCCGCCTGTACGGATTCGATGAGCGCCATGCCGGAGCCGGCGACCAGATCGCGCAACAGAAGCGTACCCGGATTGAAGGCGGTGAGATCGAGCCCGAGCCATTCGGCAAGCGTCGCGTTGATATAGGCGATGGCGCCGCTGCGATCGGCCGAAAAGAAGCCGACCGGCGCGTGATCGAGATAGTCGATCGCGTGCTGGAGTTCCTTGAACACCAGTTCCTGCTCGGTCCGCTCGCTGGTGATGTCGGAAATCTGCCATCCGAGCAGCGGCACCTTGCCCTCGGGATTCGGGATGGGCCGCCCCTGCAGCCGGTACCAGCGCGGTCCGGTCTCCTCGCCCTCGGCCACCCGGCCGAGCGGCTGGGCCATGCGGAATTCTTCCTGCGCCTGGTTGCCGCCGCGAATGGCGTTTGCCAGGCGGTAGACCGCTTCGGAGGAATCCTTGTAGCGGGACAGCAACTCCTCGATCGACTGCACTTCGCCCGGCTTCGTCTGGCCGGTGATCTCGCCATAGGCGTGGTTGGCATAGATCACCCGGTCCTGGGAATCGGTGATCAGGATGCCTTCCATATGCGTATCGGCAAAGCCGCGCGCCAGCGGATCGCTCTGAGACTTCGGCGCGATGGCGATGAAGCCGATGACGAGCGAGACGATGAAGAAGATCCCGATGATCGCCAGTCCGCCGAGAATGCCGAGCATCATCTCGTTGTCGATGCGGTCCTGAAACAGCACGAAGAATGCCGACACGCCGATCATGATCGCGGCCAGCATGATCAGCCGCATGACCGAGCGCGGCTTGGCTCCACGGTCAACCAGTGGTGTCGTCGCGCCGTCGCCGGACATCGTCTCGGTCATCTAGTCTATCGCCCTGTCAATTCGCAGATTTCGACTTGCACCTTATTCGCTTCGCCGGTGCAAGAGCAATCGTTACGCCCCCGGCAAGATGTGGACAGGGTCGAGGAATCGTCCAAAAACTGCCGCCTCAATCCTGCCTTCGGGTCGTGCTAACCCGATCATCCCGGTTGAAAGGCTCGCCAAGGCACTTGTCTGCCCGCCTTGTTGCCCTTCATATGAATTAGACACTGCTGAACTCGCTTCGGCGATTCAGACATGACAACAGACACCACGGGCCGCCGAGGGGCATTCAGGAGGATTCACGGTGTTGGAAGACAGTGGCCAGACGGCCAATTTTCTCGTGGCCATTGTTGCGGTAGCGCTCGGCCTTCTCGTCCTGTTCGGCGTGATGTGGTTCATCCGCAGCCGCTCGAACTCCACCTTCATACGCGGCGGCAAGAACCGCCAGCCGCGTCTGGCGGTCCTGGACGCGGCCCCGGTCGACACCCGCCGGCGGCTGGTGCTCGTCCGCCGCGATGGCGTCGAGCACCTGATCCTGATCGGCGGTCCGACCGACGTCGTCATCGAAAGCGGCATCACCGCCGATATAGAAGACGGCCTGCTCGACCGCGCGCCGGCCGACAATCGGCCCGCCACGACGGCAGCACGGAACAGCGCTCACGCCGGCGACGAGCCTGGCCAACCGGAAGTAGCCCGCACCGATGCCGCGTCCCCGTCTGCCGCCCCCTCGCCCGCACGTGTTGCATCGGCGACGATTGCGGCCCGCAACCCGCAGGCGGAGCCGGTCCCGCTGGCAGCCCAGGAACCTCTCCGCGATCCGGCGCCCGCTCCTGCCCTGAAACCCGAGATGCAGGAAGCGGCCCCGGTCGCTCCGGTGCGCGAGGCAGCTCCTGCAACCCGGCAGGCGGCGGCCGTCGTGGCCGCGTTCCCGCACAGGAAGAACGAATCCGAAGAGGCGCTCGACGCCGCACGCGGTCGGGTGCTCAGCCCTGCGACCGATCCGGACGCGATCCGCATGGATGCGGCCAATGGTCCGCAGACGGCCTATCAGGAGTTCGAAGCAGCGGAGCCGGTCTACAACGCGCCCGGGCCGCAGGGTCTAACGCCGAAACCGGAAAACGCCGCTTCCGCCACGGTGGCAATCGTTCCGGGCACCATTCGGGCCATTTCGCCGGCCCATCAGCCGGTTCAGCCGACGGCGCGCCTGCAACCGGGTCGCGACGAGCGGTCGGAGTTCGAGGCGATTCTCGAGGACGAACTGTCCGGCGATTTCGAAATGGACGACCTGGGTCTCGGCGAGGAACTGCTTCGCGAGGACGCCCGCGTGCAGCGCGACGGCGACCTCTCGACGGTCAGCCCGGCGGCGTCCACGGGACCGGTCTCCGCGGCGCCTGCGCCCACCATCGCAGCCACCGCAGTCCCCACGAGGGATCGCAGCCGGGACACGCTTGAAGATGAAATGAACAAGCTTTTGGGCGACCTCACCCGGCGCAACTGACCGGGAACGATCCAGCCGGCGGATAGAAGGCTGATGCTCGTCAGGCTCGGTCCAGATGGCCGACGATGGAAATCGGCGCGCATGCGAGAAGCTGCCCGCCGGCACTTTCACGCGCATCCCGATATGCGAGCGGCACGCGCATCCCGAAAGTGAGCCCGCGACACACCACGAGCGAACACGGCAGTCCGGGGCCCTTCCGGCAGGCTCACACTGAGCCCGCCCCAGGAGAGCGCTCCCCGTCCCTGGCAACAACCGTGCCGCCAGATACAAAACAGCCGGCGAAATCGCCGGCTTTTATCGCTTATTCGTCGCGGTAAACCTTTTCGCGACGTTCGTGGCGCTCCTGCGCCTCGATCGACAGGGTCGCGATCGGCCGGGCGTCGAGACGCTTGAGACTGATCGGTTCACCGGTTTCCTCACAATAGCCGTAGGTCCCCTCATCGATCCGTGACAGCGCGGCATCGATCTTGGAGATCAGTTTGCGCTGACGGTCACGAGCACGAAGCTCGATGGCCCGGTCGGTTTCTGAAGAGGCTCTGTCGGCGATGTCGGGATGATTGGCGCTCTCTTCGGCCAGATGACCGAGCGTCTCCCGAGCTTCCTTGAGAATGTCGTTTTTCCACGCATGCAGCTTGGCACGGAAGTAGGCCCGCTGCTTGGTGTTCATGAACTCCTCGTCATCCGAGGGCACATAAGAGGAAAAATCGATTTCTTCACGCATAGCGATTCCCCCAATACGGACAATGCGGGTGGGTGTATAGCTACACCCGTGACGCTAAACAAGCCTTAAAGAGGCATGTCGCGAATTATTTAACCTATTTTTTCTTGCACGCTAATACATTGAAGAAGCTTGGTTATCTCCAGAAACTCCGAAAAGCACTTGAACGAGCACTCTGCACACTGAGCAATCAGCTTCTGCCGCCAACTTGTGCATTTTGCAGTGCAGCAGATTTGCTTGTTGCCCTCGCCGCAATGGTGCTTACAGTTCGGGAATGTCCGAACCCGGCGCCGCATCCTTCAATATCTATCTTGTGCGCCACGCCAACGCCGCGTGGCCGCAGCCGGGCGCGCGCGATTTCGACCGGAAGCTGGACGAGCGCGGCCGGACGGAAGCGCACACGGTGGCTGATCGCATGGCCGCAAGGACCTATCAGCCCGATTATGTGATCTGCTCACCTGCCGCACGCTGCGTGGAAACGCTCGACATCCTGAAGGACCGCTTCGACCGCGCCCCCGACATCCGGTTCGAGGAGCGGCTCTATACCGACGGCCACGACACCTATCTCGAACTGATCGCCACTCATGCGCGGAACGCGCCGGCGTCGCTGATGATCATCGGCCACAACCCGATGATGGAGGAAACCTCCCACGCTCTTCTGCAACACGCCGGCCAGTCGCTCGAGGACATCATCGGCTACGACTTCCCGACGGCAGGCTTCCTTGCGCTCGAAAGCTGCTCGACGGACCGCCCGGCGACTGCGGGCCATGGCCGCTTCATGGGACTTTTGTCGCCGCGCGAGCGCTAAGGCTTTGGCTTTGCTGGCGCGCCGCGCCTTAAATTCGGCTTCGGGACACCTATATCTCGCCTCAGACAGAGTTTTGCGAAGCAAGGTAACAGCGTGACGCCATCCTTTTCGAGCCTGACAGACGAAGCCCTCATCGCGCTCGGGACGATCGGCGAACGCGCAAGCAGCCTGTTCAACCCGTCGTTGCGCCTCGGCGTAACCGGCCTGTCGCGCGCCGGCAAGACGATCTTCATCACCTCGCTCGTCCACAACTTGCTTCACGGCGGCCGCCTGCCGATGTTCGAGGCGGCATGGTCGGGACGGATTTCGAAGGCCTATCTTCAGCCGCAACCGGACGATGACGTGCCTCGGTTCCAGTACGAGGATCACATCGCCCGCCTGGTGCAGGACCGCCTCTGGCCCGATTCCACGCGGGCGATCTCGGAACTGCGACTGGTGATCGAATATGAATCGGCCAGCAGCTGGGGAAGGATGTTTTCCGGCGGCAAGCTCAATCTCGATATCGTCGACTATCCCGGCGAATGGCTTCTCGACCTGCCTCTCCTGACGCAGGATTACCGCGCCTTCAGCCGCAATGCGGTGGAGCTCGCCCGCTCCTCTGCGCGCTCCGACCTCTCGGGCAAATTTCTGGCCCGCGCATCGCAGGTCGATGCCCATGGCGAGGCGAGCGAGGAAACCGCCCGAGAACTCGCCGCGCTGTTCACTGAATATCTTGCAGCCTGCAAGGCGGACAGCCGCGCCCTTTCCACCCTGCCGCCTGGCCGCTTCCTCATGCCGGGCGATCTGGACGGCTCGCCCGCCCTCACCTTTGCGCCCCTGCCCGATCTCGACGACAGCCGCGCCCCTTCAGGCAGCTTGCAGGCGATGATGGAGCGGCGCTTCGAGAGCTACAAATCGGTCGTCGTACGACCCTTCTTCCGCGAGCATGTCGCCCGCCTCGACCGTCAGATCGTGCTCATCGACGCGATGCAGGCGATGAATGCGGGTCGCGATGCGGTGATCGATCTCGAGCGCGCGCTCGCCGAGGTGCTCGAATGCTTCCGTCCGGGCCGCAACAACCTGATCTCGCGGCTCTTCACCCACCGCATCGACAAGGTGCTGGTCGCCGCCACCAAGGCCGACCACCTTCACCATGAAAGCCATGACCGGCTCGAGGCCCTCGTGAGCCGTCTCGTGGACCGTGCCGCCGAGCGCATCGGCGCGACAGGCGCGGATATCGAGGTCATCGCCATGGCGGCCGTGCGGGCCACCCGCGAAGCGAGCGACACGAGCGGCAGCGAGGCCCTGCCGCTGATCGTCGGCACCCCGATCAAGGGAGACGAGATCGACGGCCACACATTCGACGGCGAAACCAAAACAGCCATATTTCCCGGTGACTTGCCGAAAAACCCGGAATCATTTTTCGAACAACTTGAATCAGCGTCTCAGCCGACCATCCCGCCCATCAACATCGTGCGCTTCCGGCCGCCAAAGATCGAGCGCGACGAACGCGGCGTAAAACTGTCGCTGCCCCATATCCGCCTCGACCGGGCGCTCAACTTCCTGATTGGAGACCGGCTCGAATGACCGCCCCCGACAAGCCGCACCGCGCACCCCGCGCCGTTCCGCTCGAAGACCCCCGGACCGACAGCCGCAACCATGGCGAAGCCGAGCGCGTTCGCCAGCCGCGCATGGTCAGCGGCGCGGTCGCGCTGACGGCGCCGGAGGACGATCCGTTTCTGGCCGACGGGATCGAACTGCCGCCCGCCGCGCCGCGCAGGCATCGCGGCCTGACCGCCGGCAAGCTTCTTCTGGGCAGCCTCTCCGTTCTCGCCTCCCTGGCGCTCGGCTACTGGCTCGATTCGCTGATCCGCGCCCTGTTCGGGCGCCTTCCCTGGCTCGGCTGGGTGGCTGCCGGCTTCACCCTGCTCGCCGCCCTCTGCCTCGTCGTCATCGCCTGGCGGGAACTTCGCGGCTTGCGCAGGCTCGAAAAAGTGGCAGATCTCCGCTCCGAGATCGAGAAGATCGAACCCCAGCCTTCGGCAAAACAAGCGCGGCATCTGGTGGACCGGGTCACCACATTCCTCGGCGAGCGCCCCCAGACCGCGCGCGGACGAAAGGCCATCGCCTCGCTCGAAGACGAGATCGTGGACGGACCGCAGCTCATGCGCTTTGCCGAACGCGAACTGCTCGCGACGCTCGATCGCGAGGCGCGCGCGCTCGTGGTCAACGCTGCCCGCCGCGTCTCCGTCGTGACTGCCGTGAGCCCGAGGGCCAGCATCGACATGCTCTATGTCGGCTGGGAGGCCATCCGGCTGGTTCGCGCCATAGCCATTCTCTATGGCGCCCGCCCCGGCGGCTTCGGCATGATGCGGCTGTTCCGCGACGTGATCGCCCATCTTGCCGTCACCGGCACCGTCGCCGCAGGCGACAGCCTGATCGAACAGGCCGTCGGTCACGGGGTAGCAGCACGGATATCCAGCAAGCTCGGCGAAGGCGTAATCAACGGGCTGATGACCGCCCGCATCGGCGTCTCGGCCATGGATCTCTGCCGCCCGATGCCGTTCGTCGAACTCAAGCGTCCGAGGGTGAGCGAGTTCTTCACCGACCTCACCAGTTTGATATCAAAAAAATCGGATGCGCAAACAACGGACTAGGCATAACCGCTTGCGAACGGGACCTCTCCGTAACCACCCATTAACCATCCCGACAGCATGATTGCCGCCAGTTTCCATTCATCCAGGTGTGCTCATGTCTGCCCGTTTCTCGTTCGTGCCACTTGCCGCTCTCGCGCTTAGCGCCACCGCCGCTTTCGCACCCGTACAGGCCAGCGACCGCCAGTTCTTCGATTCGATCGAGGGCCAGTGGCAGGGTCCCGGCGAAATCGTCGCGGGCAAGTACAAGGGCACGAAATTCGTCTGCAATCTCGCCGGCGATTCCCTGACCTCGAAGAGCGAGGGCATCACGCTCGACGGCAATTGCCGCGTCGGCGTGTTCTCGCAGAAAATGTCCGCGACCATCACCCGCAAGGGCAAGACCTATACCGGGCAGTTCCTCGACGGCGCCAAGGGCGAAGGCCTCGACGTCGTCTCCGGCCGCGTCGAGCGCGACAATGTGGTCATCGGCATCAACCGCAAGGCGCTCGACGGCGCCATGGTGGCCCGCCTGACCAACCCGGAAACGATGAACATCACCATTTCCGTAAAAGTCGGTGAAACCATGGTTCCGGTCATCGGCATGACCCTGAAGCGCGATCTCGACCAGATTGCCACCGGCTCGGTCCGCTAGGACCTTCAGGCGGCATCGCCCTCTGGAAGAGCCTGCCGCCACCAACTTCCGTCCGAACTCAACTGTTCGATACCCGCGCCGTCGGCATGGCTTGCCCAGGCCTCGACGCTCTGCAGGTTGATGATTGCGTCCGGCGCGATATCGGCCAGCGGCACCATGACGAAGGCCCGTTCGGTCATCCGCGGATGCGGAACCGTCAGCATGGCGTCGTCGGAATGGAAATCGCCATGCAACAGCACATCGAGATCGATGGTGCGCGGGCCCCAGCGATCCTCCCTCACCCGTCCCAGTTCCGTCTCGACCGAAAGGCAGACATCCAGCAAAGCCTCGGGTGAGAGCGTCGTGCCGAGAAGCGCACAGGCATTGAAGAACCAGGCCTGATCGGTCTTCCCCCATGGCGGCGTGCGGTAGAGCGCGGAGACGGCGAGAACATCGATGTCAGCGCGCGCATCGAGCATGGCCAGTGCCTTGGCCATGGTCACCGTCGGCTCGCCTATATTGCCGCCGAGCCCGATGGCCGCGACGGTGCGTTCCGCCCTAGTCACGACTGACAACCGTGACCTCGACATGGTCGAGAATCCCCGGCACCGGCGCGTTCGGCTTGCGCACGGTGATCTCGGCCGTCTCGATCTGCGGGAAGTCCACGATCAGCTGGCGACCGATGTCCCGCGCCAGCGCCTCTATGAGAAACCGCCGCCGTCCGGTGACGATGGATTCGATCCGCGCGAAAGCCTTGCCGTAATCCACGGTCGACTCCATCTCGTCGGCATCGAGCGGGCCTGACGCGCGCACCGAGAGGACCGCATCGACGAAGAAGCGCTGGCCCAGCTGCTCCTCGGCCTCGAACAGCCCGTGCCGGGCGAAGAAGGCGCAATTGACCATCCTGATCGTGTAGAGTTCACCCATGGTCATTGTCCTCGCATGTTTTCCGCAATTACGGCGTCGGCTATGGCCAGCGCGTCCCGGTTGATCCTGACGTCGTGAACCCGGAAGATCGACGCGCCGGCGAGCCGCAGCAAGACCGATGTCGCCGCGGTTCCCGCATCGCGTTCGTCTGCCGCCTCGCGTCCCGTCAGCGCTCCGATAAACCGTTTCCGCGACGTTCCTGCGACAATAGGCAGTCCGAGCACGTTCAGCTCCGCCATTCGCGCCATCAGCTCGACGTTTTCCGCCGTGTCCTTGGCAAAGCCGAAGCCGGGATCGAGCAGGATGCGGCCCCGGTCGATGCCCGCCTTCGCGGCCATGTCGAGCGAGGGCTCGAACCAGTGGAACTGGTCCGCCATCACGTTCGGCAGCTTGTCCCGCTCGCGGCCCGTATGCATGACGATGATGCCGGCACCCGCATCGGCCGCGACCTTCGCCATCTCCGGCTCCCGGCGCAGCCCCCAGACATCGTTGACGATATGGGCACCGGCCTCGAGCGCCAGTCGCGCGGTTTCCGCGCGATAGGTATCGACCGAGAGCAGCGGACCGTCCGGGCCGAATTCCGCGGAAAGTGCCCTGAAGACGGGAAGGATTCGCGCCCTTTCGTCGTCCGGCGACACGGGATCGGCGCCCGGCCGCGTCGATTCACCGCCGATATCGATGATCCCGGCACCGTCGGCGACCATCTGCCGCGCGGTCTCGACCGCGCTCCCGGTCTCGAGATTGCGCCCGCCGTCGGAGAACGAATCCGGCGTCACGTTCAATATCCCCATGACGACCGAATTCGGTCCGATCTCCAATGATCGCCCATGGGCCACCGGCACCTGGCGTGGGTGAAAAGATTCTGGAGATGCTATCAACAAATTGTCACCTTGGCGCGCTCGTCAATGCTCGGCTTCCTGTTGCATCACCGGCCGCCATGGCGCAAGGTTTGCGGAGTCGATTTGAGGAAATGGCATGCGTCTGACACCCATAGCGGCGGCATTGGTTCTGGCTGTCTCGCTGACCACGGCGGGCCAGGCGGAAACACTCATCTCGAAATCCTACCAGTATTTCAACATCGGCGGACGCACCGCCGGCGATCTCGACCGGGAACTCTCGCGCCACGGCCCGAAGGCGTCCGGCACCGACATGCGCCATCCCGGCGCCACCAGGATGAAGTTCAGCGGCACGATCAGCTATCAGCAGCTTCGAAACGGCCGCTGCAAGGTCAAGAGCGCCGAGATCAAGCTCCACACGAAGCTCATCCTTCCGCGCTGGACCAATCGCCGCCGCGCCGAGAAGGACGTGGTGATGATCTGGGACACCCTCTCGCGAGATATCAAGCGGCATGAGGAGCGCCATGCCGAGATAGCCCGGCAATATGCCCGCAAGCTCGAAAAATCGCTGGTTTCGATGTATCCGCGCAGAAACTGCAAGGACATGGAAGCCGCCGCCAACGCGGAATCCGACAAGATCCTCACCAAACACGACCGGGCTCAGGTCGCATTCGACCGCGCCGAGTCCGCAAGCTTCGAGCGGCGGATGACGCGCATGCTCCAGTTCAAGCTCGACGCGATGAAGAACTGAAAGCAAGGGCGGCCGGAGCCGCCCTTTTCCTATCCGGAACCCTCTGCCCTCAGGACACGCCGAGCTTCTTCTGAAGCTTGGTCGACGAGGTCGTGTACTGGAAAACCACCTTTTCGTCGGGCGAGACGATGCGCTTGACCGCCTGGGTCATCAGCGCCGCCTCGTGGAAGCCCGAGAGGATCAGCTTCAGCTTGCCCGGATACCAGTTGATGTCGCCGATGGCGAAGACGCCGGGAATGTTGGTCTCGAATTTCTCGGTATCGACCTCGATCAGGTTTTCGTGGAGGTTGAGCCCCCAATCGGCGATCGGCCCGAGCTTCATGGTCAGCCCGAAGAATGGCAGGAGGCGCGTGCATGCGATTTCGACATCGCCGTCCGGCCCCTTGATGACCGCGCCCTCGAGCTTTCCGTTCGAACCCTTGAGTTCCTTGACCTGACCGACCTGGAAGTCGAGTTCGTCCTTTTCGTTGAGCGCGAACATCTTGTTCACGCTGTCGGGTGCGGCACGGAATTCGGGCCGGCGATGGACGAGCGTCACCGATTTTGCAACGGGCTGCAGGTTGAGCGTCCAGTCGAGGGCGGAATCGCCGCCGCCGACGATCAGAAGGTCCTCGTCGCGGAAATCCTCGATCCGGCGCACCGAATAGAACACGCTCGAACCTTCATACTCCTCGATCCCCGGCACCGGCGGGCGCTTGGGCTGGAACGAGCCGCCGCCGGCGGCAATGACGACCGCCTTGCAGACCAGGATCTCGTTCTCGTCGGTGACAACTTCGAAACGGCCGTCGTCGAGCTTGCTGAAGCCGGAAACCATCCGGTTGAAGTGGAATTCGGGCTTGAACGGCTCGATCTGCTCGAGGAGCTTGTCGGTCAGCTCCTGCCCGGTGATCGTCGGCCAGGCCGGAATGTCGTAGATCGGCTTTTCCGGATAGAGCTCGGCGCACTGGCCGCCCGGCCTGTCGAGAATGTCGATCAGATGGCATTTGAGATCGTAAAGGCCGAGTTCGAAAACGGCAAAAAGGCCTACCGGCCCGGCGCCGATGATCACGACATCGGTTTCAATCGGAGTGGTCATCGAGATGTCTCCGTTCTGGAAGAGATCGATCAGGCCTGGCGCTCTGGCACGCGGACGACCAGACCGTCGAGTTCGTCGCGCACCTTGATCTGGCAAGACAGCCGCGACGACGGGCGCACGTCGAAGGCGAAGTCGAGCATGTCCTCTTCCATCGGCTCGGGCGCGCCGACGGTTTCGGTCCAGGCATCGTCCACATAGACGTGGCAGGTCGCGCAGGCGCAGGCGCCGCCACATTCGGCCTCGATGCCAGGGACGGAATTCCGGATCGCGTTCTCCATCACCGTCGAACCGTTTTCGGCGTCGATGTCGAACTGCGTTCCGTCAAACGCGATAATGGAAAGTTTGGTCATATATCCCTCGCCCGCATTCCATGGGTGGCAAACATGCGGTTTTCATACACGCTCAGGGTGACCTGACAAGAATGAAAAGCGCAATGCGGCAATTCGCTGTGCGGGATGGCGGCGGGCACGAGCCCGGGCCTCGCCTTTCCGGCGTACAGGCCGAATTGCCGCTGGCCGGTTGCCGGCGGCGCGTCGGGCTGGCCTCAGCGGTTCAGGCCGATGATGAAACTGTCGACAGAGACGACCGCCTTGGTGAACGCCGTCAGGAGCCTCGCCTGGCCGGGCTTGTTCTCGATGGCTTCCGCCGTGCGAGCCACTTCGAAGGCGCCGACGCCCTTGGCGGAGCCCGCGATGGTGTGCGCGAGCCTCACCTGCGCGTTGCCCGACAGGCCGGGAAGTTCGTGAACCGCTTTTCGGATCTGCTTGGCGAAGATGGTAAGGACTTCGGCTTCGAGGTTCTTGTCGCCACCGGTCTGCTTGGCCAGGTGAACGAGGTCGATGGGCCGGTCTCCGGACGGTCGCGGGGTCGGGCCGCTGTCGGGAGCTTCGCATGCAATGTTAAACGCCGCCATCGCGGTTTTCCTTGTCTGTGTCAGTTTGGGAAGATCATGCTCCCCGTCAGCTGTCTCCTTGCCTAAGACTGTCCATAATGGGGATCGAAATCTGTCATTATGGTTAACTAGGTCTAAATATGGCGTTTCATTGGCAGATTTTGAAAATGCGACCAATTGTAGAAAGCGGGGGATAACGTGACACTGTTATGCAGCCCGGAGCCGCAATTGTGGATTCCATTCTAATATGTCACTAGTCTGGTTGATATGATTGCATTTTTGCCGCCTTCGGCAGCGAAAACAGGCACGTGAGACGTCCGGTCGAGGGGAATTCCAAGGACAGGCGGAACTCCCCCGGATACCGCCCGGACGCCCAAACGGGGCACGAAAGCGAAGTACATGAGTAAGAACAAAGCAGACAAGAGCCTCGACGAGCAGGCGTTCGAAGCGCTCGAAGACGCCCTGGCCCTCGATGACAGCGATCTTTCCAATGACGAGTTGGAGGCGAAGGTGTCGGCAGCGGCCAAGGATCTCGCGGACGCACGGACCAGCGATTCGAAATCCACGGCCGGCGAGAGCGCTCAGTCTGATGCCAGTCAGGAAAAGCCGTCGCGCGCCACCCCGCCCTATACGCCGGCTGGCCCCTTCGCGCCGGCCAATGACGACAGCCGCAAGACGCCCGCTGCCCTTCTGCGCGCTTTCGAGATCCGCTCCAGCCGCGGCGCCATGCGCAATGCGCTTCTGCTGTCGCTGTTCTGGGCCGTCGGCTGCCTGGGCATTGCCAATCTGCTCTACGGCCCGGAGCTGTTGCAGATCCGCAGCCTGAACCAGCTGCTCGCCATGCCCGCCGCCATCGGCGTGCTGGTGGCGATCGTCATCCCGGTCTTCGTCTTCTTCTCCTTCGCCATCATGATGGCCCGCGCCCGCGAAATGCGGACGGCCGCCCGTTCGATGGCGGAAGTAGCCCTTCGGCTTGCCGAGCCTGAAACCATCGCCGCCGACAAGATCATGACGGTCGGCCAGGCCGTGCGTCGCGAAGTCTCTTCGATGAATGAAGGCATCGAGCGGACGATTGCGCGCGCTTCCGAGCTCGAAACCCTGGTCCATGCCGAAGTCAACGCGCTCGAGCGCAGCTACACGGATAACGAAGTCCGCGTGCGCGGGCTCGTTCAGGAACTCGGCAACGAGCGTGACGCCATCGTCACCCATGCCGAGCGTATCCGCGCCTCGATCACCGGCGCCCATGAACAGCTGCGCAACGACCTCACCAATGCCGGCGACGACCTGACCAATCGCCTGTCGACCTCCGGCGAGGCAGTCGCCCAGTTGCTGGACACCCGTGCCGCGCAGCTTCAGAGCCAGACATCCGAGGTCGCCGACGCCATCGAGAACCTTCTCGGTTCGCGCACCGAAGGCCTCCTGGAAACCCTCAAATCCTCGGGCAACGACCTCACGGAGGAATTCGATACCCGTATCGAGATCCTGCGCGCGCAGCTCGAACAGCGCGGAAAGGCGCTTCTCAACGAGTTCGAGACACGCGCCTCGACGCTGGACGCCAATACCGAGAAGCTCAATGCCGCTCTTTCCGAACGCGCCCGCGAGCTCAACGAGACCCTCATTGCCCGCACCCGCGAGATTTCCGACAGCATCGGCGTCGGCCAGCAGGCCATTTCCACCGGCCTGGAAGATACGCTTGCCCTGCTCAACTCGACGCTCGACGAAAAGGGCGCGGCTTTCCGCCAGGCGCTCAAATCGAGCGCCGACGACGCGGTCATGGATCTCGATCTGCGGGCGAGCCTCTTCGAGGACCGCCTCGCCTCCTCCGTCACCAGCCTGAATACGGCCTTCGACGACCGCGTCTCGGAATTCACCAGCGCCTTCGACAGCCGCGCCGGCTCGCTCGACAGCAAGCTCAGCGACAGCCTCTCGCGCATCAACGAAACCCTCCACGGGTCCACCAGCGCCATCGACGGCATCCTGTCTTCGGGCCTCGAACGCATCGGCAGCACCTTCAACGACAATGTCGAACGTGTGGACAGCGTCGTCGCGCAGGCCTCTGACCGCGCCATTCGCGGCATGGACGAGAAGACGGCCGCCCTCCAGCAGGCAGCGGAAGCCTCGGCGGCACGCATGGAGAATGCAGCCAACAGCGGATCGGATTCGATCAATGCCGCCCTTGCCGGCATGGAGCAGCGTTTCGAGGAAACCCTGTCCTCCCGCTCGACGTCGCTGTTCGGCAAGATCGAGGAAACGACCCAGGATCTGGGAACCGAACTCGACATCCGTATCGGTGCTCTCCACTCGGCGCTCGACGAAAAATCCGGCCAGATCAATTCCGGCATGGACGAGCGCGCCAGGGCGATCCGCGAGGATCTCGATTCGGCCACCGGACGCCTCGAGAAGGTTCTCGAGGAGCAGTCGGGCCGCGCCGCCTTCCTCGCCGACGAGGCGACCGGGCGCATGCGCACCATGCTCGACGAGAAGGCCGGCAAGGTCGGCGAGCTCGCGAACTCCGCCGCCGACCGTATGGAAACCGTGCTCGACAGCCAGTCGAAACGCATGGCCACCATTGCAGATACGGCTGCGGGACGGATGGAAGGCGCGTTCGAAAACCATGCAACCCGCATCGAGTCCGTGACCGGCAGCGCTTCCAGCCGCATTGAAGCACTGACGGAGACCACCGCCGGCCGGCTGGAAGGTGCCTTCGACAATCACGCAAATCGCGTCGAATCGCTCACCGACAACGCCGCCGAACGCATCGAAACCGTGTTCGAAACCCATTCGGACCGGGTTGCGAATATCACCGGCAGCGCCGCCGAGCGCATGCAGTCGATGTTCGACGAGCATACCGACCGCTTCGGCGCGTCCACCGATGTTGCGGCTGCCCGTTTCGAGGAAACCTTCGAGAAGGGCACCGGTCGCGTCGACGAGCGCCTCAACACCATGAATACCCTTCTCGGCCAGGGCCTCGACGGGGTTTCGCGTACCATCGAGGAAAAGGCAGGCGGACTTGCCGCCAAGCTGCGCGAGGCCGTGGCACAGGTATCCAGCGACCTCGATGCGGAAGCGCTCAAGGCCGGCGAGAACCTCGAAAACGTCTCGGCTGGCTTCGCAAACCGCATGGAAGGTCAGAGCCACCAGTTCATGCAGCGGCTGGAAGAACATCTCGACGAGCGCAGCGCCAACTTCGCCGCCCACGCCAACCAGATCGCCACCGAGGTCTCGACCAGCGCCGATGCCCTGAACCGGGAAGCATCGCGCATCGGCGAGATCGCCGCGGGCGTCGGTCAGACGGTCACCGAACAGGCCCAGGCGATCAATTCGCTGTTCGCAGAAAGCGAGACCCGTCTCACCGAACAGGCCTCGCGCATTTCGAGCCTGATTTCCGACGAGACCAACCGGGCCGCCGGCCAGATCGGCGAAACCGCCGACAATCTCGCCAGCACGCTCGAGGAAAAGACCCGCATCATGTCCGAGCGCATGGCGGAAGTCGGCTCCTCGCTGGAAGGCACCACCGACCAGATCTCGGCGAAGCTGTCGGAGAAGACCTCGGCCATTTCCGCCGAGCTCACCGAGAAGACGGATTTCCTGTCCGCAACCCTCTCGGAGCGCACCGGTGCCATTTCGGCCGAACTGACAGAAAAGACCGACGCGCTTACATCCGCGCTCTCGGAACGCACCGGCGCAATTTCCGCCGAACTGACGGACAAGACGGGAGCCCTCACCTCGGCGCTGTCGGAGACGACCAACTCGCTGTCCAACGCCCTGACCGAGAAGACCGAATCGCTCACGGCCAAGCTCACCGAGCAGACCGGCTCTCTCATCGAGAACCTGGAGCGCACCGAAAAGGCCATCGACGTCCGCGCCACCGCTGTCGGCTCGACGCTGGACGAGCGCACCCGCGAGCTCAACTCGATGCTGGCGAGCCGGTCCTCCGAGCTCTCGCGCCTCATCGATGATCAGGTTCGTCCGCTCGTCGACCGTTACGCCGAAAGCGGCCAGACGATCGCAAGCGAACTCGCAGACATCACGCAGAAGAGCACCGAGCGCCTGCAGGCCGAGAACGCCGCGCTCATCAACGCGCTCTCGACCCGTACCAGCGAAACGCTGTCGGCCGTCGAAAACGCCAAGCGCAGCCTGACCGCCAACGTCGAGGACCTGCTGGGCCGCCTGTCGGAAAGCAACGCCTCGATCTCCTATCTGCTCGAGACGGCCGGCACCTCTGTGGCTTCGGCATCCGCCGAACTCTCGGAAGTCTCGGGCCGCTTCGAAAGCTCGACACAGAAGGCGTCGGATCTCATCTCGACCTCGGCCCGGCTGCTCGACGGCAAGGTGGAGCGCCTGTCGGACATATCCGGCAACACGCTCACCCAGGTCGGCCAGATTGCCGGACGTTTCGACGAACATTCCCGCGTTCTGGCATCCGCCTCGGATCTCCTGGGCGCCGCCCAGTCGAACCTCGCCTCCACGCTCGAGGAACGCCAGCAGGCCCTTCAGGCGCTTTCCGTCGGCCTCGTCGGCCGCTCGGAGGAGATCGAGAAGACCATGCGTTCGCTCGAAGGCATCGTGACCGGAGCCTTCTCGAACGCAGACGATCTGGCCAACCGCACCGCCGGCAAGCTCGGCTCGGGGCTCCGCTCTGCCGTCGAGGCCGCCGGTCGCAGCCTGAGCGAAACCGAGGAACAGGCTGACGCCACCGCACGCAAGGTCCGCGACACGATCGTGGCAGCCGTCGGTGACGCCTCCGCCCGGTTCTCTGAAGCGACGAACGAAATCCGTCGCTCGGCAAACGATATCCGCAAGGAACTGGATACGACGCGCGAGGAACTCAAGCGCGGTGCGTTCGACCTGCCGGAGGAAACCCGCGAGAGTGCGGCCGCCATGCGCCGCGCCGTCAGCGACCAGATCAAGGCGCTGCAGGATCTCGCAAACCTCGTCGGCCAGACCAGCCGTCGCGCCGAAATCGCCGAGCCGGCCGCACAGCGTCCGGCACCCGCCCGTCCGCGCCCGCAGGCTCCTGCGCCGCGTCAGGAACAGGCACCGGCTCCGACCTTCAATGCGCCGCTCCGCGGCAGCCAGGACTATGCTCCCGCCCCCGCCAAGCCATCCCAGCCCGCCGCCCAGTCCAAGGGCTCCGGCTGGGTGTCCGACCTGCTGCGCGGCGCCGCTCAGGAAGAGCAACGCTCCACGCCGCCCGCCCGCACCGCGAGCCGGACCGGCAACCAGGACCGCAATCCGCGTCATGTGATGGAATCGCTGAACTCGCTGTCGGTCGACATCGCCCGGGCCATCGATCACGATGCATCGGTCGAACTCTGGCGGCGCTACCAGCGCGGCGAGCGCGACGTCTTCACCCGTCGCCTCTACACGCTCAAGGGTCAGCAGACCTTCGACGAGATCAAGTCGAAATACGGCCGCGAACCCGAGTTCCGCGGTGCCGTCGATCGCTATATCGCCGACTTCGAGAAGCTTCTCTCGGACGTCGCGCGCAACGATCCGGACAACATGATGACGCAGACCTATCTGACGTCGGACACCGGCAAGGTCTACACCATGCTGGCCCATGCCAGCGGCCGCTTCGAGCGGGCGTGACTTGACCGGCAAGGATGAAACGAAAGGCCCCGCCATCGAGCGGGGCTTTTCCGTTCTGGGACTAGGAGAAATCGCCATACGCTGCAGCGATCTCGCGGCCATGACCGCGTTCTATCGCGACGTGATCGGGCTCGAGATGCTCGCGGACCGCGGCGGACTGATCTTTTTCAGGCTGCCCAACGGCGTGGCTGGACACACCGCGATACTGGCTTTGTTCGATGAAGGCCGCAATCCCGAACGCCCGGCGCCCGACGGTCAGCGTTCGACGCTCCATCACCTCGCATTGACGGTGACGCCCGAGGGCCAGCAAGCCGCCTGCCGCTGGTTCGACGCCCAGGGCGTGGAATGGCGCGCGGAAGAGTTTGCCTGGATCGGGTGGCGCGGGATCTTCGTGACGGACCCGGAGGGCAACCGGGTGGAACTGGTCGCAGCCGGCGGCGACGGCGGCAACGCCTAGAAGCGCTGCAGAGCCCAGCGCACGAGATCGGCCGTGACGTTGTCGAAGGCACGATCGAGCGCTTCCACATAGGCCGAATTGCCCGTCCCGCTGACCGGAGACGTCGAGCGGAAGACCTCCTGGTCACGCACGGTGCCGTTGCGGTCGTTGATCACCTTGGCCGAGATTTCCACGACTGCCGTGCGGCCGCCCTGCACCCGTACCTCGAAGGCACGGATGGACGTCGCGATCTGGTAATCGATTGCCAGCCCCTCGCCCGGACGGCCGACGCCGCCCAGACGGTTGGTGTTCTCGAAGGCTTCCACGAGCTTGGCCTGGACGATCTTCGGCAGACGGTCCGACCATTGCGAATCCGCCAGATACTCGATCGAGGACGGCGTGGGCTTGATGACGATCTGCTCGCTGTCGAGCGCCTTGAGCGCCAGGGGTTCGGCAATCAGGATCTGACGGCCCGGCGATGCGCGGCCCTCCACTTCGGGCGTGCCGGTCAGCGCGTAGGTGTCCGGCGGCGTCTTCGTTCCCAGCGCGCCGCAGCCCGACAGAAGCGCAAGGCCGACCATTGCAACCACACTGGCTCGCATGCCCGACATGAATTCCCGATATACGTTCAATTTCATTGTCCTGCGATGAACGGGGTGCCGTGTCTGCGACGCGCGACCGGTCCCCGATCTGTCCCCATGTTAGCGACGGGTTCGACCGTCATATTGTTTCACTGTATCGCCCCCGAAGATCACCCGCTGCGGATCGCGCTCGATACTCGAAATGCTGCTCTCGATCCGGTTGATGGAACGCCGCGCATCCTGCACCAGCGCTTCCACATCGCTCAGCCCCGAGGTCGAGAACCGCTGCAGGTTATCCGCAATCGGCCCGATACGCGCATTGAGATTGTCGGCGACGTCGCGGAAGGACTTCAGCGTATCACGCGCGTCGGTCATCAGGCTGTTGGTCTCGTCGTCGCCCAGCAGGCTGTCGAGCTTGGCCAGAACGCCATCGACGCGGGTCGAGGCGTTGTTCAGCCGGTTGGCCATCTGTTTCACGTCGGTGATGATCTGGTCGTAATCGTCCTTGCGGTCGGTGAATGTCTGCACGACGTTCTTGGCGTCGGCAATCGCCACACGCGCATCGCCACTGGCCACCGAAATGTCGTCGACGACCTTGCGCACCTTCTGCGGATCGACTTCCGCCATCAGGTTATCGACGCGCTCCAGAGTCTGCCCGGCCTGCTGACCGACGGTCTTGAACGATTCAGCCGCGTCGGACAGCCGGGTGACGACCTTGGAGATGTCGCCCGAGGCGTCGGCGACGTCCTTGGTCACCTTCTCCACATTGGTGACGATCTGGGTGATCTTCTCGGGCTGCGCGGATTCGAGCAGCGTCTGCGCGGCCTCGAGCGTGGAATCAAGCCGCGCGGAAACACTCTGGATCGTCTCCGACAGTCCCGAGACCGACTTGAGGAAATCGTCGATGCCTTGCGAATTCTCGGCCAGGGCATCGGTAAACGTCTCGGCGTTGCGCATCGTCTGGGTCAGCGGACCGCGCGCATCGTTGACGAAACCCTCGATTTCACCGATCACATTGTTGGCGCGGGTCATGATCTGGTCGGCTGTCGCCAGCAGGTTGGTGATATTCGATGGATCGGCTTCCAGATGGGCAACGCCCTCGTTCTGGATCGCCTCGCGGATGATGTTCGTTCCGCTCGGCGTGCCGCCCTGCAACTCGATATAGGCCGAACCGGTCAGGCCCTGAATTTCAAGGGCTGCCTTGGTATCCGGGAAGATCGGTGCATCGGCGCGCACTTCGGTATCGGCGATCACGAATTTCGGGTTCTCGCTGTCAATCGTGAGTCGACGCACCGAGCCCACCGCAATACCGTTGAAGCGCACGGCGGATCCCACGGACAGTCCGTTGGCCGAGCCGGGAATACGGACGATCAGGCGGCCGGTTTCACCGCCGCCGCCCACCTGCGACATCCAGTAGACGAAGCCGAAGGCAGACAGGATGACCAGTACCGTAAAGAGTCCGACGATGGCGTAATTGGCCCGCGTTTCCATGTAACTGAACTCACTTCCCTGCCTATTCGGTGCGGTATTGTTCCGCATTTGAACCTGAACCATCGGGATAACCGCTGATGGTTCGGGCGCGTTTACCGCGGAAATAGGACTGAACCCATGGGTCGTCGAATTCAAGCATTTCCGCTATGGTTCCCGATACGAGGACCTTTTTTTGCCCGAGTACTGCAATCCGGTCACACACCGAAAACAGGCTGTCGAGGTCATGGGTCACCATGTAGACGGTCAGGCCGAGCGTGTCGCGCAATTGCGCAATCAGCTCGTCGAACTCCGCCGCACCGATCGGATCCAGCCCCGACGTCGGCTCGTCGAGAAAGACGATATCCGGATCGAGAGCCAGTGCGCGCGCGAGTGCGGCGCGCTTGATCATGCCGCCCGAGAGTTCCGACGGATATTTGGCGCCCGCCGACGGGTCGAGGCCGACCATCTCGATCTTGACCGCCGTCAGCTCGTCCATCAGCGATTGCGGCAGATCGAGATATTCCCGCATCGGCACCTGGATGTTCTCACGCACCGTGAGGGCTGAGAACAGTGCGCCGTGCTGGAAGAGTACGCCCAGACGCATGTCGAGCTTGATCCGGTCGGCCTCGTTGGCTGTGTCGTAATCGTGCCCGAGAATGCGGATGGTGCCGGACTGGCGGCGCAGCAAGCGCAGGATCGCCCGCATCAGCACCGACTTTCCCGTGCCCGACCCGCCGACGAAGCCGAGAATCTCGCCGCGATAGACATCGAGATCCAGACTGTCGAGAACCACGTTCTTGCCGAAGGCGACGGTGACGTCACGCACTTCGAGAATGGTTTCCCTCGTCCCCTCTGCCTGCTCTGCGGTCATTTCAGTCTCGGACATTCCTGGCACCTAGAAATCGATAGCCGCGTAGAACATGGCAAACAGGCCGTCGACAAGGATGACCACGAAGATGGATTTGACCACCGAGGCCGTGACCCGGCGGCCGAGCGATTCCGCACTTCCGCCCACCTTCAATCCCTCGACGGCGGCCATGATGCCGATGATGAGCGCCATGAACGGCGCCTTGATCATGCCCGATGCGATGGTCGAGAGGTCGATCGCCTCGCGCAGACGCCCCAGAAACACGTCGAAGGTAATCCCCGAATAGGCAAGCGACACCACCGCGGCACCGAACAGGGCCGCGAAATTGGCGATGATGGTCAGGAGCGGCAGCGCAATGACCAGCGCCAGAAGCCGCGGGAAGACCAGCACCCCGATCGGGTTCAGTCCCATCACCTTCAGCGCGTCGACTTCCTCGCGCATCTTCATCGAGCCGATCTCCGCCGTGATCGCGCTGCCGGACCGGCCCGCGATCATGATCGCGGTCAGCAGAACGCCGATCTCGCGGAGCTGGAGGATGCCGACGAGGTCGACGACAAAGACTTCCGCCCCGAAATATCTCAGCTGGAACGCACCCTGCTGGGCGATGATCGCCCCGATCAGGAACGACATGAGCACGATGATCGGCACCGCGCGCACACCCATATGGTCGAGCTGCGCGACCACGGAGGCGGGCGATACGCCGCTGCCGCGATTGAGCTTCATCTGCGCGCCGCGCACCGCCGAGCCGAGAATGAAGGCCGCCGCGACCAGATCGTCCCACAACTCGTACATCGACTTGCCGAGCGGCTCGAACACGAGATTGAACAGCGGTTTGCGCGGCTCGGATTTTCGCACTGAAGCCGCGGTGACGTCCGGCAAGGCCTCAATGAGCTCGACCCAGGTATGCGGACCGTCGACGGTTACCGTGCCGCCACGCTCCTCGGCGCGAAGCTTGAGACGCCGCACCAGCCAAGCGCCCGCCGTATCGAGATGGCTGGCCTGACCGAGGTCGATCGTGATTCGGTTCGCGTCGGCCGATTTTGCGAGCCGTGCCATCTCCTCCTGGACGGATGCGACGCCGGAATGCCGCCAGTCGCCCGACAGCCGCAAGACCAGGCCCTGCGGGCTTTCCTCGAGATCCAGAGCGGCAGGTTCATGGTCGGCGAGCCTCGCCGCTCCCTGACCTGCGTTCCGATCGCCCCTTGCCTTTTTTTTCGCGTCGCTCAACATGCAGACTTCATAGCGGCTTGCTGTCCCACTGTCATTGACGCAAGGCCCGAATAATCTCCCGGATGCAATTATTTGCACCCATCAAGTGAAGGTAAGTCATGTCGCCTAGCCTGAAAGTCCTCCGCGAGAGCTTTCCCACCGCCAAGCCTTTCACCATTTCGAGAGGCGCGAAGACCTCCGCCGATGTGATCACCTGCATCATCCAGGACGGCGCACATGTAGGTCGCGGCGAGTGCGTTCCCTATGCCCGCTATGGCGAAAGCGTCGAAGGCGTCATGGAAGAGATCGAGGCGCTGGCGGAAGCCATTGCCAACGGGCTCGATCGCGAGGCGCTTCAGAGTGCACTGAAGGCAGGTGCCGCCCGCAACGCCATCGACTGCGCATTGTGGGATCTGGAAGCGAAACGCAGCGGCCGCCGCGCCTTCGAGGCCGCCTGCAAGATACTTCCGCGTCCGGTCCCGACGGCGGTTACGATCTCGCTCGGCGAACCTGCCGACATGGCCGATGCCGCCCGCGCCCATTCCTCGCAGAAGATTCTCAAGGTCAAGGTCGGCACCGCCGACGACCGCTCCCGCATTCACGCGGTCGCGAGCGCTGCTCCGAATGCCGAGATCATTCTCGACGCCAATGAGGGCTGGACCGAAGACAATGTCCGCGAACATCTGCTTGCCGCCGCCGAAGCCCATATCGGGCTCATCGAGCAGCCGCTGCCGGCGGGCAAGGACGAGATTCTGGCCCATATCCCGCATCCGGTACCGATCTGCGCCGACGAGAGCGTGCACACCAGCGAGGACCTCGAAGGTCTCTACGAACGCTACGACGCCATCAACATCAAGCTCGACAAGGCCGGTGGCCTGACCGAAGCCCTGAAAATGCGCGACCGCGGCCGCGAGATCGGCTTCAGCATCATGGTCGGCTGCATGCTGGGTTCCTCGCTTGCGATGGCTCCCGCAGTGCTTCTCGCCCAGGATGCCGACTGGGTGGACCTCGACGGCCCGCTGCTTCTCGCAAAGGATCGCCCCTCGGCGCTGACCTATACGAGTTCGATGGTTTCTCCGCCCGGTTCCGATCTCTGGGGCTGACAAAAGCGGTTTGCTGCGGAAGAGCCGTCACACGGCTTTCATCCGCAATCGAAAGAGACTAAACGATAGCGCCGCGGCCTTAAGGGGCCGCGTTTGTTATCTGCATGGACCTCCGGGGGACACGACATGAGCACCGACAAGTCGAAGCCGATGAGCGGCGATCTCGACGAAAACGCGCTTTTCTTTCACAAATATCCGCGCCCGGGCAAGCTCGAGATCCAGGCGACGAAGCCGCTCGGCAACCAGCGCGACCTCGCGCTCGCCTATTCCCCCGGTGTCGCCGCCCCCTGCCTCGCCATCAAGGACGATCCCGATACGGCGGCCGACTACACGGCCCGCTCGAACCTCGTGGCTGTCGTCTCCAACGGCTCGGCCGTGCTGGGTCTGGGGAATATCGGTCCTCTCGCCTCCAAGCCGGTGATGGAAGGCAAGGCGGTGCTTTTCAAGAAGTTCGCCGGCATCGACGTCTTCGACATCGAGATCGATGCGCCCGAGATCGACCGGATGGTCACCGTGATCTCTGCGCTCGAACCCACCTTCGGCGGCATCAATCTCGAAGACATCAAGTCACCGGAATGTTTCGTGGTCGAACGCCAGCTCCGCGAACAGATGGACATCCCCGTCTTCCACGACGATCAGCACGGCACGGCGATCATTGTCTCGGCCGCCATCCTCAACGGTCTTGGTCTCGCCGGAAAGAAACTCGAGGACGTCAAGATCGTCACGTCCGGCGCTGGAGCAGCCGCCCTCGCCTGTCTCAATCTTCTCGTCAGCCTCGGCGCCCGGCGCGAAAACATCTGGGTCCACGATATCGAAGGCCTCGTCTATGAGGGTCGCGAAGTGCTGATGGACGAGTGGAAGTCCGTCTATGCGCAGAAGACGGACAAGCGCAAACTCGAGGAATCGATCGGCGGCGCCGACGTCTTTCTCGGTCTTTCCGCCGCCGGCGTCCTGAAACCGGAACTGCTTGCCAGCATGGCCGACAAGCCGCTCGTCATGGCGCTCGCCAATCCGAATCCGGAAATCATGCCGGACCTCGCCCGCGAAGCACGCCCCGACGCCATGATCTGTACCGGGCGCTCGGACTTCCCCAACCAGGTCAACAACGTCCTGTGCTTCCCCTACATCTTCCGCGGCGCGCTCGATTGCGGCGCCCGGACGATCAACGAGGAAATGAAGATCGCCGCCGTCAACGCGATTGCCGATCTCGCCAAGGAAGAAGTCTCGGACGTCGCGGCCCGCGCCTATTCCGGCGACACGCCGAATTTCGGCCCGGACTACCTCATCCCCTCGCCCTTCGATCCGCGCCTGATCCTGCGCATCGCGCCCGCCGTTGCGAAAGCTGCCGCCGAGACCGGCGTTGCCAAGCGCCCGATCGAGGACATGGAAGCCTATATCGACCGGCTGAACCGCTTCGTCTTCCGCTCGGGCCTGATCATGAAGCCGCTCTTCACCGCGGCCAAGACCGCATCGCGCAAGCGCGTGATCTTCGCCGAGGGCGAGGACGAGCGCGTGCTGCGGGCCGCCCAGGTGCTGATCGAGGAAAACATCGCCGAGCCGATCCTCATCGGGCGACCGTCGATCATCGCCAACCGGCTCGATCGTTTCGGCCTGAAAATCCGTCCCCAGACCGATTTCGAGGTCGTCAATCCGGAAGACGATCCGCGCTTCCGCTCCTATGTCGACGACTATTTCGGCCTTGTCGGTCGCAAGGGCGTGATCCCCGAGGCTGCCCGTACGATCGTTCGCACCAATTCCACCGTGATCGCGGCTCTCGCTCTCCGCCGGAACGAGGCCGACGCGATGATCTGCGGTCTGGAAGGCCGCTACCAGAAACATCTGCGCGACGTCTCCCAGATCATCGGCAAGGCGCCCGGCGTTATCGAATATGCCGCATTGAGCCTGCTGATCAGCCAGCGCGGCGCGACCTTCCTGGCCGATACCTCTGTCTGCTTCGACCCCAGCGCCGAGCAGATCGCCGCCGTCACCGAAATGGCGGCCCGCGAAATCCGCCGCTTCGGCATCGTGCCGCGCGCCGCCCTTCTGTCTCACTCCAATTTCGGATCGCGCGATTCCGAGAGTTCGGAAAAGATGCGCCGCGCCGCAGCCCTCATCAAGGAGCGGGATCCGGACCTGGAAGCGGACGGCGAAATGCACGGAGATTCGGCGCTTTCGGAAATGCTCCGGCGGCGCGTGATGCCGGATACGACATTGACCGGCGAAGCCAATCTTCTGGTCTTCCCGAACCTCGACGCCGCCAACATCACCCTCGGGGTGGTCAAGACCATGACCGAGGCGCTGCATGTGGGTCCGATCCTTCTCGGCAGCGCCATGCCGGCGCACATCCTCTCGCCGTCGGTGACCTCGCGCGGCGTCGTCAACATGGCGACGCTGGCCGTGGTCGAAGCGTCCTTCCCGGCAGAACGCCTCGCGACGGTGTAAGCGCTGGCTGACTGACAATCTCGCGACAAGCCCGCCATGGTAATTGGATTGTTAATGCATTCGCGCTAAAATACACCCGTTCTGCGTGCAAGGTTGCGTGACGGACGCGCAGGGTTGCGGCCGTCTCGGGTGGAGTATGTGATGCGTTGGCGCTCGGTTGCCATTCTGATGACAGGCCTCGTGGCCGCTCCTGTCGTAACGTCGGGCGCGAAGGCAACGCCCCTTTGCGATCAGCTTTCCGCACAGCTCGCGAGCTTGCCGCAAGGCTCGGACTTGAGCGCGAATTACAGCCGCTATGCGGCGGCGGTGAAGAAGCAGGAAGCCCAGATGAAGCAGCTCCGTGGCGACCTGAAGCGCTACGGCTGCTCCGACAGCATCATCATATTTGGCGGCCAGCGGGGCGAGATCTGCGAAAAGCTCAAATCGTCCGAAGCCAGGATGCAGGACAACCTGCACACGCTCGAAAACAAGCGTGACGGCTATCGGGATGCAAAATCCGCCCCGGCAGAGCGCCGCAGGATCGAGGGCGCGCTGCAAACCAACGGCTGTCTCGAAAAGCCCGATCACTCGATCATCTCGGTTTCCGCCGAGCCGACAGCCACCTCCACGAACAGCATCCAGCCCGTGATCATTCCGGAGGGGTCGACCAACATCACCATTCTGGATCAGTCCGGTGGCGCCAACGGCCAGATCGTAGTGGAGCGCAAGGCGAGCCGCGCCGGCAATCTGCGTACCGTCTGCGTGCGCAGCTGCGACGGCTATTTCTTCCCGATCTCCTCCTCGGCGAGTTCCGCGGATTTCGACCGCGACCAGCGAACCTGCCAGATGATGTGCCCGGGAACACCCACCGAGCTCTTCTACCACTCGATCTACGGTGAAAGCGAGGACATGGTCTCCGTCGCCAGCCGCCGGCGCTACACCGAGATGCCGAACGCCTTCCGCTACAAGAACACCGCCAATCCGGGATGGAACAAGCGTTGCACCTGCAACATGGCCGCCTACTACAAGGAAATGCAGCGCCGCGAAGCGCTTTATAACAGGAACGTCGGCCCCGGTTCATCAGGCGGCGCCCAGCCGGCCTATACGGCTTGGCCGACGCCGCGTCCCGATCCGAATGAAGATCCCGAGGCGCTTGCCGATGCAAGCGGCGATCAGGCACCGGACTCCATCTCCGCGGTCGCAGCCGACGGAACGCGCGGCAGCCGGGACGGAAAAGGCAACATCCGCGTTGTCGGCCCTGTCTTCCTGCCGGGAAGCGAAAAGAAGCTCGACTTCACCGCGAACACGGACCGTATCGAGGATTTCTTCAGATAGCGGGCTCGTTGCGGCCCGCCGCCTTGCGGCTGACGATCGTCATGACGACTGCCGAAAGGATGCAGTAGGCCCCCATTGCCGCGATCTGCGCCGGATAGGATACGCCGATATCGATGAGCCACCCGGTCAACCCCGGCCCCATGGCGGTCGCCAGAACCATCATCGCAACGATAACCGCGCGGATGGAACCGAGATGTTTCGCGCCGTAGAGTTCCGGCCAGAGAGCGCCGAAGAGCGTAGACGAAAAGCCGTAGGAAATCCCCATCAGCGCCATGAAGATATAGGCGCCCCAAGGTGACTGGGTCGTGGCCAGCACAATGCAGGACGCTGCCAGCGGCAACAGGAAGGACGGCAGGATCCGGACCGCCGAGAACCGGTCGATCAGCTGGCCTGCAATCAGCGCGAAGATGATCGTCATTGACGACATGACGATGAAGGAACTCGCAAAGACCTCCGGCGCCCAGCCCCGCAATTCGCTCAGATAGACCTGGTGGAAGAACACGGTGGTGCCGATGAAGCCTGGCGCCAGCACACCCGACAGGCAGAGCCAGAAGACCGGATCGCGCAACACCTCGCCGCGCGTCCAGTCGCGCAATGCAGTCCGCCGCTCGGGCCCGTCCGAGGCACGTGGGGTCCGCTCCACGCGCATCAGCAGGAAGATCGCCGGAAGGGCGACGAGCGCCAGAACGACCGCCGCGGCAAGCCAGGTGCCGCGCCAGCCCAGCGCATAGGCCGCGAAGATGAACGCGGACGGAAACACCGCCTCGCCGACATTGTGCCCCAGCGTCGCCAGCGACACCGCCCTGCCCCGCTGCGCCGAAAACCATCGTCCCATCGCCGTCATCGCGATGTGCGTCATCATCCCCTGACCGAAAAGACGCAGCGCATAGATGGTCACGCAGAGCCAGATCACGTTGTTGGCGAACGACATCGAGACGGCAGCCGCCATCAGCGCAGGTATGGTGAAAGCGGCAACAATGGCGATGGGAACCCGATCGACCACCTTGCCGAGCTGCGGCAATGTCAGCGCGCTGGCCAGCGTCGCGATCATGTAGAGCCCGCCGAACTGTCCATGGCTCAACCCGTTCTCCGCGCGGATATCGCCGGCCGACAGGGAGATGAAGAAGGTCTGGCCGAAGGACGAGAAAAAGGTCAGCAGGAAGCCGCCGACGATCCAGCGGGCGTTTTCACGCAGGAAATTGACTATGGACATTCGGAAGGGTCCGCAAATGGAGGGAGGCAAGCGACCGCGCGGCGTCTCGCCTTCCCGGACCTTCACCACACTTTGCCGGAAGACGCAATCTCGGCGGCGCCCTTCAGGCCAGACGCAAGCCCGCCACACGCGCGATGAAGATCGCGGCAATGGCCGCGAGAAGTGCATAGCTTGCCATGGCTGCGATCATCACCGGGTAGGCCACGCCGAGATCGATCAGCCAGCCGCTCAGCCCCGGCCCCACGGCGGTCGAAAACACCATGATGGACGTCACCATCGACTTGATCGCCGCCAGATGCCTGGTGCCGTAAAGCTCCGGCCAGATCGCGCCGAAGACTGTCGCATAGATCCCGAAGGCGCCGCCCATGAAGGCCATGAAGATGACAATGGCCCAGGCGCCGGGAACCAATGCCAGGGCAAGATTGGCGATCGCGGTAAAGACCAGCATGGCCGGGAGAAGAACGGCGGAATGATATTTGTCGATCAGTTGCCCCGACACGAAGGTCATCGCGATCGCCGCAACCGAGAGGACCGGCGTCGAGCCCGCGAACTGCCCGAGCGCCCAGCCGCGCAGTTCTGCCAGATAGACCTGATGGAAGAAGATCACCGTACCGATGACCGGTGGCGCGAGGAGAACGAAAATCAGTGGCCAGAACAGCGGATCGCGGATCAGCTCGCCGCGTGTCCACTGGCGTCCTTCGATCAGCTTTTCCTTCTCCGACGGATGCGGCTCGCGCGGCACCCGCATCAGCACATGGACCGCCGGCAGCACGCACAGAAGAAGAAAGCCGGCATTCAGGCTCCAGCCGTCGCGCCAGCCGTAAGCGGCCGCCAGCGCCACGAAGGAAATCGGCATCACGCTCTCGCCGAGCTGGTGGCCGAGCGCTGCGGTCGAGACGGCCTTGCCGCGGGTGAGCGTGAACCATCGCCCCATCGCCGTCATCGCCGTGTGCCCCATCAGACCCTGCCCGAACATCCGCAAGGCGGCGAGCGCGACAAAGAGCACGGCGACATGATGCGCATGGGCGAGAAGCAGCATGGACAGCGCCAGCCCCACGATGACGAAGATCGCGTAGCGCTCGATCCGCATCGTGTCCGCAAGGCGTCCGGTAAAGGGTATCATCGCGGCGCTCAGAAGGGTGGCCAGCATGTAGATCCAGCCGAAATCGCCGTGGCTGAGCCCCAGTTCCTCGCGGATGCCGCCGCTCGAAAGCGCGATGTAGAACGTCTGTCCGTAACTCGAAAACAGCGTCAGCAGGAAGCCGCCGGTCAGCCAGCGCGCATTGTCGTGAAGGAAACTCAGGAAACGCATGGACCTGACAATGTCTTAGCCCCGATCCCGGAACCGGTTGGTGATCGGATATCTCCGGTCGCGGCCGAAATTCTTGCGGGTGATCTTCACGCCCGGCGCGGACTGGCGGCGCTTGTATTCGGCAATGTAGAGCAGATGCTCGATACGATGGACGGTCACCACGTCATGGCCGCGCGCCACGATGTCCTCGACGCCCATCTCCTTCTCGACGAGACATTCGAGAATGTCGTCGAGCACGGGATATTCCGGCAGCGAATCCTGGTCGGTCTGGTCGGGGCGCAATTCGGCGGACGGCGCCTTGTCGATGATGTTGACGGGGATAACCTCGCCGGACGGACCGAGCGCCCCGGGCGGCACATGGTCGTTGCGCCAGCGCGCCAGATCATAGACCTGCATCTTGTAAAGGTCCTTGATCGGGTTGAAGCCGCCGTTCATGTCGCCGTAGAGCGTGGCATAACCGACCGACATTTCCGACTTGTTGCCGGTGGTCACCACCATCGAGCCGAACTTGTTGGAGATCGCCATCAGGATGGTGCCGCGGGTGCGGCTCTGGAGGTTCTCCTCGGTGATCCCTTCGTCGGTGCCGTCGAAAAGCTCGGAAAGCGCATTGGTGAAGCCGACGACCGGCTCCTCGATGGGCACGATGTCATAGCGGCAACCGAGCGCCCTGGCGCAGTCGGCTGCGTCCTTGAGCGAATCCTCCGACGTGTAGCGATAGGGCAGCATGACGGCGCGCAGGCGCTCCTCGCCGAGCGCGTCGACCGCCAGCGCCGCGCAGATCGCGGAATCGATGCCGCCGGAGAGGCCCAGCACCACGTTGCGGAAACCGTTCTTGTTCACATAGTCGCGCAGACCCAGCATGCAGGCCCGGTAATCGGCCTCGCGATCGTCGGGGATCACCGACATCACGCCGCTGGCGCAGGCCCAGCCGTCGGGACCCCGCTTCCAGTCGCTGACGGTGACGGCCTCCTCGAACTGGCTCATCTGGAAAGCCAGCGAATGGTCGGCATTCAGCGCAAAGCTCGCACCGTCGAAGACCAGTTCGTCCTGTCCGCCGAGCATGTTGGCATAGATCATCGGCAAGCCGCTCTCGATGACCTGCCGGAGCACCACCTGGTGGCGCACCTCCACCTTGCCGCGGTAATAGGGCGATCCGTTGGGCACCAGGAGAATTTCCGCGCCGCTTTCGGCCAGCGTTTCGCACACACCGAAATCGCCCCAGATGTCCTCGCAGACGGGAATGCCCAGGCGCACCCCGCGCACATTCACCGGACCGGGCATCTCACCGGCGTCGAAGACGCGCTTTTCGTCGAACTCCCCGTAATTCGGCAGGTCGACCTTGTCGCGCACGCCGATGATCCTGCCGCCGTCGATGACCGCGACCGAATTGTAGCGCTTGCCGTCTTCCGTGCGCGGATAGCCGACGATCATGGCCGGCCCGCCATCGGCGCTCTCCGCTGCCAGTTCCTCGACCGCCCTTCGGCAGGCTTCCAGAAAGGCGGGGCGGACCACCAGATCCTCGGGCGGATAGCCCGAGATCATCAATTCGGTGAAGAGAACGATATCCGCGCCGTGACGGGCGGCATCGGCCCTGCCCTCGCGGATCTTCGCCATATTGCCGGCGATGTCGCCGACAGTCGGATTGAGCTGGGCAACCGCGATGCGGAGCATGTCGGGCGGGGTATCGGCTTTCGTCGTCATGGCCTGTGCTTAAACCATGTCCGAAGGAATGAAAATCCACCGATCGGGGATATCAGCCGTCACCTCGCCCGATGGCGTCATGCGGCGTCGAAGCGCCACATCGCCATGTTGAGAACGCCGTATTCGTCGCTGGCATGCAGCCGCGTGGCCTGTGCCGACGGGCCGGCGGCACCCAGCGCGGAATAGAGCGGCATCAGGTGCTCGTCGGTCGGATGGTTGCGTTCGGCGTTCGGCGCCTGGGCGCGATAGTCGAGAAGCGCGTCGACATCATTGGCTTCGAGCCTGTCCGACATCCAGCCGGTGAAACTCGACACCCAGTCGGGGACGACGATGTCGCGCATGCCCTGACGCAGATTGACGAAGGCCTCGCGCAGATTGTGAGTGAACGAACCCGATCCGATGACGAGGATGCCGCGATGCGTCAGATCTGCCAGCGCCTGGCCGAGCCTGTAGTGATGGTCGGCACTCTGGCGCGGATCGACGGATACCGCGACAACGGGGATGTCCGCATCCGGATACATCAGGATCAGCGGCACCCAGACGCCATGATCGAACCCGTGATTGGCAATCGCCTGGGAGTGGAATCCCGCAGAGACGAGATTTCGGGCAATCTCCTGGGCAAGCGCCGGGTCACCGGGTGCGGGATAGCGCTTCTCATAGAGTTCGGGCTGGAAACCGCCGAAATCATGGACCGTCTCAGGTGTCGCATCGCCCGTCACGGCGACGCCGCCGGAGACTTCGAAATGCGCGCTGACGACGACGATTGCGCGGGGGCGCGGCAAGCCGGCTGCCGCAGACCGCAGAAACGCAGCCGCCTCGGTATCGGCAACCGCTGTTTCAGGCGACCCGTGCGAGACGAACAGCGTCGGCATGGTGGTGGTTTCATCCGCCTGCTTGGACGAGGCGTTGTGGAATTGTGTATCAGACATGGCCCGATCTCCTTTGTCGCCAATCTAGTCGCATCCCGACTGTTCAACGAGAGTGGAAAATCGCAACACAGCGTTCACTGAATGCCCATCAATCACCTGCCGTCTTCAGACCCGCCCGCCCCTGCGGCGATTGCGGCAACCCGTCATCGATCTCGTAGAAGTCGCCCTTGTCGGCGCAGAAGATGTGATAGGCGATCTTCAGCCCGCTCGGCTGGTCGAATGCACCCGCCATGATCGATGTGTCTGCTTCGCCGTCATGACGCCAGAACAGGGCCGAGCCGCAATGTTTGCAGAATCCGCGCTCGGCCGACGGGCTGGCCCGGTACCAGGTGATCGCCTCGCCGCCCTCGACCACCAGCCGGTCGTTGGCAATGCTCGTCGCGGCATAGTAGAGACCGCTCTGGCGGCGGCACTGGGAACAGTGGCAGGCGACCACTTCGCGCAGGCGGCCGCGTGTCCGAAAGGTGACCGCGCCGCACAGGCAGTGTCCCGCATGAATCTCTTCGTCTTGCATTGAAATCAAAGCCTCCGTAAGTCAGGCCATCATCGTCCAGTTCCGTCTTTGGCGACAGCATCAATCCGACCCTCGACGTCGCATTCTTCTGAACCGCAGGATCAAGGAAACTGGTTCATGGATCATCCGATCCGGAAGGATTTTCAATTGCCACACCTCAACCTGCGCCATGCCACCAGCTCCGATGCCGAAGACATATTGAAGGCCCTGCTCGGCCTCGCCCATCATGTCGGCGAAAGCGAGGTGGTGGAGATCGACCGTGCGGCCATTCTCCGCGACGGGTTCGGGGACAATCCCGCCTTCTCCGTCATGATTGCTGAGGTGGACGGCGTCTTCGCCGGCATGTGCCTGCATTTCCCGACCTATTCCACCTGGTTCGGTGCGCGCGGGATCTATGTGCAGGACCTTTTCGTCATGCCCGACTACCGCGGCATGAAACTGGGCGAGAAGCTTCTGGCGCGGGTTGCGCATGAAGGCGAAGCACTCGGCTGCAATCACCTCAAGCTCGCGGTCGACATCAAGAACCTCGGCGCACAAAAGTTTTACGACAGGATCGGGGTTCTTCCGCTCGAGCGCGACGAGATGCGCATGGCCATGGGCGGCAATTTCGCCAGCCTCGCAGCCCTCGGCGCGGACTGACCGAAAGCTGTCATCACACACGAAAAAAGGCCGGGATCGCTCCCGGCCTTTTTCATGCTGATATCGGAACGGTCAGCTGTTGACCGCAACCCGCTTTTCGCTCGTCCGTCCGCCCTTGAGCAGTTCCGCGACGAGGAAGGCCAGCTCGACGGCCTGGGTGGCGTTCAGACGCGGATCGCAATGGGTGTGGTAACGGTCCGACAGATCGTCCGCCGAGATCGCGCGGGCGCCGCCGGTGCACTCGGTCACGTCCTTGCCGGTCATCTCGATGTGGATGCCGCCCGGATGGGTGCCTTCCGCACGATGGATCTGGAAGAAGCTTTCGACCTCCGACAGAACGCGTTCGAAGGGGCGGGTCTTGTAGCCGTTGAGCGAGATCGTGTTGCCATGCATCGGATCGCAGGACCAGACCACCTTCTTGCCCTCGCGCTCGACGGCGCGGATCAGCTTGGGCAGATGATCGGCAACCTTCTCGTGGCCGAAACGCGCAATCAGCGTCAGCCGGCCGGCTTCGTTGGCCGGATTGAGAATGTCGATCAGGCGGATCAGTTCTTCCGGATCGAGCGAGGGGCCGCACTTGAGCCCGACCGGGTTCTTGATGCCGCGGCAGAATTCCACATGGGCATGGTCCGGCTGACGGGTACGGTCGCCGATCCAGATCATGTGGCCGGAGGTCGCGTAATAATCGCCGGAGGTCGAATCCGTGCGGGTCAGCGCTTCCTCGTAGCCGAGCAGCAGCGCCTCGTGGCTGGTGAAGAAATCGGTTTCCCGCAGGCTCGGATTGCTGTCCGGCGTGATCCCGATGGCCTTCATGAACTCCATGGTTTCGGAAATCCGGTCGGCGAGCGCCTGGTAGCGTTCGGCCTGCGGACTGTCCTTGATGAAGCCCAGCATCCACTGGTGGGCATTGTCGAGATTGGCGTAACCGCCCTGCGCGAAGGCGCGCAGCAGGTTCAGCGTCGCCGCCGACTGCCGGTAGGCCATGATCTGGCGCTCCGGATCCGGAATGCGCGACTTCTCGTCGAAATCGATACCGTTGATGATGTCGCCACGGTAGCTCGGAAGCTCGACATCGCCCATCTTTTCGATGTTCGAGGAGCGCGGCTTGGCGAACTGACCGGCGATACGGCCGACCTTGACGACCGGCTGCTGACCGCCGAAGGTCAGGACAACGGCCATCTGCAGGAACACGCGGAAGAAATCGCGGATATTGTCGGCTTCGTGCTCGGCGAAGCTCTCCGCGCAGTCACCGCCCTGAAGCAGGAAGCCCTGCCCGTCGGCCACGCGACCGAGCGCGGTCTGCAGACGACGTGCTTCACCTGCAAAAACCAGCGGCGGGAATTTCTTAAGCCGGGCCTCGGTGGCGACCAGTGCATCAGCATCCGGATAGTCCGGAACCTGCTGGATGGGAAGATCGCGCCAGCTTGACGGTGTCCAGTTCTTTGCCATAGTTCTCACCTGTTACGCAGCGCCCGGCCGAGGGGCGCATGTTATATAGTTCGTGGGACCGCTTATGGCGGCGGCTTATAGCGGTATTGAGCGCTGAAAGAAAGCCTCGGCATGGATTGCCGCCCCCACCAGAAACATCCCTCTTCCGACTGCAGGATTTGCAAGAAAATTAAGAGTTGACTAAATTAGATGAACCATGCTCAACGACTACTCGCAAAAGTAGTGAAGGGCAAACCATGCAAGAGATAGCAGATCACTTCCTTCTACAGAAGGAACCTGCTCGAGCATCTACATATGCGCAGCTTCCGCCGATCTGGTGGTCGGATCAGGCAAGGAGATGGTTCGTCACCGAGCCCGGACTCATCCGCCAGATCATGAGCGACCGTGGCTTTTCGGTTCCCGACTATAGCGTTGAAGTGATCATGGACAGGCTCAACATCGACCTGGCTGCATCGATGAAGATGCGTGATTACCTGCCGCTTGCCTGGGAAGGCGAAAAGCACAAGGCGCTCAGAAACCGGATGACGCGGATCATTGCCGCCAACACGCGCCCCGCCTGCGAATTGTTCCAGGACCAGCTCAGGAAGAACCTGTCCGCGGCGCTCGCCAAGGGCTGCTTCTGCTTTGTGCAGGACGTTATCCGGCCGACCATGCGCGCGACCCTCCTGCGCCTCTCCGGCTATCCGGACCCGTTCGACCCGGACCTGCTCGCCATCGAAGTCACCGCCCACATATTCGACGACCGCGTGTCGCCTCGCAAGCGCAAACACGCCAACGAGATCATCCGCACGATCGTCGAGAAATTGCCGGACGAGATGACTGAAGAAGATAAATATTCGGTGGCGGCCCTCAATGTGGTCGGCTCTAACTCGCTGCTAGCCACCCTCGCCCAATCGCTGCTTCATATTCTCTCGCCCAATTCCGGCACGATGAGTTCGCAGATGAATTGGAAGATCGACATGCCGGTAACCGGCTTGCCGTTGATAGAAAAAGTCTGCCGGGAAGAAAGAGAACTGCAGGGCCACACCATCAGGCCTGGCGACCAGTTGCGCCTATTTATCGAAACCGGTGGTCTGTCGGACGGCACCCAGGGGTATAGCGACCTGTTTTTCGCCGCAGGTCCCCATCGCTGCTCCGGAATGGCGGTCAGCCGACAGATATGGGCCATCCTGGGCGACGAAATGAGTCGCATCGAGAAGAAGTTCCGCGTTCTCCAAACCTCGGAACGGCAAGGCGACTACGTATTTAATTTCCTGGACAAGCTTGAGGTTGAAATCCATGCATGAGACGAATGTCGCCGCGGAACTGTTCGAAGCCGTCCGCAGCTATCTCGCCACGTCGGCCGAGGACATCGGCATGAGCACGAAGATCAAGGAACTCGGACTCGACAGCATAGATTTGTTGGAACTGCTACTGAGGCTTGAAGAGAAATTCGACATCGAACTCGATGTGGTCGCATTCGAGAAGTGTGAAACACTGGGGCAGGTTGCGAAATACATTGCCGACGTCAAATGAGCGGTCGCTCGCGACCAACATTCTGAGCAGCTGGGTCAAGACAAGCTTCATCCTGCGCCGCCTCGTTCAGAGTGAACGTAACGCGTGCAGCCGAACAGTGACTCGTCTCCGCAGAAACAGGCTCGCTCAACGCCTGTTTCCCCGCGTCACCAACAACCATTTACGCAACACTTTTGAGGGCTATGCAGCCCAACGCATCGCGAGGGTGGCGAAAGATCCCCTCGCGATGCCCTATGGCGGCCCGCCGGAGATTACCAATCCCGAAGTTCTCCATGAGCTTTGCGGCCGTTCAGGCAAAGTCATGGTGTTCTCCATCCACACCGGTTTCAGCTTCACCTCGTCTCTTTTGTCCCCGCATCGCAAGATCATGTCGGTCGCCATTTCGCTCGCCCATGGACAGGAGGTCCATTGGTGGTCGGGGGTCAGCCATCTGGATAACATCCGTCTGGTCGAGGTAACGCCGCTGACATTTGCCAAGTTCATGAAGGACAGGGAGTGCGATATCTATTGCGCGCTTGTGGATGATTACCATTCCAGCAACAGCGTGAGGGACGGCGTCAAGTTTCAACCCTTCGCGGTTGCCGCTCGTTCCGAATTGCCCGTCTATTTCGCGAAATTCGCCTTCCGATCCGATGCGACCGTCGAGGCGACCTTGGCGGGCCCTTTCGACAACATGCCGCCCGAGACGATGGTGGCGGAATTCATCAGGTTTCAGGACCGCAAGCTCTACGCCATGCCGCGGGATTGAAGCGCCCGCTGCCCCTCAGGATGGACAGCCACGCCCTCAGCGCCCCAGTATCCGCGCAAGCAGCTCCGCCTCCCCCTCCGCCAGAAGAACCGAACGCGGATAGACCGGATCGTCGCGATCCTCGTGGATCGGCAGGTCGAAACTTTCCGTTTCCCGAACGAACCGCGCCAGCCCCTCCTCCCCGAACACACGCAGAAACCCCTGCATGACGGCGTCGAGATAGCTCCTGAGGATCGGAGAGACAGCACCGCCCGCCTCGGGTTCGTAGTCCCGTTCGTAGACAAAGAGCGGACAGTCGGGTTTCGGCGAGGCTGCTGCGAAGACAAGATCGGCAGAAGTGATCGTGTTGCGGCGATAGAGGTTTTCCCGCTCATCGACCGCCGGAAGGTTTTCGAGCCGGTCGATCACCAGCATGCCGTCGATCGCGGCACCCTCGCACCGCTCGGCGGTCAGAACCGCCGGCCCGATTCCGCCGAATTTCGGGGCATCGGCCGGTCGCGGCCGCCACACCCGGCGATAGCCCGAAAGCCGCGCCGGATAGGCGTCCACGATCTCGGTGCGCAGCGTGGCTCGGTTGACGAGCGAACCATAGCCGAAATAGCCGATCAGCGTCTCCGTGGGCGTTTCGGTATCAGTCATTTTCTCTCAGGCTCGCCAGGATGGCGGCTTCATAGGTCTTGCAATGGGCCTCGATCCGGTCGCCGATACGTCCCGTGTCGCCATTGACGATGTCGCGCGCCGCCCGGTAATCGAGCGTTCCGTCCTCGCGCAGGAAGTCGCCGAGCTTGCAGGGCCGGAACCAGCCCTCGATCATGCCGGCAAAGGCTACATGCGCGGAGATCGCGGGATCGAGAATGCGGTCGTAATCGGCATCCAGCCCGAAGCTTCTGCCGAAGCGCTCGGCGAGACGTTGCTCTGCGAAGACGTAGTTGCGCCGGTGCGTGAGCTGGATATCGCCGCCACCGACCGCAATCTGGCCGCTCTCGTCGGGCAGCCAGTATGGCGTCTTCACCCAGGCCAGCCGTCCGGCATCATAGGCGGCCTGCAGCTTTTCGGCCGATTGCCTACGGTTCTCCGCGAAAGCCTCCAGCACCGGCTCCAGCCGGCCGCCCGTCTCCCAGTGCATCTGGCCGAGCGCGGCTGCGAGAAACACCCAGGGATGACCGGCGGCGTAGAACGCGTCCCAGACGTCGAGCTTGCACGAGAGCCCCCGCTTCTGGGCCTCCGTCACGCCGTCGGCGAAAAGCCCCTCGCCGTTCTCCTCGAGATGCCGGAAGAACGCCGGACGATCGATCACCATCGGACGATCAGGCCTTTTCGCCGTTCTTGTAGCGATAGGTCGGCTGGTACATCGTCACGAGTTCCTCCGAAGCAGTCGGGTGAACGGCCATGGTGCGGTCGAAATCATCCTTGGTGCAACCGGCCTTCAGCGCGATGGCGAGCACCTGCACGAGTTCGCCGGCATCGTGGCCGAGAACATGAACGCCGAGCACCTTCCGGTCCGAACCGTTGACGACGATCTTCATGATCATCTTCCCGCTACTGCCGGACAAGGTCGCCTTCATCGGCCGGAACTCGGCACGGTAGATCTCGACGGCATCATATCGCTTGGCCGCATCCTCCTCGGAGATGCCGACGGTGCCGATCTCGGGCTGCGAGAAGACTGCCGTCGCAATGAGATCGTGATCCGGCGATGTCGGATTGTCCTTGTAGACCGTCTCCACGAAGCACATGGCCTCGTGGATGGCGACCGGGGTGAGTTGCACGCGATCGGTCACGTCGCCGAGCGCATGGATGTGCGCAACGTTGGTGCACGAATAGGCGTCCACCGGGATCTCGCCATTCTGGCCGACGGTCACGCCCGCCTTCTCCAGCCCCAGATTCTCCGTATTGGGCATGCGGCCGAGTGCCAGCATCACCTGATCCGCGATCAGTTCTTCGCCATCGTTGAGGGTGGCCTTGAGGCGATCGTCGCCGGTCTTCTCGATCTTGCTGAAGACGCTCTGGCAGATGATGCGGATGCCCTTCTCTTCCATCGCCTTGTGCAGCCCGCGGCGCATGTCGCCATCGAAGCGCGACAGGATTTCCTTGCCGCGATAGACGAGCGTGGTCTGAACGCCGAGCCCGTGGAAGATGTTGGCGAATTCGACCGCGATATAGCCCCCGCCAGCAATCACGATCGCCTTGGGCAGTTTTTCGAGATGAAAGGCCTCGTTGGAGCTGATGCACAACTCGTGACCGGGCAGCGACGCGTGCGGATTGGGCCGCCCGCCGACGGCGATCACGATACGTTCGGCGGTCACGGTCCTGCCGCTGGCCTTCAGCAGGATTTCATGCGGACCGACGAGTTCGGCGCGGCTGTCGAACACCTCCGCGCCGGCATTGCCGAGCCCCTTGCGATAGAGCCCCTCGAGCCTGTCGATTTCCTTGTCCTTGTTGGCGATCAGCGTCGGCCAATCGAAGGAACTCTCGCCGACGCTCCAGCCGAAACCGGCCGCATCGTGAAAATGCTCGGGAAATTGCGAGGCGTAGACGAACAGCTTCTTGGGTACGCAGCCGCGGATGACGCAGGTGCCGCCATAACGATATTCTTCGGCGATGGCGACCTTCTTGCCGAGGCTTGCGGCCACGCGCCCGGCACGCACGCCGCCCGAACCACCCCCGATAACAAAGAGATCGTAGTCGTATGAAGCCATGGATGGGGTCCTTTCGCCGTTTCGTCCCGAGGCGGACTGCCTGGCGCCCGCCTTTCACTCAAGGACCGTCAATATAGGCACGACCCGCGAATAAAAAGCCCCGGAGCTGGTCCGGGGCTTCTCAAGAAACGGTGATGTGAGGCTGAAGCGCCTTATTCGGGCTTCGGCTCCATTTCGAGTTTCGGACGATCGCCGAGCTGTTCGTGGAGTTTCGTGGCCACCTGCTGAGCCATGTCGCGCTGAATGCCGTTCGACCAGATTTCAGCGGCCTTGAGCAGTTCGCGGGTCACGAGCGGGCCGTTTTCCAGAAGCTTGAGACCCGCGCCGGACTTGTAGAAATCGGCGATCGAGGTCAGCTCTTCCTCGGTGAAGGTCTTGGCGTAGATCGCTGCCGCTTCCTTCTCGAGATCGCCGCGACGGCTGGCAAGCGAGATCGCCACTTCGTCCACGGTCTGATCGATCTCCGGCTGGATGTCCGGGGTGGCCTGAATCAGGCTGCCCTTCAGCTGCAGTGCCGCGTTGAGAAGGATTGCGTCGAACTCGTCGGTGGCGTGCAGGGCGGTAATTGCCTGACGCGCGGCCGCAAGGTGCGATTCGGAGGGCTCCTGGGCAAAGGCCGGAGCGCCTGCGGTCATCACCGCGGCGATCATCAGTCCGGCGCACCCCGTCTTCACGCGCATGATAATCGACATATTGAATTCACTCCCGTCAAATTAGGCGTTGAGCATCCGCACGCCCGCCGGTGAGGCGATGATGGCTGCGGTTGCCATATTGAGAAACAGTCCGTGCTCGACCACACCCGGAATCGCCGCCAGACCGTTTGCCAGCGCTTCTGCATCGGGAATACGGCCAAATGATGCGTCCAGAATGAAATGACCGCCATCAGTGACATAAGCCTCGGAGCGCTCGTCACGCTGCCGCTGGCGCTGGACGATATCGCCCGCAAGCCCAAGCCCGCTTGCCAGGGCCTCGATGTGGATGAGCGTCGAAGTCATGCCGAACGGCATCACCTCGATCGGCAGCGGGAATGCGCCGAGTTCGTCGACGAGCTTGCTCTCGTCGGCGATCACGATCATCCGGTCGGAGGCCGCCGCGACGATCTTTTCGCGCAGGTGGGCGCCGCCGCCGCCCTTGATCAGGTTCAGCTTCGGATCGACCTCGTCGGCCCCGTCGATGGTCAGATCGAGCTGCGGCAGTTCATCGAGCGAGAAAAGCGGCACTCCGAGTTCCAGACACAGCCGCGCCGTGCGCTCGGAAGTGGGCACGCCCTGAACTTCGAATCCCTCGGCGACCTTCTCGCCCAGAAGCTGAACGAATTCTTCCGCGGTCGAGCCGCTGCCGATGCCCAGCCGCATGCCGTTTTCAACCTGATCAAGTGCGACTTTTGCCGCTGCAATCTTGAGACTTCGGGCGTCCATGTCGCTCCGCCTGTTGAACAATTTGGTCGCTGTTAGCATGCTGCGGCACGATCCGCAAAGCCTTGGCGCCGCGCTTTTTAAGGAGATGTGCAGCACCATTGCCCTTTGCGCAGCCCCGCCTGCCCTGTTAAGCGCTTTGCCGTACTATCGCTTGCCAGTCCGCCACCCCTTTACCGGAACGCTCCGCATGACCGCCCCCACGATCCTGTTCGACCTCGACGGCACATTGTTGTCCACCGCGCCCGACCTGCTTGCGAGCCTGAATTTCGTGTTGGAAAGCGAAGGCCTCCGCACGTTGACCGAGAATGAGGTCGGTCACCAGTTCGGCCAGGGCGCGCGCGCCATGATCATGCACGGCTATCGACATAACGCGGCCATGGCGGACGAAAACCGGCTTGCGGCAATGACGGAACGCTTCGTCCGGCACTACGCAGACAACATGCCGGGTCAATCGGCCCTGTTTCCGGGACTGGCGGAGGCCATGGACCGTCTCGACGGGGCGGGCATGACGCTCGCCGTGTGTACGAACAAGCGGGAGGATCTCGCCCGCACGCTTCTGGAGGGGCTGAGCCTCACCCACCGCTTCGCGGCGATCTGTGGCGGCGATACATTCCCCGTTCGCAAGCCGGACGGAAAACACCTTCTCATGACCATCGAGCGCGCAGGCGGCGATCCGGCCCGCGCGGTCATGATCGGCGATTCGTCGAGCGACATCCTTGGTGCGAAGGACGCGAACATAGCTTCCATCGCCGTTCCCTTCGGCTATACCGACCAGCCCGTCGAGAGCTTCGGACCCGACCGGGTGATCGCGAACTATGCGGAACTGACGCCGGAACTGATCGAAGGCCTGCTGGCTCGCTGAGGCGCCGCGAACATGGCATCGAAGCGGAGGAAGCACGACGCATGACGCTGCGTCCGGCGCGGTACGCGAAGCAGCAGGCCTGCCCTGTCGCCGCCTGATCCTGCCGGGTTTCCGTCCGCCGGCTGGTTTTCCATCTCGCCAGTCTCGGCGATGTCCGCTATAGCCGTGCGATGGATTGCAGCAATCTAGCCATATACCGCAAGTCGATGTCCGTGGGCGCAGTGTTCCTGCGCGCCCTGCTCATCTTGCTGGTCGCCTGCTGCGCGCACGAGATATCCCGTAATGGCATCGGCGAGATCGCCGGCAATCCGTCTATTCGTGCGGCGAAACATCTCGAACTCGGGCTGCCGTCTGATCGGCTCGTCCTGGCCAATGTTTCGACCCGGAAAAACCCTGACCCGTCCTCCGGCGCATCCGCGACCGGCGCGCTCCTTGCGCCGTGTTTGCCATTCCTGGCAATAGCCGACTGCATTCCGCCGTTTCCCGAAGCCGACTTACCGGCATCAGCTTCACGACCGACCTGGCACGCAAGGGCGCCTCCACTCGCCCTGTCCCGGTTGCATTTCCAGACAGCTACGGACACGCGCCCGGCCGCCTGAAGGTCACGGCGTCATCACGTCCGTGCACATTTCAGGCAAGCCGCGGCGACGCTCGACCGCGGAACACAGTGGAGTTCGCGTTGAAACGCGTCATCAATTTCAAAACCCTGTTCGGCGTCTTCGCCGTGACAGCTTTCGTGGGAAGCCAGCTTGTGGCGGTCGCCGGTGCGGCGATCTGGGCCCTCATCGGATACTTCGGCTTCGGCGAGACCGCAGCCGTCGTTTTCGCAGGCTGCAGCTCGATACCGATACTGATCGCCTTGTGGAAAGTCGCGAGACTGGCCTACGAGACAGAGACCGACCCCGCAAACAACTGAGGGTCATTCCCCGTCTCCGCGTCCTGAACGCGCGCGGAGGCAGCCCTGACCGGCGCACGCGGCCATCGCGTTGCGTGCGCCTCTTCGCAGCCGACGGAGCATGAACAAAGGCCACGGGTTCTCTCCACCCGTTCTCGCCACGTACCGCTCAAACGCGCCAACAGCGCCGATCGGGTTACCAGCCGATCAACGCCCAGGCATTGATATTGCTTCGGAATAATGGTGGGCGCGACAGGGATTGAACCTGTGACCCCTGCCGTGTGAAGGCAGTGCTCTCCCGCTGAGCTACGCGCCCAAGTCCTTGTTTTCAAGGCTTGCGGCGCGCTTATGCCTCACCAGACCTGCCGTTGCAAGCAGAACATTGCAGAAACATGCAAATGCGCGCGGGGGAAAGGCGGAAGAGCCCGAACGGACCTGCCATAAGCCACAGGCCCGGTCCGCGCCCTGCATCCAGACCGAGAGCGGCATTTGCGTCGTTCCGCATCATGAAGCGGAAGGCGATAGCACTTTCAGAAACGGGCTGCCGGGCTTGAGAAGAACGTCATAGCAGGGCGTGAGCGGCGCCGTCACGCGGTCGGCCAACGCCGGCTTGTAGAATAGTTCCCGAATTTCGTAGCGCGCCCTTTGGAAGGGGCATTTCGGCGACAGGATCAGATCCGTCTCGGCAATTGCCCTCAGTGTTTTCTGGTCGGGCGTCGGAATGGACCGGGAGGGATCGGCCCCGATCATCACATACTCGGTACCCGGCCTCCTTAGGATGAACGGAAACGGATTGGCGAAATCGAGATCGAGGACTGACCGGAAATGCTCGCCCGTGCTGGCTTCCAGCTTTCCGATGGCCGTTGCCGCCCGTCCCATCTCCTGAATCAGAAGAAACTGGTAATCGTGCTCGACGAAGAGCCGGAAGGATGGCAGTGCGCCGCTTTCCGCGATCTCGATCATCTCCTCGGGATGCTTGATGTAGAAAGACCGCATTCGCTCGGCCTGCTCGGCGTAGACGTCCTTGACCGAAACCCGCCCGATCGGCCCCAGCACCGGCTCGTCGAGGTGAATGTAGGTCGGTGCCAGCGCCGTCAGTCGAACAGCCTTGTAGGCGATGGTCGATACGGCGGGAACCACCACGAAAGCAGTCACCACATAGATCAGGAAGCGCGCGGACCCGAACACATCGGCCGGGCGCAACATCATCCTGAGGATCGCCGGCCAGGCGACGAAATAGGGATGGCTGCCGGTATTCTGCGTCTCGAAGACGAGCCCGCAGAAGAGCGACAACCCGATCCAGACCCAGTCCCCGTCGAGAAGGCCGATCACGCCGCGCTGCTCGCGGTCGCGCGGGCGGCGGAACGAGATCACCTCACGCCAGAACAGGACCAGGCACAGAATGGCGCCGGGCAGCAGCACGTCGATGCGCATCGACATCGCCGTGAGAAACCGCGGCAGAAGCGTGCCGGAATTTTCCTGGGCCAGGAGCAGAATGTTGCCGATGTAGCCGGATATCACGCCCGTCGCGAGCTGCAGGACACCCGTGAACCCGATACAGACCAGCGCGGTGGCGACCGCCACATATGGGTGAATGCGGCGCGTCAGCAGCCCGAGGATCAGCAGCGGACCGACAGCGGCGAAGGCGGTGATCTTGCACAGGGCGAGACTGACGAGAAGGACGGAGAACAAGGCCGTCTGCAGATGGCGGGAGCGGACAAAGAGCACCGTCGCCGCCGTCAGGAACATCAGGTGTGAACCGTGCCGGTTGTAGATTCCGTAGCCGTCGCTGCCAGCGAAATTGTTGTAGATCGTGTCGTTGAACGGCAGCGCGGTATAGAAGACCCACGCCAGCAGCAGGCCCCAGACCGCCCATGAGCTGCGCTTGCTCGCATCCCAAAGGATCAGCGCCATCACCGGAGCGGTGATCGGGAGCCATTGCAATTGGGTGAGCAGGATCGGATTGGCGTCGGGGAAAAGCTGATAGTTGACCCAGGTGAGCCAGTATTCGAGCGGCCCGACCGGCACCTGGAAATCGGTGACCGGCCACTGCCCCGCATTCATCCGCCCGATCGCGTCGTAATAGACCAGCACATCCCAGTACATCGGCCCGATGGGCAGGACGAGCGGGAGAAACTGCATGACCGCGGCGGCCGCCAGAAAGGCCAGAAGCACGACATAGGCGACGTAGGGCGGACGCTGGCGCCCGGTGCCAGCCCCATAAGCGCCGTAATAGATATCCGCCATTCCGCACCCCCACTCTCGTTCAAGCCCCGATTCGAACCGTTGGAGTTTGCAACATGGTCCTTGCCAAAACCAGACGCGTCAGGGCTGCAACGAAATCCGGAAGCACGTTTAGGCTTACTGGCAGATCCGGTATCCGCCCCGGCGCTCCGCCAGATCGATGTGGATGTGATCGGAGTGAAAGCTGTCGGCACCGGGACCGAGCACCGTGGTGAAGTGGAGACACGCCCCCTTACGCACGGCGGCCTGGAGCGCGGCGGCGATGGTATGATCCTTCTCGCGCGGGGTCACCGTGACGTCCGTACCATCGGCAAGCGTGAAGCCCGCGATGTCGATGGCGCGCCCCTTGCCGTGCTCGCTCAGCTTGGCATCCTTCTGCGAATTGCGCGTGCGGCAGATATAGGAGGATGCCTGCCGGATCGTCTTGAGCGCCTTGCCCTCGGGCTTCTCCTCGTCCGTCAGCGTCCTGATGGCCGTATCGGCGGCGGGCTTGAGTTCATCCTCCACCCATTCGGCCAGCGCCACCGCCGTCGGACAGTCGAGCTTAGCTGCGGGTTGCAGCGATATGCCGCCGGAAAAGCCGCTGATCTCGAATGGATGTGCAATGCCGCAGCCGCCCTCCCCCTCGATGGGCTCTACTGCCTCGAAGATCGCGCCGAGCTCGGCGAGCCTTGCCACGCAGACCGGATCGACGGGCTCGGGCGGCTGAGTTTGTGCTTGCCTGTCGGAACTCCCGGCTTCGGGCTTGCCGCTTCCGGAAGCATTACCGGACGTGTCGCGCTCCGCACCCGGACTTCCGCCATCCTCCTGCGCACCGGCAGGCGCGTCGGCGTCGGCAGGCCCGGGCTCTTCTTCTTCGCCTCCCTCATCCACATCCTCTGGCTCTGGAACTGGCTCTGGCCGGGGTTGCGGCAAAGGCGCCTCGGCCTCGCCGGCAGCCACCGCTTCGGCACGCGGCGCGGGTTCCGGCAAGGGAACGGACGCGGCGTGAGCCATGCCGGCACTGGCATAAATGAGGCCGAGGGCGAGAGCAGATACGCTTGTCTTGGGAAAATGGGTCACTGGGGCACGCTTCCGGGCGATTAGCATCACCTGATGGAAACGCGACCGGTGCGGCGCCGGTTCCCCCGACCGCAATCGGGAGAACCGGGTTGAAGGCTCAGCTGGAGGCGGAACGTTCCGCATCCGTGGCGTCGATAGCCTTTTCCAGATAGGAATCCCGGTCATAGACGTCGGCGAAATATTTCACCTTCTCGCCCGGTTCCGCCCAGGCGGTGAAGTAGGAGACGTGAACCGGGATATTGCCCGAAACCGGCAGCGCCTTGTTCTTGCCCTGCGCAATCTCGCGGCCGACTTCCTCCACGCTCACGCCGAGGACGCGCGAAGCCATTCCGCGCGGGTCCTGAAGCCGGACGCAGCCATGACTGAAAGCCCGCATGTCCCTGCTGAAGAGCGATTTCGACGGCGTATCGTGCATGTAGATCGCGTGCGAGTTGGGAAACAGGATCTTGAGTTCGCCCAGCGCATTGTCGTCGCCCGGAGGCTGGCGCACGCCGACGGCGCCACGTCCGACAGAATGCCAGTTCACACCGCTGGAAGAGACGGCCCGACCATTATAGGTCACCTGATAGCCCAGACGATCCAGATAGGACGGGTCGCGCTGGAGCTTGGGCAGCATCTCGTTGATGATGATCGACTGCGGAACGCCCCAATAGGGGTTCACCTCGACCGTCTCGATGGTGTCGTCGAAGAAATAGGTCTGGTTGGACTTCTTGCCGACGACGGTACGAGTGGTGAATTCCGGTTTTCCGTCCTCGTAATAGGTCGCGGTGAAAGCAGGCTGGTTGATGAAGACCCTGCGGCTTTCGAGGACGCCCGGCAGCCAGCGCGCGCGTTCCATCGAGAGCTTCACCTTCTCGATCTTCGCGGCATTGGTTTCACCCACGAGCGCGCGGACCGTGCGCGGGCCGACGACGCCGTCGCTCGCCAGACCGGCCTCTTTCTGGAAGCCCTTCACCAGCGAAACGATATCCGGGTCGTATTCCGCATTGTCGATATAGCTCGCAAGCAGCAGCGCGTGCTCCGCCTTCAGCTCGTCCGACGCCTTCTCCTCGATGGCGCGAACGAGGTTCTTGGTCTCCGCGCTCGACTGACCGGGCTTGAGGAGAAGATCCTCCGGCAGATCGATCGTCTTGCCCTGATCGGCCTGTTTCAGGTGCTTGAGCTCCTCGACGAAGGCTGTGAAATGCTGGCCCTGCGGATTATAGCCGTAAAGCGCAGCACCGGCGTCGTCCGAATTCGAAACGGCCTTGAGGGCGGAGACGAGATCAGGCGTCTTGCGCTTGAAGTCGTGATACCCGGAGATGCGGTTGGGATCGACGCGGCCGCGCGTGGCATCGAGAACATAATCGGCAACCGCTGCGGACAGCTTCATCTCGAAACGCATCAATTCCTGCTGGCGCGCCGCTCCATTCGTCACGTCATAGCCGTCTTCCGGCACCTCGACGCTGTAATTGGATGCATTCAGACCGACGCTGTCGGCATCCTCGAGCACGGCGAGGACCGAGCGGGCGGCCGAATTGATGCTGGAGCCGGCCACCCACAGATAGGCGGGATCGGAGGAATAGAGATCGACGATAGCCTTGGCGGCCTCCGGCAGGGCCCTGACATCGAGCGCATCGAGAGCGGACCTGCCCTCATCGAAAGCGTTCATGCCGAGCGGCGGCAGGCTCACCCCGTCACTCGTCGCGCCGGTCACGAGGGGATCGCTGATCGCGCCGAACTTGACTGCGACGAGCCGGTCGGGACGGTAGGTCTTGTAGGTGGGACCGCTGATGGGAGCGACGGGAGTGGATTTCCGCTCCGCAGGCGCACTGGCGCTGCGCTGTTCCGGCCGCGTTCGCCGGAAGCCGAACACATTCCGTCTGTCTCCGGAATTGTTCCCGAGATTGCGAATGCGCTTGACCGCCGCATTGTTGGGGTTATCCAGCGCACCACCGGCCTGGGCAAATTGCGGAGCAATATAGGCCTCTCCCGCTCCAGCCATGAGAGCAATGAGAGCTACGCACAGCCCATGTTTGAATACCATATTGCTGATACCTTTCGCCGACTTACGGCTGTCTCAATGATTTGCCTGGCCCCGCCGGGAAACTACCAAAGCCGTACCCGCGTTGCAAAGCGCATGTTTCACGATCGCGAAATGGCGCAAGAGGTGTTGCGCCCAGTCCACGCTCTCGCGGCGTCCCGCCCATTTCACCACGGCAATCTTGACCGAAGCTGAAAGCCTTTTTGGGCCGCTGGCCAAAAGCCGAATTGCATTCCACCGCGTCAGGTCCTAAACCCTGCCCGACCCTTTTCATTTCCGCGACGAGAGGATTTTTTCGTGGCTGACGCTCTTTTCCCGCTTGGACCCGACAGCACCACCTGGCGCAAGATTTCCGACCAGCACGTGTCGGTCGAAACCTTCCGCGGCCAGGATGTGCTGACAGTGGAAACGGAGGCCTTGCGGATTCTCTCCGAGGCGGCGTTTGCCGACATCAACCACCTTCTGCGACCGGGCCACCTCCAGCAGCTCGCCAATATCCTCGCCGATCCGGAAGCCACGGAGAACGACCGTTTCGTGGCGTTCGACCTGCTCAAGAACGCCAATATCGCAGCCGGCGGCATTCTGCCGATGTGCCAGGATACGGGCACCGCGATCGTCATGGCCAAGAAGGGCCGCCGCGTCTGGACCGAAGGCGGCGACTACGAAGCCCTCGCCGGCGGCGTCATGGACGCCTACGAGAAGAAGAACCTGCGCTACTCGCAGCTCGCACCTCTCAAGATGTTCGAGGAGAAGAACACCCGCAACAACCTTCCGGCGCAGATCGACATCTACGAGGAAGGCGACGACAGCTACGATTTCCTCTTCATCGCCAAGGGCGGCGGCTCGGCCAACAAGACCTTTCTCTATCAGGGCACGCCGTCGCTTCTGACCCACGACAGGATGATCGATTTCCTGAAGGAAAAGATCCTCACGCTCGGCACCGCGGCCTGCCCGCCCTACCATCTGGCGATCGTCATCGGCGGCACCAGCGCCGAGATGAACCTCAAGACCGTCAAGCTCGCCTCGACCCGTTATCTCGACGACCTGCCGACCGAAGGTTCGGAAGCCGGCCATGCGTTCCGCGATCTCGAAATGGAAGCGGAAGTCCACAAACTGACCCAGCAGATGGGTGTGGGCGCACAGTTCGGCGGCAAGTATTTCTGCCACGACGTGCGCGTCATCCGCCTCCCCCGCCACGGCGCCTCGCTGCCGATCGGTATCGGCGTCTCATGCTCCGCCGACCGCCAGGCCAAGGGCAAGATCACCCGCGATGGCGTCTTCATCGAGCAGCTCGAGACCGACCCGTCGAAATACATGCCGGAAATCGACGAGGACAAGCTGTCCGAGCATGTGGTCAAGATCGACCTCAACCAGCCGATGGCCGACATCCTCGCCGAACTTTCGAGACATCCGATCAAGACGCAGCTCTCCCTCAGCGGCCCGATCATCGTCGCCCGCGACCTGGCGCACGCCAAGATCCGCGCGCGTCTCGAAGCCGGCGAGGAGATGCCCGATTACTTCAAGAACCATCCGATCTACTATGCCGGACCGGCCAAGACGCCGGAAGGCTATGCCTCCGGCTCCTTCGGCCCGACAACGGCTGGCCGCATGGATTCCTATGTCGACCAGTTCCAGTCCTTCGGCGGCTCGATGGTGATGCTCGCAAAGGGCAACCGCTCGCGCGCCGTCCGCGAAGCCTGCGGCCGGCACGGCGGCTTCTATCTCGGCTCCATAGGCGGCCCTGCCGCCCGGCTCGCCCAGGATTGCATCAAGAAGGTCGAGGTCGTCGAATATCCCGAACTCGGCATGGAAGCGATCTGGAAGATCGAGGTCGAAAACTTCCCCGCCTTCATCGTCATCGACGACAAGGGCAACGACTTCTTCAAGGAACTGAACCTGGGCTAGACGCCTATACGGCACACGCAACAAGTAATAACACGAATATTTAATTAATACTCTAACTAATTAAGAAGTGACTGGCGAACGTTAACAGTTCCCCAACATTTCATGGCTATTAATTTTAGGGTGTTATCGAGACGGGTTGGGGACCTTCATGTCGACGAATGCCGGCGGCAAGAAAGTGCAGATGATGGATGCTGCCACGATGGTGCTGGCAAGCATGCGGAAGATGGGCATTTCGGGAATCCCCCGCAATTACGAACTCGTCTATGAGGCACTGAATTCTTCGAACCCGGCGCTGACCCGCGATTTCGACGCTCTCGGCTCCCATCCGACCCAGGCCGCGCTCGATGCGGTTGGCGCGAAATATTTCGCGCACCACCACAAGAAGACAGTGGTCGAAGGGGCCCACGACAAGATCACCGACGAACTGGAAACCATGCTGCGCACCCTGCGCAAGGAGCAGTCGTCGCTGGAAAGCTATACCCGGCTGCTTGGCGAAACCTACCACCGGATTTCGGCCAAGAGCACATCGAGCTCGGAAATCCTCGGCGGCATCATCGCCATGCTCTCCTCGGCCACCGGCGACACCATGGAACAGGGCAAGGTCGCCGTCCAGGAGATGGTCGAGCGCGCCGTGGAAATGGAGCAGGTCAAGCTCGAACTCGACGAATACAAGCGCATCGCCAACACCGATCCGCTGACACGGCTCGCCAATCGCCGCGCCTTCGACGACGCCCTGCCGGAAATCTACAATTCCAGGCGCGAAGCGATGTACCACGCGCTGATCGTCTGCGACATCGACCACTTCAAGAAGTTCAACGACAGTTTTGGCCACCCTGTCGGCGACCGCGTTCTCGGCGTCGTGGCGGCGGTCATGCGCTCGACGCTGCGCAAGGACGTTTTCATCGCCCGGACCGGCGGAGAGGAATTCGCGGTCATCCTGCACGGGACCAGCCAGGACGTGACGATGGAAGTGGCCGAGCGCATCCGCGCCGCCATCCAGAAGACGCCGCTCCGCAATCAGAAGTCGGGCATGGATTACGGCCCGATCACGGTCTCCGTCGGCGTATGCATGGCGAGTGACGCGGAAAATGCGACCGATCTCTACAACAAGGCCGATATCGCCCTCTACATGGCCAAGAACAGCGGTCGCAACCAGGTCCAGATCTTCAGCGACACGATGGCCGGGGACATCGACAAGAACTGGCTGATCTACCGGAAATAATACGCGCGCAAGTATGCAACACCGCGCGTTTAAACAATGCGATTCTCGCATGTGTGCTGGACAGCACAGACGCTATACATTACCCGATTGTAATGTTGGTTTGCGTCTTCGACCGCATGAAGTGAACTCTTGATTATGACGGATCATTCCATGAAGAAAATCATCGTTTCCGCGGCCATCACCCTGATTGCCGCCACATCCTTCGCCAAGGCAGCGCCGCAGAGCGAGCAGAAGAGCCTTCTCCAGATGCTCTTCCCCCCATCTGAAAACTATAACCGGATGAACCATCGCCGTTCGGACAAGTCGCCGATCAAGCGCAAGGTTGTGAAGTTCAACGAGAACTATGCCGCCGGCACCGTCGTCATCGACACGTCCGATCGCCGCCTCTACCACGTGCTCGGCAATGGCAAGGCCATGGCCTACGGCATCGGCGTCGGTCGCGACGGCTTCACCTGGCAGGGCAGCGACAAGATCTCGCGCAAGGCCGAGTGGCCGGGCTGGACCCCGCCGCAGGTGATGCGCGAGCGCGTCAAGCGCCAGGAAGGCCGCGTTCTGCCCGCCTATATGGAAGGTGGTCCGGACAACCCGCTCGGTGCCCGCGCCATGTATATCGGCTCGACCATCTACCGCATCCACGGCACCAACCAGCCCTGGACAATCGGTCAGGCGATGTCGTCGGGCTGCATCCGCATGGCCAATGAAGACGTCATCGACCTCTATGAGAAGGTCGGCGTCGGCACCCGCGTGGTCGTGCGCAACTGATCGCCCCCGCTCCGTCGAACACGAACAAGCCGGCCTGATCAGGCCGGCTTTTTTCGTCGCTGAATGCGCAAACCTCAGGCGCTCGTTCGCGCCTTGTCGACGAGGCCGAAATCCATCTTCGCGATCAGCGCCAGTTGCGCGTCCGCATCCCCGAAATCACGCACCCCGAGAAAATCGAGGATGCCCTCGATGACGGGCGGAGCCGCCAGAATACGGCGATGGCCGTATCCGGGAACCGGTTTGAGCCTCACATGAGGACCGGTCGCAGCAAGCGCCTCGGCGCAGGAGAACGGCACCTCCTTGTCGTCGGGGGCATGCATCACCAACACTTCGGAACGGATCTGCGCCATGCCCCTGGCCGCGTCGTAATCATCGAGCGGACGGCCGGACAAGGTCATGACCTCGCCCTCGAAGGCCTTACGCACCGCACCCCTCATGCCGGTTTCCTCGGCAAACCAGTCGAAGATCGTTCTCAACCTCGTCGGCGAGGCGATGGTGATCAGCTTGTAGGGCCGGCGTGCGGGAACCGTCGATACCGTGCCCGAGGCCACGCTGACGATGGCCGCCGCACCGAAGGAATGGCCGATGAAGACATCGAAACCGTCGAATTGCCGCCAGGCCGCGTCGATCGCCTCGGCCGCGTTGACGAGGTGGCTCCGCCGCGATGGCGATCGTCCGTGCCCCGGCATGTCGATCGCGATCACGTGGAAATCATGGGCCACGAGCGCCTCTATGATCGGCAGCATGTGCTCGGTGCGCGACCGGTATCCGTGAACGACGAGAACCTTGCCACGGCAGCTGACCTCGTCCCTTACGCCGAAATCATAGGCTGCGACGATCGCCCCGTCGGACAGGAGAAGGCGGACGCGTTCCGCCTTCCTGATGCGAGGACCCGCCTCACGAATGACCCGCGCCTCCTTTTCCGATTCCGGTTTCGGCCCCGGCGCCCGGGCAAACAGCTGGAACGCGAAACGCCCGGCGGCCTCCGGCGAAAAAAATGCGACGATCGAAATGATCAAGCCAATGGACTTCAGGAGCCATTTTGACATAGGAATAACCTGGAAGGTTCAACACTGAACAAATATTTGTACAACCATGAACAAAAAGCAAGCCCTCCCCTGGGATAATCCGCGCTTCAGGAACTGGATCGCAGTCGCACGCGCCCATCAGCTCATGGGGCTGACGCTCACCCGCGCCCTGCAGGGTCTGGATCTCAAGCCGCCGCACCTCGATATCCTCGCCAATGTCTACCGCTATCCAGGCATCTCCCAGCAGGACCTCGCAAACAAGCTCCTCGTGGGACGCTCCAACCTGTCCATGCTGCTGCCTCAGCTGGAACAGCGCGGCCTGATCGAGCGCCGCACGGACGACGACGATCGCCGCGTGCTGCGGCTGACGCTCACCCGAAAGGGCGAGGCGCTGACCGAAGACGCCCTGACGATACAGACGGAAGTGATCGAGAAGGCGATGTCGGCTTCGAGCGCCCAAGACTGCAACATGGTCGGCGACGTCATGCGCCGTATGCTGGAAAAGCTGACCGACGGCGAGGACCGCGAGTAACGCGCCGGACGCTAGCGGCCGAGCCCCTTCGCTTCGAGTTCGGCCAGATACCCGGCCCAGACGCTTTCGACGTCCTCACCCGTCTCGCTTAAGAATTTCCAGGTGAAGAGCCCCGTGTCGTGGCCGTCATCGAAGACGATGCGAACGGCGTAGTTCCCGACGGGCTGCAGATCAGCGATGGTGACGTTCTTCTTGCCCGGCACGGTGACCCGCTGTCCCGCTCCGTGACCCTGCACTTCCGCCGAAGGCGAGCGCACCCGCAGCAGCTCGGCCGGAAGCGCGAAGCTGCGGCCATCCTCGAACCCGACCGTCAGCGTCTTGCGATCGCCGGATACTTTCAGTTCGTTCGGCCAGGCTGCCTCATGCCGGTCCATTGCCATCTCCTTTGTGCCAAGATCGGCTGATATGACGGCAGAATGACCGATTTTCAATCCTCGAGCGCCGCCGGCGTTCGAGGAGGGCTTGAAAAGCGTTCCCGCAATGGTGATGTTGCGCAGGAGGTATTTTGGGAAGAACTCTTATGGATCATGCAGCAGCTGGCACTCCGTCGATGATCGACCCCTTCGGCCGCGCCGTGACCTATCTGCGGGTGTCGGTGACCGACCGCTGCGACTTCCGCTGCACCTATTGCATGGCCGAACACATGACCTTCCTGCCCAAGAAGGACCTGTTGACGCTCGAGGAGCTCGACCGTGTCTGCACGACCTTCGTCGAAAAGGGCGTCCGCAAGATCCGGCTGACCGGCGGCGAGCCGCTGGTACGCAAGAATATCATGGAGCTGATCCGCTCCCTCGGCCGACACATCGAAACCGGTGCGATGGACGAGCTGACGCTGACTACCAACGGTTCCCAGCTGACCCGCTTCGCCGGCGAACTGTTCGGCGCCGGCGTCCGCCGCATCAACGTGTCGCTCGACACGCTCGACCCCGACAAGTTCCGCGCCGTCACGCGCTGGGGCGATTTCAACAAGGTCATGGACGGCCTCCGGGCCGCACGCGAGGCTGGCCTCAAGGTCAAGATCAACGCGGTGGCGCTCAAGGATTTCAACGAACACGAAATTCCCGAAATGATCGAATGGGCCCACGGCGAAGGCATGGATCTCACGCTGATCGAAACCATGCCGATGGGCGAGATCGACGAGGACCGGACCGACCAGTACCTGCCGTTGTCGCAGGTGCGCGATCGCCTGTCGGAACGCTTCACGCTCACCGACATCCCCTACAAGACCGGCGGGCCGGCTCGTTACGTGGAAATCGCGGAAACCGGCGGCCGTCTCGGCTTCATCACCCCGCTGACCCATAATTTCTGCGAAAGCTGCAACAGGGTCCGGCTCACCTGCACCGGCCAGCTCTACATGTGCCTGGGACAGAACGACGACGCGGATCTTCGTGCGCCGCTGCGCGCCTCGGAAGGCAATGCGCTCCTGTCGGATGCCATCGACGAGGCTATCGGGCGCAAGCCGAAGGGGCACGACTTCATCATCGAACGCGGCCGTTCGCGCCCGGCGGTCGGCCGTCACATGAGTGTCACCGGCGGATAGCATATCTGCATCTCGACAATAGTGATTGGGCAAAACGGGAATCCGCGTTAAGGAACGTCCGTCGGCGTCTGCATCCGCGCGTCACCCAGGATTTCCCTCCCAGCGAAGACACACCGCATGCCTCTTTCTCCAAACTACCGCGGCGCCCTGTTCATGTCGCTCGCCATGATCAGCTTCACCACGAACGACACGCTGGTGAAATATCTCGCCGAGACCATGCCGATGGGGCAGATCGTCTTCGTCCGCAACATGATAGCCTCGGTCGTCATCATCCTGATCGCCTACCGGCAGCATGCAATGCGACCGCTCAGGCTGGCGTTCTCGCCCTTTATCGCGATCCGGGTGATCGGCGAAGTCGGAGGCACCATCACGTTCCTGATCGGGCTGAGCCATATCCCGCTCGGCAATGCGACCGCCATCATGCAGGCGCTGCCGCTTGCGGTGACCATGGGCGCGGCGATCTTCCTGGGCGAACCGGTGGGCTGGCGGCGCTGGTCGGCAATTCTGGTGGGCTTCGCCGGCGTGATCATCATCGTCCGGCCGGGGGTCGAAGGTTTCTCGCCCTATGCGGCAGTTATCGTGATCACCGTGCTGTTTGCAGCCTCGCGCGATATTGCCACCCGCAAAGTGGACGCCTCGATCCCGCCGCTCTTCATGTCGTCGATCACCGCCCCGGCGGTCGCACTTTCGGGTTTCGTCCTGTCGCCACCGACAAATGGCGACTGGGTCGCGATCGGCGCCTTCGATTGGGCGCTGCTGATCGGCGCGGCGACCTTCGTTCTTATCGCCTACCACTTCATCATTCATGCCATGCGTGAAGGCGACATCTCGTTCATCGCCCCCTTCCGCTATTCGAGCCTGCTGATCGCGATCGTGCTCGGCTATGTGGTCTTCGGCGACGTGCCGGACGTGTACATCATCATCGGCGGCCTGCTGATCGTCGGCTCGGGGCTCTATACGATCTACCGCGAGAAGGTACGTACCGACGCCCACGAAGTCGCGGCGACATCGGTAACCCGGCATACGCCATAGGCTGAATGCCCGTGGGCGTTGCCGGGTTGATTGTTGGACTGGATATCAGCTGAAAGGCCGCGGCTCTTCGCCGTCTTCGTGCTCGTCGGGATGCCGCGCTGGCTTCGTCTTGAGCTCGGCCTTTTCGGCGAAGCTTTCCCATTCGATCAGCAGATTGTAGTGATCGCAATGACCCCAATCCGCACCGCAGAACGGGCAGGTCTGCTTGTCGTCACCTTCCTGCATAGTGCCCCGCGACCCGGTTGCCATTGCCGTTGTCTATAATCCTAGGGTAACGATTTGGATAATGCCAGCTTGCGAAATGTAATACACGCAAAAATTGCAACACCGCACTCCTGCCTGGAAGTGCAACTTTCCGATTGCGCAAGCGGCGGCCAGACGCCACAAGTGCCGCCATGCAGAAATCCGTTTTCCTGAAGCGAAACACGCCTCCCTCGCTCCTTACCCTGGTCCTCGTCACAGGTATGGGCGCACTCAATCTCAACATCTTTCTCCCTTCATTGCCGGCAATTGCCGGGTACTACGATGCTGATTACGCGCTCGTGCAGCTTTCAGTTTCAGGATATCTGGCGGTAACCGCCGTCTTGCAGCTTTTCATCGGCCCTCTCTCCGACCGTTACGGCCGCCGGCCGGTGATGCTTACGAGCCTGGCGATCTTCCTCGTTGCCACTATCCTGGTCATTCTGGCCCCGACCATCACGATGTTTCTCGCAGCCCGCGCGCTTCAGGCGGCAGTGGTTGCCTCGCTGGTCCTGCCACGCGCCATGATCCGCGATGTGGTGGGCGCGGAGGAAGCCGCCTCGCGGATCGGCTATGTGACGATGTTCATGAGCGTGGTGCCGATGGTCAGCCCCGCGCTTGGCGGGTTTCTCGCCGGGCTCTTCGGCTGGCACTCCACATTCGTGGCAGCGTTTCTCTTCGGCTTCGTCGTGTTTGTGCTGTTCTATTTCGATGCGGGCGAAACCCATCACCATCGCTCGACCAGCATCTGGCGGCAATTTGCTGCCTATCCCGAACTTTTCCGCTCACGCCGGTTCTGGGGCTACGCGCTCACCGCGAGTTTCTCGGCGGGCGCCTTCTATGCCTTCCTGGGCGGCGCGCCCTATGTGGCCAACACGGTGCTCGACCTCGAAGCCGAATCCATCGGCGCCTATTTCGCCATCATCGCGGTCGGCTACATGGTCGGCAACTTCCTGTCCGGGCGCTACACCAGGACCGTCGGCATCACCAGCATGATGATCTGGGGCAGCATCGTCGCTTCGATAGGCGCCTTGATCCCGATGTTCCTGTTTCTTGCCGGATATGTCGATCCCCTCGCCTTTTTCGGCCCGACCTTCCTCGTCGGCATGGGCAACGGACTGACGCTGCCGAGCGCCAATGCGGGCATGGTCAGCGTCAGGCCGCACCTCGCCGGTTCCGCCTCCGGCCTCGGCGGCACCCTGATGATCGGCGGCGGCGCCATCCTGTCCTCGACAGTCGGCGCAACGCTTACGCCGGAAACCGGCATCTACCCGCTGATCATCGCGATGTTTCTGACCATGGTCGGCGCCATGTTCGCGTCGGCCTATGTGCGCCACGTCGACAAGCTCGCCGCCACGGAGGCGCAGGACAGGCTCGGATTCGACGGAGCGTCACGATGAGAATTGCCGGCGCCGTGCTGGCCGGCGGCCAAGGCCGTCGCATGGGAGGGCTGGACAAGCCCTCGCTCGAACTCGGCGGGCGCCGCCTGATCGAACACGCCCTCGACCGGCTCCAGCCGCAAGTCACGACCATAGCCATCAGCGCCAACGGCGATCCGGCGCGTTACGCAAGCCTCGGCCTCGATATCCTGCCCGACGATCCGGCCTATCGCGCGGGACCGCTTGCGGGGCTCGCCACCATGCTGCGTCATTTCTCTGCGCAGCCGGAACTGTCTCACATCGTCACCGTGCCTGCGGATGCGCCTTTCATTCCCGGCAACCTCGTGCCACGGCTATGCGCCGAGCTCGGTCACGGAACCGAGGTGGCGGTGGCGCAATCCGGCGACCGCGTGCATCCGGTTGTCGGCCTCTGGCCTGTCGCGCTGCTGGCGCGGCTCGAACAGCACCTGATGCGGACGCAGAAGCTCAGCATCATGGCATTCCTGGAAAGAATCGAATGGCAGGCCGTCGCCTTCAGCCCGCATGACGGCATCGACCCCTTCCTCAACGTCAATACGCCCGAGGATCTGGCTTATGCGCGCAGCCTTGTGGCGGGCCGGGAGCGAAGCTGACGCGGACCGGTTGTGCGTCAACCGCATTGCCACCCGTTTTGCTATTGCAATTGCGAACAAAAGAATGGGAATATCCGCTTTCCGGTGGTCGTCGAATGACCGCCCGAGACGCGAAAGGCGGCACGAATAACCGCCGGTCAGCCCAACAGAGAGGACATAAATGCGTATCTCAACGAAACTCACCCTCGCCATCTCCGCGCTTGCCCTGTCGGTAAGCCTTGGCGCGCCGCATGCAGGCGCACAGGACATGAAGAAGGTGGTCATCGGCACCGAAGGCGCCTACCCGCCCTTCAACACTCTGGAAGCCGACGGCAACCTCACCGGCTTCGATATCGATATTGCCAAGGCGCTCTGCGAGGAAATGAAGGCTGAATGCACCTTCGTCACGCAGGACTGGGACGGCATCATTCCGGCCCTCCAGGCCGGCAAGTTCGACGCCATCATCGCGTCGATGTCGATCACGCCCGAGCGCATGGAAAAGGTCGACTTCACCAACAAGTACTACAATACCCCGCCGGCGATTGCCGTGCCGAAGGATTCCGACATCACCGAAGCGACCGACGAGGCGCTTTCCGGTAAGCTGCTCGGCGCACAGTCCTCGACCACATTCTCGAACTATGCCGAAGCAAAGCTTCCTTCCGCCGAACTCAAGCTCTACCCGACGACCGACGAGTACAAGCTCGACATCGAATCGGGCCGCGTCGACGCCGTGATCGACGACGTCGTTGTGCTCGACGAATGGGTCAAGTCGGACGCCGGCGCATGCTGCAAGATCCTCGGCACGCTGTCTCCGGATCCGGAAATCAACGGCCCCGGCATCGGCATCGCCGTGCGCAAGGGCGAGGATGAGCTGCGCGAATCCTTCAACAAGGCCATCGTTGCCCTGCGCGAAAACGGCAAGTACAAGGAAATCAACGACAAGTACTTCGATTTCGACGTTTACGGCGATTGATCGAAGCCCTAGGGTCAGGACCTGTCAAGACGATTGGAATGGCGCTTGAGATGGCAAGATATGCGAGCAAGAGTGCGAAGAGCGGGGCCGTCGCCCCGGTCGAGGACTTTGACGCGGCAGATCGCAGCCAGATCAGGCGTCCTTCGGATCGGACGAATTTGCACGGGCTGCCTTGTCGCAAGGCCTTGAAAGGCTAGATCGTGATCTTACGGCGGCCCGGCAATCGGGCCGCCACCGACAAGAGAGCCGTACAACCGGCCTTGAGGGGACACCATGAACGATCCGACGGCACCGCCGCTGGCGGTGGCTTCGATACTGGATATGCTCGACCCGTTCTGCGGACCGGTCGGCTTTCTCAATCTGATACCCGAATCCTCCCTTCTTTCCTGCGGCGCGACCGGCTGGGGCGACGAGATCGCCAATGGCTTCTTCATCACGCTGTGCCTGTCGCTCGGCACGTTACCTGTCGGGCTGATCCTCGGATTCTTCATCGCACTCGGCAAATTGTCCTCGTCCCGGGCCCTCAATCTGAGCGCCAACATCTACACGACGATCTTCCGCGGGCTGCCCGAACTGCTGACGATATTCATGATCTATTTCGGCCTGCAGATCGGGTTGCGGCAGCTCCTTCTGGCCTTCGGGATTGAAGAAGCAATCGAGATCAACGCGTTCGTCGCCGGCCTTATCGCGCTTTCCCTTGTCTTCTCGGCCTATGCGTCGGAAGTGCTTACCTCCGCCTTTCAGGCGATACCCGCGGGCCAGTACGAAGGCGGCGCGGCACTCGGCCTGCGCGGCGGCATCGTCATGCGCAAGATCATCGTGCCGCAACTCTTGCGCATCGCGCTCCCGGGGCTGGGAAACCTATGGATGAACCTGTTGAAGGATACCGCGCTCATCTCCGTGATCGGGCTGTCCGACATCCTGCGCCAGACCGGCATTGCAGCGCGCGTGACCAAGGAGCCGTTCCTGTTCTTCGGCATCGGCTGCATCCTCTACCTCTTTCTCGCCATGCTCTCCTCGATCGTGACGAACTGGCTCGAGAACCGCTACAAGCAGGTTGAGCGCTGACCATGGCTTATGTGACCGACGAACTCATTCCGCCTGCCCCTCCGCCAACGGAGGACAAGAAGCGCTGGACGGCGGCCAGCATCGCCGGCGCGGTCTTTCTGGCGCTGTGGTTCGTGGCAGCGGTTGCCATGGCCGCCTGGCTTGTCGGAGGATGGAACACCGAGCGGGTCGTGCAATACGGGCCCAAATATCTTTCCGGCCTTGTGACGACGATCGAGCTCGTGGCGACCTGCATCATTCTGGGCGCGATCATTTCGATCCCCGTTGCATTCGGCCGGATGTCGAACAACCGGATCCTTTCGACGCTCTCCTATGCCTATGTCTACTTCTTCCGCGGCACGCCGCTGATCGCGCAGCTCTTCCTGATCTATTACGGCCTGGGCTCCTTCCGCGACGAACTCGACGCCATCGGGCTCTGGGTCGTCTTCCGGGACGCGTGGAACTGCGCGGTGTTCGCCTTCTCGCTCAACACCGCCGCCTACCAGGCAGAAATCCTGCGCGGCGCGATCCAGAGCGTTCCGCGCGGCCAGTTCGAAGGCGCTGCCTCGCTCGGCCTCGGGCGCATCGTCACCATGCGCAAGGTCATCTTCCCGCAGGCGATGATCGTCGCACTCCGGCCCTACGGCAACGAGATCATCCTGATGATCAAGGCCTCGGCCATCGTTTCCATCGTCACCGTATTCGACTTGATGGGAGAAACCCGCCGGACCTATTCACGCACCTTCGATTTCCAGACCTATATCTGGGCGGCGATCTTCTATCTCCTGATTGTCGAAGCGCTGCGCAATGTCTGGGTGCTGCTCGAGAAACGCCTGACCCGCCATCTCAAAAGGTAACACTTGCCGCCTGCGGCCCGAGAGAATAAGACCCGCAGGAATTTATTTGGGGTCACAGGCATGTCGATCATCGACGAGAAGAAGCTGGCGGAAGCCTATAATCACGCCTTGAAGCTCGAAAAGGCAGGCAAGCGCGAGGAAGCTGCCGCCGCCTGGCGCGAAGTGCTTGAGATAGATCCCGACGATCATGGCGGCGCGTCGGTGCGGCTGGCGAGCCTCGGATTTGGCGAGGCGCCGGACCGCGCTCCTGAAGCCTATGTGACCACGCTCTTCGACCAGCACGCGGACGTCTTCGACAAGGTTCTTGTCGAGGATCTCGGCTACCACGTCCCGCTCATCCTCAGGCAGCGCCTGATGGATATCGGCGCCGGTCCGTTCGAGCGCGTGCTTGACCTCGGCTGCGGCACTGGCCTGACCGGCGGTGCGCTCGAAGACATGGCGGGAGACGTCACCGGGGTCGATCTGGCCGAGAACATGGTGCAGATCGCCCACGAGAAGGGTCTCTACGACACGCTCTACGTGGCCGATGCCATCGACTATCTGGAAGACAATGACGACGAGGCGTTCGACCTGATCGCGGCGACCGACGTTCTGCCCTATCTCGGCAGCCTCGAGCGCTTTTTCGCGGGCTCCGCGGCCAATGCCAAGCCCCGTTCGCTTCTCGCCTTCTCCAGCGAAACCCTGCCCGCCAATGTCATGGGCGAGCGCGGCTTCATGGTGGGAAATTACCAGCGCTTCGCTCACGCCAGGGACTATGTCGAAAAGGGCGCTGCCGTGGCCGGCTACAAGATGATCGAGATCAGCGACATCCTCGTCCGCTACGAACAGGGTGCTCCGATTTCAGGCCACCTCTTCATCGCCCGCTACGAGGGCTGAGCGCCCTCGCGTCCTCTGCCAACAGGATGCCGTTGCCCCGCCTTCCCTATTCGGTGGTCGGCTTGTCCTGGCGCGGGCTCAGCCTCCACGTTCCCTTCGGATCCGCGACCGGCCCTGCCGGAATGGTGATCGCGTCCACCTTCGCCCATGTCTCCGCGAAATCGCGATAGTGCCGCGAGAACACGTTCCCCGACTGCCCCGTCGTCTGGATGAAGGTCGACCTGTCGAGATCCGCCAGATCGTATATTCCGCGGTAGCTCGCAGCGTGGGTGTTCACATAGGGACGCTTGTCGTCGCCGACGGTAGTCTGCCCGCGATCGAGCGTGAAAGGCCCGCCTTGATGCGGCACGTCGACACTGAAGAAGCCCGACAGCGCCTCCACCTGCGAGAACGGCCGGTGCTCGCCATGGGCGATATGGATCCTGCCCCAGTCCCATGACCCGGCATCATCCCCGAAGCGCGCCTTGAGATCGGCAATCCCCTTGTCGAGACTCTCGATCAGGATTTCGGGACACTGCTCCTCGGTGTCCGTATCGATCCGGTCGCACCAGTTGCGCGCCGACTTGCCCGTGACCAGCTTTTCGACCGCGGTCGCGCGTATCTTGAACCAGTTCTTGAAAGCGGCCCCCAGATCGTCGGAATAGGCCTCGATCATGAACTGCCGCGCCCAGGCCATCATCACGAGCGGCTCCCCACTTCCGGCGCTCATCTTGCCGTCCCAGGACGAAAGCCGGCTGATGAAGCCCTCCGTTTCGACAGATTTTTCAAGCGGCTGGACCGCTTCGATGAATCGATCCCTCAGGTCGGCCAGAGCTTCCGACTGGATGTCGCCCTGTGCCGCGCGCGAGGTTTCCATCGTCTGCGTGCCGGTCGCATCGACGATCAGCTCGTCGACCCGGTTTTGCCGGTAGGGCTCTTCCCAGTCGAAGGTCAGGAAATGCGCGTAATCCGGTCCCACGATCTTGGTGTTGGCGGTTCCGATCGCTCCCTTCTCCGGGTTGGTCTGGCGCGGCAGCTGGCCATAGGGCAAATGGCCTTGCCAGTCGTATAGCGCGTCCCAGCCTGGAACGGGCGCGCGACCCATCACTTCGTTGGCGGCATCGCGCACCGGCACCCGGCCCGGCGAGATGAAGCCGATACTGCCTTCGCTGTCGGCCACCACCATCGCCTGCATCGGGGTGAGGAAATCATGCATCAGCGCCTGATAGTCGGAGACCGTCTCCGCGGTGAACAGCGGCGGGCCGGCATTGGCCGTCGTGTCGTCGGTCGCAAGCGCCACCCACTGGAGCGCGGCGACCGTGTTGTCCGGCAGGTAGCTTTCGAGGTTCTTGTAGCTGCCCGGCAGAACCGGTCCGTGGCGGGTTGCCCGACGGGTGAAGATCACGTCTTCCGCCCCCTTGACCCTGATGGTCTCGCTCACGGTCTCGAAGGGCTGCCAGCCGGACGGCGTGAGATATTCCTCGGCATTCTCCGGGTTCACGCGCTCGACGAAAATATCCTGCGCGTCAGTGCCCGTATTGGTAAATCCCCAGGCGATCTTGTCGTTGCGGCCCAGGAAGACGAAGGGCGCCCCCGGCAGCGAGGCGCCGATGAGGTTTTTCGGCGTATCGAACTCGTCGGTCACTTCCAGATGGGCCAGATACCAGATCGAGGGTGCCATCAGCGCCAGATGCGGATCGTTGGCGAGGATCGGCTTGCCGGTATCGGTACGCGAGCCCGACACCACCCAGTTGTTCGACGCCCGCTCGGCGGTCACGCTGTCGAACATCGCCATCTCCTCGCCAACCCCGTCGAGGGAAGCCTGTTCGAGCGGTCCGCTTTCCAGACCGAGCAGCGCCTTCAGGTCGGGAAGCGGCGGCGGAGTGTCGGCATCGAGCATCGGCAAGAGATCGTCGATCTCCTCGCCGGAGAAACCAAGTCTGGCGAATGCCAGCCTGTCCGCCTCGTCGTCCACATTGGCCGACAGGCTCACCGACATCATCTTGATCGTCGTCAGTGTGTCGACCGGTTTCCACGGCTCGGGCTCGACCCCGAGGATGACGAATTCGGGCGGCAGTTTCGAGGAGAACGCCTGCGGCTTACGGTTCATCCAGGCGTTCACGCCGCGCGCATAACCCTCCAGCATGTCGGCGGTAGCCTCGTCCATGACGGAGAGAGAGGCCTCGGCTGCCTTGTCGATCGACATTGTGCGCAGCCAGCGGTCGGTGCCGATGGTCGGCTCGCCGAACATTTCCGACAACCGCCCCTGGCCGGCCATGCGATTGACCTGCATCTGCCACAGCCGCTCCTGCGCATGGACGAAACCGAGGCCGGCGGCGGCATCTGCGCGGGTGGCGGCCTTGATATGGGGAACGCCGTTCGCATCGCGGGTGATCGTGACGGGTCCGGAGAGGCCCGTAATCGAAATCTCGCCGTCAAGCGGCGCCAGCGATCGCGACAGCCACAGCATGCCCGCGCCGACGGCGATGATGAGCAACGGCACGACCACGAGCAGAAACTTGAACAGGGCTTTGATGATACGCCGCATTGGTCTATGTCCCCCCATGCATCTGACGTAAAGTCAGCAAACTTTCCGGCCCGAAGCGGGCCTTTCGGGCATTAGTGGCAGAAGGATACGCGAAATGGCAACAGTTGCTTTCATCGGCTTGGGAGTCATGGGTTACCCGATGGCGGGCCATCTGAAGACCCGTGGCGGCCACGAAATGCGCGTTTACAATCGCACTCAGGACAAGGCCGGAAAGTGGGTCTCCCAGTATGGTGGCACGGCCTGCGCGACCCCTGCCGAGGCTGCCGAAGGTGCCGATTTCATCTTCACATGCGTCGGCAATGACGACGACCTGCGCTCCGTCACGACCGGCGAGAACGGCGCAATTTCCGGCATGAAGTCGGGCGCGATCCTTGTGGACAACACCACCGCCTCGGCAGAGGTCGCCCGCGAACTCGCCGAGGCCTGCGCCGCCGCGGGTTGCGGGTTTCTCGACGCTCCGGTTTCGGGCGGACAGGCGGGTGCGGAAAACGGCGTCCTGACCGTCATGGTCGGTGGCGACCAGTCCACATTCGACGCGGCGAAGCCGGTCATCGAGAACTATGCCCGCATGGTCGGCCTGATGGGCGAAGTGGGCGCCGGGCAGCTTACCAAGATGATCAACCAGATCTGCATCGCGGGTCTGGTTCAGGGCCTCTCCGAGGGGATTCACTTTGGCAAGAAAGCCGGCCTCGACATTGAAAAGGTTGTGGAAGTCATCTCCAAGGGCGCGGCAGGCTCCTGGCAGATGGAAAACCGCCACAAGACGATGAATGCCGGCGAATACGAGCACGGTTTCGCCGTCGACTGGATGCGCAAGGATCTCGACATCGTGCTGGCGGAAGCACGGCGCAACGGCGCGACACTTCCCGTCACCGCCCTCGTCGACCAGTTCTATGCCGACGTCCAGAAGATGGGGGGCAAGCGCTGGGATACATCGAGCCTGCTCGCCCGGCTTGAAAGATAAGGCTCGGCCGGCTCACCAACTATCCGGTGGGCAGGACGTCCCAGTTCTCGACGATCCTGCCGCCGGAATAAACCGCGATAGCGCCAAACTGCTGGAGGACCGCCTCGCTCTGCGTGGGCCGGAAGAACGCCACATCATCGACCTTGAGGTCGCACCCCGACGGCAGCCCCATCAGCTGCTGGTTGGATGACAACCCCCAAATATCGTTTTCCTTCATGCCCTCCGGCCATGCCGGCCTGGCGTACCATTTCCCGCTGTACAGGAAGCAGCCCTTGCGCGGAAACATGCCGAGCGCCTGCAGAAAGCGGGTTACCAGCAACGGCCCCGGCAGCCGCGCCTCGACGATCTTGAGCACCGGCGTGGCGATGAAAATGGCGGGCTTGAGCTCCGCAAGCGCCTTCACATCGAAATCGGTCGGCTTGACGAAGCCCGAACCCATCGAGACCTCGTTGATCATTCCGTCGGGCCGGTACGTGACCGATGTCTTCGAACCGCCTGTATTGACGATCCGCCGGCACTCCGGCGGCAGGGCCGCGGCAAATGCGTGCAGCCGTTCCGCCACTTTCTCGTGCTCGCCCTCGGCACCGCCGAACAGACCCGGAATTTCCGGGATATGGGCCTCGTAGCCCATGATGCCTTCGCATTCGAGCTGCGGGGACCTTCGGGAAACGTCGAACAGCGACTTCAGGGCCTCGGCATCGGCAATCCCGCCGCGGTGCATTCCGGTATCCACCTCGAAGGCAAAGCGGAGCGTAATGCCCCGTTCCGTGGCGAGAGCCGCATAGTGTTCGAGCCGCTCTTCGGTATCGATCAGCCAGACGACCCGCTTGGCGAGCATTTCACCGATCTCCGGCCTGGCGGAGTTGAATTCATGACGAAGGGCGGCGACCGGCAAGGGCTTGCCGTAAAGGAAGTCCGCCTCCGGGAAGGCCTGCAGCATGACGCGCGTCACCGGAAGATGAAAACTCATGATCCGGTCGGCGCTGAATGTCCCGGCCACGCGCCGCATCAGCGGAATGCACGGCAACGACTTGTCGACGATCCTGAGCGCCAGCCCCTCGTGCAGCTTGCGCCGGACGGCGGCGATGTTGCCGTCGAGCCGGTCACGGTCGAGCACGAGAGCGGGCCGATGGATGCCCGCCTCCTTCAGAGCCGCTGACACATCACCGAAATAGTCCGCGCGCTCCCCCATCACTGCAGCCCGAAAATTCCGGAGAGATAGGGCGAGATGAAGCGGTTGTCGGGATCGAGTTCACGCCGCACCTCCATCGCATCGTTCCAGCGCGGATAGATCGCGGCGAAATCGCACGCCTTGAGATTATGCATCTTCCCCCAATGCGGACGCCCGCCATGTTTGCGAAAGATCGGCTCCGCCGCGGAGAAGAATGCGCGCGGATCCTGCCGGGCATCGTGATGGATGGCGATGGAGCAGGTCTTGCGTTGATAGAACGGGCTGAGCCAGAAGTCGTCGGCAGCCACCGCACGCACCTCCATCGGGAAATAGACCTCCGGGAAGCGCTTTTCCGTCAGTTCGATGATCTCGCGCAGCGCTTTCGGCCCCTCATCGAAAGGCAGATGGTATTCCATCTCGTTGAAGCGGGTCACGCGCTCGGAGGTGTAGACCTTCAGCCATTCCTCCACATAGTCCTCATCGGGCAACTTGCCCAGCGCATTGCCGATCAGCTTCCGCCTGAGCCAGGGGAAGGATTTGAGAAGATTGCGCGCAAGCCGCAGCGTCGCGATCCCGTCCTCGTCCTCCTCCGGCGGCCGGGCGGTCGCCGGCGCGTCGGTGATGTCGCTTGCAAGCCGCAGCGCGTGGCCGGAGAACGGGATGAAGTAGAACTCGGCCGAGCGATGGGAGTGATAAAAATTCCCGAAGTCGTCCAGCATGTCACCGATCGGCATGATCGATCGGCGCTTGCGCAACCGGTAGGCCGGCATGTTCCTTATCGTGACTTCGGTCAGCGCACCGAAGGCGCCGAGCGTCACGGCGGAGGCGCGGATCATCTCGCTGTCCCTGCCTTCGGTCAGGATGCGCTCTTCGCCGCGTCCATCGACGAGCTTCACCCCACGCAACTGCGTGTGATAGGCGCCGAGCTCGGGCCCGGTTCCGTGGGTCGCCGTCCCCAGCGCCCCGCCGATCGTCTGCTTGTCGATATCGCCCATATTCGGCAGCCCCTGCCCGACATCGTCGAGACGTCGACACAGATCGCCGAGCGTGGTGCCCGCCCCGACGGTCGCCGTCGAGCTCTCGGCGTCATGGTCGATCAGACCCGAGAACGCCGAAAGGTCCACGATCGTGCCTGAACTGGCGCAAAGAGGCGTGAAGGAATGCCCCGATCCGACGATGCGGACCGGGCCTTCGCCACTCCGCACGATCCCGGAGAGTTGCACGAGCGTTTCCGGCCGGGCGATGGCCTTCGGCTCTGCCTTCACCGAACCGGACCAGTTGCTCCATTCCACGGGTGCATTCATCCGCAAGCCTCCTCCGCCTACATGCGTTGCGGCGCGTGCCCCACAAGCCTGAACATCACGCTCAGGATGACCGAAACAAGGGCGCACAGGCTCGCGAACCAGGCAACCGGCGCCACCGAGGCAGACGCGATGAAGATGCTCGCGAATGCAGGCCCAAGCGCGGCCCCCACCAGTTGCGCCGCCGGCACCAGAAGTGCCGCACTTCGCGTCTCGTCCGCGGCAACCGTCATCCGGATCTGGAACGGCACGACGAAGAGCCAGATGAACCCGGTCGCCATAGCAAGGAACCAGAACAAGACGGTACCGGGATGCTGCGCAATGGCAACAGCGATTGCGATGGCGACGATGCCGGATGCCGTCAGCACCGGCACGAAAGGCAGCCGTCTCTGGATGAGGGTTACGACGATCGCGCCCGCGACCTGCGCAGCGAGACTGACCGAAACCATCAGCGCCGCTGTCTGAGCGTCGATTCCCGCCTCCCCCGCCAAAGGCTCGAGGAAGGCCCATATGGCACCGAGAAACATGTAGAAAAAGACGATCGAGCCGAGGGCGATCAGAGGCGCGGGACGGGTCAGCCCCGACTGGCCGGCAGCTTCGGATTTCGGCAGCGCTCCGTATTCCACCGGCATGAAGACCGTCGCGCCGATGGAGAGAAGGCAGACGAGGGCCAGCGTGACGAACCCACCCTCGGAGCCGGACGGGCCGATGATGAAGAAAGCGAGAAAGGCGGCAAGCAGGCTCTGGGCCAGTGTCTGCATCGAGATGAAATAGCCGCCGTAGCGGCCCGGATGGCGCGAGCGGGCGATCAGCTCCACCGCGAACGCCAGCAACCCGCCCTCCACGAGACCGCTGAGGCCACGATAAAGAATGATCATCTCGGGGACCTGCGACCAGGCCGTCGCGAAATTGCCGGCGGCGGCAAGCGCCAGAAAAAGCGCGGCCTTGGTTCGCAAATGCCGGGTATTGATGAAGAAGGCGGCGATGACCGAGCCGACGCCGATCGAAAGGATCTCGGCTGTGGCTGCGAGCGCCAGCTGATCGAAATCGACGCGTCCCTCGGAGAGAAGAGAACCGAGCAGGACCGGCTGCAGCCCCAGGATAAGGAGCCCTACCGATCCTGCCCACAGCGCCGCCGCTTGCGCTGCAACTCCAGGATGTCCAACCAGCCAATCCGTTTGCGCATCTGATGCGTACATTGGAGTACCGGCTGAGGCCATCTATTCGTCCAAAATCTGACAACCTGTCAGCTTCACGGGAAATTGACTATGAAAACGGCTTATTGTCAACAAGCATGCGCCAAGGGGCCGTACAGTTTTTGGTTGAGGACGGGAATCTGATGGAGCCAACCACAGTTCAAGCCAGGCGTATGCGGCGCAAGCCGAAACAGGCTCGCAGCCAGCACCGGGTCGACGACATACTCAAGGCCGCCATGGAACTGGTGGGAGAAAAGGGAATCGCGGCGCTGACGATGCGGGAGATCGCCAACACCGCCGGAATTCCGCTGGCATCCGTCTACCAGTATTTCCCGAACCGTTCCGCCGTGATTGCCACCCTGTATCAGGAGGTCTCCCGCCAGACCCGCGAGAATGTCGCGGAGAGAGTGGCGAAGGTCCAAGCGCCCGAGCACATTATCGAGGCCGCCTACGACGCGGTCGAGATGTTCTACATGCGGATGCGCGAGAATCCGGCCATCCTCGACCTCATGGTGGCCATCCAGGGCGACAAGACCCTGTTGAACATGGATATCGAGGAAACCAAGAAACAGGCGGACATCTTCAACCAGGGCACCAGGCACCTGATCCAGGAAGAAGACCGGCCGCAATACGAGCGCGCGGCGCGTATCCTCTTTCATCTTGCGGGGGCGACCGTGCGCATCTCGCTCCGGATGGAAGCGGAGGTGGGCGAACGGGTGGTCGAGGACTACAAGATGCTGATCTATTCGCGCCTGAATTCGTTCATCCACACCTGCCCGGCCTTCGAGACCGCGCCGGTGCGCAGCAAGACCGCCAACGCACCGACGAACGAAACCGAGACCTAGAAGCCTTCGGAAGCGGTTGTGACGATCTCGTCGAGGGTCTTGTTGACCTCGTCCCGAACCTCGCCCGATGGCAGCTTGCGGTGGCCGATCGTCACCGTGCCGGGCGTGGAAGCGTCTTCGTAGACGAAGACGACATAGGGACAGTAGGCAATGTCACCGACATCGGCCTCCATTGCCTTACGCGACAGCACCGCCGAACAGAAGGTGAAGAACTCGGCATCCTTGTAAAGCGGCCTTTCCGCACCGACGTCTTCGGCCGTTCGCTTCAGCATGTCGCCGACATAGCCGTGATAATCGACCTTGTAGCCCTTGTTGATGATGGCGTCATGGACGGCCTGGGCGGCATCCTCGAAAGGCACGTCGGTGGTCACGGTGAAGACGTCGTCACCGGCGGCTCTTGCGGCACCCGCCGCGAGCGAAAGCATGGCCGTGACGGCGATAGCCGCTCGGGAAATCGACTTGAGCATCATATGGCCTCCCTGTTGGTCGCGCGCTCCGCGCTTTCAACCAAAATATAGGACGAGCCTTATATAATCCAGCGCGCGCGACGATCGCGTCGCCTACTTGGACGATCCGCTTTCCTTGGACAGCGTCATGTAATCGAGCGGCAGCACGGTCGTGTACTTGATCTGCTCCATCGCGAAGGAGGAGGAAACATCGCGGATCTCGATTTTCGCGATCAGCCGCTTGTAGAACTCGTCATAGGCGGCAATGTCCGGCACAACGACACGCAACAGATAGTCGACGTCGCCGCTCATCCGGTAGAATTCGACGACCTCCGGAAAATCGGAGATCACCTCGGCAAAACGCTTGAGCCATTCCTGAGAGTGCGAATTGGTACGGATCGACACGAAGACCGTGACCTTGGTGTTGACCGCAGCAGGATCGAGAAGCGCCACGCGACCGCGTATGACACCGTCCTCCTCGAGCTTCTGGATACGGCGCCAGCAGGGAGTGGTGGAAAGTCCGACCTTTTTGGCAATATCGGCCACGGCCAGCGTGGCATCTTCCTGAAGCAGGCGCAAAATCTTGCGATCGAGACGATCCATTGAAATTCTCCATGGGTATTCCCTTCTCCACTAGCCTAGCCGGACCGCGCTAACAAAGAAGATTTTTGCCGGAAAATATTCATTGTTGGATTCTGGTTTTATTTCGCTATCAACTCATGCACCCTGCGCCGGAGTTCGGGAAGAAGCTCCGCCTCGAAAAACGGATGACGCTTCAGCCAGCCCGTGTTGCGCCACGAGGGGTGCGGCAGCGGCAGCACCGCCACGCCCTTTTCTGTCGCCGCCAGGATCTCGCGCCAGTTCTCCACCGTTTCGGTCAGCGTCTTCTTTCCGAGCGAGCCCAGATGCCAGGACTGGGCATGGGCGCCGATCGCCAGGACGAGCCGGACCTGCGGCATCTTTGCCATGACCTCATCTCGCCAGGCCGGCGCGCATTCACGCCGCGGAGGCAGGTCGCCGCCCTTGGCGTCCTGGCCAGGAAAGCAGAAGCCCATCGGCACGATGGCGAACTTGTCGAGATCGTAGAAGGCTGCCTCGTCCACGCCCAACCAGCCGCGCAGACGATCGCCGGAGGGATCCGTGAACGGCCGGCCGGACGCGTGAACGCGCGTCCCCGGCGCCTGTCCCGCAATCAGGACCGGGGCCGCGCTCGACGCCTCGCAGACCGGCCGCGGCTCATGCGGCAACCGTCCGGCCGCACCGCCCGCCGGCGTGTCGCGACAGATCCGGCAGGCCCGTATCCGCAGCAGCAGACCTTCAAGTTCATGATCGATGATCGCCACGCCGGGCCGCTCACATCAGGCTTTTGCGCTCGGGCGCGAGGACATCTCGCCATACCAGCGCATGACATTCTTCAGATGCTCCGGCCTCTCGATCCTTGCGGGTTTCATGAAATCGAATGCGACGAGAGCCGTGATGTCGGCCACCGAATAGCTCTCGCCTGCGATGAACGGCCGGTCCGCCAGTTCGCCGTCCATGATCTCCAGGAACTCGATCACCTTCGGGCGGTTGACCGCACCCCATTCGGGCACCTGCGGAACCTCCCACTCCTTCATCGCCGGATGGGTATGACGGAAGGCGGCAGCGACGCTCATGAAGAAGTTGAGCTCCATCCGCCGGTTCCACATCTCGATTGTCGCCTTTTCAAGCGCGGTCCTGCCGAACAGCGACGGCTCGGGATGCAGCTCCTCGAAATAGCGGCAGATCGCAACCGTCTCGGTCAGGATCGTCCCGTCATCGAGTTCGAGAACCGGCAGCCGTTGCAGCGGATTGAGTTCGGTGATCTTCGCGGAACGATGCTCCATGGCTGCCATGTCCACCGGCACCAGATCTATATCGATCCCCTTCTCCGCCAGAAAGATCCTCACACGGCGCGGATTCGGCGCGCGGCCACCATCGTAAAGCTTCATCCCGGATTTCCTCCCAATTGTTCGCGACGCAAAGCGCGGGCTGCGGATCAGACACCCAGAAGCCGCCTGAGGAAACCCGAAAAACCTCCGGCCGGGTGATGATCCGGTTCCTCGCCCCTGCCCTGACCCTTGCGCCAATCCGCCGGCGTCACGAATTCCTGCGCCCAGATTCCCTTGCGTTCCAGGCGCACCTGCGCCTGCTCACGGGAGTAGCCGCCATAGGCGACCGCAAATCCGGATCGCACCATCTCCGCATTCACTGAAATGGTGCCCGCCTCGCAGTCTGCAAGGTCCCGGCCGTAGCGATCTCTACCCGAAAGGCGGCAGCGGAAATGTCCGGCTTGCGCAAGGCGCTGCAATTTCGCCCTCGCCATCTGCCCGCACGGCGTGGACGAAGCGGGCGGCCCGCAGGTCTGGTCGAATTCCGGAGCATCGATCCCGCGAAGACGCAGTTCCCGACCGTCCAGCTCGACGCTGTCACCGTCGATGACGCGGGGCACGCCTTCGATCCTCTCCCCCAGGTGCATCCCGACCCACTCCACCAGGCCTGCGAACAGAAAAATCAAGCAGAGCGCGACACAGACGTCACGGATTCGAAAGCCGCCACGAACGTGTTTTCTTCGCCATTTTCTCGACCTGATACCCAACCCCATCAGAGCGTTCTTCCCGGCAAGACGGATATCGCCGATAGGCGCATAATTTGCCCGCGCCGCAAACAGCTTCTTAAGCATTGAGCCTTAGGGTGACCATGTAATTTGTAACGATTTATGCACCATCTGATGAGCAAGAGCGCGGATAAGATCATTGTCGATCTCACCCGGACGCACAAGAATGCGGCCGTGGTGAAGACCGTGCGCGTGGCCCGCGACAAGCTGCAGAACGGCCGCACCGTTTCGCACGCCTACGACCGCGAAATGATGATCATGCATATCAACGCGGTCCTGCAGAACGCCGCCGCGCCGCCCTTCCTCGTCATCATGACCGCCCTCACGGGCCTCTATTTCGACGCGGCCCTCGACCTTCTGATCTGGGCGTTCGGCACCTTGTGCGCCTATGCCGTCCTTCTTCTGGCGGCCCGCCGCGCGGCAAAGCAGTTCAACGACGAGAAGCTGGTTCCACGCTGGCGCGGACGCTTTCTCCTGGCCTATTTCGTCATCGGCATCTGCTGGGCGATCTTCTCGCTGCGCGAATGCCAGGCCTGTACGGGGGTCACTTTCGACTTCTACACCGCGACGGTCCTCGTCATCGCCATTGCTGCCACCGCCATGGCGACCTTCACCCTCCGTCACGCGCTGCTTGCGATCTTCACGCCCAGTTTCCTGGCGCTCTCATACCAGACGATAGACGATCCGAGCCCGCAGAACGTCTCCATCCTGGCGATGTTCGGGGCCGCCTCGGCGATGTTCCTGTTCGTCTCTCAGCGTCTGCGCAGCGCCAACGTCAAGATGCTGGGTTTCCAGACGGAGAAGGACAGCCTGATCGCCGAACTGGAAGTGGCCAAATCCGTCTCCGACGAGGCGCGTCGGCGCGCGGAGGAATCCAACCTCGCCAAGTCCCGCTTCCTGGCCTCCATGAGCCACGAACTCCGAACGCCGCTGAATGCCATTCTCGGCTTCTCGGAAGTCATGTCCGGCGAGGTTCTGGGGCCCATGGATAACCCGACCTACAAGGAATATGTCGACGACATCCACCGGTCGGGCCAGCACCTGTTGAACCTGATCAACGAAATTCTCGACCTGTCGCGCATCGAGGCTGGCCGTTACGAGCTCAACGAGACGACGCTCTCCCTGTGCGACCTGGCTTCCGACTGCATCGGGCTTATCCGCATGAAGGCGCGGCAGAAGAACATCCGCATCAACGAGACGTTCGAACCGCAGATGCCCACGCTCTGGGTCGACGAGAAGTCGATGCGGCAGGTCATCCTCAATCTGATTTCCAATGCCTTAAAATTCACGCCCGTCGGCGGCGAGATCAACGTCAAGGTCGGCTGGACCGCCGGCGGAGGCCAGTATATCGCGGTCTGCGACAACGGCCCCGGAATTTCCGAGGAGGAAATCCCCATCGTGCTTTCCGCCTTCGGTCAGGGCTCGATTGCCATCAAGAGCGCCGAACAGGGGACCGGCCTCGGCCTGCCGATCGTGCAGGCCATTCTTGCCAAGCATGGCGGCGAATTCGTCCTGAAATCGAAGCTTCGGGAAGGCACCGAAGCGATCGCCATCCTGCCTGCCCATCGCGTGATCGCCGGCATGGAAGCCGTGGAAGGCGTCGGCAACACCGAGCGGAAGAAGCGCCAGGCTTTCGCCTGACGCCACTCAGTCGGATTTCGGTTCAATCCGCGGCGGAGACGCCGGCCTGAGCGAATGTCGCCATGCCGGAGTGGCACAGCGCCGCAGCCTTGACGATCCCCGCAGCCAGCGCCGCACCGGTGCCCTCGCCCAGGCGCATGCCGAGCGCCAGGATCGGCGTCTTTCCGAATTTCTCGATCACCTTGATGTGGCCCGGCTCGGCCGAGACGTGCCCGATCATGCAATGATCGAGCGCCCGGGGATTGGCGGCATGCAGCACTGCTGCAGCCGCGGTTGCCACATAGCCGTCGATCAGCACCGGAATGCGCTGGGCGCGCGCCGCCAGAATGGCACCGGCCATGGCGGCAACCTCGCGGCCGCCGAGACGGCGCAGCACTTCCAGGGGATCGCTCAGATGCGGCTTGTGCAGCGCCACGGCCTTTTCGACCGCCGCGATCTTGCGCTCCAGCACCTCGCCTTGCGAACCGGTCCCGGGCCCGACCCAATCCTTCGCTTCACCGCCATAGAGAGCGCAGAAGATCGCTGCCGCGATCGTGGTATTGCCGATTCCCATCTCGCCGATGCAGAGCAGGTCGGTCCCGCCGGCCACGGCTTCCATGCCGAAAGCCATGGTGGCGGCACAGCTGCGCTCGTCGAGCGCGGCCTCGACCGTGATGTCCCCGGTCGGGATGTCGAGTGCGAGATCGAAGATCTTCAGGCCCAGATCGTTGGCGATGCAGATCTGGTTGATGGCCGCGCCGCCGGCGGCGAAATTGTCGACCATCTGCTTGGTGACGGATGCGGGGAACGGCGTGACACCCTGTTTGGTCACCCCATGGTTGCCGGCAAAGATCGCCACCAGCGGACGGTTCACGGCGGGCGGACGGCCCGACCAAGCCGCAAGCCAGAAGGCGATCTCCTCGAGACGTCCAAGCGCGCCGGCAGGCTTCGTCAACTGCGAATCGCGCTCGCGGGCAGCGACGAGCTGCGCCGTATCGGCCTCCGGCAAGTTGTTGAGAAGTTCCCGAAAATCGTCGAATGGCAGGCCGCTGGCGCTCATGTCTGGTCCTTTTCATCTGTGCCGCATGACGCGCGGCTTCGTCGGGTGTAAAGATCGAATCGAGAGATTTCAATCACGCCCGCGCCTGCCACGGGCCCCGTTACGACATCGGTGCGCCGACCATGGATTTTCGCGACATTCCCGCAGAGACCACGCGCTCGATTGCATTCCTGAGCCGCATCCCGGTTGCAAATTCGATGTTCGGCCCGGCCCCCTGGAAAATCAGCGGTGCCGTTGGTGTCTTCCCCCTGGCGGGCATCATCATAACCCTCCCCGCTGCCCTTCTGGCCGCCTTGCTGAGCTGGTTCGGCATCCCCGCGGCGCTGATCGCGCTTCTCACGCTCGTCACCATGGTGCTGATCACCGGCGCGCTTCACGAGGACGGCCTCGCCGATTGCGCCGATGCCTTTGGTGCAGGCGGCCAGCGCAGCCGGATTCTCGACATTCTCAAGGACAGCCGCATCGGCGCCTATGGCACGCTCGCCATGATCTTCTCGATCGGGCTCAGGGCCGTGGCGCTCACTGTCTTGATCGCCGTCGGCCCGCCGCTCGCCATGGCGGCCACGCTTCTCTCGGCTGCCGCGTTGAGCCGTGCCCTCATGGTCTGGCACTGGCGCAGGCTGCCCGCCGCGCGCACGGACGGCGTCTCGGCGGGAGCCGGCCGTCCCGCGCCTCAATCGGCCTGGATGGCCCTCGCCATCGGCATCGGCACGGCGCTTGTGCTTCCGGTCACCCAGGCCGGTTTTCTCGCGGCGTTCGTCGCCGTGCTGTTCGCGGTTCTGGCAACCGACCTGTGGACGCGCTATGTGGATGGAAAGCTCGCCGGGCAGACGGGCGACACGATCGGTGCGGCCCAGCAGATTGCCGAGACGGTTTTTCTGGTCACACTTGTATCCGTGCTGTAACGGGACGACATGGAAGACGCAGCGCAAGCGAACCCGAGGGGCCACCTGAAGGAATCATGAGCATCGAAAGCCCCTGCATCCTGATCTGCTCGATCGACGAGAAGACCGGCTACTGCTTCGGCTGCGGGCGCACCACCGCCGAAATCGCCGGCTGGCTCAGCTTCACGCCCGAGGAACGCCGCACCGTGATGACCGGACTGCCCGCGCGTCTCGAACAGGTCGAACGCAAGCCGCGTCGGCAGACACGGCGCAGCCGGCTCGCCGCCGGAAGGTCCGAACAATGAGGTCAGGCGGCGGACTGGTTCTCGTTCTCGGCATTCTCGCCGGGGCGCTCGTCCTCCTGATCGTCAATCACGATACCGGGCGTACCTTCTCGATGCCCAATGACGACTTCGCTTCGCTCGCCTATCTCGGGGTGATCGGCGCGGTGCTCGCTGCCGGCATCGTCGGCTCGCACCGCCATATCGGCGAATTGATCCGCAACCTGTTCCTGTGGGGCGTCATCATTCTGGCCCTTGTCGCGGGCTGGACCTGGCGCGATCAGATCTTCGACCTCGGCGGCGAACTGGTGGCCAGCATCGATCCCGCGCGTCCCGTTGTCCTGACCGCCGGCGAACATCCGGAAATCGCGCTGAAGAAATCGCTCAACGGCCATTTCATTACCGATGCGAGCGTCAACGGCAGTTCCGTCCGCTTCATGGTCGACACCGGCGCAACCACGATCGCTCTGACCTATGACGATGCGATCGACGTCGGCATCGACCCTGAAACGCTGCAGTTCATTCAGCCGATCATGACTGCCAACGGCACGACGATGGCCGCATCCGTTCGTCTCGACCGCGTCGAGATCGGGCCGATCGTCCGGCGGGATCTGCGAGCCACCGTGGCCGCCGAGGGCAAGCTGGAACAGAGCCTTCTGGGCATGAACTTCATCTCCTCGCTCACCTCCTTCGAGATGCGCAAGAACGAGGTCATCCTGCGGGATTGATCCTCAGGCGAGACTGACGAAGAAACGCGCCGCGACCACCAGCATGAAGATGCCGAAAGCGATTTCCATCTGACGCTTGCTCATCGCGTGCGCCGCGTTGACGCCGAGCGGAGCGCAGATCAGCGTCAGCGGGATCACCAGCGCCACTGTCAGCCAGTTCACGAAGCCGGTCGAGAACGGCGGCAGGCCTGTCTCTCCCCATCCGGCCCAGACATATCCTATGAGCCCCGGCACCGAGATCAGCACGCCCACGCCGGCCGAAGTCGCCACCGCCTGATGAACCGGACGGCCGAACATCGTCATGAAGGTATTGTTGAGCACGCCGCCGCCAATTCCCATCAGCGCCGACAGCATGCCGATAAAGGCGCCGACCATTGCGCGCCAGGGATTCCCCGGCAGATCGGCGCCCAATCGCCAGTTCTCGCGGTTGAGCAGCATCCTGATGCCGAGCACCACCGCGATACAGGCAAAAATCGTCCTGAGGCCCGCGCTGGAGATGGCTGCGACGATAAGGCTTGCCACGACGACGCCGACCGGAACCGCGATCACCCACTGCCGGAGCAGATCCATGTCGACCGCACCGCGCTTCTTGTGCGCGAGGAACGAGCGGATGGAGGTGGGCACGATGATCGCCAGCGACGTGCCGACCGCCACATGCATGCGCACTGCCTCCGGGACCCCGACCAGACCGAACATCTGGTAGAAGACCGGCACGAGGATCGCCCCGCCGCCTATGCCGAACAGACCGGCGAGAAAGCCTGAGACCGAACCGGCAACGACCAGCGCGAGGCCGAACCAGATGAGTTCCTGAACTGGGGGCATGGAGAACCTGGGGAGTGCAAGTGTGAACGCGGGGTGACAGTTTCCACAGCGCTAGCCCTTTCGAGCTGGAAAGAAAAGGCTTCCGTCACGATCCTGTAACATCGACGCCTCATCTTCGCGCCCGGATGGACGTCGCTTTCCACCCCGATCGCGCGCTATCCTGCCCGCCGGTGCCGCAGTCCCGAAACCACCGGTGCGCCCCGAAGACCGTCAGAGTCCCCCTCTCCGTCTTCGGTCTAGGCCGGCCCCCTGCCGGCCATTTTTTTGCCTGGCGTGCGCCGGACCGACTATCGGCCCATGTTGCAGTATTTCCGGCCGGACTTCCGGTCTCGCAGGTCGAAATGGAAATGATCGGCGTGCTGACGGTTGGTGCCCGGCCCCAGCACCGTGTTGAAATACTTGCACGAATCCGATCGCACATTGGTCAGCAGGCTCTTTTCGCGGAAGGCGAAGAACCCGGGTTTGCGGACGTCGATGAGTTTGCCGCTATTGAGCGTGATCGACCCGATGTCGATGGCATTGCCGACGGCATGTTCCGACATGGGCGGGTTCTTGTCGTTGTTGTTCATTCGCCGGCAGGAATAGGACGACATCTGCTGGATCGAGGAAATACCGGTGAGGTAGCGTGCCCGGGTGGAGGGCGCGAGATCGTTCTTGACCCACTGCGCGAAGGCGAGCGTGATCTGGCAATTGAGCGTCGCGGCAGGCTTGATGGTTATGCCACCCGACAGCTGCTTGAGCTTGACCGGATGGGCGATACCGCAGGAGCGGCCATTGCCGACGGCGGGAATGTCCTCGTACACCACGCCCAGACGCTTCAACTGCTGACGGCAGTTGCGCTCGGAAACCGGCATGCCGCCGGCCCATTGCGGCTTGGCGATCGGATCCTCGATGCGCGGGATATAGGCCACCCGCTCCTCGCGGATGGGCTCGGGCTGCGCCTGCACCAGAGGTTCGGCACTGACCATGGGCTCGGCCTGAACCAGCGGCTCGGCCTCATCGGGAACGCGAAGATAGCCTTCCGGCGCTCCAAGCTGCTGAGCGGCCTGAACCTCTTCCTCTTCAGCCAGCGAAAATGGCCGCGACCCGTCCTGATAGCCCGAAAGCTGCTCGACGGTCCGCATGGATCCCATCTGCGGAGGCGTATCGGCGGGCGCCATCATGTATCCTGCAGGCGCCAGCGGCTCGACCATGGCGAGCGGTGCCGGCGACGGCGAGAGGGACGGCACCTCGGCCGGAGGCACCGGATCGCCGCTGCAGCCGGCAAGAAGTGCCGAGGCTACGGCAAGCGCGAAGCTTCCCCTCACGAGAGCATGGCGATGAAACGAATGATGGTGCTGGCCCCGACGCGACACAATTCCGGCCTCCTGACATGTCCAAGGGATCGTTTACCATGCCAACAGTAAAGGAAGGCTGAGCAAGCGCGTTAGGGCCTGAGGCCATTTTACGGCAGAGCTTTCGATCTGGAAAAATAGCGCGCCCGCTTCATTTGGCGGCCGAGCCGGTCTAAGAATCCCGCTCCAAAGGAAAGGATGTCCCATGACCGAACCCGCCGGCGATCTCACGCTCAGAACCCTTGCCATGCCCGGAGACGCCAACGCGGCAGGTGATATTTTCGGCGGATGGGTCATGGCCCAGATGGACCTTGCCTGCGGCATCCGCGCCGCCGAGCGGGCCCGTGGCCGGGTGGTGACCGCGGCCGTCAACGAGATGTCCTTCGCCATGCCGGTCAAGATCGGCGACACGCTGTGCATCTACACCGACATCGTCAAGATCGGCACCACATCGATGACCTTGAAGGTGGAGGCCTGGGCGCAGCGCTATCTCCAGCCCATGCGGGAAAAGGTCACTCATGCCATGTTCGTGATGGTGGCACTCGACGGGAACGGCAAGCCGACGCCGCTTCCGCCCGAAGAGTGAGTTCGCGCGTCCGGATCCGGAACGGCCGTCGGGATTTCGATGCAGCCTTCTGGATGCGGTGGATGCGAGCGGCAGCCTCAGGCGGCAGCAACGAGCGCGGACAGATCGACCTCGTCGAACGCCTTCGCGATGACTTCCGGCCCGGCCTCCGGCCGTGTCGCTTCGCTGGACAGGATCTGGCGGTAGCGCCGTGCACCGGGAATGCCCTGAAACAGTCCCACCATGTGCCGCGTGACATGACCGAGCCGTCCGCCGGATGCGATATGCCGGGCGGCATAATCCATCATCGTGTCACGGATATTCGCCCAGTCGACCGGTTTTGACGGATCGGCAAAAATTCGCGCATCGACGTCTGCGAGCAGGCTGGCATTGTGATAGGCGGCGCGGCCCAGCATGACGCCATCCATGTGACCAAGCTGCTCCACCGCTTGATTCAGATCGCCAATTCCACCGTTTATCCCGATGAAAAGATTCGGATAATCGGCCTTGAGGCGATGCACGCGATCATAATCGAGCGGCGGGATATCGCGGTTCTCCTTTGGCGAAAGACCCTGCAGCCACGCCTTGCGCGCATGCACCCAGATCCCGTCTACGCCGGCATCGACAACCTTCGCCGCGAGCTCGGAGAGCGCGATCTCGGGATCCTGATCGTCGACCCCGATCCGGCATTTGACCGTGACCGGCAGATCGGTCGCCGCCTTCATCGCCGCGACGCAGCGCGCCACGAGATCCGGATCGCGCATCAGGCACGCGCCGAAAGTGCCCGACTGCACACGGTCCGAAGGGCAGCCGACATTCATGTTGATCTCGTCATAGCCGAAACCGGTACCGATGCGCGCGGCCTCTGCCATCTTGTCCGGCACCGAACCGCCAAGCTGAAGCGCAACCGGATGCTCGGCATCGTCAAAGCCAAGAAGCCGCTGGCGATCGCCGTTGATCGCGGCCTCATCGACGATCATCTCGGTATACAACAGCGCATGCCGCGTCAGCTGCCGGTGAAGATACCGGCAGTGGCGATCAGTCCAGTCGATCATGGGCGCAACGGCGAATGCGCTTTTCTGGTTACAGGTCAATTGCGGCTCGTCAGGGCTACTGGCGCTGGAAATTCGAAAAAGGAGGCAGAGGCGCTTCTAGCATCACTCCGCCGGGGATGCACATAGGTCAGGAGCAGCGATTGCGAAACCCCTGCCCAGCACCATGACCGGGCGGCGCGGTGCATTCTTTCCACAAGCGGCCTTCAAAGCGCCTTGAGCGAATAGTCCGGCGTCCCGTCCCATGTGAACACCCAGCTCGCGCCCGGGCGGACATTCTGGACGATCCCCGGATCGAAGGCGACGAAGCATCGTCCGCCCCGGTGACGGACGGACGGATAGATCAGGCCCCGATGCCCTTCGCCCCGCAGGCTCCGCGCGAGCGCCTGCCCGGCGGGATAACCGGTAGCCGGATCGGCGATGAGCGCCGGATGCTGGGGCTCATCGCCCAGATCGGGAAAATCGCCTATGAAATCGGCCAGCAGCTCGACATAGCGCGCCTCGTCCTCATAGCGCCCGATATAGCCAAGCTCCCGGGTGCGATGGAAACCCACCTCAGCGGCGGCGGTGAGCGAATCCCAGGCCGCATACCAGGCACCCCGGTCGCCGGAATTGAAGCGGTTGCCGGTTGCGCGCGTATAGGTGAAGGCGGCATTGATGTGGCTCTGCCCGTAGAGCTTGAGATCGTTGGCACGCCGCGCGAAGGCCAGTTCGCGGCGATCGAGGCCCGGACCGCCTTCCCGCTCGGCAATCATGCGCGCGCTCGTTCGCCCCTCGAGTTCCGCAAGGATGTCGAGTTCCTCGTCACTATCGACGAGGCCACGCAGGATGGGCGGCTTGTGATGGGTTTCGGAAATCAGCCTGACCAGTCCGCGCTCGTTGATCGCGAAAATTCTCAAGCCCCACCCCTCAGCGCATCCACATAGGCGCGCACGCGCATGATCTTCGGCAGTCCGCCCGCAATCATCGCATCGACGGGTCGCGCGCCCTCGAATTCGGGCCCGGTATTGGCCAGCCTCACCCATTCGGATGCGATGGGCGGATTGAAATAGAGTTCGAGTGACTTGTAGAGGCCGGTGAGCGCGCTCAGCCGCAGGAGCTGGTCATGGGTGAGATCACCGGAAAATTCGGGCTTCCGGGCACGTTTCCAGGTGGATTCCGACATGTCGGCCAACGCCGCAGCTTCGCGCCCCGTGAGCGACCATGCGTCGGCGATGCGGCTGAAAGCCTTCAGCGCAACGGCCTTGATATCGGAGGGAGACCGCTCCCTGACGAGATTGTCCATACTCAAGAGCCCAGTCCTTCTTCACTCGAAAGATAGGCTCAAATGATCCGATATTCAAGACCATATGAATTCGTTGCAGCCGAAAGGGTCAGATCTCGCCGACGCTCTCCCGGGCGATCGAGACGGCCTTGAGAATGGCGTGAACGCTGCGCCCCGGCGCAAGATCGAGGGCCGAAGCGGATCTGCGGGTGATACGGGCGAGAATAATCTCGTCACCGGCTTCGAGCCGAACCAGCGCACCGGGGCCCTCGCCCTCCCGGATATCGCGCACCCGCGCGGGAAGCACGTTGAGCGCGGAGATGCCGGAGGGCTTGTCCGTTGCGAGCATGACGTCCTGCGCGAGCAGGCGCACGCGCACCATCGTGCCCGGCGGGCCATTGACCGCGGGCAGGAGGAGCGGTCCGGCCGACGTCGACAGCCGGGTCAGCCCGTCCGCTTCTTGCGCCTCGATGCGCGCCGTCAGAACCGCACCCGCCTCACGCAGCCCGAGCGCATGGGCCGCGCCGGGATCGGAGAACACCTCGGCCGCCGCGCCGATCGCCGCCACCCGTCCGTCTTCAACCAGCACCACCGTGGTCGCAAGGCGCGCGACTTCCGCGGGCGAATGACTGACATAGAGGATCGGCAGACCGGTCTCGTCGCGCAGCCGCTCGAAATAGGGCAGGATTTCCGCCTTGCGGGCCTCGTCGAGCGCGGCCAGCGGCTCGTCCATCAGCAGGAGCCGCGGCTTCGACAGGATCGCACGACCGAGCGCCACCCGGCTCTTCTCTCCGCCCGAAAGCTTCGAGGGCCGCCGGTCGAGAAGCGTCCCGATGCCCAGAAGCCCGACGATCCGGTCGAACTCCCGTTCGTCCTGCAGGCCCGCGAACCTTGCGCCATAGATGAGGTTCGAACGCACGCTCAGATGGGGAAACAGCCGGGGTTCCTGGAACACGTAGCCGATCCGTCTTTTGTGCGGCGGGACAAACAGACCGGCATTGATATCGGTCAGCGTCACGCCGTCGACGGACACGATCCCGGCATCCGGTTTCAGAAGTCCTGCCACTGCATTGACCATGGTGGTCTTGCCCGATCCGGAGCGTCCGTAGAGCGCCGTCACGCCCGCCGGTGCCTCGAAGTCGACATCGAGACGGAACGTCCCGAAGCGATGCTTGAGCGAGACGGCGAGGCTCATGCGCCGCCCACCCGCCGCGCCACCATGCGGCCGATCCATTCGGAGAGAAGCAGCGCCCCCATGGCGATGACGACGGCAATCACCACCAGCCGGCCGACCGCGGCCTCTCCCCCGGGCACCTGCAACAGCGCGTAGATCGCCGAGGGCATGGTCTGCGTCTGGCCGGGGATGCTGGAGACGAAGGTGATGGTTGCGCCGAACTCGCCCATCGCCTTGGCAAAGGCGAGAACCGATCCGGCGAGAATGCCCGGCAGGATGAGCGGCAGTGTGATCGTTGCGAAAACCCATGGCCGCGAAGCCCCGAGCGTGCTGGCCGCCGCCTCCAGTTTCGGGTCCACGGCCTCGATGGTGAGCCGGATCGCCCGCACCATCAGCGGAAACGCCATGATGGCGGCCGCGAGCGCCGCCCCGGTCCAGCGGAAGGCGAAGACGAGGCCGAACCAGCCGTCGAGAAATCCCCCGATCCAGCCTGTCCGCCCGAAGGTCAGGAGCAGCAGATAGCCGGTAACGACGGGCGGAAGCACCAGCGGCAGGTGAACGAGCCCGTTGAGCAGACCATGCCCCGGAAATCGCCAGCGGGCGAGCGCATAGGCGACGAATATGCCGAGCGGCAGACTGAAGAGCGTGGCCACGAGTGAGACGCGCAGGGAGAGCGCCACCGCCTGCCATTCCTCGGGGGTCAGCCAGTCCGTCATCCGCTCAGTCCAGCATCCTGAAGCCCTGCGCCTCGAATGATGCGCGCGCCGCTTCGCCGGACAGCGCCTGGTAGAAGGCTTCATCCGCGGCGGCGTCCGCGCCCCTCAGGAGCGCGGCAGGATAAATGATCGGAGGATGGGTATTCTCGGGAAAGGTGCCGGCGATCGTGACGTTTTCATCGGCCGCCGCATCGGTCGCGTAGACAATCCCGTAGGGCGCCTCGCCCACCGAGACGAGCCGCAGCGCGGCCCGCACATTGTCGGCCTGCGCGACGGAGGGCGCAACCTGTCCCCAAATGCCCAGCGCTTCGAGCGCCGCCTTGCCGTACTGCCCGGCCGGCACGGAATCCACCAGCGCCATGGCGAGCTTGCCCTCTCCCAGGAGACCCGCCAGATCGAAATCCCCGGCGATGTCGACCTGTCCCGCATCACGCCCATGGGCAATCAGCACCAGCGAATTGCCGAGAAGATCGCGGCGCCGGCCGTCCTTCACGAGACCGGATTTCTCGACCTCGTCCATCCATCCGGAATTGGCGGATATGAAGATGTCGGCGGGCGCACCCTGCATGATCTGCCGCGCCAGCTGGCTGGAACCGGCATAGGAGATGGTCACCGTATTGCCGGTTTCAGTTTCCCATTTGGCGGCAAAGTCGTCGAGTGCCGTTTTCATCGAGGCGGCGGCGAAGACCACGACCTCTTCGGCATGGGCCGGCGCGAGCGAAAGGACCGGAACGGCAAGGCCGGCCAGCAGGCGGAGGACTGAAAGGCGCATGGGAACTCCTGAAGCGATATGTACGGCCGGAAATATTGCAAGCAGGCTCCATGGAAGCAAGCGTTATTTTCCGTCGGACATATCGATGAGCATCGCCTGCAGGGCGGCGATCTCGTCGGCCGCCTCCCGCGCAGTGATCTCGCCGATCCTTCGATAATGGGCGAGCACCGCCTCCCCCGCCTCGGTCAGCGATGCACCGCCGCCCTTCGTTCCGCCCCGGCTTGAATCGACGAGCGGCTGGCGGTAGCTGCGGTTCATCTCCTCGACCAGGCTCCAGGCGCGCTTGTAGCTCATCTTCATCGCACGGCCTGCCGCCGCGATGGAGCCTGTAGCACGGATATGCTCCAGAAGATCAGCCTTGCCGGGGCCGAGCATCACGTCGTCGCCGAAGAAGATACGCAGCCGAAGCCGGGGCTCGCTCAAAGAAATTTCGTCACTCATTGCCCGACTATTCCACGAGCGGAACCCATCGGGCAAGAAAGCAGCCCAAAGGACTGAATCGATTCCTGTTTACAAGGCCACGGCCTTGCCGTCGGCATCGAAGAGACGAACCACGTCCGGATTGGCCGACAGCTCGATGCGGGCGCCGCGCTCGACCTCCAGATGACCCGGAAGCTTGGCGACCAGCGGCTCGTCGGAGCCCGGCCGCTCGACATAGACGAGCTGGCTTTCGCCGAGGCGCTCGACCAGTGTCACCAGCCCTTCGAAGACAGGCTGCCCCTCGCCCGAAATGGTGAGATCCTCGGGACGCACGCCGAACTGGATCGGCCCGTCGCCCACCACCTTGCCGGCTCCCGGCAAATACATCCTGCGCCCGCCTTCGGGCTCCACGACCAGCGCCTCGCCGTCGCGGGTCGCCCGCGCCGCCACGATGTTCATCGAGGGCGAACCGATGAACTGCGCGACAAACAGGTTTGCCGGCGTGTGGTAGAGCTCCATGGGCGTTCCCACCTGCTCGACATAGCCCGCGCGCAGCACCACGATCCGGTCGGCGAGCGTCATCGCCTCCACCTGGTCATGTGTCACGTAGATCATGGTGGTGTCGGCCATGCGCTCCTTCAGCCGCGCGATCTCGATCCGGGTCTGCACCCGCAAAGCGGCATCGAGGTTGGACAAGGGCTCGTCGAAGAGGAAGACACGCGGATCGCGCACGATCGCCCGCCCGATCGCCACGCGCTGGCGCTGCCCGCCGGAGAGCTGCTTGGGCAAACGGTCGAGATAGGGCGTGATCTGCAGGATTTCCGCGGCCTGCCGGACCCGCTTTTCGATCTCCGCCTTGCCGCCACCGCCGAGCTTCATGCCGAAGGCCATGTTGTCGTAGACCGTCATGTGCGGATAGAGCGCATAGGACTGGAAGACCATGGCGATCCCGCGCTCGGCGGGCGACTTGTGGTTGACCACCTGCCCGTCGAATTCGAGCGTGCCGCCGGAAATGTCCTCGAGGCCCGCGATCAGGCGCAGAAGCGTGGACTTGCCGCATCCGGACGGGCCGACAAAGACCACGAACTCGCCTCCCCTGATCTCGAGATCGATACCGTGAAGCACTTCGAGACTGCCGAAAGACTTGCGTATATCGGTGAGTTTCAGTTCCGCCATCCCGAACTCCTTCCGCGCCCTCGGCGCACTAGACGTGTTGCGGCCCGCATCATCCCTTCACCCCGCCTGCCGTCAGCCCGGCCACGATCTTGCGCTGGAAGATCAGCACGAGGACGATGAGCGGCACGGTCACGATCACCGAGGCCGCCATGATCGGCCCCCAGGGGATCTCCTGCTCCGAGGCGCCCGACAGAAGCGCGATCGCCACCGGAACGGTGCGCGTGTCGTTGTTCGACACGAAGGTGAGTGCGAAGAGAAATTCGTTCCACGCCGCGATGAAGGCCAGGAGCCCCGTCGTCACCAGCGCCGGCCACATCAGGGGCATAAAGACCCTGGTCACGATGGCCCAGGAATTGGCGCCATCGACGATGGCTGCCTCCTCGAGCTCGACGGGAAGATCGCGCATGAAGGTCGTCAGCACCCACACGGTGAAGGGCAGCGTGAAGATCATGTAGGCGAGCACCAGCGACCAGAGCGTGTTGTAGATCCCCAGCGCCCGGATCATCTCGAACAAGCCGGCCAGAACCGCGATCTGCGGGAACATCGAGACAGAGAGAATGGTGAGAAGCAGGAGCTTGCGCCCCCGGAACCGGACACGCGCAAGGGCGAAGGAGGCCGTGATCGCGAGAAACAGCGAGATCACCACGACCACCGACGACACGAACAGCGAGTTCAGGATGTTGAGCGGGAACGACCCTTGCGTCATCACCAGCCGGTAGTTCTCCCAGGAGAAGTATTTCGGCCAGTAGTCGACCTGGAAGATCGCCGTGCCGGATTTGAAGCTGGTCAGGATGGCATAGTAGAACGGGAATACCGACACCACGACGATGATGATGACAAGGGCGTAGAAGCCGATCGACTTGAGGATGTTCATCCTAACGCCCTCCCTCGAGATCGACGCGCGCGATCTTCAGATAGACGATCGTGATGACCCCGATCACCAGGAACAGGAGCGTCGATGCGGCCGATCCGTAAGCGAACTTGTCGAACTGGAAGAGGTTTTCCTGCGCGAACACGCTCATGGTCTTGGTCTGGGAATTGTTGGGCGTCAGCACGTAGATGAGGTCGAAGACGCGCAGCGCATCGAGCGCCCGGAAAATCACGGCCACCGCAAGTGCCGGCTTGATCAGGGGCAGCGTGACCCTGAAGAACACCTTGACCGGATTGATGCCGTCGATCTTTGCCGCTTCGTAGATGTCCTGCGGGATCATCTGCAGTCCCGCCAGGATCAGGAGCGCCATGAACGGCGTGGTCTTCCAGATGTCGACGATCAGGACGGCGATCATCGCGGTGTCGGCCGAGGCGGTCCAGGCAATCGGCTGCGAGATCACACCGATATGCAGGAAGAGGTCGTTGAGGATGCCGAACTGGTCGTTCATCATCCAGGCCCACATCTTGGCCGAGACGATGGTGGGTATGGCCCACGGGATCAGCACCGCGGCACGCACGAAGCCCCTGCCCTTGAATTCCGCATGCAGAACCAGGGCTACGATGGTGCCGAAGATCGTTTCGAAGAAGACCGAGACCAGGGAGAAGAAGACGGTGTTGTAGACCGCCTGCCACCAGTCGGGATCGGCGAGCAGCCCGTACCATTCGCCGTCGCCATCGCCGTAATCCACCCATTCGAGGTAATTGTTGAAGCCGATGAAATCGGCCGACGACAGCGCGTCGAGCGAAGCGTCGGTAAAGCCGAACCAGATGGTCTTGAGAAGCGGCCAGCCGGCGACGAAGGCCAGCACCAGAAGCATCGGCGCCAAGAAGATCCAGGACGACCGGATCCGTTCCGCCTTCAGGTTCGACCGGCGGCTCCTTGCGGCCGTCGCGGTATCGCTCGCTGCCATCGCCCTTCCTCCCCGGCTATGGACCTCACCCGCCGGAGAATACCGGCGGGTGACTTGTCAAAGGGAGATCACTCCCAGCCGGAACCCTTCAGGCGTTTCAGCTTGGCTTCGAGTTTCTTGAAGTTGGCTTCCGTATCGCCATTGCCCGACAGCGAGTCGTGCACGGCGGTCCAGAATTCCTTGGAAACCTCGTTGTAGTCCTTCTTCGTCGGGGCCGACGGACGCGGCACCGCATTGAGGAAGATCTCCTTCCAGCTCGGAATGATCGGCTGCGCGGCCGCCACGTCGGGGTCGTCATAGAGCGCCTCGATCGTCGGCAGGCGGGAGAGTTCCGTCGCACGCCGCTTCTGGCTTTCCTCCGACGCCAGGAACAGCGCCAGCCCGATCGCCTCGTCCGGATGTTTCGAATATTTCGAAACCGCCAGGTTCCAGCCCCCGAGCGTTGCCGCGGAGCCGTCCCCGCCCGAAGGCAGCGGCGCCACGTCGAATTTGCCCTTCACGGCGGAATCGTCGCTGTTCGACAGCGAATAGGCATAGGGCCAGTTGCGCATGAAGGCCGCGCTTCCGGTCTGCCAGACGCCGCGCGCATCCTCCTCCTTGTAGCCGAGCACGCCTTCGGGGGAGATCGTGCCGATCCACGACTTGGCCGTGTTGATCGCCTTGATGGCATCCGGGTTGTTGATGGAGATCGTCCCGTCGGCTTCCACGATCTGGCCGCCGCCATGGCTCTTCACCCATTCGAGTGCGTCGCAGGTCAGCCCTTCATAGGCAGCCCCCTGGAAGACGAAACCATGGAAATCGCCGTTCCCCGCCTCGCGCTCCTTGTCCTGCACCATCTGAGCGGTGGCGGTCAGCTCCTCCCAGGTCTTCGGCGGTTCGGCGCCATATTTCTCCAGCAGGTCCTTGCGATAATAGAGCGCGGGCGCGTCGGTGAACATGGGAATGGCGACGAGCTTGCCGTCCACCGTCTGGCTTTCGATGATCGAGGGGAAGTGAGCGCCTGCCACGTCCTTGGCCGCTTCGGTCAGGTCGAGAAGATGGTTGGCGAGCTGCGGCGCCCAGATCACGTCGGTGCGGTAGACATCGATATCGGCGTTTCCGGCGGACAGCCACAACCGGTACTGGCCGAACTGGTCCGTGGTGGACTGCGGCATTTCCACGATCTTCACCGTGTTGCCCGTCTCCTTCTCGTAGCGGTCGAGATTCGAGCGCAGCATCTTGATGTCGTCGCCGACGGCCCCTGAAACGATGGCGAGATCGACGGCGAGAGCCGATCCCGTGAAGAGCCCCGTGACGAGCATTGTGCCGACCGCAAGTGCTGCCGGACCATAGCCAAGCTTCATAGCTGTTTCCTCCCTTCAGCTTTGGGCTTCCCGATCCGCAGGCCGGCGGTCTGCATTCTGGTTATTCGCACCGACCGACGATGGTAAAGCCGCCTGACGCAAGCGTAGGGGAGTGCTTTGATCGCGGCAACTCCGTTTTATTCCAATTCTCTTGCGCGATGCAGCAACTTAAATCTAAGCGACTACTTACCCCTCATTAAAGGCCGTAAAATTAAACTGAAAAGCACCCATTAAAGGCGGGTTGCATCGCAACATCGAAACACGAAATCTCGAGAATGATTACGGGTTGATTTCACGTCATCTCACCGGAAACCGGCGCCCCTCTTCCCGTGGCCCGTCTATCCCGCTCCGGTTTGCTGCAACGCACCGATTGCCTTTGGCTATTTGCCGTGCCACACCGGACGCCCGAGAAAGGATTTCACCATGCAAACGATCACGCACTTCATCAATGGCCGCCAGGACAAGGGCACCGCCGACCGCAGCCAACCCGTCTTCAATCCCGCGACCGGGAAAGCCGAGAAGGAAGTGATCCTCGCGACCACGCAGGACGTCGACAGCGCCGTGGCAGCCGCCAAGGCTGCCTTCCCGGAATGGTCGAAGACCCCGCCGCTGCGCCGTGCCCGCATCCTCGACCGGTTCAAGATGATGATCTGGGATCGCATGGACGAAATCGCGGCCGCCGTGACCGCCGAACACGGCAAGACCTTCGACGATGCCAAGGGCGAAGTCACACGCGCGCTCGAAGTGGTCGAGTTCGCGACTGCCGCTCCCACCTTTCTCAAGAGCGAGTTTTCCGAGAACGTCGGCACCGGCGTCGACAGCTTCAACGTCCGCCAGGCGCTCGGCGTCGTGGCCGGGATCACGCCCTTCAACTTCCCGGCCATGGTGCCGATGTGGATGTTCCCCGTCGCCCTTGCCTGCGGCAACACCTTTGTCCTCAAGCCCTCCGAGCGCGACCCTTCCGCCTCGCTTCTGATCGCCGAATGGCTCAAGGAAGCCGGCCTTCCGGATGGCGTCTTCAACGTGGTTCAGGGCGACAAGGTGGCGGTCGACGCGCTGCTCGAACACCCCGACGTCAAGGCGATCTCCTTTGTCGGCTCGACCCCGATCGCCAAGTACATCTACACCACCGGCACCGCCAATGGTAAGCGCGTCCAGGCGCTTGGCGGCGCCAAGAACCACATGGTCATCATGCCCGATGCCGACATGGACATGGCCGCCAGCGCCCTCATGGGCGCGGCCTACGGCTCGGCCGGCGAGCGGTGCATGGCCATCTCCGTCGCGGTACCGGTCGGTGAGAAGACCGCGGATGCACTCGTCAGCAAGCTCAAGCCGATGGTCGAGAAGCTCAAGGTCGGCCCCGGCATGGACAGCGACAGCGAAATGGGCCCGCTCGTCACCCGCGCCCATCTCGACAAGGTCCGCTCCTATGTCGACGCCGGTGTCGAGGCAGGCGCCGATCTCGTCGTTGACGGCCGCGGCTACAAGGTCGACAAACAGGGCTACGAGGACGGCTTTTTCCTCGGCGCGTCGCTTTTCGACAACGTGACGCCGGATATGTCCATCTATCGGGACGAAATTTTTGGTCCTGTATTGTCAGTCGTACGGCGCGACAGCTATCAGGACGCCGTCGACCTGATCCACGGGCACGAATATGCGAACGGAACTGCCATCTTTACCCGCGACGGCGACACCGCCCGGGCATTCCAGCAGGACATCGAGGTCGGCATGGTCGGCGTCAATGTGCCGATCCCCGTTCCCATGGCCTTCCACTCGTTCGGCGGCTGGAAAGCCTCGCTCTTCGGCGACCACGCAATGCACGGGATGGAGGGCGTCCGCTTCTTCACCCGCATCAAGACCACGACCCAGCGCTGGCCGACCGGGCAGCGTACAGACCCCGAATTCAAGATGCCCACGCTCGGATGACACGACGCCGCGGCATTTCAGGAGAATGCCATGGCATCATATGTGCTGACCGTCGCCTGCGAATCCACCCGCGGGATCATCGCCGCCATCTCGACATATCTGGCCGAGATGAAATGCAACATCACCGACTCCTCGCAGTTCGATGATGCTGTGACAGGGGCCTTCTTCATGCGCGTCTCCTTCGATTCCGAAGGCGGCGTGCTGAAGGACGAGCTTGCCGAAAAATTCGGGCCGATTGCCGAACAGTTCGGCATGGAAGCCGAGTTCCATGACCTGTCGGTCCGCCCGAAGGTGGTGATCATGGTGTCCCGCTTCGGCCACTGCCTCAACGACATCCTCTATCGCTGGCGCATCGGCGCACTGAAGATCGACATCGTTGCGGTGGTCTCCAACCACCTCGATTACCAGAAGGTCGTCGTCAATCACGATCTGCCCTTCTACCATGTGCCCGTCAGCAAGGAGAACAAGGCCTCCGCCGAAGCGCGCATGATGGAAATCGTCGAGGATACCAATGCGGACCTGATCGTCCTTGCCCGCTACATGCAGGTTCTCTCCAACGAGATCTGCCGCAAGATGTCGGGACGGATCATCAACATCCACCACTCCTTCCTGCCCTCGTTCAAGGGCGCCAATCCCTACAAGCAGGCCTATGAGCGCGGCGTGAAGCTGATTGGTGCGACGGCCCACTACGTGACGGCCGATCTCGACGAGGGCCCGATCATCGAGCAGGAAACCGCGCGCGTGACCCATGCCCAGTCGGCCGCCGACTATGTCACGATCGGCCGCGACGTCGAGAGCCAGGTGCTGGCCCGCGCCATCCTTGCCCACGCACAGCAGCGCACCTTCGTCAACGGTGACCGCGTTATCGTCTTCCCGCCCAGCCCGGGCGCCTATGCATCCGATCGGATGGGGTGAGGAGCGACCCCGCAACGAAGGCCACAGCCATCGCAGAGCGCCGGACGGACAGGATTTGCAGCTCTCCAGCCGTCCGATTCATGCTTTGAGCTTTCGCTCGCAAGCGATTCAGGGATAAGAGAAAACCGGCGGCGGCCAAAAGCGCCGCCGGTTTTTTTCATATCGAAGGCAGCCGTCCATGAGCCGTTTCTGGAGCAAGATCGTCCACGACCTCGACCCCTATGTGCCGGGCGAGCAGCCCAGGATCGAGGGCCTGATCAAGCTCAACACCAACGAGAACCCCTACCCGCCTTCACCGAAGGCGCTGGAGGCGATCCGCCGCGCAACGGACGAGCCCCTGAGGCTGTATCCCGATCCGGTCTCGGCCGAATTGCGCGAAACCATCGCCGCGTCCTTCGGCCTCGAGGCAGGCAACATCTTCGTCGGCAACGGCTCGGACGAGGTTCTCGCTCACGCCTTCATGGGACTGCTGAAGCAGGACGGCCCGCTTCTCTTCCCGGACATCACCTATTCCTTCTATCCCGTCTATTGCGGTCTCTACGGCATCGAGGCGAAGAAAATCCCCCTTGCCGACGACATGTCTGTCGACATCGACGCCTATCGGGGACCGGCAGGCGCGATCATCCTGCCGAATCCCAACGCCCCGACCGGCATCGCGCTGCCGCTTGCGGACATCCGCAAACTCGCGGAAGCGGACCGCGACCGGCTTCTGGTGGTCGATGAGGCCTATGTCGATTTCGGCGGCGAGAGTGCTGCGGCACTGGTGCCTGACTTCGACAACATCCTCGTCATCCGCACATTCTCGAAGTCATACAGCCTGGCCGGCTCGCGCGTCGGCTTCGCCATCGGCCAGCGGCCGCTCATCGAAGCGCTGGAACGCGTCAAGGACAGTTTCAACTCCTACCCGCTCGACCGGCTGGCTCAGGCCGCGGCGACCGCAGCCTGGAAGGACCGCGACTGGTTCGAGGCCACGCGCTCGCGCATCATGATGAGCAGGAACCGGCTCGCCGGCGATCTGACGGAACTCGGCTTCGAGGTTCTGCCCTCCGCGGCAAACTTCGTCTTTGCCCGGCACGCCGGCCACGAAGGCGCGAGCCTCGCCGCGGCACTGCGGGCAGAAGCAATCCTCGTACGCCACTTCAACAAGCCGCGCATTTCCGATTATCTCAGGATCACGGTGGGCACCGAAGCCGAATGCAGCCGCCTCGTCGAGGTCTTGCGCAAGATCCTCTAGGCGGCGGACGATTTCATGGCGGCGATCGCGCCCGGCAGATCGGCCAGGGTGTCGATGACGATGTCGGCGCCGAGCTCGTCGACCGGGACGCGCGAATAGCCGCCGCGCACCGCGACGCTTCTGATCCCGGCATTTCGGGCAGCGTCGATATCGGCGGGGCTGTCGCCCACCATCACGCAGTCGTCCTTGTCCACATGCAGAAGGTCCGCCGTGTGATAGAGCATGCCGGGCTCGGGCTTGCGGTCCGCGCATGTATCGCCGCCGACCACTGCGCCGATCATGTCTGACAGGCCGAAGTGATCGAGGATAATGCGGGTAAAGCCCTCCGGCTTGTTGGTGACGACCGCGAGCTTCACGCCGCCACGGTGATAATCGGCCAGCATCCGTCCCGCTCCGGCCATGAGTTCGGTCCGGCCGGTCAGATGCTTGCCGTAGATCGTCATCATCCGCCCATGACGTTCGTCGAGATCACCCTTGTCGAGCTTGACGCCACGGGCAGCAAAGGCACGCTCGACCAGCTTGCGAACGCCCTCGCCCACCATCTTGCGCACCTGATCGACGCCAAGCGGTTCGAGGCCGTACAAAGGGAGCAGTTCGTTGACCGCAGCGGCGATGTCCGGCACGGAATCGATCAGCGTTCCATCGAGGTCGAACAGGATCGCCCCTGGCCAGTCATGGCCGTTCGCACTGGCTGCGCTCATGTTGCGCCCTTCCTCCTGATCCTGCACGCGCTCAACTCGACCTTGCCCATCGGAAAGAGCGTCAGGCCGCGCGGGAGCCTGCCATGGCCTTGTCGGACGCCGAGCGGATGGCCTCGATATTCGCCCGGTACGCGTCTTCCGAGCCGCCCTTGAAGACGGCCGAACCCGCGACGAGGACGTTTGCGCCGGCGGCAGCCACGAGTGGCGCGGTCTCGGCAGTCACGCCGCCATCGACCTGGATATCGACCGGCCGGTCGCCGATCATCTTTCTGATGCGGGCAATCTTGTCGAGCGTCGCGGGAATGAACTTCTGGCCGCCGAAGCCCGGATTGACCGTCATCACCAGCACCATGTCGAGCCGGTCGAGAACATATTCGATCACGCTTTCCGGCGTCGACGGATTGAGGGCGACGCCGGCCTTCCTGCCGAGATCGCGGATCGCCTGCAGCGAACGGTCAAGATGTCTGGTGGCCTCGGCGTGAACGGTGATGATGTCCGCTCCCGCATTCGCGAAGGCTTCGAGATAGGGATCGCAGGGCTCGATCATCAGGTGGCAGTCGAACGTCGCATCGGTGCGGTTGCGGACCTTCTCGATGATCGGCGGACCGAAGGTGATATTGGGAACGAAATGGCCATCCATGACGTCGAGATGGATCCAGTCCGCGCCTGCGCGCATCACAGCCTCGATCTCGTCGCCGAGCTTGGAGAAATCCGATGCGAGAACGGAAGGGGCAATGATGGTCTTGGTCACGTGATCTGTCTCCCTGGATATGGACCGGCTCCCGGGCCCGGCCCTGCGCCCGGCTATAGCGGCAACCGGCGCACTCGTACAGTCTCACCGCGAAGGCAAGCCGCGATCACCCGCTCAGCTTTGTGGACCGAGCTGCTCGTCCTCGACGTCGGGCGACAGCTCCTGTTCGGCGCGGCCAAGGCTCTGCTTGGTAAAGCCCTTGGTGCCGTGCAGGGTCTGCTCGAAGTCACTCTTGATCTCCACCGGCGAGCGAACATAGGCGGTGATAAGCTCGGCCAGCGACCGCAGCGCATGAAGGTGGATGCGCTCGTAGCCATGCGAGGAATCCACCCCGAAGGTCGCCAGGGCCGTACGCACATCCGCACCAGCCGTCAGCGCGCTTGCCGAATCCGACTGGTAGTAGCGGAAGATATCCTTCTGGTAGCGGATCTCGTTCTCCTGGCACAGTTCCACCATCTTCTTGGTCAGGTGGTAGTCGAACGGGCCGGTCTGATCGGCCATCGCGATGGTGACGCCGAATTCGTCGGAGTTCTGGCCGGGTGCCGTCGTCCCGTTGTCGATGGCGAGCATCGAGGCGACTTCATCGACGAGGATGGACGAGGCACCGACGCCGACTTCCTCCCCCACCGTGAAGAGGAAATGGATGTCGACCGGGGTGACTGCCTTGTTCTTCTGAAGTGCGGCGATTGCGGCAAGCATCAGCGCCACCCCGGCCTTGTTGTCGAGATGACGCGAAACGATAAACCCGTTGTCGTTGAATTCGGGCTGCGGGTCGATGCTCACCATGTCCCCGACCTCGATGCCCAGACGCTCGAGATCTTCGGCGTCACGCGACAGGGCATCGATGCGGAGCTCGACATTGTCCCACGAGGTCGGCTGCGTATCGATCTCGTCGTTGAACGTGTGGCCGGACGACTTGAGCGGCAGGATCGTGCCGCGATAGCTGCCCTTGTCCGTGAACACCGTCGTGCGGGCACCCTCGGCGAAGCGCGAGGACCACGTTCCCACCGGAACGAGCGCGCAGCGGCCATTGCTCTTGAGATATTTGACCTGCGCACCGAGCGTATCGACGTGCGAAACGATTGCACGCGCACCATTCCGCCGCGACCCCTGGCGGACGGCCCGGATCGCACCGCGCCGGGTCAGTTCCGGCTCGAGACCCAGATGCTCCAATTCTCTCGTGACGAACCTGACGACTGTGTCGGTGAACCCTGTCGGACTGGGAATTTTCAAAAGCTTCTCAAGTATCTTGAGAAGGTAGTCGCTATCGATCGTCAGACGGCTCATCTTGTCTCCCTGTGTGCAATTGGTTCTGCAGCGCGCGCCGGACGGCATGCGGCATCGACAACGGAAACAGCAGGTCGATGAAGCGTTCGGCGGTCGGCTGTGGCTCGTGATTGGCCAGACCGGGCCTTTCGTTGGCCTCTATGAAAGCATACTCCGGGGAACGAGGCGATGTCACCATCAAGTCGATTCCGCATACGGGAATATCGATGGATCGTGCCGCTTTGACGGCTGCGTCCACAAGAACGGGATGCACGGTATCCGTCACGTCGTGGATGGTCCCGCCGGTGTGCAGGTTGGCGGTCTTGCGAACCAGAAGCTCCTCGCCTTTGGGCAAGACGTCGTCCAGCTCGTAGCCGGCGGCGGCCAGCGTGCGGGTCGTTTCCGCATCGACGGGAATTTTCGATTCCCCGCCGGTCGCGGCTTCCCGCCTCCGGCTCTGCGCGGCGATCAGCTCGGATATCGTCAGCTTGCCGTCGCCGATCACTTTTGGAGGCAACCGCACCGCGGCAGCCACCAGCTTGAAGTTGATCACGATGAGGCGAAGGTCGGTGCCCTCGAACATCTGCTCGATCAGCACCGTATCGCAGTGCTGCCGGGCCTCCTCGACCGCGGCCTTCACCTCTTCCATGGAAGTCAGGCCGATCGAGATGCCGCGCCCCTGCTCGCCACGCGAGGGTTTGACCACGACCATGCGGTGTTTCCGGAGAAAGGCGGACACCGCATCCTCACCGGCATCTGCATTGATTTGGCCCGGCACCACGACACCGGCATTCTCGACCATCCGGCGCGTGACCGTCTTGTCGTCGCAGATCGACATGGCGACAGCGGTCGTGAGCTCGCTCAGGCTCTCCCGGCAGCGGATCGACACCCCGCCATGGGTGAGCCGGAAGAAGCCGCCCTCCGCATCGATGATCTCGACATGAATGCCGCGGCGGCGGGCTTCCCGGACGATGATCATCGCGTAGGGATTGAGCCCTTCATCGGCCTCGCCGCCCGTAAACAGCTTTTCGTTGATCTGGTTCTTGCGCTTGACCGAGAAGAACGAGACGCGCCTGAAACCGAGCTTCTCGTAAAGCTTGATCGCGCCTTCATTGTCGTGGAGCACGGACAGATCCAGAAAGGCCGCTTCGCGTGCCTGGTAGAATTCTGCCAGCCGCCGAACCAGCGCTTCGCCGATACCCGGATGGCGCGCCTGCGGATCGACGGCGAGGCACCACAGCGAACTGCCCCGCTCGGGATCTCCGAAGGCGCGCGCATGGTCGACGCCGGTCACTGTTCCGACGACGTCACCGGTGATTTCATCCTCGGCCACGAAATAGGTCAGGATGCGCGCGTCACGCTTCGACCAGAAGAAGTCCGGCGCCATCTGCACCATCGAGCGCGAGGCATAGATCCGGTTGATCGCATCCGCGTCGGCCTGCGACGTGAGGCGGCGGATGAAATAGCCCTTCGGCGGCGTTTTCGACGACCGGTATGTCGTCAGATCGAGCCTGTAGGTGTGGGACGGATCGAGGAATACCTCGTGCGGCGCGGTGGCAAGCAGGACATGCGGGTCGCGTACATAGACCGCGATGTCGCGCGTATCGCCGCGCTCCTCGCGAAGCGCGGAGACCAGCGCTTCCGATTTCTCGAAGGTCTGGGCGAATGCCAGTCGTCCCCATCCGCAATCGAGAACGAAATTCTCCTCGGTACCGGACGACTTCGATCCGTGCTGATTGATCGGCGGCTTCAACCCCTGCTGACGCAGCCGCTTGAGCCGGTGACCATAGGGATCGTTGCCCTTGCGGCCCTCCCTCTGACGCTGATCGTTCTGGGTCGGCTTCTCGTCATCTGACATTTCGGCACGTCCCCTACAGGTTGTGAGACTGCAGCCACATTTCCAGAAGCGCCGCCTGCCAGAGTTCGGAACCACGCAGCGGCGTGATATGGGCTGACGGATCGGCGAACAGCTGATCGAGCCATGCCGACTGGAACAGCTCGCGCTCCTTCGCCTTCTGCGAAGTCAGCGTGTCGCGCACCATGTCGAGGAACTCGCCCTGGATGTATTTGAGCTGAGGCACGGGGAAATACCCCTTCTTCCGGTCGATAACCTCGGAAGGGACCACCAGCCGCGCCGCATCCTTCAACACGCCCTTGCCATTGTCGTTGAGCTTGAACTCCTGCGGAATGGTCGCGGCGAGTTCGACCAGCTCGTGATCGAGGAACGGAACGCGCGCTTCGAGACCCCAGGCCATCGTCATGTTGTCGACGCGTTTGACCGGGTCGTCGACCAGCATGATCTCGGAATCGAGGCGCAGCGCCCGATCGACCGGCGTCTCGGCGCCCGCCGCCATCAAATGGTCGCGGACGAATTCCAGGCTCTCGTCGCGATCGGGCATCCAGTCTGGGCTCAGCTGTGTGGACAGCGTCCTGTGATCGCGGTCGAAGAAGACCTTGGCGTAGTCGCCCACCACGTCGTTGGAATTCGCAAGTGGCGGGTACCAGTGGTAACCGCCGAACACCTCGTCGGCACCCTGCCCGGACTGCACGACCTTGATATGCTTGGAGACTTCGCGCGACAGCAGGAAGAAGCCGATATTGTCGTAGGAGACCATCGGTTCGGACTGCGCCTGGATGGTCGAGGGCAGATGTTCCATCAGCTCCGACGCCGGCACGAAGATCTTGTTGTGATCCGTCTCGAACCGCTTGGCGATCAGGTCGGAATAGACGAACTCGTCGCCCTTCTCGCCATTGGCCTCCTCGAAACCGATGGAGAAGGTCTTCAGGTCGTGCTGGCCCTGCTCGGCAAGCAGACCGACGATGACGCTGGAATCGACGCCGCCGGAGAGCAGCACGCCGACCGGGACGTCGGCCACCATGCGGCGGCGGACGGCGGTGCGCAGCGCTTCAAGCACACGGTCGCGCCAGTCTTCGCGGGTCAGCCCCCTGTCTTCGGAACGGCGCTCATAGGAGGCATTCCAGTAGCGGCGGTCGCGCTCGGTGCCATCGGCCTCGATCCGGCGAATGGTCGCCGGCGGCAGCTTGCGCACGCCGGAAATGATCGTCCGCGGCGCCGGCACGACCGCGTGGAAGCTCATGTAATTGTGGAGCGCGGCACGGTCGATCCCCGTATCGACATCGCCGGCGGCAACGAGCGCGGGAAGCGACGAGGCAAAACGCAGGCGCTTGCCTTTCGGCGCGAGATAGAGCGGCTTGATGCCGAACCGGTCGCGCGCGAGCGTCACCGCGCCCGTCGCGCGTTCGTGAATGGCGAAGGCGAACATGCCGTGGAAACGTTCGACGCAGGCCTCGCCCCATTTGTGGAAGGACTTGAGGATGACCTCGGTGTCCCCATGCGAGAAGAAGGTGTAGCCCTCGGCTTCGAGCTCCGCCCTGAGTTCCGGGTAGTTGTAGATACAGCCGTTGAAGGTGATCGTCAGGCCCAGATCGGAATCCGTCATCGGCTGGGCGGAATTCTCCGACAAGTCGATGATCTTGAGCCTGCGATGCCCGAAGGCCACCGGTCCGCGCGCCACGACCCCGGTCCCGTCGGGACCGCGAGGCGCGAGTACATCGAGCATCTTCGCCACCGCGCCGGCGTCGGCAAAGTTTCCATCAAAACGAATCTCTCCGGCTATTCCACACATGGAGGGCTGATCGTCCTTCTTGCTTGGGCGGCGAACCGCCGACGGATATAAAAAAAGGTGCGGCTGTCCCACACCTCCCGATTTTTGATTGCGCTAATGAGTGTAGGGCGCTGCGCTGCGAAATCAAATTCTGGCCGGCATTTTGTCGCCGCTGCGTCTTTGCCGCCCGCGTGATCGGCCCGTGCTGCCTATGTCTCGCGCGGCTGGGCAGGCGCTTCATTTTCCCTGCTGCCGCGCTTTCGGATATCCGCCATTTCCAGCATGTATGTCTCGGCCTCGATCATGTGGTCGCGCATGATGAACCGCGCCTCGTCGGCGCGTCCCGCCTTGATCGCGCGGATGAGCCGGATCTGGTAACTCAGGCCGGTTTCGCGAAGATGGGGAACCGGGGCGCGGTAGATTTCGCGGCAGACCGTCATATCCCGCAGGAGGCTCGCCATGAAAATGCAGATGAAGCCCAGAACCCTGTTGCTTGCCCGGCGGGCGAGTTCCGAATGGAAGTCGAGCTCCGCCATGCGCTGCCGATATTCCTCTTCCGCCGTCTCCGGCTCGTCTTCGTAGAGGCGGATCGTCTCGCGCAGGGCGGCGAAGTCGTCCTCGGAAAGTTGCCCGGCGACGCTCGCCGCCAGTTCCGGCTCCAGAACCTTGCGGATGGCATAGATGTCGGAAATCGTCGGATCGCCGAACAGGAACAGGTTCTCGATCGTGCGGATCGCATCCTCGGACCTGACGCTCGAGACGAACACGCCGCCGCCCGGACCGGTACGGCTTGCGATCATGCCCTGAAACTCGAGGATCTTCAGCGCCTCGCGCGCGCTGCCGCGGGAGACGCCCAGTTCGCGCGGATCAATCCACTCGGGCGGCACCCGGTCACCGGGCTTCAGCCCTCCTTCCAGAATGCGCTCACGCAGCCGGTCGGCCGCCTGATCCGGCCGCTTCTGCTTGCGCGGCTGACTGCCCCCCTTCTCCTCCCTAACCTTCGTCATGGCTCTCCGGATGATGACAGGCCGCCAGATGCGCGGGGTTCCCCGGCGCGGACTTGAGCAGCGGCATTTCTTTCGTGCAGATATCGGTGCCATGCGCGCAGCGGGCATGGAAGGCGCAGCCCGGCGGCGGATTGTAGGGATCGGGCAGCTCCGCCTCGGCATCCTCGGCGCCCAGATCACGGCGGCCAGGCGCGGGGGCAGAGTTGAGAAGCAGCCGTGTGTAGTGATGGCGCGGCTTCCTGAAGAGCGCCTTGCCGGGCGCAAGCTCGGCGACGCGGCCGAAATAGAGAACGGCGACACGGTCCGACACGCTTTCGACGACCGAGAGGTCATGACTGATGAACAGGAAGGTCAGGCCGAAACGCGACTTCAGATCGGCGAGGATATTGAGCACCTGCGCCTGCACCGAAACATCGAGCGCGGAGACCGGCTCGTCGAGCACGATGAGTTCCGGATCGGCGGCGAGCGCCCGGGCGATCCCGATCCGCTGCGCCTGTCCGCCGGAAAATTCGTGCGGGTAGCGATCGAGAAATTCGGGCGCCAGATTGACCGCATCCATCAGTTCATCAAGGCGCTCCGCCCGCCTTGCCTTGTCCATTTTGAGCAGATGGATCAGCGGCGCTTCGAGAATGGTGCGGATGGTCTTGCGCGGATTGAGCGAGGCGAGCGGATCCTGGAAGACATACTGGATGCGCCGCGCGACGGCCCGGTGATCGGACCTGGCCGTCGCCACCAGATCCTCGCCCTCGAACGTGATCGAGCCGCCCGACGGCGCGTCGAGCCCGGCGATCATCCGCGCCAGCGTCGATTTCCCGCAACCCGATTCCCCGACGATCCCGAGCGTCTCGCCCTTCTTCACGTCGAGCGAAATCCCCTGAACCGCATGAACCGACGGATGGCGACCGCCGAACAGCGTCCGTCCGCCGCCGAAAATGCGCTCCACCTTTCCGAGCGAGAGAAGCGGCGCGTCAGCCGCTTTGCCGATGGCGGCGGCCTCAGACATGTTCGACCTCCCTCTCCTCTTCGAGCGGATGTAGGCAACGGGCCGCGCGGCGCTCGCCGAATTGTCTCATCGGCATCTCGCCTGACCTGCAGTCGGCCTGCGCGCGCGGGCAGCGTGGCGCGAATGCGCAGCCATCGGGCAGACGGTTGACGACGGGCGGACGCCCCTCGATGGCGTCAAGCCGCCGCTCGGGCTCGCCCAGAACCGGAACGCAATCGATCAGCTTGGCCGTATAGGGGTGTTTCGGCGCCGTGAGGATTTCCTCCGTCGTTCCCGTCTCCACGATCTTGCCCGCATACATGACCGCGACCCGGTCGCAGATCGCCGAGACCACGCCGAAATCATGGGTGATGAACAGGATGCCGGTGTCGCGCTCCTTGCGCAGCTTGTCGAGGAGCGACAGCACCTGCGCCTGCACGGTGACATCGAGCGCGGTCGTCGGCTCGTCGGCGATGATGACGTCAGCCTCGTTGGCGAGCGCCATGGCAATGCAGACGCGCTGGCGCATGCCGCCCGACATCTCGTGCGGGTAGGAATCGAGCCTGCTTCCGGCGTTTGGAATGCGAACCGTTTTCAAAAGCTCTTCGGCCCTGGCGCGTGCCTGCCGGTAGCTCAGCGGCTGGTGCGCGCGGATCGCCTCGATCAGCTGGTCGCCGACGGTAAACAGCGGGTGCAGCGTCGACAGCGGGTCCTGGAAGACATGGCTGACGGCGGAGCCGCGCAACTGCCGGATTCGTTCGTCCGACGCGGCGAAAAGATCTTCGTCCCCCAGCAGTGCCACGCCGCCGACGATACTGCCGGGCGGCGTCGGCACCAGCCCCATGATCGACATGGCGGAAACGGACTTGCCGGATCCGGATTCGCCGACCAGTCCGAGGCATTCTCCCTTGCCGACCTTGAGATCGACACCGCCCACCGCCTTGTAGACATCCGGCCCGATGCGGAACTCGGTCCGCAGTCCCTGCACGTCGAGAATGGCGTCCGGGTCGCGCTCGATCGTCTCGGGTACCGTCTCGCGCCTGACCGCGGTGCGCGGGACGGGCCGTGTGAGCGAGCCCGATTTCAGCCTTGGATCGAGAATGTCGCGCACGCCGTCGCCAAGCAGGTTGATCGACATGACGAGCACGAAGATCATCAGCCCCGGCACCACCGAAACATGTGGCGAGGTGAAGAGGATCTTGCGCCCCTCGCCCAGCATCGAACCGAGATCCGCCTGCGGCGGCTGCGCACCGAGACCCAGAAATGAGAGACCCGCGGTTTCAAGGATCATCCAGCCTATGGTGGTCGACATGGTGATGATGATGACCGGCAGCACGTTGGGCAGCACCTCGCCGAAGAGGATCTGGACATGGCTCTTGCCGGAAAGCCGGGCCGCGTCCACGAATTCGCGCCGCGACAGCCCCAGCGCGATGCCGCGGATGTTTCTGGCGAAGAAGGGAATGTTGACGACCGCGATGGCGTAGAGCGCGTTGAGAAGTCCCGGGCCGAGCACCGCCACGATGGCGAGGGCCAGCAGGATATAGGGAAACGCCATCACCATATCGATGCCGCGCATCAACAGCGTATCGGTCTTGCCGCCCGCATAGCCCGCGACAAGCCCGATCAGCGAGCCGAAGAAGGCTGCAATCAGCGTCGCCGAGATGCCGACGGCGAGCGAGACGCGCGCGCCCCAGATCAGCCGCGAGAACAGATCGCGACCGAGCGCATCGGTGCCCAGAAGATGCCCGGCCGTTCCGACGGGCAGAAGCCGGTCTGCCGGCGCCGTCAGGTCGGGATCGGGCAGCGGCAGCACCGGCGCCAGCAGCGCAATCACGACGATAAGCGAGAAAAGGACGAGACCGGCGGTCGCAAGCTGGTTGTTCAGTAACAGCCGGAATGTCGACGGTCTGCTTTTCGTCTGCTTGTCCGCCATCAGCGCAACCTCGGATCGATGATGGTCTGCACCACGTCGGCGGCCAGATTGAAGAGCACATAGGCAGCGGCCACGACAAGCACCCCGCCCTGCACAAGAAGGAGATCACGGGTGGAAATGGCGGTCACCAGCATCGAGCCGATACCGGGCCACTGGAAGACCGTCTCGATATAGACCGCCCCGCCGAGCACGAAACCCGCCTGGATGCCGATCACCGGAATGACGGAAACGAGAGCCGCCTTGAAGGCGTGCTTGTAGATGACCCTGCTCTCGGAAAGCCCCTTGGCGCGGGCGGTGCGGATATAGTCCTGCCGCAGGACTTCCAGCATCGCGGTGCGCGTCAGCCGGGCAATGACGCCGGTCGCCACCACCGCAAGCGTCATGGCCGGGAGGAAGAGGTGATGAAGCAGGTCGAGCGGTCCGCCGCCGCCATAGCTCGCGTACATGCCGGAGACCGGGAACAGTTTGATCTTCACCGCGAACAAGAGGATCAGGATCAGCCCGAGCCAGAAGGACGGCGCGGAAATGCCGATCAGCACGACGAAGGTGATCACCTTGTCGGCGAGGCCGAACTGGCGGACGGCGGAGACGACGCCGGCGATCAGACCGAGGATGGAACAGATGACGAGCGCGGTGCCTGCGAGAATGAGCGTGGCATTGAACCGCGACAGAACCTCGTCGAGCACGGGCTTGTTGAGACTGTAGGACCGCCCCAGATCGCCGTGCAGCAGATTGCCGATCCAGATGAAATATTGCTCGACCATCGACTTGTCCAGGCCGAGGTCGCGGTTGAGTTTCTCGACATTTTCAGGCGTGGCATAGGAGCCGAGGATGGCGGTCGCCGGATCGCCCGGGATCATCGACATGATGACGAAGACGATGATCGTCAGCCCGAAGAGGACGGGAATGGCCGCAAGCAGCCGTTTTGCGATGTAAAGGCCCACGCCGGATCGCCCCGCTGACTAGAATGATCGAATGGATACCGGCCGCCGGACCCGTTTCCGACGGCCGGCGGCCCCCACTTATTGCGGTTTTGTCACCTTCTGCAGCATCAGGAAGAAGGAGGGCTGCAGCTTGAAGTTCTCGACGCCCGCCCTGGTGACGGCATTCTGCTTCCAGTTGGCGACGAACACCCAAGGCGCGTCATCGTGCACGATCTGCTGCATTTCCTTGTAGAGCTTGGCGCGCTCGCTCTGGTCGGTCGCCTCGCGTGCCGCGTTCAGCAGCTCATCGACTTTCGGGTTGGAATAATAGCCCGAGTTGAAGCCCCCCTTGTCCGGGAAGGCTTCCGAGCGCAGCGCCAGATAGGGCAACGTGTCCGGATCATTGGTCATCCAGGCCATTTCGGCCATGTCGGCCTTGCCTTCGAGGCCGGGGTTTACCTTGTCGAGGAAGGTGTTCCACTCGTAGGTCTCGATATTGACCTTCATGCCGACCTTCTGCAGATCCGCCTGGATCGCGGTCCCCATGGCGACAGGATCGAGCATGCCCGAACCGCCTTCGGTCACGTAGAAGGTCAGCGGCTCGCCGGAATAGCCGGCCTCCTTGAGCAGTTCCTTGGCCTTTTCCGGATCGTACGGATAAGGATCCAGGCTCTCGTCATAGGCCCATGCGAAGGCCGGCGGGGTCGGACCGGCGGCGATGTCGGCCGTGCCCTGAAGCACGTTCTCGGTCAACGCCTTCTTGTCGATTGCATAATTGGCGGCCTGACGCACCAGCTTGTCGGAGAACGGGCCTTCCTTGAGGTTGAGGATCAGGAACCAGACGTGCGGCCCGGCCTGTTCGAGCACCTTGTACTCGGCATTGTCGCGAAATTGCTGCAGGCTGTCCGGCGGAACCTCGACCATGATGTCGAGACCACCCGCCAGCATTTCCGCGATGCGCGTATTGGCGTCGGTGATCGGGCGATAGACGATTGCCTCGAGCGGCGCGGCGCCGTCCCAGTAATCCTCGTTGCGGCTCACCACCACCTTGGCGTTGGCTTCCCACTCCTCGAACTTGAAGGCGCCGGTGCCGGACGGATGACGTCCGAAATCCTTGCCGTATTCTTCGACCGCCGCCGGCGAGACGATCAGCCCGGTCGGATAGGCGAGATTGGAGAGAAACGGCGCATAGGGCGCGTTCAGCTTGAATTCGACGGTGAGGTCATCGATCACGTTCACTTCCGCGACGGACGAGAAGAAGAAGGCGAGCGGGAACGGCCCCGTATCGTGGAAGGGATGATCTTCCTTGAGCATGCGGTCGAAATTGAATTTCACCGCCTCCGCGTTGAACTCGGACCCGTCGTGGAACGTCACGCCGGAGCGCAGCTTGAACGTATAGGTCTTGCCGTCCTCGGAAATCTCCCAGCTCTCGGCCAGTGCCGGTTCCACTTCCAGTGTGCCGTCGCGGTAGCGCGTCAGCCCGTCATAGACGTTGACGAGGATGCGGAAGTCGTTGACCGCGGTCACGGCGGCGGGATCGAGGGATTTGGGCTCGGCGATCTGCCCGACGATCGCAACGTTTGGCGGCGTCTGCGACATCGCGGGCGATGCCAGAAGCAAACTCAGGGCACCGAAGGCTGCAGCCAGCAGTTTTCTCATGGGATATCCACTCCATTGGTCCTGTGTTGCCATTATTAAACATGATAATTTTTGGAGTAAGCAAGATTTTATTATAATAAATTTGCCGACCGACACACCCGTTACGCCGGCGGAGGGCGACAAGTGACTGAAAGACCGACCGAAACCGTGACCGGGAAAACTTGGGACAAAAAGCCGGACATCGACATCGATCGCCTGAAAACCTTTCTCGCCGGCCTCAACGGCTTCGGGGCCAACCCCTTGACCGGCGGTTTCAACCGCCCGGGCTATTCAGATGCCGACATGGCCGCGCGCGCATGGTTCGAAGCCCGCTTGAAGGAAGCCGGACTGGCTGTCCGCCGCGATGGCGTCGCCAATATTTTCGGTCGCTACGGTCCTGCGGAAGGCCCCGCCATTCTGGTTGGCTCCCATATCGACACGGTGCCCGAGGGAGGTGGCTTCGACGGTGCGCTCGGCGTGGCGGTCGCGCTCGAATGCGTCAAGGCCATGAAGGATGCCGGCTTCGAGCCTTCGACCGCGATCGAGGTCGTGGCGACGGCCGAGGAGGAAGGCCGGTTCGGAGGCATGCTCGGCTCCCAGGCCATTGCCGGCCGCATCGACCGTGCCTGGTTCGAAACGGCCGGCGATGCCGACGGCATGTCGCTCCAGACCGCCCTGGCCGCCCAGGGCCTTTCGCCCGAAGATGCCTTCAATTGCCGCCGGTCCCCGGACGAGGTCAAGGCGTTCCTGGAACTGCATATCGAGCAAGGTCCGGTGCTTGAACACAAGCGCATCCCGATAGGACTTGTGGACGGCATTTCGGGTGTGTCGAACATCTCCGTCACCCTCACCGGTCGCGCCAATCATTCCGGCACCACGCCGATGGACATGCGGTCGGACGCATTTGCGGGGCTGGCGGCCTTCGCAACCCGCATTCCGGCTATCATCGGGGACCACGGAACGGACCAGTCCCGCATCACCATCGGCAAGGTGGAGCTCGAACCGAATTTTCCGCACACGATACCCGGCCGCGCGGTCTTCTCGGTCATCACCCGCGATACGGATGAGAAAATCCAGCACGCGCTGCTTCAGGCCGTGAAGGCGGAAATCGATGCCGCGGCGCACCGGCATCACCTCTCAAGCGAGATCAAGGAAAAGAGCTGGCTCTCCCCTGTCGCCCTCGACCCGAAGCTCCAGGACCTCTTGGCCTCCGAGGCTCAAAACCTCGGCTTGTCCCACATCAGGATGCCCTCTGGCGCGGGCCACGATGCCCAGACGATGCAGTCGCTCTGCCCTTCGGCGCTGATCTTCATCCCGAGCCGCGCCGGCATCAGCCATGCGCCCGAGGAGCATAGCGAATGGGCCGACATCCTCGCCGGCGCCCGCCTCATGCTGTCGGCGCTTGTCCGTTTGAGCTCACATGGCTGAAACAACATGCATTTCCAGAACTCCCGGGCAGAACTATTGGAACGATTCTAAAGTAGACCATTTTTATCATCTTTTATTGACAGGCCGCGTTTCATCGGGGTAGCCAATCTTCATCAGAGGCGCGGGGCCTTGAACCCCGACGTTGGAGCTGCCCATGACGAGCACATCTGCACACAATGCCTTCCCTTCCTGCCACATTGCACGGGGGGCGGTACGATGACATGCCCCGCTGCGGCCTATCTCGAGCGGATTCCGGAATTTCTCGTCGTTGGCGGCTACCGCCGTATCGTCGATTGCGCGATCGCCGGTGACACGCCTGCGGGACAGATCGCCGCAAACGCGCTCAGCCAGCTGCACCGTGCCACGCTCGGCCCGGCCGAATCCCGCATCGTGGTGGACGGACTGACGAGCTTCATTTCCACGCTCAGCCGCTGCGCCGCCTGCCCCCTGCGGGCGTTCCCCAGCGACAGCGGCCATTTGTGCCGCGACGAATGCCTCATCCTCGCGCTGGTCTCGGCGCTCCAGCACGGCGACGAGAATGCGGGCCGCATGACGGCTTGCGCACTCACCTGCCCGGCGCGCGCGATGGAAACACTGGCCGCATGCGGCGACTATGCCATGCGCATGAAGATGTTCGGACAGGTGCTCCTGCCCGTGCCTCAGGATGCCGTTTCCACGCTGCTGAAACCTCAGCCGCCGCAGAATTTTCACCAACACAATCACACCATTCACTGACTGGAGGACCATTTTGAACCGTTCATTGAAGATGAAGACCCTGCTCGCCACCACCGCGGCGGCGCTTGTCGTCGCCGCCGCCGCACCGGCCCTGGCCGAAACCGGCGCCCGCTCCGTGGTCGACAACTACAAGAAGATGGCCGTCGCCAAGTTCGAGGATTCGCTCAGCACCGCCAAGGCACTCGACGAAGCCATCGATGCCTTCATCGCCGATCCGTCCGAGGAAAAGCTGGCCGCCGCCAGGCAAGCCTGGTTCGAAGCCCGCGTGCCCTACCAGCAGACCGAGGCGTACCGCTTCGGCAACCCGGTCGTCGACGACTGGGAAGGTCGCGTCAACGCCTGGCCGCTCGATGAAGGCCTGATCGACTATGTCGATGCCAGCTACGGCTCGGAAAGCGATCAGAACGCGCTCTACACCGCGAACGTCATCGCCAATCCGGAAATCTCGATCAATGGCGAGCCCGTCGACGCCAGCAAGATCACGCCGGAATTCCTCTCCGGCACCCTGCAGGAAGCGGGCAGCGTGGAGGCCAATGTCGCCACCGGTTACCACGCCATCGAATTCCTGCTCTGGGGCCAGGACCTCAACGGCACCGATGCCGGCGCAGGCAACCGCCCCTGGACCGACTACGCCCAGGGCGACGACTGCACCAACGGCAATTGCGACCGCCGCGCGGAATACCTTGCCGCTGCCAGCGACCTGCTGGTCTCCGATCTCGAGGAAATGGTTGCCAACTGGAAGGATGGCGGCGATGCGGCCGCTTATCTCGACGGGCTCGACGATGGCGCGGCGATCTCGGCCATGCTGACCGGCATGGGCTCGCTCTCCTACGGCGAACTGGCCGGCGAGCGCATGAAGCTCGGCCTCATCCTGCATGACCCGGAAGAGGAGCATGACTGCTTCTCCGACAACACCGACCAGTCGCATCTCAACGATGCCCGCGGCATTCGCGACGTCTATCTCGGCTCCTACACCCGCGTGGACGGCTCGGAAGTCTCCGGCCCGTCGCTGTCGGACATGGTGGCCGAGAAGGACAAGGCGCTCGACGAGGAGATGAAGGCCAAGCTCGGCGCCACGCTCGAAGCCATGGAAGCCATGGCCGCCCGCGCCGATGGCGGCGAGGCCTACGACCAGCAGATCGCCGAGGGCAACGAGGACGGCAACGCCACCGTGCAGGCCGCAATCGACGGCCTGATCGACCAGACACGCTCGATCGAACGCGTCATCGCCGCGCTCGACATCGGCGAGATCGAACTGGAAGGCTCGGATTCGCTCGACAATCCGGATGCAGTCTTCGAGTAATCCTTGATGCTTTCGGGCCGGCGTTCTATACGCCGGCCCACAATCCGGCGGCTCCGCCTTGCCGCAATGACAGTGCAATCGGACCGGACGCTGAATGACAAACGGTCCGGATCGAGGAATGAGAATGCCGACCAAGGCGGATGAAATCTTGAAGACCGAAAAGACCCCTGCTCCGATCTCCCTCCTGACCGCTGCCATCGTCCTCTCATCGACGCTGATGGCAGCCGCGCAATACGGTGCGCCGGAACTCGCCTGGCCCAAAACCATGCAGGAACGCGGTGACCTGATCCCCAAGGACCGGAAACGCGTCGAGCGCATCGCCAGGCCGACCACCGATTTCTCCAAGCCGGAACGCTTCGAAACCATGTCGGGCGGCGCGGCAACCTCCAGAAAGCTTCCCAACCAGGATGCCTTTTCCCAGTCCTCGGCCAATTTGAGCTTCGAGGAGGAAGAGACCTTCAAGCTGGGCAATGCCCTGTTCCGCAAGATGTGGGTGAGCTCGCCCTCCTCCACCGACGCGTCCGACGGTCTCGGCCCGCTCTTCAATGCGCGCTCCTGCCAGAGCTGCCACCTCAAGGACGGGCGCGGCCATCCGCCGGAACATTCCACTGATGCGACCTCGATGTTCCTGCGCCTGGCGCGCGGTCCCGCAACCGACGAGGAACGCGCGGCGATCGAGAACTTCCTCGCCCCCAACATGCCCGACCCGGTCTATGGCGGTCAGTTGCAGGACAAGGCGATCCCCGGCCTGCGCGCCGAAGGCAAGATGGTCATCTCCTACCAGGACCAGCCCTTCACCTTCCCCGACGGCACGGAAGTCACGCTGCGCAAGCCGTCCTATTCCGCGGCGGATCTTAACTATGGCCCGCTTGCGGCGGACACGACCGTGTCGCCCCGCGTCGCCAACCCGATGATCGGCATGGGTCTGCTGCAGGCGATCCACCCGGCGGATCTCATCGCCAATGCCGACCCGAATGACGAGGATGGCGACGGCATTTCCGGCCGTGTCGGCCTTGCACGCGGCACCAGGCTCGACAATCCGGTGATCGGCCGTTTCGGCTGGAAGGCGCAGAATGCCTCGATCCGCGAACAGGGCAGCGAGGCCTTTGCCGGCGATATCGGCATTTCCAATCCGCTCGTCCCCCGCCATGCCGGCGATTGCACCGAGGCCGAGGTCGAGTGTCTCGAGGCACCCAACGGCGTGCAGGAACGGCTCGGCGATACCGAGGCCCCGGACCCGGTCATGGAGCTCGTGACCTTCTACTCCGAGAACCTCGCCGTTCCGGCACGGCGTGACGTCGGCGATCCCGAAGTCCTGCGCGGCAAGGAGATGTTCTACACTTCCGGCTGCGTGGCCTGCCACACGCCGAAATTCGTGACCAGCCGCAAGACCGGCAACGATGCCCACGCCTTCCAGCTGATCTGGCCCTATTCCGACATGCTGCTCCACGACATGGGCGAAGACCTCGCCGACGGCCAGGTGGTCGGTGTCGCGTCAGGCAGCGAATGGCGCACGGCACCACTCTGGGGCATAGGCTTGACGGAAACCGTCAGCGGCCACACCTTCTTTCTCCATGATGGCCGCGCGCGGAACCTCGAGGAAGCCATTCTCTGGCATGGCGGCGAGGCAACGGCCTCGCGCGACGCCTATGCCGCACTCGACAAGAAGGACAGGGACGCGCTGATCCGCTTCCTCAATTCCCTATGATCAAGACATCGAATTCGATCCGCCTGGCTTTCGCCATTGCCGCCTTCGGCCTTCTTTCCGCAGGCCCTGGATCCGCGCAGGACGCTTCGAAACCCGTAACGGACCGCGGCGTACTCTCTGCCGCGGTGACGGATTTCATCCAGCCCGGCTACCGCAATTTCCGCGACAAGGCCCAGGCCATGGGTGCGGCCATCTCCCCGCTTTGCGAAGCCCCGTCGGCGCCGGGCCTCGAAGTTGCCCGCAAGGCCTTCGGCGAACTGGTGACCGCCTGGTCGGAGATCGAGATCATCCGCTTCGGCCCCGTCGTCGACGACAACCGGCTCGAGCGCATCCTCTTCTTCCCGGATCGCCGCGGCATCGGCCTCAAGCAGATCCAGCAGGTGCTGGCCGAGAAGGACGAAACGGCGACGACGCCCGAGCGTCTTGCCGCCAAGAGCGTGGCGCTTCAGGGGCTGACGACGCTCGAATACCTGCTCTACGGCACCGGCGCCGAAGACCTGGCCGGAGGCGATGAATTCCGTTGCGATTTCGCCGGTGCCGTCGCCGCGCGCATCTACGGAACGGCCGGCGAGCTCGTCGATGCCTGGGACGACCCGGAGGGGATCGCCGCCCGGCTTTCCGATCCGAAGCCGGAAAACCCGGATTTCCGCGACGAGCGCGAGGGCCTGCAGGCACTGCTCGGCGTGTTCGTCAATTCCTCCGAACTCGTGGCCGACACCCGCCTCAAGCCCTTCCTCGGCGCGGGCGTCGACGAGGCCAAGCCCAAAAGCGCCATCTTCTGGCGATCAGGCCTGACAGGAACAGCGATTGCCGGCGACATGAAGGGCCTGCAGGAACTCTACAAGGCGTCCGGCATGATCGAGCTGACGCCGGAGGACATCCAGCGCTACGGCACGTCGGCGATGTTCGAACTGTCCAACGCGCAGCGGACCATCGACAGGATGAAGCAGCCGCTGCCGCAGGCTGCGGCAGACCCCGAAACCCGCGACGCGGCCAATTACCTGCGGCTGGTGTTGCTGAGCATCCGCGACACCTTTTCCGGCCGCATCGCCGGCGGATTGGGGTTGTCGGCCGGCTTTTCGTCACTTGACGGCGACTGACCGGACATGGCGGGGTGTGCAAGTCCTTCCAGCGAGTTGACTGCATGAAGCGCCCCAGCCCTGTCCTCGCGGCCCTCCTGTTCGCCGCCTCGCTCGTCCCCGCCCTGAGCACCCTGCCCGCCCAAGCGGCCAAGCGCTCGACCAATGCGGTCGTCTCCGAGATCATGACCCGGGCAATCGAGGATTTCATCCAGCCGGGCTATCAGCGCTTTCATGTCGCTTCCGAAAAACTCGAGACCGATATCGAGACGCTCTGCGACAGCCCGTCGGACGAGACGCTGGCCGCAGCCCGCGACGCTTTCACACAAGCCGCCGTTTCCTGGTCTTATGTCGAGATCATCCGCTTCGGACCGGTGGCGGGCGAGAACCGCTACGAGCGCGTGCTCTACTACCCCGATCGTCGCGGCGTCGGTTTGAAGCAGATCCAGAGCCTGATCGGCGGTTTCGAGCCCTATCCGCAAGCACTCGGCCAGCTTCAGGGCAAGAGCGTCGCCTTGCAGGGACTTCCGGCTCTGGAATACGCACTCTTCGGCACCGGCGCGGAGGCACTCGCTTCCGGCAAGGACGACGGGCGCTGCGACTACGCCGGGCTTGTCGCCGCAAACATCGACGCGATTGCCCGCGAACTCGACGGCGCCTGGGCCGATCCGGAAGGCATTTCCCGGCTCTGGATGAACCCCGGCAGCGACAATCCTGTGATCCGCGACAATCGCGAGGCGCTCGTCGAACTGCTCGGCGTCGTCGTCCACGGCATCGAGATGGTGCGCGACATCCGCCTGCGCGCTTTCCTGGGTGAAACGGAAGGGACGGACCGCCCGAATGCCGCCATCTACCGCCGCGCGGGAAATACTTTCGCCTCGATCGCGGCCAATCTGCAGGGCATCCAGGCGGTCTTCGAGAATTCCGGCATGACGCTGGTACTGTCCGAGCAGGACCGGGAGATCGGCTACCGGATCAGCGACGAGCTGAGCGGCGCCATCGCACTGACCCGGCGCTTGCAGGGCACAGCCGCGGAACTTCTGGCAAGCCCCGAAAGCCGCGCGCGTCTCGAAGAGCTGCGCGACAGGCTGGGTCGCATCAAGACGCTGGCCAACGAGGATTACGGCAATGCCGTGGGACTGACCGCAGGCTTCTCGTTCGCCGACGGAGACTGACTGAAAGGATGATCGACATGATCATGACACGCCGCCTTTTCATCGGAACCGCGACCGCCGGTCTGGCCGGGCTTTCGGGGCTCCTGCCTAAGCCTGCCATAGCCGCCGGCAAGGACCTGTTCGCTGCCGCCTGGATACAGAATGGCGGCGCCGGTTTTTCCATTCTCGATGGCGACGGCAACGAGCTGACCTCGGTCTCGCTGCCCGATCGCGGCCATGACGTGGCAACCGACCGCGCCGGCCGCTGGGCCGTCGCCTTCGCCCGCCGACCCGGTACCTTCGCCGTGGCCGTGGACCGGCAGAACGGCAGCGAGCCGATACCCTTCTCCACCCCCGAGGATCGTCACTTCTTCGGCCACGGCGTCTTCTCGCCCGATGGCCGCGTGCTCTATGCGACGGAAAACGATTACGACAACGCCGCCGGCATGATCGGCATCTACGATGTCACCGCCGGTTTCAACCGGATCGGCGAGTTTCCCTCCTACGGCATCGATCCGCATGAACTCATCCTCATGCCCGGCGGCAAGACCCTCTGCATCGCCAATGGCGGCATCGAGACCCACCCGGATTTCGGCCGTGCCAAGCTCAATCTCGCCAGCATGGAACCCTCGGTCGTCTTTGTGGATATCGAGAGCGGCGAACTTCTGGAAAAGCACACGCCACCCGCCGACCTCTTCCGGCTGTCGACGCGCCATATGGATATCGATGCAGCCGGCAATGTCTGGGTCGGCTGCCAGTACGAAGGCCCTGAAACCGACGAACCGCCGCTCCTGCTTCGCGTGACCATGGGCGAAGGCTACAAGCCGATCATGCTGCCCGACCAAGCCCGCCACGGGCTTGCGAATTATGTCGGCTCGGTCGCGGCCAATCGCAGCGAGAACCGCCTGGTCATCACCTCGCCACACGGCAATTGCGCGCTGGTGCTCGACACCCGGAGCGGCAATCTGGTCGAGAGGATCGCGGAGAAGAACGTCTGCGGCGCGGTCGCCCAAGGCTCCGGTTTCCTGCTCTCCTCCGCCGAGGGCGATTTCGGCGAAGCGAAGCTCGGCCGCTCCTGGGACAACCATATCGCCCGCCTGTTCCAGGAGAGATGACCATGGCCAAGCCGCATGATTTCACCGCCAGGATCCGCTGGACCGGCAATACCGGCGAAGGCACCAGCACCTATCGCAGCTATGACCGGACATGGAACATCGAGACAGAAGGCAAGGAGATCGTCGCCTGCTCCAACGATCCGATGCTCGGCGGCGATCCCTCAAAGCACAATCCCGAGGACCTGCTGATCGCCTCGCTCGCCTCCTGCCACATGCTCTGGTACCTGCACCTGGCCTCGGTGGCGAAGATCGTGGTCCGGAACTATGTGGACGACCCCGTTGGCCACGGCGAAAGCGAGCCGGACGGAACGGGGCGATTTCTCTCCGCCACATTGCGCCCGCGTATCGAAGTCCCGAAAGGAACCGACCTCGAAAAGGCCGAGGCGCTGCATCACGAGGTCCACAAATACTGCTTCATCGCCCGCTCGGTGAATTTTCCCGTCACGTACGAACCGGCATTCATCGAGGTGTGAGCGCAGTCAGGCGCCCGCCACACCCTTGCCGATCATCTTGCGCGCATCGATCACCCGGTTGAAGGTTTGCTCGTCGATCTTGCCCGAATCCAGCGCAGCCTCCTTGAGCGTGATCCCGCGCTTGTGGGCATCCTCGGCGATGTGGGCGGCCGCCTGATAGCCGATCTCGGGCGAGAGCGCCGTTACCAGCATCAGCGAATTTTCGAGATGCGCGCCTATCCGGTCGCGGTCGATCTCGGTGCCTTCGACCGAGAAGGTGCGGAAGGTCCGGCAACCGTCGGCGAGAATGCGCATCGAATGCAGCACGTTGTTGATGACGATCGGGCGCATGACGTTGAGCTCGAAATTTCCCTGCGCACCGGCAAAGGCGACCGCCGTGTCCTCCCCCATCACCTGAGTGGCGATCATCACCATCGCCTCGCACTGGGTCGGGTTCACCTTGCCCGGCATGATGGATGAACCAGGCTCGTTCTCGGGCAGTTTCAATTCGCCAAGGCCGCAGCGGGGACCGGATCCGAGCCAGCGCATGTCGTTGGCGATCTTCATCGTCACCACCGCCACGCCGCGCAGTGCCGCCGAGCACCGCACCATCGCATCGAGCCCGCCGAGCGAGGCGAACTTGTTGGGCGAGGTCACGAACGGCTTGCCGGTGATGCCGGCGATTTTCCGTGCCACGGCTTCCGAAAATCCTTCCGGTGCGTTGAGCCCGGTGCCGACTGCCGTGCCACCGAGGGCGAGTTCATAGAGCCCCGCGCGGCTTGCCTCGACCGTCTCGATCGCAGCACGCAGCTGCGCGGCCCAGCCCGACCATTCCTGCCCCACCGAGAGCGGCACCGCGTCTTCGAGATGGGTACGGCCGATCTTGACCACGTCCATCCATTCCTTCGCCTTTGCCTCGATGACGCCGGCCAGCTGCCGGAGTTCGGGCAGCAGCCGGCGTTCCATCAGCTCGATCGTGGCGATGTGCATCGCCGTCGGAAAGGTGTCGTTGGAGGATTGCGACATGTTGACATGATCGTTCGGCCCGACCGGCTTCTGGCTGCCGAGCTCGCCGCCGAGCAGCTGGATCGCCCGGTTCGAGATCACTTCATTGACGTTCATGTTGGTCTGGGTACCCGAGCCGGTCTGCCAGACAAACAGCGGAAAGTGATCGTCCAGCTGGCCCGAGATCACCTCGTCGGCGGCCTTCGAGATGGCCTCGAGCCGCCAGTCTTCGAGATTGCCCAGTTCGGCATTGACCTGGGCGGCGGCCTTCTTGACCACCCCGAGCGCGTGACACACCTCGACCGGCATGCGGTCGCCGCCGATGGCGAAATGATGCAGGGAGCGCTCGGTCTGCGCGCCCCAGTAGCGGTCGGCGGGCACGTCGATCCTGCCCATGGAATCGAACTCGCCGCGCCTGCCGCCCGCCTCGATACCGACCGGGATGTCCTTGATCTCGCGCGTGTCGCCCATGTCGCTCTCCTTCGATGGTTCCTCGCCCTCCATATAGGGCAGAGCCGGCTCGTCCGCAGCCGGGTCGACGCCTCAACATCTTGATTTCGAAGATAGCCGATCACACATATGTGAACAGTTCAATCCATTTGAAATCGGTGACATGCAGGACGATCCCTACGCCATCCTCGGGGTGCAAAAGACCGCCAGCGCCGAGGAGATAAAAAAGGCTTATCGCAAGCTGGCCCGCACGAGCCATCCGGACATCAACCCCGATGATCCGGCCGCCGAAGCACGCTTCGTCAAGATTTCGGCCGCCTACGACCTGCTCAAGGATCCGGAGACGCGGCGTCGCTTCGACGCGGGCGAAATCGACGCCAGCGGCCAGGAAAAGCGCGATCGCAATTTCTACCGGGATCACGCGGGCAATCGCGAGGGCTTCAGCTACAGGACAACCCGCGATTTCGAGGATTTCGGCGATCCGGCGGACATTTTCGCCGAGATGTTCCGCCAGCGCTCGCGCGGCTCGTCCAACGGTGCCGGCTCCTCGCGTTTCGCCATGCCGGGACAGGACATGCGCTACACGATGGACGTCACCTTCCTGGAAGCGGCCAGGGGCGCCACCCGCAAGATCACCCTGCCCGAGGGCGGGACGCTGGATGTGCGCATTCCGCAGGGGCTTGCCGACGGCCAGACACTGCGCCTGAAGGGCAAGGGCGGCCCGGGCTCCGGCGGGGCCCCGTCCGGCGACGCCTATATCACGGTCACCGTGCGTCCCCATCACGTCTTCCGTCGCGAGGACAACGATATCGTCATGACGCTGCCGATCACCATCGACGAGGCCATCCTCGGCGGCAAGGTGAAGACGCCGACGCTCGACGGCGCGGTCAATCTCACCATTCCGGCGGGCGCCACGACCGGACAGACCCTGCGCCTGAAGGGCAAGGGCATCGAGCCCAAGGGCAAGCCACGTGGCGACCAGCGCGTCGAACTCAAGATCGTCGCGCCGCCACAGGTGGACGACGAACTGAAGTCATTCATGGAAAACTGGCGCGGCTCCCACGGTTATGATCCGCGCAAGGGCATGATGTGAGGGAGACATCGATGGCTGTGCTCTACACCGAAGAACAGGTAATCGCCGCCGTCGGCAGGCTCACGCGTGTCCGCCTCGTCTCCTTCGTGGAGACGGATATAGTGCGGCCCGTGCACAGTGCCGACGGCCTGCGCTACCGCCCCGTCGATATCGCGCGGCTGGAGCTGCTGTGCGATCTGGCGGATGACTTCGAACTCGAGGATGAGAGCCTGGCACTCGTCGCATCGCTGATCGATCAGCTGCACGATACCCGCGCCGACCTTCAGGCACTGAGCAAGATCCTGGCAGGCGAACCCTATGAGATCCGGGCGCGCATTGGCGAGGCGCTCGCGAAACTGAGGGGCTGACGCCCGTCAGACCGCCGGACGAGCCTGGACGATTTGCTCGCCGAAGGCCCCGACAGCCTCGCTGAGCTTGGCGCCGGCCTTGAAACCGAGCCGTTCCGCCACACTGTTGAGGGTCGAAATGATACCGTTTTCCCACATGTCGCCGGCATCGCCGATGCGGGCCGACTGGTGGCTGACGGCAAGCGCCGGTATGCCCTGCTCGCCGAGAATGTCGAGCGCGATGACACCGGCGCGGTCCTTGCCGATCCCCGCATCATTGAAGACGGCAAGCGACGGTGCATAGCGCAGCGTGATCTCGCCCACATTGGCGCCACCGTGAGACCCCGAAACGATCACCTGACCGGAATCCCCGATCTCGACCATGGTGATACTGTCGATCAGCACGATCTCGCGCCCGCCCGTTTCCGTTACAACTCGCTTCACCGTACCGTCTTCCATGCAGTCCGCGGAGGAAATATCGGGCAAATCCGAGACATTCGCAATGAAGAATGACATGTGCAGCGCGGCTCAGGCCGGCGGCACGTAGGACACCACGCGCTTGATGCATCTGAGCGCGAAGCTCGAACGCGACTGGCGAAAGCCTTTCAGGCGGAACAGTTTCTCGCGCAGGAAGCTCTCTATATCCGACGTTCCGCCCGCGGCGACCTTCAGCAGGTAGTCGAATTCTCCGGCCATCAGATACACCTCCAGCACCTCCGGAATGGCCGACAGAGCCTTGGCGAAATTATCGAGCGAGGACTCGTCGTGATGGTCGAGCACCACCTCCACCAGAACGGTCTCGCCCACGCCCAGTGCCTCGTGGTTGAGGATCGCGGCATAGCCCGAAATGATGCCCGCCTCCTCCAGCCGCCGCACCCGCTGCCAGCACGGGCTCGGCGAAAGCCCGACCTCGCGCGCAAGATCGGAGTTCGAAATTCGCCCGTTCGTGGACAGCACTTTCAGGATGCGCCGATCCGTATCGTCGATTGCCATATTCACAGAAGGTCCTTTTGCATTTTCCTATACTGAGAAATTATCATCGGCAAACTCTTCGTTTTTCAAGCATAATAAGCAGGAAATTTTCCTTTCTTCAGTCTAGCCTTAGATAGATGAGGAGGATGAAGCGTCCGCGCTGAAGATCGGCCGCTTCCAGGAGGAGGAATGCATGGGTCCGGGCCATTGTCCCGTATTGCCGTCCACCCGTTCGACCCGCCGCACCGGCGGCAGCGCTTTCCACGCGCCGGTTTTCCCCTGCCCTTCTTCACCGCTCCGACCTTCCGGTCCCCACACATCCCCCAGAGGTTTCAGCCATGCCTGACTCCAAGCCCCTCAAGCTGCGCATTCCCGAACCCGGCTGCCGGCCGGGCGACCAGCCGGATTTCTCCGACTTCGTCATTCCGCGTGCCGGCGAAGCGCGGCGCCCGGATGTGGATGCGCCCGCCGCCGATATCCGCGACATGGCCTTCTCCATCGTCCGGGTGATCAACAAGAAGGGCGAGGCCGTCGGCCCGTGGGCCGATGCGCTCGATGCCGATGCCTTGCGCGACGGCCTCCGGCACATGATGACGCTGCGCATCTTCGACGAGCGCATGCTCACCGCGCAGCGCCAGGGCAAGACGTCGTTCTACATGCAGCATCTGGGCGAGGAAGCGGTCTCCTGCGCGTTCCGAATGGCGCTTGAAGACGGCGACATGAACTTCCCCACCTATCGGCAGGCGGGCCTTCTCATTGCCGGCGATTATCCGCTCGTCGACATGATGAACCAGATCTATTCCAATTCGAAGGATCCGTTGAAGGGCCGGCAACTGCCCATCATGTACTCCTCCAAGGAGCACGGCTTCTTCACGATTTCCGGAAATCTCGGCACCCAGTACATTCAGGCCGTCGGCTGGGCCATGGCTTCGGCGATTGCGGGCGACACCCGCATTGCCTCGGCATGGATCGGCGACGGCGCCACCGCCGAGAGCGATTTCTACTCGGCCATGGTCTTCGCCTCGACCTATAACGCGCCGGTCATCCTCAACATCGTCAACAACCAGTGGGCCATCTCCACATTCCAGGGCTTCGCCCGCGGCAATGCGGTGACGTTTGCCGAACGCGGCCACGGTTTCGGCATTCCCTCGCTTCGCGTCGACGGCAACGACTATCTCGCCGTCCACGCCGTCGCCAAATGGGCCGCCGAACGTGCCCGTTCCGGACATGGTCCGACATTGATCGAGCACGTGACCTACCGGGCGGGCGGCCACTCGACATCCGACGACCCGTCGGCCTATCGCGCCAAGGATGAGGTCTCCGCCTGGCCGCTCGGCGATCCGATCGACCGGCTGAAGCGGCATCTGATCGCCATCGGCGAATGGTCCGAGGAGCGCCACACCCAGGCGCAGGCCGAAATCGCCGACACTGTGCGCAAGGCACAGAAGGAAGCGGAGAAGAACGGCACGCTCGGTTCCGGCTCGCACCCCTCGCCGTCCGCCATGTTCGACGACGTCTATGCCGAGATGCCGCCGCATCTGCGTGCCCAGCGCCAGGCAGGAGGTCATTGAGATGAGCGGTTCAACCACCCGCATGACCATGATCGAGGCGATCCGCACCGCCCACGACCTTGCCATGGAACGTGACGACAAGGTTGTCGTCTTCGGTGAGGATGTCGGCTATTTCGGCGGTGTCTTCCGCTGCACCGCAGGCCTGCAGAAAAAATATGGCAGCCACCGCTGCTTCGATGCGCCGATCAACGAGAGCGGCATCGTCGGCGCCGCCATCGGCATGTCGACCTACGGCCTCAAGCCGGTCGTCGAGATCCAGTTCGCCGACTATGTCTACCCGGCTTACGACCAGATCGTCTCCGAAGCCGCCCGCATGCGCCACCGTTCCGGCGGCCAGTTCACCTGCCCCATGGTGATCCGCATGCCCACCGGCGGCGGCATTTTCGGCGGCCAGACCCACAGCCAGAGCCCCGAAGCGCTGTTCACGCACGTCTCCGGCCTCAAGGTGGTGGTGCCCTCGAGCCCCTATGACGCCAAGGGACTGCTGCTCTCGGCCATCGATGATCCCGACCCGGTGATCTTCCTCGAACCGAAGCGGCTCTATAACGGCCCGTTCGACGGCCATCACGATCGTCCGGTCACGCCGTGGAAGAACCATCCGCTCGGCGAGGTGCCCGACGGATATGAGACGATCCCGCTCGGCAAGGCGGCGATCCGGCGCGAAGGCTCCGAGGTCACCATCCTCGCCTATGGCACGATGGTCTATGTGGCGGAGGCAGCCGCGAAGGAAACCGGCATCGACGCCGAGATCATAGACCTGCGCACCCTGCTGCCGCTCGATATCGAAGCCATCACGGAATCGGTGAAGAAAACCGGCCGTTGCGTGGTCATCCACGAGGCGACCCGCACATCGGGCTTTGGCGCCGAACTCTCGGCGACGGTGCAGGAAGCCTGCTTCTACCATCTGGAAGCCCCGGTTCTCCGCGTCACCGGCTGGGACACCCCCTACCCGCATGCCCAGGAATGGGCCTATTTCCCCGGTCCCGACCGGGTCGGCCGCGCGCTGCGCGAAGTCATGGAGGATTGAGACATGGCAAGGGTCACGATCAAGCTTCCCGATGTCGGCGAAGGGATCGCCGAGGCCGAGCTGACCGAATGGGCGGTCAAGATCGGCGACGAGATCCAGGAAGACGATGTGCTGGGTACGGTGATGACCGACAAGGCCGCGGTCGAGGTGCCTTCCTCTGTCTCCGGCAAGGTGGTCTGGCTGGCGGGCGAACCCGGCGACACGCTGGCGATCGGCTCGAAATTCGTCGAGATCGAAACCTCCGCCGAGACCGCTGCCGCCGCTGAAGAGCGCATGGCCGGGGATGAGAGCGACGGCGCGCCGGACGAGAGCGTGGAAAAACCTGCAGGCCGGGAAGACCGGGTTGAGAAGCCCGAACCGGAAAAGGCCGAAAAGCCCGAGCCGGCCCGGGCAGAAGCCAGGCCCGAGAAATCCACCACGCCGGCGACACCGCGCACCACGCCGCTCGCAACCGGTGAAAGACCGCTGGCATCGCCCGCCATACGGCAGCGTGCCCGCGACGCCGGAATAGATCTCAGGCTTGTCGCGGGTTCAGGCCCCGCGGGCCGCATTACCCATGACGACCTCGATGCCTGGATCGCCCAGCCGCAGACAGCCGGCTTCGGCAGTGGCCGCTTGGTCGTTCCGCGCGCCGATGAGGATGTGAAGGTGATCGGCATGCGCAAGCGCATCGCCGAGAAGATGAGCATTTCGGCAAGCCGCATCCCCCACATCACGATCGTCGAGGAAGTCGACGTGACCGATCTGGAAGCCCTGCGCGAAAAGCTCAACGGGCAGCATGCAAAAGAGCGCGGCAAGCTCACCGTGCTCCCCTTCCTGATCCGCGCCATCTGCAAGGCAGTCGCCGAGCAGCCGGGCCTCAACGCCACCTTCGATGACGAGGCGGGTGTGATCCATCAGTCCGGTTCCGTCCATGTCGGCATCGCCACCCAGACGCCGAACGGGTTGACGGTGCCCGTCGTCCGCCATGCCGAGGCGATGAGCCTGTGGGATGCGGCGACCGAAGTCGCGCGGCTCGCCGATGCCGCCCGCTCCGGCAAGGCCAGGCGCGAGGAACTGTCCGGATCGACCATTTCCATCACCTCGCTTGGCGCACTCGGCGCCATTGCCACCACGCCGATCATCAATCATCCGGAAGTGGCGATCGTCGGCGTGAACAAGATGGCGATGCGGCCGGTCTGGGACGGCAGCGAGTTCGTGCCGCGCAAGATCATGAACCTGTCCTCCTCGTTCGATCATCGCGTGATCGACGGCTGGGATGCGGCGGTCTTCGTGCGCAAGCTCAAGGACCTGATCGAAACGCCGGCGCTTCTGTTCATCGACGAGTAGCAGGAAAAGGATCGCACCATGAAAAACCTCACCTGCAAGCTTCTCGTCATCGGCGGCGGACCCGGCGGCTATGTCTGCGCCATCCGCGCGGCCCAGCTCGGCGTCGAGACGATCATCGTCGAGGAACGCGCCTATGGCGGCACCTGCCTCACGGTCGGCTGCATACCCTCCAAGGCCCTCATCCATGCCGCCGACGAGTTCGCGCGGCTGACGGAGTTCGCCGAAGGCAAGTCAGCGCTTGGCCTTGCCGCATCCCATCCGTCGATCGACTTCGCAAGGACAGTGGCCTGGAAGGACAGTATCGTCGACCGGCTGACAGGCGGCGTCAAAGGCCTTCTGAAAAAGGCCGGCGCGAAGGCCATCGAAGGCACGGCAACCTTCGTGGACGGCAAGACCGTGCGGGTTGAAGGCGAAGAGGAAAGCTACGAGATCGAGGCCGAGAACGTGGTCATCGCCACCGGCTCGGAACCGGTCGAACTGCCCTTCCTGCCGTTCGGCGACACGGTGATCGATTCCACCGGCGCGCTGGCGCTCGACAAGATACCCGAGCGGCTGGCGATCGTCGGCGGCGGCTATATCGGGCTCGAGATCGGCTCCGCCTATGCCAAGCTCGGCTCGAATGTCACCGTCGTCGAGGCGGAAAGGAATATCCTGCCGCAATATGATGCGGCTCTGACCAGACCGGTGCTGAAATCCCTCGCCGATCTCGGTGTCACCGTCATGACCGAGACGCGCGCCAAGGGGCTTGCCAGCGCTGGCCTCGAGGTCGAGAAATCCGACGGAAGTGCCGAAGTACTCGCGGCGGAACGGATCCTCGTGACGGTCGGCCGCCGCCCTCGCTCGAAAGGCGCGGGTATTCCCGAACTCGATCTGACCATGGACCGCAATTTCATCGCCATCGACAACCGGTGCCGCACCTCGATGCGCGGCATCTATGCGATCGGCGACGTCACCGGCGAACCCATGCTCGCCCACCGCGCCATGGCCCAGGGCGAGATGGTCGCCGAGATCGTGGCAGGCGGAAAGCGCGAATGGGACAAGGTGGCGATCCCCGCCGTCTGCTTCACGGATCCGGAGATCGTCACCTGCGGACTTTCACCCGACGAGGCAAGGACGCGCGACATCGACGTCATCACCGGCCAGTTTCCCTTTACCGCCAATGGCCGCGCCATGACGATGGAGAGCGAGGCGGGCTTCGTCCGCGTCGTCGCCCGCAGGAGCGATCATCTGGTGCTCGGCATCCAGGCGGTGGGCAAGGGCGTATCCGAACTCTCGGCGGCTTTTGCGCTGGCGCTCGAAATGGGCGCGCGGCTGGAAGACGTCGCCGGCACCATCCACGCGCACCCGACCCAGAGCGAGGGCTTCCTGGAAGCGGCGCTCGCAGCCCTCGGCCACGCACTGCATATTTGACTTATGTAAAAATCTTGAAGGCATATGAAAAACCTTCAATTTTTCTCGGCTAGATGAAATAAATTTATTTCATCTATTGCCGCATCGCGGCATTTGCCCCATATATACGACAAGAATAGCCCCGAACATGATTTGAAAATATCGCGGGCTCCAGAGATTTTTTCTGAAAGACGATCCAGTTTTACATGTCCCTCTCACGGGGTGCATGGCCTCCAGTCATGCCTGATGGCAAAGGCGGGGCGATGCGATCGACTTCAGGGCATACGTTCCCGGAAGGATGAACAATATGATCAAGTACCAGCAAGGCCGCATGAAACGCCGTGCCGTGGAAGAGGCGCCGCGTCACATATTCGGCATCGGCCAGTTAGTTCGCATGAGCGACAACTCCTCCATAATCACCAATGCGGGCGCCAGCGACGTTTACGCCATAACCGCCACCCTCCCTCCGATCGGCGGGTCACCCCAATACCGCATCCGGAACGAAGACGAGCGTTACGAACGCGTCACCACACAGGACAACCTGGTCGCAGCTTCCAATCCCGCCAAGGGTGGAAATGACGGCCTTATGGAAAGGACTTTCGGTCATGGCTAAGGGACAAAAGCGCAGTTCGCGCGAAATCCGCAAACCCAAGCAGGTCAAGGCGCCGCCTCAGGCGGAAACTCCCTTCGGCAGCCAGGTCAAGAGCGCGGCCAACGCCAATATGCCGGTTTCCGGGAAGAAGAAGACCTGACCGGCCGGACCCCACCTTCGCGGTCCGTTGAAAAGAATGTGCCGGGGGCAAACGCTGCCCCCGCGGCCTAGGGATGCACGACGGCGAACGCGACGTATTCACCGCTCCTGATACCCCGACTTCCCCCGATACATCACAACTCGTTCCCCGGATCGCTTCGCCATGCTCATTCGCTACGGCTACGAAATCACCCTCACCTGCCCGCAGCCGACTGCACTCATCTGCCTTCTGTCGGTTCACAGGGACCGGGCAGGTGATATCCGTGCGCCGGAAGTCGTCTTCACCAATCCCGACGCCCCCTCCTCGACCTATGTCGACCTGTTCGGAAATACCTGCCGGCGTCTCGTCGCCCCACAAGGCACGACGATGATCTGGGGCGACGCCATCATCGAGGATGACGGACTTATCGATCCGGCCGATTTTCTAGCGCAGGAAATCGCAGTGCCCGATCTTCCGGATGATTGCCTCGTCTATCTCATGGGCAGCCGCTACTGCGAGACGGACAAGTTAAGCCAAACGGCCTGGGATCTCTTCGGCTCGCTGCAACCCGGCTGGAGCCGCGTGCAGGCGATCTGCGACTTCGTCCACGACCATATCAAATTCGACTATCTTCAGGCCCGCTCGACCAGAACGGCATTCGAGGCTTACGAGGAGAAGGTCGGCGTCTGCCGCGACTTTGCCCACTTGGCACTGACGTTCTGCCGATGCCTGAACATCCCGGCGCGTTACATCAACGGCCATCTCGGCGACATTGGTGTACCGGTTGTCGACCCTATGGACTTCTCGGCCTGGATCGAGGTCTATCTCGATGGCGAATGGCGCACCTTCGACCCGCGAAACAACATCCCCCGCATCGGCCGCATCCTGGTCGCGCGAGGGCGCGACGCCGCCGACATTCCGCTTGTCAATTCCTTCGGACCGCACAGCCTCGATCACTTCCGGGTCTGGACCTACGAGGTCGAGGATCTGACGCGCGGTTGACGAGCTGTCGCTTGCCCCGCCTTTACATCCAGCGACGCCCGCAATCAGGCATGCCCTAGTCCACATCCTCGTCATCGACGGTATGGTGCTTTCGGATCGAGCGTACCACCAACCATGTCGAGATGATCGCCACCGGAACGAAAAGGCCTGTCAGAAGGCTGGCCGAGACTGTCGGCCATTCATGCTCCGCAGTCTTCGCGAGATAGCTGAAAAGACCGACGACGTAATAGCTGATTGCCGCGACGGAGAGGCCTTCGACAGTTTGCTGCAGGCGCAGCTGCAGCTTAACGCGCCGGTTCATCGACTTGAGCAGCGCCGAATTCTGCCGTTCCAGCTCGACGTCGATCCAGCTTCGGATGAGCGTCGTGGCGCGCGAAAGCTTGCGTGACAGGCTGGCCTGCCGCTCCTCCATCGACTGACATGTGCGCATGGCCGGGCCGAGGCGCTTGTCGAGAAAACTGCCCAGCGTCTCGTGGCCCGGGGCCGCCGTCTCGCCAAGGGCTGCGATACGTTCGCGCACGATTGCGTAATAGGCCCGGCTGGCGCCGAAACGATAGAGGCTGAGCGCCGCGCTTGCCTCGAGTTCCGCGGCAAGCGACGTGACCTGCGACAGGAGTTCGTCGGCGCTTTCCCGCACCTCCCGCTTCATGTCGCTGGTGATCGCCGTCAGCCTGTCTTCCATCCGCCGGATATCCGGTGACTGCGAGCGTGCCAGCGCCAGTCCGAGCGTCGCCAGTGTCCGATAAGTCTCGATGTCGATCAACCGCTGGCACAGTGCACCGCGCACCCGGTCCGACATGCCCCGGTCGACGATGAGAATCCGTGTCAGGCCGTCGCCGTCCTGGCGAAAATCTGTGATCACCGTCGCTTTCGTCGACGGCAGGTCGCTGACCGTCACGCTCACCTTGTCGAACTGATCGAGATAGGTCTCCATGTCCCCGCCATCGCGCCGGACTTCGATCCTGACGCCGGAGACGAACGACCCCGGCGCCTTGAACTGGTCGCCGAAGGGATGATTGCTGATCGGCGCACCGAATTCCTTCGGCGCGGGGCAGTCCCAGAGATAGGTCGAGAACTCGGTATGCCGCTCCCAGCGCAGCTTTCCCGCGCCCCAATCCATGATGACGTGCTGGGCATCGCGGGCGGGCGCGGCAATGCCCCTCTGGCGGGAGAGATCGCAAAGGACCGCGTGATCGACGGGAGATCCGCCCTCGGTCAGGAAGGCCAGCTGGATGATGGCGCGATCCGGACCGACCGGAAGATGGGGTCGGGCATGGATCTCGCCGAGGGCTTCGGCACGCCCCTGCGCCATCGGAAACGAAAAGGCACCCTGCATTCCCGGTCTCGCCCCCCGACATTCAGGCATTCAAAACGGGCATACCGGCAAAACCACGTCCCGTCGCTCAACAAAACCACAATAGCGACGAGGCGCCGCCGGTCCAGCAGTTTGCCACGTCATCCGGGATCAGGACGCATCGCCCTCGCATGGCCATAGCCTGATGCCGTCACCAGCCTTCGCGCCGAGGGCAAGACATCCCTTCGCATGACAGAGTTCCCATGCGGACACCGTGGCGCCACTTGCCGCAAGACGCATGTCCGGCTGCGGCGGCAGGGCCGGTTCCCAGATCCACCAGCCGTCATCGAGCCGCGCACCGGGACCGGGATCCATGCCGGCACCCGAACCCTTCACCCGCGCTTGCGTCAGAACGAGCGCCTGATCGCTGACGACCCAGTCCTCCCGCCACTCGGTCCTTTCGACCGAATGGACCCAGGAAAGACTGAAGGCTGTCGCCGCGACGAAGACCGTCTTGCCCGCGCTCGCGATACAGAGGCCGACAGGCATCAGGCCGTTTCCGCAGGCGCCGAGCGCATGCTGCGCCAGAGCAGGAAGCCGAAGACGGCAAGCAGCGCGAAGCCGATTTCATCCGTGACCGGCAGCGCCGCAATCAGCGTGAAGGCGGCGACCATCGCCAGTAGGCGCATGGGCCAGCCGAGCGGCTTTCCGAGATATCCGATCACCGCGGCACCCCAGAGCCCGATGGCCAGCACGGCCTTGATGACGATGTAGAGGACTGCCGGCAGATAGCCGATCGATTGCGACAGCGCCCCCCCATCCTGCAGCATGAGGGCCGGCGTATAGACCGCCATATAGGGAATGACGAAACCGGCCGCGGCAACCTTCACCGCCTCGATGGAAATCCTGAGCCCGCTCGCCCGCGCAATCGGGGCCGCCGCGAAGCAGGCCAGCGCGACCGGCGGGGTCAGATCCGCCAGAATGCCGAAATAGAAGACGAACATGTGGCTGACGAGAAGCGGCACACCGAGCTCCAGAAGAGCCGGCCCGGCGATTGCCGAGGTGATGATGTAGTTCGGGATCGTCGGAATGCCCATGCCGAGCAGGATGCAGGTGAACATGGTCAAGACCAGCGACAGGAGCAGGCTCTTGTCGCCGACCGAAACGATGAACTGTCCGAACGTGTTGGCAGCGCCCGTCAGCGTCATGGTGCCGATGATCACGCCGACGATGGCGCAGGCGACGCCGACCGGCAGCGCGGTCTTGGCACCTTCGGCGAGCGAATCCCGGCACAGCGCCAGCGTCTCGCGCCCGCCTTTCGACAACAGGCTCCAGACGATCAGGACCGCCATGCCGACGACGATGACGTGGATGCCGAACTCGAAGAAGGCCGCGCCCAGAATGCCGAGCCCGATCCAGAAGATGGTCCGGATGATGCCGGCGGGAAGCCCGAGCGCGATCGAGCTGCCGAGGATCAACAGCACCGTCAATGCGAGCCCGATCGTCCCGGCGAACAACGGCGTGTAGCCGGTGAACAGAAGATAGACGAGCGCCCCGAGCGGCAGCAGCAGGTACCATTTTTCCTTCAGCGCCTGCAGCGGCGACGGCAGCTGATCCTTCGACAGGCCAGAAAGCCCGTATTTGCCGGCTTCCAGGTGCACCATCCAGAAGGCCGAGGCGAAATAGAGAAGCGCCGGTATGATCGCCGCCTTGACCACCTCGTGATATTCGACGCCCAGCGTCTCGGCCATGATGAAGGCGACCGCGCCCATCACCGGCGGCATGATCTGCCCGCCCATCGAGGCTGTCGATTCCACCCCGCCGGCAAATTCCGGCCGGTAGCCGAAGCGCTTCATCAGCGGAATGGTGAACTGCCCGGTGGTCACGACATTGGCGACGCCGGAGCCCGAGATCGTTCCCATCAATCCCGACGAGATCACCGAGACCTTGGCCGCGCCACCCTTCTTGTGCCCGACGAAACCGAGTGAGACGTCGGTGAAGAGCTTGATCATTCCGGCACGCTCGAGAAACGAACCGAACAGGATGAACAGGAAGATGTAGGTCGAGGACACGTAGATCGGGATGCCGTAGATCCCTTCCGTCCCGAATGTCATGTGGTCGATCACCTGCGCGAAGTCATAGCCGCGGTGATTGAGCGGCGAAGGCAGATATTCGCCGAACAGACAATAGGCGAGAAAGATGCCCGAGATGATCGGCAGCGCCGGCCCCATGACGATCCAGCCCGCGACGAAAACCGTCAGCAGCGTGATCACGCCGATCACCATGTCGCGCGGCAGAGGATCTCCGGCCCGCATCAGAAGCTCGGTATACTGCTCCCACTGGTACAGCGCGACGAAGACCGCGAGGCCCGCGAATATCCAGGCGAGCAGCTTGCGCACCAGACCGCCCTTGGACATCGCCACCAGCGGAAACGCGAGCAGCAGCAGGAAACCGACATGGAAGGCGCGGATGACCTGGCTCGGAAAGTCGATCAGATGCGCCGCGGTCGCGATCTGGAAGGCGGAAAAGACGACCGCGATCCAGAACAGCAGGCGCCCCTCGAAGCCGGAGGGAAAATCATCCGCGAGCGGATCATGAAAATCGATCTCGCGGCTGTTCTCGTCAGCGCGCGAGGAAGTATCAGCCGGCATCAGGCAACTCCGGTAATCGCGGGATCAGCCGGGCGGCAGCATGCCTACCGCCCGGTCACTCAGCCGGTACGGCTTATTTCATGCCCTTTTCGGCATAATACTTCTCGGCACCGGGATGGACCGGAAGCGGCATGCCGCTGAGCGCATTCTCGAGCTTGATCTTCGCCGCGGCATTGTGGGCTGCCTCGAGCTCCGGCAGGTTCTCGAAGAGCTGCTTTGTCATCTCATAGGCAATTTCATCGGGCACATCGGAATTCGTGATCAGGAAGTTCACGACCGCAACGGTCTGGACGTCGCCTTCCTGGCCCGCATAGGTCCCGGCGGGAATTGTCTCGGCGACGTAGGGCGCGCCGAGCTGGCTCGCAATGTCCTCCGGCACCGCCACCATCTGGATATCGACGGAGGTCGCCAGATCCTTGATCGAGGCCACACCGAGACCAGCCGATTGCAGCGTCGCATCGAGCTGGCGGTTCTTGATCAGCTCGACGGATTCGGCAAACGGCAGATATTCGGTCTTCTCGAAATCGTCATAGCTCATGCCGGCGGTTTCGAAGATCTTGCGGGCGTTGAGCTCGGTCCCGGATTTCGCAGCCCCGACGGAGACGCGCTTGCCCTTGAGGTCGGCGAGCGTCTTGATGCCGCTTTCCTTGGACGCGACGATCTGGATGAAATTCGGGTAGATGGCGGCGATACCGCGCAGCTTGTCGAGCGGCGCCTTGAAGCCCGCTTCCGCGTCGCCTTCGACCGCGAGCTTGACGGAATCGCCCAGTGCGAAACCGATCTCGCCCTTGCCCTGCTGCAGGAGGTTGAGGTTCTCGACCGACGCCTTGGTGGACTGCACCTGGGTGCGCACATCCGGTATCTTCTCGGCATAGATTTTCGAAAGCCCGACACCAAGCGGATAGTAGACGCCCGACTGACCGCCCGTCAGCACGTTGATGAACTGCTCGGCCTTGGCGGGCGCCATGGACAGCGCGACGGCGCCGGCCGCGGCCAGTCCGATAAAACTCTTCCGCGTCAAAAATGCCATTCTCGATCTCCTCCGGTTCGATTATTGGCGGACGCGCTGGCGGGCGCGTCCCTGGCAGGAACGTTCCAGTCGCGGCACCGGGACTCCTTCACCGGGCCGCACATGGCGAACGTCTGCGCCGATTGTGGTGAGTTTTCGCTTGCGCGCAACCGGAATCTGCACGTCGCAGGCAAGGCTTGCGGGAGAACTGTTTCGGTGCAAGTCTTCCCCTCAGCCCCGAATGGCCAGCCTTTTGAGTGGAGAGACATGATGACGACACCCCGCACCCCTGCCCTTCGCATCCTCCTGTGCGCCAGCGCCCTCGGCGCGACGATGATCGTGCCGCTCAAGGCCGAGGAGGTGAAGCTGACGATCCTCGGCGTCGGTGACGTCTACCAGTTCAACGAGGTCAAGGGGCGTGGCGGTTTTGCACGGCTGAATGCCGTCGCCAAGGCGGAGAAGGCGAACAATCCCAACACGCTTTATGTCTTCGACGGCGACATGCTTTCCCCCTCGATCCTGTCAGGTCTCGACAAGGGCCAGAACACGGTCGACCTCACGAATGTCGTGCCCTTCGACATCGCGGTGCCCGGCAACCATGAATTCGATTTCGGCCCGGAGAATTTCTACGAGAAGATGAAGGCCTCGAAATATCCATGGGCCGCCATCAACATAACCAATGCCGACGGCTCGGCGGTCGACGGCCTCGGCGGTGTCATGATGAAGGAGATGGCGGGGCTGAAGATCGCCCTGGTCCCGGTCGCGCAGGACACGACACCGGAAGTCTCGAGCCCCGGCGACCTGAAGTTCCTGCCGACCGTCGATACCGCGATCGAGGCCGCCGGGAAGGCGCGCGAGGACGGCGCCGATCTCGTCGTCGGCGTGGTGCAGACCGATATGGCAAACGATCGCGAACTGATCGCAAGCCACGCCTTCGACGTCATCATGTCGGGCGACGATCATTCCTATGCCACCGCCTATGACGGCGTGACGGCCTATGTCGAAACCTCGATGGATGCGCGCTTTCTCTCGCCGCTCGATCTCAACGTCACGATCGGGGAAAAGGATGGCGAGCGCACCGTAAGCTGGATGCCCTCCTTCCGCTTCATCGACACGGCAATGGTGGAACCCGACCCTGAAACCCAGAAGATCGTCGACGACTTCCAGAAGAAGCTCGACGACAGTCTCGGCATCGTCATCGGCACGTCCGAAACGCCGCTCGATTCCCGACGCAACATCGTGCGCAGCCAGGAATCGGCGATGGGCGACCTGATCGCAGATGCCATGCGCGAGGCCTCCGGCGCCGATGTCGCCATCACCAATGGCGGCGGCATCCGCGCCGACCGCACCTATGACGCCGGCACCGATCTCACCCGTGGCGACATTCTCGCCGAACTGCCCTTCGGCAACGTCACGGTGGTGACCGAAATCCCCGGCAGCCAGATTCTTTCCGCGCTCGAGAACGGCTTCAGCCAGGTCGAGACCGGTGGCGGCCGCTTCCCGCAGGTCTCCGGCATGGAAGTGGTCTACGACCCGACTGCGCCTTCCGGCTCCCGCGTGGTCTCGGTGAAACTGGGCAGTGAGGATCTCGATCCCGACAAGATCTACAAGGTCGCGACCAACGACTACATGCTCTCAGGCGGCGACGGCTACGGCGCGCTCGGCGGCGGCAAGATCCTGGTCAATGCCGGTAACGGCAATCTGATGGCCAATGACGTGATGGCTTACGTCGAAGCCAAGGGCACGATTTCCCCCGAAATCGAGGGCCGCATCAAGAAGGTCGGCGAATAAGTCGAGCTTGCCGGACCGGAAATGCCCCGCCTTCGCCGGCGGGGCCTTTTTGTTACGTTCGCTCCATCGCCCGAGCCACGGCGTGTGCGACCATCATGTCGAGATGCGCACCGCCGCCGTTCTTGAACACGGTGATCGCATCCTCGACCGCGCGCCCGGCCTTCCCCTGAACGAGCGCGTGCATGTCGCCGAGAATGTCGTCGCGGGAGATTGCGCCGCTTTCGAGCGGGATCGTTACCTCGCCGATATGGCCGATGGTCGTTGCAAAACTGTCGACGAACAGATCGCCGCGCCGAAGCGTCTCGTCATCCGCCTCGCGCATGGCCGGCGTATAGGCCCCGACGAGATCGACATGGGTGCCGGGCTTGATCAGCGCGCCCTTGATCAACGGTTGCTGCGTCATCGTGGCAGTGCAGATGAGGTCGGCCTGCGGGACCGCCGCGTCGAGATCTGCCTCGAAGCGGGCATCGAGTCCGGCCTCACTGAGGCGCGCGACGAGCGCCCCGCCCCGCTCGGCGTTACGGTTCCAGACGATGACGGTATCGATGGAAGGGCGGACACTGCGGTGCGCCTCAATGAGCGGCCAGGCCATCGACCCCGCCCCGACCATCAGCATGGCGCGGATATCCTTTCGGGCCAGGCAATCCGCACCGAGCGCCGAATCGCCCGCCGTCTTCCAGCCGGTCAGATCCACCCCTTCGAGTACCGCTTCGACATGACCGGAAGCCTCGTCGAAAAGCAGCACCTGCCCCTGTATCGAGGGCTTGGGGACATCGAGCGTCGGATTGTCGGGATAGATGGTCACGGCCTTGGTCCCCGAGGCGAGACCCGCTATCCAGGCACTACGCACCAGCATTTTCCGGTTGCCGCTTTCGAGCAGGCTGTCGCGCAGGATCGCCGGCTCCAGCCGGTGCCCCTCGCGCATGGCCTCGACGATCATCGGCCATGAGCAGACGGTCTCGATATCCTTGCCGGTAATGATGCGCACACTGAAACTCCCTTGTGAAAATCAGCCGGGAGCATGGCCGTTCGGCGGGACGAGATCAAGCGCAGGCCGCGATGATCCATTGCCGCGAAACGTGGAATCGACTCTGAAATCAGATAGTTGGGCGCCCAACTTGAATCGGACGCTCAGCGGGATGAATCAAGTTCTCAGGCAGGAGCCGATCGCCTCAGGCGGTCAGTTTCAGATGCTCGACCCGCGCGGGCTGGAAGACGATCGGCTTGAACTTCGCGATAGAGCACTCGGCCGTCTCGAGGCCGTGGGCCACATCGATCTGGCCGACCGACATGCTGTCCTCATAGTGCATGCTGGCGCCGAACTTGCGGGCGAGTTCGCGCATGGCGACGTTCTGCGGTCCGGTTTCGACGATCACCGTGTGAACGTCGTTTTCATTCGCGGCCTCCAGAAGCGCGGTGATCAGCAATGTGCCGATGCCCTTGCGACGGAAGGAGGAGGCAACCGAAAAGGCCGATTCGCCAAAGCCGTCGGGCGTACCGCCCTCGCAATGCAGTTCCGAGACGGCAACCAGGTGGCCGCCGTCGAAGGCACCCAGAACGATGGCCTCAGCGAGGGATTTCTCGACGTAATCGATGAGCCAGTGATCCGAGACGACGCCATTGAAGCGGTCACGGAAATCATCGAAAGTGAGTTCGTGCAGGTGCGCGACAAACGTGTCGCGATCTCGCGGCTCCAGCCGGCGGATGGTGAGGTCGGGCTGCGACGGCGCGGCGACATGCCAAGGCAGCTGGAGTACTTTGAAGACCATATCGTCTTCCCCTGCTTTCCTCCCCGAATTCAGATGGCGGCAGTTATTGTGCATTGCAACACGAGACGCAATGCACAATTCCGCATAGCTGCCCTACTTTCTGCGAGGGTCGAAAAATTCCCCTCAGAAGAAAGCCTGGATCCCCGTCTGCGCCCGGCCGAGGATCAGCGCGTGCACGTCGTGCGTCCCCTCATAGGTGTTGACCGTCTCCAGGTTCTGGGCGTGGCGCATGACGTGATACTCGGCCTGAATGCCGTTGCCGCCGTGCATGTCACGGGCCATGCGGGCGATGTCGAGCGCCTTGCCGCAATTGTTGCGCTTGACGAGCGAGATCATCTCGGGGGCCATGTCGCCGGAATCCATCAGGCGGCCGACGCGCAGCGAGCCCTGCAGCCCGAGTGCGATTTCCGTCTGCATGTCGGCGAGCTTCTTCTGGAACAGCTGGGTGCCGGCGAGCGGCTTGTCGAACTGCTTGCGATCCAGCCCGTACTGGCGGGCCCGGAACCAGCAGTCCTCGGCGGCGCCCAGCACACCCCAGGAAATGCCGTAACGCGCGCGGTTGAGGCAGCCGAACGGCCCCTTCAGGCCCGAGACCTTGGGCAGCAACGCCTCTTCGCCGACCTCGACATTGTCCATCACCACTTCCCCGGTCACGGAAGCGCGCAGTGACAGCTTGCCGCCGATCTTCGGCGCCGACAGGCCCTTCATGCCCTTTTCGAGAATGAAGCCGCGGATCTGGTTGTCGTGGGCATCCGACTTGGCCCAGACGACGAACACATCGGCGATCGGCGCGTTGGAAATCCACATCTTCGAGCCGTTCAGGACATATCCGCCATCGGTCTTCTTCGCCCGCGTCTTCATCGAACCGGGATCAGAACCGGCATCGGGCTCGGTCAGACCGAAACAGCCGACCCACTCCCCGCTTGCAAGCTTCGGAAGGTATTTCTTGCGCTGCTCCTCGCTGCCATAGGCGTCGATGGGATACATCACCAGCGACGACTGCACGCTCATCATGGAACGATAGCCGGAATCGATGCGCTCGACCTCGCGCGCCACAAGCCCGTAGGAAACATATCCGGCGCCCGCACCGCCGTAGTCCTCGGACACGGTGACACCGAGAAGGCCCGCCTCGCCCATTTCGCCGAAAATGTCGCGATCGACAGTTTCGTTGAGATAGGCTTCGGTGACACGCGGCGCGAGCTTGTCGGCGGCAAACGCGGCTGCCGCGTCACGGATCATCCGCTCGTCCTCTTCGAGCTGCGCCTCCAGAAGGAACGGATCATCCCAGTTGAACACGTTCTTGCTGGCAGTGGTCTGGCTATCCATGTTCGTTCCTCTCCGCGAATGTCATGCCTTGTCGTCCGGCTCGCCGGACCATCGACCTCGGATACCGCTTTACGCCGCTGCGACATAGGGTTTTCCGCCGACCGTCCGAATTTTTCCTCCGCGCGGAACGCGGCGCGACGCGGCGGCGCAATTAGAACTCGACTAATCGGTACATTCGGACTTACCATTATACGTCAGAGTTTTAACAACGGGCGACATTGTCGAACCTGGTAATGCTACACGACATCGAAGTTTCGGCGGGCTTTGCGGCATCAGTCATGAAATGCGCGAAAGAGAGAGGCGTCGACGCGGCGCCGATCGCGCAGGCGTGCGGATTGGATCCGCGTGACTTCTCGCAGGTCACCAGACGCATCAGCCTTCCCAATTTCTGCCGGTTTCTCGAAACGCTGGCCGCCTTGACGGGCGACCCCAGTTTCGGTCTCAATGCCGGCGCAGCCTTGGAAAAAGGCGCCTCGGGCATCATGGGCTACGCGCTGATGCATGCGCCCACCGCCGGACACGCGGTGGAACTGGTCAAGAACAGTTTCCGCAAGTTCGACAGCGCGACCATCTACCATTTTCACGAGACCGACAGCGCCTCCCGGATCGAGTGGACCTACTCGCCGCTGATTGTCCGGCGCAGCCAGTTCGTCGATCTCGCCTTCGTGGCCGCGATTGCACATTTCCGGACGATCCTCGGGCCCGGCTTCCAGCGCGTGAAAGCGGAGATCGAGAGGGAACGCCCCGAAAATCCCTCGGTCTACAGGGAGCATATCGCGAGAAATCTCAGTTTCGGCGCGGCTGCCAACGCCCTCATCATCCCGCATGACGAGCTGGACCGCGTCAATCCGGCAGCGGATCCGCGGCTTTTCGACATCCTGCGGGCGCAGATGGAATCGCTGCCCAATCTCGAAGGCTACGGCACCGACCCCGTGCAGACCGTCCGCCAGATCGTCGAACACTCACTGGGCCAAGCGCAGCCCTCGCTGGCCGAGCTTGCAGATCGTACCGGCATGAGCGAGCGGACGCTGCAACGACGCCTCGCCGAAGCCAGCACAAGCCTGCACGAAATCATCGACGACAGCCGCCGCGATCTCGCCGAGCAGTTGCTCGTGGAAACGGACCTGAGCCTCTCCCAGATCAGCGAGCGGCTGGGGTTTTCCGCATCGAGTGCGTTCACCCGGTCGGCGTCGCGCTGGTTCGGTACGTCTCCCAGCCTTTTCCGGCGCCGGCGGACAGCGGCGGGCGCCAATCCCGGACCGATCGAATAAAATTTTACCGATTGGTCAATTATCGGCGCGCGCTGTCAATGAATTCGCCCGCCGAATCCCTCATATGCCGCTCATTCAGGACTGCACGTAATACTGCTGCGCCGTGAGCGCACTACACCCGCCGCCCAACCGAACGATGTGAGCCCGCCCCTCGAAGCCGCCAAAGGCTCTCGATGCAGGTCTCTGTCATCGTTCCTTTCAGAGCTGGCGCAGATCTTGTCGTGGGGACGCAAGTCCCCGCGGGGGATTTCCTGCGCCGAAGGATGTGCAATGAACCATGCAGACAGACCTTCGCGTATTCCCCTTACGCGAACTGAACTGAAATGCCTCGGACATGTTGCTCAGGGATGGAGTGACGAGGAAATCGGCAGAAGCCTCATCCTGTCCATGCAGGAAGTGGAATCCGTGCTGACCAATGCGGTCAACAAGCTCGGCACCCCAAATCGCTCCGCTGCGGTCGCCAAGGCGGCGCGGCTCGGACTTTTCAGCGACAGCCTTTCCGGCAACCCCTATCCGGAAGGGACCGACTACAAGAAGTTTTCGTAATCGGCGACAAGCAGGTGAACCGGATCGGTGTCCTCGACAATGGTCGAGAACCGTCCGACCGGTTCCGCGAAAATGTTGTCGGTGAGATCGTCATTGACCGTGGAGACCTCGCCGATCAGCACATCGCCGCCCTCACCCCAGAAGGCGTGCCACTGGCCGGGAAGCAGCGTCACGCTCTCGCCCGGCGACAGGCTGAGCTTGTCGCCGGCACCGAGCTTGCGCATGGTCCCGTCCGTCAGCACCTCCACCGGTGCCTCGCGGTCTATCTGGCCGTCGGGCGTCGATGAGAACAGTTCGAGCACCAGCTTGCCGCCGCCGCGGTTGATGATGTCCTCGGACTTGAGCGCATGCATATGCATGGGCGAAATCTGGTCCTTGCGGCTGATCATGATCTTTTCGGCGTAGAGCATCCCCCTGCCGGCCTTCAGATCGTCCACCGAACCATTGCGCACCGTGAACAGGAACAGGCCAAGCTCGTCGAACTTGCCCTGCCCGTAATCGGTAATGTCCCAGCCCAATCGCGACTGCCTGATCAGCGCTGAATCTTCGTTCACGCGCCGCTTCATCTCGGCGGGGGACCAATAGGCAAAGGGCGGCATGACATAGCCGAAGGAACGGATGAACCGGTCTCCCTCGAGCAGAATTTCATTGACCTTGCTGCGTTCCATGGTCCCCTCGCTTTCGGATGGCGCCGGAATGACGGTTGATGCGGATCGGATTGCCGGGCGGCGGCGTCAGTTTCCCATGTTCCAGGGGCCGTGGTTCTCACCCTTGCCGTCGATGCGCTCGAAGCCGTGAGCTCCGAAGAAATCGCGCTGCGCCTGGATGAGATTGGCGGTTCCGCGCGCCCTGCGAAGCTGGTCGAAATAGGCCACGGCTGAGGAAAGGGCAGGAACCGGCAGCCCCTTGCGGACCGCTTCGGCCACCACGGTGCGAAGCGCGGTGTCCGTTTCCTTCACGATACGCGAGAATTCGGGCGTCATGACGAGGTTTGCGACGTCCGGGGTCTTGGTGAAGGCTTCGGAAATCTCGTCCAGGAACCGCGAACGGATGATGCAGCCCGCGCGCCAGATCTTGGCGATGATCGGCATGGGCAGGTTCCAGCCGAACTCCTTCGACGCAGCCGCCATGACCGCGAAGCCTTGCGCATAAGCTGCGACCTTGCCCGCGAGAAGCGCCTGTTCGAGAAGCGCCGCGGCATTGCCGCCGACCTCGAAGCGGCCCAGATCCGGACGTCCGAGAAGTTCTTCGGCTTCGGCGCGCAGACCGGTCATGGCGGAAAGGCTGCGGGCGCCGACGGCGGCCTCGATCGCGGATGCCGGCACGGCCATCTGCTGGCTCTCGATTGCCGACCAGCGACCGGTGCCCTTCTGCCCGGCTGCATCGAGGATGACGTCGACGAGCGGCTTGCCCGTCTTGTCGTCCCCGGTCGCGAGCACCTTGGAGGTAATCTCGACCAGGAAGGAATCGAGCGGACCGGAATTCCAGGCATCGAAGACACCCGCCATTTCCGGCGCCTTCATGTCCATGCCGTCACGCATGATGCCGTAGATCTCGGCGATCATCTGCATGTCGGCATATTCGATCCCGTTATGGATCGTCTTGACGAAATGGCCGGCACCGTTCTCGCCGAGCCAGGCGGCACAGGGCTCGTCGTTGAATTTCGCGGAAATCGCGTTGATGACGTCGCTGACGCGGTTCCAGGAAGCTTCCGTGCCGCCGACCATGATCGACGGACCGAAGCGCGCGCCTTCCTCGCCGCCGGACACACCCATGCCGATAAAGGTCAGGCCGGTATCCTTGAGTTCCTCGAAGCGGCGCATCGTATCGCGGAAATTGGCGTTGCCGGCATCGATGATGATGTCGTTGTTTTCAAGAAGCGGCTTCAGGGCGGCAATCTGCTGGTCCACCGGATCACCGGCCTTGATCATGATGATGACCGGACGGGGCGGGCGAATGGCTGCCACGAATTCCTCGAGCGATCCGGTCGGGATGATCTTGCTCGACAGCTCGCCGGCGCCGGCCGCGAATTCGCGCGTACGCTCCTCGGTCCGGTTGTAGACGGCAACGTCGAAACCGTGGTCGGCGATATTGAGGGCAAGATTTGCACCCATGACACCCAGACCGATGACACCAATTTCCGCTGAGGCCATGTTTCTCTCCCTTTGGATTTTTGCAGAACTATAGGCGGGAGACACGCCGGCGCAAAGCCGGACCTGTCAGGAAAGGGACATGGAAGGCGGAGCGCATTTCGTCAAGTCCCGAGTTCACCCCTGTTGATCGCGCGGGGCCCTGTCCTCGGCCGGCTTGTCGTCGCCGTCATCGAGAACGCGCCAGGCAGCGCCCTCGAGATCCTCGTACTGGCCGTTCCTGAGCGACCAGAGGAAAGCGCCGAGACCCAGGAGCCCCAGAAAGAGCGCGGCGGGTATCAGGATGAAGAGATTGGTCACGCGGCAACTCCCGCGCTGCCTGCGATCGTGGCGGAACCGGCATCGCGCGTCCGCCTTTCAACCGCGTCGACGGCGAGCTTCGTGTCGGAATGCCGCCATTTCAGCCGCATGGAATTCAGCACCACGATCACCGAGGAAGACGACATGGCAACCGCCGCCACAAGCGGCGATGCGTGGCCCAGAATGGCCAGCGGCACGGCGATCAGGTTGTAGAGGATGGCGAGCGCGAAATTCTGCCGGATCAGCCGGTTGGCGCGGCGCGAAATCGACAGAGCCACCGGCACCGCCTCCAGGCTCTCATGCAGGAAGACGAAGTCAGCAGCCTGCCGGCCGACATCGGCGGCGCTCGCGGGCGCCATCGAGACATGGGCCGCGGAAAGTGCCGGGGCGTCGTTGAGGCCGTCACCGACCATGATGACCTTGCGGCCTTCAGCGCGCAGAGCCTCGAGGCGCGCGACCTTCTCGGCGGGGCGTGCCCGCGAAAGCCAGTTCGTCACACCGAGCTGTCCGGCCAGGACCGCAACGGGACGTTCGCGATCCCCGGATAGGATTTCGGCGCGAATGCCGCGATCCTCGAGCGATGCGAGTGCCGCCCCCGCCCCCGCGCGGATCGAGTCGGAGAACCGGAAGGTCGCGATCTCGTCGCCATCGCGCGAAAGCACGACCTCCGAGCCGGCATCATCGCCGTCCCGGTCGATCGAAAGCGCAAAGCCGGCACGGCCGAGACGGTAGACGCGCCCCTCGGGGGTGACGGCTTCCAGTCCTTCACCGGCGATCTCGCGAATGCTCAGCGACGGCAGGCTGACTGCCGCGATCCCCTGCCCGGCGGCGGCGAGCGCCTTCGACAAGGGATGAAGCGAATGCTGCGCGATCCGCGCCCCGAGCGCCAGATCGCAGTGCGCGATGTCGGCAGCATTGAGCAGGACGGGCCTGCCGCGGGTCAGCGTACCCGTCTTGTCGAAGACCGCGTAGTCGGCTTCCGCCAGACGCTCCATGGCGGAACCGTCCTTGACCATGATGCCGTTCTCGAAGAGCCGCCCGGCGGCGATCACCTGAACCACCGGGACGGCGAGACCGAGCGCGCAGGGACAGGTGATGATGAGAACGGAAACCGCAATCAGCGTCGCCTGGCGCCAGTCGCCGGTCGTCGCGATCCAGCCGAAGAAGGTGAGCAGCGCCAGCAGGTGGACCACCGGCGCGTAGATCGACGAGGCCCTGTCGGCCAGACGCCGATAGCCGGCCCGCCCGCTTTCTGCCGCCTCCATCATCGAGACCATTTCCGCCAGGAAGGAATCCCGGGCCGCGCGCGTCGCGCTGATGATCAGGCTGCCGGTCAGGTTGAGCGTACCGGCCGGTACCTCCATACCCGCTTCGACGCGAACCGGATCGCCTTCGCCATTGACCAGCGAAAAGTCCATGTCGCCCACGCCTTCGGCCACGATGCCGTCAACCGGTGTGCGCTCACCCGCGGCGAGCGCGATCTTCATGCCAGGCCGGATTTCGTCGAGCGACATGAAATCCCGCGATCCGTTCTCGCCGACGATTATCGCACCGCGCGGCGAGAGGTTCGCCAGGTTGCGCACCGCCGACCGGGCACGTTCACGCATCATGTGGTCGAGCGTACGCCCGCCGAGAAGAAAGAACAGCAGCGTCAGCGATGCATCGAAATAGGCATGCTCGCCATGGCTGAAGGTCTCGAACATCGAGATCGCATAGGCCAGCAGAACGCCGAGCGTGATGGGCACGTCCATATTGGCCCGGCCGTGACTGACGGCCTGCCATGCGGACCGGTAGAAGACCCTGCCGGCATAAAGGATTGCCGGCCCGGCGATGAGCGCCGAAATCAGATGAAACATGTCCCGGGTGGCATCCTCGGCGCCGGACCAGACCGACACCGACAGGAGCATCACATTCATCGAGGCAAAGCCGGCGACGGCGAGCGAGCGCAGAAGTTCGCGCAGCACCGGATCGCCCTTCTCGTCCTCGCCCCCCGGAAGGTGCGAGGAATAGCCGAGAGCGTGCATCTTCTGCACCGCGGCGGCGATCGTGTTGCCGGCGGCAATCCCCTCGCCCTCTGCCACCAGCGCGATACGGCGCGTCGACAGATTGACGCGGGCGCGCTCGATGCCCTCGATCTTCGGCAGTTCCTTTTCGAGAAGCGCGATGCAGGCACCGCAATGCACGCCTGGAACGATCAGGTCGCACTGCCGCAGGCCGTCACCGATCGACCGGCTGGCAAGCGCCAGTTCGTCGGCGACAGGCAGAGCCGAGCGCAGGGCGTCGAGTTCCGACGCGCTTTCGGTTCCGGCGGCGCAGCAGCTCATTATCTCAGTGTCCCGTCTGCCTTGATATGGATGCGGTGCGCGCGCTTGTAGACGGTTTCGCCGCCATCGGTGACGGTGACCTGGGCGATCCATTCCCCCTCGGGCAGGCGCTCGGCGGTCGAGAACCGTCCGCGCCCTTCCGGCGAGAGAACAAGTCGCTCGTCGCCCACCTGCCCGACGGGATGGTGGAAGTTGATCTCGACGAGATCCGACGCGCTCGGCGCGCCGTTACGGTCGGTCAGATCGAGGAAGAAGCCCTTGTCCGACGCATCAAGCCTGACCGAATAGCCGAGCGCGTTGATAGCCTTCATCTCCGAGGCCTTCTCGTTGAACTCCTGGCTGGCGACATAGGAGTTCTCGACGACGAGGCCCGTCCATGTCGTGATCGCAAAACGCGCCATGATCAGGTTGACGGTAATGATGGTGCCGAAGAAGAGAAACAGCACGCCAAACATGTGGTAGCCGGTGAAAACCTTCGGTCGAAAGACGTCCCTGATGAGTTCCATCATTTGCGCTCCGGAGCGTTGAAATTGGCGACATACGCATCGTGCTCATTGCTCGCCTTGTCGTCCGCGACGAGCCTGAACTTGGTCACCGCCCCCGAAATGTACTCTTTCGGCTGGGTGACATGAAGCTTGATCTCCCGCAGGCGATCCGGTTCGACCTCGATGGCCAGCGACCGGCTGGGCGGCTGATTGATGCCCGGCGCGGTCATGGTCGCACCCGGAAGCCCTTCGATCGACAGGAAGATCACCCGGGGCTCGGGAATCATGTTCAGAAGCTTTACCGTAAATCCGTTCTGGATGTCGCCGTTCGACTGCAGCACATATTGCGGATTGCGGTCATGCAGAACGTTGAGTTCCAGACGGTCGCGCGACAGCAGTGCGATCAGAAGCGCGAAGCCGACGACGGACCAGATGAGCAGGTACAGCATGGTCCGCGGGCGGAAGATGACGCGCCAGTCAAAGTGCTTGACCTTGTCGTGATAGTGCCCGTCGGCATCCCGCACCCTGGCGGGATCGATGGCATGGGTGCCGTTGCCGGTGGCGATGGCCATGTTCTGTTGGTAGTCGGCCAGGGTCGCATAGGCGATCAGCCCGCGATCACGGCCGAGCTTGTCCATCACACCGTCGCAGGCGTCGATGCACAGCGCACAGGTGATGCACTCCAGCTGCTGGCCGTCGCGGATGTCGATCCCCATCGGGCAGACGGCGACGCAGGCGTTGCAATCCACGCAATCGCCGAGCGCCAGACCGTCGGCCGCGGCCTTCTTGGCATGCTTGCCGCGCGGTTCGCCGCGCCAGTCGTTATAGGTCACGACCAGCGAACTTTCGTCCAGCATGGCGGCCTGGATACGCGGCCAGGGGCACATGTAGGTGCAGACCTGCTCGCGCATGAGACCGCCGAAAACATAGGTGGTCGCGGTGAGGATGCCGACGGTGATATAGGCCACGGCCGGCGCCCGGCCGGTCAGAAAGTCGCCGAGAAGCGAAGGCGCATCGGCGAAGTAGAAGATCCAGGCGCCACCGGTCGCGACTCCGATCAGCAGCCAGATCGCGTGCTTGCTGACACGCTTGGCAAACTTGCTGCCGGTCCATGGCGCGCTTTCGAGCTTCATGCGGGCGTTGCGATCGCCCTCGATCGCGCGTTCGACGACGAGAAACAGGTCGACCCACACCGTTTGCGGACAGGTATAGCCGCACCAGGCGCGCCCGACGGCGGAGGTAACGAGAAACAGGCCGAAACCGGCCATGACGAGAAGCCCCGCGACGAAGATGAACTCCTGCGGCCAGATCTCGATGAAGAAGAAGTAGAAGCGCCGGTTCGGGAAATCGACCAGCACCGCCTGGTCGGGCGCGAAGGGACCGCGATCCCAGCGCAGCCAGGGCGTGATGTAGTAGATCCCGAGCGTGATGATCATCACCAGCCATTTGAACTGGCGGTAACGGCCCGAGGCCCGCTTGGGAAATATCTTCTTGCGAGCCTCGTAGAGCGGCTTGCGCTTCCACGCTGCATTGACGGGATCTGCATCGAGCCGCTCGATCTCCTCGGGGGCTTGATCATCTTGGCGGGTGTGAGTGTTCATGGCGCTACCTTGGTGATGGCGGCACAATGCCTTCGGGCAAAGGGCAAATCATTGATCAGGGTCAACTAGCGCCATTAACCGCACTTACTGAATGCGACACGTGTGCACACCTCCCCTCCCGCAAGGGGTTTTGCACCGCCGATAAGACTGGTCGCCGCCTCCGCGTGACTACCGCGCGGCAGTTTCGCATGGCCGGCCGAGCGATTTGCGCCCTGTGGGCGGCAGGTCAAATGGATGGACAGCCGGTTGTCGCTTCCCCATACTCGCCCCCGGCGCCCATGCAGCCGAAGGGGAGACACATATCATGGATCCGATTATCGATTTTCTGAACACGATATTCTGGGGCTACGTTCTCATATACGGGCTGCTTGCGGTCGGCATCTACTTCACGATTCGCCTCGGCTTCATTCAGTTCGTGCATTTCCCGGAATTCTTCCGCGTCGTGCTCGGGTCGAGCGAATCCGACAAGTCGGGCATCACACCACTTCAGGCGCTCACGGTCAGTCTCGCCTCACGCGTGGGCACCGGCAATCTCGCAGGTGTCGCCGTCGCGCTCACGCTCGGCGGTCCGGGCGCAATCTTCTGGATGTGGATGGTCGCGCTCGTGGGCATGGCCACCGCATATGCGGAAAGCACCCTCGCCCAGCTCTACAAGACCCGCAACGAGGAAGGCAATTATCGCGGCGGCCCCGCCTTCTACATCGCCCGCGGATTGCGCGCGCCCTGGGCCGGCGGCATCTTCTCGGTCTGCCTGATCCTTTCCTTCGGCCTCGTCTTCAATGCCGTGCAGGCCAACTCGATCGCCGGAGCGGTGGAGACGGCCTTCGGCATCCCGACCTTTGCCTGCGGCATCATCCTGGCCGCTCTGGCCGGTATCGTCATTTTCGGCGGGATCAAGCAGATTGCCCGCGTTGCCGAAGTGGTCGTGCCATTCATGGCAATCGCCTATCTCGCGGTGGCGATCATCATCGTCATCATCAACATCTCGGCTGTTCCCGGCGTGATCGGCATGATCATTTCCAACGCCTTCGGCCTGCAGGAAGCGGCCGGCGGCGTGACCGGCGGCCTGGCCGCCGCGATGCTCAACGGGGTCAAGCGCGGCCTGTTTTCCAACGAGGCGGGCATGGGCTCGGCACCGAACATCGCCGCGGTCGCCACTCCCGATCCGCACCACCCCTCCTCCCAGGGTCTCGTTCAGGCCCTCGGCGTCTTCATCGATACCTTGCTGATCTGCTCGGCCACCGCCTTCATGATCCTTCTTTCCGGCGTCTACACACCCGGCATGGAAACCACCGGCACCGAACTCACCCAGCTTGCGCTCGACGCCCATATCGGCACGGCAGGAACCTATTTCGTGGCGATTGCGATCTTCTTCTTCGCCTTCACCTCGATCATCGGCAACTACTCCTATGCCGAAAACGCGCTGACCTTCCTGCGCCTGGGCAACAAGGGCGGGCTGACCGTCATGCGGATCCTGGTGCTTCTGATGGTGCTGTGGGGGTCGGTGCAGAGCGTGGCGACCGTGTTCAACGCCGCCGACGCCTCCATGGGCCTGATGGCGACGATCAACCTGATCGCGATCGTGCTGCTGTCGGGAACCGTGGTCAAATTGACGAAGGACTACTTCGCACAGCGCAAGGCGGGACTGACACCAATCTTCCACTCAGCCGACTACAACGAGCTGAGAGGCAAGATCGACGACACGATCTGGCATCGCGACAACGCCTGACAAACAACGGGCCGCGACGAAAGACCGTCGCGGCCCGGATTGCCGTCCGCAGAACTGGGATAACTGCCCCTCTCCCGCCCCCTCCGCTCGCCCCCGCTGACCGCCGCGCGAGGACTGCCCGGCACTCGGCCGGTGGCAACGCCTCCGGAGCCGCACCCTTCCAGACGACAAACGAAAAGGCCGCGGCGGTTTCCCGCCACGGCCTTCATTCGAGTTGAGGCGTCCTGGTCGTTCTTATTGACCGCCACCCAGCGAGTGGACGAAGACGGCAAGCTGCTTGACCGTGGCATCCCCGAGGCGGGAACCCCAGGCCGGCATCACGCCGTGCTTCGGGTTGCGGGCCTGAGAGGCAATGCCGGCTTCCGTGCCGTTATAGAGCCAGATGGCGTCGGCGAGGTTCGGCGCGCCGAACTCCTTGTCGCCCTGCGCATTATCGCCGTGGCAGGCCACGCAGTTCTCTTCGAAGACAACCTTGCCCGGCTCGACGAGAGCCTCGTCCGAGGGCGTGCCGGAAAGGCTGGCGACGTAGGCCGCGACCTCCCTGATCTGCCCAGGCTCGAGCATGTCGCCGAAGGCGGGCATCTCGGAGAACCGCGCATCGTCGTCCTGACCGTTACGGATGCCATGGGTGATGGTGGTGTAGATCTCGTCGATCGAACCGCCCCAGAGCCAGTCATCGTCGTTCAGGTTGGGATAGCCCTCGAAACCCTGCGCGCCGGAACCGTGGCACTGCACGCAGTTGACCTTGAAAGCAGCCGAGCCGCCGGCAATCGCGAACTGCAGGAGTTCGGGATTGGCTTCGATCTCGCTGATCGGGGTCTGGGCGATCTGCTCGACGAGCACACCCTGGGCAGCCTTTGCCGCCGAGAGCTCCTGGGCGACATCGCCACGGCTGGAATAGCCGAGCATACCCTTGGTGTTGCCGGAGACCAGCGGGATAGCCGGATAGAGCACGACATAGCCGATCGCCCAGACGATGGTGGCGTAGAAGGTCCAGAGCCACCACCTGGGAAGCGGATTGTTGAGCTCGCGAATACCGTCCCAGACATGGCCCGTGGTTTCGACGCCCGAGACTTCATCAACGTGTTTGTCGGACATGTCTCAGTCCTCCTCTCTGAAGGGAATGCTGGCCGCGTCCTCGGCATTCTTGCGATTGCCGGGACGGAAGACGAAGAGAACGGCTCCGACGAAGAAGAGGACCATGAGCAGCAGTCCCCAGCTGTCGGCGAACTGCCGCATGGCTGTGTAGGTTTCCATTGCTCCCTCCTTACCGGTAACCGGATGCGTCGTCGTAGGTCGAGAAATCGACCAGTGTGCCGAGCATCTGCAGATAGGCGATCAGGGCGTCCATCTCGCTCAGTTGCGCCGGATTGCCGTCGAAGTCGCCGAGCACGGCCTTCGGGTAGCGTGCCTCGACGCCGGAGGTATCGGCATCGGGGTCGGCCTGGGCGCGAAGATCGAGCTCCGCGTTCTCGATCATCTCCTCGGTATAGGGCACGCCCACCATCACGCTGGCCTTGAGGTTGGCCTGAACATCCGCCACCTTGAGCGGCGTTTCCTTCAGGAAGGAATAGCTCGGCATGATCGATTCAGGCACCACCGAGCGCGGCTCGTTCAGGTGATCGACGTGCCACTCGTTCGAGTAGCGGCCGCCCACGCGCGCCAGATCCGGTCCGGTACGCTTGGATCCCCACTGGAACGGATGGTCGTACATCGATTCCGCGGCGAGGCTGTAATGGCCGTAGCGCTCGACCTCGTCCCGGAACGGGCGGATCATCTGGCTGTGGCAATTGTAGCAGCCCTCGCGGATGTAGATGTCGCGACCCGCCAGTTCGAGCGGCGAGTACGGACGCACGCCCTCGACCTTCTCGATGGTGTTCTCGAGATAGAAGAGCGGAGCGATTTCGACGATGCCGCCGATCGTGACGACGGCGAGCGCCCCCACCATCAGCAACGTCACATTGCGTTCGAGGATTTCGTGTTTATCCAGAAAAGCCATCTCTCCGGCCTCCTTATTCAGCGGCTACGAGTGCGGGTTCGGCGCCGGGGATCGGTGCCTCTTCGCGTTCGCGTCCGATGATTGTCATGTAGATGTTGAAGGCCATGATGATGCCGCCCGTCAGGTACATCAGGCCGCCGATGGCGCGCAGGATGTAATAGGGCTTCATCGCGGCGACCGATTCAGCGAACGAGTAGACCAGGAAGCCCTGATCGTTGTACTCGCGCCACATCAGGCCCTGCTGGATACCGGCGACCCACATGACGGCGGCGTAGAGAACGATGCCGAGGGTGGCGAGCCAGAAGTGCCAGTTGACCATGCGCAGCGAATAGAGCCGGTTGCGACCCCACAGCTTCGGAGCGAGATAGTACATCGCGCCGAACGATATCATGCCGACCCAGCCGAGCGCACCGGAATGCACGTGACCGATGGTCCAGTCCGTGTAGTGGCTGAGAGAGTTGACCGACTTGATGGACATCATCGGACCTTCGAAGGTCGACATGCCGTAGAAGGCAACCGCGATGACCATCATGCGGATGATCGGATCGGTGCGGATCTTGTCCCAGGCGCCCGAGAGCGTCATCAGGCCGTTGATCATGCCGCCCCAGGAAGGCATCCACAGCATGATGGAGAAGACCATGCCGAGCGTCTGCGCCCAATCCGGCAGCGCGGTGTAATGCAGGTGGTGCGGACCGGCCCAGATATAGAGGAAGATCAGCGCCCAGAAGTGGATGATCGACAGGCGGTAGGAATAGACCGGACGGCCGGCCTGCTTGGGGATGAAGTAATACATCATGCCCAGGAAGCCCGCGGTCAGGAAGAAGCCCACGGCGTTGTGACCGTACCACCACTGCGTCAGCGCGTCCTGCACCCCGGCGAAGGCCGAATAGCTCTTCACGCCGAGGAACGATACGGGGATCGCCAGGTTGTTGACGACGTGCAGCATCGCGATGGTGATGATGAAGGACAGGTAGAACCAGTTGGCCACATAGATGTGGCTTTCCTTGCGGGTCAGCAGCGTCCCCATGAAGACCACGAGATAGGCCACCCAGACGATGGTCAGCCAGAGGTCGACATACCATTCGGGCTCGGCATATTCGCGTCCCTGGGTGATACCCAGAAGATAGCCGGTCGCGGCCATCACGATGAACAGCTGGTAGCCCCAGAACACGAACCAGGCGAGATTGCCGCCGAAGAGGCGGGCCCGCGTGGTGCGCTGGACGACATAGAACGACGTCGCAAGAAGCGCGTTGCCGCCGAAAGCGAAGATCACCGCCGACGTGTGAAGCGGACGTGTCCGGCCGAAGTTCAGATACGGCTCGATATTGAGATCGGGAAAGGCGAGCTGCGCCGCGACGAAGACACCGGCGGCAAAGCCGATGACTCCCCAGAACACGGTCGCAATCACCCCGTAGCGGATAACACCGTCCAGATAGCCCGACGTGTCGACGGGCTCAGGATTGAATGTGACATTGCGCAGCAGGATGACGGTCGCGATGAGCAGGACGACGCAGACGATGCCCATATGGGCAGCAAACAGCGAATCCTGTGCAAAGGCCGCCCCGAGCAACGCCAGGAAGGCGGCAAGGCCGACGGCGATAGTTTCGAAAGCGTATTTCATTTTTGGAATCCCCCGAGGGTCTCAGAACAGTTCCGGCCAGATGCGGGCCCCCACCCGATGGAAAGCGCATCTGATCCGGGCCGATAATCAGATCGCAAAGCGCGGTCATGTTTGCCTTGATCCAGGTCAAGGCTGTTTCCTCCGGACCACAGCATTCTCCTCGCCATGAGCTGACCTGAATTCGGCAATGGAGACGGTAGGGTGCACATCGATCCGAATAGCGGCCTGTCCGCGGGCGAAATGTCCGTGACAGACCTGGTTGCAACGTTCTTCAAGGCGAAAACGGACCAGCTGGCCCTGTGTGATCAGTTGGAGGAGATAGCCGATTCGTTACCCGATCGTGTGAACAGGCAAAAGTGCCTTTATGCCGCAGCCGCCCTCGCCCCGATGATCCGCAAGGTGCACCAGTTCGAGGAAGAGATCCTGTTTCCCAGGCTGGCCGTGCTGATGAGCGGCGAACCGACAAGCGCAAGGACGCTCGAGCGCCTGCGATTCGAGCATTGCGAGGACGAGTGCTTCGCCGAAGAACTGACCGAGGCGCTTTTCGATCTCGGTCGCGGTCGCGTGGACCTCAATGTCGAAGCCACCGGCTACATGCTGCGTGGATTTTTCGAAGCTGTACGACGCCATATCGCCGCCGAGCAGGAAATCGTTCAGCGCTGCAGCCATTGACCACCCGCTCATTCCGGGCCATTCACTCCCGAGCCGAATTCACTTAAACTCCCCGCCTGCGGATTGCGCGCCGAATCGGCGTCAAGCCGCCGGGAGAAAATTGTGGATTTTCTTCGCCCGTCCGTGGGCCCGGCTGTGGGTATCGTGGATCACGGTAAGATCTGCGATTTTACCCAACCTTCGCGCACCGCAGTCGTACTATGCCGTGCCAGCATCCGAACCCGTCCGATGTTCGGCCCGTCCGCACGATATTCAGGAAGCAAGTCATCCATGTCCGACCCAGCCCGCAAGCTTGAAAGCCTCCCCGGCACTCAGGAAAAAGCGCAGCATTTCCGTGAAGCCCCGGCCAATATCGAGGCCGAGCAGGCCCTTCTCGGTGCGATTCTGGTCAATAATGACGCGTTCTACCGCGTCTCGGACTTTCTCAAGCCCGGCCACTTCATGGAATCGGTGCACCGGAAGATCTTCGAGGTCGCCGGCGACATCATCCGCATGGGCAAGACCGCCAACCCCGTCACGATCAAGACCTTCCTGCCGGCCGACGGCAAGATCGGCGACCTGACCATGTCGCAATATCTCGCCCGCCTCGCCGCCGAGGCCGTGACCATCATCAACACCGAGGATTACGGTCGCGCGATCTACGACCTGGCGCTGCGCCGTTCGCTGATCGGCATCGGCGAGGACATGGTCAACATCGCCTATGACGCTCCGCTCGACATGCCGCCGCAGACCCAGATCGAGGATGCCGAACGCCGGCTCTTCGAACTGGCCGAAACCGGCCGCTATGACGGCGGCTTCCAGAGCTTCAACGATGCCGTGTCGCTTGCCGTCGACATGGCGGGCGCCGCCTACCAGCGTGACGGCAGCCTGTCGGGCATTTCCACCGGCATTCATTCGCTCGACGCCCGCATGGGCGGCCTGCAGCCCTCCGACTTGATCATCCTCGCCGGACGTCCAGGCATGGGCAAGACGTCGCTGGTGACCAACATCGCCTTCAACGTCGCCGCCGCCTACGAACCCGAAGTCCAAGCGGACGGTTCGACGAAGGCCAAGAACGGCGGTGTCGTCGGTTTCTACTCTCTCGAAATGTCGTCCGAACAGCTCGCAACCCGTATCATCTCCGAGCAGACCGAGATCGGTTCGTCGAAGATCCGCCGCGGCGAGATTTCGGAGGCCGATTTCGAAAAGCTCGTCGCCTGCTCGCAGATGATGCAGAAGATCCCGCTCTTCATCGACCAGACGGGTGGTATTTCCATCGCACAGCTCTCCGCGCGTGCCCGTCGCCTCAAGCGCCAGCGCGGCCTCGACCTCCTGATCATCGACTACGTCCAGCTGATGACCGGCTCGAAGAAGTCGAGCGACAACCGTGTGCAGGAAATCACCGAGATCACCACCGGCCTCAAGGCGCTCGGCAAGGAACTCGCCGTGCCGATCATCGCGCTGTCCCAGCTTTCCCGTCAGGTGGAAAGCCGTGAGGACAAGCGCCCGCAGCTCTCCGACCTTCGTGAATCGGGCTCCATCGAGCAGGACGCCGACGTTGTGCTCTTCGTGTATCGTGACGAGTATTACGTGAAGAACGCCGAGCCGCGCCGGACACCCGAAGAGGTTGCCGCCGACATCAAGACGCCGGAATATCTCGCCTGGGAAGAAAAGATGAGCAAGGCGCGCGGCACTGCCGACGTGATCATCGCCAAGCAGCGTCACGGTCCGACCGGAACGGTGCCGCTGGCCTTCGCCGCCGAGTTCACCCGCTTCTCGGACCTCGCGGATTCGTCCTACACCCAGTTCGTCCACGAATAGGCGCGGGACCGCTCCCGCTACATTCATCAGGAAGACGGCGGCCTACGGATTAGGCATTCGGCCTCGCTGGCGGCATAAATTGCAGTGCCGCCAGTACCGGTCCCCTGCATATATGCGCCCCGCGTGCCTTGGCATGGGTTTTGCAGAGCCTTTCGCGATTGTGAAAGGAGCATTTCCCCATGAAACGCAGATCTCTCTTCAGCCTGGCCCTCGCCCTGGCCGCAGGCCTCTCATTCTCCCTGTCCGCCGCGCCCGGGGCGCGTGCCGACGGCCTCGAAACCGTCATGTCCAGCGGGACGCTGCGCGTGGCTGTCCCCCAGGACTTTCCGCCCTTCGGCTCGGTCGGCTCCGACATGGCGCCGCAGGGTTACGACATCGACATGGCGAAACTCATTGCCGAAAAGCTGGGCGTGAAAGTCGATATCGTGCCGGTGACCAGCGCCAACCGCATCCCCTATCTGCAGACCAACAAGGTCGATCTCGTCATCTCGTCGCTCGGCAAGAATCCCGAGCGGGACGCGGTGATCGATTTCTCCGACCCCTATGCGCCCTTCTACAACGGCGTCTTCGCCCCCGCGGATCTCGAGATCTCGGCAGTCGAGGATCTCTCCGGCAAGACGGTCGGCGTCACCCGCGGCTCGATCGAGGATCTGGAACTGACCAAGATCGCGCCCGAGGATGCCACCCTGAAACGCTACGAGGACAATAACGGCACCATCTCCGCCTTCCTCTCCGGCCAGGTCGATGCGGTCGCCACCGGCAACGTGGTTGCAGCCGCCATCATCGAGAAGAACCCGCCCAAGCGCCCCGAGCCCAAATTCCTGATCAAGAACTCGCCCTGCTATGTCGGCATGAACGAGAACGAGCCGGAACTCATGGCCAAGGTCAACGAGATCATCGCCGAAGCGAAGTCGGACGGCTCGCTCAACGCGATTTCCGAAAAATGGCTCGGCATTCCGCTGCCGGCAGAGCTCTGATCCGGTTTTTCAGGAAGGCCGCCCCGGGGGTCGGCCTTCCCTCTTTCGATTCGGACATGCGCGCGTGACCTACGTTTTCGATCTCGGCTGGCTTGCCCAGTATTATCCGGTGTTTCTCAAGGGCGTCGCGATCACCATCGAGCTGACGCTCGTGGGTGGCGTGATCGGCATCGGCTTCGGCATCTTCTGTGCCTGGGTGCGCGCGCTGGGTCCGACCTGGATGCGTCCACCGGTCGCCGTCTATGTGGAACTCATCCGCAACACGCCCTTCATGGTGCAGCTCTTCTTCATCTTCTTCGGGCTGCCCGCACTCGGATTTCGGATGGGGGAGCTGCAGGCCGCCAATCTGGCCATGATCATCAATCTCGGCGCCTATAGCTGCGAGATCGTCCGCGCCGGCATAGAAGCCACGCCGAAAGGCCAGTTCGAGGCGGGCGCCGCACTTGCGTTGAAGCCGCTGCAGGTCTTTCGCCTCATCGTCATTCGCCCGGCCCTCCAGCGCATCTGGCCGGCGCTTTCATCGCAACTCGTCATCGTCATGCTCGGCTCGGCGGTCGTCTCCCAGATCGCGGCGGAAGACGTCACCTTCGCCGCCAACTTCATCCAGTCGCGGACGTTCCGCGCCTTCGAGGCCTATTTCGTATCGACCGCGATCTATCTCGCCTTGTCCATATGTCTGCGCAAGGGACTCGATTACCTGGGCTTTTTCCTGTTCCCGTCCGCCCGCACGGAGAGCCGCTGATGACCGATTTCTCCACCTGGGACATCCTGCGCAACCTGCTGCTCGCGGCCCGCTGGACTGTCGTACTCTCGTTCGTCGCCTTCATCGGCGGCGGCATCGTGGCGCTCCTGATCCTGTTCATGCGGATTTCGCGCAACCGCTTCGCAAGGGCCTTCGCCCGCTATTACGTCGAGCTGTTTCAGGGCACCCCGCTTCTGATGCAGCTCTTCCTCGCCTTCTTCGGAATCGGGCTGCTCGGGATAGATGTCCCAGCCTGGCTCGCGGCCGGCGTCGCCCTGACCTTGTGGACCGCGGCCTTCCTCGCGGAAATCTGGCGCGGCTGCGTCGAATCGATCCCCAGGGGCCAATGGGAAGGCGCAGGATCACTGGCCCTCGACTATGTGCAGCAGATGCGGCTCGTCATCCTGCCACAGGCGATGCGGGTGGCGGTTCCACCGACCGCCGGGTTCTCGGTCCAGGTGGTCAAGGGAACGGCACTCACCTCGATCATCGGTTTCGTGGAACTCACGAAGGCCGGCACGATCGTGACCAACGCCACCTTCCAGCCTTTCACCGTCTACGGCCTCGTCGCCCTTCTCTATTTCGCCATCTGCTTTCCGCTGTCGAAATACTCGAAATATCTCGAGCGCAAGATGGCGGCGGCATACACCCATGGCCGTTGAAACCAACCCGAAGTGCGTTGCCCGTCACTGCCTCGCCTAGTATGCAGGGCACATGACGAGCATCACTTCCCAGACCGGCGGTCTCGCCGATCCCGCAGCGACCACGGCCCGCCTGACGATCGACCTTTCAGCGATCGTCGAGAACTGGCGGACGATGCGCGCGCTGTCGGGCGAGGCAAGCTGCGGCGCAGCCGTAAAGGGCAATGCATACGGCACCGGCATGGCGGAAGCCGCAGTAGCGCTCGCAAAGGCCGGTTGCCGGCAGTTTTTCGTCGCGGACGCCAATGAGGGCGCAGCGCTGAGGAAGCTTCTCCCGGACGCCGAAATCTTCATCCTGTCGGGCGCCTTCGACGCCGCCATGCCGCTGCTTGTCGAAAACAGGCTCACGCCTGTCCTCAACTCGCTCGACCAGATCGCAGCCTGGACATCAGCGGGCAATGACCGTCCCGCAGCGCTGCACATCGACACCGGCATGAATCGCCTTGGCATCACACCGGCTGAAGCCGTTGAAATCGCTGAGAATCGAGCCGTCGAGCCAACGCTCGTCATGAGCCACTTTGCCTGCGCCGACAGCCCCGACCACCCGCTGAACGCCATCCAGATCGAGCGATTTGCCGAGGTTCGGGGCCACTTCCCGGAAGCGCGCGCCAGCCTGGCCAATTCCGCCGGCATCCACATGGGCGACGCGGCCGGTTTCGATCTCACCCGCCCGGGCATCGCGCTGTACGGTGGCGAGTGCCGGAACGACCTGCCGAACCCGATGCGCCCCGTCGCCAAAGCCGAGGCGCGCATCCTGACCAACCGCGTTGCGAAGGCCGGCGAGACCGTCAGCTACGGCGCGACAGTCACCCTCGGGCGCGACACCCGCATCGCCATATGCGGCATCGGCTATGCCGACGGTTTTCACCGCTCGTCCTCGGGTTCGGGAGTGCCCCTGCGCCGGGAAGTTCAGCAAGCCGGCATGGGTGCAATCGAGGGCCGCACCGTCCCCCTCCTCGGCCGCGTGACGATGGATCTCCTCATGTTTGACGTCACCGACCTTCCCGAAACGCTCGGCGTATCCGGTCAATGGATCGAACTCTTCGGCGAAACCATCCCGCTCGATGATGCCGCCCGCGCTGCCGGCACGATCGGCTATGAGCTGCTTACCAGCCTCGGCCGCCGCTATGCGCGCCGCTATATCTAGCCGAGCCGCATCGGTCCGCGAACCTTGTCGCCTGCCCCGCACTTGACCCGACCGGCCAAGTCTGGCATCGGAACATAATAAGAACAAGCCAACCGAGAGCGATTGCCGTGGCCAAATCCCGCACCCAATTCGTCTGCCAGAACTGCGGCACCGTGCACACCCGCTGGGCGGGACGCTGCGACGGCTGCGGCGCCTGGAACACGATCGTCGAGGATGACCCTGACGGCGGCATCGGCGGCCAGCCGAATGCGGCATCGGCGCGCAAGGGCCGTGCGGTCGCGCTCGCCACGCTCTCCGGCGAAGCCGAGGAAGCCCCGCGGGTGGGGACAGGCATTTCCGAACTCGACCGCGTGACCGGCGGCGGCTTCGTGCGCGGTTCGGCCGTTCTCGTCGGAGGCGATCCCGGCATCGGCAAATCGACGCTTCTGATGCAGGCAGCGGCCACGCTGGCCCGCCAGGGCAACCGGGTCATCTACGTCTCCGGCGAGGAAGCCACCGCCCAGGTACGGCTCCGCGCCCAGCGTCTCGGCGCCGCCGACACCGACGTCCTTCTTGCCGCAGAAACCAATGTCGAGGATATCCTCGCCACGTTGACCGACGGAAAACGTCCCGATTTCGTCATCGTCGATTCGATCCAGACGCTCTGGAGCGATACCGCAGGCTCCGCGCCGGGGACGGTTACCCAGGTGCGTACCGGTGTCCACGCGATGATCCGTTTTGCCAAACAGACAGGCGCCGCCATGGTGCTTGTCGGCCACGTCACCAAGGACGGCCAGATCGCCGGCCCGCGTGTTGTCGAACACATGGTTGATGCGGTTCTCTATTTCGAAGGCGACCGCGGCCATCACTACCGCATTCTCAGAACCGTGAAGAACCGTTTCGGCCCCACCGACGAGATCGGCGTGTTCGAGATGTCCGACAAGGGCCTGCGCGAGGTTGCCAACCCCTCGGAACTCTTCCTCGGCGAGCGCAACGAGAAGGCACCGGGCGCTGCCGTCTTCGCCGGAATCGAGGGAACCCGTCCGGTTCTTGTGGAAATCCAGGCGCTCGTCGCCCCCTCGAGCCTCGGCACGCCGCGCCGCGCCGTCGTCGGATGGGATTCCTCCCGTCTTTCCATGATACTTGCCGTGCTCGAGGCCCATTGCGGGGTGCGGCTGGGCAACCACGATGTCTACCTCAACGTGGCGGGTGGATACCGCATTGCGGAACCCGCAGCCGACATGGCTGTGGCCGCGGCCCTTGTTTCCTCGCTTGCCGGTCTTGCTCTCCCCGCCGATTGCGTCTATTTCGGCGAAGTGAGCCTGTCCGGAGCAGTCCGGCCGGTCGCACAGACTGCATTGCGCCTTAAAGAGGCCGAAAAGCTGGGGTTTCACGGGGCGGTGCTGCCGTCCGGGTCCGCCGAAGTGCCCGCCGGCAAGGCTGGCGGCCTGACGATGGTTGAATCCCTGCCTGATCTCGTCGCCCGCATCGCGGGATCGAAGGGTGATCGGCTCTCCGCTGGCGCGGGGGAAGACAATTGAAGTATCGGCCCGACTTTCCGTGCGCGAGGCACGGGACGGCCGATCCGGAACGGAAATCTGATCCATGCCCATCACGCTTCTCGACGGCATCGTTCTCGCTGTAACGCTGTTTTCGGCCGTCCTGGCCATGGTCCGCGGTTTCTCCCGGGAAGTGCTCGCAGTGGCATCCTGGATTGCCGCCGCAGCCGCCGCCTATTTCTTCTATCCGGTGCTCGTGCCCTTCGCGCAGGAATATACCGGCTCCGACAAGATCGCGATGATCGGCTCTGCCGCCGTGATCTTCCTGATCACGCTGATCGTCGTGTCCTATATTACGATGCGGATCGCGGACTTCATCATCGACAGTCGCGTGGGTGCGCTCGACCGCACGCTCGGCTTTGTCTTCGGCGCGGCGCGCGGCATCCTTCTCGTCGTCGTCGCCATGCTGTTCTTCAACTGGCTGGTGGCGGCACCGCAGCAGCCCGACTGGGTCGCCAACGCCAAGTCCAAGCCCATGCTCGATACGCTTGGCGCGCGCCTCGTGGCGATGCTGCCTGAAGATGCGGACGCCGAGATCCTCAACCGCCTCAAGGGTTTGAGCGGTGAAGAAGAAGCCCCTTCCGTGGATGAGACCACGGATCCGGCAAGCGACCAGGCCACCGGCACTGCCGATTAAGGCCCGACAACCTGTTCCAGATACCGTTCCCGTCGGAACGGGAACCGGCATGTAGCCGGCGTTATGAAAGGTCCGATGTCATGGATGACTCCCTCCTGTCCGGCCCCGAGAACGAAGCCGATTCCTTTCGCGATGAATGCGGCGTCTTCGGCATCCTCGGTCGCGACGACGCTGCTCCCGTCGTCACCCTCGGCCTTCACGCGCTGCAGCACCGCGGTCAGGAAGCAGCCGGTATCGTCTCCTTCGACGGCACCCAGTTCTCTGTCGAACGCCACATCGGCCTGATCGGCGATACATTCACCAAGCGCTCGGTGCTCGATCGCCTTCCCGGCGACCGCGCCATCGGCCACACCCGCTATTCCACCACGGGCGGCGAAGGCCTGCGCAACGTCCAGCCATTGTTCGCCGAATTCGCCGGCGGCGGTTTTGCCATCGCCCATAACGGCAACATCACCAACGCGCTGACCAAGCAGCGCGAGCTCCAGAAACGCGGCGCGATCTTCTCGTCCACCTCAGACACCGAGACGATCCTCCACCTGATCGCCTTCTCCGAGAAGACCCGCATCGTGGAGCGCTTCATCGATGCGATCGGCCAGCTCGAAGGTGCCTACTCGCTCGTCGGCCTTTCGCAGAAGAAGATGATCGGCGCGCGCGATCCGCTGGGCATCCGTCCGCTCTGCCTCGGCGATCTCGACGGCGCCTATATCCTCGCCTCCGAAACCTGTGCGCTGGACATCATCGGCGCCCGCTTCGTGCGCGACATCAAGCCCGGCGAAGTGGTCGTCATTACCGAGAACGGTATCGAGAGCCATTTCCCGTTCGAAAAGCCCTCCCCGCGCTTCTGCATCTTCGAATACGTCTATTTCGCGCGTCCCGATTCCAATATCGAGAGCCGCAACGTCTACGAAGTGCGCAAGAACATCGGCATGGAGCTGGCGCGCGAGAACCCGGTCGATGCAGATCTCGTCGTACCGGTCCCCGATTCAGGCACCCCGGCGGCCATCGGCTTCGCCGAGGGCTCCGGCATCCCGTTCGAACTCGGCATCATCCGCAATCACTATGTGGGCCGTACCTTCATCCAGCCGACGGCCTCGATCCGCCACATGGGCGTCAAGCTCAAGCACAATGCCAACAGGCACATGATCGAAGGCAAGCGCGTGGTCCTCGTCGATGATTCCATCGTTCGCGGCACCACCTCGCAGAAGATCGTGCAGATGATGCGCGAGGCGGGTGCCAAGGAAGTACACATGCGCATCGCCTCGCCGCCCACCATGTCGCCCTGCTTCTACGGCGTCGATACGCCCGAGAAATCCAAGCTTCTCGCCTCGCGCATGAGCATCCAGGAAATGGCCGATTTCATCCGCGTCGACAGCCTGGGCTTCCTGACGATCGACGGCCTCTATCGCGCCGTGCGCGAGCCCGGCCGCAACAATGAAGCGCCGCAGTTCTGCGATGCCTGCTTTACCGGCGACTATCCGACGGTCCTCACCGACCAGGGCGGCAAGGACAATGTCCGCTCGCTCTCGCTGCTTGCAAACAACGGATAGGATATATGGGATCTCTTGAAGGACGGCTTGCGCTGGTTACCGGCGCGTCCCGCGGCATCGGATATGCGACGGCGCGTGCGCTTGCCCGCGAAGGCGCCCACGTGATCGCGGTGGCCCGCACCATCGGCGGGCTCGAGGAACTCGACGACGCCATCAAGAAGGAAACCGGTCAGTCCGCCACGCTGGTTCCCATGGATCTGACCGACATGCCGGCCATCGACCGCCTCGGCGGCGCGATCAATGACCGCTGGGGCAAGCTCGACATTCTCGTCGCCAATGCCGGCGCGCTCGGCACGATTTCGCCGGTGGCCCATGTCGAGGCGAAGGTCTTCGATGAAGTCATCGACATCAACATCAAGTCGACCTGGCGGCTGATCCGGTCGGTGGAGCCGCTTCTGCTGAAGTCTGATGCCGGCCGTGCCCTGGTGCTGTCCTCGAGCGTGGCGCACACCGCGCGCGCCTTCTGGGGCCCGTATGCGGCTTCCAAGGCCGCACTTGAGGTTCTGGTACGGGTCTGGGCGGAAGAGCAGGAAAAGACTGCGCTCAAGGTCAACTCCGTCGATCCCGGCGGCACACGCACCGCGATGCGCGCCCGCGCCTTCCCCGGCGAGGACCCGGCTACCCTGCCCAAGCCCGCGGACGTGGCGGAAAAGCTCATCAGGCTGTGCTCGCCCGAACTCGATGTCACTGGCAAGCTCTTCAAGGTCCGCGAGGACCGTTTCGTCGATTACCGGCTGCCGGAGTAGCCGACATTCCCTTCGGGCGTGAACTGAACGGCTGAAACAGAAATGGGCCGGATCCCGACAGGGATCCGGCCCATTGGCATTCCTGGACGGGCGGAACGCGGATCAGTCGCGCCGCTCGTCGCTTTCGTCGGCTGCCGGAGCGGACGGCGCCGCCATGCCGCCCCGCTTCGATTTGGGGCCGTAATTCTTCGACCAGTGCCAGCTGCCGAACGGCAGGCTGATCAGGAAGCCGAGAGCGGTGGCCGTCAGGGTTTGCCAGGTGAAGCTCATCAACAGCGACACATAGACCACGACAGCGAGCGTTACCGGCATGACGAGATCGCGCCGAACCCTGTCGCCGATTCCCTTGCCCGAAAAGACCGGAAAGCGGCTGATCAGCAGAAAACCGATGAATACGGTATAGGCCGACCAGAACAGCGCCGAAGGCTGGCCCGGCGTCAGCCCCAGAAAGCCCAGATAGACCGGCAGGAAGACGATCAAGGCGCCGGCGGGGGCAGGAACGCCCACGAAGAACAGCGCCTGCCATCGCGCCTTGGACGGACTTTCCGTCGACACGTTGAAACGCGCAAGCCGGAGGGCTGCCGCGATCGCATAGACAAGGCTCGCAATCCAGCCGAGCGAACCGGCCTGATCGAGCATGTAGAGATAGAGCACCAGCGCCGGCGCAACGCCGAAATTGATGATGTCGGCAAGCGAATCCATCTGCACGCCGAAGCGCGATTGCGCTTTCAGCAGCCGCGCCACGCGTCCGTCGATCCCGTCCAGAAAGGCTGCGATCAACACCATCGTGACGGCAAGTTCGAACTTGTTCTCGATGGCGAGGCGAATGCCGGTCATCCCCGCGCAGATGGCGAGAACCGTGATGAAATTCGGCACCAGAAGCCGCACCGGGATTTGCCGGAGCTTCGGCCCACGGCCGCCATCATCCTGGCCGTTGGGTTCGAAGGGGGGAAAAACCGTGCTCATGACAGGCTACCGTCAGTCGCGCCGGCTGATGGCCGGGCCCTTCTGGGAACCGAATTCGGCGATCACCGTCTCGCCGGCAATAGCTGTCTGCCCCAGCGTGACGGTCGGGCGGATATCGGCGGGAAGATAGACGTCGAGCCGCGAGCCGAAACGGATGAGGCCGAAGCGTTCGCCCGCAGCCAGTTGCTCGAGCGGTTTGGACCAGCACAGGATGCGACGGGCGACGAGGCCCGCGATCTGCACCACGCCGATTTCGCCGTGACTTGTCTCGATCACCATGCCGTTGCGCTCGTTCTCGGCGCTCGCCTTGTCGAGATCGGCATTCACGAACTCGCCTTCGCGATAGGCGATGCGCACGATACGGCCGGCCATCGGCGCACGGTTCACATGGCAGTTGAAGACATTCATGAAGATCGAAATGCGCAGCATCTCGTCCGAGCCCAGCTCGAGTTCGGGCGGCGGCACCAGTTTGGCAACAGCCGAGACGCGACCGTCGGCCGGCGAGATCACAAGGTCCGGGTCAAGCGGCGTGTGACGCTCGGGATCGCGGAAGAAATAGGCACACCACGCCGTCAGGATCAGCCCGATCCAGAACAGCGGGTCCCACACAAGCCCCAGGAGCACGGTCGCGACCGCGAAGATCGCGATGAACTTGTAACCCTCGGGATGGATGGGAACGAGGGTCTTCTTGATTGTGTCAGCGAGACTCATGCCGGCTCCGGATCATTGCGTGTCTTCCCGCTATGTAACGTTTGGACCCGTTCGATGGAAGGCAGTGAGTCAAGAAAGATGCAAGAAACCGGATAAGCCGAACGGTCGATCTTACACACCCTCCAGCGGCCGAATAGTTCCGAATGCGAGCCCAGCCGGACGAATTCGACACTGTTCACGTCCGCGGTGTGAAGCAAGAGAAAATAACCGCCGATCTGGGCCTCTCGCGCGCCTTGCCATTCCGCACCGGAATTCAGATCGCCGCCACCTCGCGGATGTCTTCATCGACGCGGACATGGATCATCTTCGTTCTTGCAGCCATCACGTGTCATCCTTACTCGCTCATCCAGCGAAACGATGGAATGAATCATGTATCTCATTCGAGATGCGATCGGTTTCGCCCGCCCTCGAGATCGAGGGCTCGCCGTCCAGCGTCGGCTACTTATCCCCAGCCTCCTCGCCTGCCTTGTGGCGCTCGAATATGCCGTATTCGTCATTCTCCCGCATGCTTTGCAGCCGCGCCTGGACTTCCGTCGCCTCCCTCTGGCGGTCCCACATCGAGGCATAGAGGCCACGCTGGTTCAGAAGCTCGCCATGCGTCCCCCTCTCCTGGATCTCGCCGTCGCGCAGCACGATGATCTCGTCGGCATTGATCACGGTTGAAAGCCTGTGGGCGATCACCAGCGTGGTGCGGCCTTCCGACACGAAGTCGAGTGCGGCCTGGATTTCCTGCTCCGTCGCCGTGTCGAGCGCCGAGGTCGCCTCGTCGAGAATGAGGATCGGCGGCGCCTTCAGGATGGTGCGCGCGATGGCCACGCGCTGCTTCTCGCCCCCCGAAAGCTTGAGGCCGCGCTCGCCGACCATCGAATCGTAGCCCTCCGGCAGCGTCTTGATGAAGTCGCCGATCTGCGCCATTTCCGCGGCCTTTCGGACCTCTTCCTCAGAGGCGCCGGTACGGCCATAGCGAATGTTGTAGGCAATCGTGTCGTTGAACAGCACCGTATCCTGCGGAACCATGCCGATCGCCGCGCGCAGGCTCTTCTGCGTGATGTCGCGCACGTCCTGCCCGTCGACCGTTATCCTGCCTTCCTGCACGTCATAGAAGCGATACAGTAGCCGCGAGATGGTGGATTTGCCTGCGCCCGAGGGACCGACGATCGCAACCGTCTTGCCGGCCGGCACCTCGAAGCCGATGCCCTTGAGGATCGGGCGCTTGGGATCATAGGCGAATTTCACGTTCTCGAAGCGGATGACGCCGTCGGAAACCTTGAGCGGCTGCGCATCGGGCGCGTCCTGCACCTCGGCCTGCACGTCCAGAAGATCGAACATCTGCTCGATGTCGGCGAGCCCCTGCCGGATCTCGCGATAGACGAAACCAATGAAGTTGAGCGGAATCGAAAGCTGCATCAGCATGGTGTTGATAAAGACGAAGTCGCCAAGCGTCTGCTCGCCGCGCTGCACGGCCAGGGCCGACATCACCATCATCACCGCCATGCCGACACCGAAGATCACGCCCTGGCCGAAATTGAGCCAGCCGAGCGACGTCCAGACCTGCGTCGCGGCCTTCTCATACCCCGCCATGGACGCGTCGAAACGGCGCGATTCCATGTCCTCGTTCCCGAAATATTTCACCGTCTCGAAATTCAGCAGCGAGTCGATCGCCTTGGTGTTTGCGTCGGTGTCGGAATCGTTCATCCCCTTGCGGATGCCGATGCGCCAGTCGCTCGCCTTGATCGTGAACCATGAATACAGCACCACCATGATGAGCGTGACCGCCATATAGGCCCAGCCATAGGCGACCGCGAAGATGATCGCCGTCAGTACGAATTCGAGAACCGTTGGCACCGTGTTGAGAATCGTGAAGCGCACGATCGTCTCGATGCCCTTGGTGCCGCGCTCGATGATGCGCGACAGCCCGCCGGTGCGGCGTTCAAGGTGAAACCGCAGCGACAGGCGATGGACGTGCACGAATGTCCGATAGGCGAGTTGACGCACCGCGTGCTGGCCGACGCGGGCAAAGAGCGCATCACGGAGCTGGTTCAGGCCGAGCTGCAGGATGCGCATCAGATTGTAGGCAACCACCAGCATGACCGGCGCTGCCAGCACGCCCGGCAGCCATTCCGGAAGCGTTCCGTCCCGGTCCAGGGAGTCGGTCGCCCACTTGAAGAAATAGGGCACCAGCATGAGGATGATCTTGGCGAGCACGAGATAGAATGTCGCCCATATGACGCGCATCTTCAGGTCCGGCCGATCCGACGGCCACATATAAGGCCACAGATTGACGATCGTCGTCAGCGGATTGCCGGAATCGGCGGAAACGGTCTTGCGGCCAGGGGTCGGCACCGCCTTTGTCTTGGTCTTGCTGGTCAATTCGAAAACTTCCTTGTCAGCCGTTCGAACGGCTCATGTCCCGGTCCTGCCCTTGCCACCGCAGCATCCGCTGCAGACCGACTGGACGATCTGGTCCAGCGATCCGGCCACGGCTGAGAGCGCCTCGGAGTTCAGGCTGTAGCGCGATGCCTGCCTGTCGGGCGTGTAGGTCACGAGACCGGCATCGAGAAGCGTCCTGATATGTTGCGAAACAGTCGACTGGGCGAGCCCGACACGGCCGACCAGATCCTTCACGCAGCACGCATCCCTTTCCCCCAGACAGCGCAGCAGCGCCAGCCGCGCCGGATGCGAGAGCGCGGCCAGTTGCCGGGCGAGCAACTGGTCGTCCGGATCCGAGCATGTGGAGCGTGCGGCGGAATGATGCTTCATCGTTCATCGGCGATAAACGATGAAGCAGGTTTCGTCAAGCGTGGACAGAAAACTCAGTTGGTCGAGTGGCTGCGCTTTTCCATCAGGTCGTGATGCGTCTTTTCCGCATCCTCGTCCCACTTCTCGGGCAGGTTGAAGACCTGTCCGGGCGAGATCCGGTTGGGATCGAGGATCTGCTGCTGGTTGGCGAGATAGATCGTCGTATAGCGCACGCCCTGCCCGTAGGTCCGGCGTGAAATCTGCCAAAGCGTATCGCCCTTGCGGATGATCACCGAACCGGCGGCGGGCGTCAGCGCGTCCTGCTCCACGGTATTGCCGGCCGTTTCGCTTCCGGTCGGCTCCCCGGCTCCGGTTTCGCCGGTTGCAGCAGCCGGATCCGGCTGCTCCGCACTCGCCTGTCCCGCGCCCGAAGTCTCTGCTCCCGGCGCCTTGGCGACGGCTGCGATCCTGTTGCCCGCGGGACGGTTGAACGGCACGACGGCCCGCATCGCGACCTCGCCACCAGCGCCAACGATCTCCGCTGCTATCATGTGATTTCCGACTGACAATTCGGTCTTCGCCTCGACGATGAAGCGACCGCCGCTGCCGGAACGGGTCGAGCCTATCGGGTTTTCGTCGGCCAGGACCCGGATATTGACGCCGGGCGTGGCGGAACCGGCCACATAGACCGTCCCGTCCTCGATCTCGACGGCATCGACGCGGATCGAAACTGCGCCGTCTGCCTTCGGAGCATTGTCCTGCGGCGTTTCGGAAGCGGTGGCTGCGGGGTCGAGCGCGGCCGTCTCCGTTTGCGCCGCGTCACCACCGGCAGCTTTGCCCGCCTCCTTCTGCCCGGCCTCACCCTGAACATCCGGTGCGCTAGCCGCGATATCGTCCGAGCCGGACGCCATTGCCGGCATGCCGGCTTCCGGTGCATCGGCAGTCGCGACCTCCTCGCTGGAGGATTGTGCCGGACCGGCTGCATCGCCCGCGGCCGGCTCATCGCCGTCTTGCGCCTCAGCCTGCCGCTCCTCGACCTGCATGCCGGCATCCGGTTTCACGGACACATTCGGATCGGCCGACGCGACCTCTTCCGGAGCGGCTTCCTTCGGCTTCGGCTGTGTCAGAATGCGAGAGGCTTCGCCGGGCTTGTCCACCATGGCCAGAAGCTGGCCCGCCTCCCCGCGGGGGATGGAGATCGTGGCGATTTCCTCCGACAGGGTCCGGCTCCCGTTGGGAGCGATCGAGCGAAGCTGCAGCTGATAGTCGCCCGGAGCAAGCGGTTTGTCGAGAATGGCCACGAAATCGCCGACCGTCCCGACATCGGCGGAGACAACGGTGTCCTCGCCGCTCACCACATCCACCGCACCGCCAGGGGCAGCCGTACCTGCAATCACCATGGAACCGTCGGGTTCGACGCGAACGAGATCGAAGGCCGGAACAACGGGCTCTTCCGTTTTGTCAGCCGGATCCGCTTCAGGATCGGCGGCGGCAACCTCGGCGTCGCCGGAGGCGGATTCGCCTGCCGCCGTTTCCGTATCGCTGTTCGCATCCTGCCCGCCGGCCGGGACCATGTCGGTCACCGCCGCAGGCTTGCCCAGATGCAGAAGCCGGGGCACACCGAAATAGCCCGCTATGCCCAGCACCACGACGAGGGCGATAACCGCAAAGTAAGTAATCTTGCCGTTCAGCATCTTTGTCTCCGGCGCGGCAGCAGGGCCGCAACTCTCCCTGTCCCGCTGACAGAATTGTCGAAAAAACTAATCGCTTTCGGCGACGCACACAAGAACTGCCGACGCGCCACACCTTGACTCTCCTGGGTTTTTCACGCCCTGGCCGGGTCAAATGGCGCAATTGCGGGAGCTTGCGCTTTTGCTTGACGGAATCCTCCGCCTGATGTTCTTTCGCAGCATGAGCATTCCTTCAGATTCCCCCCACACCAGCATCTGCGTCTATTGCGGCTCCCAGTCCGGCAGAAATCCCGCCTATGGCGAGGCCGCCCGCATTCTCGGCCGGACCATGGCCGCCAACGGCATCGGTCTCGTCTATGGCGGCGGCACCAGGGGCATCATGGGCACGGTGGCCGATGCGGTGATGTCGAACGGCGGAAAGGTCACCGGCATCATCCCCGAATTCCTGATGGACAAGGAAGCCACCCGCCATTCGCTGGGCCAGCTCGACGAACTCGTCGTCACCGCCGACATGCATGAGCGCAAGCACCTTATGTTCGATCGCTCCGACGCATTCGTGGCCCTTCCCGGCGGCATCGGCACGCTCGAGGAAATCATCGAGATCATGACCTGGGCGCAACTCGGACGGCATACCAAGCCGATCGTGCTTGCCGATGTGGGCAACTTCTGGAAACCGCTCGAAAGCCTGATCGATCACATGAAGGACCAGGGCTTCATCCACACCGCACATCTGGTGCAGCCGCTGGTGATCAGCGATCCTGCCGAAATCGTGCCCGCAGTGCTGGACCTGCTTGCACGAACTGCGCCTCAGGAAGGCGTTTCGGAAGTGATCGAAAACCTCTGAAAGCCCGGACCGGCTGGATCGCAGCAGCAAAGCCCATGAAGAGCAGGCGGCCTGCGTTTCACCCTCAGGCGCGCCGCGCCCGATGCTGGCGGAACAATGACACGCTGTAGATCGCAAGAGCCGTCCAGATCAGGACGAAGGCCAGAAGCTTCTCCACGCCGAACGGCTCCTTGAAGACGAAGACCGCGATCAGGAAGATCATGGTCGGCGCGATGTACTGCATGATCCCGATCGTCGAGAGCTTCAGCAGCTTGGCGCCGTTGGCATAGACCATCAGCGGGACCGCCGTGACGACGCCGCAGCCCAGAAGCAGAAGCACGTCCGTCGCGCCTGTCGGGCCGAAATGGCTCTGCCCGGTCGCAACCAGATAGGCGATATAGCCGAGCGCCGGGATGGTCAGCAACAGCACCTCGAGAAAGAAGCCCTGATTGGGGCCGACCGGCAACGTCTTGCGGAAATAGGCGTAAAAACCCCATGACAGCGCCAGGCAGATCGAGACCCACGGCAGACCGCCCGCCTCGTAGCCAAGGACGCAGACGGCCAGAAACGCGATTCCGAGCGCGATCTTCTGCAACATGTCGAGCTTTTCGCCCAGAAGAAGCGCACCGAGAAGCACCGACAGCAGCGGATTGATATAGTAGCCGAGCGCTGTCTCCACCGCCCGTCCCGCACCGATCGCCCAAACGTAGATACCCCAGTTCACCGAGATGATCGACGCCGTCAGGAAACCCATGGCAAGCGTCCGCGGCGTCCTGAGCGCGACCTTGATGTCCGCGGTGCGGCCGAGCCAGATCAGCACGATGCCGGCGAGCGGCACTGACCAGATCACCCGGTGGGCAACCACTTCCGACGCCGGAATATGGGCCACAGCCTTCATGTAGAACGGCAGGAAGCCCCATAGAAGATAGGCCGTGAGCGCGAAGGCGAAACCACGCGGGCTGTCATGGTCGCCGATCTGCTTGGGCGGCGGCGTGAGCGAGGTCTCTTCGGCACTGGTCATGAAATCATCCTGTCGGCGGCGGGCGGCATGGCCTTCCGCAAGCCGACAGCTTTATCCCGCCAGGGCATCACCGGCAATGCGCGGCGCGTGATGGATCCATCAACAACGCTGATGGATCACATGCGGATGACAAATCCCTTGGCGAGATGGTTGCGGACGAAATAGATCATCGCCAGCCCCGGCACGAGCGAGAACACCGTCATCGCCATGACGAGCCCGATATCGGTCTGGAACCCGAAAAGGCTGTTGATCGCCATGGTGATCGGCTTGCCCGCAGTCACCGTCAGGATGCGCGCGAACACCACCTCGACCCACGAAAAGACGAAGCAGAAGAAAGCCGCCACGCCGATACCGGGCGTGATTGCGGGCAATAGCTGGGTGAGAAAGAAGCGCGGCACGGAATAGCCGTCGAGGAACGCTGTCTCGTCGAGCTCGCGCGGGATCGCGGAGATAAAACTCTCGAGAATCCAGATGGCGATCGGGATGTTGAAGAGACAGTGGACGAGCGCGATCCCGACGGGCGAATTGATCAGGTTGAACTTCGCGAACAGAATGAAGACCGGCAGCGACAGCACCACCGGCGGCGTGATCCGGAAGGCGAGCAGCAGGAAGAAGATGTGCCGGTCGCCGACGAACTGGAACCGCGAAAAGGCGTAGGCCGCGGGCAGCGCCGCGATCAGCGTGAGAGCGACGTTGAGCGTTACATAGAGGATCGAGTTGAGGATCGACGAGGTCAGCGCGTCGGATCGGAAGATGTTGAGATAGTTGATCAGGCTGAACTCGCCCTCCGCAAGCCCCTCTCGCGGGATGGTGTTCATGAAGGACAGCATCACCGTCTGGGCGAGCGGCGTCAGGATGAAGAGCGCCAGCGCCAGATAGGCGAGACCGCGTAGGAGCGCACCGCGGCCCGTGCGCGTCCGGGTGACGGGATTGCTCATGCGATCGCCTCGCTCGATGCCCTGCCCCGCCGGTCCATAGCCGTGCGGAAGGCCCAGGCGATCGTCAGCACCATGAGGAAATAGATCACCGAATGGGCCGCCGCCGAGCCGTAGCTGAAACCGTTGATCGCTTCGCCGAGATCGAGCGACAGGAAGGTCGTCGCATTGTCCGGTCCCCCGGCATTGATCCGGAACGCCTCGATATAGATCATGAAACTGTCCATGAAGCGCAACAGAAGCGCCATGAACATGACGTCGGCGATCTTCGGCAGTTCGATATAGCGGAACACCTGATAGCGCGACGCCCCATCGATGGCGGCGGCCCGGTAATAGGCCGGCGGAATCCCCGACAGCCCCGCATAGGCGAGTACGGCCACGAGACCCGTCCAGTGCCACGTATCCATGGCGACAAGAACGATCCAGGTGTGAACGGCATTGAACTTGTAATCGAAGCCGATGCCGAGCTTGGCAAGCGCCATGCCGAGAAGCCCGTTTTCGGTGTTGATGAGGCTTAGCCACATGGTCGGGATCATGTTCCATGGCACCACCAGGGGAACTGCGAGGAGCATCAGAACGAATACGCTCACCCGGCCCGAGCGCCGCAGCAACAGCGCGATGCCGACCCCGAGCGGCATCTGTACCGAAAGCACGATGAGAGAGAACAGGAGACTGCGCCCGAGGCTCGCGTAAAAGCGCTCGGAAGACAGGATTTCACGATACCATTCTCCGCCGATCCAGAAGGCGGAATCGAGCGTGAAGATATCGAAGAAGGAATAGTTGAAGACGGCCACGAGCGGCACGACGCCGGCAAAGCCGAGGATTGCCAGGGCCGGCACAAGATAGAGCCATGCGCCGTTGTTCTGCGGTTTCATCGATACAATCCGGAAAGGGAAACGGGATCGCCGGCCGGCAACCGGTCGGCGGGAGGAACAGGCCGTCAGCCAGGGCTAATAGAGCGTCGTCCTGTTGGCGTTGTCGACATAGGTTTCGAGATCCGGCAGCGGATCGTCGATGGCGCAATGCGCCTTGAGCATCTCTGCCAGGCTCGGAACGTCACTCGCGTCCGGCCAGGCTTCGGGATACCAGGCCCTGGAACGCATGAACGCCTTCGGGCAGTGGCTGAGGAGACGCTGGACGCGCACAAGCGTCACGAGCCCTGCCGGACGGCCGTCGACGGCGAGTTCCTCCGACAGTCTTTCGTCGCGCACGACCGCCCCCTGCCCGCTCACACGCACCGTGTCGTCGACACCCGGGATCATGAAGAGAAGACCAATCGCGCCGTCGGTGAGCACGTTCTCGATATTGTCCATCCGGTTGTTGCCCGGACGATCGGGAATGGCGAGCGTCCTGGAATCGAGAACCTTGACGAAACCGGCCGGATCGCCTCGCGGGGTGAGATCGACACCGCCATCGGCGCGGCGCGTGGCGAGCACGACCAGAGGCGAAGCCGCAATAAACCGCGCAGCCGTCTCGTCGACATGGTCGATCACCTTGCCCGAAGGAAGGCGCCCCGGTGGCGGCACCTGCTCACGCAGCTCCTCGACGGAAGCGATGCGCTGGCCCACCTCCCGGCCAAATACGGTTGTACTCACGGCGTCCTCCTCACGCGCTTCGCTCATAGAGCCAGCATGCGCCGAAATGGATCGCGGTCAAGTCCGCCCGCTGCCCAAAGGTCCCCGCCTCGCCGTCTTTACCCGGATCGCACCTGCGCCCGCGCGCGGTGCCGGACCGCGGGCCGTGACGGGTTTCACTGCCCGCGGCAGATCGCGATTGCCGCCGCGACGAGTGCGCGATTACCCGATGCCTGGCTGCCGTCCGGCATGTGCTTGCCGTCCTCCAGACCGATACGCGTCGACCAGTTGCAGCGCCGTGCCATGCGGACGAGATCCCAGATGGTGGCGTCGAAGCCGTGCAGCAGGATCGGCCTGTTCACCTGGCTGCGGGCGAGAACGGCGGAAATTTCCTCCGCAAGCGCCAGCGCATCGGGCGGGTTCTGCTCGTTGATCTCGATAAGGATGCGCAATGCCGGACGCTGCCGCGCGAGGGAAACGAAGCGCTCGGCGCCCTCGACGGTCGCGATTCCTGCCTCGATGCCCACACCGATCCGGTCCAGAATGTCCATGACGGCAGGCGCATCCGGTTCGGACAGATTAACCGACGCATAATCCGGCAATTCCGACCAGCCGGAAATCAGATCCCGGGTGCGGGCCGCGTCCTTCTCGATCCACGCACCGGTGGAGACGCCGACGAGCGTTCCGGGACAGGCTGCGCGCACCGACGGAATTGTCGCGTTGATGGCCCCCAGGCTTTCAGCCAGATCGGGCCCACGCGGATGGATGTGCAGTTCATTGGCGCCGGTGGCCACGCAAATGGCGGCATCACGGGCAATCGCCTCCGGCGTCAACGGCAATGCGGGATGGTAGCCGGCCGTCCTTGCGCCGTTGAGGCAAGCCTGCACGATCATGGTGCCCTCCCGCTATCCCTTCACTTACTCCGCAGCCACGCGCCCCGCCAGGTCGCGGTTCTTCATCAGCTTGTAGACGATGGAATCCTGCAGCGCCTGGAACGAGGCGTCTATGATGTTGTCGGAAACGCCGACGGTCCACCAGCGCGCACCGGTGCCATCGGAGGATTCGATCAGGACCCGGGTGATCGCCTCGGTGCCTCCGTTGAGGATACGCACCTTGTAGTCGGCAAGCTCCAGATCGGCGATCTCCGCCTGATAGGCCCCCAGATCCTTGCGCATGGCTATGTCGAGCGCATTGACCGGACCATGGCCTTCGGCCACCGACATGTGCTCGGCTCCATCGACCATGATCTTGACCACGGCCTCCGATACCGTGCGCAATTCACCCCTGGCGTCGAACCGGCGCTCGACCATGACCCGGAAGCTCACCACCTCGAAGAAATCCGGCACGCGACCGAGCGTGCGGTGGGCGAGCAGTTCGAAGCTCGCATCAGCGCCCTCATAGGCATAGCCGGTCGCCTCGCGTTCCTTGACGATCTCGATCAGCCGGTCGAGTTTCGGATCGTCCCGGGAAACCGTGATGCCGCGGCGCGCCAGCGCATCGACGAAATTGGACTTGCCGCCCTGATCGGACACCATCACCTTGCGGTAGTTTCCGACGCTTTCGGGCGTGACATGCTCGTAGGTGCGCGGATCCTTGAGAATGGCGGAGGCATGGATGCCGGCCTTGGTCGCAAAGGCCGAAGCACCGACATAGGGCGACTGCGCACCCGGCGACCGGTTCAGCATCTCGTCGAAGGCGTGGCTGAGCGCGGTAATCTCCTTGAGCTTGTCCTGGGAGAGACCGGTATCGAACCGTTCGGCAAAATAAGGCTTGAGCGCAAGCGTCGGGATCAGCGTGATCAGGTTGGCATTGCCGCAGCGTTCACCGATGCCGTTGAGCGTGCCCTGCACCTGCCGCACGCCCGCTTCGATTGCCGCAAGCGAATTGGCGACAGCCTGTCCGGTATCATTATGCGCGTGAATGCCCAGATGATCGCCCGGAATGCCCGCCGCGATCAGCGTCTTGACGATCCCGGCGATTTCGCCCGGCTGCGCGCCGCCATTGGTATCGCACAGCACCACCCAGCGCGCGCCGGCTTCATAGGCTGCCCTGGCACAGGCGATCGCGTAATCCGGATTGGCCTTGTACCCATCGAAGAAATGCTCGCAATCGAGAAGCGCTTCCTTGCCGGACCTGACCACCGCCTCGACGGATTCCCGGATCGAGGCGAGATTGTCCTCATTGGTGATATTGAGCGCGACCTTTACGTGATAGTCCCAGCTCTTGGCGACGAGGCACACCGCATCCGCCTTCGACTGGATGAGCGCGGCAAGCCCCGGATCGTTGGACGCCGACACCCCTGCCCGCTTGGTCATGCCGAAGGCCGTGAAGGATGAATGGCCGGTACGTTTCTTCGCGAAAAAGGCCGTATCCGTCGGGTTTGCGCCCGGATACCCGCCTTCGACATAGTCGATGCCGAAATTGTCGAGCAGCGCCGAAACGGCAATCTTGTCCTCGAGCGAAAAGTCTACCCCGGGGGTCTGCTGGCCGTCGCGCAGGGTGGTGTCGAACAGATAGATGCGCTCCTTGCTCATTCTATTGCGCTCCCTTCGCAAAACGTTCAGTCGCGCGGATCAACTGGTCGAGAATGCCCGGTTCCGAGAACGCATGGCCGGCGCCCTCGATCAGGTGAAAATCCGCCTTCGGCCACGCCTTGTGCAGCTGCCAGGCATATTTTGCCGGGCACGGCATGTCGTAACGGCCATGGACGATCACGCCGGGAATATCGGCAAGCTTGTGCGCGTCGCGCAGCAATTGTCCATCCTCGAGCCAGCCGCCGTGAACGAAATAATGGTTCTCGATCCGCGCGAAAGCGAGCGCAAACCCGTCTTCGCCGAAGTGATCGCTCGTCTGCGGCTCGGGCATGAGCGTGATGGTTTCCCCCTCCCACTTGCTCCAGGCGAGCGCACAGCGCAATTGCTCTGCCGGATCGTCACCCACCAGACGCTTGCGATAGGCCGCCATCAGGTCGCCGCGTTCGCCCTCCGGGATCGGCGCGATGAACTTCTCCCACTTGTCGGGGAACATTTCCGAGACGCCGAACTGATAGTACCAGGACAATTCCGCTTTCGTGAGCGTGTAGACACCGCGCAGGATGAGTTCGGAGACACGCCCGGGATGGGCTTCCGCATAGGCGAGCGCCAGCGTCGAGCCCCAGGAGCCGCCGAAGACCAGCCATTGCTCGAAGCCTGCCATCTCGCGCAGCCGCTCCATGTCGGCGACCAGATGCCAGGTCGTATTGGCCTCCAGCGAGGCATGCGGCGTCGATTTTCCGCAGCCGCGCTGGTCGAACAGGATCACGTCGTAGAGATCGGCGTCGAACAGCCGGCGATGCTGCTCGCTGAAGCCGCCGCCGGGCCCGCCATGCAGGAACACGGCAGGCTTGCCGCCCGGCGTCCCGACGCGTTCCCAATAGATGAAATGCCCTTCTCCCGTATCAAGATGGCCGGAATCGAACGGCTCGATTTCCGGATAAAGGCCCCGCAATTCAGTCATCGGCTTGGACATCTGTCGTCTCATTCTCCTCCGGCCAGCGATCCGTGTCGTGATCGGGATGCTGGTAACTTTGAACTGAGGCGAAGAAAGCGCTCATCTCTTCGCTCTCGAAGGCCGGCTTTTCGAACAGCCTGTCGATCCACGGCAACCGCTGGCGATGGTTGACCTGCACTTGCGGCTCGAACAGCTCGGGATGATCGAAGGAACCGATGCTCAGTTCAAGACCGCCGGGATGGCGATAGGCAAGCGGCGTGCCGCAGTTCCTGCAGAAGCCGCGATGCACCTTCCGGGAGGAGCGGAACCAGGCCGGCTGGCCGCGGGTCCACTGAAGATGCGCCTGGTCCGCGGTCACGAAGGCGCCGAACAGGCTGCCGAACTGTTTCTGGCACATGCGGCAGTGACAGATCGACGGACGCCCCAACCCGCCGGCGCGAAACCGGACCGAGCCGCATTGGCACCCGCCGCTGTGAACCGTTCCGGCGGCCCGCGATGTCTGGGTGTCACCGCTCACGCATTGTCCTCCGTTGGCCACTCGGCGGTATCGCGATCGGGATGCTGGTTGTTGACGAGTTCTGCCAGGAACGGCGCGGCCTCCTCGTCCTCCATTGTATGGCGTTCGGGTAGCGACGGCACCGAATCGCACCAGATCCGCTTGCCCTCGACGCCATAGGCGACGACAGGCGGAAAGCGGTCCGGATCGTCGAAGGCAAGAACGGAGAGCGCCAGCCCGTCGGGCGCCTCGTAGGCCAGCGGCGTGCCGCAGGCGCTGCAGAACCCGCGCCGCGCCGCGTTCGAGCTCTGGAACCATGCGGGCCGGCCGCGCGTCCATTCCACCTCGAAACCACGCACCGAAACGAGCGCCAGAGCGTGGGAAGCCGAGGCCTTCTGGCACATGCGGCAATAACACACCGAGGAATCGGCCGGTGTTCCCTGCACCCGGAACCGCACCGCTCCGCACTGGCATCCGCCGCTATGCGTTTCGGACGTCACCGCTTCATCTCCCACGTCGTCGTCCGCTCGCCGGTTTCCGGATCCTTTCCGTCCTTCAGCTGGATCCCCTTGGCAGCAAGATCGTCGCGGATCTTGTCCGCATCGCCCCAGTTCTTCGCCTTGATCATCTCGAGCCGCATGTCGACAAGCGCGCCGACGGCTTTCGCCAGATCGTCGTTCACCTCGACCTGTGCGGGCAGAACACCGAGCAGCGCCGCGCTGGCGGCAAATTCGGGCGCACCGGAGGTCGCCAGATGATGCAGGGCCTGGATGGCGGCCACGGTGTTGAGATCGTCCGCAAGTGCTGCGATCACGCTCGGATGCACACCAGCCGAGGCATCCCCGCCCGCGGGCCATTTGGCGAGCATGCGTTCGGCCTCCTCCAGCCGCTTGGCGGAAAAGTCGATCGGCTCGCGATAATGCGTCATCAGCATGGCAAGGCGCAGCACCTCGCCCGGCCATTTCCGGCCCGCGAAGGTCTCCGTCTCCAGAAGCTGGGCGATGGTGTAGAAATTGCCGAGGCTCTTGGACATCTTCTGCCCTTCGACCTGCAGGAAACCGTTGTGCATCCAGACATTGGCCATCCGGCTGTTGCCATGGGCGCAGGTCGACTGGGCAATCTCGTTTTCGTGGTGCGGGAAGATCAGGTCCAGCCCGCCGCCGTGAATGTCGAAGGTCTCGCCCAGATGCGCTTCGCTCATCACCGAGCACTCGATGTGCCAGCCGGGACGGCCATGGATGGCGACTGCCTTGCCGCCTTCCGAGAAGGCGCCTTCCCAGCCCGGCTCGTCGGCGGCGGATTCCTTCCAGAGCACGAAGTCCGCCGGGTTCTTCTTGTGCGCCTCGATGGCCACCCGCGCCCCGGCCTGCTGGTCTTCCAGCTTGCGGTTCGACAATTTGCCGTAACTCGGCATCGAGCCGACGGAGAAGAGCACCTCGCGCCCTTCCTTGCCCTCGGCCAGATAGGCATGGCCGCGCTCGATGAGCGTCTGGATCATCCCGACCATGCCGGCGATATGGGCTGTTGCCCGCGGCTGCACGGTGGGCTCCAGGCAGCCGAGTGCGGTGACGTCGGTCATGTACTGCTCGGCGGTGCGGCTGGTGACTTCCGCAATCGCGTCATTGAGCGGCAGGTTGGGGTGATCGCGCAACGCCCGCGCATTGATCTTGTCGTCCACGTCGGTGATGTTGCGCACATAGGTCACATGATCCGGGCCATAGACGTGGCGCAGCAGCCGGAAGAGCACGTCGAAGACGATCGCCGGGCGCGCATTGCCGATATGGGCATAGTCGTAGACGGTGGGCCCGCACACATACATGCGCACGTTCTCGCGATCGATGGGGGCAAAATCCTCCTTCGTCCGTGTGAGCGTATTGTGGAACCTGAGCGTCGGTGTCTCGGTCATTTCTGACATAAATCCCCTAATGCCGGCCTCCCGCTGGCCGGGTCGGTTTTCATGTCGAACGAGGAGACGAAAACGGCCGAGCCAGCGATGGGGCTAGCTGATAATGATCCGGCAAATGCAGATGGCAGTGGCGCCAAACGTTTTCATGCTCGTCTTATGGCGCGTCGCTGCTGAACGGTCAAGATGTCTGCAAGACCCGGCTTGTCAACCGGCGAAGAAGCGGTGGACGAGCGAGGCGGAAAGCCCAGCCATGACGAGCGCGATGACCAGATCGAGCACCCGCCAGGCTGAGGGCCTGGCAAACAGCGGCGCGAGCAGCCGCGCCCCGTAGCCCAGGCCGAAAAACCAGACGAAGGATGCCGTCATGGCACCGATCGCATAGGCCAGACGCGCCTCCCCTTCGAAGCGCGCCGACAGACTGCCAAGAAGAAGAACGGTGTCGAGATAGACATGCGGGTTGAGAAAGGTGAAGGCGAGACAGGTGGCGATTGCCGCCTTGAGCGAGAGGCCGTCTTCATTGGCCGCCTTCATCGCTTCGGGGTGGAGCGCGCGGCGAAAGGCCAGAACCGCGTAGCATGCCAGAAACACCGCGCCCCCGAGCGTGACGACGGCAAGCAGAAGCTTCGATCCCGCGATCAAGGCGCCCAGGCCGGCAACCCCGAGCGCGATCAGGAAGGCATCCGAGAGCGCGCAGATGAAGCACAGGATCAGGACATGCCGCCGCAACAGCCCTTGCCGCAGGATGAACGCGTTCTGCGCACCGATGGCGATGATCAGGGATGCGCCGAGCAGAAAGCCGGAAAGCGCCGGGGAGAGAAGGACTGGCATGGAGACTTCGATCAGAAAAGCTTGAGTTGATCGGGCGGACTGGCTGGCTTGACGGCCCTGGGTTCCGCTCTGCTATCGACCGGTTTGCGGCTCTCGGCAACCCGTTCCTGCAAATCCGGGCCTGCATTGACGACCTTGTTGACCCGGTCGGACACCTCGATCGCCTCGAAGAAGCCCTGATCCGCGGGCTTCAGAAGATCGGCCACATCGCGAGGTTCACCCGTCTTGCAATCGAGCCAGCGCTCGAAATCCTGCGGACCGATCACCACTGGCATGCGGTCGTGGATGGGCGCGATTGCCGCATTGGCGCCTGTCGTCAGGATCGCGCCGGTATCGATCTCGGCGCCGTCCGGTGTCATGTAGGTCTCCATCAGCCCGGCGAATGCAACGATGCCGCCTTGCGCCGGGCGGATCCAGTAGGGAACCGGCTTTTCCTTCAGCTCCTTCGGCGGGCGATGCCACTCGTAAAAGCCCGAAGCCGCGATCAGCACACGGCGATGACGCATGGCCGCGCGGAACGAGGCTTTCTCCGCCGCCGTTTCCGAGCGCGCATTGATGAGAAGCGGAAACTTTTCCAGATCCTTGACCCATGACGGGATCAGCCCCCAGCGCACCAGGAGCGGCCGACGATTCGAGCGGTTGTCGCCCGGTGCGCGCGAAATGTCCCCGGCGATGATCAGGATCGGCTGCGTCGGCGCGATGTTGTAGCGCGGCGGAAAGTCATCGACCGCTTCGAGATCGAAGAAATCCGCCACCTCCTCCGGCGAAGCCGTCAGCGAAAACCGTCCGCACATCGCCTCTCGTCCTTCTCCGCTTACGCAGTCTTCGCCTGCTCAGTGCTCATGGTCATCATGTCCGCCATGGGCAGAACCGTGCGCGTGCGCTCGCGGATGACCTATCAGCTGCGTGTTTTGACAGGCATGGCGCGTGCGCTCAAGCTCGAAGGTCGTGTGCGAGACTTCAAACCGCTCGGCCAGCACGTCCCTCGCCTGGGTACGGATCTGCTCCGCCTCGTCCCACAGATGGTCGGCGATCACCAGATGCGCGTCGAGCGCGACCTCGTGTTCCTGCATCTGCCAGAAATGCATGTGATGGACATCGTGCACGCCATCGACGTCGCGCAGGGCTTCGACCAGCTCCATGCTTCGGGTCTCCGGCGGGCTGCCCAGCATGAGAATACGGATCACCCCGCCGATTTCGGCGAAGGATTGCCAGAGAATGTAGCCCGCAATCAGCAGCGTGACGGCCGGATCGATCAGCCGCCAGTCATAAAGGAGGATAAGCGTGCCCGCGAAGATGACCGCAACCGAGCCAAGCGCATCGGCAACATTGTGCAGAAAGGCGGCGCGGATGTTCACGCTCGATTTCGACATGGCGAAGGTGAGCGCGGCCGTCACGAGATCGATGATCAACGCAACGACGGCGATGATGACGACGAGCCAGCCGTCCACGTCCTGCGGACTGAAGAAACGCTCGATCGCCTCGAAGGCAAGATAGAGCCCGATCACGATGAGCGTCGTGTAGTTGACGAGAGCCGCCACCACTTCGGCCCGGCCATAGCCGAACGTCATGGTTTCATCTGCCGGACGCCGGGCGATCTTGCGCGCGGCAAACGCGATGATCAGCGATATCGCATCGGAAAAATTGTGAAGCGCATCGGCGATGAGTGCGAGACTGCCCGCGAAGATGCCGCCGACGGCCTGGGCTACCGTGAGTGCCATATTGACGACGATCGCCCAGAAGACACGTGCGTCTCCGGCATCAGGATCGACGTGATGGTGATGATGGTGGCCGCCCATGGGGAATTCCTTCGCAGCTATTGAATACACTTCGCGCCCCTTGTAATTCCTCTAGCCACTAGAGCTTCAAGGGGATGTGCGATGTTTTCCATCGGCGAGGTGTCCAGGCGGACCGGCATCAAGGTTCCGACCGTCCGATACTATGAACAAATGGGGCTGATCGCCGCGCCGGAAAGGTCTTCCGGCAATCAGCGACGCTATGACCGGAACACCCTCCGGCGCCTCGAATTCATCCGCCATGCTCGCGAACTCGGCTTTTCGCTCGACGATATCCGCGATCTCCTGCGCATGAGCGAGGGCGCCGGCACGCCCGCCCATGACGACGTGCACCGCATCGCCGGGGAACATCTCCGCGCCGTTCGCGCACGCATCGAAAGGCTCAAGCGGCTGGAGGCCGAACTGACGCGCATCTCGTCCTGCAAGGCCGGGACATTGTCGGACTGCGCCGTCCTCGAGACACTGTCCGATCACGCCCTGTGCATAGGCGAGCATTAAGCCATGACCGAGATCGAGGTTCCCCTGAACACAGAGACCCCACGCGCGGTCTCGGCCATCGTCCGTCGCGGCGAGCACTACCTGCTGGTCTTGCGCGCCAACCCGCCGGCCCGCAACATGTACGCCTTTCCGGGGGGACGGGTCGATCCGAACGAGGATGCAAAGACCGCGGCGATGCGCGAGCTGGCCGAGGAGACGGGGATCATCGCCACCGAAGCCCGCGCCTACGCGACCTACGACCTGACCGCGGATCGGCAGGCGGATGAACCGCACTACCATCTCACCGTGTTCGAGGTGACCGAACCCGGGACGGTCGAGCCGGTGGCGATGGATGATGCGGCCGCCCTCGGCTGGTTTCGCATCTCCGAGACCGGGAAGCTTTCCATGCCCGCTTCGATGCATGCCTGTTTTGCCAAGCTCGCCGCCGGCCGGGTGTGAGCGAAAGAGCCACAATCACCTTAATCCTGACCATTCCGCTGATCCGCGAACTGGTTTATACGGCATGCATGAGTACACGGGTTTTCAGCGCCGCGGCAGCGCTCGGCATGTTTGCGTTCGTCGGCATCGGCGTTGTCGATGCGGCGAAGGCACAATCCGTTTCCACCGCCACCCCGGCCGAAGTGACGGGTGCTACCCGCTACGACAAGAAATTGCTCCGACTTGCGGAAATCCTCGGATCACTTCAATATCTTCGCAATCTCTGCGGCGAAACGGGGGAGTCGGTCTGGCGCGAGACGATGGAGAAGCTTCTGGATGCCGAGGCGCCAGATGATGAACTTCGTCACGAACGCCTGACGGCCGGCTACAATCGGGGCTTCAGGACATTCGCATCGGTCTACACCAGCTGCTCGGATGCAGCGGTCGAAGCCGAGGCCAGATACCGCGGCGAAGGTGAATCGCTGACAGCAGACATTGTGGCCAGATATGGCAATTGAGCCTCTGTTAACCATTTGTGCGACGACGCGTGCCGGTTTCGCACAACTTGTGTTAGGCTCGTTAACGATAAGGTAAGAATCGGCAGGACGCATGACCCAGAACACACACTATCCCGCCGGGGATCTCGACGAGCTGATCGTCCAGGAAAAGATGCAGGTCGCTCTGGAATACCAGACCGATGCGTGGGCCGAAGGTGTCGCCGAAGGGATCGAACCCGAGATCCTCGCCGATGCCGCTGTGACGATGGCGCTCAAGGAAACGGTGCGGCTGCTCGGTGAAGAGCGGGCAGACCATCTGATTTCGGAAATGCGACAGCGTGTTCTTTCCGGCGAGTTCTCCCCGGACCGAACCCTGCAATAAACTCTGACGGAGGCTGCGGTGGCCCGCCCGTGTCGTGCGACATCTGTTGTGATTCGCGCCCTCCCTGCCCTTTTTGCCTGCCTCGTGATGACGGCAGCTCCAATCCCTGCATTCGCACTTTCGGAAATCAAGCCGTCGAAACCGGCCGCTGACGAGGCGGCGCCGCTCGGCGAAGCCGTCGACCGTCCCGCCGAAGCCCCTGCGACACCCAGGCCGTTGCCGCCGCTGGAAGGTCCCGAATCCGGTCCCGATGGCGGATTGCCTGATCCCGCGCCGGCCATACGCCGCCTGCCGGGCGACGACGACACGCTGGTCACCGAACAGGAACGTCCGGCCTACGAGGTTCTCCGCGATTTGGCCGAACTGCCGGCGCCGACCGCGCGGATGCGCGAACTGATCATCCAGGCGGCAAGGACCGGCGACATCGAGCGCCTTCGCGCGCTCCTGGGCACTGGTTCCTCGGCCACGCAGCTGAGCATTTCGGGGACCGAGGAGGACCCGATCCAGTATCTCAAGTCGATTTCGGGCGACGGCGACGGCATCGAGCTTCTCGCCATCATGCTCGACGTCCTCGATTCAGGCTTCGTCCATGTCGACGAGGGCGGCGCCAACGACCTCTATATCTGGCCCTATTTCGTCGCCAGCGATCTCAACGCGCTGACGCCCGAGGAGACCGTGGACCTGTTGCGCATCGTCACGGCGGGTGACCTGGAGGACATGCGGAACTTCGGTGCCTACAACTTCTTCCGTGTCGGCATCTCTCCGGACGGCGAGTGGCGCTTCTTCATCTCGGGCGACTGATTTCGGCGCATCCGCCGACCTTGCCCGGGATCGCGATTGTCCCTACGTAGGGCTTCAAACCGCCTGAGGAGATTCCGCTTTGCCCACCGTCCATTTGACCGAGCGCAGACTGATCGAGATCGGGGGCGAGGAAGCCACTGATTTTCTTGAACGTCTGGTAACCGCGGACGTCGAGGGACTGGGCGAAGGCAAGGCCCTCGCCTGTGCGCTCCTGACGCCGCAGGGCAAGATCCTGTTCGACTTCGTGATCTCGAAAGCCGGCGGGGTTTTCCTCGTCGACATCCGTGCCGATCAGGTCGCCGATTTCATCCGCCGTCTCACCCTCTATCGCCTGCGCGCGAAGGTGACGTTCGACGAAAAGCCCGGCACCGGCGTCTATGCGATCTGGAACGAGGACGGACGCGATGGCGCAATAGTCGACACGCGCTTTCCGGAACAGGCCGGGGTTGCCCGCGCTTATGGCGAACTTTCCGCCGACGCCTCCCTCGCCGACTGGAACCTGGTGCGCATTTCCCACGGCGTGGCCGAGTCTGGCAGCGACTACGAACTCTCCGACGCCTTTCCGCACGACGTGCTGATGGACCTCAACGCGGGTGTCGACTTCTCCAAGGGCTGCTTCGTCGGCCAGGAAGTCGTCTCGCGCATGAAGCACCGCAAGACCGCGCGCCGCCGGGTGGCGATCGTGACCGGCGACGCGCCTCTTCCGGCTTCCGGCACGTCCATCGAGGCGGATGGCAAGCCGGTCGGCACCCTCGGCACGGTCGAGGGAAACAAGGCGCTCGCCATCGTCCGTATCGATCGGATCGCGGATGCCCTGGCCGAAGATCTGGCCATGACCGCCGATGGCGTGGCTGTTTCGGTGACACTTCCCGAATGGTCGGGCCTGACCTTCGAAGCCCAGAGCGGCGGAGACTGAGAATGGCCAGAATGCCCACCGACGCCCGAGCCTGGCAGCGCATGCTCTCGGGCCGCAGGCTGGACCTGCTCGACCCGTCGCCCGTCGATGTGGAACTCTCCGACATAGCCCACGGGCTCGCCCGGGTGGCACGCTGGAACGGCCAGACATCGGGCGATCACGCCTTCTCGGTCGCCCAGCATTCCCTTATGGTCGAGGCGATTGCCGCACGCATCTGTGGCGACTACACGCCGGATATCGCCCTTATGACCTTGCTCCACGATGCCCCCGAATATGTGATCGGCGACATGATCTCGCCCTTCAAGGCGGTCGTCGGCGGCGGCTACAAGGATGTCGAGGCGCGGCTGACCGGCGCGATCCACATCCGCTTCGGCCTGCCGGCCGTCACCCCGGCGAAGATCAAGACGATGATCAAGAAGGCCGACACGATCTCCGCCTATTACGAGGCGACCGAGCTTGCGGGCTTCACCTCGAAGGAAGCCCAGACCTTCTTCGGTCAGCCGCGCAACATCACCCGCGACATGCTCGACATCGACCCGATGCCGACGCGTGAAGCCGAAACCCGTTTCCGGGACCGCTTCAACGAGATCGAGGCCTTGCGGCTGGCCAGGACCGCCGAAAGCAAGGGAGCGGCCGGCAAATGAGCTATCTTCTCGTATGTCGTCTGGATCAGATTGCCGAAGCGGCGGTCAGGCATGGCGCCCGCGAGATGATCAGCCTCATCGCCCCCGGCCAGAACTTTCACCGTCCCGCGGTGATCGACCCGGAGCGGCACCTCAATCTCGCCGTCAACGACATTGCCGCCGAAACCGACGGGCTCGTCGCTCCCGCAATGCGCCATGTCGAGCGCGTGATCGATTTCGCCAGGAACTGGGACCGCGCCTCGCCTCTTCTCATCCACTGCTGGTTCGGCATCTCGCGCTCGCCCGCGGCAACGATCATCGCCTCTCTCGCCCTCGCCCCGGATCAGGATGACGCGGCCATTGCCCGCCGCATGCGCGCCGCCAGTCCCTATGTGACACCCAATCCCGGCATCATCGCGATCGGCGACGAACTGCTCGGCCGCAGCGGGCGGCTGATCGCAGCCGTTGAGGCGATGGGGCGCGGCGCGGAAACGAGCCAGGGCGACATTTTCCGTTTCGACGTCACGGAAGCCGGGTGACGTCGGTGGTCAGGAGCTTTTCGACCCCGGTCAACATCGCGCTCAATGCGGCCATAGTCACGGTGACCGATGCCTCGCCACGTATTCTCTGCATGCCCGGCAGACCCGAGACCGGCAACAGCGACGGCCTTCCCTTCGGCGCCTTCGACCCGGCCAGCCATCGCACCTTCGAAAGCGGCCTGCGCGAGAGCGTGGAAAGCCTCACCGCCCTCACCCTGGGCTATGTCGAACAGCTTTACACATTCGGCGATCGGGGGCGTCACCGGGTGGACGGCGGCGAAGGCGGCCATCCGGTTTCGGTCGGCTATCTCGCCCTGACCCGCATCGACAAGCAGGCGGCCGAAGCGATCTCCGGCACCGGTGCGCGCTGGCGCGGCTGGTACGACTTCTTTCCGTGGGAAGACTGGCGGTACGGACGCCCCGAGCTTCTCGACACGCTCATCCTGCCACGGCTGAGCGCCTGGGCGGTGGACGCCCAAAGCCTGGAGATGACCAGCCGACATCAGTCGCGCATCCGCCTCGCCTTCGGCATCGGCGATTTTCCCTGGGACGAAGAGCGCGTGCTCGACCGCTACGAACTTCTCTATGAAGCGGGTCTCTTGGAGGAAAGCGTCGCCGACGGACGCTACGCGACGACCGGCCTTGTCCGCCCCCTCGGCGGGCAGATGCAGTATGACCACCGGCGCATTGCCGCGACCGCCATCGCCCGGCTGCGCGCCAAGATCAAATACCGTCCGGTGATCTTCGAATTGATGCCGCCCGAATTCACCCTGACCGAGCTGCAGACCACGGTGGAGGCGATTGCCGGACGGCATCTGCACAAGCAGAATTTCCGCCGTCTGGTAGAAGGTGCCGAACTTGTCGAAGCCACCGGCGAAAGCTCGTCGCGTACCGGCGGACGTCCGGCGGCGCTCTATCGCTTCCGCTCGCAGATTCTCGAGGAACGCCCCGCCCCGGGCCTGCGCTTCGGCGGACGCGCGGGCAGCTGACCTCAGCCGATCTCGATATCGAGCCCGATGTCGAGCGTGGGTGCTGCCATGGTGATCTTCGAGGTCGAGATGAAATCGACCCCGGTCTCGGCGATGGCGTGAATGGTCGAGAGGTCGACATTGCCGGAGGCCTCCAGCACCACCCGGCCATTGTTCATCTCGACAGCCCTGGCAAGCAGTTCCGGCCCCATATTGTCGAGAAGCACGACATCGGCGATACCGGCGTCCAGCACCTCGGCAAACTGGTCGAGCGTATCCACCTCGATCTCGATCTTGACCAGATGCCCGGCAAAGGCGCGGGCCGAGGCAAGCGCCTGGCGAACGCCGCCGCAGACCGCGATGTGGTTGTCCTTGATCAGGATCGCATCATCGAGCCCGTAGCGGTGCGACGAGCCGCCCCCGCAACGCACGGCATATTTCTCGATCGCGCGGAGCCCCGGCAGCGTCTTGCGCGTACAGGTCACCTTTGCGGCCGTGTCAGCGATCAGGTCGGCGAAACGCGCCGTATGCGTCGCCACGCCCGACATGTGCATGAGGTAGTTGAGCGCCACGCGCTCGCCCGAGAGAACTGATCGGGCCGGCCCCGAAATCCTGGCGATCGCCGTTCCGGCAACCACACGGTCGCCATCGGCAACCAGAGCGGCGAACTCGATCTTCGGATCGACGAGCCGGAAGGCCGTGCGCGCCAGTTCGATACCCGAGATCACGCCCTCCTCGCGGACATTGGCCATGCAGGTGGCAGTCCTGTCCGGACCGATGGTCGCCTGGCTGGTGATATCGCCGGCACGGCCGAGATCTTCCTCGAGCGCCGCGCGTATCTGCGCCTCCACCATCAGCGCAGGCAGTTCCGGAAGAAAAGCTTTCGTCATGCCGGGGTCCTCTCGGAAAGTTCGGCAACCACCCGGTCGGCCTCATCGAGGGTCAGATAGGTACGGTGCTCCCAGGCCGGCACCGGATCGGGGAAGTCCGAACGGTAATGCCCGCCCCGGCTTTCCTCGCGCAAGTAGGCACCGACGGCGATCAGCTTGGCGGTCGTCGCGATGTTGGAGAAACGGATGCGGGTATTCGACCGCTCGAGTTCGGCAATCTCGCGGATGGCCGCAGCAAGTCCCTCGCGATCGCGGATGACGCCGACATGATCGCTCATGATGTGGCGCAGCCGCTTGAGTTGCGGGCTGTCTTCGAGCGTCACCAGATCGTCGGATTCACCCTGCGCGTTGTGCCAGTCGGTGAGCTTGGGCATCGGCATCAGGCCCTGGATGTTCTCGGCGATGCGGCCTGCGAAGACTACCGCCTCAAGAAGCGAGTTCGATGCCAGCCGGTTCGCCCCGTGAACGCCTGTCGAGGTGACTTCGCCCGCGGCCCACAAGCCGTCGAGCGATGTCCGTCCGTCGGCATCCGTGAGCACGCCGCCCATATGATAGTGCACGGCCGGAATCACGGGGATCGGCTGCCTGACGGGATCGATTCCCGCCGACATGCAGGAGGCGTAGACCGTCGGGAACATGTCCGGGAAGTGGCTGCCCACGGCGTCGCGGCAATCCAGGAATGCGCCGCGCCCGGATTTGACTTCCGCAAAGATCCCGCGCGCCACGATATCGCGTGGTGCGAGCTCGGCGTCCGGGTGGATGTCGGTCATGAAACGGTGTCCGACGGAATTGATCAGCGTGGCGCCGTCACCGCGCAACGCTTCCGTGGCGAGCGGTGCCGGGTCGCGGCCGATGTCGATGGCGGTCGGATGGAACTGCACGAATTCCGGGTCGGCGATGATTGCCCCGGCCTTGGCCGCCATGCCGGTGCCCGCGCCCCGCGCCTCGGCGGGATTGGTGGTGACCGAATAGAGGTGTCCCACGCCGCCCGAGCAGAGCACCACGGCGCGCGCGGGAAACAACACCCGCTTTTTCGATTGCCCTGCGTCGGGCCGCGCGACGACGCCGGAGACATAGCGGCCTTCGGTCTGCAACTCCTCGACGACATAGCCTTCCATCACACGAATGGACGGCGTGTTGCGCACGGCGGCGACGAGCGCCTCCATGATCGCCTTGCCGGCCATGTCGCCCTTCACCCGCACGATCCTGCGTTCGGAATGCGCGGCTTCCCGCGAAAGCGCCAGCTTGCCTTCCAGATCCCGGTCGAAGGGCACCCCGTACTCAAGGAGATCGAGAATGCGTGACGGGCCTTCCGTCACCATGAGCCGGGCGATCTTTTCGTCGACCGTGCCCGCACCGGCGACAAGCGTGTCAGCCATATGCTTTTCAGGCGTATCCCCGTCGCTCATCGCGGCGGCGACACCGCCCTGCGCCCAGGCCGACGAGGCACCCTGCCCGATGGGAGCGGCAGCGAGCACCGTCACCGGCCGCGGCGCCAGCTTGAGGGCACAGAACAGGCCGGCAAGACCGCCGCCGACGATGACGACATCATCGATACCGGACCAGGATGTGGGAGGATGGATGTGGGTGGCCGTTGTCGGCATGGGGATCACTTTCCGAAATGAAAGCAGTCGCGTCAGGTGGAGCGGGGCCGGAATGGCTCCGGCCCCTCGCCCCGGTCAGTTCTTCAGGTTGATCATCCGCTCGACGGCGAGACGCGCCCGGTCTGCAATCGCCGGATCGACGATGACTTCCTCGGTCATGTTGACGAGGCTGTCGAGGATCTTCGGCAGCGTGATCCGCTTCATGTGCGGGCAGAGGTTGCAAGGTTTGACGAAATCGACATCCGGCACCTCGCTCTCGATGTTCGACGCCATCGAGCATTCGGTAACCAGCAGCACCCGCGAAGGCCGCGTGTCCTTGACATAGTTGATCATGCCCGAGGTCGAGCCGGAATAGTCGCAGACCGCGATCACGTCCGGATGGCATTCCGGGTGCCCGATGATCTCGATCGTCGGATCGGCCTCCTTGTAGGCGAGCAGCTCGGCGGCGGTGAAGCGCTCATGCACCTCGCAATGGCCCTTCCAGGTGAGGATCTTCTTGCTCGTCTGCTTGGCGACATTCATCGCCAGATATTCGTCCGGAATGCAGAGCACGGTATCGGAATCGAAGCTCTCGACCACAGCCACCGCATTCGACGAGGTGCAGCAGACATCCGTCTCCGCCTTCACGTCGGCGGAGGTGTTCACATAGGTGACAACCGGCACGCCCGGATAGCGTTCCTTGAGGAGCCGCACATCGGCGCCGGTGATTGATTCAGACAGCGAACAGCCTGCCTTAACATCCGGTATCAGAATGGTTTTTTCCGGATTCAGCAGCTTCGAGGTCTCGGCCATGAAGTGCACGCCGCACTGGACGATGATCTCGGCGTCGACCAGCGTCGCCTCGCGGGCGAGCTGCAGCGAATCGCCGACGATGTCGGAGACGCAGTGAAAGATCTCCGGCGTCTGGTAGTTATGCGCCAGGATGACCGCGCCGCGCTCTTTCTTGAGTCTGTTGATGGCATGGACATAGGGCGCGTAGACCGGCCATTCGAAGGCCGGAATATGGTCTTTCACGCGCTCGTAGAGATGAGCCGTCGCTTCGGCCACTTCAGGCGTGTAGGTGAGGTCCGGACGCTCCACGACGCCGAAGCGTTCGGCGGCAGTCGGCCCGCCGTGTGCCACATGGGCCGAAGCCCGGCTGCGCGTTTGGTCTTCCATGAGAGCCATGCCGCCTCTCCCTTCCATTTCCGCTTTTGCTCAAATCGAGCATAACGGCCTCCAAAATAAACCGGCGTTAGCCGGATGTCGATGAAATAGGGTCTCCCGCCCCCGATTGCAAGTCACCGGCGCGGGAGGTCGCGTTCACATTCGCGCAGGAAGCGATAGACGCTGTGAGCCGTCAGCCGCCGTCGGGCCGCGGCTCCTCGGACCCGGGCACCGGCAATTCGGGCGGCTTCCGCGGCGCGCCGTCGTTCCTCCCTCTCAGCAGGATACGCTGATAGAAACGCCCGATCGCGACCAGCGCCAGACCCAGCCCGATGAAGGAAAAGGCGCGGAGCGCGCCGGTAAGTGCCGACATGTCGATGATGAAGACCTTGGCCACCGTGAGCAGGATGACGGCGGCGGAGGCGATGCGCATCGGCAGCGAACGGGTACGGAGCCCGGCCGCCAGCAATGCGCCGCCAAGCATCAGCCAGACGATGGAATAGGTCCAGACCTCGGCGTCGCTCGACGACCGGAGAATGCCGAGCCGGCCGCCCTGAAAACCGTGACGGACCATCAGGGACGCATAGAGGAACAGGAGGATGCCGGCCGTCGCACCATAGCCGATCCGGTACCAGCGCGGCCGCACGCCGGTCGAGAGCCGGGTGACGACGGCCGCCATCAGGCCAGTCACGAGATAGGCCGGCATCAGCAGGTTGAATACCCTGCCCTCGCCGACATTTTCCGAACTCAGCAGCGGGTTGAAGGCGAGGCCGAGACCGAAGAGCAGCATGGCCACGCCGAGCGCACCGGCGACCAGCGCCGCGACATCGTAGACAGCGCCCGCATTGCGCCGCGCGAGGAATTGCAGCCCGATGGCGAAGCCAAGTGCCGCAATCGACTGCACGGCCATGTCGGCAAGGCCGAAGGACGGCGAGCCGATTGCTCCGCCGGTGATGAAATGGCGCAGTTCGAGCGCGACGAACAGGGCCAGAAGCGCAAGCCCGACAGCGGTTTGAAGCGACGCCCAGAGACCGGCACCGCTGCGCCGCATCCATTTTCCACCGAGAAGAAGGGCGGCAGCCGGAAGGCCTGCGATCAGGATCAGCTTGTTGAGGAACGGCGTCGTGCCGATTGTCTCGCCGTCGAACGGAATGTTGAAAAAGAGGCCCGAAAAGGCAAGGACCGACAGAACAACCGCCACGACAGGCAGCGCAGCAAAGGGGCGGCTGCGATGAACCCAGGCGACACCGGCGCTCGTCAGCGCCATGCCGAGCGGCAACCAGAGTTTCGTGGTCACCACCCCCATGGCGAGCGCCAGCGCCGCAATCGCCGTCACGGCGAAGACCGCGGGTGCGGGAGCCTTCCAGTCGCCCGGACGCAATTTGCCGAACTGTTCGGTGAGGCCCACGCAGACCACCGCAAGCACCAGCGCCGCGAACCCGGTTCCAAAGCTTGTTTCCCAATCCGAAATCCGGAGATAGATGGCAATCAGACCGAGCAGCGCAACCAGCGCAAACGAAATCGCCAGATAGCCCGATGTCCGGGGCGCATGCCGTCCCGTACGCCACGAGGTCCACAGCGCGACGAGCGCCACGGGCACTAGCGGCACCAGGCAGGCGGTCAGGAAGGCCGGGATGTCCGGCGGGATCGGTGGCGTGCCGTTCGCGAGATCGTCGAAGATTGCCGGGTCGTCGATCCGCCCGAGATAGAGCGCGCCGGCGAGGAAGGTCGTGGGAACCGCAGCCCATGGGGCCAGCGGCGCCATGCCCGCGAACCGGAAGGCGGAAAGAACGAGAATACCCCCCGTCGCAAGCGCGATTGCCGAATTGGCGGGCGCTTCCAGCGAGAACTCGTAAACGCCTGCGATCAGGGCCAGAACAGCCAGACTTGTGATCGCCACATGGTTGGTCGGTTGGCCTACGGTCTCGGCTGGACGTTCCTGCCCCCAGCCGAAACCGATGACGAGCACGATCGCCACCGCGATCACGTGAAAGGCGACAAACCATTCATCCGTGTAGGGAATGACGCCAATGAGCGCCGCGGTCCAGCCGAGGGAACCGACGGCTCCGCCGATCAGCACCCACTTCCATTGCCGGATCCGGCCGACCGACATCACGCTGGCGGTGACGGCCAGGACATGCAGCGTCATGGCCAGCATATTGGGCGTGCTCGAATGGACCAGCAACGGCGCACCATAGGCGCCGAGCAGGCCGATGGCGGCAAGTTTCGGCCCATGGACAGAGGCAAGAAGAAGGCTCGCGAGACCGATGAGCGTCAGCAGGGGAAAGGCGATACCCGCGCCGATAAAGCCGTAGAGCGCATGGGCGGCATATGTCGTACCGAAAGCCGCAACCGCGCCGGCTCCGGTCAGGATGCCTGGAATGTCCGCGCTGGTGAAGGACGGCAGGTTTTCGCGCGTGTCCCTGCGACGGAGCCATTCTCCGCCCGCGAACAGTCCGATGGAAAGGCATATGCCGCCGGTGACCCGCGCCCCGGGCCCGAGAAGCCCGGCTTCGATCGAGTAACGCACCAGGAACAGCGAACCCAGCGCTATGGCCACGCCACCCAGCAAGACGGACCAGCGCCCGCCGATCGCGCTTTCGAGGTCGAAGCCGCCTCGGGCCTCGGTGTCTTGCGCGGCTTGTGCCGGCGGAAGCGGCGGCGGCACGGCGGCGGCGACCTCCGGTTCGGAGGCAGACGCTTTATCGCTCTGCGTGCGGGCAGCAGCCGCTTCGGACAGTTCGGAATGGGGATCGGCCTCCGGCGCGGGCTGCATCCCCGATATCCCAAGCTGCGCCAAACGCTCTTCCACGGCTTGCAGATCGCGCTCGAGCGCCCGAACCCGTTTCTTGAGGGAGAGGAAGCCGAAGAGAGCGAGAAAGACGACGCCGAGGATGAACAGGCCGATAATATCCAAGCAGAATTCCTTCCGAAATCCATTTCACGGAATACTTATCGACCGAATGGGATGGGTACAATACCGCGCGCCGGGCCTGTGGAAGAGTTGGCCTCTCGCCGGAAGTTCAACGAATTTGATAGTATGATCGGAATTATGAACTTGTGTGCGGCAAAGGATCGCATAGCTTCTGTCGATCCGCGCAATGGCGCCCGCCCCTGGAGATCCGAGCAATGACCGACACTTCCGCAACAAGTCGATCCCCGGCGCTTCCTCTGCTGATCATCGCTTCAGGCTGCGCCATCGCCATGCTCACCTTCGGGCCGCGCTCGGCCATGGGCTTCTTCCAGCTGCCGATGCTCGCCGAAAAGGGCTGGGACCGCACGACCTTCGGCCTTGCCATGGCGCTGCAGAACCTCGCCTGGGGTATCGGACAACCCTTCTTCGGCGCGCTCGCCGACAAATACGGCACCTGGCGCGTTCTGGCACTCTCGGGCCTCATGTATGCAAGCGGCCTGGTGATCATGTCGGTCGCACCTTCGCCGATCTGGCTTCACGTGGGCGGCGGCATGCTGGTCGGCCTTGGCGTGGCGTCCGCCTCCTTCGGCATTATCCTTGCAGCCTTCGCCCGCAACGTCGCGCCCGAGCAGCGCTCGCTCGCCTTCGGCATCGGCACGGCGGCCGGCTCGGCCGGCATGTTCGTCTTCGCACCGCTCGGCCAGGGCCTGATCGACGCCTTCGGCTGGTCCGAAGCGCTGATCTGGATGGCCGCGCTGATGTTGCTGGTTCCCCTTCTGGGCATTCCGCTGCGCGGCAACTCGTCGTCCGGCAGCCAGTCGCGCGACGAGATCGCCCAATCCGCCGCCGAGGCGCTCAAGGAGGCGCTGGGTCACCGCAGCTACATACTGCTCGTCAGCGGCTTCTTCGTCTGCGGCTTTCAGGTCGCCTTCATCACGGCGCACTTCCCGGCCTATCTCGGCGATATCGGGATCGACGCCTCCTATGCGGTGATCGCGCTCGCGCTGATCGGCTTCTTCAACATCATCGGCTCGCTCGCCTCGGGCTTTATCGGACAGCGCCACTCCAAGCCGCATTTCCTGGCCTGGATCTACATTGCCCGCTCGGTCGTGGTGACGGCCTTCCTGCTGTTGCCGCAGACCGGCCTCTCGGTGATCGTCTTCTCGATCGCCATGGGGCTGCTGTGGCTGTCCACGGTGCCTCCCACGAACGCACTCGTGGCCATCATGTTCGGCACACGGCATCTGGGCATGCTGGGCGGCATCGTCTTCCTCAATCACCAGATCGGCTCATTCCTCGGCGTCTGGCTCGGCGGCTACCTCTACGACCATTTCGGCAGCTACGATCCGGTCTGGTGGCTCGGCGTCGTTCTCGGCCTCTTCGCCGCCGCCGTGCACTGGCCGATCCGCGAGAAGGCCGTCGAGCGCCCTGCCCTGATCCCGGCGGAATAGATCGGGCCTTCTTTCATCGGCCATCCGAAGGCGCGATGCATAGGGCCCGCCCGCTCCGTGCGACCTGTGCCCCGTCGGCGAGAGCCATACCCCCGAAGCGACAGGCAAAAATACAGGGCCTTGCGGGAAGCGGTTCCCCGCCAACAAAAAACCCCGCCGGATCGGCGGGGTTTTCGTATGCCGGCTGCCCGGCGAGATTTCGGTCGGCTTAGAGGCCGAGACCTTCGAAGCGCTTCTTGAACTTCGAGACGCGGCCGCCGCGGTCCAGCATGTGCTGGTTGCCACCGGTCCAGGCCGGGTGCGAGGTCGGGTCGATCTCGAGGTTCATGGTTTCGCCTTCCGAGCCCCAGGTCGAACGGGTCGTGTACTCGGTGCCATCGGTCATGACGACCTTGATGGTGTGGTATTCGGGATGGATGTCTGCCTTCATCGATCTGTCCTGCCGTTATCTGTAGGCCTCGCCCGGCAAATGGATGCGGCAAATCGGCCTGATGCGTGAATGAAGCCGCAGAGCACCTGCCCTACGGCTTCCAAATTCGGTGTCGAGCCTATACATGAAGCGCACCCGCGATACAAGGCCCACATTCGATACAGCATAGCCGTTAGGACAAAGTGTGACCGATCAGCCGTCCGAGAGCAGCGCCAGGCGCCGTTCGATCAAGCCCCTCGCCCGCCTTTTCCCCTATCTGGGCCGCTATCCGCGCCTGATTCTCGGCGCCCTCGTCTTTCTCGCGCTTGCTGCGGGCACGACGCTCACGCTGCCGATGGCGGTGCGCCGAATGATCGACAACGGCTTCACCGGCGGCGATTCCGGCTTCATCAACACCTATTTCTCGATGCTGCTGATTCTGGCCGGCGTACTGGCCGTCGCCTCGGCCGGGCGCTATTACTTCGTCATAACGCTTGGCGAACGGGTTGTCGCCGATATCCGCCGCGACGTCTTTGCCCATGTGACCGGCCTCTCGGCATCCTTCTACGACGCCAATCGCTCCGGCGAGATCGTCTCGCGCCTGACCGCCGACACCACGCAGATCAAGTCGACCGTGGGCGCGACGTCCTCGGTAGCGCTCAGGAACATCATCCTGTGCACCGGCGCCATCGGCATGATGTTCATCACCTCGCCGAAACTGTCGCTCCTCGTGGTGGCGGCCATTCCGCTGATCGTCTTTCCGATCGTCGGCTTCGGCCGCAAGGTCCGCAAGCGGTCACGCGAAGCGCAGGACACGCTGGCCGAAGCCATGACGCTGGCCGGCGAGACCATCGGCGCCACCCGCACGATCCAGGCCTTCAACGCCGAAAGCCTTGCCCGGTGGCGCTTTACCAATGCCGTCGATTCGTCCTTCCGCGCCGCCCGCGGCGCCATTGCCGCCCGTTCCGTCCTGACCGGCTTTGCCATCGCCATCGCCTTCGGCAGTGTCGTCGGCGTTCTCTGGTACGGCGCCCATTCGGTGCTCTCCGGCGAACTGACCGCCGGCACGCTCGGCCAGTTCCTGCTTTACTCGGTATTTGCCGCCGGCGCGCTCGGTGCGCTTTCGGAAGTCTGGGGAGAAATCTCGCTCGCTGCCGGCGCTGCCGAACGGATCGGCGAACTCCTCGACGAGGAGCCTGCGATCACCGCGCCCGCCTCCCCCACGCTTCTCCCCGTCCCCGCTGCGGGCCAGGTCACCTTCGATTCGGTGTCTTTCGCCTATCCGCAGCGCCCGGACCTTCCCACCCTTCACGACGTCTCCTTCGACGTCAAACCGGGTCAGACGGTCGCTATCGTCGGCTCCTCGGGTGCGGGCAAGAGCACTGTCTTCTCGCTCATCCTGCGCTATTACGATGCGCTGACCGGCAGGGTGCTGATCGATGGGGTGGATGTGCGCGAAGCCGACCCGGCAGCGCTGCGCGATCGCCTGGCGCTGGTGCCGCAGGACGTGACGATTTTCGCGGCCACGGCGGCCGAGAACATCTCGCTCGGCCGTGACGACGCGACGCCCGAAATGATCGAGGCCGCGGCCCGCGCCGCCCAGGCTCATGAATTCATCATGTCGCTTGAAAACGGTTACGACACCCAGCTCGGCGAACGCGGCATCACGCTGTCGGGCGGCCAGCGCCAGCGCATCGCGATCGCCCGCGCCATCCTGCGCGACGCCCCGATCCTGCTTCTCGACGAGGCGACTTCGGCCCTGGATGCCGAGAGTGAGACCATGGTCCAGACGGCCCTCGAAAAGCTGATGGAAAACCGCACCACGCTGGTGATCGCCCATCGTCTCGCGACCGTGCTCAAGGCCGACCGCATCCTCGTTCTCGACAAGGGTAGGATCGTCGAGGACGGCAATCACGAAAGCCTGGTGCGCAAGGACGGCCTCTACGCCCGCCTCGCCCGCTTGCAGTTCGAAAGCGGCGCGGAGGCACTGGTGGCGGCTAAGTAGCCTGTCACAACGCATTGCGTTACATAACGGGTCGCGTTATACTTGGAACATGATCCGCAGCTTTGCTGACCGGGAAGCCGAAACGATCTGGAACGGCAGGCGTAGCCGCAAGCTTCCCGTCGACATCCAGGCGGTCGCCTTGCGCAAACTTCGTCTGCTCAATCAATCCCGGACGATTGAGGACACGCGCATACCGCCTGGAAACCGCCTTGAAGCGCTGAAAGGCAACCGGAAAGGCCAGTTCAGCATTCGGATAAACGAGCAGTGGCGGATCTGCTTCAAATGGAATGAAGGAGGGCCGGGAGATGTCGAAATCGTCGACTATCATGACTAACGAGCTTCCCAATCCACACCCGGGAGAAATTCTTCTGGCAGAATTTCTTGATCCGCTGGAGATCAGTCAGAACGCTCTGGCGCGCGCCATCAACGTACCGCCGCGCCGCATCAACGAAATCGTGCTCGGCAAACGCTCTGTGACGGCCGATACAGATCTGCGGCTGGCCCGCTATTTTGGGCTTTCAGAAGGCTTTTTTCTGGGTCTTCAGGCCGACCACGATCTGATGGAGCGTCGCCGCCAGATCGGCGGCGACCTCTCGGCGATCAAACCGCGCGCGGCCTGATCACCGCTCCGTCAGCTTCAGCTCGATACGGCGATTGGTGGCACGCGCCTCGGGACTGTCGCCCTCGGCAATCGGCTGGAATTCACCAAATCCGGCCGCCACCAGACGATTGGCCGGCACGCCTTGCGAGATCAGATATTTGACCACCGATGTCGCGCGCGCCGAGGACAGTTCCCAGTTATCGGCATACTGACCATTGCCGGAAAGCGGCACGTTGTCGGTATGGCCGTCGACCCGCAGAACCCAGTTGATCTCGTCGGGAATTTCCTGAGCAAGCTCGAGAATGGCACTTGCGAGCTGCGACATGGCCTGCCGTCCGGCAGGGTTGAGTTCGGCCCCGCCCGAGGGAAACAGCACTTCGGACTGGAAGACGAAGCGGTCGCCCACCACGCGCACGTCGTCGCGGCCGGCAAGAATTTCGCGCAGGCGGCCGAAGAAGTCGGAACGATAGCGATTGAGTTCCTGCACCCGCTGGGCCAGGGCCACGTTCAGTCGCTTGCCCAGATCGGCGATCTTCGCCTGACTTGCCTGATCCTTGGATTCGGATGCCTCGAGCGCATCCTCCAGCGCCGCCAGCTGGCTGCGCAATGCGGAGATCTGCTGGTTGAGCAGTTCGACCTGGCTCAGCGCGCGGGCGGAAACCTGTTTCTCCTCATCGAGAGAATCCGTCAGCGCGCCGATCTTCTGCTGCGCCGCATCCGCCGTGCCGCTGCCTGAATCGAGAAGCTGCTGGAGCCTGCTTCTCTCGGCCTCTGCGGAAGAAAGCGAGGCCTGCATATTGGCCAGCGCGTCCTCGAGATCCTGCTTGGAGGATTTTTCCAGCGCCAGCAGCTGGGTCAGTTCATTGATCTGGCTGTTGAGGCGGTTGAGCACCTGATCACGGCCGGAAATCTCGCGGCTGAGGAAGAACTGCGCCAGCACGAAGACCGTGAGCAGGAACATGATGGCAAGCAGCAGCGTCGACAGAGCATCGACGAAGCCGGGCCAGTAATCCACACCGCCTGCGCGGCGGCGATTGCGCGCGAGCGCCATCCCTACTTGTCCCCTATCTTGTCGGCGAGCTTGTCGAGCGTTTCACGCATCTTCCGGGATTCTTCCTGCTGCGCCTCGATCCAGTCGCGCAGCATCTGCTGCTCGTTGCGCATGTTCTTCACCAGCCCCTGAATGCCCTCGGCGAGGCTGGCCATGGCAGCGGTCGTCCGCTGTGTCGAACCGCCTTCCGAGGAGATCTTCTGCAGCTTGTCGGAGAGAACCTTGATCTCTTCCGAAGTCCCCTCGCTCAGGGCGTGACCGCCGACTTCCGACCCCAGATCGGTCATGCTCGAAAGCCAGTTTTCCAGTTCGGTGTAAAACCGGTTCTGCGCACGCCCCGCCTGGAGGTCGAGGAAACCGAGTACCAGCGAACCGGACAGACCGAAGAGCGACGAGGAAAACGCCGTGCCCATGCCGTCGAGCGGTGCGGCCAGACCGGTCTTGAGCGCGGAAAGAACATCGTTCGTGTCGCCCGAACCGGGATCGAGCGACTGGATGACCTGGTTGATGGAGCCGATGGTGCCGAGCAGGCCCCAGAAGGTACCCAGCAGGCCTAGAAAGACGAGAAGCCCGATGAGATAGCGCGAAATATCGCGGGATTCATCGAGCCGTGTCGCGATCGAATCAAGGATCGAGCGCAGCGAACTCGTCGACAGCGCCATATCGTGACGCCGGCCGATCAATGCACGCATCGGCGCCAGCAGGACGGGTTCACGCCCCACCTTGTCCGCACTCCCCGCCGCCCGGAAGGAATTGACCCAGCGCACCTCCGGACGAAGCCGCAGAACGTGGATGAAGACGAGAACGCAACCGACCGCCAGAACACCGAGAATGAGGCCGTTGAGCCCCGGATTCGACATGAAGGCGGCCTGGATCTGACGGTAGAGAATGGCGGCGACGAAGCCTGTGAGGATCAGGAAGATCACCATGCTCCAGAAAAAGACCATGGGGCTCGACAATTTGTGCGGATCTGCGCCGCCGTCATCGTCGGATATGCCCCAGCCGGACATCGATACTTTCTCCATACGCCAATCATTCCCAGTTGTTTGCGGCCAAGGGCGCCGCATGCGTTTCAATACAGAAACACAAGCCGCGCCAGCCGGTTCCGGGAAAGAACCTAACCGAAAATTAAGTCAAATTGAAAGCGTTGGCTGATCGAATTACCGGCGCCGTCGCGAAGGCGGCACCGGTTCGCAAGCCTTGATCAGGAGACAGGCTTCTTGAGAACGTCGAGAAGTGCCTTGTGGATATGCTCGTTGCCGGCAACGATGCTGCCGCTTTCGAGCACGTCGCGCCCGCCCGCCTTGTCGCTGGCGAAACCGCCCGCCTCGCGAACGAGCAGAAGTCCCGCCGCGATGTCCCAGGCATTCAGCCCTTCTTCCCAGAAACCGTCGACGCGACCGGCTGCCACGAAGGCGAGATCGAGCGCCACCGAGCCGAGCCGGCGGATGCCCGCCACTTCGCCCATGACGTTGCGCAGTTCCACGAGATACTTGCCGTGATGGCCCCGGCCGAGATGCGGTACGCCGGTCGAGATCACGGTATCCGAGAGCACGCGGCGCGCGGCCACGCGCAGGCGGCGGTCGTTCATGAAGGCGCCGCCGCCCTTTTCGGCGGTGTAGAGTTCGTCCATCGCCGGGTTGTAGACGACGCCGGCGACGATCTCGCCATTGCGTTCGAGCGCGATCGATACCGAAAAGATCGGTATGCCGTGCAGGAAGTTGGTCGTGCCGTCGAGCGGATCGACGATCCAGCGATGCGCGCCGTCGGTGCCCTTTTCCTCTTCGCTTTCCTCGCCGAGGAAACCGTAGGTGGGCCGCGCGCGCATCAGCTCGTGGCGGATCGTCTGCTCGGCCTTGCGATCGGCCTGGCTGACATAGTCGCCCGGCCCCTTGAGCGAGACCTGAAGGTTCTGCACTTCACCGAAGTCGCGCGACAGGCCCCGGCCGGCTTTCACCGCCGCCTGGACCATCACATTGAGAAGGGCGGAACGCGCCATGTCAGTATTCCTCGAGGAGCTTCATGTACCTGCCGGGAGCCAGATGGCTCAGTCGGCGCGGCGAAGATAAGTCAGTTCGTTGGTGTCGACGACGATCTTCTCGCCCGACGAGATGAAGGGGGGCACCATCACGCGCACGCCGTTTTCGAGAACGGCCGGCTTGTAGGAGGATGCCGCGGTCTGGCCCTTGACCACCGGATCGGCTTCGGCGATCTCGAGGGTCACCTGATCGGGAAGCGAAATGCCGATCGGCTTTTCCTCGTACAGTTCCACCGTCACCATCATGCCGTCCTGCAGGAAGGCGCGGCGGTCGCCGACGAATTCCTTGAGGAGTTCGAGCTGCTCGTAGGATTCGGTATCCATGAAGACCAGCATCTCGCCCTCTTCGTAGAGGAACTGGAAGTCCTTCTGCTCGAGGCGCACGCGCTCGACGGTTTCCGATGCACGGAAGCGCTCGTTGAGCTTGGTGCCGTCGATGAGATTCTTCATTTCGACCTGGTTGAAAGCGCCGCCCTTGCCGGGCTTGACCGCATTGGTCTTCACCACCGCCCAGAGGCCACCATTGTGTTCGAGCACGTTGCCCGGCCGAATTTCGTTTCCGTTGATCTTCATGAAACTTGTCCGCGATTGGAGTATTGCGACCGACCTTCGGCCTTGATGGCGGCCTCAAGACCATAATTGCCGGTCTTTTTCAAGCCTGCCCGACCGGCCTGATTAACGCCGGGCGAATTTGTTGGCCCGTTCTATGGCCGCCTTCTGCTGTTCGGCGGTCAGCCCCTGGTAGAAATCGTCGAGCCCGGGATCGTTGAATCCGGCACGCTTGGAGATGATGTACCATTTCGCCGCCTCTTCCGGGTCCGGCCGGGTACCGATGGCATTGACGTAGAGAATGGCGAGCCTGTTCTGCGCCACCACATTGCCGCGATTGGCCGCGATTTCCATCCATTTGAAACCGCGGTCGTAATCCTTGTCTCCGCCGACGCCGTCGATCAGCCAGATGGCGAGATCGAGCTGCGCGGTATCGTAACCGGCCAGCGCCGCCCGCTGCATCCAGCTGCGGGCCTGATCGCGCTTTTCCTGCGTAATTCCGAGCGAATTCATGTAGATCTGCGCCAGGGCATATTGCGCATCCGCCACGCCCTGCCTGGCCGACTTTTCGAAATAGGGCAGCGCCTTCTGGATCCCCGCATCCCCGGGATGCCGGGCGACCAGCGACTGCGCATGATTGAACTGCGCGAAAGCATTGCCGGCATCGGCCGCCTTCAGCATCAGCTCCTTCGCCTCCGCCTCGTCGCGGGAGACATATTTCCCTTCGAGCAGCATGATCGCATATTTGAACTGCGCCGAGGAATTGCCGTTGTCCGCAGCCTGCTTGTACCAGAAGGCCGCCTCTTCCATGTCGCGCGCCACACCCAGGCCTTCGGCAAAGAGCTCGGCCACCAGGGTCTGCGCCGCCGGATCGCCGATCTGTGCCCGGCTCAGCGCGAGTTCCATGGCCGTCAGATAATAGCCGCGCTGATAGGCGCTGTAAGCGCGCTTGGTGGCATCGATCGCGGTATCCAGAAGCGGAAGTGCCGGATCGTCCGTCGGCGCACGCAGCACCTGGCTGCCTTGCGGCTTGAGATCGAGTTCCTGGGCAAGCGTCTTGTATTCATCGTCGCCTTCGCCGCCACCGGCAGGTGGTCCGGCTTCAGCCTCCTGGGCTGCGGCCGCTTTGGTCTCCTGCGCATGGACGGGCGCGATGAAACACGAAAGAACCGCCGCGAGAGCGGCTGTGGCAGCGACTAGTCCGGCTTTGCGAAGGGCGTGTTCCATAAGCGCCCTTAATCCTCAAACCGTGGCGCTTTTTCGTCAAGATCTGCATTGATGCGCGAAACGACCGCTTCCGGGCTGTCTTCCGCGTCGAAAACGGCTTTTCCGAAAGCAATGAACTCCGCGCCGGTCTGCGCCAGCTCGACCGCATGCGACGCGTCCGAACCGCCCATCAGGATACAGGGAATGTCGACCATCGAGGCCCACCATTCGGCGAGCGCGGTATTCTTCTTGTGGGGCTCGGGCTTGATGTCGCCATCGAGCTTGCCGAAGAAGATGAAGTCCGGCTCCGCCTCGCCCATGGTCAGCGCCGGATGGCGCTCCTTGGCGTTCCCGCCGCCCACGATCATGGCAGGCGCATGCTTCTCGACAGCCTCGCGAAGCTCCTCGACACCGCCCGTCACGAAGATGCCATCGGCCTTCACGCGGCCGGCGACGCGGGTATCGCCCGCAACGAGTGCCGCAGCCCCCGCCTTCTGGATGACCGGCACCGCAACGGCGCAGTGATCCTGAAAGCTCTTGTCATCGAGTTCGCGCTGGACCAGCACCACCGAGGCGACATCGCCGCCTGCAAGCGCTGTTTCGAGCTGCCCCGCCAGCGCCTCGGCCGTATCGGTTGCAGGCGCGATCAGAACCAGGCGGCATCTTTCCGACACGTCGGACATTGGATCTCTCCGAATATGATGTGACCGGCCGGTCTGGCCAAGTCGATGCCGACGGGATAGACCGGGAGCCCACCAGGTTCAACTGTCCCCTCATGATTACCGATCCATTCTTCTATTTTGTCGCCGTTCCGGCGGTATTTCTCGTCGGCCTGTCAAAGGGCGGGCTCGGCGGCGCCATGGCGGTGATCGCGGTTCCGCTGATCGCGCTTGCCATCCCCCCGGTCCAGGCGGCAGCCATCATGCTGCCGATTCTGATCGTCATGGATCTGGTGAGCCTCTGGGCCTGGCGGCATCACAACGACCGCCGCACGCTTACCATCATGATTCCGGGCGCGATCATCGGCATCGCCATCGGCTGGTTCACGGCCGCCTGGGTGACCGAGACGCTGATCAAGCTGATCGTCGGGATCGTCGCCCTCGCCTTCTCCCTGCAGTATTTCTGGAAGACGTTCAACGACCGGCGCAAGGACGAGAAGACCCCGCCGCGCGGACATCGGCCGATCTGGGGTGCGATATGCGGCACGCTTTCGGGCTTCACCAGCTTCGTCTCCCACGCAGGCGGGCCGCCCTACCAGCTCTACACCCTTCCGCTCGGGCAGGATCCCAAGACCTATACCGGCGCATCGGTGCGCTTCTTCGCCATCGTCAACGCGATCAAGGTCATTCCCTATTTCGCGCTCGGCGAATTCGACGCGACGAACCTCAAGACCGCCGCCGTACTCGCCCCGATCGCCCCGCTTGCCACCATCATCGGCGCGCTGATCGTCAGGCGGATGAAGCCCACGGTCTTTTATCCGGTCATGTATGTCATGGTGCTGCTGACATCGTTCAAGCTGATCCATGACGGCATCGTCGGCTGACAGGTCACTTTCCTCAGACCAATTTCCGGCGTGACAAGGACACCTCCCGGTGGTCATATGCGCGCAATTTCGGGACTGAAACGGGGAGGAATGCGCGTGACGAACCCTTACGAGACGAACCTCGATCCCAATCCGGCCAATTACCAGCCGCTTACGCCGCTGACCCATCTCGAGCGCGCGGCCCTCGTCTTCCCCGATCACGTCGCCATCATCCATGGCAACATGCGCCTGACCTATCGCGACTTCTACGAACGCTCGCGCAAACTGGCGAGCGCCCTTTCCGCAGAAGGCATAGGCAAGGGCGACACCGTGTCGGTGATGCTGTCGAACACGCCCGCCATGCTGGAAGCCCATCACGGGGTGCCGATGACCGGCGCGGTGCTTCACTCGCTCAACACCCGGCTCGATGCGGCGATCATCGCCTTCCAGCTCGACCACGCGGATTCGAAGATCTTCATCGTCGACCGCGAATTTTCCGGCATCGTGAGCGAGGCGCTGAAACTCGCCACCGTCAGGCCGCTCGTCATCGACTATGACGACACGGAATTTCCCGACGATGCCCCCTTCCCCAAGGGCGATCGGATAGGCAGCAGGGACTACGAGGAATTCCTCTCCTCCGGCGCGGCCGATTTCACTCGCGACGGACCCGCTGACGAATGGGAATCGATCTCCCTCAATTACACCTCGGGCACCACAGGCAATCCGAAGGGCGTCGTCTACCATCACCGCGGCGCCGCGCTGATGGGCTACGCCAACGTGATCGCGTCCGGGATGGGCCGCCATCCGGTCTATCTCTGGACCCTGCCGATGTTCCACTGCAACGGCTGGTGCTTTCCCTGGACCCTTGCCGTGGTCGCGGGCACCCATGTGTGCCTGCGCTGGGTCCGCGCGAAAGCGATGTACGATGCCATTGCCGATCACGGCGTCACCCATCTCTGCGGCGCGCCCATCGTGATGTCGACATTGCTGAATGCGCCGGAGGCCGAAAAACGCGATTTCGAGCAGACCGTGAGCTTCAACACCGCTGCAGCGCCTCCGCCCGGAAGCGTGCTCGCCGGCATGGCCGAGGCCGGCTTCGAGGTCGTTCACCTCTACGGCCTGACGGAAACCTATGGCCCGGCGGTGGTCAATGAATGGAAAGCGGAGTGGGATGCCCTCGACAAGGCGGCCCGCACCACCAGGAAGGCCCGCCAGGGGGTGCGCTATCCGTCACTCGAGGACCTGTCCGTCCGCGATCCCGAAACCATGGAAGCCGTGCCTTCGGATGGCGAGACGATCGGCGAGGTCATGTTCCGCGGCAACATCGTCATGAAGGGCTATCTGAAAAACCCCGAAGCAACCCGCAAGGCCTTCGAAGGCGGCTGGTTCCATTCCGGCGATCTCGGCGTCATGCACCCGGATGGTTATATCCAGCTCAAGGATCGCTCGAAGGACATCATCATTTCGGGCGGCGAGAACATTTCGTCGATAGAGGTGGAGGACGCGCTCTACAAGCATCCCGCGATCGCCACCTGCGCCGTGGTCGCCTATCCGGACGAGAAGTGGGGGGAAACCCCCTGCGCCGTCATCGAACTCAAGCCCGGCGCCACGCTGACGGAAGCAGAGGTGATCGCCCATTGCCAGGGCCTGCTCGCCCGCTTCAAATGTCCGCGGAAGGTCGTCTTTCGCGACGTTCCCAAGACATCGACCGGAAAGATACAGAAATTCGCGCTGCGCAACGAGATTGCCGGCAAGGCTTGACCGTAAGGCACCGTGAACCGTGCCCCCTGCGCTGCAGCGCACAAACTGCTTGCCGCCTGTGGTCGAATGCCATAGCGTCACCCGCATGGGTATAGACGCGTTTGCTGCCATTGCGGATCCGAACAGGCGTTACCTCCTCGAGGAATTGCGCCGCCGCCCCTGCACGGTCAACGAGCTTGCCGAGGGCCTGCCCATCTCCCGCCCGGCCGTCTCGCAGCATCTCAAGGCATTGCTGGACAACCGTCTGGTCAAGGTCAATGCGCGCGGCACCCGTCGGATCTATTCGATCGACGACGAGGGCTTTACCCATCTCAATATCTGGCTGGATCAGTTCTGGTCCTGAAGACCGAGACTTGCAGAAAACCTAGACTTGCAGTGGCCATGTGCTTTCGACGGCCACTTTACCGCCCTTGAAAAACCAAAGCCGTCCGCCCCGGGATGTGACCGGGCGAACGGCGAGTGTGTGATTTCGACTTTTCAATCGATGCGCGCCGGGTTTGCCGGTTTCGGGCCCACCCTGTCACGCGGCTGTCATGTCAGCGGGTTAATGCCGTACCACCTCATCCTTGAGGCGAACGATTTCATCCTTGAGACGCAATTTGCGTCGCTTGAGCTCAGCGATGGCACCATCGGCTGCAGAGGGACTCCCTAGCTCGTTGCGGAGTTCCTCTTCCAATTGTCCGTGCTTCTTCTCGAGCGATTCAAGATGCGCTTGTACCGACATGGGCAACTCCTTCTGTTGGCGTCGCACCGGTGACTTCACCAGCACGACTGGTTGAGAGGCAGGTACCACTCTGCCACCATTCCCTTTCCATGTCGAAGGCGAATTCTTGTCCCTGGGTAACTTCCAGTTAATGCGTGTTCATGATAGATCGTCCGGCACGAGTCCGTCGCCTGATCGACGGAGATGACGCGCAGCCTGGCAGGCTGCAGCGGATAGATATGGGGTAAGCTCGCATGTCCGATCAGGAACAGGCGGAATTGAGAATGATGGTGGCGCGTTTGCGTCATGAACACGAAGATTTCGATGCGGCGATCAACGCCATGATCCAAGTCGGCTGTGACCAGTTGCGCATCCAGCGCATGAAGAAGAAGAAGCTTGCGATCAAGGACAAGATGTCCAAGCTCGAAGATCAGATCATCCCCGATATAATCGCCTGATTTTATTCACTCTCGGGCATTGCAGGATGCGGCACGGCCCGTCCCGGCCGCGCCGGAGAGAGCAGATCTCCAGCGCTTGCATTGCCGCATTCGCGCGGCAGGACGATCATGGACATGACCACCTGGCCGGAGCCCGGCCGTTTCTCCGCAAGCGCCCGGCATCCCATGCCGGCCTGCCGATCTGCGACACACCGGAATGTGTCCGGAGCAGGATGGGGAATCCGGCTGGCGGCGGACAAGGGAGACGGCATTTTTGCTGCACCAATCACCGCGTTCAGAAACCATGACAAAGAACCGCAGGCGATTGTTGACACCCCTGATTTCACGGTGCGGATCCGAGGCGCAGACGGGGGATAAACTGTGGATGGCGCAACGGACGATTCGCGATCATCGAGTTCTTCGAAGCCTTCGATTTCGCCCTCACCCGGCACTCCTCCCCCGCCGCGACCCTGCACGCACTTGCATTGCGCGGTTCGATGAGGAATGAAGACCCAGAGTTTGAGACGAAATCCCTCACACCGGGAGACCTGAAGCGCCATGAGCACGCCCCCCGTCGCCATCATCATGGGAAGCCAGTCCGACTGGCCGACGATGAAGCACGCAGCCGACATTCTCGACGAACTCGGCATCGCCTATGATGCGCGGATCGTCTCCGCGCATCGCACCCCCGACCGCATGTACGAGTTCGCCAAGGGCGCGAAGGCCGAAGGCTTCAAGGTCATCATCGCCGGCGCCGGTGGTGCAGCCCACCTTCCGGGGATGACAGCCGCGCTCACGCCCCTCCCCGTCTTCGGCGTTCCGGTTCAGTCGCGCGCGCTCTCGGGCGAGGACAGCCTTCTCTCCATCGTCCAGATGCCCGCAGGCATCCCGGTCGGCACGCTTGCCATCGGCAATGCGGGCGCCTCCAACGCCGCCCTTCTGGCCGCCGCGGTTCTCGCGCTTTCCGACGATGCACTCGCCGAAAAGCTCGACGCATGGCGCGCCGCGCGCACCGCTGCGGTGGCTGAAAAACCGTCCAACGAGGGCTGACACATGACTGCAACGCCCCTCGCGCCCGGTTCGACGATCGGCATTCTCGGCGGCGGCCAGCTCGGACGCATGCTCGCCATGGCCGTTGCCCGTCTCGGCTACCGCACGGCGATCTACGATCCGGACGAGCAGGCGCCGGCCGCGCAGGTCGCCAACCGGCATTTCGCGAACGCCTGGAACGATACCGGGGCCCTGGACCAGTTCGCCGGAATGTGTGACGCGGTCACCTATGAATTCGAGAATGTGCCCGTCGAAACGGTCGAGCATCTCGAACGCCTTGTCCCGGTCCGTCCGGGGTCGAAGGCGCTGCGCACCGCGCAGGACCGGCTTCTGGAAAAGGCGCTCGCCCGCAAGCTCGGAGCCGGGACCGCGGAATTTGCGGCCGTCGAAACCCGCGCCGATCTCGATGCCGCAATCAGCAAGACCGGCCTTCCGGCTGTCCTGAAGACCACCCGGCTCGGCTATGACGGCAAGGGCCAGGCCCGGATCGCGGTTGAAGCGGATGCCGATGCAGCCTTCGCCGCGATGAAGGGCGCACCGGCGATCCTCGAATCATTCGTGCATTTCGATCGCGAAGTCTCGATCATCGCCGCCCGAGGCCTCGATGGCAGCATTCAGGCTTTCGATCTGGTGGAAAACGTTCACCGCCATCACATCCTCCACACCTCCACCGTTCCTGCCCGGATCGAGCCCGCAGCAATGGACGGCGCGCTCGCCATCATCTCCTCCTTCCTCGAAACGCTCGATTATGTCGGCGTTCTGGCGGTGGAATTCTTTGCCGTGCGCGATGGGGACCGGCACCGGCTGCTGGTCAACGAAATCGCCCCGCGCGTTCACAATTCCGGGCACTGGACGGAGGCCGCCTGCACGGTTTCGCAGTTCGAGGCCCATATCCGCGCCGTTGCCGGCCTGCCGCTGCCGGATTTCGCCCGTCACTCCGATTGCGTGATGCAGAATCTCATCGGCGACGAGATCGACGAACTTCCCCGGCTTGCCGGGGAGCGGGGCGTGCTTGTCCACCATTACGGCAAGGCGGAAGCCCGCCCGGGCCGGAAAATGGGGCATTTCACCCGCCTCACAGGCGCCGCCGGAGTTGACAGCTCCGGGCTTTGACGGTACATGCCACCCAACTGTTGAGCGCGCCCCTGCGGCGCGCTTTTGATTGATCAGGCCAAAAGCCAAAAGACTGCGGACCGGAACAATGAAGATCAAGAACTCACTCAAGGCTCTCAAGGCACGTCACCGCGACAACCGTATGGTTCGCCGCAAGGGCCGTATCTACATCATCAACAAGCTGAACCCGCGCTTCAAGGCCCGCCAGGGCTGAGTGACGCGGACAGTGGATGTGCGCCGCATCGGCAGCACGTCACTGTTTTGTGTGTTTGAAAAAAGCGCATGACGGGCTATTTTGCCGTCATGCGCTTTTTTTGCATTTGCAGTTCAGGCGATTCTCCTGACCGGACTGGTCGCAGCCCTCCCCCCGCACGTGCGCGCTGAAACGCCACCGGTGACCGAGCCTGCCGACGAATCGTCGCCCGCAAAGACGCCGGAAGCAGCGCCCCGCGCCGAAATCACGGTGGACACGCTGCTTGCGGACCTGAAACGCGAGAGCGATCCTCGGAAAGCCAAGCGGATTTCTGCAGACATCGTTCAGCGCTGGACCGATTCGGGCAGCGCGACGGCAAACCTGCTCATGCAGTGGTCGCACAAGGCGGTCGAGGACAAGAAGCAGGCGCTCGCCCTCGATTTTCTCGATCAGGTCACGACGCTCTTTCCCGACTATGTCGAAGGCTGGAACAGGCGTGCCACGCTTCACTTCCTGCGCGGCAATCTCGGCGCGTCCATGGCCGACATCAACAGGGTTCTCGCGATCGAGCCCCGGCACTTCGGCGCATTGTCCGGCATGGCCGCCATTTTTGAAGCCGACGAGAATGACGAACTGGCTCTCAAGGCATGGGAAAAGGTATTGGCGGTTTACCCCGCCAACCGGCAGGCGCAGGAAAAGGTTGGCGATCTGGCCGACAAGCTCGCCGGCCGCGGGATCTAGAAGCGGTAAATTCTAGCGCCGTGCCTGCGCTTCGATCGCGTCGAGCAGCAACTCAAGTCCGAAGCGGTATTCCGGCTCGCCCGTGCGACGCAGCAATTGCGGTGCGGCGGCAGCGACGTTCGGCAAATGAGCCATGGCGATGGCCTGCGCATGCCGGTCCATCTTCTCTCTGGTGACACCGGCTGCGGCATCCGGATGCACCTCGCGCAACAGCGCGCCCATCACATAGGAGAGGATCGCCCGCGCCGCATAGACCGAGCGCTCCGTGTCGAGCCCTGCCTGCTGGAGCGCCGCAAGCACGGCATCGGTGAGGGTCAGAACGCCGGTGGTGAAAACCTGGCGGGACAGGAGAATGGTCGCCACATTCGGGCTGCGGACGGCGACCGCGCGAAAATCCGCGGCGATGGTCCGTATATCGGCCTTCCAGTCCCCGGAGGGGGCCGGCGGCTCTATCTTTTGCACCAGGCGGTCGACCACGGCATCGACCAGCTCGTCTTTCGAGGACACATGGTAGTAGAGCGACATCGCCTCCACGCCGAGACGCGCAGCGAGCTTGCGCATGGACAAGGCGCCGACACCGTTTCTCTCGATCAGTGCCACTGCCGCATCGAGGATCATCGGCCTGGAGAGGGAGGCCTTGCGTCCCCTCTTGCGTGTGACTGTTTCCGACATGTTCCGTGGCGCCCGTCCTGCATTGGTCGACAGCTTCGTCGCTTATCACCAGACTTGCAGCGCAAGTCAAAGCTATCCGGGCTCATTGCCGCACGCTATCGCCGGCGGGAAGCGTTCATTTCCGAGGTGATATTCGAGTAAACGGCGCCCCGAAAATTCGGGCTCCGGCCCAACCGCCTGGGTGGGAGCTGTGCAAGACAAACAGTTCCGGGCGGTTGAAACCGTTGGCATGGGATGCACGTATGCTAGGAAATAGCCTCAACCATCCCGCAATCACATGTCCCTGCCCTTTTGCCGATGTTCCGAGTTTTCATGACAAGCCTTCTCGTCCTCCTGGCCGCGATCCTCCTCGCAGGCTTTTCCTTCACCTATATCAAGGCGCGCGGCATTTCTGAACGCTATCCGCCGCTCGGCACATTCAGCGAGGCGGACGGTATCCGTATGCATGCCGTCCATATTCCCGCCGGCGAGACCGCCGATCTGCCCCCGCTCATCTTCATCCACGGCGCGTCGGGCAATCTGCGTGACCAGTACGAAGCCTTTGCCGCAAGGCTCCAAGGCCGCGCCGAGATGCTGTTCATCGATCGCCCCGGCCACGGCTGGTCGGAACGTGACGGCCAGGCCTATGACACACCCGGCGGACAGGCGCGCGCCATCGCCGCGACAATGAAGAATTACGGCATCGAGCGCGGGATCATGATCGGCCATTCCTATGGCGGGTCGGTGATTGCAAGCTTTGCGCTCGCCCACCCGGAGATGACCCAAGGCCTCCTGTTCCTGTCGCCGGCCACCCATCCCTGGCCAGGCGGCGTCGCGTGGTACAACGACCTCGCCTCCGTTCCGGTAATCGGCCGGTTCTTCGCCGAGACCCTGACGCTTCCCGCGGGGCTGAACATGGTGAAGACGGGCGTCGCCTGCGTCTTCGCGCCCAATCCCGTACCGGACGGCTACATCGAGAAAACGGGCGCTGAAATGGTTCTTCGTCCGACGGAGTTTCGCGCCAACGCCCGCGACCTGACCCAACTCAACGCCTATCTCCGGGAAGTTGCGCCACGCTATACCGAGATCAATGCGCCGACCGTCGTCATCACCGGCGACAGCGACGATGTCGTGGCGCCCGAAATCCATTCGGCCGGGCTGAAGAGGGAAATTGACGGCGCGGAACTTGTGACGGTGCGCAATCTCGGCCACAAGCCCGACTATATCGCCAATGACCTTTCGATCGCCGCGATCGAAAAGCTCGGCGGAGTGGACCGCGACCTGCAGGCGCTGGCCGAAAACGTATCGCAGCGCATCGCCGAGAACGACGTGCGCTGCGATTGATCAGGACCGGATAGGTACCGCGCTCAGTGGCCGCTCATGCCGTCGGAGCCGATATAGGCAATGCGGAGCATGTTGGTCGAACCGGGCGTGCCGATCGGGATGCCGGCGGAGATGATGATGCGGTCGCCCGGCTTGCCGAATTCCTCGCGATAGGCAATACGGCAGGCGCGATCGACGAGATCGTCATGATCCTTGGCGTCATCGGTCACAACGCAGTGCAAACCCCAGACAACCGACAGGCGACGCGCCGTCTGGATGACCGGAGACAGGGCGATGATCGGCACCTGCGGGCGCTCGCGCGCGGCGCGCAATCCTGTCGATCCCGACGAGGTGTAGGTGACGATAACCGAGAGATTGAGCGTTTCCGCGATCTGCCGGGCAGCCAGCGAAATGGCGTCCGAACCGGTGGCTTCCGGCTGCGGGCGCTGGGCATAGATGATGCCCGTATAGTTCGGATCACGCTCGACGCGCCGGGCGATCGCCGCCATCGTCGAGACCGCTTCCACCGGATAGTCGCCGGCAGCGGATTCGGCCGACAGCATCACGGCATCGGCACCCTCGAACACGGCGGTCGCCACGTCGGAGACTTCCGCACGGGTCGGTACCGGCGCGGAGATCATCGATTCGAGCATCTGGGTGGCCACGACCACCGGTTTGCCTGCCTTGCGACAGGCGCGCGTGAGCTGCTTCTGGATACCGGGAACCGATTCAAGCGGCATTTCCACGCCGAGATCGCCGCGCGCGACCATCAGCGCGTCGGACAGCTCGATGATCTCGTCGATGCATTCGAGCGCCTGCGGTTTCTCGATCTTCGACATCAGGCCCACGCGGCCGCGCGCGATCTTGCGGACCTCCGCCAGATCGTCGGGACGCTGGATGAAGGACAGCGCCACCCAGTCGACGTCATCGACGGCGAGAACGGCATCGAGGTCCTTGCGGTCCTTCTCGGTCAGCGCGCCGACACCGAGCGTCGTATCGGGCAGGCTGACGCCCTTGCGGTCGGAAATCTTGTTGCCGTTGACCACCACGCAGGTGATGGACTTGCCGTCGGTCTTCTCGGCGCGAAGCTGCAGCCGTCCGTCGTCGATGAGAAGGCGGTGACCGGGCTGGACGGCCTCAAGAATTTCGGGATGTGGAAGGTAGACGCGGGTGTTGTCGCCCGGCTCGTCCTTGTTGTCGAGCGTGAAGGTCTGTCCGATTTCGAGCTGTTCCGTGCCGTTCTTGAACTTGCCGACGCGCAGCTTGGGACCCTGCAGGTCGCACAGAACGCCGATCGGGCGGCCCGAGCGCTCCTCGACCGCGCGGATACGCTTAACCAGCGTGCGCATGAGCTCGTGGCTCGAATGGCTCATATTGATGCGGAAGAGGTCCGCCCCGGCCTCGTGAAGCTTCTCGATCATGTCCTCCTCGGAAGAGGCGGGACCGAGTGTGGCAAGAATCTTGACCTTGCGAAGTCGTTTCATCAGTTCTGACTTTCCCCCGGAGCCGGCGCGTCCGAAAGCTGGACCATCCAGCTGCGTTGCCGCCCGGTATCGTATTCCTTGAATCCGGCGCGCTGGAAACCGCGAGCAAAGCAGTCCTTCACGCCGACGATGCGGTATTCGTTATCGGCGACGCACATGTTGATATCGCCGCCCCAGCGCCCCCCGCCGCCGGCATCCTCCGCATAAAGATAATAATACCGCGACTGCAGCGGCCCCTCGATCAGGGTCGCGCAGGAATTCGCGGGGATCTGCCACCACCCTTCGGTCACCCAGCCCTCGGAAGTGCGGTAGCCGATCGAGCCCCCGACCAGGGTCTGGGTCGCGTTGCAGACGCGAAAATCTGCGTGAGCCTTACCGGGAGCGAAGACGTATGCGCCGGCCAATATCGCGAGAAACATCCCCCATTTACGCAAGGACACTTCTTTTCCGGGGAGCAATTCGTCGCGCATCGTTTCCGGCAAACTCCAGTTGCGGTCAAATCACCGCTGTTTTGCGATGCCTGCCCTGGGATGTCAACGCGCGATAAGGCCCCATCCGCCGAGCGCGCCCCTCTGCCCACTGATTGCGGGCTGCCGATACGTCAGCGTTGTCACGCCCGCCTCTCCATGCGATGGATGCAAAGATAGAAAAGATGCTCCGCCATGCCTCAAAGCTTCGAAATTCTCCCCGGTGATTCGACCAGCGCGCTCGTGCTCCTCGCCGACCACGCGATGAACGTCGTGCCTGAACCCTATGGGACTCTCGGCCTCCCCGGCAGCGCCTTCTCCCGCCACATCGCCTACGACATAGGCGTGGAGAGTTTGACGCGCGGACTGTCAGAGCGGCTCGGCGTGCCGGCCGTCATGTCCACTTTCTCGCGCCTGCTGATCGATCCAAATCGCGGCGAGGACGATCCGACGCTGATCATGAAGCTTTCGGACGGGGCAATCATTCCCGCCAATCACCCGCTCACCGCAAGCGAGCGGGAAAGGCGGCTCGAGAACTGGCATCGCCCCTATCATCGCGCCGTCGAAAATACGATTGCGCAGGTCGAGGAAGCCTCCGGACGAACCGCCCTCGTTATCTCCATCCACTCCTTCACACCCTACTGGAAGCAATATGCGCGTCCGTGGCACGCCGGCCTGTTGTGGGATTCCGATCCGCGCGCGGTCATTCCTTTTCTCGAACTCCTGAGGCAGGATCCTGCGCTCGTCGTCGGCGACAACGAGCCTTATGACGGCGCATTGAAGAACGACTGCATGTATCGTCACTGCACCGCCAGGGGCCGTCCGCACGCGCTTCTGGAGGTCCGCCAGGATCTGATCGGCGACGAGGCCGGTATCGCCGCATGGGTCGAGCGCCTCGTCCCCATCCTCGAAAGGCTCAACGCCCGTTCAGAACTGCACCAGACCCTCGTGCACGCCAGCCGCGCCGATTGCGACAATCCCCCGCTTCCGATGTAGGAGGCCGGCCGGGTTCCTCACGGTCCGGCAGTCGAATTTGCGGATTTGGCGACTTCCCGCTTGACCCCGTGACCATCCATGAGGCAGGTGTCTGCCACGTCTCAAAACCTTCAAGGAGAGTACCATGTCCGATGCCGGCGGAGTCGCCCGGGACCAGCTTCGTGCCTTTGTCGAACGGATCGAACGGCTCGAGGAAGAAAAGAAAACCATCTCCGACGACATCAAGGATGTCTACGGTGAAGCCAAGGCCATGGGCTATGACGTGAAGGTCATGCGCAAGGTCGTTGCGATCCGCAAGCAGGATCAGAACGAGCGTCTCGAACACGAGGCGATTCTCGACACCTACCTGCACGCGCTCGGCATGGCGCTCGATCCGCAGGATGGCGAGTCCGAATAAGGCCGGCGCAGTACCGCCTGGCGCAGTACCGCCTCAAATCAAATAGCCCGCCGGATCGGCGGGCTATTTTTTTGTCATGCGTGAAATGTCTCGTATCAGCTCGACGGACCGAAGCGGGCGACCTGGATGAAATGGACGGCCGATCCGGTGAACCTGTTGTGCGGCTGGCTTCCCCCGTCGGGGACGAAACCTTCGGCATACACTTCCCTCGGCGCCACCTTCAGCTGATCGGCGACGAAGCGTTCGCCGCGAACCTTGGCCGGATCCGACGTTTCCCTCGCTGCGCGATCGCGATCCAGTGCCCATCCGGCGATGATCTTCTCGGTGAGCTTGGGCGCGGTCGTGCGCGTCGAAATCTGTCCCCTGCCCGCATCGTCGGCACCGGGGCGAGCGCCCTTGCGAGGCTTCGCGGCGGGGGCGAAGGATTCGGCGATACGGCCACCCTGCAAGGCCGAGGCTTCAGGCGCGAGCGAGGCAAGCTCGACCGGGGAATCGGTCTCGGTGGTCGTCACCGCGAGTTTCGGCATGGCCGGCGTTTCCGCGACTTCGGCAGTCAGTTGCGCGCCGCCGGCGTCCCAGTCACCCGGACGGCGGATCGGCAGCGGAACGAAAGCATCCGTCGTCAGCGTGGCCGTATCGACGGCGGCAACTTGCGTGGCGTCCGACGCGGCAATTTCCGGCAACACGGCGCGATCGGCGAGAAGCTGCGGCACCGGCACTGAAAGCGATGCAAGATCCGGAACGGCTGCAGCGTTTGCAGCCAGAGGCGCACCCGGCACGGCAGCCGCGGCTGCGGCGGCAAATGCATTGACCTGCTCCTGGGCCGGAACGGTGGCCTGGGGAGCGACGAGTGCAGTCTCCGTGCTGATCTCCGGCGTCAGAGACGGACGGGAAACGGGAAGCGGTGCGTTGACGGGCAGCTGGGCGATCAGCGCGGGCGCTTCGCCCGGCACCGGCGCGTCGATACCCGGCAGCGCTGCAACGGCGGTCTGCGGCGCTGAAGGCGCAGGCACGGGAGCGGCTGCGGTTGCCGGTGCGGAATCGTCACCTTCGTCCTCGTCACCACCACCGAACAGCGCAGCAAGCAGGTTGCCGCCGCCCTTCGAGCCGGAGGAGCCGCCGCCGGAGGTAATCGCACCACCACCACGCGCCTTGTACTCGGCGAGCGCCTGATTGTATTTCGGCAAAGGCTTTCCATCCGGCGGCAGGTGCATGGTCTTGCCGTCGGGGAAAATCTTCACCAGTTCCTGGCGGCTCATGCGCGGCCAGGCGCGCACCGAGCCGACATCCAGGTGAACGAATGGCGAGCCCGACTTCGGATAGTAGCCGACGCCGCCGCCCTGCACTCTCATGCCGATCTCGCGCAGCGTGGCGAGCTTCACGCCGGGAATGAAGAAGTCCATGGCCTTGCCGAGCATGTGCTGGCTCTTCTTCGCCTGGCCGCCGCGTGTCCGGCGCAGCATCTCGTTGGTGGCCGGCGAACGATAGGCGCTGATGACGGTGATGTAGTTGCGCGAGCCGGTCTGCCTGTAGACCTCCCAAATGAGATCGAAAAGCCGCGGATCCATCTTGGTGGGCTCGTTGCGGCGCCAGTCGCGCAGGAAACGGTTGAGCTTGTTCAGACCGGCCTGATCGTAACGTCCGTTGCGCTTGAAGACGATCTCGGCCTTCTCACCGGTATGCGTGTAGTAGAGCTTGAGCGAGCGGGTTTCCGCCTGCGCGGCAGAACTGAAGGCGGCCTGGAAAGCAAGCGCGAAGAAAACGGCGGCCGCGAGATTGCGCGCCAGGGAGAGGCTGCGGGTGCGGCCTTGCGGGGCCGTCTGGCCGTATCTGGAAGTGTAACCTGCGTTCAAGTTGGCTTTCCCGATTGTCCTGACAGTTGCCTGTTCCGCCCCCGGCAACGCGGATCTTGCAGCGCTCTATGAGCGAGAAATGCGGTAACACAATGGCAAACCGCCTCTCCTGCGACCCTCGTCCAGCAAGCTGAACCTGATCGTTTTATAGTAAACAACCTCCTAAGGAGATATGAACTAAGTCAACCCGGTAATCGTTTTTTACAGAAATTGATCACGGCGGACCTTCGACAAGGCCCGCCGTGCAATTTTCTCGATATTCGACGCAATCGAGATCAACCGCCGATCTTCACGCCGCCGTCTTCAGCGGCTTGCCGGGATCGATCGCATAATCCTTGAGCTTGCGGTACAGCGTCGACCGCCCGATGCCGAGCCGCCGTGCCACCTCGCTCATCTGCCCGTCGTAGAATGAGAGCGCGAAACGGATCAGCTCCTCTTCCACTTCCGCCAGCGGACGTATCTGGCCGTTGGAGGCGATGGCGTTCAGAGCGCCTTCCGGTTCATGGGTCTGGACCGCTCCCTGGTCTTCGAAGCCGATCATGGCCGGCCCCTGATCCTTGACCGGATCGAACTCGATCGACGGGACCCACGACATTTCTTCCAGCGCACCCGAATGACGGCGGGATGCGAGGTCATAGCCCGGCATCTGGGCCGCGATCTGGGGAAACAGGTCGGCGCCGAGCGTTTCGGTCTCGCACAGCACCACGGCGCGATGAACTGCATTCTCGAGTTCGCGGATATTGCCGGGCCAGTCGTGCGCGGTCAGAAGCGCCAGCGCTTCGGGAGCCAGATTGATATGCGGCGACCGGGCGGTCGATTGCGCGTATCGGCGCACGAAATGGCGGGCGAGTTCGGGAATGTCTTCCTTCCGCTGACGCAGCGCCGGAACATGGATCGGGAACACGTTGAGACGGTAGTACAGATCCTCGCGGAAACGCCCGGCCTTGACCTCCTCGATCAGATCCTTGTTGGTCGCCGAGATCAGGCGGATATCGACCTTGCGAACGTCGCGCGCGCCGACGGTCTCTATTTCTCCGCTCTGCACGGCGCGCAGCAGCTTGACCTGGACTTCCGGCGGCAGGTCGCCGACTTCGTCGAGGAACAACGTGCCGCGATCGGCTTCCACGAACTTGCCGGTATGGTTGTCGACGGCACCGGTGAAGGCGCCCTTCTCGTGACCGAACAGGATGCTCTCGACCAGGGAAGCGGGAATGGCGCCGCAGTTGACCGTGACATAGGGCCGGGCGCGGCGGGCGCTTTCCATCTGGATGGCGCGGGCGATCATTTCCTTGCCGACGCCGGACTCCCCTTCGAGAACGACCGGAATGTCGGAGGCAGCCGCGCGCTTGGCGAGCGACAGGATACGGTCCATGGCGGGGCTCGCGACGACGATGTCGGCGAAGCCACCGGTGATCTTCACGCCACCGCCCGAAGCTCGCTCCTTGGTTCCTGCCTTGCGGGCATGACCGATCGCGGTGATCAGACGCTCCGGCGAAACCGGCTTGACCACGAAATCGAACGCGCCGGCGCGCATGGCCTTCACCACGGTTTCGATGCCGCCGAGGCCGGTCTGCACGATGGCCGGCGTGCCGTGGCCGTTCTCCGCCATCCAGGCGAGCACGGACAACCCGTCCATGCCCGGCATGACGAGGTCGAGAACCACCGCGTCGTAAGGTTCTTCGGCATTGGCTATCAGCTTGACAGCCTTGGTTCCATCGTCCGTGGCATCGGCCGTCATGCCGGCGCGCTCGACGGCCCCTTTCAGCAGGCGGCGCTGAACAGGATCGTCGTCAACGATAAGTATACGAGCAGACATAATGTCTCCCTTCCACGCAAAGATCATTGCGGAGATTGCATTGAACCGGGATCGGCCGGCACCGTTGTGTTGTTTTGAAGCATCGTGGCACAAAAGCCTGAAAGCACGATTGCCGGAAACGATTGCATTTTAGGTTTCAGTGCCCCACAACCCGACAGGTGCCCGAATTGGGCCCGAACTGGCTATGAATGACGACCTAGAGCCCGAAAGGACCGGTTGATGAAATACGGTTGGAGCCGTCACCAAATCGCGCATGCAGAGGTACGGGGCGGCGCAGCTGCCGAACTCGGCGATCTCCCCGGCTGGAACCTCGCCGATCTCTATGACGGCATTTCCGATCCCTCCCTGAAGGCCGACATCGCTGCCGTCTCCGATGACGCGAAGGCCTTTGAAGCGCAGTGGGCCGGCAAGCTTGCAGATGCGGCGACACTGACAGGCGGCGATGGTCTCGGCGCGGCGATCGCACGCTTCGAGGAGATCGAGGAGGTCATGGGCCGCATCATGTCGTTCGCGGGCCTGAACTACTTCTCGGACACCACCGACATGTCTGCGGCGAAATTCTACGGCGATGCCCAGGGCGCGATCACCGACGCTTCCTCGCACCTTCTGTTCTTCCCGCTCGAACTCAACCGGCTCGATGACAAGCTGGTGGAAACCTGCCTGGCCAACGACGCAAAGGCCGCGTACTACAAGCCATGGATCCTCGATCTGAGGCTCGACCGCCCGCACCAGCTGGAGGACCGGATCGAAAAGCTCTTCCACGAAAAGTCGATCACCGGGCATGCGGCCTGGAACCGCCTCTTCGACGAGACCATGTCCTCGCTGAAATTCAACGTCGACGGCGAGGAACTGCAGATCGAGCCGGCGCTGTCGCTGCTCCAGGAGCCCGACCGCGAAACCCGCCACAAGGCCGCGAAGGTGCTGTCCGAAACCTTCGGAAAGCACATCCGCACCTTCTCGCTGATCACCAACACGCTGGCCAAGGACAAGGAAATTTCCGACCGCTGGCACGGTTTCGAGGACATCGCCGACAGCCGTCACCTGGCCAACCGCGTCGAGCGCCCGGTGGTCGATGCGCTGGTTGAGGCAGTCACCGAGGCTGCCCCGCGTCTCTCCCACCGCTATTACGCGATGAAGGCACGCTGGCTCGGCCTCGACAAGCTCGAATTCTGGGACCGCAACGCGCCGCTTCCCGAAACGCCCAAGCGCGTCATCCCCTGGAGCGAGGCCGAGGAAACCGTTCTCAAGGCCTATCACGGCTTTGCACCCGAAATGGCCGAGATTGCCGGCCGTTTCTTCCGTCAGAACTGGATCGACGCGCCGGTGCGCCCGGGCAAGGCATCGGGCGCCTTCGCGCATCCGACGGTTCCCTCGGCGCATCCCTACGTGCTGGTCAACTACATGGGCAAGCCGCGCGACGTGATGACCCTCGCCCACGAACTGGGCCACGGCGTCCACCAGGTTCTCGCCGGCGGCCAGGGCGCGCTGATGGCGTCCACCCCCCTGACGCTGGCCGAAACCGCCTCCGTCTTCGGCGAAATGCTGACCTTCCGCCGGCTGCTGGCCGAAACCCGCGATCCGCGGGAGCGCAAGGCCATGCTCTGCCAGAAGGTGGAGGACATGCTCAACACCGTGGTCCGCCAGATCGCGTTCTACCAGTTCGAGCGCAAGGTCCACACGGCCCGCCGTGAGGGCGAACTGACGTCGGAAGATCTCGGCCGCTTCTGGATGGACGTTCAGGCCGAGAGCCTCGGCCCCGCGGTCAACCTGTCGGAAGGCTACGAGACCTTCTGGGCCTACATTCCGCACTTCATCCACTCGCCCTTCTATGTCTACGCCTATGCGTTCGGCGACTGCCTGGTCAACTCGCTCTATGCCGTCTACGAAAAGACGCCGGATGGCTTCCAGGACCGCTATTTCGACATGCTGAAGGCCGGCGGGTCGAAGCATCATTCGGAGCTTCTCGCCCCCTTCGGCCTCGACGCCTCGGACCCGGAATTCTGGGCGCGCGGCCTCGGCATGCTCGAAGGCTTCATCGACGAAATCGAACGGCTGGATGCCTGACGGCCATCCAGTCCTTCCGCCCATGCCGCCCCGCCGCTACGTTCTGTTCCGCGATGACCTGCAGGCGCGCTCGACGCTGTTCGCCGAGCCGCGGGAAATTCTCGTCGCCAGAACCGGCGCCGAACTGGCGCACGCGCTCGACAGGCTGGAAGAGGCCCGGCGGGACGGATTCTGGTCAGCCGGCTATCTTGCCTATGAGGCCGGCTACCATCTCGAACCGGCGCTCGCCGACCTGTCGGGCGACACGCTCGCAACGCCACTCCTGAATTTCGGCATTTTCGATGCGCCCGTTGACGAGCGGGACCATCCCGAACTGATCCGCCCTGCCGCGGATCGCGAGGCACAGCTTCGCGACTTCGCGCCAGAGTGGGATTTCAAGACCTACAAGGACCGCTTCGACCGCCTGCACCGCCATCTCATGCAGGGCGATATCTACCAGGCCAATCTCACCTTTCCGATCCGGGCGCGCTGGGACGGCAGGCCGCTGGAACTCTTCGACGCACTGACCGCGCGCCAGCCCGTGCGCTACGGCGCCTGTATCGAGCTCGACGGACCGGCAATCGTCTCCCGTTCGCCCGAACTCTTCTTTCGTGTCGATGAGGAAGGCTTTGTCGAGACCCATCCGATGAAGGGGACGGCGCCGCGCCGCACGGATCCTGCGGCCGACGCGCTCGAGATCGAACTGCTGCGCAGCTCGGAAAAGACGCTGGCGGAAAACCGGATGATCGTCGATCTTCTGCGCAACGACATTTCGCGGATTTCCCGAACGGGTACGCTTCACGAGCCCTCGCTTTTCGAGGTCGAGACTTATCCGACGCTGCACCAGATGATCAGTCGCGTGCGCGCGCGGCTGCTGCCCGATCTTGGCATTCGCGACATCTTCGCCGCCCTCTTCCCCTGCGGTTCGATAACCGGCGCACCGAAGATCTCGGCCATGCGCATTCTGCACGATTTGGAGCGGAAACCGCGCGAAGCCTATTGCGGCGCCATCGGCTTCATTGCGCCTGGCGGCACCATGCGCTTCTCCGTGGCCATTCGGACGTTGAGCCTTTTTGAGAACCGTCGCGCCGTCTTCAATGTCGGTGGCGGTATCGTGCTCGATTCAGACGCTCGCGCCGAATATGAGGAAGCGCTGCTCAAGGCCCGCTTTGCAGGATTTGTTGCGTAACATCGCCTGGCCTGTTGTCGAGAAGCGCGCGCCGTAATAATTCGCCTTCCCAAAACCGCGATCACAGTCTTGAATGCGGTCCCATAGCGATTCCAGTTGTGGCGAACACGATGGCCAGACCGAAGCGCGCTGCGCGCAACGAACCGACAGAATTTTCCCTGATCGAGACCATGCTCTGGCAACCGGATTCCGGTTTCGTCCGCCTTGAGCGTCACATGATGCGGCTGTCGCGCTCGGCGGACGCCCTCGGCTTCCGCCTGCCGGTAAAGGCGATGAATGCGCTCGAGGACGCAGTCTCGGGCGACGTCCCGTTGCGCGTTCGTCTGGTCTCGAGTTTCCGCGGCAAGGTGGAAGTCACGACAGCGCCGTTCATGCCGGTTCCCGAAGGCACGATCTGGCGGCTCCGCATCGCCGTGGCCGCGAGGCTCGATTCCAGCGACACGCTCTACCGCCACAAGACGACGCGGCGCGAACCCTACGACGCCGCCCGCGCCGAATTCACGCCGGAGGACGCCGATGAGGTTCTGCTCCTCAACGAGCGCGGCGAAGTCTGTGAAGGGACCATCACCAACCTCTTCGTCGAGGGCCCGGAGGGTCTCCTCCTCACGCCACCGCTCTCCTCCGGCGTCTTGCCGGGCATCTTGCGCGGCGAACTGATCCGCGAGCGCAAGGCGACGAACGGCGTCCTCACACCCGCCGATCTCGAAGGCGGTCGCAAGGTCTTCGTCGGCAATTCCCTGCGCGGGCTGATCCCGGCCGAACTCGTTGTCGATCCCGGCTGATGGGAGAAGCATGGCCGGCAACCCCCTTCGCCATCGGCCTGTCGCCACTCGGGGAGCGCCCCTGGCTCATCGCAAGTGACCGCCTGCCGGATTATCTGGCGGAAAAGCACAGGCTCCATGCCGAAAGGCCTGACAGGGTGTTTGTCGCCGAGCCGGGCACCCGCGCGGCGCAGGAAGAAACCCTGCAGCGGGTCGCGAACTGGCAGACGGCACACTCCCCCGACCGCTTCAGCCGTGAGGAAGGGTCGATCCGTATCGAAGGCATGGAAACACCGGTCGAGCTTGAAGGCAGTGATGCGCCGCTTCTGACCGCGGCCTGGCTGTGCGCGGAGGATCTGGTGCTGATGCGCCGTGGCGAGGACGGGTGGCGGCTGGCCGCGGCCTCCCTCTCCTTCCCCTCGTCCTGGCGGCTGGCCGAGAAGTTCAGGCGCCCGATAACCGCGATCCACAAACCGGTCCCGGGTTTCTCGCACGGCACCCGAAAGGCGCTTCTGGTCGAGCGCATATTCGACAATCTCAAGCCCGAGGCGCCGGTTCTGCGCGGCAACTGGTCGATCTACGGCGATGACAAGCTGTTCCACCCCGAGCCACACGCGGGAGATGGTGCTGACAGTGCGCAGCCGGCGGCAAGCTTTCTGCGCGAGGAACGTCAGACCCTCACCCTGCTGCCCGGCAGCGGCGATATCCTCTTCACCATCCTCATCACCGTCACGCCGCTTTCCGAGCTGGAGAAATCAGCCGACGGCCGCGCCAGGGCGTCAATCCTCGCCGAACAGCTTGACGCGATGCGGGACGACGAGCTCGCCTACAAGGCGATGACGGGCCGTCGTGACACTTTCGTCAAACTTCTCGGCAAGATAGCGACCGGAACAAACTAGCACTGCGGCGTTTTCCCTTTATTGTGACAGGGAAATATGTTTAAGCCGCCGCGCGCACCCGCGCGTGCAAGCCTATACAGGAGCGAAACGAATGGCCGATCAAGAATACCCCGTCTATGGAGAGATCACCGGTCCCGTCGTCATGATCGGATTTGGATCGATCGGCCGGGGAACGCTTCCCCTCATCGAGCGCCATTTCAAGTTCGACAAGTCCCGCATGGTCATCATCGACCCGCATCCCGAAGGTGACAACGCCAAGATCGCCGAACAGCATGGCGTGCGCTTCATCAGCGAAGCCGTGACGAAGGAGAACTACAAGGACCTTCTGATCCCGCTTCTCACCGAAGGCGAAGGCCAGGGCTTCTGCGTCAACCTGTCGGTCGACACCTCGTCGCTGGATCTCATGCGCCTGTGCCGCGAAATCGACGTGCCTTACGTCGACACCGTGGTGGAGCCGTGGCTCGGCTTCTATTTCGACACCGAGGCCGACAATTCGTCGCGCACCAACTACGCGCTGCGCGAAACCGTGCGCGAGGAAATCCGCAAGAACCCGGGCGGCACCACCGCCGTCTCCTGCTGCGGCGCCAACCCCGGAATGGTCTCCTGGTTCGTCAAGCAGGCTCTGGTCAATCTCGCCAAGGATCTCGGCATTGACTTCGAAGAGCCCGCCGCCAACGACCGCGAAGGCTGGGCCAAGCTCATGAAGAAGGTCGGCGTGAAGGGCATCCACATTGCCGAACGCGACACCCAGCGCGCCAAGGATCCGAAGCCGATGGAGACTTTCTGGAACACCTGGTCGGTCGAGGGCTTCATCTCGGAAGGACTGCAGCCGGCGGAACTCGGCTGGGGCACCCACGAGACCTGGAAGCCGAAAAACGCCAAGAAGCACAAGAAGGGCTGCAAGGCCGCGATCTATCTCGAACAGCCCGGCGCCAACACCCGTGTGCGCACCTGGTGCCCGACACCGGGCGCACAATACGGCTTCCTGGTGACCCACAACGAATCCATATCGATCGCCGACTATTTCACCCACCGCAACAAGAAGGGCGAAGTCACCTACCGCCCGACCTGTCATTACGCCTATCACCCGGCCAATGACGCGGTTCTGTCGCTTCACGAAATGTTCGGCAATGGCGGCCACGCTCAGCCCAAGATGCACGTGCTCGACGAAAACGAACTCGTCGACGGCATCGACGAGCTGGGTGTGCTTCTCTACGGCCACGACAAGAACGCCTACTGGTTCGGTTCGCGCCTCTCGGTCGAGCAGACCCGCGACCTCGCCCCCTATCAGAATGCCACCGGACTTCAGGTCACCTCGGCCGTGCTCGCAGGCATGGTCTGGGCGCTCGAAAACCCGAATGCCGGCATCGTGGAAGCCGACGAGATGGACTACAAGCGCTGCCTGGAAGTGCAGCTGCCCTATCTCGGACCGGTTGAAGGCCACTACACCGACTGGACCCCGCTGAACGATCGTCCCGGCCTGTTCCCGGAAGATATCGACGAGAGCGATCCCTGGCAGTTCCGCAATATCCTGGTTCACTGACGGCTGGTTCGAACATCCACCGGAATTTGAATATATTCGGATATTCCAAGGCTTGCAGCCTTGCTTTCGACGCAACTGCACGGCATGGTTTTGCAAATGCGAGCCCCTTTTCAGGGGCTTGCTCCGCATTCTCGTGGATAGGGGCTAAGCCATGAAACACACGAAACTTCTCGCTCTGGCCGCGCTGCCGCTCTTCCTCGCAGCCTGCCAGTCCGTCAGCTACGGCCCGTCGTCGGGCGGCTTCAACCCGCCGCCTCAGCAGGCCGGGGTGGAAGGCCAGTGGACCGATCCGAACGGTATCATCTCGAGCTTTTATGGCGGTCGCTTCGAAACCCGCACGACCGATGGCACCAACTCGCTGCTGGCCAAGGGCAACTATACCCAGATCAATCCGAGCCTCGTCGAGATCGAGATGACCTCGCTCGTGCGTAACACGACCTCGCGCGTCAACTGCGCACTGGCCACGCCGGACCAGCTCAACTGCACCTCCTCGACCGGATCGCAGTTCTCCCTGAGACGCAAGACCGTCTGATCGCCCTTCCGGGCGGACCTTCTTTTGATGCGCGCGAGGGCAGACCGTCCTCGCGCGCATTCTGCTTGAGGGCGGGTTTTCCTGCCCTATCTTCAGTGGTGAAACGGGCCGCAACGGCCTGTCGACAGTTCACTGCTGGAGGAGCAAATGAACAAGCTGACCGTCAAACTTCTTATCACCGCTTCCGTACTCACCTTCGCCGCCGGTGCCGCGCAAGCGCAGTCGGATGAGACCAAGGCTTCCGAATCCATGGAAGGCGCGACGGACCTGATCAAGTCCGCGCCTGCTGCCGTGGAGGATGCGGCGAAGGCAACAGCCGATGCGGCCGATGATACCCTTGATGCCGCAGGCGAAGCGGCAGGTAATGCCGCCGAGGCAACCGGCGAGGCCATGGAAGCGACAGGCGACGCGCTGAAATCGGCCGGCAAGGACGCGGCTGACATGGCCGGCGATGCCGCTGAAAAGGCGGAAAGAATGGCTGAGGACGCCGCCAAGGCCGTGGACAAGGCCGTCGCCGGCGAAGAAGGCGAAAACGACGCATCGGCCGACGAGAAGCCTTCCATGGCCAGCGACGACGAACCGGCCATGAGCGACGACAAGGCCGACATGGCCGAAGAAGGCAATATGGACGGTGACGAGAACATGTCGGCCGCCTCGGGAGCAGAGGCGGAGGTCAAGCTTCCCGAACCCATGGACGCGTCCAGCGACATGTCGTCCACACCGCCGAAAGTCGAGAGCGAAGGCGCCTCTTCCGAAGCACCTGCCATGGACGACAAGTCCATGGAGGGCGGCATGGCTGGCGGCAGCGGAATGTCGCCCTCCGGCGAGGCGGAGGTGAAGGTGCCCGAGCCCATGGACGCCTCCAGGGACATGTCGTCCACCCCACCGGCCGTGGTCGCGGACGAACCGGCGACGGAGGATACGCCCGCAATGGCCGACGACAAATCGATGGAAGCCGGCACCATGGATGCAAAGGGCGATTACACCATCAAGACGGGTGACAGTCTCTGGAACATTGCCAGGGACCGATATGGCGACGGGAGCAGATGGGAAGCGATCCGCGACGCCAATCCCGACATCGATCCCGGCAACCTGAAGGTCGGCACGACGATCAACCTCCCCGCCGACTAAGGGGCCGCAGCGCAGAGGCGACGCCCGAGAGGCCCCGGAATTCCGGGGCCTTTTCCGATTTTCAACAAGGCGTAGAAACAGTCACACGCCCGTCATCGACCGTCAGCAGTATGCCGCCATCCCCTGTCATGGATCGGAAGGAATGCAGCCATGAACGAGCACTTCAAAGCCAAGGACGAAGACCTCGTCAATCTTACCGAAATCCGCGAAGCCGAAGAAGATGTCGGTCGCAACACCTCCACCAACCCGACCATGGGCGACGTCATCAACCGCCGGCTGTCGCGCCGCGGCTTCATGGGCGGCTCGCTCGCCGTGGCCGCGATTTCCGCGACCGTGAGCCCGGTGGCCCTTCTCGCCGCACGCGAGGCCCGCGCTGCGACAGGCTCCGCCTTCAATTTCCAGGAAGTGACTGCCGGTGTCGACGAAACCCATCACGTGGCGGAAGGCTATGATGCCGACGTTCTGCTGCGCTGGGGTGACAAGCTGTTTGCCGACAGCCCCGAATTCGATCCGATGAACCAGACGCCGGAAAGCCAGCTCAAGCAGTTCGGCTACAACAACGACTATGTCGGTTTCATCCCGCTCGACGGCGCCGACGATCACGGCCTTCTGGTGGTCAACCACGAATACACCAACCCGGAACTCATGTTCGCCGGCCTCGCCACGGTCGGCAAGGACGACGACGGCAAGGACAAGGTCATCATCGGCGAGATGACCAAGGATCTGGTCGACATCGAGATGGCGGCACACGGCGGTACCGTCGTGGAGATCCGCAAGGATGAGAACGGCAAGTGGACGCCCGTTCTCGACGGCAAATACAATCGCCGCATCCATGTCGGCACCGAGATGGAACTCACCGGCCCGGCTGCCGGCCACGATCGCCTCAAGACCAATGCCGACGCGACCGGCAAGAAGGTCCTCGGCACGCTCAACAACTGCGCCGGCGGTGTCACGCCCTGGGGCACCTATGTCATGGCCGAGGAAAATTTCCACGGCTACTTCATCGGCGAATTGCCGGCCGACAGCAAGGAAGCCGCCAATTACGAGCGCTATGGCGTTCCGGCCGGCTGGTACAACTGGGGCAAGCACCACGACCGTTTCGACGTCTCCAAGGAGCCGAACGAACCGAATCGCTTCGGCTGGGTGGTCGAGGTCGATCCGATGGATCCGAACTCGACGCCGAAAAAGCGCACCGCGCTCGGCCGCGTCAAGCACGAAGGCGCGGAAAGCATCGTCAACAAGGACGGCCGCGTGGTCATGTATTGCGGCGACGACGAACGGTTCGACTACGTCTACAAGTTCGTGACCGCAGCCACCTATAATCCCGATGACCGCGCCGCCAACATGGACCTTCTCGACGACGGCACGCTCTACGTGGCCAAGTTCAACGAGGATGGCTCGGTCGACTGGATGCCGCTCGTCCACGGCGAGAACGGCCTGACCGAAGAGAACGGATTTGCCAGCCAGGCCGACATTCTCATCGAAACCCGCCGCGCCGCCGACCTGCTCGGCGCGACCAAGATGGACCGTCCGGAAGACGTGCAGCCCAACCCGGTCACCGGCAAGGTCTATTGCATGCTCACCAACAACACCAAGCGCAAGCCGGGCGACGAGAATGCGGCCAACCCGCGCGCCGACAACGCTTTCGGTCACATCATCGAGATCACCGAGCCGGAAGGCGATTTCGCGGCGACCAGGTCAACGTGGGAAATCCTGCTCAAATGCGGTGATCCGTCGGTGGCCGATGTCGGTGCATCGTTCAACCCCGCGACCACCGAGAACGGCTGGTTCGGCATGCCCGACAACTGCAACATCGACTCCGACGGCCGCCTCTGGGTGGCAACCGACGGCAACTCCGGCAAGGAAACCGGTCGCACCGACGGTGTCTGGGCTATCGATACCGACGGCGAAGCCCGCGGCACGTCGAAGCTGTTCTTCCGCGTTCCGGTCGGCGCGGAAATGTGCGGTCCGCTCTCGACACCGGATCTGACCACCTTCTTCGTGGCCGTCCAGCATCCGGGCGACGATGGGCTCGCGACTTTTGAAAAGCCCGCCACCCGCTGGCCCGACTTCAAGGACGACATGCCGGTCCGTCCCGCCGTCGTCGCCATCACCAAGCAGGGTGGCGGCAAGATCGGCGTCTAGGCCTGTCGAGGCTCTGACAAGCGAAGGGGCGCCACGAGCGCCCCTTTTTGCATGCCTGGTTGAGGTGGCCGTCAGTCCGGCAACCCGTCGACGACTTCCGTGCACTCCAGTTCGTCGACCCATTCCGCGCGGCTGGCAAAGCAAATCCGCGCGTCCGGCTTGATGTCGACCGGCGTGTCGAGTGCCCCCGCAGGCACCATTATGAAGCCGCTATCCACCTCTTCCAGTGGCAGGGAGGAACCGCAATCGCTGCAGAAACACTTCGTGTGGCGGGTATCGGGTAGCTGAAAGATGCGGACCTTGTCCTCGCCGCCGAGCCACTCGATCGACGCGCTGGCCGAAAAAATATTGGCCGCATGCGCAGAGCCGCTGCCTTTCCGGCATCGCGAGCAGTAGCAGATGAAAAAGTGCTCGAATGCGCCATGGATGCGAAAACGCACCGCGCCACACAGGCAGCTTCCAGACCTCTCATTTGCCATGCACACCTCGCCTCGGCTGACCTGAAATTCTAGCCGCCCTGCCCCGCGATCACGGTCCCCGGTTCATCGAGGAGCCTTTCGAGCGCGCTCTCGAAGCCCGAGCGCGCGACAGGACGTGGCACCCCCCGCGGCTCGAACACGTTGCGATCCAGAAAATAGCCCGTCAGCCGAAAAGCCTCGCGCAGATCCGACGCATTCGCGCAGGGATCGGTGCGGGTGGCGAGAAAGCCGGGAAGCCCCAGCAGCTTGTCGGCCCAGGGCTCGCCGGCGCCGGCAGACACGGCGCGGCCGGATTTCGGCGAGACATAGACAAGATCGCGCGCGTCCCCCGTTGCAGCACACCGCGTCAGGTCGAGCCCGAAACCGAGATCCTCCAGAACCGCGAGCTCGAACCGCACATACATCGCGCCTGCCTGGTCAGGTTCGTCCAGACTGTCGAGAATGATGGCGAAGGCATCGTGCAGCCGCGGATGCGGATCGCGTTCCGGCAGAAGCCGCAAAAGCGCGGCCATCGCCTGAACGCCATGCACGCCGACGGCGCTTTCCATCAGCCGCCCCGCACGGCTTTCGGTGGGCTCGACCTGATATTGTCCGAGATGTTCGTCGAGGCGCGCGCGCCAGACCAGCGAGACCGAGTTGCCAGGCTGGAGCACCGGCTGCCAGCGGCGCGAGCGGCCGCCCTTGACGATGCCCATGTGGCGGCCGTGGCCACGCGTCATCACCTCGGCAATTACCGAGGTTTCCCCGTGCTTCCTCAAACCGAGGATGATTCCCTCGTCGCGCCATTCCATGATGGAGAGCTTGCGCCGTCAGTGGGGAAATTCAAGCCCCATCTCGCGATAGCGCTCGGGGTCGTCGCCCCAGTTCTCGCGAACCTTGACGAAAAGGAACAGGTGGACCTTCTGGTCGAGGATCTCGGAGATTTCCTTGCGCGCGGCCTGACCGATCGCCTTGATCGCATCCCCGCCCTTGCCGAGCACGATCTTCTTCTGGCTGTCGCGTTCGACATAGATGACCTGCTCGATCCGGACCGAACCGTCCTTCTTCTCTTCCCAGCGTTCCGTCTCGACATGGGAGGAATAGGGAAGCTCCTGGTGCAGCCGCAGATAGAGCTTCTCGCGGGTGACCTCGGCTGCGAGCTGGCGCATGGGCAGGTCGGAGATCTGGTCTTCCGGGTAATACCACGGACCTTCCGGCAGGCGTTCGGCGAGGAAATTCGCCAGATCGTCGACGCCCGAACCATCGAGCGCGGAGATCATGAAGGTGCGCTCGAACGTGGCCTTCTCGTTGGCGGTAGCAGTCAGCGCCAGAAGCGATTCGCGCTTGACCTGATCGACCTTGTTGAGGATCAGGATCTTCGGATGATGAACCTGGTCGAGTGCCTCGATCAATTTGGCCGCGTCGCCCACGAGCCCGCGTTCCGCATCGATCAGCACCAGCACGATATCGGCATCCTTGGCACCGCCCCAGGCGGTCGTCACCATGGCGCGGTCGAGCCGGCGGCGCGGCGAGAAGATGCCGGGCGTGTCGACGAAGACGATCTGGGTCCGGTCGACGGTGGCGATGCCGCGCACGATGGCGCGCGTCGTCTGCACCTTGTGGGACACGATGGAGACCTTCGCCCCCACAAGCCGGTTGACCAGCGTCGACTTGCCGGCGTTCGGGGCCCCGATCAGCGCCACGAACCCGGAGCGGGTGGGCCGCTCGTCGGCCTGGCTGCCTTCGGTTTCGGTGATGTCGTTGTCTTCGCTCATTTGTTCTCTCCGGCGTCCGTCCAGATGCCTTCGCGGATCAATACCACGGTTGCGGCTTCCTGTTCGGCTGCCCTTTTGGAACGGCTCTGGCCGTCGCCCGGCTTCGTTCCCTTGATTTCGACCGATACCGTAAACACCGGATCATGATCCGGGCCGGTACGTCCGGTTACCTTGTAGGACGGCGTGACACCGAATTTCTGGTGGGCCCATTCCTGCAGTTCGGTCTTGGCATCACGGCGGGCCGCGCCCGAATCCAGCGCGCGGCTTTTCCAGTTGGTGACGATGAACTTGCGGGCCGCCTCGAGCCCGCCTTCCAGATAAAGAGCGGCGATCAGCGATTCCACGACATCGGCGCGCACATTGGCCATGCGCTTGCCGGTCAGTTTCTTCACGTCGGAGCCGGTACGGATGAATTCGTGCAGGCCCAACTCGTCGGCCACTTCCGCGCAAGCCTTGGCCGAAACGAGTTGGTTGAGGCGGACCGAAAGCTCCCCCTCATCCGCCTCGCCGAAATTTTCGAACAGCATTTCTGCCACCACGAGCCCGAGCACCCTGTCGCCCAGGAATTCCAGCCTCTCGTAGTTACCCTTTTCCCGGATGCTCGAATGGGTCAGCGCACGGCTGACCCTTTCGATGTCGGTGAACTGATGCCCGATGCGCTCGCCGACGGCGGCCACGGCATCCTTGTGTCCGCCCGACCTGCCGCTCATTTCTGCGCCGACTTGAAGAACCGGTCGAGGCGCAGATCGGTCGGCCATTTCCAGATTTCGAGTGGCGACGCGTCATCGGCGATCGAGAAGAAGATGTAGGTTGCGCGGCCCACGAAATTCTCGAGCGGCACATAGCCGACCGTAAAGCGGCTGTCCGACGAGTTGTCGCGGTTGTCGCCCATCATGAAATAGTGACCGTCCGGCACCACGAATTCGCGCGTGTTGTCACCCGGCGAATTGGGGCTGAGATCGAGCGTGTTGTAGGTCACGCCATTCGGCAGCGTTTCCTGATAGACCGGAACCGGCTCGCCGCGTTCGTATCGGCCTTCCGGCTCGTAGGTGCCGACCTGTTCGCGCGGCACGGCTTCACCATTGATGTAGAGCACGCCGTCACGCATCTGGATGCGGTCGCCCGGCAGGCCGATCACGCGCTTGATGTAGTCGACCGACGGATCGCTGGGCAGACGGAAGACGGCCACGTCACCGCGCTCGGGATCCGACGACCAGATGCGGCCGGAAAACAGGTTCGGCGAGAACGGGAAGGAATATTTGGAATAGCCGTATGAAAATTTCGAAACGAACAGATAGTCGCCCACCAGGAGCGTCGACATCATCGAACCCGACGGAATCGAAAACGGCTGGAACAGGAAGGTGCGAATGACGAGCGCCAGCAGCAGCGCCTGGATCAGGACCTTGATGTTTTCCCACAATCCGCCCGAACTGGATTTGGTGTTTTCCGACACGCCGGTTCTCTTTCTCTAACAGGCCGGGAATGAACGTCCGGCCATAAAGGCAATCACGGCCCGCGACAGACGCTGCGCGAGCGGGCCTTCTCTATCCCCTGAACGGCGCGACGGCAACCACAGAAGCAAAGCGCCGGTCATGTCCGCGGCAAGGCCTCGATGATGACGAAGGCCTGGGCGAGCGGAAAATCATCGGTGATCGTCAGATGGATGGTGCCGGTCATGCCCTCGGGCAGCATTTTCTCGAGCCGTTCGGCGGCGCCGCCGGTCAAAGCCATGGTCGGTTTGCCGCCCGGCAGATTGACCACGCCCATGTCCCGCCAGAAGACACCTTGCGCCAGCCCGGTTCCCAGAGCCTTGGAACAGGCTTCCTTGGCCGCGAAGCGCTTGGCGTAAGAAGCGGCGCGCTCCTTGCGGCGATCGGACTTCGTACGTTCGATCTCGGTGAAACAGCGCTCGGTAAAGCGGTTGCCGAAACGTGCGAGCGTCTTTTCCACGCGGCGGATGTCGATGAGGTCGCTGCCGATACCGATGATCAAGTCTGTCTCCTGCCGGGCCTCCGGCGGGGCGCGCCCCTCAGGCCGGGTATTTGCCGGAGAGATTGGTTAGACGCGTTTTCGCCCGGTTGGCAAGCCTTTCGCGCCGCCTTTCCTGGAACGTCTTCACCGACCAGTAGGTCAGCACGTAGAAGAACAGCGCAGAAGCTAAGCCCAGCGGAATGGCGCCGATCAGCATGGGTTTGAGCACCGGATCCCAGATCTGGCTCATGTCGAGATGCCTCAGCAGAGCGTGCAAGTTGAGCTGATGGCCCTCGCGGACACCTTCCTCACCCAGAATGAAATTGCCGGTCTTGTAGGTGATCGCCCAGATGAAGGGAAAGAAGATCGGGTTGCCATAGGCGGTGCCCAAGGCGGCTGCCACCAGATTGCCGCCGATCACATAGGCCAGGGCAAAGGAGATCACGAAATGAAAGCCCAGAAGCGGCGTGCACGAGGTGAAAACCCCCGCCGCCACGCCGGCTGCAATCGCATGCGGGGTCGCGGTCAGACGCAGCACGCGCTTGATGAAGTACCGAGCCGATCGTGAAAACGATCGCGACGGCCAAAGCGCGATGCGGGTCTTACCCCAGAATCCCAGCGGTTTGCGGCGGCGAAAAAGCATAGCGTCCCGTATATGTAACCCTTTGTGTCAAGCTTAAGACATCGGGGTGGAACATCATGACCCACCGTCGAGAAATATCGCGCAACCATGACAACACTTGGTAAATGGGGCCGGATTTGTTGAGCGTCAAATCGCGCGGCTTCAATCGTAGATGCGCTCGATCGAAGAGACGCAGTCGAGCGCCTTCAGCCGTGTGAGAAGCTGGCTCAGATGCTTGATGTCCCACACCTGCAGTTCGAAGTTCATGTCGGTAAAGTCGCTGGCGACCTTGCTCATTTCCATCGACTGGATGTTGGTGTCGTTGTCGGCGACGACTGCCGTGATTTCCGCGAGCGTTCCCGGCGCGTTGATCGCGGTGATCAGGACGCGGGCAGGAAACCGGGTCCGGTCGCTTTCGTCGATATCCCAGCGGATATCGATCCAGCGATGCGGCTCGTCGTCGAACTTCGTGAGTTCCGGCGACTGGATCGGGTAAACGGTGATCCCCTTCCCCGCTTCCAGAATGCCGACGATACGTTCGCCGGGCACCGCGCCGCCGGCGCCGAACTGCACGATCGAATTGTCGTCGACCCCGCGAATTGGCACGGACGATCCGTTCTTGCGCCCCTTACGACGGCTGCCCGTGGTCTTGGGAGCCCGTGACAGGCCCGGCAGACGGAACAGCAGCCCCGCCGTATTGCGCAGGTTGAACCAGCCTTCGTCGCTGGTGCCCTGTTTGATGGCAACGCGGTCTTCCTGGTAATTCGGATAGACCGCCTTGAGCACGTCCTCGGAAGCCAGTTCGCCACGCCCGACGGCAGCAAGCACGTCTTCCACTTCCTTCTGGCCGAGACGATGAAGCACGGGCATGAGTTCGTCTTTGGACAGTTTCTTGCCGGCACGATCGAAGCTGCGCTCCAGGATGCGCATACCGAGGCCGGAATATTGCTTGCGCACGGCCATGCGGGTGGCGCGACGGATCGCGGCGCGCGCCTTGCCCGTCACCACGACCTCTTCCCAGGCGGGAGGCGGGACTTGCTTGTCCGACCGCAGGATCTCCACTTCATCGCCATTGTTGAGACGGGTGACCACCGGCATGATGCGGCCGTTGATCTTGCAGCCCACGCAGGTATCGCCGACATCGGTGTGAACCGCATAGGCAAAGTCGATCGAGGTCGCCCCGCGGGGCAGCGCAATCAGCTGGCCCTTCGGCGTGAAGCAGAACACCTGGTCGTGAAAGAGCTCGAGCTTGGTATGCTCGAGAAATTCCTCGGCGTTATACCCTTCCGACAAGGCGTCGATCGTCTGGCGAAGCCAGGCATAGGCGCGCGAATCCCGGGTCCGGATCTGGGCCTCCTCGCCGCTCTCGCCATCCTTGTAAAGCGTATGAGCCGCAACGCCCATTTCCGCGATCTGGTGCATGGCGCGGGTGCGGATCTGCAGCTCCACGCGCTGCCGCGACGGACCGACGATGGTGGTGTGGATCGAGCGGTAGTCGTTCTGCTTCGGCGTCGAGATATAATCCTTGAAGCGGCCGGGAACGACGGGCCAGCGGGTGTGAACGACCCCCAGGGCACGGTAACAATCCGCCGTCGTCTCGGTGATGATGCGAAACCCAAAAATGTCGGAAAGTTGCTCGAAGGAGAGTGATTTCGACTGCATCTTGCGGAACACGGAATACGGCTTCTTGCGCCGTCCGCGAACCTTGGCCTTCACGCCTTCCGCTTCAAACAGCGCCGCGAGATCCGTCTCGATCGTCCGGATCAGGCTCTCCTTGGCGCCGGAGACGTGATCGAGCTTCTTGACCACCGTCTCGTAGGCTTCCGGATTGAGGTTCATGAAGGAGAGTTCCTCCAGCTCCTCACGCATGTCGTGCATGCCCATGCGCCCGGCGAGCGGCGCATAGATGTCCATCGTCTCCTCGGCAATGCGGGCACGCTTGTGCTCGGGCACGTGCTCCAGCGTCCGCATGTTGTGAAGACGGTCGGCGAGCTTGACCAGGAGAACGCGCACGTCGTCGGAAATCGCAAGCAGGAGCTTGCGGAGGTTCTCGGCCTGCTTGGCGCGTTTGGTGACGAGATCGAGCTTCTTGATCTTGGTCAGACCCTCGACGAGACGGCCGATATCCTCGCCGAACAACTCGTCGATTTCCTGACGGGTCGCCGACGTATCCTCGATCGTGTCGTGAAGGAGAGCCACCGCGATGGTGGATTCGTCCATCTTCATGTCGGTGAGGATGGCGGCCACTTCGAGCGGGTGCGAGATGTAGGGATCGCCGCTGGCGCGCGTCTGCTTGCCGTGCTTCTGCATGGCATAGACATAGGCCTTGTTGAGCAAGGCCTCGTTGACGTCAGGCTTGTATTTCTGCACGCGCTCGACGAGCTCGTACTGACGCATCATGTCTGGCGCACCTCAGGGTCGGTCAATGAAAAATGCGCCGAGGATTACCGCCGGCGCATTCGAGTTCTCTCGTCTGGATCGGAAACCGGATCCGATCAGAAATCGTCGCTTTTTTCCGGCGGCACGAGACCTTCGATACCGGCAAGCAGTTCTTCCTCGGACATCGAGGCAAAGGAAACGCCCTCATCGGCAGCAGCTTCGGCGGGGACGGAATCGTCAACCATCTGCTCGGCCGGGATGAGGTTGGAATGATCGGGTTCCGGCTCGTCGACCTCGACGTGCTTCTGCAGCGAGTGAATGAGGTCTTCCTTGAGGTCGCCCGGCGAAAGGGTTTCGTCGGCGATCTCGCGAAGGGCGACGACCGGGTTCTTGTCGTTGTCGCGGTCGACCGTAATCGCACTGCCTTGGGAAACCTGGCGGGCACGGTGGCTGGCAAGCAGCACCAGTTCGAAACGGTTTTCAACCTTGTCGATGCAGTCTTCGACTGTGACGCGGGCCATGGCCTGTCCTTCTGAATGGTTTTTTCAGGATGAACGTGCTCGATAAACCGCATATGCGGCAAATTCAAGTCGTCACGGTCGATTATTGGCGCATTGATGAACGATTCTTTGTGCGTTTGCCGATGACATCTGTTTTTGCATCTGAAAATCGGGCATTATCGAAGGGTTGGCACACTCACTCGTCGTTGCGATCGATACTTGGTCAAATACATATTTCCGGCACGCAACCGTGTACAGCGTCGCGCGTTATGAACCAGATAGGCATTATAATTCGCCGTTTTTGAAAACCCTTTTCAGGAGCATTTTATGTTCGATTCCCGCGAAAAGATCGCATTGTTCATCGACGGCGCGAACCTCTATGCCGCTTCGAAGAGCCTTGGGTTCGATATCGACTACCGGCGCCTGCTTTCCTCCTTCCAGTCGAAGGGCTATCTCCTCAGGGCCTATTATTACACCGCCCTCATCGAGGATCAGGAATATTCCTCCATCCGCCCGCTGATCGACTGGCTCGACTATAACGGCTACAAGGTCGTGACCAAGCCCGCCAAGGAGTTCACGGATTCATCGGGCCGCCGGAAGATCAAGGGCAATATGGATATCGAACTCGCCATAGACGCCATGGAACAGGCCGAGGTTGTCGACCATCTGGTGATCTTCTCCGGCGACGGTGATTTCACCACCCTCGTCGAAGCCTTGCAGCGAAAGGGCCGAAAGGTCTCCGTCGTCTCATCGCTCGCCACCCAGCCGCCGATGATCGCCGACGATCTGCGTCGTCAGGCCGATCATTTCATCGATCTCGTATCGCTGAAGAAGGAAGTTGGTCGCGATCCCTCCGAACGCCCGCAACGCCAGGCGCCCGTCCAGTCGAACGACGATGAAGACGACGAGTTCTACGACGACTGAGACCGGGCCTGACGGCATGGCCCGGTGAAACGGACCGATCCGCCTCGCGACTGCACGCGATGTCCGCGGCTGCGTGCCTATGTCAGGCGGTCGCGCAAGGCGCATCCCGACTGGTTCAACGCTCCGGTTCCCACCTGGTATCCGCCGTGCGGTCCCAATTCCGTCAAGACCCTTGTCCTGGGCCTCGCTCCGGGCCTGAAAGGCGCAAACAGAACCGGCCGCGCCTTCACCGGAGACGCCTCCGGCGAACTCCTTTTCTCCACACTCATCAAGTCCGGCTTCGCCGCGGGAGATTTTGCAAACAGGCCGGATGACGGACTGAGGCTGATCGACACCGCGATCACCAATGCGGTTCGCTGCGTGCCGCCGGGCAATCACCCCTCAGGCGCGGAGATCGCGAATTGCAGGACATTCCTGCAGGCTTCGCTGACCGGCATGCCAAATCTCCGGGCGATCGTCACGCTGGGCAAGATCGCTCATGACAGCCTCGTCCGGGCGTTGGATGCACGCGCAGCCGAACACCCTTTTGGCCACGCAAACACCTCGGAAATCGACGGCATCCGGATATTCGCGAGCTATCATTGCTCGCGCTACAACGTGAATACCGGCAGGCTGACGCCGGCTATGCTGGAGCGTGTCTTTGCCGGAGTTGCAGATTATCTCGGTTAGAGCCGGCTCTAACCGTGCTCGCGGATAAGCCGCGCCTTCTGGCGGCTCCAGTCACGCTTCTTCTCGGTCTCGCGCTTGTCGTGAAGCTTCTTGCCCTTGCCGAGCGCGAGCAGGAGCTTGGCGCGGCCGCGCTTGTTGAAGTAGATCTTGAGCGGGATGAGGGTCCGCCCCTCACGCGCCACGGCATCGGCCAGCTTGGCGATTTCCCGCGACTTCATCAGCAGCTTCCGGCGGCGCCGCGGATCGTGATTGAAGCGGTTGCCCTGCAGGTATTCCGGCAGATGGGAATTGATCAGCCACATCTCGCCGTCCTCGTAGGACGCATAGGATTCGGCGATGTTCGCAGCCCCCTCGCGCAGCGACTTCACCTCGGTGCCGGTCAGTTCCAGCCCCGCTTCCAGTGTTTCCTCGATCTCGTAATTGAAACGGGCCTTGCGGTTTTCGGCGACAACCTTTCCGTTCTGGTCCGTATCCTTGCGTGGCGATGCCATATCAGATGTTCAGTCCCGCGTGTGCCATGGCCGCGTCGAGCAGCGCAGCCGTCTGCGGACCGACCTCGATCAGCGGCGAGCGAACCGTGCCGGTCATGAGGCCAAGACGTTCGAGGCAGTATTTGGTTCCGCAAACGCCGGGCTCGGTGAAGATCGCCTTGTGCAGCGGCATCAGCTTGTCCGACAGTTCCAGCGCCCTGGCGTAATCGCCCGCGAGCGTGGCGTCCTGCATCTGCGCGCAAAGCTCCGGCGCAACGTTCGCCGTGACCGAAATGCAGCCGACGCCGCCCATGGCGTTGAAGCCGACAGCCGTCGCGTCCTCGCCGGAAATCTGCACGAAGTCCGGGCCGGAAGCCAGGCGCTGGTCCGCCACGCGCGCAAGATTGCCTGTCGCATCCTTCACGCCGATGATGGTCTTGTGGTCGCGTGCCAGCGCCGCCATCGTCTCCACCGACATGTCGACAGCCGAACGGCCCGGGATATTGTAGATGACAATCGGCAGCGAGGTGGAATCGGCAATCGCGGAAAAATGCGCATGGAGACCGCGCTGGGTCGGCTTGTTGTAATAAGGAGTGACCACGAGGATCGCGTCCGCGCCGGCCTTCTCCGCATGCCGGGCGAAATCGATTGCCTCCACCGTGTTGTTCGAACCGGCGCCCGCGATAACCGGCACCCGGCCGCCGACGGTTTCCACGCAGAGATCGACGATGCGCTTGTGTTCGGCATGGCTCAGCGTGGGGGATTCGCCTGTCGTGCCGACCGGCACCACACCATGGCTTCCCGCCTTGATCACGCGATCCACATGGGCTGCGAAAGCAGCCTCGTCCACCGCGCCTGCCTGGGTGAAGGGCGTAACCAGCGCCGGAATCGAACCCTTGAACATCATCGTCTCCCGAATTGTCGCGCGGATGCCTTCGTCGCACCGCTTTTCTGACTGCCGTTACAGGAAATTCAAGGTTTGGGAAAGGTTTAGGGCTGCACCCATTCCCATTTTTGCTGCCGGTATCATTGTTTGTGGTGTCGCAAGGGCCCCTGCCCCGCTTGAATCAAATTTCCGCCGGATTGATCCGCTTTAAGCCTGACAACTTGCCGAAAAGGCAAACCGGCTGCAAACTTCGCAACCAGAAAAGAGAACGAACGCTGAGGATGGAATTGTCCGGCCGCACATTGAAGACATTGCTGATGCTCTCCCTTGTTTCTGGGATGGCCGGAGCACCCGCACGTGCGCTCGATGTGCCGATGCCGGTTCCGGTCGACAAACCCCGGCTCGATGAGAACGGCGACATCATTGTCGAACACACGCTGCAGAACGGACTTGCCGCACTCGATGACGGAAATGTCGAGCAGGCACGCGAGGTTCTGGCGTCGCTGGAAACGGGGAGGCTGGACGAGAAGATATTGAGCTGGGCCATGGCGATGAGCCGCGGCGCCGGTCTGCCGGCATCCGAGCTCGCGGAAGCCCGTGACCGCTTCGCCGGCTGGCCGGGCGACGAGACGATCGCCACCAATTTCGAGATTGCGCTCTATCGCGAAAACCGCGCGCCCGCACAATTATTGGCAGCGTTCGAAGACAAGGCGCCCGTCACCGTGATGGGCAAGATCGCCGTCGCCAATGCCCTCGGCAGGCTCGACCGCGAGGATGAGGCGCGCGAGAAGGTCAAGGAACTCTGGAACGACGTCGACCTCGATTCCCGCACCGCGTCTCTGCTTGCCCGCGAATTCAGCTCCTTGCTGAGCAAGGAGGACCAACTTGTCCGCATGAAGCGGCTTCTCTACCGGGACCGCATCAAGGCGGCACTCGCGCCCGCCCGCGCGGCAGGCGCTGAATCGCTCTACCAGGCCTGGGTCCAGACCATCCGCACACCCAAGGGCGCCAATACCGCCATCGACAAGGTCGACGACGCGTTCAAGGACGACCCCGCGCTTACCTATCTCAAGATCCGGCACCTGCGGCAGCTCGACGAAATCGACCAGGCCGCCGCGCTTTTCGAGCAGATGCCGAACGAGGATGCGGCGCTCATCGACCCCGAGGAATGGTGGGTCGAACAGCGGATCGTCAGCCGCAGCCTGTTCGAGAAGGGCGAGGCGGAAAAGGCCTGGAAGGTTGCCTCCGCGCACAAGGCCTCCGACCCGAAAATCGCCGCGGAAGCCGAATTCCATGCCGGCTGGTACGCATTGCGCGGCATGAACGACCCGGAGAAGGCGAAAGTTCACTTCCAGCGTCTCCTGACCTTGTCCGGAACGCGCTCGGGCCAGGCCCGCGCCTATTACTGGCTTGCCCGGACCGCCGAGGCATCCAAGCCGGGCGGGGCCGAGGGCGACCCGCTGGAAACCGCCGCGCTCTATGAGAAGGCGGCCCAGCATCCCGCCAATTTCTATGGCCAGCTGGCGGCCTCGGCCCTCGAGCGTAAGCCGGCCGAATTCGCCGATCCGCAGCCTGCCCCCTCCGACAGGGCGAATTTCGACGCCCGGGATACGGTGCAGGCGCTCGAAAAGCTCGAGGCGATCGGCGAGGCGTGGCGGGCGCGCCAATTTTACGGCTACCTCGCAGAAACCCTTGAAAGCCCGGGTGAACTCACCCTTCTGGCCAACAAGGCGCGGGTGAAGAGCGATTATCGGCTAGCGCTGCGCATCGGAAAGATCGGCTGGCAGCGCGGACTCGAGGTCGGCGCCCTCGCCTTTCCGCTGGGCGTCATGCCGCGGGACGCCGATACGACCGGCTCCGGTCTGGCGCTCGCCTATTCCATCGCCCGTCAGGAAAGTGCTTTCGACCTGTCCGCGGTCTCGCCCGCCAATGCCCGCGGCCTGCTGCAATTGCTGCCGGGAACCGCCCGCGAAGTCGCCAACCGTCATGGGCTTGCCTATTCGCCCGAGCGTCTGACACGCGATGCGGGCTATAACGCAACGCTCGGATCGCATTATCTTGCGGAACAGATCGACCGGTTCGGCGGATCCTACATCCTGACCTTCATCGCCTATAATGCAGGCCCCAAGCGCGTGAACGAATGGATTGCCCGGTTCGGCGATCCGCGTGGCATGCCCCTGGATGAGGTGATCGACTGGGTGGAGTCCATCCCCTTCCCCGAAACCCGGAACTATGTGCAGCACGTTCTCGAAAACTACGAGATCTACAAGGCGAGGCTTGGTGAGGCCGCCGATATCGGCAGGGATCTCCGCCTCGGCCGTAACGGCTAGACCAGCTTGTTTAGTCCGCTTGAGGCCTTTCCCCGCCCGGTTCCCGCACGTATGAATGCTGCGGGGATCAATCGGAGGAAGCTTCTGTGACAGCGCCAACTCAAACGGAAAAAGCGACGACTGCTGACGGTTACGAGGACGTCTTCTTTTCCGCACCCGACGGCCTGAAGCTCCATGCCCGCGACTACGGGCGGGCGAAGCCTGGAACGCACGATCGCTTTCCGCTCATCTGCCTGCCGGGCCTTTCCCGCAATGCCGCGGACTTTCACGACATCGCTCTGAAAGTCGCCGGCGACGCGGAAGCACCGCGCCGGGTCGTCTCCTTCGATTACCGTGGCCGTGGCCAGTCCGAATGGGCGAAGGATCCGGAAGACTACAACGTCATGACCGAGGCGGAGGATGTTCTCGCCGGCATGGCCGCACTCGGTATCGAGCACGCGATCTTTCTCGGCACTTCCCGCGGCGGTCTGATCATGCACGTGCTGGCGGCGACGCGTCCCGGCGTCATCGCGGCCGGCATCCTCAACGATATCGGTCCGGTGATCGAGGGAACGGGGCTCGCGCAGATAAAGACCTATCTCACGCGCGCAACAAGGCCCATCAGCTTTTCCGACGCGGCCCGCGTGCAGAAGGAGGTGCACGGCAAGGCCTTTCCCGCTCTCCAGGATGACGACTGGCTCGACTTCGCCCACGCCATCTATGTCGAGGACAAGAAGAAGCGGCTTGTCGGCAACTACGATCCGAAACTGCTCACCCCCTTGAAGAACATGGATTTTTCGTCGCCGTTACCGACCATGTGGCCGCAATTCGAAGCCCTGGCTGCAAAACGGCCGCTTCTTGTCATTCGTGGCGAGAACTCGTCGCTCCTGTCGGAAGACACGGTATCGGAGATGCAAGGGCTCGCGCCGCATATCGAAACACACACGGCCCTTGGCCAGGGACATGCGCCGATCCTTCATCTCGGATCGCTGCCGGGTCTGATCAGGAATTTTCTCGACAGATGCGACCGGCGCTTTACCCATCCAGCCGGATAGGCGTCAGCTCTTAGCTTTCTCGAGAGCCTTGGCCTGCGCGATCCAGTTTTCGCGCCCGATGCGCCCCTGGAAATCGAGCTTCTCGGAGAACGCCTCGGCATCCGTTTTCGTCCAGGCCGCGATCTGGGCGTAGGTGGTGATTCCCTCGGCATTGAGCTTGCCTTCGATCACCTTGCCCACACCCTTGATTTTCTTGAGATCGTCCTTGCCGGCGAGCGGTTTCGGCTTGGCCGTTTTCGGCTTTGCGGGCTTTGCCGGCGCGGATGCCTTGGCGGTTTTCGAAACCGGCTTCTTCTTCGTCGCCGGCTTGGCCTCGGCCTTACGGGCTGCGACCTTCCTGGGCGTAACGATCTCCGCCTCTTCCGCAGGAGGCGCTGCGACCGGACTTGCATCGGAAACGTCGATTGCTTCGTCTTCCACCGCTTCGCCAGGAACGCCCGCACCGGCAGCGACCGGCTGCGGCGGAACGGTTACGGAGACCACCGATACGTCTGCCGATTCGGCCCGGGCTTCAGGCTCTTCCGTCCGTCCGACGGCAGAGTGAAGCCAGCAACCGGCAACGGCGCCGAGCACGAAGGCGATCGCGACGAGAATGAAGGTCTGCACGATGAACATGAACATCTGTTGTCCCCTCAGACCGTCTTGCGACCGCACGTCGCCCAGCCGACGAACACGCCGATGGCGAAAGCCAGGAGCAGCCAGAGCCATAATTGCCCGATCAGATAAACCATGCGTATCCTCCTCGCGGTGAGCCGGAAATCATATTAGCCGACATCATATATGAGAGCCATGCGCAAGCCCCGTCGCTAGTCCGGCAGGCCGATATCGGTGGTGCCGAGCACAAGCCCGCCGGGCAGCGGCGAGCCGATCAACTGCTGCAGCGAGCGGAAGGCATCGAGATCACGGGCATCGCCGGTAATATTGATGCGACGACCCGAAATGTCGGCGGATCCCTTTGCAAGCAGCGATGCCGCTTCGATCGCCTTGGCCGCGGCAACCGTCCAGTTCATGCCGTCCGGAACCCCGTCCGCGACACGAACCTCATCGGACACGCCTGCCCCTGCCATTTCGGCAAGCCGCTTGCGGTCATCCTTGCCCGGTGCGTAACCCGAGAGCACCAACTTTCCGCCGGCCTGCTCGGCACGGAACACATACGGGCCACGAACGACCGGAGCGGAGACGTCGGCGACGGCCTCGAACCCCTCTGCCGCCGCCATGTCCGCAGCCAGAGCCTCGCTGTCTTCCGGCGACAAGACTTCACCCTGTACGGTAATTTTGTCGCCGACGATTTCGAAACGCCCCTCGCCCAGACGAGCGAGCTGACGCGAGCCCAGGGCGATCATCTCGTTGAATTTTGCGGGAACACCGCGCGCGAGCGACAGATTATCCGTCACGCTGACGCCGGGCAGAGCCTTGCCGAGGTCTGTGACAAGCCGGTCCCGCTCCACCTGGCCCGGCGCGAAACCATTGACGGCGAGCCCGGCATCCGTCTTGCCGACCGAGAACCGGTACGGCTCTTCGAGCGGCAGCAGGCCTGACTTGTCTTCCAGGACGCGCACACCGGAAACGGAGGAGATGGTCGCGATGGCCGCGTCCCGGGCCGCCACGTCCGGTGCATCTCCCGTCACGCTGACATCGCGTGCATCGACCGTGATTTCCGCCCAGGGCTGAGCCGACAGGGCCTGACTTGTACGCAGCGCAATATCCGCTTCGATGCGCCCGGCACCGAACCATACGGCAGCCAGAGTGAGAGCGGAGACCGTAACCAGCCCCGGCCATATCCAGTATTTCGCGTTTTGCATCGGCATCTCCCCGAGAACGAACGACGTGAGGAGATCAATAGCCCGCCAATCCGGCAAGTCCTAGGCGGCGTGTCTTAATACATACAAAAAGAAAGACGGCACGCAGCCGCCCCATAAAAAAGAAAATCCGTCAGCGTGAGCTGCCCCGTAAAAAAGAAAACCCGGCAACCTGAGCTGCCCCATAAAAAAGAAAACCCGGCAGCGTAGGCTGCCGGGTTCCCTTAACCGAAGTAGGTTCGATTAGAACGAGCGCTGAACGCGCACGCCTGCACCGAATTCTTCGTCGTCGCCGAAGTCGACGTACTGGACTTCCGGAGTAACCACGAGGCCCGGGACCAGCTCGTAAGCAACGTTGGCAGTGACGGCGAATTCGTCGTCCTGGTCGTCGTTGCCTTCAACCCAATCGAACTGGGTGTTGAGCGAAGCCTTGTCCGAGAATGCGTAGGAGAAACCGCCGACAGCAGCGAAGGTTTCTTCGTCGTTCTCGCCGTTGGCCCAGGTGGTGTAACCCGAGGAGTTTTCACCGTACATCAGCATTGCGAAGACCGAGAAGGCGTCGTTGAATGCGACGTCAGCGCGGATCTTGGCAGCCCAGCCGCCGTACTCTTCGCCATCGAAATCGTCGCGGCTGTCGTATGCAGCAACGGCCGAGAGGTCGACCATGCCGAAGGTGGTGCCGAGACCGACAACAACGTGCGGGACGTAGTCGTCGATGCCCCAACCGACGCGCTCGCCGTCGAGGATGTAGTCGTCGTCGCCCTGCTCAACAGCGATACCAGCGCGGAAAGCGCCGCCATTGTAGGTGTAGCTGATGAGGTTGGTGTCGAACGGGCCGTAGCCACCGAGCGGGGTGTCGTTGATGACGGCGCCAGCGTAACCGGTCCAGGTGATGAAGAACGACTCGTCCTTACCGACGCGGAGGCCACCGAGCTGGATCCAGGCGAAGTTCAGCGAAACGCTCGTGTCGTTGTAGTAGCCGCCTTCGCCAAGCTCGACGCCGCCGTCGGTGACGAAGCCGTTGCTGGTTGCGTCGCTGTCACCGTAGTTGAAACGGGTCTCGGTGTAGGTGCGCAGGGTGCCGAGTTCGGTTTCCGAAGCGGTCGAGGTGCGCAGCGACAGACGCGAGTTCACGCCGTAGGTGCCGTCTTCGGTCGACGAGATGTTTTCGAAGAGATCGCCACCGAAAACGTCGAAACGGACGTAGCCGTGGATACGCAGGCAGGTTTCGGTGCCCGGGATGTAGAAGTAGCCGGTGCCGAATGCATCGCAAACGCGGACATATTCAACGGGCTCAGGCTCAGCAACGATGATGGCATCGGCAGCGCGAGCGCCGGAAACTGCAACGAGAGCTGCAGCGGAGCCGAGGAGAAGGCTCTTGATGTTCATGATTGACCTCCAGTCAAAAGTTTCAAAGGGCTTGGGTCTTGCTAGGAGCTGTCCCCAACCCCATCCCCAAAAGACGAAGAAAGACGATGTCCGCCTTGGCTTCGAGAGTGAACATACTCCCAGCGGCGGGACGCGCAACGAAGAACAAGCCAAATGGGGCGCCGCCGGAAAGCCTTGAAACAGCGCTGTTGCACAAATGACACGATTTCACGTCCGACCCGGGCTCGTTGTTAAGGTCTCGTTAGGAAACAGGCACGTGCGGACGATGTTTTGTGCCGAAACAGGGCGTCTAGCAGAAAGAATCACGCCCAGCGCGCGCCATCTGCGCCGAATCTGTTGTGAGGAATTCGTAAGCAACTGAAAACTAAGCAGTCGCGGAAACGCCTGAAACGCAGGAACCTTCCGGCCAAACATCGTGCCCTATATATATAAAGACATTTCCAGGCTCCGAATCGCGGACGAGCATCCTCCAGCACGCCTCCCTGGGCCGCTTTCATTGTTGACTGCTCCCGACGGCAAAACATTTGAATGACGGTCGGTCGCGAAACCGGTTGATTAGCCGAACGCAGTCAGTTAACAAGCGCTTCGACGGAGAGGTGGCCGAGTGGTCGAAGGCGCTCCCCTGCTAAGGGAGTATACCGGGAACGGTATCGAGGGTTCGAATCCCTTCCTCTCCGCCACGCGAAATTTCCCCGATCTCCCCTTCATCTTCGACACATCGCTTTCGCGCCAGCTCGCCGGCGGAAGACTGGCCCCATATGCAGACCGCCGGATTGCCGGCCGTGCGCAGCATTGCGATCAAGCCACTGTTTTCCAAAGACTTTCTGAAATCGCGGCGTAGCTTCGCCAGCGAAAACATCGCCGCAAACCTGATTCCGGGCCGGAATCCCTCGACTTTCGACGCGCGGGAAAACCGGCAAAAACGGCTCGATTTTCATATTTGACTGGAGGTCAAACATGAAAATCAAGAGCCTTCTCCTTGGCTCCGCCGCAGCCCTGGTTGCAGTGTCCGGCGCCCGCGCCGCTGACGCGATCATCGTTGCCGAGCCCGAGCCTGTTGAATATGTCCGCGTCTGCGATGCATTCGGCACCGGCTTCTTCTACATCCCGGGCACCGAAACCTGCCTGCGCATTCACGGCTACGTCCGTTTCGACGTGTTCGGTGGCGATCTCTTCGCACGGACTTCGCTCGTTGACGAGACCTACAACGTGAACTCGCGTCTGTCGCTGCGCACCTCGACCGCTTCGGAAACTGAACTCGGCACCCTGCGCACCTACACCGAGACCCGTTTCAACTTTAACACCTCGGACGTCAGCTTCTTCGGCACGGATATTGGTTACACCAACGACACGACCGTTTCGCTGAACTTCGCCTGGATTCAGCTCGGTGGCCTCCGCGTCGGTAAGGACGAGTCGTTCTTCACCACCTGGACCGGCTATGCCGGCGCCGTCATCAACGATACCCCGCTCGGCGGCTACGGCCCGTTCGACACCAACCTGATCAGCTACACCTATAATGGCGGCGCTTTCCGCGCCGGTATCGCTCTCGAGCAGGGCGTCGACAACACGGCCGTCTTCAACTTCGCAACCGGTGACATTGAGCCGTCGGGCTGGGGCATTGACGACTACATGCCGCATGTTGTGGTCGGTCTCGGCGCAACCTTCGGCATGGTCGACCTCTCGGCTGTGGCCGCCTGGGACAGCCGCGACGACCTGCTCCTCTTCGGGAATCTCTTTGAACGTGGCGGCTGGGCCGGCAAGATCCGCGCTGACGTCGCATTCAACGACGCCTTCTCGGTCTTCGCGATGCTCATGTATGGTGAAAACTCCTCGGCCTACACCACCTGGTCGAACGGCGTTGCCGACGATGAAACCTTCGCTGTTGTCGGCGGTTTCTCCTACGCATTCTCCGAAAAGGCTTCGCTCAACACCCAGATCGACTGGGTCGACGGCGGTGCTGGCGTAGACGATGCATGGGCTCTCACTGCCAACGTCGCCTACGAACTGGTCCCGGGTCTCGTGATCACCCCGGAAATCCAGTACGTCGATGCTGGCGACGACGCCGAAGACTTTGGCGCGGGCATCCGCGTTCAGCGCTCGTTCTAATAAAGAGCAAGTTTGAAAGTAATGTTCTCCGGCGTAACGAACTTACGCCGGAGAATAGCAGTTAGAATGTAAGGTTTTTTACAGGGAGGTCGAAAACCTTACGAAAAGAGTTGCATTCATTGACAAGCCCCAATCTTATCAACGGCGGGACAAATGAGAATACAGGCAGAAGTTTTCTGGGCAGAAACGGAACTTCCTCTTTCACTCATTTTGCCGGTGAAGAACCTGTTTCGACGCTGGGCGATTTCTGGCGCCTATATTCCGACATTCTTTGGGAAAACGGCAGACACAAGAGCACATGCAAGCTCTTCGTGCTCGAAGCCGATGATTTTCTGCGAGCCAGCGGCATATCCGACTTCGGCGACGCGACGGTCGACGCGCTCGTCGGCCATTACCGCAAGAAGGGCAACAGGAACTCCACGATCAATCGCAAGCTTGCAGCCATATTCAAGCTGCTGAAGAAGGCGGAACGGGGGGGACACATCGCCAGGCTACCGACATATCTGAGGCTGAGAGAGCGCAACAACCGCGTCCGCTTCCTGACAAGCGACGAGGAGCGGCGGATCTTCGATTCGATCGGCTCGCGCAACCTCCACCACAAGCTGCTGGCGATATTCCTGATCGACACCGGGGCCCGTGTCGGCGAGGCTCTGGCGCTGAAATGGGCCGACGTCCAGAATGGCAACGCGACCTTCTGGATCACCAAATCCGGCCGCAGCCGCACCATTCCGCTGACGCAGCGTGCACTCGACGCCATCGAGGCGTGCCGAGAATTCGGCCCGGCAGCCGGGCCCTTCATCAGGGTCCCCTACCAGAATTTCAAATACAACTGGGATACGTCCAAGAAGGAATGCGGGCTGGAAAGCGACCCGAACATGGTGCCGCACATCCTGCGCCACACCTGCGCCTCCCGCCTCGTCCAGGCCGGCATAGACCTCCGGCGCGTCCAGACCTTCCTCGGCCACCAGACCATCCAGATGACCCTGCGCTATGCGCATCTGGCGACCAATGATCTTCAGCAGTGCGCAAGAGCGCTCAATTCGCTGCATCACTGACAGATGGAACCCGCCCGACAACAGCTTGAAGGCCGCGCTGAACGAAACGGTGCGGCCTTTCGTCGTTTTGACAGGAGGCTCACCGGCTCGTAGGCCGCGCTCAACGTTTTTGTTACCTCAAGCAACGCATTTCACCGTTCCCTCCCCCCTGCAGTCTCTGCTAGGAGAAAACTCTCACCAAGTCGTTTCAAGACATGCTCGGAGCTGCAACATGAAGCGCAGGCTGTCTGCGAAATCTGGTCCCCGTCCGAGCCAGAAGTCCGCCGAGCTCGACCAGGCAGCTCAGCGCGCCGCCGCATTCTACCAGGCCGGACGCGCGCGCGAATGCGAGGCGCTGTGCCGCCAGATACTCGCCGCCGACGACGGCCATGGTGAAGCCAATCTTCTTGTCGGCATCCTCCTTATCGGTGCGGGACGTCACGAGGACGCCCTCGCCTTCCTCAGGAAGTCGCTCTCGCGGAACCGCAAGAACCCCTTTGCCCACGCCAATCTGGGGCTGGCGCTTTTCGAGATGGGTCGCCCCTACGAGGCCCGCGAAAGCCTGCAGACGGCCATCAGGTTGCAGCCGAATTCTCCCGAGGCCCTTGCAAATCTGGCCAATCTCGAAGCCAGCCTCGGCCATATTGAACGCGCCGTCGCCCTCCACCAGAAGGCGCTCGCGCTGCAGCCCGGCAATCCCGTTCTCAAGTCCAATCTCGGCGGGGCGTTCCTGCGCGCGGGCGAACTCGAAAAAGCCTCCGCCGTCTTCCGCGAACTCCTGGACGCCAATGCAGCAGATCGCAATGCCGCCTACGGCCTGGGTCTCGCAGCCCGCGACCGGGGCGATCTGACCGAAGCGGAGGCGAGTTTCCGCAAGGCCATGGCCGGCGATGCCATGCATGCCGACGCGGCCCTGCAACTCGCCTGGATGTCCGATGGCCTCGACACGGACGAGGCAGCCCGCATGCGCGAGGCCACGACCGAAGACGCCCATGAGCGCATGGTTCTCGATTTCGCGATCTCCAAGATCGCACATGACGGCGGAGACTATGCCGAAGCGGCACGACGCCTGCGCGCCGCCAACACGGCCCGCCGCGGCGAGCTGAAATATGACCCCGCCCGGGTGGAGGCCGACTTCGAGGAGACCATGTCGGTCTTCGATGCCGGGTTCTTCGACAAGCGGCGCGATTTCGGTCATTCCGAGGAGACGCCCGTCTTCGTTCTCGGCATGCCGCGCTCGGGCACATCGCTGGTCGAGCAGATCCTCGCCAGCCATCCGGATGTCTACGGCGCCGGCGAGCTGACCACACTGCGCGAGATCGGCGGCATGGCGCGCGGCGCAGGCCCGCAGGCCTCTCCACCGCAGTTCGCGGCGGCGCTCTCGAAAGGCGCATCGGCCACACTCGGGCGCAACTATGTGCGCGCCGTGCGGGAAATGGAAAAGAACGCGCGCTTCATCGTCGACAAGCTGCCCGGCAACTTCATGCTCATCGGGCTGATCCGCCTGATCCTGCCCAAGGCGCGCATCATCCATTGCACCCGGGACCCCCGCGAGACCTGCCTGTCGATCTACCGGACCTATTTCTCCGGCGACGGTCTGGCCTTCGCTTACGACCTCGATGAACTGGTTCATTATTACGGTCTCTACGCCCGCATGATGGATCACTGGCACGCGCTCTTCGGCGATGTCATCGTCGAGGCGAACCACGAGAAGCTGCTGCGCGACCCCGAGGGCGAGATCAGAGCGCTGCTCTCGGCCTGCGATCTGGAATTTGCCCCGCAATGCCTCGATTTTCACAAGACCCGTCGCGACGTGCGCACGGCGTCCTCCGCCCAGGTGCGCAAGCCGCTCTACGACCCGTCGAAAAGGGGCTGGCGGAAATATGCCGAATACCTCCCCGAGCTCGGGGCGCTCGGTTCGCTCTCCCAGTCCGCCTAACCCGCCTGCGTTGCGAGCAGGAAAGGTAGCGAGCCGGCACCGCCGACGAGCAGCACCGCGACGAGGGCAAACAGCCCGTCGCGCGCCAGCAATGCGATCGCTATCAGGCTGACCGCGGCCCCCAGTACCGACGAACTGAACGGCACGAATTCCAGAAACGGCATCGCCAGGCCGCAGAGCAGGCAGGCGAGATGAAGGATTGAAGCGACAGGCCGGTGCACCAGAAGCGTCAGCCGCTGTCCCGTGATCGTGTCGATGAAACGCGCCGGCTTGCCGAGCCAGTCGACACCCCTTTGCAGCCTTTCGCGTGTCAGGCTGCGGCGCGTGATCCAGGCTGGCATCCACAGATGCCGGCGGCCAAGCAGGATCTGCGCGGAAATCAGCGCGATTGCCAGACCCAGAATACTCGAAAAGCCCGGAATGCCGGAGAGCGGCGTGACGACGATGAGTGCCGGCACCAGAAGGACAGCCGTCAGCGAGTGTTCACCTGCCGTGTCCAGAATATCGGAAAGCGTGACGTCGTCGCCGTCTCCCGCATTGCGCACCGCCTCGAGCACGCCCGTAATCTCACCCATTGATGTACCGTATATTAGAATATCTCCCGGCAGCATAATGCCCGCGGCGGCCGAGTGTTCCGCCCGCAGGATCTCCCCCTTCTCTTTCCCACAGACCTGTCATCGATCTGCAATCGAACCGTCACACTCCTGAGAAGTGAATCCGGTCTAAGCGTGGCAGAAACTGGCGGATACGGGGCAGAAGATGATCGAAAAGACCTACCGGACGATGTTTCTGTCGGATGTGCATCTCGGCACGCCGGACAGTCAGGCCGCGATGCTGGTCGAGTTCCTGCGCGAGCACCGCGCCGAAACCATCTATCTCGTCGGAGACATCATCGATTGCTGGCGCATGAAGCGAAAGGGCTTCTACTGGCCGCAGGCCCACAATGATGTTGTCCAGAAGCTGCTGCGGCAGGCGCGCAAGGGCACCCGCATCATCTATATCCCCGGCAATCACGACGAAATGCTGCGGCACTACCAGGGCATCCATTTCGGCGGCATCGAAGTGCGCGAGCGCGCCATTCACGAAACGGCCGACGGCAAGCGCCTGCTGATCGTCCATGGCGACGAATTCGACATGGTGGTGCTCAATCACCGCTGGCTCGCCCATCTGGGCGACATGGCCTATGGCTGCGCCATGTGGGCCAACAAGTGGCACAACCGCATGCGCCAACTCCTGCGCCTGCCCTACTGGTCGTTTTCCCGCTGGGCCAAGAGCAAGGTCAAGCGCGCCGTCAGCTTCATGTCCGATTTCGAGGCCGTGCTTGCCGAAGAAGCCCGCAAGGAAGGTGCCGACGGAGTTGTTTGCGGTCACATCCACCATGCGGCCAACGAGATGCACGACGGGGTCCGTTACATCAATACGGGTGACTGGGTGGAGAGCTGCACCGCTGCCGTCGAGCACCCGGACGGCCGCATCGAGATCATCGACTGGTCGAAGAAGATCGCCGAACGCATGCGCCGCCCGAAGGCTGTCGCACAGGCCGGCTCGATCGCCCCGGCGCACCGGAACGAAGCCGCCTGAGCCATTTCACAAGGAAGCCATCCGATGAGCATCACAGACACCGCATCAGGTTCCTCTATCGGACACAGGATCGACACCGCCGTCGTTCGCTCGTCCAGGCTCTCGCGCGAAGGCATGCTCGAACATCTGTTCTCCGCAGCCTTCCGGGGATTGGTCTATCCGCAGATCTGGGAAGACCCCGTCGTCGACATGGAAGCGCTTGCCCTCAAGCCGACAGACGACGTGATCGCGATCGCGTCCGGCTCCTGCAACGTCATGTCCTATCTGACGGCAGATCCGGCAAGCATAACCGCCGTCGATCTCTCGCCGGCTCATGTCGCGCTCGGCCGGCTCAAGATCGCGGCCGCCCGGCACCTGCCCGACCAGAAGAGTTTCGAGAACTTCTTCCGTCACGGCAATCTGAAATCCAACACCCGTCTCTATGATCGCTATCTCCGGGACAGGCTCGATTCCCAGACGCGCGCCTATTGGGACGGTCGTGATGCACTCGGTCGGCGGCGGATTACCCGTTTTACCCGTGGCTTTCACCAGGCCGGCCTGCTCGGACGCTTTATCGGCGCCGCGCACCTCGTCGCGAAACTCTATGGCGTCGATCCGAGGGAATTGCTGAATGCCACCTCGATCGAGGAGCAGCGCGCCTTCTTCGAAACGCGGATCGCGCCGATCTTCGACAGCCGCAGCTTTCGCCACCTGACCAGCCTGAAGGCCTCGCTCTTCGGGCTCGGCATCCCGCCAGCGCAATATGAGGCGCTGGCCGGAGACGAGGCCGGCAACATGACCCGTGCACTCAAGATACGCACCGAACGCCTGGCCTGCGGTTTCGATCTCCGTGAAAACTACTTCGCGTGGCAGGCCTTCGGTCGCGGCTATGGTCCGGGAGCCGCCGCCAGCCTGCCGCCTTACCTCCGGCGCGACTGCTTCGAGACCGTACGCCGGAACGCGCCGAGACTCACGATTGAGAACGAGAGCCTGACGGAGCTTCTGCGCAACAAGCCCGACGGTTCTCTCGATGCCTATGTGCTGCTCGACGCCCAGGACTGGATGACGGGTCTGCAATTGAGCGAATTGTGGGCGCAGATCACCCGGACCGCCCGCCCCGGCGCCCGGGTGATCTATCGAACTGCCGCGGCACCCTCGCCGCTGCCCGGCAAGGTGCCTGACGCCATTCTGGACCGGTGGGCCTATCGCGCGGAAGAAAATGCCCGCCTGACGCGACAGGATCGCTCTGCGATCTATGGCGGCTTTCATCTTCATGTTCTCGGGGAACTGTGACGATGTCCGACCTCCTGCCTGCAACGGAGCCGACCGCCACGCTGATGGACGGTATCTACCGCTACCAGCGCCACATCTATGACGTCAGCCGGCATTACTACCTGCTCGGCCGCGACCGGATGATCGCCGAGCTCGACGTGCCCGCGGGGGGAACCGTACTGGAAGTGGGATGCGGGACGGCGCGGAACCTCGTCGCCATTGCACGCGCCTATCCCGATGCCGAAATTTACGGCATCGACATTTCGACCGAAATGCTGAAATCCGCGGATGCCACTGTCCGGAAGGCGCGGCTCCAGCACCGGGTGCGCCCTGTCTATGGCGATGCCGCCGATCTCGACGCCCATGGCCAGTTCGGCCTGCGGGGTTTTGACCGGATCGTCTTCTCCTATTCGCTGTCGATGATTCCGCCCTGGCGTCATGCGCTCGCTTCAGCCGTCGACAATCTTGCGCCAGGTGGCGAAATTCACATTGTCGACTTCGCAGGCCAGCGCGATCTGCCCGCTTGGTTCGGAAAAGGCCTCAGGACGTGGCTGGACAAGTTCCACGTTTCGCCACGCCTCGAAGTTGGAACGGAGCTGGCCTTGCAATCTGCACGGGTGGGCGGCAGCGCGCGCGTTCGCTCCATCCATCGCGATTATGCCATGATCGGACGCCTGAAACGCGGGCCGCTTCGTTAAATTCTTAACGACTTCATCCCCCCTTCATTTACGCACCGAGCCCCAGCCCGGATAAAACCGGGCACCGATCACGTATGTTTGATGGCTGCTCGCACTCGCAAATAATCATTTATTTTCATATTCTTATCCGAACGGATTCAGATGGCCGGTCGCTGCAACGGGCTAAATCTTGCCTTGCGGGCAGGAGGAAAAAGGGAACGAAATCGGCATTCCAATCGTTAACAGTTCGAATTCCGGAGCATGCGAAAGCAACTGCCAGAGCAAAATCCGGGGTGTGAGAGAATGCACAGGCAGATATCGAGGCAACAGCTAAGAAAGTCTGCAAGGAGGCGGTGACAGGAAGTTCACCGAAAAGCCGATGAAAAACGCAACTGTTAAAAATACCGTACGCAACGTAGTCGCCGGAGCCTTTGTTCTTGGCGCAGTTCTGTCGGCCACACAGTCGGCGAACGCATTCCAGATCGAAAACGAAAACGCAGTGGGCGCACCTGAGACGGTTCTCGCCTATGCGGATCCCGATTTCTCCGCCCGTTTCGGCAACGCACCCGAGGGTGACCAGTCCGTCGATCACGAGCTCAACGATGCCTGGCTCGGCATGAACGTGACGTCCGAAAACGGCGAGGTCCTCGGCTATGTCGTCGATGCCATCCTCGGCCCCGATGGCGAAGTCACCGATCTGGTCATCACCGACGACCCGAACTCGGAAGTCGAAGTCTACGTCCCGGCCCGTCTGGCAACCCTGACGGATAGTGAAGTGCAGCTGTCGCTCAACGCCAACGACGTTGCCGCCCTCAGGACTGCATATGATTCAGTTCTCGCCTCCAGCGAGTAAACATAGCCGACCTCCAGCAAAAGTTTCGGGCCCCGTCCCCCGCCCGCGATTTTTGGTTCGGCTCGCCGACCCGGTGCATCCCCACCCCATCCCCACACCGGGTCGGCCCCCTTTCCCCCTGCGTCACATTCGTGAACAATGATGCCTCGTAAAAGACGATGTGCCGGTCATGATGTGCCCGGCGCTGCTTGCTGCCTGGAGGAATGCGATGCGACACCCGACTTACCCCGCGGCGGGACTGGCAGCAGTTCTTGTTGCGAGCGTCCTGACCAGCCCCGCTCCGGCCGCCGAATTCGGCAAGATCGAACTGTCGACCGTACCGCAACTGCAAGCCTATCTCGAAGACCGCGGCTACCTGCAGGAAAACAGCGAACTCGACCTGTTCCATACGGGGCTCGCCGAACCGGCGTCGGGCATCAGCGATGTCTACGCCCTGCAATATCTCGACCCCGGCAGTTGCGGCTCGGCCGGGTGCACCGAAATCGTCGTGACCAGGTCCGATGACGACAGTTATCTGCTCTATGAGGAATGGCTCGGGACCGGGATGGAAATGCTCGACAGCGAGACCGAGGGTGCCCATGACCTTCTCATCCGCACCGATCAGGGCGTACTGACGGGCCGCTTCAACGGCACGAAATATCTCTGGTCCCCTGCAAGCGACAAGGGAGAAAGCGGTGAGGGAGTAACAGCTCAAGCCGCGCCTGCGGTACCGCGTCTGGGCCAGAAGACGATCCGTGCCGGTGGTGCCGATGGCCTGGTGGAAACGATGGGCGAATGCGTCGATGACCGCGTCTGGCACGGTTATTCGGAAGGCACCGATCCCGGTGGCGGCGCCATGGGCTTCGGCCCATGCCGCACCAATAAAAGTTCCAACTTCCTTCTTTTTTCCTGCAAACCGGGCGCGCCCGACGTCACGATCGACGTCAATCTCGCCTCGCGAGATCTCGATGATTCCGACCCGGTGACAGTGACGGTATCTCTCGGCGGTTCGAATTTTCAGTTCAAGGGGACAGCTCTCTACGATGTCATGGTCGGCGAAGTCCTTCCCGAACTCGAGCCGATCACCCTGGATCATCCGATTTTCGAAGCACTCAGGACGGCAGACGGAACCGGCTCGATCTCGATCAACGGCCAGACCACCAGGATGACCCTGTCAGGCGCTGCCGGCGCCGCCGGCATGATGCGAAAGGCGTGCGCAGCTCCACTTGCAGCACCCGACAGCCAGCCGTGACACCTACTCAGCCGGCTCGGCCTTGCCTTCATCGGGCGCCTTTCGGCGGAACCGGAAACGGTTGCGGAACCGTTGCCATGCGGCCGTCACCTTGCTGTCGTTCGAGCGGGTGACGATCATCAGGAGCGATGGCGTGACGATCAGCGTCAGAATGGTCGAGAATGCCAGACCGAAAACGATGGCGCTCGACAGCGAAATCCACCATTGCGTGGACGGCGCGCCATAGGTCGTCTCGTGCCCGAGAAGCTCCAGGTTGAAACCGAAGGCGATCGGCAGCACGCCCAGAATGGCGGTCACCGCCGTCAGCACCACCGGCCTTGCACGCTCCCGGCATGTCTGGAGCACCGCTTCGAGCTTATCCATGCCCTCGTGGCGCAACAGGTCGTAGGTGTCGATCAGCACGATATTGTTGTTCACCACCACGCCCGCGAGGGCGATGATGCCGATGCCGGTCATCACCACGCCGAAGGGTTGCGACATGATCAAAAGTCCCAGGAACACCCCGATCGTCGACATCACGACCGCCGAAAGCACCAGGAACACCGAGATGAACTTGTTGAACTGCGCAAGCAGCACGATGAAGATCAGGAAAAGCGCCGCGCCGAAAGCCTTCGACAGGAATGCGGCTGCCGCGGCCTGCTCCTCATCCTCGCCCGCCAGCTTGTAGCGGATGCCGTAGTCCTCGAGGTTCTGCGCCTCGAGCTTCTCGACGATACCGCGCCGGATGGGATCGCCCTGCACGCCTTCCTTGAGGCCCGCGGCGACCACGACGGTGCGCGCGCCGTCGATGCGGGTCAGTGTGCCCGTACTGGAGGCGGCCTCGCGCGTCACGAAGTTCGAGATCGGAACCGCGCCCCGGTTGGTCTGGATACGCAGATGATCGAGTTCGGCCAGCGTACGCCGATCCTCCGGCAGGCGCAGGCGGATATCCACGGCATCATCCACGCCGGCGGGGCGGTAATCGGTCAGCTTGAGGCCGGTGGTAACGAGTTGCACCACGGTTCCCACCGATGCGGGGCCGACACCGTAACGTGCCGCGATGGAACGATCGACCTGCAGCTCCCAGTCCACGCCCGGAGGCGGAAGACCGTCCGTGATGTCGATCACTTCCGGCACTTTCTCCAGCTCGCCGGCAACCATGCGCGCGACCTCAGTCAGATGCTCCGGGTCTGCAGCGGACAATTCGATCTGGATCGCCTTGCCCGTCGGTGGGCCGCCTTCGGGCACCTTCACCTCGATCTCGACGCCCGGGAAACCGGTCATGTTGGCGCGGAAATCCTCCAGGATTTCGCCGGCGGGCTTGCGCTCGCGCCAGTCGACGAACTCGTACTGGATCACGCCCACCACATCGGCGGGCGCATCATTGCCGCCACCGGCCACGCTGCCCACACGCGTGTAGACGCTCTCGATCCCCGGCCAGCCGAGGATGCGCTGCTCCGCCATCCGTACGGCCGCATCCTTCTCGTCGAGCGAGAGATTGCCGCGCGCGTGGACATAGAGCAGGCCGTATTCCGGCTCGATACTGGGGAAAAATTCGACGCCCGAACCGTATTTCCCGTAGGCGACCGGCACGGCTGCCAGCAGGCCGACCGAAAGAAACAGGACGATGAAGGGATGGCGCACGGCCTTGCCAACCACCCACATATAGGCGCCGTCGCGGGCGTGCTCGTCTTCCGGTGTCGGCTTGGCGAACATCGCGCCCAGTGTCGGCGTGAAGACCAGTGCGTAGAGAAGCGAGGCCGACAGCGTGGCGATCAGCGTGATCGGCATGTACTTCATGAACTCGCCGACAATGCCGGGCCAGAACAGAAGCGGCGAGAAGGCCGCAACGCGCGTCAGCGTTGCCGCGATCACCGGCCCCGCCATGCGCTTGGCGGCCAGTGAAAAGGCCTCGCGCCGATCCATTCCCTCGCTCATCCGCCGTTCGGCGAATTCCGTGACGATGATGGCGTCGTCGACAAGCATGCCGACGGCCAGGATGAGGCTGAACAGCACCACGATATTGACCGTCAGGCCCGCCAGCGACAGCGCGAGAATGCCCATCAGGAACGATGCCGGGATGGCAAAGCCGATCAGCAGCGAGGCACGGCCCGACAGCGCGTAGAGGATCACGATGAAGACGAGGATGACAGCCGTCAGAACCGAATTCTGCAGATCGCCCAGAAGCTGCCGGATCGAGGTCGACTTGTCCTGGCTGAAGGTGATTTCGGCCCCCTCGGGCAGCAGGTCCCTGTACGCTTCGGCCGTTTGCTTGACCGAGTCCACCGTCGCGAGCAGGTTCGAACCCGAACGCTTGGAGACTTCGATCGCGATCGCCGGCTTGCCGTTCAGACGCGTGATGGTCGTCGCATCCTTGAAGGACGAGCGTATGGTCGCCAGATCGCGCACCCGCACCACCGCGTTGGGTCCCGCCACCACCGGCAGGTTTGCCACATCCTCGATGTCTTCGATCAGGAGCGGCACCTTCACGGCGTAACGCCCCTCCTCGCCTTCGATCGACCCTGCGGCCACGACGGAATTGCTGGCATTGATGCCTTGGATCAGCTGATCGAGCTGCAGCCCGTAGGACGACAGCTTGACCGGGTCGATGATGATTTCGACCTGATCGTCGCGCGAGCCCTGAAGGTTGGCATCCAGAACGCCGGAAATCTCCTCGATCCGGTCGCGCAATTCACGCGCGGTCCGCGTCAGCGCGCGTTCGGGCACATTGCCCGACAGGGTGACGACGAGCACCGGAAACTCGGAAATATTGACCTCGTGGACCGAAGGTTCTTCAGCCCCCGAAGGAAGATCGGGCTTTGCGTCGTCCACCTTGTTGCGTACGTCATCGAGCGCCTTGTCGAGATCCGCCCCCGCCTGGAACTCGAGCACGACGTTGCCGCCCCCCTGATAGGCGGTCGATCGCATCTCCTTGATGCCGCTGATCGTCTGGAGTTTCGTCTCCATCGGTCGCAGCAAAAGCCGCTCGGAATCCTCCGGCGAGATGCCCTGATAGGTCATCGACACATAGAGCACCGGAATCTGGACGTCGGGTTCCGCCTCCTTGGGGATGTCCATATAGGCCAGAGAGCCGGCGACCACGAGAAACAGCAGGACCGCAAGCGTCAGCCGGGCATTGCGGATGGCAATGTCGACGAAGTTCATTCGACCGCCCCGGTCGTGAGCGCGGAACCTTCGGCGTCGGCGTCCACGACATCGACCAGCTCGCCGTCGGTCACGAGATCCTGGCCGGCCACCACGATGCGCGACCCGTCCGGGATGCCGCCGAGAATGAGGCCGTCCGACGTGTCGTCGATCAGATCGATAGGCACGAATGCGATCTTGTGATCCTCGTCCACCACCCGCACGCCGATATTGCCGTCCTCGTCGAGCGTGACGACGGAACGCGGCAGGCGCACGGCCTTGACGGGATCGGACTTCAGCCGGATCTCGGCAGTCATGCCGGCCGGGATCGTGTAGTCGGAATTGTCGACAGTCACTTCAATCGGATAGGTACGTGTTTCCGACGTCGCTTCACGGCTTACGAAACGCACCTGGCCCTTGACGTCCCTGCCGTTGATGAGGGCGATTTCGGCCTCTCCGCCGGCCTTGATGAGGCTTCTCTCGCGCTCGGAAATCTCTCCGGCAGCGACGATCGGATCAAGCGAGAGAAGGTCGGCCACCGCCTGTCCTGCCGGCGCCCAGCTCCCCTCTTCCACGGAGACACTGTCGATCACGCCGCTGAATGGGGAGCGCACCTGAAGCCGGTCGAGTTCGGCCTGTGCGGTTTCCAGCTGCGAACGCGCAGCGGCCAGCGCCGATTGCGCATCATTGGCCTGGGTCTTGGGGGAAATGCCGCGGCTGATCAGCTTTTCGAGATTGGCCGCCTCGTTCTCGCGCTGCTTCAACAGCGCCTTCGCCGTTTCGACGGCAGCGATCTTTTCCGGACCGTCGAGGGTCAAAACCACATCGCCGGACTTGACCCAGTCGCCCTTGCTCACCTTCAGCTCGGCGATAACGCCGGCCATCCGGGTGGCGAGCGTGGTCTTCTTATCCGCTTTGGTGACGCCCGAAATGCGCACGATGCGATTGTGATCGATGAATGCGGGAGACTTCACCGCAACGGTATGTTTGGGAGCGTCGGAAGCCTCGGCATTCTGCGCGGCAAGTGTCGTTGAAGCGGCGGCCGTTTCATCGGTGGCACTGCCCACCGAAGCGAATTCTCCGGTCGCCACCCACGCGGCGGAAACGGCCAGCACCGCAAATGCGGCCACACGGTGAAACCTGAAATTCGACATCGCACACTTCCCCTCCTCGGAGACGCACCGGCGCAATATGCCGCGTCCCGATAATCGTGACCGTTCCAATCCTGCGTGAAAAAAGGCGGATTGAAGGCGGCCCACGCTATATATGCACTCTCACCCGGTGTAAAATAGTGGGGATGCAATTTAAGCATCGAGACCATTCTACCATCGGCCTGATGGCCGTTTTACAACAATGGGATCACCTTTTTCTTTGATTATCGCGCCGTTTGACACAATTGTGTCAGCAGACGACTCGGCGCCTCGGCCGGCGGTCCCCACAAATCTGCCGGAACCCATTGACCGCTCCGCAGTTCATCCTAATGCCGCCGAAATTCGGGGGCATGTTCAGTTTGCGTTCAGCTTGGATCAGCCATGTCCTGGTTCAGGCATCATCAGAGTCGGGAAACACCATGCTCCTTCGTCGTCTGTCTTCTTCTGCAACCCTGCTCACCCTGGCGGCGAGCATGACGGCTGCCGTATCGCTCTCGATCCCATCGCCGGCACGGGCCCAGGACAGCAGGTTGCTGCTCGTCACTCCCGACGGGCGCCTGATCGACGAAGTACCGGAGTTCGGAGAAGTGCGCACGACCATGGACGTCAACGGTCGGGTTCTCGTCCTCAACCGCAACAATGTCGTTATCGGCTTTCAAATGAGCCCGCACGAATACCGCCGCGAGTTTGGCCGCATGCCCTATCCCGCAGGCAAGCGTCGCGACCGCGGCTATGCCGCCGCTCCCGCCGAGCCGGAATACGGCTACCGCGACGATGAATGGAACAATGACGGCTACTCGCAGGACGAGCGGTGGGAGCGCAACGGATGGGTCCGGCGCGAGGATGGCTGGCAGCAGCGCCGGGACGGCTGGGACAATGGCAATGGCGTCTATGGCCCCAACGAGTTTCCCGCCGCGCCGCAAGCCGGCATCGAGCGTCGCGATCTCAACCCGAGCACGGCTTCCGTACCGCGGCAGGATCAGTTCGGCCCCGGCACCGAGACACAGGCCGCCGCCGCCAAGCTCTCGCGCGCGGAAGTCGCCAACCTGCAGGTCTTTCTCGACCGCGCCGGCATGTCGCCGGGCGTGATTGACGGCCGCATGGGCTCCAACGTCCAGAAGGCGCTCGACGCCTGGGTGGAAGCCGGCGGCCAGAAAATCGACCCGTCGAACGCCGAAGACATCATGGAACGGCTTGCTGGCGGCGACGGCATGGCCTTTACCACCTACGAAATCACCAATGAGGACGCCGCCGGTCCCTACGTCGCCTCGATTCCGAGCGATTACGGCGAAAAGGCCAAGCTCGAGCGGTTGGCCTACACGTCGACCATCGAGATGCTCGCCGAGCGTTTCCACATGGACGAGGCGTATCTCAAGGAGATCAACCCCGGCGCCGATTTCACCCGTCCGGGCACCCAGATCAAGGTCGTGGCGCCCGGCGCCAAGCGCAAGGGCAAGGTTGCGAGCATCGTCGCCGACAAGGGCCTCAAGCAGGTCCGTGGCTATGACGCCAACGGCAAGCTGCTGGTGGCCTACCCCGCGACCATCGGCTCGAGCGACACACCGTCCCCCACCGGTACGGTCGAAATTGCGCGCATCGCCCACAATCCGGGCTACACCTACAATCCCTCGAAGAACTTCAAGCAGGGCAACAACGACAAGGTTCTGGAAATTCCGCCCGGCCCCAACGGCCCGGTCGGCAGCACCTGGATCGCGCTTTCCAAGCCGACTTACGGCATTCACGGAACGCCCGACCCCTCCAAGATCGGCAAGACCGCCTCGCATGGCTGCGTGCGCCTGACCAATTGGGACGCCAACGAGCTTGCGGGCATGGTGGAACCCGGCGTCACCGTCACCTTCGAGGAATAGGTCTACGGCGAGAGAAACATGAGAGCCGGCGGCATCCGCCGGCTTTTTCATGCCCCGCTCAGAAAACCTGCTCGACCACCAGCAGCCAGAATCCGGAGGACAGCGCCGCGAGCGCGGTCCCGATGGTCAGCGACGTTGCCGCGAGCCGCTGGCCCGTTCCGAAGCGGGAGGCGATCAGCCAGGTGTTCGCGCCGGCGGGAAGCGAAGCGGCGACGACGGTCACCTTGGCAACGCCGTCCGGCAGTCCGAAGGCCAGAGCCGCAACGAGCGCGACGGCAGGCATGACCATCAGCTTGAGCGTCACCAGAAGCAGCGACGACGGAATCTGGCCGCGGATTCCGTATCCGTAGATCGAGATCCCCATCGAGAACAGCGCCAGCGGTCCGCCGGCGGATCCGAGGCTGACGATCACACGATCCGCCACATTCGGTATCGGAATGCCTGCAACCCGCACCAGAAGCCCCGTGAAGATGCCGATGATGAGCGGATTGGAAAAGAGCTGCCGCAGGAACCGCTGGGCAAGATCGACCGGACCTGCCGCCTTTTCCGCCAGTCCGTCGCGCCGGAGCGCATAGTCGAACGTGATCAGCGAGGCAGCCATCATGATCGGCAAATGGATCGACAGGATCTGCGAGAGCACCGCAAGGCCCTGATCGCCGTAGATACCTGACATCAAGGGCACGCCGATCAGCAGGAGATTGGAGAAGGACGCCGTTACCCCGGCCACCACCCCGCCACGAACATCACGGGCGAAAAAGGCACGCAGAAGCATGTGTCCCATGAACCAGGTGACGGCGACGGCCGTGAAATAGGTCAGCCACATCAGGAACGGCAGCCCGTGATCGAACTCCGAATGAACGATGGTGCGAAACAGGAGCAGCGGCAGCGCCACCTTGAAGACGAAATCGGCCAGACCATCGCCTGTCGCCTGGTTGATGAGATTGATGCGGGCGACGGCATAACCGATCGCGATAAGAGTGAAGACGACGATGATGTTTTCGGCAAAGGCAGGCATGGGGTACTCCGGACAGCTGCGATGGTCCTACTCCCATCCACCCTCCTCTGAAAAGTCCTGATCCGGGGGACTTGCCGGACATCGCGTCTGCGGCTACGGCCTTCTGGCACACAGAGAGTTCCGGGGAGGCCGACACCATGAGTTCCTTTCGCCGCTTTACAGATCTTGCGGAATCGCTCCCGCCGACCGTTCCCTTCGTCGGCCCGGAAACGCAGGAACGCACCATGGGCACGACTTTTCGCGCCCGGCTCGGCGCAAACGAGAACGGTTTCGGTCCGGCTCCTTCCGTGATCGAGGCCATGAGCCGGGCAGCACCGCTCTCCTGGCGCTATGCCGACCCCGAAAATTACGATCTGAGGCAGGCACTTTCCGGGCGGATCGGCCTGGCGCCGGAGCGCTTCGTCATTGGCGAAGGCATCGACGGGCTCCTGGGCCTCGTGGTGCGGCTGATCGTCGGTCGCGACACTCCCGTCGTCACGTCGCTCGGCGCCTACCCCACCTTCAACTATCATGTCGCGGGCTTCGGCGGCCGGTTCGTCACGGTGCCCTATCGTGACGATCGCGAGGACATGGACGCTCTCCTCGAAGCCGTTCGCCGTGAAGATGCGCCACTCGTGTATCTCGCCAACCCCGACAACCCGATGGGAAGCTGGCACGGAGCGGACGCTGTCGTCGAATTCGCCACGTCCCTGCCGGAGAGCACCCTGCTTGTGCTTGACGAAGCCTATTGCGAGTTTGCGCCCGAAGACGCCCTGCCCGCGATCGCGGCCCTTGCCGACATGCCGAACGTCATCCGCTTCCGCACCTTCTCGAAAGCCTATGGGCTTGCGGGCCAGCGCATCGCCTACGGCTTCGGCACCGCCGGCACGATTTCGCGCTTTGACCGCGTTCGCAACCATTTCGGCGTCAATCGCCTGGCCCAGATTGCAGCGGTGGCGGCGCTCGCGGACGAGGAATGGCTGTCGCATGTCAAATCAGAGGTCAGGCGGTCGCTGCAACGCATCGGCGAGATCGGCCGCGACAACGGGCTCGAGCCGCTTCCCACCGCCACGAACTTTGTCGCTCTCGATTGCGGCGATGCCGCCCGCGCCAGGGCAATACTGGAGGAACTCGCCAAGGAGGGCGTCTTCATCCGCATGCCGGGCGCGGCACCGCTCAACCGGTGTATCCGCATCTCTGCGGGACCGGCACCGGAAATGGACGTGCTGGCGGAAGCCCTTCCCAAGGCCCTCGCCCGCATCGCGTGAAGCCACGAGAGCATGTGTGGCCGGAACACGAAAGCCGCGCCAGCCTTTTTCCGGCTGGTCGCGGCTCTTGTGCTTTAAACCACCCTGTCTCCTCACAGGCCGGTTTCAACGTCCCGTTCCCCTCGGGACGTGCCGGATGCAACGCCCGTCCGCGCTGCATCCCGAGGTCTTGGCGCCCCTAATTCGTCAGTGCATGGTCATCCATTCGCGGGCCTGGCGGAGAGCCAGTGCGAGATCGACCTTGGACATCGTGCGGCCCAGTTCGGCGCGAAGATCGGCTGCTCGGTCCGAGCCTTTCACCGCCGCGATATTGAGCCATTTGTGAGCTGCGACCATGTCCTGCTCGCAATCGCGGCCGGCCGCATACATCAAACCCATTTCGCAATAGACCTCTGCGCGGGTCTCGCCGCCCATGGCGGCCTGATCGAGATCGTGAATTTCATAGCATGCCATTTTAATTCCCCGTTGTCTCTTGTCTTCGTGTTGCCCTGTCAGCTCTTGAGAGCCATCTTGTCTTGTGCCGGCTCTTGCCGGTCATTCTCTGGTTCGGCCGGTTCGTTTCCGGCGCTCGTTTGTTGATGACGAATATGCCGCAAGCGTTTGAAAACCCCGTTAAATTGAATGCTTAATGCGAGGCGAATAAAGTTCAAATGCTTGGTAAATTTGGGTTTTCGTTAAGCATCGGAATCCCGGCCCGCTGCCTGCCGCACGCGATTTTAACCGTCTGTTTGCACCTCGAAAATCAACTCCCGGGTAACCACGCTGCAATCGCATTTGTCTAAAATGCTCTTCATCTCCCGGAAAAATCTCCCCCGCGCCAGCTTCGATGTCGGCTGGAAAATGCCATCATCCGTTGCATCGAGCCGCTGTTGAAACCGCCATAGCTTCGCCAACTTCCCCATTTACGTTTACGTAGCCTGAAGCTAGGTTAGAAATTGACGCGTCTCGCACGGACGCCTCAGAGGGAGGAAATCATGAAACGCATTCTCACGACTGCCGCACTTCTTGCAGCCTTCTCCGTTGCCCCGGCTCTCGCCGATCCGATTGAAGGCAACTGGAAGACCAAGAGCGGCGAAACCGCCGCCATTTCCAGCTGTGGCGGCGCCTACTGCGTGACGCTCAAGAGCGGCAAGCACGCCGGCAAGCGCATCGGCAAGATGTCGGGTTCGAACGGCACATATTCCGGCTCGATCACCGATCCGGCCAAGGACAAGACCTATTCGGGCAACGCGACATTGAGCGGCAATACGCTCAAGATGCAGGGCTGCGTGCTCAAGGTCCTCTGCCGGTCGGAGAACTGGAGCCGCATCTGATCCGGACGTCCGGAAAGACCCGAACGTGAAAGCCGCGGCGTGCAAGCGCTGCGGTTTTTCTTTGGGCGCAGCTTTCCAAGGGCCCGTTAATCACCGTGAACGCCAGATGAACGGTCCTCTCAGAGTTGGTTCAGCCGGGATTTGCCATATTCCGGCCACGAACAAACAAGGGACCTCCGACATGACGATCCTGGCGCGCCGCTTCACACTGATCTGCCTCGTTGTGGCGATCTTCGCGATGCTTCTCTCTGCCACCGTCGCCAACTCGGATCGCCATGACTGGATCAGCGCCTCGCGCTACTGCTCACCGGTTGAGGGTCCCAATTGCCTGCTGGTCCGCCAGTAAGAGAGGAACCGAAGATGATCCGCACTGCCACACGCTCAGCCAGCCGTTCTTTCACGCTTGCCCTGCGCATCGCGCTGTTCTCGTCTCTGTTCATGGCGCCCGTCGGCGCATTTGCCTATTCGGCCGCGAACACCGCCGGCAACGGCCTGTCGGGCGCCGGCTTCGTTCTCTATGTCAGCCTGCAGCGCAGCGCCGGCTGACAGGGACCGCCCTCCTCGTGATCGAAATTCAACCGCGGGACTGATTCCGGACATCAATTTCGTGCTACGTCTTCCTCAGGGGTAAGCCGATACACCTGACAGGAGGGAGCTGTACGATGGCTGAAAAGAGTTGGTTCTATGCGCAGAACGGTGAACGCCAGGGACCCGTGACCGAATCGGAGGCCCGCCGGCTCGTCCAGGACGGCACCATCGGCCCGGATACGCTGGTCTGGTCCGAGGGAATGGAGAACTGGGCCAACGCCTCGTCGGTGCTGCCCGCGATGGGCGGCACTCCGCCGACGCCCCCGCCCGTCACCCCCAATTCGATGGCCGGTTCGTCCACCGGATACGGCACCGGCTCTTACGACGCCACCCGACCCGGCGCCCACCCGGCCGATTTCCGCGACAGCGTGCGGACCGTGTTCCGGAAATACGCGACGTTCAGCGGCCGCGCGCGCCGTCCGGAATACTGGTGGTTCGTTCTTTTCACTTTTGTCACCAGCCTTGTATTCTCCGTTCTCGACGCGATGCTCTTCGGTATGGATGTCGAGCCCCTGAGCACGATCTTCTCGCTGGCGATCCTTATCCCGTCGCTCGCTGTCGGCGCACGGCGTCTGCATGATGTCGGGCGGACGGGTTGGTGGCTTCTCCTGGGACTCATTCCGATAATCGGCTGGATCATCCTGATCTTCTGGCTGGCAAAGCGTGGCGACGATCACCCCAATGAGTACGGCCCTGCCTGATGAGCGGCCGGCCCGTTTCATCGGGCCGCTTCGCCCCTTCCTCACCCGTCTTTTGCAAGTCGTGAAGTTGCGGCTATAACTCGACATGGACAAACGATTCTCGACCCGGCCGGACAACGGCATCATCACACCCGAACCCTTTGAAGCCCGACAGTTCGACGACGCGACAGCCGCCGTCGATGCGCTCGAGCAGCTTTACGAGCGCAATACGAGCTTCCTGCGCCGCTCATTCGAAGGGCTGGCGCGCCAGAAGCCGCGCGGACGCTATCGCGCCTTCTATCCCCAGGTGTCTATCCAGACGAGTTCCTTCGCCCATGTGGATTCACGCCTGTCGTTCGGTCACGTCGCGGCCCCCGGCCTGCACACGACCACCATCACACGGCCGGATCTCTTCCGCACCTACCTGATCGAGCAGCTTTCGCTTCTCATCAAGAACCACCAGACGAGCGTGACGGTCTCGGAATCGGATACCCCGATCCCACTGCACTTCGCCTTCGGTGAAGGCGCCTATGTCGAAGCCGAGATCGCCGAGAACCTCGAAGTGCCGCTGCGCGACATCTTCGATGCGCCGGACCTGACCAATACGGATGACGACATCGTCAACGGCACCTACGAGCCCGTCCCCGGCGAAGGCCACCCGCTCGCCCCCTTCAAGGCGCAGCGCGTCGATTATTCACTCGCCCGCCTGTCGCACTACACCGCAACCAGCGCGTCGCATTTCCAGAATTTCGTGCTGTTTACGAACTACCAGTTCTATATCGACGATTTCATTGCCCATGCCCGCGCGCTGATGGCCGAGGGCGGTCGCGGCTACGAGGCCTTCGTGGAACCCGGAAATCTCGTAACCCCGGCAGGCCAGTCAGAGCCGGTTTCCGGGATGGCCCCGCCCCGCGCGCCGCAGATGACGGCCTACCATCTCAAGCGGGCCGACCATTCCGGCATCACCATGGTCAATATCGGCGTCGGACCTTCAAACGCCAAGACAATCACCGACCACATTGCCGTTCTGCGGCCGCATGCCTGGCTGATGCTGGGCCATTGCGCCGGCCTGCGGCACAGCCAGGCGCTCGGCGACTATGTGCTCGCCCATGCCTATGTGCGCGAGGACCACGTGCTCGACGACGACCTTCCCGCATGGGTGCCGATCCCGGCGCTGGCGGAAGTCCAGGTGGCCGTTCAGGAAGCCGTCGCCGATGTCACCGGCTATGACGGCTACGACCTCAAGCGCATCATGCGGACAGGCACGGTCGCCACCATCGACAACCGCAACTGGGAACTGCGCGATCAGAGCGGCCCGGTGCAGCGCCTGTCGCAGTCGCGCGCCATCGCGCTCGACATGGAATCGGCGACGATTGCCGCCAACGGGTTCCGCTTCCGCGTTCCCTACGGCACCCTGCTCTGCGTTTCTGACAAGCCGCTTCACGGCGAGTTGAAACTGCCCGGCATGGCGTCCGATTTCTACCGGAAGCAGGTCAACCAGCATTTGAAGATCGGCTTGATGGCGATGGAGAAACTGGCAGCCATGCCGCCCGAACGTCTCCATTCGCGCAAGCTGCGATCGTTCTTCGAGACGGCATTCCAGTAGCCCGGCACGGAAACCATTGAAAAAGGTGCTCCGGATACGAACAACCGAAGCACCTTTTTCTGGATATCGGAGACGCGGTCCGGAACGGAACCGGAGACCGCGCCCGAACGCTCGGAACAGGATTACATATCCTGGTAGACCGGCCCCTCGCCGCCCTGCGGCGGCACCCAGTTGATGTTCTGGTTCGGGTCCTTGATGTCGCAGGTCTTGCAGTGCACGCAGTTCTGCGCGTTGATCACGAAGGTGTCCTTGCCGTCTTCCTCGACCCACTCATAAACGCCCGCCGGGCAATAGCGGGTGGACGGGCCGGCGAACACGTCGTGCTCGGAGCGCTTCTGCAAGTCCATGTCCTTGACCTGGAGGTGAACCGGCTGGTCTTCCTCATGGTTGGTATTGGACAGGAACACCGAAGACAGGCGGTCGAAGGTCAGTTCGCCGTCGGGCTTTGGATAGTCGATGGGCTTGTGGTTGGCAGCCGGCTCGAGGCAGGCATGGTCGGGCTTTCCATGCTTCATGGTGCCGAAGGGCGAAGCGCCGAACAGCGTATTCAACCACATGTCGAGACCGCCCAGCATCACGCCGCCGATGGTGCCGAACTTCGACCATAGCGGCTTGACGTTGCGGACCTTCCTGAGGTCCTTGCCGATGGAGGAGTCGCGCCACGCGGCATCATAGCTGTCCAGCGTGTCATGGGACCGACCGGCGGAAATGGCTTCCACCATGTGCTCGGCGGCAAGCATGCCCGAGAGCACCGCATTGTGCGAGCCCTTGATACGCGGCACGTTGACGAAACCGGCCGAGCAGCCGATCAGCGCGCCGCCCGGGAAAGCCAGCTTCGGCACCGACTGGAAACCGCCTTCGGAAATTGCGCGCGCGCCGTAGGAGACGCGCTTTGCCCCCTCGAAGACCGGGGCGATGGACTGATGGGTCTTGAAGCGCTGGAATTCCTGGAACGGCGAGAGATAGGGGTTCTTGTAGTTCAGGTGGACCACGAAGCCCACGGCGACGAGGTTTTCGCCGAAGTGATAGAGGAACGAGCCGCCGCCGGTCTTCCTGTCGAGCGGCCAGCCGAAGGAGTGCTGCACCAGACCGGGTTTATGGTTCTCCGGCTTGACCTCCCAGAGTTCCTTCAGGCCAATCCCGTATTTCTGCGGCTCCCGCTCCTCGCCGAGTTCGAATTTCTCGATGAGCTGCTTGGCGAGCGAGCCGCGCACGCCCTCGCCGATGAGCACATATTTGCCCAGCAGCGCCATGCCCCGGGCATAGGCACCACCGGGCTCGCCGTCACGCCCCACGCCCATGTCGCCGGTGGCGACGCCGATCACTGCGCCCTCGTCATTGTAGAGCACTTCGCTCGCCGCGAAACCGGGATAGATCTCGACGCCGAGCGCTTCCGCCCGGCCTGCGAGCCACTTGCAGACATTGCCCAGCGAGACGATGTAATTGCCGTGATTGCTCATCAGCGGCGGCATCATGAAATTGGGCAGCCTGATCGAGCCGGCCGGTCCGAGAACGAGGAAACGATCGTCGGTCACTTCGGTCTGGAAAGGATGGTCCGGGTCGTCCCGCCAGTCGGGGATCAGCTTGTCGATGCCGACCGGATCGACCACCGCGCCGGAAAGAATGTGAGCGCCGACCTCGCCACCCTTTTCAAGCACGACCACCGTCAGCTCGGGATCGAGCTCCTTGATACGGATTGCCGCCGACAGCCCCGCCGGGCCCGCGCCGACGATGACGACGTCGAATTCCATGCTTTCGCGTTCTGGGAGCTCCATTCCACTATCCTCTTCCCTGCTTCCAGGCACCCTCTCTTCCAAGGCGCTGTCTCACCTCAACCAGATGATGCTCTTTCTCTGGCAAATGCAGGTACATATGTCGAGCAGCTTCACAAGCGGGAACGCAACAGTACCGGCATTCTTCGCCTACCAGTATCTGACGTGTACGTAAATGTCAGCTTTCGCCGAGGATGGCCGGCGGAAACGAGCTAGAAGCCGGCAATATCCGCAAGGCGCTCGAGGTGGGGCACGCTGACATGGCGGTTGTTGCGAACCTCGATGACGCCTTCCTTGCGCAGCTTGGTCAGCTGGCGGCTCACCGTCTCTATCGTGAGGCCGAGGAAATCGGCGATGTCCGCGCGCGTCAGCGGCAGATCGAACTCGGCGGACTCGCCGTCGTTCTCCGGATCGGAATTTGTGGCAATGAGAAGCAGGAAGCTCGCCACCTTCTCGGCCGCTGTCTTGCGTCCGAGCGTAACCATCCAGTCGCGCGCCTCGTCGAGTTCCTTGAGCGTCTGCTCGAGAAGCTTGTGCTCCAGCTCCGGGCTTTCCGACATCATCTTCTCAATGACCGGGCGGGGGAACGAGCAGACGCTGACATCCGTCGCCGCTTCCGCCGTCAGCGCACTTTCATTCTTGAAGGGTCGCCCGAGGAAGTCGGGAGCAAACTGAAGGCCGACGATCTGCTGGCGTCCGTCCGCCAGCATTTTCACGAGCTTCACCACTCCGCCGATGATGTTGGAATAACTCGAGGCCGTCAGGCTTTCGCCCATAAGTTCGGTGCCCGAACCGAGCTTCTTGCGGCTGGCGGATTTGCTCAGCGACTGCAGCTGTGACGGCGACAGTGCGCCACAGACGCCGCGATGCCGCGCCTCGCAGGCCTTGCAGAGGACCGGGACGTCGGAGTTGTGGATGTCCTTGCGTATGGCGTCCATCACTCTCACTCTCTTTGCGTGCGTAAACTTCTAATAACCCAAAAAACCGCGCATTCAAATCAATGCGCGCATTCTCGCCCGCCAAAGCCTGCCGCTCATCCGGGCTTTGATCGACATCAATGCATTTAACATCCCTGCCCGGCATGTGTGACGGACCGCCAACAGGAATTTCCGAGCATGCACAAAGATCTCGTCCAGCGCCATGCGGGCCCCGCGCCGCGTTATACAAGCTACCCCACCGCTCCGCACTTCCACGGTGGCGTCGACGCAGCGACATACGGTCGCTGGCTCCGCGCGCTCAAGCCCGGCCAGACACTCTCGCTTTATGTCCACATTCCCTATTGCGACCGGCTTTGCTGGTTCTGCGGCTGCACCACGAAACAGACGCTGCGCTATGATCCGCTGACCAGTTACCTCGCCGCGCTCAAACACGAGATCGACACGATTTCGGATCTCGTCGATCCCGGCTGCCGTGTCACCGCCCTGCACCTGGGCGGCGGCTCGCCGACCATGCTGAAGCCCGAGGACATGATCGCCCTTTCGGATCTGCTGCGCAGCCGCTTCGATTTCGCAGCCGACGCCGAGATATCGGTGGAGATGGATCCCAATGACCTCGATGGCCCGCGTTACGACGCGCTTGCCGAGATCGGCCTGACCCGCGCGTCGATCGGCGTGCAGGATTTCGACGAGAAGGTGCAGAAGGCGATCAACCGGCTGCAGAGTTTCGAGCAGACAAGGGAAGTGATCGAGCAGGTGCGCGCGCGCGGCGTCAAATCCGTCAACTGCGATGTCCTCTACGGCCTGCCCTACCAGACCCGCGAATCGGTCCACCGGACACTCGAGCAGGTTCTGTCGTTCAGGCCGGACCGGATCGCTCTCTTCGGATACGCCCATGTACCGTGGATGAAGACGCACCAGAAGATGATTCCCGATGAAGCGCTTCCGGATGTGACCGAGCGTTTCGCCCAGATGAACCATGCCGCCGCGCAGGTCACCGCCGCGGGCTACGCGGCCATCGGCATCGACCACTTCGCGCTGCCCGACGACAGCCTTGCCATCGCAGCGGCGTCGGGCACAATGCGCAGGAACTTCCAGGGCTACACGGTCGATTCGGCCGATGCCCTGATCGGCCTCGGCGCCTCGTCCATCGGTCAGACGACCGAAGGCTATGTTCAGAACGTCGCGGCGACCGCGGAATATCAGCGCCGCGTCAACGAGGGACGTCTGGCGACCGAACGCGGGTTCGAACTCCGGCTCGAAGACCGTGTCCGCGGGCGGGTCATCGAACTTCTCATGTGCGATTTCGCCTTTTCCTTCGCCGAACTCACACAGGAATTCGGCCGCGATGCCAATGAAGTGATTGAGGAAGCAATCAAGCTGGCGGAAACCGGAAATGACGGTCTGGTCGAACTGACCGACGGAATTTTCCAGCTGACCGAGAAGGGCCGCCCGTTTGTCCGCACCGTTGCGTCGGCCTTCGACACCTACCTGCAGACCGGCAAAGCGCGGCATTCGCTGGCTGTTTGAGCAAAGCCTGAAGAAGGCGCGGGGAAAGCTGATCTCCGCGCATTCTCCCCATTGGCTTTTGGTGCGGTTTTTTCTATAGCTTGCCGCAAATCGCACGACCAACAGGGAAAAAGCGCGTGACCGCTACATTCGACAAGGTCGCCGACATCATCGCTGAGACCAGCGAGATTGATCGCGACACCATTACGCCCGAGAGCCACACCATCGACGATCTGGGTATCGACAGCCTCGACTTCCTCGACATCGTGTTTGCGATCGACAAGGAATTCGGCATCAAGATCCCGCTCGAGCAGTGGACTCAGGAAGTCAACGACGGCAAGGCCTCCACCGAGGAATACTTCGTCCTCGGCAACCTCTGCACCAAGATCGACGAACTCCGCGCCGCCAAGGGTTGAGGCGCGGATCCGGCATGCTGCTCGAATATTTTCAGATGATCGACAAGGTGGTTGCCTTCGAAGGCGACCCCGGACGTCTGACGGCGCACAGCACCGTGCCGGCTGAAAGCACGGTATTCGAGGGGCACTTCCCGGGCATGCCGATCGTTCCCGGCGTGCTTCTGGTCGAAACCATGGCGCAGGCCGGTGGCTTCATGATCATCGGCCGCAGCGGCTTTTCGGTGATGCCCTTCCTCATGTCGGTCGACAAGGCCAAGATGCGGGACTTCGTAAAGCCTGAAACCGAACTGGTCGTGGAAGCGGAACTGCTACACGAAGGTTCGGGTTTCGCCGTCACCAAGGGCAAGATCACATCGGCGGGCAAAACCCTCGCCGATTGTCAGCTCAAGTACCGTACCATACCCTTCGACCAGACACCGCTGGCGGACGTGATCCGCAAACGCGCTTCTGAAATCGGGCTCGACGCACTGGCTTGAGCCGGAGCCCAAACCGGGTTCTGAAACCCGGTCAATGAAGCTGGAGGTCAGTTATGAGCAACGCAGCCACGGATGTCGTCATCACCGGCATCGGCATTGTCACCTCTCTCGGAATCGGCCGCGAGGCCCACGAAAAGCTTCTGACCGGCACCGCGCCGATCAAGCCCGTCGTCGACAATTCCTGGGAGCCGCACTACGCCGCCCATCCCCTGCCCGAGATCGACTGGTCCGAACAGATTCCCCGTCGCGGCGACCAGCGACAGATGGAAAACTGGCAGCGCCTCGGCGTCTTCGCAGCCGGACTGGCGCTCGACGATGCCGGCCTCAAGGATAATGAGGAAGCCTGCGCCACCATGGACCTGATCGTGGCGGCCGGCGGTGGCGAGCGCGATATCAGTGTCGATACGCTGATCGTCGAGGAATCGCGCAAGGTCAACGACCGCGAGGTCATGCTCAACGAGAAACTGATGACGGAATTGCGCCCGACGCTGTTCCTCGCCCAGCTTTCCAACCTGCTCGCAGGCAACATCTCGATCGTCCACAAGGTTACCGGCTCGTCGCGCACGCTGATGGGCGAAGAAGGCGCCGGCATCTCGGCCTTCGAAACCGCACGCGCACGCATCGCCGCGGGCCAGTCGACACATTGCCTCGTGGGCGGCGCATTATCCGCAGCGCGTGCCGACCTGCTGCTGATGACCGAGTCCTCCGGCGTTGCCGACGACCGGCAGGGCAATGCAGAGGATCCGTCTTCCGTCGCGCCGAACGGCGTCGTCTTCGGATCGGCAGGCGCATTCCTCGTTCTGGAATCCCGCGACCATGCAGAAGCGCGCGGCGCGACCATCTATGCCACGCTCGATGAAGTCGAAGGCGACCGCGGCTCCCGCGAGGAAGGCAAGCTCGAGGAGCGCCTGTCGCGTCTCGCCGACAGGGTCGCGGCCGATGCAGGGTCTGTCGAACTCGTCATCTCCGGCGCCGCCGGCGAGCCGGTGATGGCCGCCCGCGAGGAGAACTGGCTGAAGGAGCGTTTCTCCGCCGCCCGGCTGCGCCGCCAGGCCATCGCCTTCGGTCACGGTGTGGAAGCGCAATTCCCTCTCGCCATCGCGCTGGGCGCCATCGCGGTTTCCGCCGGAGCGCCGATTGCCCGCTTCTCCGCTGAAGGCGAAAAGGAAATGCCCGCAGCACCCAAAACAGCTCTTGTCACCGCCCTGGGCTTCCAGCGCGGCGAAGGCATGGCACGCCTGTCGAAAGCAGGGTGAGGGAGATCGTCATGACATCGAAATTCACCGATCATCTGGGCCGCCCCATCGTCGCCGTTACCGGCATGGGTGTCCTCACCTCTCTCGGCGAGGGCGTCGAGGAGAACTGGAAAGCGCTCACCTCCGGCAAGTCGGGCATCCACACGATCACCCGCTTTTCGACCGAACACCTGTCGACCACCATCGGCGGCACCGTGGAATTTCTCGATATTCCTGCGTCCAACGCCGTCGAACGGTCGCATGCCATGGCCCGCAAGGCAGCCACGGAGGCACTCGCCCAGGCCGGTATCTCGGGCGATTTCGACGGACCGCTCTTTCTGGCGGCCCCGCCCGTCGAGCCGGAATGGTCGGCGCGCTTCGAACTCGGCGATCGCGTGCCGGAAGCGGCCCGCGAAGGCAATGCCTATACGCAGTTCCTGTCCGTTCTGCGCGAAAAGCCGGATCTGGCAATGCATGAAGCCATGCTGTTCGGCACCATCTCCGAACGCCTGGCCGATGATTTCGGCACCCGCGGGCTGCCGGTCACCCTCTCCACCGCCTGCGCTTCGGGCGCCACGGCGATCCAGCTGGGCGTGGAGGCCATCCGTCAGGGCCGCACGAGCCGCGCGCTCGCTGTTGCCACCGACGGCTCGGTGACCGCCGAAGCCCTGATCCGTTTCTCGCTTCTCTCGGCTCTTTCGCGGCAGAACGACAGGCCCGAGAAAGCCTCCAAACCCTTCACCAGGGATCGCGACGGCTTCGTCATCGCCGAAGGCGCCGCAACGCTCGTTCTCGAATCGCTCGAAAGCGCCATTGCCCGCGGCGCCAAGGTGCTCGGCATTCTCGCCGGTTGCGGCGAGAAGGCAGATTCCTTCCACCGCACCCGCTCCTCGCCCGACGGCAGCCCGGCGATCGCCACCATCCGTGGCGCGCTGGAAGACGCCGGGCTCGATGAAAGCGGCATCGGCTACATCAACGCCCACGGCACCTCGACGCCCGAAAACGACAAGATGGAATATCTCGCCATGTCCGGCGTCTTCGGCGACCATCTCAAGTCGATCCCGGTCTCCTCCAACAAGTCGATGATCGGCCACACGCTGACCGCGGCCGGCGCGATCGAGGCCGTATTCTCGCTGATGACGATTGCCACCGGCACCCTGCCGCCAACGATCAATTATGACAATCCGGATCCGGCGATCGAGCTCGACACGGTCCCCAACGTCAAGCGCGATCAGGCCGTCACCTCGGTGTTGTCCAACTCGTTCGGCTTCGGCGGGCAGAATGCCTGCCTTGTCATGACGGCCGAACCCGCTTAATCGGACCATCGAAACGTTTTTGACTTTGACCAAACCGCCGCACGCCCGGCGGGGGAGCTGACATGCAGGCACTTCAACTCATCGAGGACCGCAAGCTTGAACTCGTCGACGTGGCCGACCCCGAGGCCCCGGGCCTCGGCGAAGTCACCGTCAGGATCGGCGCGGTCGCCCTCAACCACATCGACGTCTGGGGCTGGCGCGGCATGGCGTTTGCCAAGCGCAAGCTGCCGCTCACCATCGGCGCGGAAGCCGCAGGTGTGGTCGAGACCGTCGGCCCGGGCGTATCCAACCTGCAGCCCGGCCAGATCGTCTCTATCTACGGCGCGCGCACGTGTGGCCTGTGCCGCCCCTGCCGCGAAGGCCGGGACAATCTCTGCGAACATGTTTCGGGCGTCCACGGCTTCCATCTCGACGGCTTTGCCTGTGAGCGCGTGAACCTTCCGGCCCGCCTTCTGGTGCCCGCACCTCCCGGTGTCGACGCGGTGGCCGCCGCCCTCGCACCCGTCACTTTCGGCACCGTGGAGCACATGCTCTTCGACAACGCCAAACTGGAGCCAGGCGAACATATCCTCGTTCACGCCGGCGGCTCCGGCATCGGCTCGGCGGCGATCCAGCTTGCCAAGAAGATCGGCTGCACGGTTTACACCACCGTCGGCTCGGACGAGAAGATCGAGCCGGCCAAGGCGCTCGGCGCCGATCATGTCATCAACTACCGCACCGACCGCTTCGAGGGCGTGTTGCGCAAGCTCACCAAAAAGCGCGGCGTGGATGTCGTCTTCGAACATGTCGGCAAGGACACCTGGGCCGGATCGATGTTCTCGCTCAAGCGCGGCGGTCGTCTGGTAACCTGCGGCTCCACCTCCGGCGTGTCGACCGACGTCAACCTGATGATGCTCTTCCAGCAGCAACTCCGGCTTATCGGCTCCTTCGGTTGCCGCATGGAGAACATGGCCAATGCCATGCAGAAGATGGCTTCGGGCCTCGTTCATCCGGTCATCGACACCGAGGTCGATTTCAAGTCGATCGACAAGGCCCTGGCCCGCATGGAAACCCGCGATGTGTTCGGGAAAATCGTGCTGCGTATGGAGTGATCCGCCGCATGCGTAGCAAGCTTCCCCACCCGTTGATCGTCAAGACCTTCGTGATCATCCGCAGGGTGCGGCACTGGCTCGTGGGTACGACCGTCATCAGCCTGCTGAAGCTTGCTTCGCTGTTTCCCGCCGACCCCACCATCAACGTGGTCGACTGGCTCGCGCGACGCATCGGGCCGAAGACGTCGCGCCACAAGCTCGCGCTCTATAATCTCGCCCTGGCCTTCCCGGAGAAGACGGCGGAAGAGCACGAGCAGATCGCCCGCGACATGTGGGGCAGCATGGCGCGGCTTGGGGTGGAATATGTCTTCCTCGACAAGATTTTCGATCTCAACATCGAAAATCCGTCACAGGGGCGTGTCGAGGTGAAGGGCGTCGATATCTTTGCCAGGCTGGTTGACGAGAAGAAGCCCTTCATCGTCTTCACCGCGCATACCGGCAATTTCGAGCTTCTGCCGATCGGTGCGGCTGCGTACGGTCTGGAGGTCACCGCCCTCTTCCGTCCGCCCAACAACCCCTATATCGCCAGACACGTCCTGTCGGCACGGCGCACGCATATGGGCCATCTCGTGCCGTCGCGCGCAGGTGCAGCCATTGCGCTCGCCCGCCGACTGGATGACGATGGCGGCGTCGGCATGCTTGTCGACCAGAAGTTTCAGCGCGGCGCCAAGACGACCTTCTTCGGCCACGCTGTGCAGACCAATCCGCTTCTCGGCAAGCTCGCCCGCCAGTTTAACTGCAGCGTCTACCCGGCCCGCTGCGTCCGTCTTCCCGGCGGTCGCTTCAGGCTCGAGATCGAGCCGGAGATCGAAATCCCGCGTGCCGAGGACGGTCGCGTCGACGTCCCGGCCACCTGCCAGCTTCTCAACGACAAGGTCGAGGAATGGGTGCGGGAATATCCCGGCCAGTGGCAATGGTTCCACGACCGCTGGGCGATCAAGCGCAAATTGCGGAAACGAAAATGAAAAAGGCGCCACACGGCGCCTTTGGTCTGTCGTTCCCGGCGCTTGCCGTCAGTGATTGATCACGATGCGGATCTTGGAGCGACCGTTGCGCTCGACCATCGAGAAAAACGTTGCCGCATTGGCCGTATGCAGGCGGATACAGCCATGCGAGGCCGGACGGCCCAGGCGGCTGACCTGATTGGTCCCGTGAATGGCATAACCACCACGGAAGAACACGGCGTATGGCATTGGCGCGTTGTTGTATTTGCGCGAGCGATGGTGCTTGGACAGCCATTTCGGCGAATAGGTTCCCGTCGGCGTGCGGTAGCCCTTGCGGCCGGTGGAAACCTTCCAGCGATATTTCACCACGCCATTCTGCGTGACGGTCATCGTCTGCGACGAGATGTCGACATTGGCCACTATGCGGGCGGCAAAGGCCGATGTCGCAGACATCAGCATTCCTACGGTTATCGCCCCTGCAAGAAGAAGTTTTTTCATCCCACTCTCCCGTTTGATGCTCAAATTGCCCCATCGGCGAGAGTATCGTTGCGGGATGATCAAATAAAGTTAAATCGAGACATCCAGGTTGATTGAAAAGATCAAGCCGTTGATTTCGTTAGAAGCTTGCAAGCGCCAGCATTAACAGAAACACGGCAACAAGCTGAATTTCGGTCGATCTGAGGCCGATCCGGACCGCTTTTTCGATCATGTCCGGCCCGGCCCGGCGAGTGCCTGCGCCATTCAGGCAAGCCGCGCTGACGGCCAGATCGCCATACCGGCGCGGACCGCCCAGCGCCAGCCCCAGGGCACCCGCGACGGCTGCTTCCGGCCAGCCCGCATTGGGCGATCGGTGCAGACCGGCATCCTGCAGGGCCACGCCAGCCGCATTGCGCGCAGCGTCGTATCCCTCGGCCAGCCACGTTCCCGCAACGAGGATCAACGCCGAAAGGCGCGCGGCTGGCCAGTTCATCACATCGTCGAGTTTCGCGGACGCCCGTCCGAAATCGCGGTACGTCGCATTCAGGTGTCCGATCATGGAGTCGGCCGTATTGACCGTCTTGTAGGCCAGGAGACCCGGCAACCCGCCGATCAGGTACCAGAGCGCCGGCGCGACGACGCCGTCGGAAAAGTTTTCCGCGAGGCTCTCGATCGCCGCGCGGCAGACATCCGAGCTGTCGAGCGCCTCCGGATCACGACCGACGATCATCGAGACGGCCCTGCGCCCTCCCTCAATCCCACCGGTGCGCAGGCCCTCGGCAACCGCCACCACGTGATCGAACAGGCTCTTCTGCGCAAGAAAGATGGACACGACGATGGCTTCAATCGCCAAGCCCGCCCAGCCGAACAGGCCGAAGAGATCGGACAGAAGCCAGCCGGCCGCCACCGAGATCGCCACCAGTCCCGCAATCGCGACGAGACCGCGCCGCCTGCGCGTGGCAGCGGGGACGGCCGGCTCGTTGAAGGAGCGGTCCGCAAATCCGATCATCGCGCCGATCAGGACCACCGGATGCGCCATTCTGCGCCACAGCCAGTCGGGGTCGCCGACCAGCCTGTCGATGAGCAAAGCGAGAAAGAGGATGCCCAGCCGGATCACGGTTTGAGCGCCTTGAGAGCCGAAGCCAGACGCGCCCCCTCCACGGCGTTCGCGACCAGCCCCAGCCGCAGCAGGCGTGGCGAGTGATCGAAGGCGCGCGCAAGAATACGATGGCCCGCAAGGGCGTCGCGGGCTGCCGCGCCGTCACCGACGTCGAGCAGGACGAACAGCGCGGTCTGCCCGACGACCGGAATGCCGGATTTGCCGACGGCCTCTGCCGTCAGCGACTGGCAGCGCTCGATTTCGTTCCGCTGCAGGGCAATTCTCTCCGGCGAAGAGAAGGCATGGGCCGCGATCTCGAGCGCAGGCCCTGAAACCGGCCACGGACCCAATGCCTCCGAAAGCGCGTCCGCCATTCGCCGGGACGCAAAGGCAAAGCCGAGCCGCACTCCGGCCAAGCCGAAAAACTTGCCGAAGGAGCGCAAGACCATTAGCCCGGCAATGCCTCCTGTCCGGCCCACGGCACTGACCTCCGGATGACAGTCGGCAAAGGCCTCATCGACGATGGTCAGCCGGCTTCCTCGTGAATGGGCGAAATCCGCCAGCTCGTCAGCCGCCAGGCGGCGGCCGTCGGGATTGTTGGGATTGGCGAGAACCACCGCATCGGCATCCTGCGCCGCGTCGAGCGAGACGACGGTGCGCACGGAGAAGCCGGCGCGTGTGAATGCGGCCTCGTATTCGCCGTATGTCGGCGCGAGTATGGCGACATCGCTGGCCCCGGGCCTTGCGAGACGGGCAAGCAAAGGCAGCTGCTGAATCGCCGCCTGGCTGCCCGGCGTGATCACCGGATCGGTCGCGCCGCCGTAATGGATGCGGGAAAGTTCAGCGACGCGACGCGTCAGCGCGGGATCGGGCAGCCGCCGCCAGCTGTCGGGGGAGAAATCCGGCAGCGGAAAACTGACCGGGCTTATCCCTGTCGACAGGTCCAGCCAATCCTCCCGGCTTCCGCCATGGAGCGCGATGGCGTCGAGAAGCGCTCCGCCGTGATCGATCACCGCGATACCCTCATGCTTCCATGTCGATGACATGCATGTAGGAGCCGGCGACGTTGCCGCGCCGGAGGCCGGTTTTCGGCAATTCGTTGCCCTCGGCATCGATCGACGAGAACAGCGCCTCGCCCGCCCCTTCCTCGACCACGGTCGAATAATGAAACTCGTGCGCTCTGAGCGGCATCGGCCAGATGAAGTCCGGTTCAGCCTGTATCCGGCGATAGCCAAGGCTCCGCCTGCGCTCCGCATAACTCGTCATCAGAGGCAAGGCACCGAGCATTTCGTGACGGGTCCCTTCGGCATCGATCAGCCCCTCGCCCAGCACCATGTAGCCGCCGCACTCGCCATACACACGGACGCCGCGCGCGACAGCCTGCGTCATCCCGTCCTTGAAGGTCGCGGCACCTGCTATCCGGCCCGCATGAAGCTCGGGATACCCACCCGGAAGAAAGACCGCATCCGCGTCCTCGGCAGGCGCTTCATCGGCCAGCGGCGAGAAGAAGCTCAGCTCCGCGCCGCGCCGCCGCCAGCTGAGCAGCATGTGTTCGTAGGAAAAGGCAAAGGCCAGGTCGCGCGCGATGGCGATCCTTTGACCGAGCGGCGGCAACCTCAGAATATTGGCAGGCACCTCGAAGGGCGTCCCGAGCCTTGCCAGTTTCCCGATCCTGCCGACATCGACATGACGCTCGATCCGGACGGCAGCCGCGTCGACGAAGGCTTCCAGATCGGTGTTTTCCCCGGCCTGCACAAGTCCCAGATGCCGCTCGGGAACAACCAGCGCCTCATCCCGCGGCATCGCGCCGAGACAATCGACATTGGCGTGTTCGAGAGCCGATCGCAGCATCCGCTCGTGGCGCTCGCTGCCGACCCGGTTGAGGATCACGCCGCCGATATAGAGGTCCGGCGAGAAGTCGGAAAAGCCCCTGGCAATGGCCGCGACCGAATGGGAGAGCTTGGCGCAGTCGATGACGAGGATCACGGGCAGGCCAAGAAGCCGCGCCAGATCCGCCGATGAGCCGGTTCCGTCGGCGGCGCCGTCGTAAAGCCCCATCATCGCTTCGAGAACGAAAATGCGCCCGCCCTCTGAGGCAAGGCTCGCATTGGCGCGGAGAAAGTCCGGCCGCATCGCCCACGGGTCGTAATTCATGCAGACGGCGCCGGAGGCGACCGAATGAAAGGCCGGATCGATATAATCGGGTCCCGCCTTCGCCGGCGCCAGCTTTTCGCCGCGCCTCTTGAGCGCACGCAACAGCCCCAGCGTTATCGTCGTCTTGCCCGAACCCGACTGGGGCGCGGCCAGCATTACACCCTTCATGCGCTGTCCTTCTGCTCGACCGCACGGGTGCCGAGCGGGTCCGGCGTCAGCGTCTTGCCCGACAATGCGCCGAGCCAGTCGAATGCCTTGCGGAATTCGACCACCTTGCCGACCACCACGATCGCCGGTGGTTCGAGGCCGGATTCCGCGAGATCCGCGGCCGCCCGGCCGAGCGTGGTTTCGAGCACTTTCTGATCGGCGGTCGAGGCGTCGGTCACGAAGGCCACCGCTTCGCCGGCGTCGCGGCCGGCTTCCATCAGGCGGTTTGCAATGGCGTCGAAATGCTTCATCGCCATGTACATGACGATCACCTGGCTTCCGCGCGCCACGCCTTGCCAATCGATCCCGTCGGGAACCGCGCCGCTGGAATTGTGCCCGGTGAGGAATGTGACGGTGTGATTGGTCTCGCGATGGGTGACGGGGATTCCGGCATAGGCCAGTCCGCCGATGCCCGCGGTGATCCCCGGAACGATGCGGAAGGGTATGCCGTGCTCGACGAGTGTCAACGCTTCCTCGCCGCCGCGCCCGAAGACGAACGGGTCGCCGCCCTTGAGCCGCAGGACCTTTCGGCCCTGCTTCGCGAGTTCGACCAGACGATAGGAAATGTCGCGCTGCCTGGCGGAAGGCTTGCCGCCACGCTTGCCCGCATATTCGATCTCGGCGCCCGGCTTGGCGAGCCCGAGACAATCATTGCTCACGAGCGCATCATGAACGATAACATCGGCTTGCGACAGCGCGTTGACCGCGTGAAGCGTCAAGAGCCCCGGATCGCCCGGCCCCGCGCCCACCAGCCAGACTTCGCCCGGCTTCATGTCCGGCAGGTTCCGGGTGATATGTCCCAGTCCGTTTTCCATCTGGTCGACGATCGCTCCTTATCGCTTTCCGGTCTATCGCGCGGGCGCTATATCGGCAATCGCACAATAGGAATAATGTGACCCGCATGAGGGAGAAAAACCGACAGGAGACGACGGAATCCGGCAGCGAGCTGAGGCGCGGCTGGACGACGGGCGCCTGCGCAACGGCCGCCACCAGGGCGGCCCTGACCGCGCTCCTGACCGGTCGGTTCCCCGATCCCGTCACGATTACCTTGCCGCGCGGCCAGACGCCGTCCTTCGCACTTGCCCGCGAAACCCTGGGCCGGGATGAAGCCATGGCCGCCATCGTCAAGGACGCGGGCGACGACCCCGATGTCACCCATGGCGCAACGATCGTCGCCACCGTGCGCAGAGGCCGGCCCCGGACGGGCGTCGTCTTCCGGGCCGGCGAAGGTGTCGGCATGGTCACCCTTCCCGGCCTGCCTGTCGATCCCGGCCAACCGGCGATCAACCCGGTGCCCCGCCGGATGATGACGGAGACGGTCGAAACCGTCAGCGCCGAACATGGCGTGGCGCCCGATTTCGAGATCGAGATTTCCGTTCCGGGTGGCCAGGCGCTTGCCGACATGACGTGGAACCCGCGCCTCGGCATCAAGGGCGGATTGTCGATCCTCGGCACCACCGGCATCGTCAATCCCTTCTCCTGTTCGGCCTGGATCCATTCCATCCATCGCGGTATCGATGTCGCCCGCGCAGCCGGTCTCGAGCACGTTCTCGGCTCCACCGGCTCGACCTCGGAGAAGACCGCACGGGACCTTTTCGGGCTGCCGGATATCGCCTGTCTCGACATGGGCGATTTCGCTGGCGGACTGCTCAAATATCTGCGCCAGCACCCGCTGCCGCGGCTGACGATCGCCGGCGGTTTCGCCAAGCTCTCCAAGCTCGCCCAGGGCGCGCTCGACCTCCATTCAGGCAGAAGCCAGGTCGACATGGAGTGGCTTGCGGACAGGGCCGGACCAAACTTGAATCAAAGCGTGAGGAAGAGGATTCTGTCTGCCAATACCGCGCTTGAAGCCCTTGAATTGACTCGCGAAGAAGGCATCGACCTCGCTGCTGCCATCGCGCGAGATGCCCGCATGACCGCACTCGAGACGCTGCGCGAAGCCCCGGTCGCGGTCGATATCCTTGTAACCGACAGGCAGGGCAACATCCTCGCGCAATCCGGGGCCGATCGTGACTGAGACCATCCTCATCCTCGGCGGCACACGGGAAGCGGCGGAGCTCGCCGCGCGTCTCGTCATCGCCCGCCCCGATGCCCGTCTCGTCACGTCGCTGGCCGGCCGGACGAAAGAGCCGTCGCCCCTTTCGGGCGAGGTCCGCATCGGCGGCTTCGGTGGCGCCGAGGGGCTCGCGCAGTGGCTGACGGAAAACCACGTCTCCCTCTTCATCGACGCCACCCATCCCTTCGCAAAGACGATATCCGACAATGCGGTGGAGGCGGCCGGCATCTCCGGCGTGCCGCTCTACCGGCTCGCCCGCCCGAGCTGGTCAAGGGAGGATGGCGACAGGTGGATCGAGGTCGAAAGCCTGGAAGCGGCGCGCGACGCCATTCCACCGCGTGCCCGCGTTTTCCTCGCGCTCGGCTCCCAGCATATTGCCGCCTTCGAGGACCGCGATGACGCCCATTTCGTCGTGCGCATGATCGACCAGCCCGAGCGGAAGCCGGACCTGCGCCACCACACGCTGGTGCTCGGACGCCCCGGCGACAATGCAGCGGTGGAAACGATCCTCTTTCTCAGCCACGCAATCACCCACATCGTCTGCCGCAATTCGGGAGGCAAGGCGGGCTACGCCAAGATCGAGGCCGCCCGCCGGATGGGCCTGCCGGTGATCATGATCGAACGCCCCGTCTCGTCCAGGGACGGCTACGCGACGATCGACGATCTCATCGCGGCACTTCCCTAGGCGGACGCTTTCTTCTTTTTCCCGACATTCCGCAGAACGTGGGAATAGTCGGCATTGTAGAGATCGCTGTCACGGAACGCGACGTCGCCGAACACCTTGCCGACCAGTATGAGCGCGGTGCGGGTGATCTTGTGCTTGCGCACCTCGTCCTTCATTCCGGCAAGCGTCGTGCGGATGAAGAGCTCGTCCGGCCAGGTCGCGCGATAGGCGATCACCACCGGGCAGTCGTCGCCGTAATAGGGCTCGAGCGCGCGGCGGACGTAATCGAGATTGCGGATGGACAGATGGATCGCGAGCGTCGCCTTCGACTGGCCGAGAATTTCGAGCTGCTCGCCCTCGGGCATCGACGACGCCTTCATGCCGGTTCTGGTGATGATGACCGTCTGGGCGATCTCCGGCAGTGTCAGCTCCGTCGAAAGCCGCGCGGCGGCACCGGCGAAGGCCGGCACGCCGGGCACCACCTCGTAATCGATGCCGAGATCGTCGAGACGGCGCATCTGTTCGGCGATTGCCCCGTAGATCGCGGGATCACCCGAATGAACCCGCGCAACGTCCTGCCCCGCGGCGTGAGCGGCTTCCATCTCGGCGATGATCGCGTCGAGATGCATCGGCGCGGTGTCCATCACCCTGGCGCCTTCCGGCGCGGCCTTGACGATCTCTTCGGGGACGAGCGACCCGGCGTAAAGACAGACCGGGCAGCGCTCGATCAGCCTGAGCCCGCGCACGGTGATGAGATCCGCGGCGCCGGGGCCCGCTCCGATGAAATAGACGGTCATTCAGCCGCTCCCTTCAATTCTGTCGCCGGCTTCATGGCGCTGCCTTCCTTCCGGGCATAGCCGCGCGGCGTGTAGACCCAGTCGCGCCCGTCGCCTGTCCGGGTGACGGACGTATTGGACGAGCCGACGATGACGACGGTCAGCATGTCCACATCATCGACCTGCAGATCACCGAGGGGCACCACGCGCACGGCTTCGCCCTCGCGCCCGAGATTGGTGGCGAGGATGACCGGCGTCGAGGCCGGGCGGTGATTGAGCAGCTCGTCGCGCGCCCAGGCAAGCTGTGTGCGCCGCTTCCGCGAGACCGGGTTGTAGAAGGCGATGACGAAATCGCCCTCGCCCGCCGCCTTGACCCGGCGCTGGATATCGTCCCAGGGGGTCAACAGATCCGACAGCGAGATGGTGCAGAAATCATGTCCCAGCGGCGCGCCCGCGCGAGCGGCAGCTGCCTGCAGCGCGGAGATGCCGGGACTGCACTTGATCGAAATCCTGCGCGCGGCATCGGTAAGCCCGTCCTCGCCGCCCGCCTTTTCGAGAAGTTCGAACACGAGCGTCGCCATGGCGTAGATCCCGGCATCGCCCGAACAGACGAGCGCCACCGACTTGCCCTGGCCCGCCAGCTCCATGGCGTGGTGGACGCGCGCCTCTTCCCTGCCGAGATCGAAATCATGCCGCGCCTTGCCCTCTGCGAGCGGACCGAGCAGATCGAGATACAGCGAATAGCCGACGATATCCGTCGCCTCGCCCACCATGCGACTGACCTCCGGCGAGCGCCACCCCTCCGCCCCCGGACCGATGCCGACGACGAAGAGCTTTCCCCGCGGGCGCCCTTTGAGTGCGCTCTCTGCAAGCACCTCGCGCGATCTCGCGATTGCCACTGTGGCACGCCTGCTCTTGATCTTCGCGACAGCCAGTTCGCCATCCGTACCGACGCTGGCAAGCGCAGCCCCTTCCGCCACACCGTGGCAGCCGACTTCTGCAAACACCACATCAGACGGGGTTGCCAGCCGTGGCGTCTCCGCCTCCAGCTGCTCGGCGCCGAAGAAACGCGCCGGCACGCCGAAATGGCCTGCAACCGCGTGAATGGCAGCCTCATCCGCCTTGAGATCAAGTGAGGCAATCGCCGCAACCGATTCTGCCGACAGGCCATTTTCCGAAAGCGCCCTCTCGGCAAGGACAATCGCTTCCGCCGCCTCGCAGCCCCGCTCGCAGCCCATGCCGAGCACCAGGGTCGCCGGATGGTAGACGAGTTCGAGATCGCCCGCATGGTGGGCGCACTCGGTGAGCGTGAGCGTCACGGCCCCGTCCTCCGCAAAGGGGAGCGAAGAAGTCCGAAGCCAGGCGCCGGCGTCCTCCAGAGATGTCCTGCCGGGGATTGAAGGGAGAACGGCCAATCGCGCAGATGCGCCCGCGACCAGTTCGGCCATCACGGCCTTTGCCGCGTCGGGATTGCCCAGACGATAGCCTTCCGGCGGCGCATCGAGCGCGATGCCGAAGCGCAGGTCACCAGCGGTGGTGACGGCGGCTACTCCCGCAAGCGCCGCGGCGATCTCCCGCGCCAGATCATTGGCTCCGTGATGACCGCCCAGAAGCGGCACCGCAACGGAGCCGTCCTCGGCGACCGCGATCACCGGCGGTTCGGCGTGCTTGTCGGCAAGCGCCGGAGCGAGAAGCCGGATCACCGCACCGGCAGCCATGACGGCGACGATCGGGCGTCCTGCGGCAAAGAGCGTCCGAAGATGCGTTCCGGCATCATCGAACGCGACATCGCAGCCGCCCACGCGTCGCTCGAGCGCGTGGATCTCGCCACTAATTGCAGCCCGGATGCGGTTGGCCACCGGCAGGGCCGAAGCCGAGAGAATGACGATCGCGGTCTTCGAGTTCATGTCTGTGCCTCTGCCTGCGCGGCCGGTTTCGCCCAGCTCTCCGCGCCCTTGTAGATCAGGATGATCGAGAAATAGGGAGCCGTGTCGCCGCTCACCTCGGCCAGCGGCATTACCCGCTCGCCCGCCAGCGTCACCCGCTCCGCATAAACTGCTTGAGCCGTCAGATTCATTTTCTCGATCAGCGCGCGCAAGCGATTGAAATGACGACCTACTTTCATGATCGCGACAGCCCCGGAAGCATCGATGCGCGCCGCGATCTCGTCGTCCGGAAGCGGCCCCGGGATGACCGTGAGAACGTCGTTGCGGGCCGACAGCGGGCGACCGGAGGCAGCGCCCGCCGCCATGATCGAGGAAACGCCCGGCACGATTTCGGTCTCGTGATGACCGGCCAGGCGCTCGAAGAGATACATGAAGGAGCCGTAGAAAAACGGATCGCCCTCGCACAGGACCGCCACGTCCCGGCCTGCGTCGAGATGGGCCGCGATCTCTTCGGCTGCACGGTCATAGATTTCCTGCGCGGGAAATCGCTCGACGCGCATGGGCACCCGGATCGCGATCTCGACCTGCCCGCCCGGAAGATGGCCGGCGGCAATCGAACGGGCAAAGCTGTCGCCCTCCTCCGGCGCCGGCCATGCGATCACCGGAACGGATGTCAGAATGCGCAGCGCCTTGAGCGTGAGAAGTTCCGGATCGCCGGGACCGAGCCCGACGCCGTACAGTTTGCCAGTCATCCGAAAGCCTTTCTGACCGACCACAGGGTCACCGGCATCATCGGCTTCCAGCCCATGAACCGCCCGACCGGCTCGGCGCGACTGACCTGAAGACGAACCAGTTCACCGCCGAAATGCTCTCGCAGCGCGAAAATCCGCGCCTCGCTCTCGACCGTCACGGCATTGGCGACCAGTCGTCCGCCCGGTTTCAGCGCGGCCCAGGCGGCTTCGAACACGCCCTCCTCGCTCATGCCTCCGCCGATGAAGACGGCATCCGGCGCTTCGAGCCCCTCAAGCACCAATGGGGCTTCGCCGTGGCGGATGTCGAGCGTCGGCGTACCGAGCGCCATGGCGTTGGCGGCGATCCGTTCGACGCGTTCGGCATCGGTCTCCATGGCGACGGCCCTGGCGCCGCGTGCGGCCCGCATCCATTCGATCGCGATCGATCCATTGCCCGCGCCGACATCCCACAGGAGCGCGCCGGGCATCGGCCCGAGATGCGCGAGCGTGGCCGCCCGGATCTCGCGCTTGGTGAGCTGTCCGTCATGCTCGAACGCGTCGTCCGGCAAGCCGGGGACGGGTGACAGGCAAGCCGCATCAGGGTCGGCGATACAATCCACCGCCAGCGTGTTGAAGGCAGCGAATTCCGCCGAGCCAGACCGGATGTCCCGCGCGGCCATCTCGACGATCTTTTCGCGTCGTCCGCCCATATGCTCGAGAACAGCGATCCGCGAGCCGCCGAAACCGCGCGCGACGAGAATATCCGCCGCCTCGCAGATCGTCCGCCCGGTAGAGGTGAGCGCAATGATCCTGTTGCCTGGCTGCAGATGGGCGGCAAGCGCGTGAACAGAGCGCCCGTGCAGCGAAATCATCGCCACCTCCTGCTGCGCCCAGCCAAGCCGGGCAGCGGCCAGCGAGAAGGCAGAGGGCGTGGGGATCACGCGAATCTCGTCGGCACCGATATGACGCATCATCGTCGCCCCGATGCCGAAATGCATCGGGTCGCCGGTGGCCAGGATGGTGATCGGCTCACCCCGCCTTTCCAGCAGCAGTTCGATGGTCTGCCTGACGCCGAACGTCCAGGGGATCACCTCGCGATCTCCGGCATCGATTTCCGCGAGCACGCGCGCGGGCGCGATCACCGTCCGGGCGGCATCGAACAGGGCACGCGCAGGCGGCGCCAGGCTGTCGAGACCGTTGTCGCCGACACCGAGCAATGTGAGCCAGGGCATGACGCCATCTTGAGTGCTCATGTCAGCCATGTCCTTCCAGTCCGGCCGCAAGGGCATTGAGAGCGGCGGCCGCGATTGCCGAACCGCCACGCCGTCCCCTCACCGCGATGAACGGCACGCCGCGCGGATTGGCGATCAGCGCATCCTTGGATTCCACCGCCCCGACGAAGCCGACCGGGGCGCCGATGATGGCCGCAGGCATCGGGGCGCCTTCATCGATCCGCTCCAAGAGCCGGAACAGCGCGGTCGGCGCATTCCCGATGACCACTACCGCACCTTCGAGCTGAGCGTCCCATAGCTCGACCTGGGCTGCCGAGCGCGTCGTGCCGGCCAGCCTTGCCCGTTCCGCGACCCGTGGGTCGGACAGCGCGCACAGCACAGCGTTCTCGGCCGGCAGCAGACGCCCGATGATGCCGTGCCTCACCATTTCGACGTCGCAGATAACCGCGCCGCCCTTCACGAGCGCGGCCTGCCCGGCTGCGGCGAATTCCTCCGAAACCACGATGTCACCGGCAAGATCGGTCATCCCGCAGGCATGGATCATCCGGACGACGATATTGGCTGTCGCGGTGTCGAAGCGAGACAGCTCCGCCTCGGCACGGATGGTGGCGAAGGACTGGCGATAGATCTCCGCCGGATCGGTGATATAGCCGGCCGCCATGGTCACGTTTTCGGCTTTTCCATCGACCTGGGCCCGTGCGGATGATCCGCATGCGGATAGGGATGATGGTGATGATCGTGCCCGTGGGAATGATCATGATGGTGGGAATGGTCGTGAGAATGCCCGTGATCATGCCCGTGATCATGATCGTGAGAATGACCATGATGGTGGTGGTGGTCATGGTCATGGTCATGATGGTGATGGTCGTGCACCGGCTCGAGCGGACCGGGCTCGGCATGGCTGTGCACCGGCGTCCATGGAAGGCCGTGCTTGCGGCAGAAATCCTCGTCGCGGCAGGAGGCATCGCAATCGCCGCCGCAGGGGCAGTTTTCCAGCCCCCCGCCAATGCCCTCGACATGGTGGTGGTGGCTCTCCTGCGGCAGCCCGACTTCCGCCTCGAAGCCGAGCACCTGCTCGCGGTACTTGCACATCTGGCAGTTCATCAGCGCCTGGCCTTCGACGATCTCCTTCACCCGATCCTGAAAGGTGTCGAGCACCAGCGGATGGTCGTTGAGATAGGGTGCCTTGACGAATTCGATGTCCGGGTGCTTCGCCGCCACCTCGTCGGTCTGCGAATAGATGCGCTTGACCAGAACGCCGGTGAACAGGAAATACGGGAAGACGATGATGCGTTTGTAGCCGAGCTTCGCCGCATGTTCGAGGCCGGGCCCCACAAGCGGGAACGTGACACCCGAATAGCAGGTCTCGCCCCAGCCGAAGCCGAAGCCTTCCCAGAGCATCCGCATTAACTTGGCAACATTGGAGTTGGCGTCAGGATCGGAGGCGCCACGGCCGACCACCATCAGCATGGTGTCGTGGATTGCCACCTCGCCGCGATCGCGATTGGCAGCATCGAGCGCTTCCTGGATACGCTCGCCGGCAGCGCGGATCATTTTCAGATCGATCCCGAGCTCGCGACCATATTCGATCGTCATGCCGGGGTTTTGCGCCTGATAGGTGTTGAGCACGCTGGGGATGTCGTTCTTGGCGTGACCGGCGGCAAACAACATGCCGGGAACGGCCAGCACCCGCTCGACGCCGACCGAGCGCAGCCTGTCGAGACCATCCGCGATCACCGGGTTGCAGAATTCGAGATAGCCGTACTCGACAGGCATGTCGGGATAGCGGGCGCGCAGGCCTTCCGCGACCGTTGCAAATTCGCGGGCTGCGTTCTGGTTGCGGCTGCCATGGCCGCAGACCATGATTCCCGTCTTTGTCATCTCACGCTTCCTTCAGGCGCGGTTTGCGCGCGTTCGGTTGTCGATCCCGATGAATGAATGCGTGATCTGGGAACAAGAGCCATTCCGCGTGTCCGCGTCCCCATCGGGCGTCGTTTGCGTACGCAACGCCGGGCCGGCCCGCGATCACAGGGTTCGCCGACCAGGAAACCGAACCGGACAGCCCCGGACTTGACCCTTGAAATAAGTCGGCCGCACCGGGATATCTCTCAGCCTGTTTTCAGGCGCCGTCGCACATGGGGACGGACATTAGGCATGCCGCTCCATGGCGTCAAACGGCGAATGCGCCGCATGCCGTCCCATTCCCGTCATCCATGACAAAGCGTTGTGGAAAGACGGCCCTACTCGAGCCCGAGCCGCCGGGCGGTCGCGTGAAACAGAACTCTTTCCGCCTCGGTGACAGATCCGTCCGCGCGCGCCATCTGCGCCAGATGGGCCATCACTTCGCGTTTGCGGTCTTCCGAAAGGTCCGCAAGCATTTCAGCGGCCTGCGCCGAACTTGTCTCGTAGCCGAAATCGTCGATGAACCGCAGAACCTCGCCGGCCTCGTCGGCGTCGAGATCGAGCTCGCGGCCCAGGATCGAGGTGAAGGCGACGGCTTCGGGCGGGTTGACCGAACCGTCGGCAAAACTCATGCGCACCAGCAGAAGAAGCTCGGCCATCAACTCGGGATTGTCGGCAACCTTCTCGACTGCCGATTTCTCCGAAATCAGCGCGCCGAGTTTCGATACCATTCCGCCGAAACCGCCTGGCTTGCTCATGCCGCCTATGCCTCCTCCGCTTCCATTCCCAACAATCTGGCGGTCATGAAAACCAGCCTGACCGCCTGCTCCTGATTATCGTCACAGGCGTTCGCGATCTCCCGCATCAGGCCGACCAGTCGATAGCGCGCCGAGACGTCGAGCTGTTTGAGAAGAACATATAGCTGCTTTTCCGCCGCCTGCCCTTTCGCCGATTCAAGAACATCGTGCAATTGCGACAGATCCGCGGATCTGATGCCGAATTCCCTCAGGCATATGCCCTCGAACACTTCGAGCTCGCGCGCCCCGATAATGCCATCCACAAGAACGACACGGAAAAGAAGCAGGATCTGCGCAAGCCCCGCAGGATCGCCGGACAGCCGACGAACGGCCCGCGAGGCCACGGCCTTGCGCAAAATGACTTCCGGAAATGTCCCCCCGAGCATCAAGACTCGCCCCCGGTCTTCTGGTTGTGATTCTCTATGTGCGAATCGTAAGATTGTTGGGCGGATTGTCCAGCCCGGCGGGATGTGCCAGAAGCATTTGGCCCGCATTCCGCGGAAATTTTCGTATTTTATCCGGCTTCCGCGCATGCAAGATCTTTCGACCTATTTTCTGCTGGCTCTCGTTGCGGCGGCATTCTTCGCAGGCTTCGTCGATTCGATCGCCGGCGGCGGCGGGCTCATCACGATCCCGGTCCTGCTCATCGCCGGCTTTCCGCCCGTGGCCGCGCTCGGTACCAACAAGCTGCAGGGGCTCTTCGGTTCGGCATCCGCCACGATTGCATATGCCCGTGGCGGGCATGTGGACCTGAAGACCCAGGGTGGTGCAGCTCTGCTCTCGGCGCTCGGAGCCGCGGTCGGCGCACTGGCGGCAACCTATGTGCCGGGCGAAATCTTCGGAATTCTTCTCCCCTTCCTGTTGATCGCGATCGCCCTCTACTTCGCGCTCAAGCCGAACATGGACGATATCGACCGTATCCGCCGGCTCTCGCCGTTTCTGTTCACTGCCACCATAGTGCCGGTGATCGGCTTCTATGACGGTCTGTTCGGCCCCGGCACAGGCTCGTTCTTCATGCTCGGTTTCGTGGCGCTCGCCGGCTACGGCATGCTCAAGGCCACCGCTCACACGAAGCTGCTGAACTTCGCATCCAATGTCGGCGCTTTCGCCGTCTTCGCCTTCGTCGGCGTCATCGCCTGGAAGATCGGCCTGATGATGGGAGCGGCGCAATTCATCGGCGCCCAGATCGGCTCGCGGGTGGCGATGAAGAACGGCGCCCGCATCATCAAGCCTCTGCTGGTGGTCACCTGCGCCGCACTCGCGGTCAAGCTGATGGCCGACCCGACCCACCCGGTCCGCATGTGGCTTGGATTTTGAGACGCGCGCGTGACCGCAATCCGCTTCTGACAGGCTGCCGCCCGCCCTTCGGGCGCCCTCGCCCGTCACGCCAGAGAGATGCGAGAGCCCCGTCCAGCCGAAGGCCGGACGGGACGTCCCGAATTCACCCGGAACGCGTCTCGCCTACTGTCCGATGGCGGACACCACGGCTTTCCCTATCTGCCTCAGGGCGTCGTTGCGCGTCTTGAACGGCGCATCGACGTCGGAGACGAAGATGGTGACAATCCAGGACGTACCGTCCTGCGGAACGACAAGCGCCACCAGATTGCGGGTATGGCTCCCGGCGCCCGACTTGTCGAAGACCTGCCAGCCTGCCGGAACATAATCGCGCAACAGGTCACCCGTTACCCCGCCATCGCTCATCCAGCCCCTCAACACGTCGCGGGACTCCGGGCTCAAGGCATCGCCGATCAGCAAGGCATGCAGCGTCTGGGTGGCCGCCGCCGGGGATGTCGTGTTTTCGGGATCACCCGGGACGAAGGCATTGAGTTCGGGCTCCCGTGCGTCCAGCCGGCTGACCGAATCGCCGATACTTTCGAAAAACCGCGTTACCTCGTCAGGACGGCCGAGATAGTCGATAAGAAGATTCGCTGCGGTATTGTCGCTCATGTCGATTGCCGCGCGGCACAACTCCGCCAGGCTCATCGTGCCGCCCACGCGCCTTTCGGTGATCGGGGCGTGAGGCACGAGGTCTGACTGAGCCACCGGAAGCGTGTCCGTCAGCGAAAGCTCTCCCTTGTCGACGCGCGCCAGAACCGCGCCGCAGAGCGGCACCTTGAAGGTGCTGTTCATGAGAAAACGTTCGTTCTTCCGATGAAACCAGGTGATGCCGGAGTCGGTGTTGACGACCGAAAGGCCGACCCTGGCACCGAGTTGCTGCTCGACTTTCGCGACGGTTCTTTCGAGATCGGAAAACCGCGTGTCGGCGTGCGCCGCGGTGGTGAAGAGGGACAAGCCGATAGCGAGCCCTGCCGCAACGCGCGACAGGGAGCGGGTTGGAAAATGCATGGATATGACTTTCTTGTTGGCGCGCCGAAGCGCGTGCGTTCCATCAGATGATCTAATGCATTTTGTATATTTCACCGCAAAACCAGGCTAAAGACGACAAAAAGTCGAGTTTGCCATTAGCTCAGGTACTGCCATGGATCGTCCCGATATCCCCCTCAATGCGCTGCGCACCTTCGAGGTCGCCATGCGGCAAGGCAGCTTCACGAAGGCGGCGATCGAGCTGCGCGTCACCCAGGCAGCCGTCAGTCACCAGATTGCACGGCTTGAGGATGTGCTCGGCACGACGCTGTTCCAGCGGACCTCGCAGGGGCTGGTTGCGACAGACGAGGGACGGATGCTCTTCCCGGTTCTCGAATACGGCTTCGACGCGATCGCGCGCGTGCTCGACCGCCTGGACGGTCGCCGGGATGTGGAAGTTCTCAAGATCGGCGTGAACACGACCTTCGCCGTTGGCTGGCTGATGCCGCGACTGGAGGGGTTTCGCGCATCGCATCCCGAAGTCGACGTGCGCATTTCCACCAACAACAACAGGGTCGAAATCCTGCGCGAAGGGCTCGACATGGCGATCCGGTTCGGGACCGGAGGCTGGACGGGGCACGAGGCGATCGGCCTGTTCGATGCGCCCCTGTCGCCTCTCTGTTCGCCCGAACTTGCGGCCGGATTGCGGGATCCGGGCGACCTCGGTCAACTCACGCTGCTGCGCAGTTACCGGAGTGCCGAGTGGCCGGGCTGGTTCGCGGTCGCAGGCGCGCCGTGCCCACCAGCCCTGGGCCCCGTTTTCGACAGTTCGATTGCACTTGCCGAAATGGCCGCGGCGGGAACCGGCGCCGCTCTCCTGCCGGTGCGGATGTTCGAACGGCACATTTCGGAGCGCCGCCTCGTTCAGCCTTTCGGCTTCACGGTTTCCGCCGGACGCTACTATCTCGCCTGGCCGTCCGATCGTCCGGTCACGCCTGCGATGGCAAGCTTCTCGCAATGGCTCTCGGCGCATGCAGGGGAAGTCGAAGCGGACCGGGAGAGCATTGAGGACCGCCCGGATCACCTGACCTGATCCGGCAAGCATTCCGCCGAACCACTTGATGAGACTCCATTTATCGCCAGGACGATCGACGGCTTGCCGGGTGGTTCGGTCCAGGCAGACGGCGCCTTAGTACTCCACGCCGATCTGCGCTTTGATGCCGGAGCGGAAGGGGTGCTTGATCATCTCCATCTCCGTCACCAGATCGGCGAACTCGATCAGCTCGTCTGCGGCGTTGCGGCCGGTGAGCACCACATGGGTCATCTCCGGCTTCTCCGCCTCCAGGAAGGTCACCACGTCAGCGACGCTTACGTACTCATAGCGCAAAGCGATGTTGATCTCGTCGAGCAGCACCATCGTATTGCTCTCGTCGCGGATGAGCTCCTTGGCCTTCTCCCAGGCACTTTGCGCCATGGCGATATCCCGTGCCTTGTCCTGCGTCTCCCAGGTAAAGCCCTCGCCCAGCGTGTGGAATTCGCAGATATCGGAGAAACGTTCCTCGATCAGGTTGCGTTCGCCCGTCGCCATGCCGCCCTTGATGAACTGCACGACCGCGCATTTCCGGCCATGCGCGATGTGGCGGAAGATCATGCCGAAGGCCGCCGTCGACTTGCCCTTGCCCTTGCCGGTATGGACGATGACGAGACCTTTCTCGTCCGTCTTGGTCGACATGATCTTCTCGCGTGCGGCCTTCTTCTTGGCCATCTTTTCCGCGTGGCGGGCTAAATCGTCGGTCTTGGTCATGAGCTTTTCCTGACTTGCAATTCTCGTCGGCAGCACCGATATTCTTACCAGTTCCGATCGATCGGAGAAAGTAAGATGAGTGATACGGCCACCCTTTCTTCCAAATTCCAGATTTCCGTACCTAAAACCGTACGTGAAAAGGAAGACTGGCGCCCGGGACAGAAATTCGCCTTCGTACCCCGCGACGGCGGCTTCCTTCTGGTTCCGGTTCCCAGCATGACCGAGTTGAAAGGCCTCGCCAAGGGGGCGAACCGGGACGCGGTGCGCGACCGCGACGATCGCTTCTGATGCGGGTGATCGATTCTTCGGTCTGGGTCGAAATCCTCGCCGACGGGCCGGTTGCCGACCGGCTGCTGGCCGAAGTTCCGGACGATCCGACCGAAATAATCGTGCCGTCGATCGTCGTTCTCGAAGTGGTGAAATGGATCGAACGTGAGGCGGACACCACCGTTCGGCACCGCTTCCTCGCCTTCGTCAGCCAGTGCGTCGACGCGCCACTCGACACGGACCGGGCGCTCGCCGCCGCCCGCGCCCATCGCACCCATGGACTGGCAACGGCTGATGCTGTCGTCTACGCGACAGCGATGGAATTCGGCGCCGAACTCGTAACATGCGACGGCCATTTCCAGTCCCTCGACCAGGTTATCCATATCCCGAACAAGTAGGCTCACGCACCTGCCATCTCTTCGAGCTGGAACCGCGCGGAGTTCGACTTCGGCGTCCAGAGATTGCGGTCCATCGCTTCGAGAAAGCGTTCGGCCATCTCCCTGAGTGCGTCCGGGTTTTTGTGCTCGAGGAATTCGCGCACCGGGTCGGCGGTGAGATAGGCCTGGTAGAGCGCCTCGAAATGATGGTCGCGCACCGCGCCCGTGGTCGCCGCGAACGCGAAGAGATAATCGACCGTCGCCGCCATCTCGAAGGCGCCCTTGTAGCCGTGGCGCATGACGCCGGAGATCCATTTCGGGTTGGCGGCGCGACCGCGCACCACGCGCGCGATTTCTTCCTCGAGCGAACGGATCACCGGACGCTCGGGACGGGAATGGTCGTTGTGGTAGATCGCCGGACGGTCGCCCTTGAGGGCCTCGACAGCCGCCGTCATGCCGCCCTCGAACTGATAGTAGTCGTCTGAATCGAGAAGATCGTGCTCGCGGTTGTCCTGGTTCTGGATCACGGCCTCTACCTTGGACAGCCGCTTTTCGAACAGCCCGCGTGCGGCCTTCCCCTCGTCCTGGGCGCCATAGGCATAGCCGCCCCAGACGAGGAAGGCCTCGGCCAGATCGCCGCGCTCGGACCAGCCCTTCTCGTCGATAAGCGCCTGCAGGCCGGCCCCATAGGCGCCGGGTTTCGAACCGAAGACCCGGAAGGACGCCTGCCGTGCGGCCAGTTCCTCGTCCATCCCGGAGGCGACCAGCTCCGCGGTCTCTCGTTTCGCGCGGGCAGCCAGCGGATTGTCCGCCTCGTCTTCGTCCAGTTCCGCCACCGCGCGGGCGGCGCGGTCAAACAGCGCGATCTGATCGGGGAAGGCGTCGCGGAAGAAGCCGGAAATGCGCAGTGTGACGTCCACCCGTGGCCGGTTCATCCTGGCCAGCGGCACGATTTCGTAGCCGGTCACCCGGCGCGAGGCCATGTCCCAGAGCGGCTTGGCGCCGATCAGCGCCAGCGCCTGGGCGATATCGTCGCCGCCGGTGCGCATGTTCGACGTGCCCCAGGCGGTAAGCGCCAGCGACGTCGGCCATTCGCCGTGGTCCTGCGCAAAGCGAGCGACGAGCAGCTCAGCCGATTTCCTGCCGAGTTCATAGGCTGCCGGCGTGGGGACGGCGCGGCTGTCGACGGAATAGAAATTCTTGCCGGTCGGCAGCACGTCGGGCCGCCCGCGCGTCGGCGCGCCGGACGGTCCGGGCGACACGAAACGACCGGCAAGACCTGCCATCAGGCCTTCGATCTCGCCTTGTCCACAGGCCGCCACGGAAGTTATCAACCGGCTGTGGACATCCCGCATGACCGCGCGCGTCCGCTCCCAGCCCTCGGGCGCTTCGATGTCACCGGAAACGAGCGCTGCCGCGAACAGTTCGATGCGCTCGACCGTGTCGCCGAGACTGCGCCACGGCGCGGTGGACAGGCTGTGGAAAACCTGTGGGCGGGGACCGTCCCAGGACGCAGCGAAATCGCAATCGAGCGGGTCGAACCCTTCGACATCGAAACCGTCCCGCGCGATCGCGCGATGCAGGCTTTCCTCGCCCGGCTCGCTGCCGCGCGGCAGCCGCGCGAGCGCGACGGTGAGATCGGTCAGCAATCGCCCCTCCGGCGCGAGGCCGAAGACATGGAGCCCGTCGCGGATCTGCATTTCCTTGAGATCGCAGAGATAGGCGTCGAGCTTTTCGAGCGCCAGGTCGTCGGCATCCGCCTTGTCGATCCCCGCGTCCGTATCGAGACCGATGTCGCGGACAAGATCGAGGATCTGCCGCTTGAGCAGTTTCAGCCGCCGCGGATCGTGGCCGGACGCCTCGTAATATTCGTCGACCAGCGCCTCGAGATCGGCCAGGGCCCCGTAGGTTTCGGCACGGGTCAGCGGCGGCGTCAGGTGATCGATGATCACCGCAGATGTGCGGCGCTTGGCCTGCGTCCCCTCGCCCGGATCGTTGACGATGAACGGATAGAGATGCGGCAGCGGCCCGAGCAGCGCTTCCGGGTAACAGCGCTCCGACAACGCCAGGGCCTTGCCGGGCAGCCATTCGAGATTGCCGTGCTTGCCCATATGGACAACGGCGTGAACGCCGAAGGCCTGGCGCAGCCAGGCATAAAACGCGAAATAGCCGTGCGGCGGCACGAGATCGGGATCGTGATAGGTGGATTTCGGATCGATATTGTAGCCGCGCGCCGGCTGGATGCCGACCACCGCCTTGCCGAGCCGCAGCACGGAAAGCCGGAAGGCGCCATCGACGAAGAACGGATCGGCCTCCGGTGCGCCCCAGCGCTCCGTGACTTCGCCCCGAACGGTCTCCGGAAGCGCGTCGAAGAACCCTCGATAATCTGCCAGCGACAGGATCTCGCCGCCGGAGCGTTCCCTGCCGATGGCATTGGTGGGTCCCGTGCGCAGCCTTTTAATCAACGCATCGCCATCGGCCGGGACGTCGCGCACATCGAAACCCGCATCCGCCATGGCCTTGAGCACTTCGATCGTGCCGGCAGGCGTGTCGAGCCCGACGCCGTTGGCGATACGCCCGTCGCGGTTCGGATAGTTGGCGAGAATGATCGCGACCTTGCGCTCCCCCGCCTCCGTCCGCCTGAGCTTCGCCCAATTGGCCGCCAGCCGCGCGACGAATGCCATCCGGCCAGTATCAGGCGCGTGGGCGACGATGTTCGTCTCGACCGTCTCGTCGTAGCGGGCCGCCGCCTTGAAGCTGACGGCGCGGGTCAGCACCCGTCCATCGACCTCGGGAAGCGCGACGTTCATCGCCAGATCGCGCGAATTCAGCCCCTGCGAGGAGCCTTCCCAGACCGGCCGTGCGATCGTCGAGAATATGGCCTGCAGCACGGGTGCGCCGGTCGATTCCAGCACCGTGCCCCTGGCCTCGCCACCGGGTGAGGAGACCGCAAATCCGGTCGCGTTGATCACCACGTCCGGCTGCACCTCGCCGAAGACCGAGCGGACGACATCTTGGGACACCTCGTCCTTGAGGCTGGAGACGAAGACCGGCAGCGCGTTGAGCCCGGCATCGTCCAGCGCCTCGATCATCGCATCGACGGGTGCTGTCTGTCCGCTCTGCACCAGCGCACGGTAGAAGGTGACGGCAGCGGTGGGCCGGTCCGGCTTGAAGTGCTTTTCCCTCAGCCACGACACCGACGGCGCGGATGTGCCCGGCCAGTACAGCCCGGCGCGGATCAATGGCACCGCCGGTGGCGGCAATTCTTCGCCTGCCACCAGGGCTTCGCAGGCGTCTATGAAGCTCGCGAAATTGCGTGCGCCGCCTTCCGCAAGATAGGAGAAAAGCTGCGCGCGCTCCGCCTCGCCCAGCGTCGAGAAACCGGCGAGTTCGGGGTCCGGCCGGTCGTCGCCGGGCAGCACCGCTATCTTGCCCCCAGAAGCAACCGCCGCCGCGTGGAAGGCTTCCAGCGCATAGGCGAAATAGCTCGCGCCACCCAGCGCCCTCACGACGACCAGCTTCGCTTTCGCAACGCTCTTGGCCGCATAGGTGTCGATGGACAGCGGATGCTTGAGCTGCATCAGGTTGGCGAGACGCCAGCGGCTGGCCGTGCCACTGGCGCAAGCGCCCGCCAGCGCTGAAAGCTCGGTGTCCGCCGCGCTCAGGAACAGCACGTCGCCGGCCGACTGGCCGAGGTCGATCGCCTCGCCATCGTCCGAAAGGCTGCCCTTTTGCGCGGTCAGAAGGTGCATGGCCTAGCCGAGCAATCCGGCGATCTCGGCGCGGATCGCCTGCTGGTCGAAATCGTGCAGCCCGATAACGACGAGACGGGTGCCGCGCGCCTCGCCGGCCTTCCAGGGACGATCGAAATAATTGTCGACGCGCGCACCGACCGCCTGGATGACGAGCCGCATGGGCTTGCCCGGAATATCCGCAAAACCCTTCAGACGCAGGATATCGTGACGGGCGATGACAGACTTCAGCCCCTCGATGAAGTCGGTGGCGTTATCGAGCGAACCGAGCTCGACGACAAAACTGTCGAATTCGTCGTGATCGTGATGGTGGTCGTGATCGGCGCCCTCGTGCTCGAGTTCGTGGTGCGATTTGCGGTTGGCGATGTCATCCTCGGTGCCGACGCCGAGGCCCAGCAGGACTTCCGGAGCCACCTCGCCGTTCTTCGCCTCGATCATCGCCGGCTGGCGCTTGAGATGCGCGCCGATATCGGTGCGGATGGCCCTGAGCGCTTCCGCATCGACCAGATCGGCCTTGTTGAGAATGATGAGGTCGGAGGCAGTCAGCTGATCCTCGAAGAGTTCCTCGAGCGGGCTTTCGTGGTCGAGCGATTCATCCTCGCTGCGCTGGGCTTCCAGCTTGTCGTGATCGTCGGCGAAACGGCCGGCCGCAACGGCCGCGCTGTCAACGACAGTGACCACGCCGTCGACGGTCACGCGGGTCTTGATGCCCGGCCAGTTGAAGGCGTTGACCAGCGGCTGCGGCAGCGCCAGGCCGGATGTCTCGATGACGATGTGATCGGGCAGTTCATCGCGTTCGAGCAGCTTTTCCATCGTCGGAATGAAATCGTCGGCAACGGTGCAGCAGATGCAGCCATTGGTCAGTTCGACGATGTCCTCGTCCCTGCAGGCTTCCGCACCGCAGCCGCGCAACACGTCGCCGTCGACGCCGAGATCGCCGAACTCGTTGATGATCAGCGCTATGCGCTTGCCGCCGGCGTTCGATAGCATGTGGCGGATCAGCGTGGTCTTGCCTGCGCCGAGAAAGCCGGTGATGACGGTGGCGGGAATTTTGGCATGCGCCATGGTTTCAACCCTTCATTTTGAGCGGCAGTCCGGCCGCTACGAAATAGACGTCCGCGGCGATGGCCGCGATGTTCTGGTGAAGACGGCCGGCATGATCGCGGAAGGCCCGCGCCATGGCATTGTCTGGCACGATGCCGAGGCCGACTTCGTTGGAGACGAAGACCACCGGCCCCGCAAGCGAACCGATACAGTCGCAGAGCCTGGCGATTTCCGCGTCGATATTCCTGTCTGCGACCATGAGGTTGGTTACCCATAGCGTCAGGCAGTCGACGAGGATCGGCCGGTCGGCGCGCGCCTTTGCCTGCAGGATGCCAGCAAGATCGATCGGTTCCTCCACCGTCTCCCAGCCCGCGCCGCGCCGGTTACGGTGATGGGAGATCCGCTCGCTCATTTCACCGTCATGGGATTGCGCGGTCGCCAGATAGAGCCGCTTCCTGGAAGCATCGCTCACCAGCTTCTCGGCAAAGGCGGATTTTCCCGAACGCGCACCGCCGAGCACGAGGGTCGACGGCGCCAGTGTCGTGGACGTGACTGCGCTCATGCGGACGAACGCCCGCTTGCGGGAGAAAAGGAGACAGCCACGACAACCTCCGTGAATGGCCGGGGAGACGAGGCTCCCGATATTTCGAGTTCCGGAATGACTTGTCCGGATGCCGAAAGGCAGGTCTCCTGGCTCGCGGATGCCGGCGATCTCTCGCCTGCGGCAACTGTCGGCCTTCCCGGCGCGTCGTGCGGCATGAAAACGGGACGATTCGTAGATGTGGAGGCGTCCGCGCCTTGGTTCATCATGCTGCCACGCCAGTGACTTTCTCCGGAATAACGTCCAGTCCCGCGCTTCGGCACCATTGCCTCGATGCGAAACCGGTCGCCAGCCCGGTGACAGTCGCCTCTCCGCTCTACAGTCGCGGGGTCGGCTGCGATTGGGACAGGCAAGGCCTCTCCGTCGCATTCCCTTTTGATCCGGTCTGACTTTCGCCGTTCCGGAACCATTCGGCATACAGAGTGATAAGGACGGGGCGAAATCCTGTCAATTGCTCCCCGCCCGCCCGGCGATCTCGTAGAGCGCGTCGAAATCGAGATAGCGGCCGAGTTCTCCGGCTATGCGGTCGAGCGCTGCATCGACTTCGGCGCGGTAATCGACCACGCTGCCGGTCACCCCGAATTCCGACAGGAGCCGCGCCCGATAGGCATCGGAGACGAAGACGCCGTGGAGATAGGTGCCCATCACCTTGCCGTCGGGCGAAATCGCACCATCCGGCCGCCCGTCGACGAGCGCGAAGGGAAGCGCACAGTCCGCTCCGCTCGTCACTCCCAGATGAATCTCGTAACCGCTGAGCGGTTCGCCCCCCTCGACCGAGACCGCATTGGTGTTCCGCACCGTCTTCTCGGGCGAGAGTTCCGTCTCGATGTCGAGAAGGCCCAGGCCTTTCGCCTCACGCACCGGCCCCTCGATCCCGTCGGGGTCGCGCACGACCCTCCCCAGCATCTGGTAGCCGCCGCAAACCCCGATCACCCGCCCACCGCGCCGCAAATGAGCGGTCAGGTCCGCATCCCAGCCCTGCATCCGAAAATCGGCGAGATCGGCGATCGTGGATTTCGACCCCGGCAGGATGACCAGTGCCGCGTCTGCCGGAAGCCTCTCCCCCGGCCTGACGAAGACGAGTTCGACCGAGGGCTCCGCGCCGAGCGCGTCGAAATCATCGAAATTGGCAATCCGCGACAGGACCGGTACGGCAATCTTCAGCGCGCCGCTTTTCCCCCACGCCAGGCGTTCCAGCGCAACCGAATCCTCGGCAGGCAGGCGCCCCGCATCCCTGAGCCAGGGCACGATGCCGAAACAAGGCCAGCCGGTGAAGTCGCCGATCGCGGTCACCCCGTCGTCGAAGAGGCTGACGTCGCCACGAAACTTGTTGATCAGATACCCCGCCACCATGTCGCGATCCGACGGATCGAGAATGGCGTGGGTACCGACGAGAGAGGCGATCACGCCCCCACGGTCGATGTCGCCGACCAGCGCGACCGGAACATCGGCCGCGCGCGCAAAACCCATATTGGCAATGTCGCCCGCGCGCAGGTTGATCTCGGCGGGCGACCCCGCACCTTCGACCAGAACCAGATCGGCGTTGCGGCTGACTTCGGCGAAACTCTCGAGGACAGCGCCCAGCAACTCGGCCTTGCGTTTCTGGTAATCGCGGCCGGCCGCCTGCCCGCGCACCTTGCCCTGAACGACAATCTGGCTTCCCGTCTCCGTCTGCGGCTTGAGAAGCACCGGGTTCATATGCACCGAGGAGGGCGTGCGACAGGCGAGCGCCTGCAGCCATTGCGCCCGCCCGATCTCGCCGCCGTCTTCTGCAACGGCGGCATTGTTGGACATGTTCTGCGGCTTGAACGGACGCACGGTGAGGCCGCGATTGGCCGCGAGACGGCACAGACCGGCGACGAGCATGGTTTTGCCCACGTCCGACCCCGTTCCCTGAAACATCAGTGCCCGCGCCATTTCGACCCCGAATTCCCTGCCACGTCCCGAGAAGTTCCCGGCCACCTCCAGGTGACTTCCACCATGCTCTACATCACACGTTCTCAACCATTTTTTCAGCGCTGTGGCGAGGCGTGATCGCAATTTTTTGGCCATGCCTGAAATGCGACATGGCGCGCCGCTTTTATCGGCTCTCGTCCGACATGTACGAGCGTATAGCGGCGCTTCGCGAAGGTTCAAAATCGGATCGCGGTTACCCCTCTGATTATACGGAATACGACGATGCTGTTTATCTTTGACCAAAACAACGGACTTCAGATCGCCTGGCACGGCCAGGGTCCCAAGAATTCCGACAAGCGCAGCGTTCTCAAGAAGGGTTTCGCCCGCCTCGTCCGCACCCGTTCGGCCGGCTGACTTCAGCTCAAGCCGCTCTGAAACGAAGGCCGTCGCGATAATCGCGGCGGCCTTTTTCTATTGGAAAAGAAGAGATTCGCGCAAGAATCGCAGAAGGCGGATCATCGGGCACGGCACTCCGGCCCCAGCCCCGGCCCGGCCCGGAAAAGCGAAAGCCGCCCGATCCTTGCGGATCGCGCGGCCTGACAAAAAGTACGCTTGCCCCTTCCGAAATACACGCGGAAGGAGACAGGGCTTCCGGTACGCAAAACCTGATCCGGACCCTACGGTGGGTGTCCCCCGCCGCGAGAGACATATAACCTCAAGATTGTTACCGGAGGGTTATTGAAACTCTAAGCATTGGTGAACAAGCCCGTTTTTCTGGTTAACGCCTGTGATGTCGGGATTGCGCAACTGTCCCATCCGCGACATCTGCAAGTTTTGGTCATATACGGTTGATTTCTCTCGCCAACGTCCTAGTTTGGGCGTTGACCTGACGGTCGCCTCGGGTGGACGGTCGAATTTCAGCTGCGCGGATGCGCAAGCGAATGTCGTATATGCGGCATTGTCTTAGTGAAATTCGGGCTTCATTATCCCTGTGGCGACATGCCTCCAAATATCCGACTCCGGACAATGCAGTAACCGGAGATCGATACGGGTAACATCACTGCTCTCACAAAGACTGGGAGGTCTTTACATATGAAGAAGCTTCTCGCTTCCACCGTTCTCGCAGCCGGCATCATGGGCTTCGCGGGCGCCGCTTCCGCCGAAGATTGCGGTCGCGTCACCATCGCCAACATGAACTGGGCGTCGGCTGAAGTCCTCGCCAACATCGACAAGATCATTCTCGAAGAAGGTTACGGCTGCGATGCCGAACTGGTGGCCGGCGACACCAACCCGACCCTGACCTCGATGATCGAGAAGGGCGAGCCGGACGTCGCGCCGGAAGCCTGGGTCAACGCCATGCGCACCGTTCTCGACAAGGCTACGGACGAAGGCAAGCTTCATTACGCATCGGAATCGCTGTCCGACGGCGGCGTCGAAGGCTGGTGGATTCCCAAGTACATCGCCGACGAGCATCCGGACATCAAGACCGTCGAAGATGCGCTCGCACATCCGGAACTGTTCCCGCACCCGGACGACGCCAGCAAGGGCGGCCTCTACAACTGCCCGGAAGGCTGGGGCTGCCGCACCAACACCACCAACATGTTCAAGGCTTACAAGGGCCCCGACCACAACTTCGAACTGGTGGAAACCGGTTCGGCCGCCGGTCTCGACGGATCGATCGCCAAGGCCTACGAAGGCAAGGATCCGTGGTTCGGCTACTATTGGGCTCCGACCGCCCTTCTCGGCAAGTACGAGATGGTCAAGCTCGACTTCCCGGCCGAATTCAACAAGGAACAGTGGGACAGCTGCATCACCAAGCCGGATTGCGCAGATCCCCAGCCGAACGCCTGGACCAAGTCCGAGGTCTACACGGTGGTGACCGACCGCTTCAAACAGGCTGGCGGCCCGGCTTACGACTACCTCACCGAACGCTCCTGGCCGAACGACACGGTCAACAAGCTTCTCGCCTGGATGGCCGACAACCAGGCAACCGGTGAAGACGCCGCATACTACTTCCTGAACAACAGTCCGGACATCTGGACCAAGTGGGTTTCAGAGGATGCCGCCGAAAAAGTGAAAAAGGCGGTCAAGTAATCGCCTAAACCAGTGGCGGGCCAAGGCCCGCCACTTTTTTTGTAAAGTCGGTCGTACGGGGAGAACGCCGACGCTCTCAACACCGGGGAACATACGAAAATGGACTGGTTAACTGAATTCCCAGCCATGGACCGCTCCAGTCTCACTGCAATCAAGAAGACGATCGATCTTGGCTTCAGGGACTTCACACGGGCTTATGGCGATGCTTTCGAAACGGCGCTTTCGCCGGTAAAATGGTTTATGTTCTGGATGGAAGACCTGCTCACGGATTCTCCGTGGATCCTGGTTCTTCTGGCCATCGCCGGGATCGCCTACGCCGCGTCCCGCAGCATCAAGATCGCAGGATCCGTCGCCATCATCCTTCTGCTCGTCGGCTATTTCGGCATGTGGGAAGACACGATGAGCACGATTGCGATGACAATCGTCGCAACACTCCTCGCCATCGTCGTGGGCATCCCCATCGGCATCCTGATGGCCCGTTCGGACCGCGTCCAGGCCATCTTCAATCCGATCCTCGACGTCATGCAGACGATGCCGAGCTTCGTCTATCTGGTACCTGTGATCATGCTTCTGGGCATCGGTCGCGTGCCGGGCCTGATCGCCGTCATGGTCTATGCCATCCCGCCGATCATCCGCCTGACCAATCTGGGCATCCGCCTCGTCGACAAGGACGTGCTGGAAGCCGCCGACGCCTTCGGTTCGTCAAGCTGGCAGCGCCTCAAGAACGTTCAGATGCCGCTGGCCTTGCCGACCATAATGGCAGGCGTCAACCAGACCATCATGATGGCGCTCGCCATGGTCGTGGTCGCGGCCATGATCGGCGTTCCGGGCCTTGGCCTCGGCATCCTGAGATCGATCAACAACCAGTACTTCACGCTCGGCATGTTCAACGGTCTCGCGATCGTCGGCATCGCCATCATCTTTGACCGAGTGAGCCAGGCTTATGGCAAGCGGCTCCAGAAGCACCTGGAGGTGGTCCATGGCTGATGAAAACAAACCGGGTATCGGCATTTCGATCCGCAATCTCTACAAGATTTTCGGCTCGGATCCGGCTGCCTATGTGGACATGGTCAAGGGCGGCATGTCCAAGACCGAGCTGAACGAGAAGCACAGTCACGTTCTCGGCCTCAAGGACATCAACATCGACATGCCCGGCGGTGCCATCCAGGTCGTCATGGGCCTGTCGGGTTCGGGCAAGTCCACGCTCATCCGTCACATCAACCGGCTGATCGACCCGACGGCCGGCGAGGTGATCGTCGGTGAGGACGACGTCGTGAAGATGAACGAGAAGGAGCTGAGGGAGTTTCGTCGCCACAAGACCGCGATGGTGTTCCAGAAGTTTGCGCTCCTTCCCCATCGTACCGTGATGGAAAATACCGTCTACGGTCTCGAGCTTCAGGGCGTACCGCGCAAGAAGCAGGAAGAGGAAGCCCAGCGCTGGATCACCCGCGTCGGCCTCGAAGGCTTCGAGGACAACTATCCCAACCAGCTCTCCGGCGGCATGCAGCAGCGCGTGGGTCTCGCCCGGGCGCTCACCAACGACGCGCCGATCCTCTTGATGGATGAAGCCTTCTCGGCCCTCGATCCGCTGATCCGCATGGACATGCAGTCGGTGCTTCTCGACCTGCAGAAGGAAATCCGCAAGACGATCGTCTTCATCACCCACGACCTCGATGAAGCGCTCCGCCTCGGCGATCGCATCGCCATCCTGCGTGATGGTGAAGTGGTTCAGCAGGGCACCAAGCAGGAGATCGTCCTCAAGCCTGCCGACGAATACATCTCGAACTTCGTGCGCGAGGTGAATCGCGGCCGGGTGATCACCGTCGACATGGTCATGACCCCTGTCTCCGGCGAGGGCTCGGGACCGCGGATCAAGACCGGCTCGGTTCTCGAAACGGCGGCCAAGAAGATGACCGAGCAGTCGGTCAGCCATGCCGTCGTGATCGACGAGGACGGCAAGCCGATCGGCTCGCTCAACATCCAGGACGTGATCGCCGCGATGGTGACGCCCGTCGATCACACCATGGTGGACGACGAAGCGGCCTGATCTCGCCTCTTCAGCAACGACAAGGCGGCGGCTGCGAAAGTGGCCGCCGCTTGTTTATGAGAGCTACTGCCATTTTCGGACAGCGCCGGCACTCCGCAACGCTTGCGAAGACATAAAGAAATCTTTATATCATTCACCAGATCATGCCGCAGGCAGCAGACCTTCGGCCAACCGCCAGTTCCGGAGACGCTTCATGTCCGCGACCGCCAATCCCCTCGCCGAACTTCTTGCCGAAAAGGGCGTCCTCCTGGCCGACGGAGCCACCGGCACCAATCTGTTCGCCATGGGCCTTGAATCCGGCGAGGCACCGGAGATGTGGCTCGAGAGCCACCCCGACCGCATCACCAAACTGCATCAGGATTTCGTCGATGCCGGCGCGGATATCATCCTGACCAATTCCTTCGGCGGCACCCGTCATCGCCTGAAGCTGCACCATGCGCAGGATCGCGTCTTCGACCTCAACAGGAAGGCCGCGGAAATAGCCCGTGCCGTCGCCGATGCCGCCCCGCGCAAGGTCATTGTCGGCGGCTCCGTCGGCCCGACAGGCGAGCTTCTGGTTCCGCTCGGCGCCATGACCTATGACGAGGCCGTCGACGCGTTCAGGGAGCAGATCGAGGGACTGAAGGCCGGCGGCATCGATATCGTCTGGATCGAGACCATGTCGGCCGCCGACGAGATCCGCGCCGCGGCGGAAGCTGCCACGAAGTGCGGCATGGCCTTTGTCTATACCGGCTCGTTCGACACTGCCGGCAAGACCATGATGGGCCTGCACCCGAAGGACATTCACGGCGTCGCCAGGGATATCGGCGACGGCCCCTTCGCCGTCGGCGCCAATTGCGGCGTCGGCGCGTCCGACATCCTGTCCTCGCTCCTCGACATGACCGGCGCCGACCCGGAAGCCGTCGTGGTGGTGAAGGGCAATTGCGGCATTCCGGAATTCAGGGGCGCCGAGATCCACTACTCCGGCACGCCTCCGCTGATGGCCGATTATGCACGGCTGGCGGTGGACGCCGGCGCGCGGATCATCGGCGGCTGCTGCGGCACCTCCTGCGAGCACCTGGCGGCCATGCGCGAGGCAATCGACGGCCACCGCAAGGCTGCCCGGCCGACCATCGAGACAATCGTCGAGCGTATCGGCCCGATGAAGAACACGCGCGCCGCCGCAGAGGGCGATGCCCCTGCCCGCTCCCGCGGCCGCCGCCGCGGCTGACGCAAAACCGGCTCGCAGGGTACAAGCTGAAAAGAGAAAGGCGTGCCCCGGGAGACACGCCTTTTCCTTGTCCGGCGGCTGCGCAATCAGAAGCCGGAGAGAACCAGCTTGCCCTTCGCGGCTCCACTCTCGATGAAGGCATGGGCCTTCTTCAGATTGGCGGCGTTGATCGGTCCCAGCGTATCGGTAAGTGTGGTGCTGACCTTCTCCTCGTCGACCAGCCGCGCAATCTCGGCAAGAAGCTTGCCTTGTTCTCCCATGTCCGCCGTCTCGAAGACCGCGCGGGTGAACATCAGCTCCCAATGCACCGAGACGGATTTCCGCTTGAACGGCGAGATGTCGAGCGCTTCGGGATCGTCGATCAGGCCGAACCGCCCTTGCGGGGCGATCAGTTCGGCAACATCGGAAAGATGGCTACCGGTTTCCGTCGTGGAGAATACAAAAGCGGGTGCGCCGATGCCGAGTTCGGCGACCTGCGGCGCCAGCGGCTCGCGGTGGTTGACCACGTGATGCGCGCCGAGCTGCTTCACCCATTCGATCGTTTCGGGGCGTGAGGCCGTCGCGATCACCGTGAGATCGGTGAGCGCACGCAGGATCTGGATCGTCATGGATCCGACACCGCCAGCACCGCCGATAACGAGGATTGCGTTGGCAGCTCCGGGCACCGGCTTGCGCACATCGAGCCGGTCGAACAGCATTTCCCACGCCGTTATCCCGGTCAGCGGCATTGCCGCAGCTTCCTCGAAACCGAGGGAAACGGGCTTTTTCGAAACGATCCTCTCATCCACGAGATGGAGTTCGGAATTGGTCCCCGCCCTGGCAATCGATCCGGCATACCAGACCTCGTCTCCCGGATTGAATCCCGCAACATCCGGTCCCACCGCCCTGACCATGCCGGCTGCGTCCCAGCCCAGCACCTTGTAACCGTCGCCGTCCGCGCCGGCCCGGCGGCGCACCTTGGTATCGACCGGATTGACCGAAACGGCCTTCACTTCGACAAGTAGATCGCGCCCTTCCGCCTTCGGTTCGGGGAGAGTGATATCGACCAGTGCATCATCCCGATCGATTGCGCCAGGTTTCTTGTAGCCGACCGCCTTCATGAGACCGCTCCTTTCATTGAACACGCAGCTGATGTAGCCTTCGGCTCGAAAACTGCAATACCCACAAAATTCGCCCATAGTGTCGAAAAGGATACTGCCATGGCAAAGCCCCGCCATTCCCGTTTCGACTGCCATCCCGGCTGCGCCGTGGAGGCAACGATCAGCCTGATCGACGGCAAATGGAAAGCCGTCATCCTCTTTCATCTGATGGAAAAGGGCGTGCTGCGCTTCAACGAGATTCGCCGGCATATTCCGAACGTCACCCAGCGCATGCTGACCAACCAGCTCCGCGAATTGGAAGCCGACGGCCTGATCGCCAGGAAGGTCTACGCGCAGGTCCCGCCCAAGGTAGAGTACTCCTTGTCTCCGCGCGGCGAGAGCCTGGGCCCGATCCTGGTTTCGCTGAAGGATTGGGGCGATGCGAATATGAGCCTCTTCAACGGCTCGCAGATCGCCGCCGAATAGGCTGCCCAGAAATCAGAAGGGGCCGGATCTACCGGCCCCAGACATCCTTGTGAAGCAACTCCGACACGCGGTCGTAGCCCTGCACTTCGCCCGTTGTCGCGCCCGAGCGGCGCTTACCCTTTCATGTGAAGGCGTCGGGCATGGAATCCTTCTTCTTGGTGATGAATTCCTTCAGCGCCTCATCGATCGCCGGATCGAGATCCGGTGCGACATAGCTGTCGAGCCAGCTCTGGCACTGCACGCGCGCGCGTTCCTCGATCCGCTTCTCGCCTTCAGCCAGCCATTGTTCGTAGGAATTGTTGTCGGCCAGCGGCGAGCGGTAGAACGCGGTCTGGAAATTGGCCTGGGTATGCGCGCAGCCGAGATAGTGGCTGCCGGGCCCGACCTCGCGGATCGCTTCGAGCGCCTGTCCCTGTTCGGAAAGATCCACGCCCTCGGCAAACCGCTGCTGCATGCCGAGCTGGTCGCAGTCGATCATGAATTTCTCGTAGGAGGCGACAAGTCCGCCTTCGAGCCAGCCCGCCGCGTGCAGCACGAAATTCGTGCCCGCAAGGACCGTGGTATTGAGCGTCGCAGCACTCTCGTGAGCCGCCTGCGCATCCGGCACCTTGGAGCCGCAGAGCGATCCGCCGGTACGGAACGGAAGTCCCAGGCGGCGAGCAAGCTGTGCCGCCCCGTAGGAGACGAGCGAGGGCTCCGGCGTACCGAAGGTCGGCGCACCGGACTGCATCGAGATAGAGGCCGCGAACGTGCCGAAGATGACCGGCGCACCGGGACGGATAAGCTGGGTGAGCGCTGCACCCGCCAGCACTTCCGCCAGGATCTGCGTCAGCGTGCCCGCCACCGTGACCGGGCTCATGGCGCCTGCCAGGATGAAGGGCGAAACCACGCAGGCCTGGTTGTTGCGCGCATAGACTTTCAGCGCACCCAGCATGGTTTCATCGAAGACCATCGGCGAGTTGGCGTTGATCAGGTTGATGACCACGCAGTTCTGGTCGACGAAATCCGCGCCGAACAGGATCTTGCACATCTCGACGGTGTCTTCCGCCCGTTCCGGCGCCGTCACCGAGCCCATGAAGGGTTTGTCGGAATAGCGCATATGCGCATAGACCATGTCGAGGTGTCGCTTGTTCACCGGGATATCGACCGGCTCGCACACCGTTCCGCCCGAATGGTGAATGGCCGGCGCCATATAGGCGAGCTTCACGAAATTGCGGAAATCCTCGATCGTCGCATAGCGGCGATTGCCTTCCAGATCGCGCACGAAGGGCGGACCGTAGACCGGTGCGAAGATCGTGGACTTGCCGCCGATCTCCACCGTGCGCGAGGCATTGCGCGCATGCTGGGTGATGACCGAGGGCGCGGTTTTCAGGATCTCGCGGCACAGGCCTTTCGGGAAATGGACGCGCTCGCCGCGCACGTCGGCACCAGCATCCTTCCAGAGTTTCAGCGTTTCCGGATCGTCGCGGAATTCGATGCCGATTTCCTCCAGAATGAGGTCGGCATTGGCTTCGATCAGCGACAGTCCCTCTTCGTCCAGCACCTCGTAGGTGTTGATCTTGCGGGTGATATAGGGAAGCGAGAGACCCGGCCCCCGCGATCCACGCTCGGCGCGGCGGCCCGCCGCTCCCCGGCTGCGCCGCCCGCCGCCCCGGCCTTCAGCCGTTTCAGCCATGTCCTTGTCAGCTCCGTCGACAGCCATATCGTAGTCCATCCGTGATCATCCCTGGTCCGGCGACTTTCGCCGATCTGGAATGAATTTTCATCCGTAAAGTGGCACGCCGCGTTTCCGGATGCGCCTTCGGATGGCTTTGCCGCGACACGCCCGGCCCGCGTCCACAGTTCTCCCCACGTCGCTTCCGGAACGATTTGATGTCGTTAGCCAAATGACAAGGCCCCTCCCCTTGGCCTAGTGTTACGATATATTATGGTTCGCCTAATCCGCTTTGGAGATTCCCGCATGGCCGACGACGAAGACATCAATCTCTCCGAACTTCCCGACGACGAACTTGTCCAGCAGATGATGGACGACCTCTATGACGGCCTGAAGGAAGAGATCGAGGAAGCCACACAGATCCTGCTCGACCGCGGCTGGACGCCCTATAATGTCCTGACCAAGGCGCTGGTGGAGGGCATGAGGATCGTCGGCGAGGATTTCCGCGACGGCATCCTCTTCGTGCCGGAAGTGCTGATGTCGGCCAATGCCATGAAAGCGGGCATGGCGATCCTGCGTCCGCTGCTTGCGGAAACAGGTGCGCCGAAGCTAGGCACCATGGTGATCGGTACCGTCAAGGGCGACATTCACGACATCGGCAAGAACCTTGTCGGCATGATGATGGAAGGCGCGGGCTTCGAGGTCATCGACCTCGGCATCAACAACCCGGTCGAGAACTATCTCGAGGCGATCGAAGAGCACAAGCCCGACATCGTCGGCATGTCGGCACTGCTGACCACCACGATGCCCTATATGAAGGTGGTCATCGACACGATGAAGGAAAAGGGCATTCGTGACGACTTCATCGTGCTGGTCGGCGGCGCGCCGCTTAACGAGGAATTCGGCCAGGCCGTGGGCGCCGACGCCTATTGCCGCGACGCCGCGGTTACGGTCGAAACGGCCAAGTCGCTGATGGCGCGCCGGCACAACCGGAAGCCCGCCAGCTGACACGACGATACGCTCCGCCGGACCTGCGACGGTCCGGCGGAGCCTTGGCCCTGCGGCCGGATCAGCTTACGGCGTCGTTGACGGCTGCGGCAGATTCCTTGACGTCGCGGCCCGCACCGCGAATGGTGTTGGCGCAGGCAACAAGCGAAAGCATGACGGTCAGAACACCGGCAATCTTGAGGAACTTCATTTTCTCGCATCTCCCCTTGGAGGAAGGTCGATCATCTCGACCGCAGTAAAGGCGAACGAATGTCAGGCGCCAGCAAGAATCCGACGCAAGACACGGGACACATTGCCATCGGCGAGTTCGGCGCGAGCGTGCGCGTTATCGCCTGCGGCATGATCGCCCGCGAGGTGCTGGCGATAAATAAGCAACTGGGGCATGAACACATCGATCTCAAGTGTCTGCCTGCTGATTTTCATCATCACCCCGATCGTATCGCACCTGCTGCCGACCGGGCGATCCGCGAGGCACGCGCGGAAGGGTTCGAGCACATCTTCATCGGCTATGCCGATTGCGGCACCGGCGGCGCGCTCGACCGCGTCTGTGCCGAGCATGGCGTGAGCCGCATCGAGGGCCCGCACTGCTTCTCCTTCTATTATGGCAATCAGGCTTTCGAGGCCGCCTCGGACGAGATGATGATGACCTTCTTCATCACCGATTTCCTCGCCCGCCACTATGAAACCTTCCTGGTTGCGCCGCTCGGCCTCGACCGGCACCCGGAATTGCGCGAGATGTATTTCGGCAATTATCAGCGTGCCCTCTATCTGGCGCAGACCGACGACCCCGAATTGACGGCGCGGGCGCGGGAGGCAGCCGAAGTCATCGGCCTGCCCTTCGAACGGCGTTTGACCGGGTACGGCGATCTGACCCCGTTCATGGACGAGGCCGGCGGCGCGGCCAAAAGACAGCTGCCATAATTTTTAAGCATTTGGTGCCTAGTGTATCACGAGCAATTGAAGTAATCCGGCTCCCGTGAACACGCACACATCGTCACCCGAGTTTCCGGTCGAGCCGGTCGAAAGCCGCCCCCGCCCCGAAAAACTCTCCGATCTCCTTCTTGAACTTGCCGCTCAACCCGGCGAGCGGATTTCCATACGTGACCTCGCGGAGGCGCTGGAAGATCGCTCCTTCGGGGCGTTCATGCTGATCTTCGCGCTCCCGAACCTCATTCCGCTGCCGCCCGGCGCGACGCTGGTTCTCGGTCTGCCGATGGTCTTCGTCGCCTGGCAGATACTGATTGGCTACGACAAGATCTGGATGCCCAGACGCATCGCCAATTTCTCGATCGAGAAATCGCGCTTCCGCGTGATGGCGCTCAGGGTAACGCCGTGGCTCAAACGCGCGGAAAACTGGGTGCGGCCCCGGAAGTGGCCGATCCGCAGCACTCTGCACGAGCGCCTTTTCGGCCTCCTGGCGCTGATTCTCGCGGTCATCTGCGTGATCCCGATCCCCTTCGGCAACTGGCCGCCCGCCGTGGCCTTCTCGGTTCTCGGCGTCGCCCATACCGAGCGCGACGGCTATTGCCTCGCCGTCGGCCTGTTCCTGAGCCTTCTGTCGATCCTGATGGTAACCGCGGTGGCCTTCGCCACCGGCGCGCTCCTGATGTGGTTTTTCTGAACCCCAGTTCAAGCACGGCTTCCACGACGCGCGCTCGGCCATGAATGGCATGGCCGAACACATTATTTTTACACGACACTTTTGGCGTTTTGGCGTTAGAGATGGTGATTGTTGAGCCCCAACTCGCCTGGGACGCGAATGCCTGACCGATCGACCATCGTCATTCTTACATCCGGCGGCCGTTTTCCGTGGATCGTGATCAATGCGGTCGCTGATGCGTTCGATGATGTCGTGGTGCTCAAGGAACGTCCGGAATCGAAAGTCACCTTTATCCGTCGCAAGGCCCGGCTGATGGGCTGGGTTTCCGCGATCGGCCAGCTTGCGACGATGGTCACCTCGCGGATCGGGAAGAGTTTGACCAGGGCGCGCGCAACCCGGATCATGCGGGAGCATGGCGCATCAGACCGGCCAAATCCGCGCGTGAGGGTACATGAGGTCCCCTCCGTCAACGCCGCCAGGACACTAAAACTGATCGGCGACATCCAGCCGGCGGCGATCCTGTCGGTAAGCTGCCGGATCCTCAGGCGGGACACGCTCGCCGCCATGCCCTGCCCGGTCCTCAACTTCCATCCCGGCATCACCCCGCGCTATCGCGGCATGTGGAGCGGCTACTGGGCGCGGGTCAACGAGGATCTGGATCACTACGGGACCACGGTTCACCTGATCGATGCGGGCATCGATTCCGGCGCCGTCATCTACCGCAGGATCATCGAGCCGTCCGCGAAAGAAACCATTTTCACCGACACGATCCTGCAGACCGCAGCCGCGCGAGACATCGCCGTCATGGCCGTGCGGGACGCAGTCGCAGGCCAATTGAAGCCTCTTCCCGCGGACGGCGTTTCGAAGCAGTATTTCCACCCGACGATCTGGGCCTGGCTCTGGCGCGGCATCACCAGAGGCGTCTGGTAGTCCGAAATCCGGAACGGACGCATCCCCGTCGCGTCCATTATAAGCCAAGGTCGCAATTGAAGCGCCCGCGCGTCGTCGCCGAAATAGCGGCGCGGCGCTTCCGCACGCATTCTCGCTGCAAGGAGTTTTTCATGGCCGACAAAGTCATCGTCTTCTGGCGCGACATTCCCGCCCAGGTGATCGTCAGGAAGGGGCGCCAGACCGCCAAGCGCGAGCTTGCCGGCCGCTTTGCCGAGGCCATCGACATGGCCGCCATGCGCTCGGGCGCGGCCGGCACGGACGACTATCTCGCCGAATGGCGGCGCGCCGAGCCCGAAACCGTATCCGACGATCTGGAAGCCGAGGCGGAAAGGGCCGCAAGCGAGATCGAGACGCTCTGGCCGCAGGACCGGCTGGTCAAAGTCGCGCGCAACGGAGGCAGGCTGGCCGATGAGTGAAGCCCCGAAGACCGGCCTTGATCCGGCGTCCGGCGTTGCCGCCAAGCCTGCAGCCATGCCGAAGCCGAAAGCCCCTGCCACCGCCTATAACCCTGCCGGTGTCTCACCCAGCCGGCGGCGGCGCAACAAGATCGCGATCCGGCTGTGGTCCGTGCGCAACGCACGCTTTTTCGAGTGGTTCTACACTCATTTCGCCAATGCCTTTCTGGGTCTTCACCCGCTCCTCAAGCGGATCGGATACCAGCGCGCCGAAGCCCCGGTGAAGTTCGTCGAGCGCAATGTGAAAGGCTTTCTCTTCGACTGCCGCATGTGCGGCCAGTGCGTGCTCTCCTCCACCGGCATGTCCTGCCCGATGAACTGTCCCAAGCAACTGCGCAACGGCCCATGCGGCGGCGTGCGCGCCAACGGCAATTGCGAGGTCGAACCCGACATGCCCTGCGTCTGGGTTCAGGCCTTTCAGGGCTCCGAGCGCATGAAGGGCGGCGATAGGATCATGACGGTGCAGAAACCCGTCGACCAGTCCTGGCGTGAAACCTCCTCCTGGCTGCGCGTGACCGCCGAAGACGCAGCCAAACGGGAAGCGGCCCGCCAGGCCCAAGGTTCGGAGGCCGCGCGATGAGCGACACCAATCCGCTTGGCGCCCACTTGCCGCTCGATCCCAAGCCCGGCCACTCCTCGCTGGGGCGGCTGGAACGCGTGCTCCGCCGGGGCGAATTTGCCGTCACCGCCGAACTCAACCCGCCCGACAGCGCCGATGCCGACGAGGTCTATGACCGCGCCGCAGTCTTCGACGGCTGGGTGGACGGCATCAATGCGGTGGATGCATCGGGCGCGAACTGCCACATGTCCTCGGTCGGAATCTGTGCGCTTCTAACCCGCATGGGCTATGCCCCGATCATGCAGATCGCCTGTCGCGACAAGAACCGGATCGCAATCCAGGGCGATGTCCTGGGCGCGGCAGCCATGGGCGTCTGCAACATCATGTGCCTGACGGGTGACGGCGTTCAGGCTGGCGACCAGCCGGGCGCGAAGCCCGTCTTCGACCTCGACTGCATGTCGCTTCTCGAAACCGTGCGCACCATGCGCGACGAGAGCCGGTTTCTCTCCGGCCGCAAGCTGACCAAGCCGCCCCAGGTCTTTTTGGGGGCCGCGATCAACCCCTTCGTGCCGCCGCAGGAGTTCCGGCCGATGCGGCTGGCCAAGAAGATCGCCGCCGGTGCGCAGTTCGTGCAGAGCCAGTACTGTTTCGATGTCGACATGTTCCGCAGCTACATGCAGCGCGTGCGCGATCTCGGCCTCGACGAGAAATGCTACATCCTCTGCGGCGTCGGCCCGCTCGCCTCCGCCCGCACGGCCAAATGGATGCGCTCCAACGTGCCGGGCGTCCATATCCCCGATCACATCATCAAGCGGCTGGAAGGCGCCGAGGACCAGAAGGCCGAGGGCAAGCGCCTCTGCATCGACATCATCAACGAGGTCAAGGAGATCGCCGGCGTATCGGGCATACATGTCATGGCCTACCGGCAGGAGGAGTTCGTCGCCGAGATCGTGCATGATTCCGGCGTGCTGAAGGGCCGCAAGCCCTGGCGCAAGGAACCCAACCTCGCCAATGAGGCAGCCGAAGCCCGCCTCGAGGAGGCGGATGATGCGGCCCGTGTCTCTCCCCATACGCTTGCGGGCGTCGCCGCGGAAGGCGAAGCCTGAAATGCGCGTTTTCCGACAAATCTGATAGAAGACAAATCACAAGTCCCTTCGGGGACGGGCCAGACCCAGAGGACACCTTATGACCCGTACCATCGTCGCATCCGCCACCCGCGAAGTCGTCATCGGCTTCGACCAGCCCTTTTGCGTGATCGGCGAGCGCATCAACCCGACAGGCCGAAAGAAGCTCGCCGCCGAGATGATCGAAGGCAATTTCGACACCGTGAAGGCGGATGCGCTGGCGCAGGTCGCGGCCGGTGCCACCATGCTCGACGTCAACGCAGGAGTAACCGCCGTCAACCCGAACGAGACCGAGCCGCCGCTCCTCGTCAAGACGCTCGGCATCGTGCAGGATCTCGTCGACGTGCCGCTGTCGATCGATTCCTCCGTCACCGCCGCCATCGAGGCCGCGCTGTCCGTCGCCAAGGGCCGGCCGCTGGTCAACTCGGTGACCGGCGAGGAGGAAAAGCTCGAGGCCATTCTTCCGCTCTGCAAGAAATACGACGTTCCCGTCGTCGCCATCTCCAACGACGAGACCGGCATTTCCGAAGACCCGGACGTGCGCTTCGCCGTCGCCAGGAAGATCGTCGAGCGTGCCGCCGATTACGGCATCAAGCCCGAGGACATCGTCGTCGATCCGCTCGTCATGCCGATCGGCGCGATGGGCACGGCCGGCAAGCAGGTCTTTGCCCTGCTCCACCGCCTGCGGCACGAGCTCAAGGTCAACACCACCTGCGGCCTGTCCAACATCTCCTTCGGCCTGCCTCACCGCCACGGCGTCAATGCCGGCTTCATCCCGATGGTGATCGGTGCCGGCATGACGAGCGCGATCATGAACCCCTGCCGCCCCCAGGAAATGGAAATGGTCCGCGCCGCCAACGTGCTCAACGGCACCGATCCGGACTGCACCAACTGGATCCGCACCTATCGTGATTATGCTCCCGCAGCGGCAGGAGCTCCGGCGAGCGCCGCTCCTGCTGCGGCAGCGGGTGGAGACGGTGGCCGCCGCCGCGGTGGCCGCGCTGCCCGTCGCGGGGCATGACGACGAGGTGAGTGCGAGGATGGCCGCGGGCGAGTTGCCTCAGCCCGCACTTCCGGTCGTCACCCGGTCGAAAAGCAGCATGGCCGCCCAAGCCCCCACGGCGGCGGCGGCATTGCCGGATACCCAGTCGGTCTGGCTGCCGGGCTCAAGGACCATCAGGGCGATCAGGCCGACCATCCCACCGAGGATCGAGACAGCGACATGACCCGGATAATGCAGCCAATTGCCCTTGATCAGGCGAACCAGGGTGAAACTCAGAAACAGGGCGGTGATAAAGACGTCAGGCATCGCAAACTTTCTCGGATGATCCTATTGTCCGTCTCCCGTCCAAACCTTCGGTAAAGAAAATAGCCCGCATATGAACGAAACCGTCGCCGATCACCTCGTCCTTTTCATGCCGTCGGGCACCATCGGACGTGCACAATTGAACTCAAAGCTTGACCGACAATGCCCCCGCAAAGCGAACGCTCGCACCGGGGACTTCATATGCTAAAGGGATTCGGATTTACTCTTGCGACTGGAGTATTCATCGCGATTGTCTTGAAATTCGGAATATTTCAAGACAGCGAGCAGTTTTCCCGGCTCAACCAAACACTACAGACATTTCTAATTCCGATCATATTGCTTGTGGCAGCTCTCGGCATGGCATTTGCCATCATCGGCGTAAAAGCACCTCACCTGCTCACCACGCGGCGGATAAACCTGTTCACATGGATATCGGGTGCCGTCCTTGCTGCAACCTTTCTCATTGCTGTCGCCTACACAAAACTAGTGCCCTGAGGATGTGGACAAACAGATGACACATGCCCCCGCCGCCGATCACCTCGTCCTTTTCATGCCATCGGGCAAGCGCGGCCGTTTCCCGAAAGGGACGGCCGTGCTCGATGCTGCACGTGAGCTCGGCGTCTATGTTGAAAGCGTGTGCGGCGGACGCGCCACCTGCGGGCGCTGCCAGATTGTCGTGCAGGAAGGCAAGTTCGCCAAGCACGGCATCGAATCCGGCCCGTCTCACATCTCCCCCAAGGGGCCGAAGGAAGAGCGCTACGAGCGCGTCAGGGGCCTTGCCGCCGACCGGCGCCTGTCCTGCTCCGCCACCATCGAGGGCGACCTTGTCATCGATGTTCCGCAGGACACCATCATCAACGCCCAGGTGGTGCGCAAGGATGCCGATACCCGCGTCATCGAACGCGATCCGGCCGTGCGCATGTGCTATGTCGACGTCGAGGAACCCGACATGGAAAAGCCGCTCGGCGACCTCGACCGGCTGATCGTCGCGCTGGAACGCGACTGGTCGCTCACCGGCCTGACCGTCGATCCCTGGCTCCTGCCGCGGGTGCAGTCCATCCTGCGCAAGGGCGAGTGGAAGGTCACCGCTGCGGTCTACCGCGACCGGGATGATGCCGAACCGCGTCTGATCGCGCTCTATCCGGGCCTCAAGAACGAGGCCTACGGCATAGCTTGCGACATCGGCTCCACCACGATCGCCATGCACCTCTCGTCGCTGCTTTCCGGCCGTACGCTGGCGTCTTCGGGCACCTCCAACCCGCAGATCCGCTTCGGCGAAGACCTGATGAGCCGTGTCTCCTACGTGATGATGAACCCGGACGGACGTGAGGCCATGACCAGGGCCGTGCGCGAGGCGATCAACGGGCTCATCGGCAAGGTCTGCGAACAGGGCGAAATCGACCGCCACGACATTCTCGATTCCGTCTTTGTCGGCAATCCGATCATGCACCACCTGTTCCTCGGCATCGACCCGACTGAACTCGGCGGCGCGCCCTTCGCGCTGGCCCTTTCGGGTGCGGTCTGCCTGCCTTCCTCCGATATCGGCCTCGACCTCAATCCCGGCGCCCGCACCTACATGCTGCCCTGCATCGCCGGCCATGTCGGCGCCGATGCAGCCGCTGTGGCACTGTCGGAAGGCCCTCACCGTCAGGACGAGATGATGCTGATCGTCGACGTCGGCACCAATGCCGAAATCGTGCTCGGCAACCGGTCACGCTGTGTCGCCGCCTCCTCGCCGACCGGACCCGCCTTCGAGGGCGCGGAAATCTCCTGCGGCCAGCGCGCCGCCCCCGGCGCCATCGAGCGTGTGCGCATAGATCCCGAAACGCTCGACCCCCGCTATCGGGTCATCGGCATCGAACAGTGGTCCGACGAACCGGGTTTCGCCGAGGCGTCTGAAAAACTCGGCGTCTCCGGCGTGTGTGGCTCCGGCATCATCGAGGTGGTGGCCGAGATGTACCTCGCGGGCATCATCTCCGAGGACGGCGTGATCGACGGCTCGCTGGCGCAGAGAACCCCGCGCATCATTGCCGAAGGCCGCACCTTTTCCTACGTGCTCAAGGAAGCCGCGCCGCGTCTGACCATCACCCAGAACGATATCCGCGCAATCCAGCTCGCCAAGGCCGCGCTCTATGCCGGCATCAAGCTTCTGATGGACAAGCTGGGGATTGCCGAGGTCGACCGCATCGCCTTTGCCGGCGCCTTCGGTTCGTTCATCGACCCGAAATACGCCATGGTACTGGGATTGATCCCCGATTGCGATCTCGACAAGGTGAAGGCCGTGGGCAATGCCGCCGGCGCGGGGGCGCGGATGGCGCTCCTCAACCGCAACCATCGCCGCGAGATCGAGGACACGGTGCGCCGCATCGAGAAGATCGAGACCGCGCTCGAGCCGAAATTCCAGGAGCACTTCGTCTCCGCCATGGCGCTGCCCAACAAGCTCGACGCCTTCCCCAAGCTCGCAAGCGTGGTCAAGCTGCCCGAACGTTCGGCCGATCGGCCGGAACGCGACGTCGAAGGGGGCGAAGGCCCGCGCCGGAGAGGTGGCCGACGCGGACGGCGCTGAGGCTCAACAGCAGCTGAAAGAGCCTGTCTCCCGCACATGCTGGAAGACAGAGCGCATGTGGTCGGCGAAGGCTGCGACCGGCGCCGAGCTCTTGTCGGCGACCTGCAGTTCGAGATCATAGGTTCCCATCTGCGGCAGTCCGGTTTCCGGGCCGAGGATCTGCACCTCTTCGCCCACGAAGTGCCGCCCCATCGGGGCTACCGCGATATCGGCCTGGATGGCGGCGCGCTGTCCCGAGACGTTGGCTGTCATGAAGGCGATGTGATAACCGCGCCCGGCCTGTTCCAGCGCGCTGATCGCCCGCTGGCGCCAGGTGCAGCCCTCGTCCCACAACGACACCGGCAGGGGATCGCGCAGATAGGCCTGCCCGCCCCGGGCGCCCGCCCATACGATCTCGTCGGTCATCATCGTCTCGCCGTTGATGCGCGGCCCTTCTGCCGAGCAACTGACAAGCGCGATGTCCAGCTGTCCGGCCGCAAAGCGCTTGCGCAGATGCACCGATTCATCGATCAGCGCCTCGACCATCACGTCCGGATGCGTCTGCGCGAAGCGTTTGAGAACGCGCGGGAGCACCACCTCGCCGTAATCGCTGGGGGCGCCGAGTTTGACGACGCCGCTTACCGAAGGGCTGACGAAGCGCGACATCGTTTCGCGATTGAGTGCAAGGAGCCGGCGCGCGTAGCTGATCAGCACTTCGCCGTCCGGCGTCAGCGACACGTTGCGCGCATCGCGGTTGAAGACCGACACGCCCAGAACCTCCTCGAGCCGCTTGATCTGCATGGAAACGGCCGAAGGTGTGCGAAACACCCGTTCGGCGGCGGCGGTGAAGCTGCCCGTCTCCGCGATGGCGACAAAACTGCGCAGCAGTTCCGGATCGATGGTCGGTACCGAATTGAAGATCGGAGCGTTCATCTATCAATTTCCTTGATTGAAGAGATCATTTCATTTCGTTTGATTAAATCATGAGGCAACGCCATTCTTCTGTCAACGGATGAGACACGAAAGGAGATCATGATGGTTGTCTTTGCCGGAGCCGCCCGCCTTTGGGCCAGTGTCGCATACCGTATCGAGCGCAATCGCCTCGCCCGGCGCATGGAGGCGCTCAGCCCTGAAACCCGGAAGGATATCGGCTGGCCTTCCACCGATTACTGGCACGCGACAAGGTCCAGAATGCGCGACGAGATGCGTATCGGAGCCCGCACCAGGTGACCTCCGCGAGAAGAAGGCGGCGTGGGAAGACAGCGCGCCGCCTTGCTGCTCCGGAGAACCCGTTGGCGCGCCAGATTTTTTCGGCACCCCTCGTGACAAACGGCATGTTATATGTCCTCATTGCGACAATGCGGCACAGGACCTGTGCGCTTGGCCGGCAGGACATGATGGACCCGATCACGGATTACAGGTGCCCAATGGCTTCAGCCGCCGGAAGCAAGCATTCATTCGTTTTCTATCTCGTTCCCGAGTTCTCGATGATCGCCTTTTCCATGGCGATCGAGCCGTTGCGCCTCGCCAACCGCATGCTGGGCAGCGACTATTATTCGTGGCGGCTCGCCTCCGCCGATGGCGGATCGGTAGCCGCCTCCAACGGAGTGAAGATCGCGGTCGACAACTCGCTTGCCGATGAGCGCGCGAAGCTGACCGGCCGGGACAAACCGGACATGGTTCTCGTCTGCTCGGGCATCAACGTCGAAAAGTTCGAGAACAAGACCGTCCTTGCCTGGCTGCGCGAAGAGCACAATCGCGGCGTCGCCATCGGCGGGCTCTGCACCGGCGCGCACATCCTCGCGCTGGCCGGGCTACTCTCCGGCAAGCGCTGCGCCATTCACTGGGAAAACATTCCCGGCTTTTCCGAACGTTTCCCGAAGGCCGAGGCTTTCGCCGACCTCTACGAGATCGACGGAAACATCCATACCTGCGCCGGCGGCACGGCCGCGCTCGACATGATGCTGCAGCTGATCGGCGATGATCACGACGAGAACCTCGTCAACCGGATCTGCGAAATGGCGCTGACCGACAGGGTGCGGAATTCGCGCGACCGCCAGCGCCTGCCCATGCGCGCACGCCTGGGCGTGCAGAACTCAAAGGTTCTCTCGATCATCGAGCTCATGGAGGCCAATCTGGCCGAACCTCTCTCCCTCATCGAGATCGCCGATCACGTCGGGCTCTCGAGGCGGCAGATCGAGCGCCTCTTCCGCCAGGAAATGGGCCGCTCCCCTGCCCGCTATTATCTGGAGATAAGGCTGGACCGTGCCCGCCATCTTTTGCTGCAGAGCGCGCTTCCGGTCGTCGAGGTCGCCGTGGCATGCGGCTTCGTTTCCGCGTCGCACTTCTCGAAATGCTACCGTGAACTCTACAATCGTTCGCCCCAGCAGGAACGCGCCAGCCGCAAGCAGATTCTCTCGGCGGCCTGACCATGGACATCAACATCGCGGCGGCCGCGATCATGCGCCCGGACGGCGCAACGCTTCTCGTGAGAAAGCGCGGGACAACCGCCTTCATGCAGCCGGGCGGAAAGATCGCTCCCGATGAAAGCGCCCGCGAGGCCCTGTGCCGCGAACTGGCCGAAGAACTCGGCCTGACCGTTTTGATTGACGCGCCTGTCTATATCGGACGTTTTTCGGCACCGGCGGCGAACGAGGCCGGCAGCCGCGTCGTCGCCGAACTGTTCCGTCTCGACCTCGACAGGCCGGTTCAGGCCAGGGCCGAAATCGAGGAAACCCTCTGGCTCGAACGCGACATGGCGGACGGGTTTGAAATTGCTCCCCTCACCCGCACGTCCGTCTTGCCTGCCATCTGGGGATAGGAACTCGGCTCGGCTCGGCTCGGCTCGTCACCACCTGGCGGCGGAGCCTGCCTGCGCTCGATCAGGCGACGTCTTCGTGATGGTTGAGATCACGCTCGGCAACCACGCGGTTCCGGCCTGCATCCTTGGCCATGTAGAGCAGCTGGTCTGCCGCGTTGAGATAGTTGTCGAAGGCTTCCATCTCTGCCACCTCCGCCAGACCGATCGAAACGGTCACGTTGAGCGGACCGTCATCCGTCAGGATCGACTCGCGCGAGATGCAGCGACGAAGCTCTTCGCAGAACGCCCGCGCACCCATCGGATCCAGACCACGGACTAGGACGCCGAACTCCTCGCCGCCGAGGCGCGCAAGCAGATGCTTCTCGCCGCAGGCGTCCATGAGCCGGTTCGACACCTCCTTGAGCACCTCGTCACCGATCTCGTGGCCATAGGTGTCATTGAGAAGCTTGAAATTGTCGATGTCCATGACAGCCATCGACATCGGCACCGATTCTTCCGGATCATGCCCGGCGGCGACGAGCCTCGGCCCCACCTCGAAGAAGTGCCGACGATTGTAGAGACCGGTGAGGTAGTCGCGTGCGGCCTTGTCGCGCAGCTGTCGGACATGAAAGAGCGTGGCGACATTCTGCGCCACCCGCAGGCGGAACTCTTCATCGTCGAACGGGCGGCGCACGTAATCATTGGCGCCCGCCTTGAGATATTCCATCATCAGGTCGGAGCGTTCCGCGGACGACACGCCGATGATGCGGATACCGTCATAGGCGCTGTTGCGGCGGACATTGCGAACGAACTCGACGCCATTCATGCCCGGCATCTCGTAATCCACCACGGCAAGTTCGATGTCGGGCCGCAGGGAGAGCTCCTTCAGCGCCATTTCAGCGGAGGTCGCCTTGGTGATCCTGAACAGCTGCTTCTTGAGATGCCTGGCGAGAAGTTCGCGTGTCGATCTCATGTCATCGACCACGAGAACACGGACCTCGCGGTTGCTCATCAACCGCACGACAGAGGATATCACGTTATCGAGCGCGCTCGGACCGTCCTTGAGCACGTAGTCCGCGATCTGCTTCGCCAGCATTTCATTGCGGGTCGCCTCGTCGAAACTGCCTGTGAAGACGATGGGCGGGACGTCATGGGCGATCAGAAGGTCGAGCGCTTCGCCATGCGGACCGCCTGGCTGGTTGAGGTCGGCAATCGCCACGCTGTAATCGCTGCAGCCATATGCGAGCGTCCGACGCAGATCGTCCATGCTCGAACAGGCGACGACCTCGATGCCGTAATGTGTGTCAAGCCGGACGGCCAGAGCGGCGACATAGGTTTTGGAATCCTCCACCAGAAGCACCTTGCGGCCTACCAGCTGGTCCGTCACCCTCCCCGTTCTCTTGATTTTGCGCGCTGACACGACATCCTCTTCTCGCATGGGCGAGACAACTCTAAAGGGAATGTACGAGCTTCCGCTTTGCTATTTCGTTAATAAGAGATTGCTTTATAATTAATAGAACCGGTGCCGGGCTGCGAACAGGCCAGCCTATCTGGCGTCGAACATCCACTGGCGCTGCTGCCAGATTTTTTCGCCTATCTCACAATCCACGGGCTCGCCCTCTGCCGCACCATGGGTCTGGGCCTTCATGACGGGCAATAAACCCGGGTCCATGCCGCCGATCTCCTGCACCAGCTTGCGCCGGACGGCTTCCGGGAACTGCTCCCATTCGGTGACCGGCACCAGAAAGCTGCCCGGGCCGCCGATCACGCAATCCCTGTAATAGGCATCGAGTTCGGCGATATTGAAGCCGTAGCCCGCGCCGCCACGCGTCATCAGCGGCAGGCCGTTGATGACGATGCGCTTGGCAATCGCTTCGTCACGCGCCGAAACCACCCTTTCGCCCTGATTGTTGGGACCGTCGCCGGAAATATCGATCACCCGGCGGAATCCGTCATAGGGCGAAGCTTCCAGCACCTCCACCCCCTTCCTGATGGCGCCCGAAATCGACGTCCTGTTGCGGCCATAACCCGGCGCAGCCAGAATGAGTTCAGCAACCCTTTCAGCATCTTCGCCGCTTTCGATCAGCGTCCACCCGAAGATTTCATTCTGGCTGAAATCGGCCGCCCACTCGTACATCGCCACCGCGATCCGGCCATAGGCGCCCTGCTCTATCGCCGCCACCACCTCGGGGGAGCGGATGGCTTCGGCATAGCCGTGCCGCTGGATTTCGAGTTCGCCGGGAGACATGGAGCGGGAAACATCGACCGCCAGAACCAGCGCGACGTCGACCGGTTCACCCGCATGGCCGGAGGCGGGACCGGAAAGGCCAAATCCCGCTGTAGCGCAGACCAGGAAAAGCAAGCGGCGAAGCGACTGCATGGATCGAGAGTATCATGCGCCCGACCAGATCGAGAACACCTATTATCTTGCAATGCAAAAGACAAAGCGGCCACCGTGACACGATGGCCGCCTTAACTCAGATCCGCGCGGTCCTGCTCAGGCGCGAAGTGCGGTGTTTTCAGCATCGTAAGGGCTTTCGCCGATCACCGTTGCCCTGTGCTTCGCACCGAGGATCTTGATCTCCAGCTCGGTGCCCTCGGCGGCATAGTCCGGCTTTACCATGGCGAGCGCGATCGACTTGCCGGTCCGGAAACCGTAGCTGCCATGCGTCGCACGACCGATAAGCTTGCCGTCGGGCGCATATATTGCCTCGTTCCCGCGTGCATCCGCGTCGGTGACACCGTGAACCTCGAGCGTGACGAAGTTCCACTTCAGCCCGTTCTCCCTGGCCTTGACGACGCCGTCGCGGCCGAGGAACTCACCCTTGTCGGGCTTGATGAAACGGTCGAGACCGGACTCATAGGCATTGTATTCGATCGAGAGTTCACGCGGGATGAGCCGGTAGCTCTTTTCGATCGCCATGGCGGTCATGGCGCGAATGCCGAAGGGCTTGATGCCGAATTCGGCGCCGGCTTCCATCACGGCATCGAAGATCGCGTTCTGCTGCTCGATCGGGTGATGCAGTTCCCAGCCCAGTTCGCCGACGAAATTGACGCGCAGCGCATGGGCGGTCGCCGTACCGACCGAAATCTGCCTGCCGGACAGCCAGGGGAAGCTGGCATTGTCGAGCGGCGTGCGGGTCAGCTTGGCAAGCACGTCGCGCGAACGCGGCCCCGCCAGCACCAGGACGCCCCATTGCTGGGTGATCGCATTCATCCGAACCGATCCGTCGTCCGGCAGAAGCTTCCTGAGAACATCGTGGTCATGCGCTTCGTAAGCACCGGCCGAGACGAGGTAGTAACCGCCCGGCTGCTTGTAGACGGTGAATTCGGACTTCACGCCACCGGTCTTGGTCAGCAGGTGGCAAAGCGCGATACGGCCGACCTTCCTGGGCAATTTGTTGGCGAGAATGGATTCGAGCCAGGCTTCAGCGCCCGGGCCGTCGACCCAGCACTTGGCGAAGGCGCTCATGTCGAGAAGGCCGACCTTCTCGTGAACCGTCTTCACCTCGTTGCCGATATGTTCGAAATAATTCGAACGGCGGAACGACCAGCGCTCCACGATGCGGCCGTCATCGAGAGGCGGCGCATGGTTGTGGCAGGTAAGCACGTCCGCACCCACGCCGAGATCTTCTGCCGGAACCTCGTAACCGGCAGGGGCAAACCAGTTCGGCCGCTCCCAGCCGTAGACCGAACCGAAGACGGCGCCGAGATCCTTCATCCGCCCGTAGCACGGCGTGGTCTTCAGGGGCCGTGCCGCCGTTCTCTCCTCGTCGGGATAGTGGGTGGTAAAGACGTTGGCGTAGGCTTCCTCGTTCTTCTCCTTCAGATATCCCTCGGTCGCATAAGGGCCGAACCGGCGCGGATCGACACCCATCATGTCGATGGTCGGCTCGCCGTCGACGATCCATTCCGCCAATTGCCAGCCCGCACCACCGGCTGCGGTGATGCCGAAGGAATGGCCCTCGTTAAGCCAGAAATTCTTGAGACCCGGTGCAGGGCCGATGATCGGCGAACCGTCGGGCGTATAGGCGATCGCGCCGTTATAGACCTTCTTGATGCCGACTTCGCCGAAGGCCGGCACGCGCGCGATCGCGGTCTCGATATGCGGCATCAGACGCTCGAGGTCTTCCTGGAAGAGTTCGTACTCGCTGTCGTCCGACGGGCCGTCCATATAGCAGCACGGTGCGCCGTGCTCGTAAGGACCGAGCAGCAGACCGCCGTTTTCCTCGCGCATGTACCACGAGGAATCGCTTTCGCGCAGGACGCCCATTTCGGGCAGGCCCTTGGCCTTGCGCTCGACGATGGCCGGGTGCGGTTCGGTCACGATATACTGGTGCTCGACCGGAATGACCGGAACATTGAGCCCCACCATCTCGCCCGTCTTGCGGGCGAAGTTGCCGGTCGCCGAAATCACGTGTTCGGTGACGATGTCGCCCTTGTCGGTGGAAACCACCCACTTGCCGTCGTCACGCTGGGTGATCGCTGTCACGGTCGTATTGCGGTAGATCGTGGCACCGCGGGAGCGCGCCCCGCGCGCCAGCGCCTGGGTGAGATCGGCGGGCTGGATATAGCCGTCATCGGGATGCTGGATCGCGCCCAGAAGACCCTCGGTCTCGCAGAGCGGCCAGATTTCCCTGACCTGCTCGGGCGTGAGGATATTGACAGGAATACCGAGCGTTTCGGCCACGCCCGCATAATACATGTATTCGTCCCAGCGATCCTTGGTGCGCGCCAGACGGATGTTGGTGACCTGCGAGAATCCGACATTCATGCCGGTCTCTTCCTGCAGTTCGTGATAGAACTTCACCGAGTAACGGTGGATCTGTCCGACCGAGTAGCTCATGTTGAACAGCGGCAGCAGACCCGCCGCGTGCCACGTCGAACCCGACGTCAATTCCTTGCGCTCGAGAAGGACGGAATCGCCCCACCCCTTCTTGGCGAGGTGATACAGCGTCGAGACGCCGACCACGCCTCCGCCAATGACTACCGCGCGCGCCTCAGTTTTCATGTCAGCCATAGATCTTCGTCCCGTTCCCGGCCTGGTTCGTTCCACTCTAGGCGGACTATGCAGCGCGGAAAAGTCACCCTGCCGCCTGTTTGCGACATGAGCCAAAGCAGGGACGACGTGGGCGAAATCCTCAGCCGTTCAATGCTCCGGCGCAACCTCGTATCCGGCAAGCATTTCGGCCAGTTCCTCGATTCTGCTTTCGGGAAAGACGGCGATACCCGCGCCCCTCAACCGGCTTGCAACCACGCCTTCTCCATCCTGCCTGGTGCCGTCGAAACGACCTGTATAGACCGTGCCGGATCCGCAGGAGGGGCTGCCGTCGGTCAGAAGCGCGAAGCGGCAACCGGTTCGGCGCGCCAGATCGAGCGCGATATCGGCACCCGCCACGAAATCTCCGGTCACATCGGCGCCTGTGCTGTCCATCACCCTCGCGCGCCCCTCGAGCACGTCTGCTGCGAGCCCTCCGGGCTCGATTTCCGCCGGCGGACGCGGGACAGGCAGTCCCGCCGCCATCTCGGGGCAGAGCATGACGATGCGCCCCTCCGCCATCCAGCGGTCGAGCAATTGATGGGAGACAGGCTTCGACCGCCCGTCATAGCGCACGGCATGGCCGAGCAGGCAGGCGCTGACGAGAATACGCTGAGTCTTCATGTGCAAAACACTAAACCCCGGCGCCGTCTTCCGACAGCACCGGGGCTTATTTTTTCAGTCCGGACCGCAATGGCCGCGTCAGGCGCCTACTTGATAACCGCGGATCCGCCGACAATGTCCAGCGTTTCCGGCCCCGAAAGGGTCTCGCGATCGCCCGACGGCATTGTGATGAAACAGCCCGACGGGCAGATCTCGACCTTGGCGCCCGCATCGACGGCAACTTCGCGTTTTACACCGCCTTCGGTGACGACGAGCACCTGCACGTCGGAATCCTTGTTGGTTACGCTTGCGGCGAAAGCGCCGCTGACGGTTACCGCAAGCACCGAAAGAGTAAGCATCACTGTCTTCATCTGTCTGTCCTTATCTGCCGGCCTGTGCCGGCTGTCGATATGGGCGCTTTTCTAACGTTGGGAAACTGAACGTAAGCTGAATATCGATATCGCTTACATTTGGCTCAAACGAAGAGCGACGTCCAGCTACAACTCCATTCCGTCCCCATCGTCCGGTTCTTCCTTGCGGATCGGCCGCTTTTTCTTCGGCGCCGCCTTTCTGGTGGATCTGGGCGGCTCCGACTGCTCGTCCATGTCGACGACGTCCGCGTGTTCCGCGAATTTCCTGAGTAGTTCCGGCGGCGCATCCTTGACGAAGAAGTTGACGTCGGTCTGCGGGAACGGGATCTCGATGCCCTCTTCCTTGAAACGCTTGTAGATCGCAATTCGGAGTTCGTTCTTCACGCCCATGCCGTCGAGCACGTCGGCCAGATAGACCTTGAGCACGAAATCCAGCGACGAGGCGCCGAAATTGACGAAATGGACCACCGGCGCCGGGTTGCGCAGCACCATCTTATGCGCCAGCGCGATCTCCTCGAGAATGCGCAGCACCTTTTCGGGATCGGCGGAATAGCTCACGCCGACCTCGACATCGGCACGACCGACGCTGTTGCGGTGGTTCCAGTTGCCGACCACGCCGTTGATGAGTTCCGAGTTCGGCACGATGATCGACTGCCGCTGGAAGGTCTCGATCTCGGTCGCGCGCACCGAAATGCGCTTGACGAAGCCTTGCGTGGAGCCTGTTTCCACCCAGTCGCCGACCTTGAACGGCCGCTCGGCCAGGAGGATGAGGCCGGAGACGAAGTTGGACACGATGTTCTGCAGGCCGAAACCGATACCGAGCGACAGGGCACCGGCGACGATGGCGAGGCTCGAGAGGTTGATGCCGGCGGCGAGAATACCGATCAGGCCGGCGATCGCCACGCCGAGATAACCCACGCCGGTGGTGATCGAGTTCCGGACACCGGGATCCATCCGGCTGCGCGCAAGCACGTTGCGGTCAAGCCATCCCTCGAACATGCGCGTGCCGAACAGGCCGAGAATGAACAAAAGGATGCCCACCAGTATGCCGGTCAGCGAGATCGAGATGCCGCCAATGCGGATATCCGTGAAAGCACGGTAGACCCAGAGTTCGATATCCTGGACCTGGAACCCCCACTGAAGCAGGATAAGCGGCAGTCCGATGAAGAGGACGAGCGCGTGGATCAGCAGCCCGAACCCGAGCCCCATGCGATCCAGCGACGATGCGGACGGGCTGAAATGCGACTGGATCCAGCGCCCGACCGCCGTTTCCGCGAAGACGTTCTGCTCCATCGTCGCCTGAGCGGACAGAAAACCGATATACATCATCGCCACGATCGCGCCGGTCAGCAGGATCTGCTCCGAGACGAACTTCGAAAGGCCGACATATCCGGTGAGGGAGAGAAGCACCATGCCGACACCGGAGATCACGAGCATGAACTTGAGGATGCTCGGCCATGAGCGCGACGGATCGGCCGGGTCGCCGGATTGTGAGACCATCGGCTTCACGCGTGCCGTTCCCGCCAGGATGAGACCGACGACGATTGTCGCGAAAAAGCTCTTGGCGACAGTCAGCACCACAGACGAACCAAGGGTTTCGCTGATATTGGCGAGCGTGAAATCGAGAGCGTTCACCAGCGCCATCAGCACGATCAGGTAATAGACCTTGCGCGCGCCGCTGTTGGAGAAGTTGATCAGCCGCCATTGCGGCTTGTGAGGCGCCAATATCGCCTTGGCGACGCGGCCAACGAAAGTGACGACGATCAGCGATGCGCAAAGGCCGGCGATCATGCTCGTCACATCACTGCGAAGGACCGCGAAATTGACGAAGAGCAGCAGCGTCGATCCGAAGATCAGCGTCAATGCGAGCGTCGGGATGAGCGCCGACCAGAAAGCGACCGTCAGACGCTCGAGATAGCCGGGTTCGCTGATGGTGCCATCGCGTTCGATGAAACGCCCGAAGAACCGAAGGCTCACGACCGCAACCAGCAGGCTGATGACGGAGGACAGGAAGGACGCCACCATCAATTGCTGGAACTTGAACGACCAGACGAACTTCAGCCAGCTCTCGAAAATCCTGTCCAGGCTGCGCACCTCGACCGCCAGCGCGCTCCCGGCCTCGTCGAAGAACTGAGCGGTGATCTCCGTGCGCTTGAAAAGCGTGTCCTTGAACAGCCGCCGCCGCGTTTCGGTGACGCGGTCGCCGAGATCGTTCGCCCGGATCGAGACGTTCTCGGCGCGGCCGGTCAGCGTGTTGATCAGGCTCCGCTCCTGGTTGAGCCGCGTTCGTTCCGCCTGGGTGGCGGGCGCCTCTTCCGGTTCCCCTTCGACAGGCGGGGCGCCAAGCGAATCGAGGCGAGACTTTACCTCGGTGAGCCGGGGACGGAGGCTGACCCCCACGTCGATCATCTGCTGCGACAGTTCCTCGAGCGCCAGTTTCAGGTCGATCAGCCGTGTATCGTCGGCGGAATTGTCGTCGACCTTTTCCTGGATGGAGGTGAGTTTGCGATCGGCCCCGTCGAGCAGGTCCTGCGCCGACTGCACCGCCGGCGAGATCTGCAGATCGACCCGCGGATCCTGTGCCGCCGCTGCCGTGGCAAAAACCAGGAGAGACGCCAACAATCCGAACCGGATCAGGCGGATCAAATACGAAACACTCATTCTTACCCTGCCGGCAGTGGTCATCGAATTTCCGTTTAGAGCAATTTCGATTTTGACGGTATCGGCACAATCGAAATGCGTAAATGAGTTCAGTAGCTTGCTGAAGCTATCAGTTTGCACCTGACTGTGAAACGGTCTAGCTGAAACCGGCGAAGGCGAGAACCGCGCCTCTTACCTGCGGAATGTCAGAAGCCTGCCCCGGGCCTCGCCAGATATTCCTCCTCCGCCGGCGTGTTCTCCCGTCCCAGGATGGCGTTGCGATGCGGGAACCGGCCATAGGTCTCGATCACGTCGCGGTGCTTTCTGGCATAATCGAGGTACATGTCGTTGCCGAGATCGGTGAACAATTCGACCGACCGCTTCTGGTCCTCCATCCGTTCGGAATGTTCGAACGGCATGTAGAGAAAGGCGCGACGCGAGGTGTCGATCTGCTTGTCGAGCCCGGTGGCCACGACATAGCGCGATTCTTCGAGCGCGAGGCCGTCGGTGGCAAACGAATGCGGGCTGCCGCGAAACATGTTGCGGGGAAACTGGTCGAACACGATGATCAGAGCCAGGCGACTGTCGGCCGACTTGTGCCATTCCTCGGTTATCTCCGAGGACAGTTGCAGATGAAGATCGAGGAACCGCTCCCGGATCATCGAATCGATCTCATCCTTCTTGACGAACCAGTCGTCCTTGGTGAGCTTGTTGAACCAGAAATCGAGCACACTTGCAGGCGTTTCGGTCATTCGTCCTCCCTTGCCGGTGACGGTGATCGCCGACCGCTTTTCGATGGCCGTTATCTGTGCCACAGATTGCATCCTTTCAACAGAGCGGGTTTCCCCATCAACCGACAACAGGAGCGTTCGCATGGCCGCCGGACTATCGACCATCGGCTTCGATGCAGACGACACACTCTGGCAGAACGAGCAGTTCTTCCGTTTCACCGAGCAGGAATTCGCGAAAATTCTCGAAGATCACGGCGATCCCGACGCGATCTCCGCACGACTTCTGGAGGCGGAGCGCCGCAATCTCGGCCATTACGGTTTCGGCGTGAAGGGTTTCACACTCTCGATGATCGAGACGGCGATCGAGGTGACGGACGGACAGGCCCCGGCCAGCGTCATCGGCCGCATTCTCGAGATCGGCCGCAGCCTCATGAACCACCCCATGGAAACCCTGCCGGGGGCCGCGGAAACGCTTGAAGCGCTTGCCGGCGACTACCGGATCGTCCTGATCACCAAGGGCGACCTCTTCCACCAGGAAAAGAAACTCGCGCAATCCGGCCTCGGCGATTTCTTCGACGCGATCGAGATCGTCTCGGACAAGAAGCCCCACACCTATCGCACGCTGTTCGACCGCCACGGCAACGGACCGGAACGCGCCATGATGGTGGGCAATTCACTGAAGTCGGACGTCCTGCCGGCGCTCGAGGCCGGGAGCTGGGGCGTGCATGTGCCCCACCCACTCACCTGGGCGCTCGAACATGCCGATGCCCCCTCGGAGAACCAGCGCTTCCGCGAGATCGAGACACTCGCGGAACTGCCGGAACTGGTCGATCTGATCGCGCAGGCCTAGGAGGCATTTTCCTCGGCCTCGAGCGCGATCAGCACCGTGCCGTCGCTCACCTGCTGGCCTGCCTTCACCAGCACCTCGCCGATCGTGCCGTCACGCGGTGCGGACAGCGTCATCTCCATCTTCATGGCTTCCATGACGATCAGCGCATCACCGGCCTTCACCGTCTGCCCCGCGCTCGCGGTGACCTCCTTGACGACGCCGGGCATCGGCGCAGTGACGGTATCGCCACCGGCGGCGGCATCACCCGCACGCTCGATCTTCGGGATGCCCCGCACATGCGCCGCCCCTTCCTCGAAAACGGTGATACCGTCCTCGAGACGGGCGATGCGGACAGCCTTGCGCCGCCCGTTGACATAAGCCGTCCAGCCCGAGCCGTCAGCCTGTCGTTTCAATTCGGAGAGCTGTAGCGGTTCGGCGAGTGCGCCGCCGGACACACGCCACTCCCGCACGCCTCTGCGGGTCACCGAGTAGCTCTCCACCTCGCCCTCGTGGGAAAGCCGGACGTCGCGCCGTGGATATCCCCAGTTCTCCCAGGGACCAATCAGCACTGCCGGCTCCTCCGGCGTCGTGTGAGGGTCGACCATGCCGGAGACCACCACTGCCATGAAGGCGATCACCTCCTCCGGCGTTTGAATGGCGGTGACGAGCTCGTCGACATGACGGTCGATCATCCCGGTATCGAGATTGGCACCGGCGAAATCGTCTTGCCGGAGCAGCCGCACCAGAAAGCCGGTATTGGTGACCGTGCCGGCAATCTCCGTGCGCGACAGTCCACCCGCAAGCTCGGCGATCGCCTCGGTGCGCGTGGGCGCATGCACGATCGCCTTGGCGATCATCGGATCGTAGAAGGGCGTGATGGTGTCGCCCTCGGCCACGCCGGTATCCACCCGCATGCCCTCGGCAAACTGCAGATGACCGACCGTGCCGACCGCCGGCAGAAAGCCCCTGGCCGCGTCCTCGGCATAGATGCGCGCCTCGACCGCATGGCCGGATATCGACAGCTCTCTTTGCCGTTTGGGCAGTCTCTCGCCGCGCGCCACCCGGATCTGCCATTCCACCAGATCGAGCCCGGTAATGGCCTCCGTCACCGGGTGCTCCACCTGCAGGCGCGTGTTCATCTCCATGAACCAGAACCGGTCCGGCCGCAGCCCTTCCGACGCATCGACGATGAACTCCACCGTTCCGGCACCGCGATAATTGATCGCCTGTGCCGCCTTGACCGCTGCCTCGCCCATCGCCGCCCGCATCTCTTCGGTCATGCCGGGCGCCGGCGCTTCCTCGATCACCTTCTGGTGACGCCGCTGCGCCGAGCAGTCGCGCTCGAACAGATGGACGACATTGCCGTGGCTGTCGCCGAAAACCTGGATCTCGATATGCCGCGGCGTATCGACGAACTTCTCCACCAGCACACGCTCGTCGCCGAAGGAAGCCTTCGCCTCGCGCTTGGCCGAGGAGAGCGCCGCAGGGAAATCGGCCTGATCGTCGACCCGGCGCATCCCCTTGCCGCCACCACCGGCGCGCGCCTTGATCAGCACCGGAAAGCCGATCTCGTTGGCCTTGCCGGCCAGCACGACGAGTTCCTGCGCGTCCCCGTGATAGCCGGGTACGACCGGCACCTTGGCCTTTTCCATCAGCCGCTTGGCCGCATCTTTCAAACCCATCGCACGAATGGCATCCGCCGACGGCCCGATGAAGATCAGGCCCGCCCTTTCGACCGCCTCGACGAAATCCGGATTCTCGGAGAGAAAGCCGTAACCCGGATGGACCGCGTCCGCGCCTGTGACCCTGGCGGCATCGATGATGGCGCCGATATCGAGATAGCTCTCGGCAGCCGGCGCCGGCCCGATGCGAACCGCCTCGTCGGCCATTTTCACGTGCAGCGCATCCCGATCGGCATCGGAGAAGACAGCGACGGTGGCGATACCCATCCGCCGCGCCGTCCGGATCACCCGGCAGGCGATCTCGCCGCGATTGGCAATGAGGATTTTGGTGATCATGGCGCTCCCATCTCACTCCAGAGTCTGAATTCCATAGGACAGGCCGATGCGAGACGGCGGTCATCGCTGACGAAGACCGAGCAACCGCTGACCTGCGCGGTCGCCACATGAATGGCATCCGGCAATTTCACTCCGGTTCCGGCCCGTATCCGCGCCGCCTCCAGAAGGACGGGACGCGAAATCCCGGCGACGTGAAGGAAGGTGCTTTCCGCGCCGAGCAGCGATAGATAGGCGCGCACGAGGGCCTCGTCCTGGTCGGCGATCGGTTTGACGAGACACTCAGCCAACGTCAGTTCGCTCGTCACGCCCTCGACGTCCCCGGCATCGACTTCATTGACGAAGGCGCGCTGCCATTCGTCCAGCGCGCCCTCCTTTTCCAGAATGGCGATCAGCACATGGGTGTCGAGATAGGTCCGTCTCGCTTCCGCCACGCTCAGCGTTCCCACTCGTTACGCAGCGAGGCGACATAGGCGTCGATTTCGTCCTGGCCGCGCCGTTGCGAGGCAATTCCGACAAAATCGCTGAACCGGCCCGGTTGCTGCGCATGCGGCGCGCCTGTTGCGGGAGACAGTCCGACAGCGCTCGCAAGAATGGCGCGCACCTCCGCCTCGGTTGAGCGCTGGTTTGCCACCGCCCGAGCCTTCACCGCCTCCAGAACTGTATCGTCCAACTGCCTGACAACGATCTGCGCCATATTTCTAGCTCCCGGTTGATATCGAAATGATATCACTTACGCGTCTGGATAGCCATCACATCCTGAACACGCCGAAATCGGTTTCTTCCATCGGCGCGTTGAGCGCAGCCGATAAACTCAGTGCCAGAACCTCGCGGCTCTTCATCGGATTGACGATCCCGTCGTCCCAGAGCCGCGCCGAGGCATAAAGGGGATGGCTCTGCTTCTCGAACATCTCGATCGTCGGCCGCTTGAACTCCGCTTCCTCCTGGGCCGACCACTCCCCGCCCTTGCGCTCGATCGCGTCGCGCCTGACGGTGGCGAGAACGCCCGCCGCCTGCTCTCCGCCCATGACCGCGATGCGGCTGTTAGGCCAGGTCCAGAGAAACCGCGGCGAATAGGCCCGGCCGCACATGCCGTAATTGCCCGCGCCGAACGAGCCGCCGACGATCATCGTGATCTTCGGCACCTTGGTGGTCGCCACGGCCGTGACCAGCTTGGCGCCGTCCTTGGCGATGCCGCCTGCCTCGTATTTCTGTCCCACCATGAAGCCGGTGATGTTCTGCAGGAACACGAGCGGAATTTTCCGCTGCGAGCACAGTTCGACGAAGTGCGCGGCCTTCACAGCACTTTCGGAAAACAGAACACCGTTATTGGCGATGATGCCGACCGGCATGCCCATCACATGGGCGAAACCGCAGACGATCGTGGTGCCGTAGCGCGCCTTGAATTCGTGAAAGCGAGACCCGTCCACCATGCGGGCGATGACCTCGCGGATGTCATAGGGCTGGCGGGCATCCTGCGGCACGATGCCCGCGATCTCGGCCGGATCGTAAAGCGGCGCCTCGGGCGACTGGAGATGAAGCTGTGCCAAGCCGGATCGCCCCGGATTGTTGAGATTGGCGACCGCCTGCCGCGCCAGCTCCAGCGCGTGAGCGTCGTCTTCTGCCAGATGATCGGCTACGCCGGACAGCCGCGTATGAACGTCGCCACCGCCGAGATCCTCCGCACTCACCACCTCTCCCGTCGCGGCCTTCACCAGCGGCGGGCCGGCGAGAAAGATCGTGCCCTGCTCCCTGACGATGATCGTTTCGTCGCTCATCGCCGGCACATAGGCGCCACCCGCCGTGCAGGAGCCCATCACCACCGCGATCTGCGGAATGCCGCGCGCCGACATGTTGGCCTGGTTGAAGAAGATGCGCCCGAAATGATCGCGGTCGGGAAACACCTCGTCCTGATTGGGCAGGTTCGCCCCGCCGGAATCGACCAGATAGACGCAAGGCAGGTTGTTCTCCGCGGCGATCTCCTGGGCCCGCAGGTGCTTCTTCACCGTCATCGGATAATAGGTGCCGCCCTTCACCGTGGCATCATTGCAGACCACCATGACATCGCGGCCCTCGACCCGGCCGACACCGGCAATGACGCCGGCCGCAGCGATTTCGCCGCCGTAAAGTCCGTGCGCGGCAAACTGGCCGATCTCCAGAAACGGCGACCCGGCATCCAGAAGTCCGCGCACCCGATCACGCGGCAACAGCTTTCCGCGTCCGACATGGCGCTCGCGCGCGGGTTCCGGGCCGCCGAGCGCGATCGTGCCCGCAATGTCGCCGATCTGCAGGGTCAGCTCCTCCATTCGCGCGGCATTGTCGCGAAACTCTCGCGACGTTGTGGAGATTTTCGACTGGATGACGCTCATGACATTTTATCCCGCATCATTGCCCCGCACGGCCATCTTCCGCCGGCGCAAACCCTTTGATTTCGCGTTCGAGAGAGAAACTGACGACCGAACGGATGATGGCAACCCCGCCGGACAACAAAATGCAGTCTCCCGTCAGTGACGCAGCTGCGGCGACTTAAAGCAGAATCATATTCGCAAGCGCGCAAGCCAACCGACTGAAATTCATGAATTTTACGACCATCAGACACGCGCGAAAACCGGCCTTGACCGGCCGCATCAGGCCGACGGCGACGATTGGCGGACAGGGCGAAATCGCGGACAGGGCGTCGCCTCCTCGACACATCGGGCGTGGTTCGGCGTCCGGCGGCCTTGAAATGCCCGACGACAGGCTTGCCTTCGCAGAGTTGATGGCCGATGACGATCCCCATGCAGGACGAACACGACAAACCGAACGGCAAGCGGCACGGCTCCGGCATGGGACGGATGTCGAAAGCGCTCGCGGTATCCCTTTCGGGGGTGCGCGAGGCGCTTCGCTGCGAGGCTGCATTCCGGCAGGAACTCGCCATCGGTGCAGTATTCGCCGTGGCCGCCCTTATGCTCGAGGTCACGCCGGCCGAACGCGGCGTGCTTCTCGCCAGCATCTTCATCGTGCTCATCGTCGAGCTGCTCAACACGGCGCTCGAAGTGACGCTGGACCGCATCACCCTTGAAGAGGATCCGAGCGTGCGCAAGGCCAAGGACATGGGCAGTGCGGCCGTGTTCCTCTCCATCGTTGCAGCAGGCGTTGTGTGGATTTGCATCACCGGCCCGCTGGTCTATCGCGCATTGTCCTGAAGCCCGTCATCGATCAGCGCGTCTCCGCCATGATTTCGCGGCCGATCAGCATTCGCCGGATCTCGCTGGTTCCCGCCCCGATCTCGTAAAGCTTGGCATCGCGCAGCAGGCGCCCGGTGGGAAAGTCGCTCGTGTAGCCATTGCCGCCAAGCGCCTGGATGGCCTCGAGCGCAACCTGCGTTGCTTTTTCGGCCGCATAGAGAATGCAGCCGGCGGCATCCTTGCGGGTGGTCTCGCCGCGATCACAGGCCGCGGCCACCGCATAGACATAGGCCCGACAGACGTTCATCGTCGTGTACATGTCCGCCAGCTTGCCCTGCATCAGCTGGAACTCACCGATCGACTGGCCGAACTGCTTTCGCTCGTGGACGTAGGGGACGACCACATCCATCGCCGCGGCCATGATCCCGAGCGGCCCGCCCGAGAGCACCACGCGCTCGTAATCGAGCCCGGACATCAGGATCTTCACCCCCTGCCCCTCTTCGCCCAGCACGTTCTCGTATGGCACCTCGCAGTCCTCGAAGACGAGTTCCGCCGTATTGGAGCCGCGCATGCCGAGCTTGTCGAGCTTCTGGCCGGTGGAGAAACCTGCCATGCCCTTTTCCACGAGGAAGGCGGTGATACGCTTGGATTTCGCGTCCGGATCGGTTTTGGCATAGACCACGAGCGTATCGGCGTCGGGACCGTTGGTGATCCACATCTTGGCTCCGTTGAGCACGTAGCGGTCGTTCTTCTTTTCCGCCCTGAGCTTCATCGATACCACGTCGGAGCCGGCATTCGGCTCGCTCATCGCAAGCGCGCCGACATGCTCGCCGGTGCACAGCTTCGGCAGATAGTTTTGTTTCTGCGCCTCATTGCCCCAGCGGTTGATCTGGTTGACGCAAAGGTTCGAGTGCGCGCCATAGGACAGGCCCACCGAGGCCGATGCGCGGGAAATTTCCTCCATCGCCACGCAATGGGCGACATAGCCCATGCCGGTGCCGCCGAATTCGGGATCGGCGGTCATGCCGAGAAGGCCGAGATCCCCCATCTCCTTCCACAAGTGCATCGGGAACGCATTGTCGCGATCGGTTTCCGCCGCCACCGGGGCGATGCGATCGCGGGCGAACCTGGAAACCATCTCCCTCAGCGCATCCACATCATCGCCGAGACCGAAATTCATGCCGGTTTCAAACATTCTCTTCCTCCTCCTCTCTGGCTCCGACCATGCGGTTCACCAGCCTGATGTAGACAGTCTCGATTTCACCGAGCGACAACCGCCCGTCCTCGCGGTACCAGGTTGTCAGACCGTTGAGCAGGGCGATGATCGCGCGCGTCGTCACCTCCGGATCGCTCACGTCGAATTTGCCGTCCGCAATGCCATCTTCAATCATCTGGCGCGGTATCGCCTCATATCCACGTCTGAGATCGCGGATACGCGTGAAATTGGCCGGTTCCAGACTGCGCAGCTCCATGTAGGAAATGAACATCTCGCGCGGCCGGGTCAGGTGATAGCGGACATGAAACCGGACGAAGTCTGCCAGCGTGCTCCCCTCTTCACGCTGCCATGCCGCCTCGAGCGCCTGCATGTGGCCTGCCAGAAGATCAACCAGGATATCCTGCTTGGTGGGGAAGTAATTGTAGATCGCGCCGGCCTGCACCCCGGTGCACGCCGCGATTGCGCGCATCGACACCGCCGCGTAGCCTTCGCGCGCGAACAGGTCGAGCGAGGCCTCCTTGAGCCTTGCGACCGTTTCGGCCGCTGTGGATCCCGCAGTCCGTGCCATCGGCCTCCCCGCCGCGCCGCAAATTTTCAGACAGTCCAATTAATTGAACGACTGTTTAATAATATGCCTGCCCGCCGATCGCAAGCACAACTTTCACGATGGTGCGACAGATCCTCCCGCCATGAGCGGGCAGTTTGTGTGGCCTTTGCATCATTGCATGTGCGCACATCGAATTTCTCTGTAACGAATTGATCTGGATCAATTTTCCCGGCGACGGCAGGCGTAGCTTGCAGGCATCCACAGAACGTTTTCCCCAGGGGCTTACAATGAATACCAAGTTCAAAGCGCTTCTCCTTGGCGCTTCAGCAATCGCCTTCGGCGTCGCCGCACTCCAGACGACCGCTTCGGCCGCAGACATCAACGACCGCATTCATGCGGACAAAAGCCCCTGGCAGGTCCGTGTGCGCGCGCTCGGCGTGGTTCCCGAGGACGACGGAAACATCGACCAGATTGCCGGCTCCAACCTCGCCTATTCCAACTCGGTGACACCGGAACTCGATATCACCTATTTCTTCACCGACAATCTGGCGGCTGAACTCATCCTCGGCACCACCTCCTCCAAGATTTATGCCGAGAATGCCGGGGCTGCGAATGGTCAGGTCGGCAAGACCTGGATCCTGCCGCCCACCCTGACCCTGCAGTACCACTTCACCGGCTTCGGCGCCTTCGAGCCCTATGTCGGCGCCGGCGTGAACTACACCATGTTCTTCGATCAGGAGGCGACTGGCGCACTCACCGACATCGACATCGAAGACACCTTCGGTGCGGCTCTTCAGGTCGGTTTCGACTACATGCTCGACGAGCACTGGGGCGTGAACTTCGACGTCAAGAAGATCTTCCTGCGGCCAGACTGGTCGGCAAACGGCGGAACCTTGACCGGCAAGGCCAAGCTTGATCCATGGCTGATCGGCACCGGCATCACCTACCGCTTCTGATCGATGCGGTAACTGAACGAAAAAGCCCGGTGCGTTGGCGCGCACCGGGCTTTTTCACGTGTCGGAATGTCTGCCGGGATCAGATGTCGGCGAGCGCGTCCACCAGTTCCGTCACACCGAAGCGGATCGGGTCGGTCGCCGGAACACCATATTCCCGGGCGAGATCGGCGAGCATCGACCTTGCTTCGTCTTCACCGAGCTTGGCGGTATTGACCGCAATACCGGTGCACTTGATCCCCGGGTTGGTGCGCGAGCCAAGTGCGATCGTCATGTCGATCACCTCCTGGATCGACGGCAGCGGATGCTTCACGCCGCGCATGGTGGTGCGCGTCGGCTCGTGGCAGACCACGAATGCATCGGGCTGCGCGCCGTGCAGCAGGCCGAGCGAGACGCCCGCGAAGCTCGGGTGGAACAGCGAACCCTGGCCTTCGATCAGATCCCAGTGATTGGGGTCGGCAGCCGGCGATATCCACTCGACCGCACCGGAGATGAAGTCGGCAACGACGGCATCGATGGCCACGCCACGACCGGAAATGAACACGCCGGTCTGGCCTGTCGCGCGGAAATCCGCATCCATGCCGCGCTCACGCATCTCGCGCTCGAGCGCAAGTGCGGTGTATTTCTTGCCGACCGAACAGTCGGTGCCGACAGCGAGCAAGCGCTTGCCGGGGCGCTTGTCGCCCTTGCCTGTCGCGAAACGCTCGTCGGAGAAGCGCACGTCATGTAGCTTGGCGCCGCTCTTTTCGGCGGCAGCCTTGATCTCCGGAATGGACGAAAGACGGGAATGCAGGCCGGTCGCAACGTTCAGTCCCGCATCCAGCGCCTCGACGATCGGTTTGACCCAATGATCGGGAAGCACACCGCCGGCATTTACCGCGCCCACGACCATCGTCTTCACGCCCTTTTCCTTGGCTTCGGCAATCGACAGTTCGGGAATGTTGGCATCGGCCTGACAGCCGTCCAGCCGGAACTGACCGAGGCACCATTCGGGGCGCCAGTCGACGATTCCGAGTCCGGTCTTTGCGGCAAGCGCGTCCGGGACGTCACCGAGAAAAATAAGATAGGGGTGTTCGATGATCATCGAAATCTCCGAATAGATGCACTGAATGAGGATCGAGCCACGTATTGGCGCTCCCCGTCAGTCTTCGCCGCCCCATCGTCCGGCGTCAAGCGGATTGTCCGGCATGTCCCGGCAACGCGTCGACCGGACGCATCATATTCCGTTGGTTTTCAGGACCTTGAGCACGCATTCGGTCTCGATTTCGTCGATCCCGCCGAACGTGATGATCAGTTCGCGGAAATCGGCGGTCTCCTCGAGGTTCGCCGCTCGCGTTTCCAGAATGCAGTCCCAGCTTCCGGTCACCGACCACGCTGCCACCACATTGCGCTGCGTGCCGATATTGGCCATCAGCCGCGTGCAATCCATGCCCTTTGCAAAGCGGATGCGCAGGAAGATGGTCAGGTGAGGATCATCCTCGACCGTCCCGCGGGTCACGACGGTGAAGCCGTCGATAATACCTTTCTTCTTGAGCGCTTCGACACGGTTCTGGACCGCGACGCGCGAGACACCCATTTCTACCGCAAGTTGCGTCCACGTCATTCTCCCATCCTCCTTGAGGAGGTTGAGAAGCTTGATGTCCTTCTCGCTCAGTTTCCTGTCAGCCATGCCTGTCCCATTTCCGGTCAACGCTTAACCATTTGCAGCCCTAAGGTTGCAATATGCCATATTCTACTCAATCCGAAACCTGTTCCTCAAATACGCCACCATTTAGATTCGCCAGGCAAAAACCGGGAGTTTCTCTATGCTCATGACTTCACTTGGCCGCGGCGACATTTTCACCAACGAAGAAGTCGAAAGTCGTTTTGCGAAGGATACTTGGCAACGCAAGGTATTTTCCGAACTCGATTCCGCACTCCGGTCCGATGTCAGACCCTTTCCCTGCGTCTACGGTGTCGCCGGCCACAAGGCCGGTCAGATCCGCTACGGTTTTGCCGAGACGCTGACGGCTGAAGCCATTGCGGCAGCCCTCGATGCCTACCTTCCCCATTCGCGGGACTTCGGCGCCAACACGTCTCTGGCCCTGTTCGAAGCGCCCTCGGACATTTCTAACATGAAAGACTATTTCGAACGATTCTGGTCATTGCTCAAGGGCGTGGCCGAAATCGACAAGGCGCCATGGCCTTCGGCGATCCCCGAGGCGACCGACGCCCCGATGTGGGAATTCTGCTACGGCGGCGAACCCATCTTCGTGGTCTGCACCACACCGGCACACGTGCTCCGGCAGAGCAGGCGCTCGTCGACATTCATGCTGACCTTCCAGCCGCGCTGGGTTTTCGACCGGATCCTCGGCACGGAGAAGGCTGCATCGAAAAGCTTCTCGGCAGTGCGTACGCGCCTTGCCGACTACGACTTCGTCACGCCCTCGCCTGTCCTCGGCAAATATGGCGACGACGGCATTCGCGAGGCCGAGCAATATTTCCTCGACGATACCAATACCCCTCTCACCTGCCCGTTCCACAAGCTCAAGGATTGATCCGATGACCGCACACATGTCTCACAAGACGACCGAAGACATCCGCTTCTCGGCCCTGCCCGCCACGCCCCTGAAGGATGCGGCAGGCATCATCTCGCAGCTTCTGCCCAGACAGGGTTGCGTGGAGGTCCAGCACGACCAGCCCGGCAAGGAACACGCATGGCATACCCATCCGACCGATGAGACGCTGGTCATACTGGAGGGATCGGTCCGCTTCTATTTCGAGGGCGGGGAGCGCGTCTGCACCTCGGGCGAGATCATTCACCTTCCCGCCTTCAAACGCCATGGCTCGATCGCTCTCGATGAGGGCTGCGTCTATCTGATCGCCATGGAGCCGCGCGCAATCGAGGGGGCAAGAGATGTCGACGCTTGAAAAATCGCTGGGTCCGGTTTCCGGAACGGCGATGATGCTCAACACGGTGCTCGGCGTGGGTATTCTCACCCTTCCCGGACTTGCGGCCGCCGCCGCGGGACCATCGGCGATGTGGACCTGGCTCGTCTGCGCGGCTGCGAATATTCCGCTGCTGGCGGTCTTCGCTATCCTCGCGAGCCGCTTTCCGGAGGCTGGCGGGGTGGCACACATCGCCGGCTGCGCTTTCGGCCGAACGGCTTCGCTCGTCACCTCGTTCCTGTTTCTCGGCGCGGTATTCCTCGGGCTGCCCTCGATCGCGCTGACGGGCGGCAACTACTTCGAGGCGGCAACGGGAACACCCGCGGGCCTGACCGCTGCGGTTCTCGTGGTGCTGGCAAGTGCGGCCAATCTCACCGTGCCCCGGCTTGCAGCCCGGATCGGTTCCCTGGCCGCCGGAGCCGTGATGATCTTCCTCTTTGTGCTGGTGGCGCTTTCCTTTGTCACCGTCACGCAAGGGGACCCGGTCACCCGGACGCTCGGCACGGCCTGGATGGCGGCGGAATTCAGCCCGGCGCTGGTCTTTGCCCCCTTCATGCTGGTCTTCTTCGCCTTTACCGGCTGGGAAGTGGCTCTCTCGACCACCGGGGAATTTGCCAACCCCGCGCGCAACGTACCCATCGCGGTCGCAGTCTCCTTCGTCATTGCGGTCGGGTTCTACATGCTCTGCGCGACGACGGTGATCGCGGCCGGCCCGTCGGCCTTCACCGCCGCCCCCTTCGTCGAGATCCTCACGCCGGCGCTCGGCGAAAGCGCAGGTCTGGCAATTGCGATTGGCGTTCTCCTGCTGATAGCCGCCAATCTCTTCGCGGCCTTCTGGGCGGTGTCGCGCATGGTCATGTCGGTGGCCCGCGAGGGTGCGCTGCCGACAGCCCTGGCCAACACGCGCAACGGCGTTCCGGCCGCGGCCATCATCGTCAATTGCCTGGTGTTCCTGGCCGTTCTGGTCGCCGACAAGATCGGCTTCGTCGACATCGGGTCGCTGATTGCGAGCGCGGGGCAGAACTTCTTCCTCATCTACGGGATGTCCGCGCTGGCGCTCGTCAAGCTTGGCCGCACGATGATCGAGAAGGCATTCGGACTTCTCTCGCTGCTGATCGTCGCCGGTCTGGCGCTCTATGCCGGAGACGGGCTGATCTACCCGCTCCTGCTCATCGGGGCCGCCCTTCTGGTCAGGCACACGACGCAGGCCCCTCTGGTCGATGCGGCTCCGGCGGAGTAGGATGAGACGACAACCGGGGTCCTCCCGGGCCCTCCTCCCCGGTTTTCTGCCCGACCGGCGGCCTGGCTGACCAGCCGCCATCCGGACATGGATCGGGGAGGAGGAGTATCTCCACGAAAAAGGGGCGCATCGCTGCGCCCCTTTTTCTTATTCACCTCAGTCGAACTTCTTCGGCTTCTTCTTCCAGTCGGGCTTGCCGCCGGGCTTACCGCCCGGCTTGCCCGCGAACTTGCCGTCTGGCTTGCCGCCGAATTTCTTGCCGGATTTGCCGCCGGGTCCGCCATCCGGCTTGCCCTTGAAACCGCCACCGTCGCGGTCCTTGTTGAAGGGCTTCTTCTTCCACTCCGGCTTCTTGCCGGAATTGTCACGGTTGTCGCGCCCTTCATGGCCGCCACGCTTGGCCGGGGCCGAAAGCTCCGGCGTGCCGTCGATCCTGTTGACCCTGAGGCTGCCCTCGATCGTCATCTGGGGACCGAGCGCGGCCATGAAACCGTCTGCGGAGCTCGCATGGATCTCGACAAAGGTCTCCGTCGGCTGCATGCGGATCGCGCCGATATCGCGCTTGGAGATGTTGCCGTGGCGGCAGAGCATCGGGATCAGCCAGCGCGGCTCGGCATTCTGCTTGCGGCCGACCGACAGCGAGAACCACACGCTCTCCTCGAAGTCCTCGCGCGCCCGAGGCGGCTTGCTCTCGAAAGTGCTTTCGCGGGGTTCGCGCGGTTCACGCGGTCCCTTCTGCGGCGTGAGCGGAACGTCCTGGATGTCCTCCGGGGCGAAACGGGTGGCGCGGAACTGCCGGATATAGGCTGCTGCGATCTGCTCGGCACCGTGCTTTTCGAGAAGGGCCGCGACCATGCCGGTCTCGTTCTCTTCCACCGATGCGCTCAGTTGGGCATCCTCGAGCAGCCTCTCGTCGTCGCGCTGGAGGATCGATTCGGCGGATGGCGGATTGGCCCATTCGGCCTTGATGCCGGCATCCCTGAGAAGCCGTTCGGCCTTGCGCCGCGCGCCCATCGGCACGATCAGCGCGGAGACCCCTTTCCGGCCGGCACGGCCGGTGCGGCCGCTGCGGTGCTTGAGCGTTTCGGCGTTTGTCGGAAGATCCGCATGGACCACGAGTTCGAGGCTCGGCAGGTCGATGCCGCGGGCTGCGACGTCGGTGGCGATGCAGACGCGCGCGCGTCCGTCGCGCATGGCCTGCAGCGCATGGCTGCGCTCGTTCTGGGTCAGTTCGCCCGACAGCGAAACCGCCGGAAAACCACGATTGGAAAAACGCGCCGTCAGATGCGCGACCGCCGCACGCGTGGAGCAGAACACGATCGCGGTTTCCGCATCGTAGTAGCGCAGCGTGTTGAGAATGGCATTCTCGCGGTCGGGATTGGCGCAGATCAATGCGCGGTATTCGATGTCGCTGTGCTGCTTTTCCTCAGACGCCGTGGTGATGCGCAGCGCATTGCGCTGATAGTTCTTGGCAAGCCCTGCAATGCCCTTCGGCACCGTGGCGGAGAACATCAGCGTGCGGCGCTCGTCGGGCGAGGCTTCGAGGATGAATTCGAGATCCTCGCGGAAACCCAGATCGAGCATCTCGTCGGCTTCGTCGAGAACGACGGCGCGCAGATTGGTCAGGTCGAGATTGTCGCGGCTGATGTGATCGCGCAGACGGCCGGGCGTGCCGACCACGATGTGGCTGCCGCGCTCGAGCGCGCGCCGCTCGTTGCGCACGTCCATGCCGCCGACACAGGTCGCAATGACTGCGCCCGCTTCGCCGTAGAGCCATTCGAGTTCGCGGGCCACCTGCATGGCGAGTTCGCGCGTCGGCGCGATTGCCAGCGCCAGCGGCGCCTCGGGGCGGCCGAAGCGGTCTTCGCCGCCGAGGATATCGGCTGCGATCGCCAGCCCGAAGGCCACCGTCTTGCCGGAACCTGTCCGGGCCGAAACCAGCGCGTCGCGACCGGCGAGTTCGTCGGCGATCACCGCTTCTTGTACGGGTGTCAGGGTTTCGTAGCCGCGTTTGTCGAGCGCGCTTGCGAGCGGCGTTGCCACGCCTTGAGGAAGTGTCATCGATTGTCTTTCGGAATTGGCCGGCTCAGCGCGTTGTCGCGCGGCGGCGTCGTATCGTGCGCCGCTTCTAGTCCCGAAAGCGCGGAATGTACAGCGCCGAGGCCAATCCGGCCGGTGACATGGTGTATCGCAGGCCAGACCGGCGTGATCGCACGCGCCTTGAGGCCGCGCCGGAAAACCGGCGCGGCCGCAGCAAAACCCTCAGGGCTTCATCCGTTCGGCACAGCGCGCGCCCCAGCCCGGCACCGGTCCATCCTCGGGCACCAGCGACGAAAGCCAGAAGAATGGCGAGCTGCACAGGATGTCAGCGGCGGAAAAACGCTCTCCCATCAGAAAGGGTCGGTCCTTGAGCGCGTCCGTCAGCGTGTTCATCATCGTGCCGAAATCGCGCAAACCGCTCGTCATGTAGGGGTGCTCGATACCTGCCATGTGCATGATGATCACCGGTTCCATCACCCCCTGATAGTAGTACAGCCAGGACAGATAGGCACCACGCCCCGGCTCACCCGGCAAGGGCCCGAGCTCGGCATCGGGATATTTGTCTGTGAGATAGGTGATGATCGCGCCGCGCTCCCGCAACGCCTCGTCGCCGTCGACGAGGTATGGCACCTTCTTCTCGGGATGCGGATTGACCGGATCCGGCCTGCCTGTCCCGTCTGTACGGCGGATTTCGACCTCCCGGATCTCGATATCGGCCTTGAGCAGACGCACGAGCGCGGCAACCGCATCGGAACGGGAATTCGGGGAGTGATAGAGTATGGCCATGGGCGCTTCCTTTCGGTTTTGATGCGCCGGGGTATAGACTCCACTGATGCCAAAGAATGGCAGGAGAAATGCACGCTCTTTGCTAAACGCTAAATTCGTTCATCCTTATTTTTTTTGAGCCAATCTATGAAAGAAGGCAACCATCCGATATCGCCCCCGATCAGCATTGCGAGCTTGATCAAGGTAGGCGCGTTTATTAGGAAAAAAGCCTCTGCATTCTGTAAAAAGAGAGTCGAAACCTGATAGCCATTCACGACACCAGTCCATGCCGCATTTCCCACTACGCCGGTAGCGGCGACCCCTGCCGTCCACAAGACCGGCTTGGCGAAACGCCCAAGCATATTTGATATTGTCAGCAGCGCCACTTGATTGGAACGCGCTGGATTTGGACCCTTTTCAAACTCCTCAATAATTTCGACTACCGCACGCGCATCTTTTCTTTCAAGAAGAAGACCGTCGCTCTCAACGGTCTCGGCGATTTCAGTCAACGCTTCCCGCTTAGCATCGGTGTCTGTCGGGGAATCGTAATCTGGAACATGACTGGCTAGCTCCCGACCGCGCAAAGTATCCATGATTATAGTTCGATGGAGCTCCGATACTGATCGAATCGCTTCTTCAACTTCCTGAGAGCCTTGCTGGTAATCTCCGCTCTCGATTCGTTTGGCAATTTCAGCTTGAGAATTTGTGAGGCGGACACCGTATGCATAGGTCAAATCAATGGACAAATCCTCTGCAGTATCACCAAGCGCGCGCCGATAGCTCGAAGCTAATTTCGCAATATTCGAATGCGAATTAGAACCTACGCTTAGATCTATTAGATCTTCTACCGCTTCTATTAAAACGGACCGTATTGAAGAAAACCGTTGAATCTCTTCACTCGAGGGATTGCCGCTTCTTGATAGCTTTAGCTTACCATTTTTGGAAATTTCAAAATTCGGCCCAGGCAAGTCAACGGATATAATTTCCTCAAGTCGGCTAACCTCCTGTTTCAGCTTCTCATTCTCGACATGATCGCTATCAATATATTTACTTAGATCTTGAGAAATATCACCAATTGACTCAATAAATAAATCCGCTTCAGACAAATACTGATGCTCAACCTTATCAATTGCGACGCCAATCTTAGCCATTTGCCTGTCATATACTTCCCTAGAAACGGGAGGATCTACTGCCCGAATCTGACGAGTTATTGAGGCACGAGCTTTTTGGTAAACCCGAGATCTATTCTCAGCACTATTAACAACAAGAGCATCAACTGCCTTTTTTTATTACAGTAAAGAAATCTACCATTACTGCCTCCAGACAAAACCGCATCGGCGGTGGAAATTTAGCACCATCAGCAATATCGTGAGCCCGCCGGGACGTCGGCACGAATGAAGGTATTCACTTATGGATACCCAAAACTGGCGCACCTAAAAATAAGAGACGTCAACCTTCAAAATTTCACCTTTACCTAAATTGCAATTGGAAGCATTATCAACTCTCCCCTACCCCTCGCAAAACTCCAGATATTGCAGGAACCGCTCCTCGGCCCGGTTGAGCCCTCGCGTGTTCCTCCGGGTTTCGAAGGCCCTCAGCGCAATCTCCGCGCGGGCCTCGTCAGCCGCGATTTCGAGCACGTCCGGATGGACATAGCTGGTACGGCATACCGCAGGCGTATTGTGGAGTTTTTCGGCCGCTGCCTCGCAGATCGCTTTCACGCGCACCGGTTCCTCGCGCCTGAGTGCGCTCAGCGCTTCGGCAAAACCTGCCACACTTCCGGCCCAGGTGCGGAATGTCTTGGCGGTGACGCCCACGCCGCCGATCTCGGCGAGGTAGGCGTTCAGCCGCTGCGACGAGAGCCGCCTCAGGCTGCCATCCTCGTCATGCCAGGAGAACAGGTCGCGGCCCGGCAGGTCGGAGATCTCCTCCAGAATGTCGTGAAGGGCCGTGCTTTCGAGTTCGTAATCCTGCACCTCGCCCCCCTTCGCCTTGAAGCGCAGGTTCACCGTGTCGCCACCTTCCGTCCGCACATGCCGCTTCAACAGGCTGGTGACGCCGAACGTCTTGTTCTCCTTCGCATAGACGCGGTTTCCGACCCGCAGATGAACGCGGTCGACCAGCATCACCATGGCTGCGAGTATGGCTTCCTCGTTCGGCAGCCCCTTCTTGAGATCGGACCGCATCTTGCGCCTGATGCGCGGGAGCGCCTCGCCGAACTGCCGCAACTGCCCGAATTTCAGCCTGCTGCGCTGCTCGGCCCAGGCTTCGTGGTAGCGGTACTGCTTGCGCCCCCTGTCATCGAGCCCGGTCGCCTGAAGGTGGCCGATGCGATCACCGCATATCCAGACGTCGCGATAGGCGGGAGGCACCGCGAGCGCGTTGATGCGTTCCCGCTCCGCCTTGTCGCGCAGTATCTTTCCGTCTGGAAGATGATAGGAGAATCCGCGCCCCCTGCGCCGCCGGCTGATCCCCGGTTCGCAGTCGCTCGAATAGCGCAGGTCGATGTCGTCAGGCATCCAGGCAGGCCTCAATCACACGTCGTGATAGAACAGGCCGGAAGCGCGTTGGTTCCACTGCGGGAGTTGAGGAACGAGCATATGAAAAACGGGGCAAGCCGAAACCGGCCATTCGCTCAAGTCGATCGACGAGATCCTGAAACACTATTTCGGCAAGCACCCCGAGTTGGCACGCTCGGCGATCGCCAAGCTGGAAAGCTGACATGGGGGAGCCGATTGATTACTGCTGCCCCTGCAGCAGCTCGAAGGCCAGCCAGTGCTGCGCACGATAGAGCACCAGGCTGGCATAGAAGAACACCAGAACGCCGAGCGCATTTGCTAGGATACGCGTCATCCGATCGCGAAGCCGGCCGGCAACCCACATGCCGGCCGCAACGCCTGCGATCACAGTGATAATCATCCACCCGAAATAGATCAGCGCCGCAACCAGCCGGGCGGGTCCATCAATGAAGATTTCAAACATGCAGCCCTCCCCGCCCGATGAAACGACGACCGCCCCGGTCTGTCAATCATCGGCTGCGCCCCATATGGGGCGTGAGGCGCGTTTCCGCCGCCTCACGTTTCACGACCTGCGCGGAACCGGCATTACCTATGCCCGCAGCTTCGGCGTGGAGATCGCCCGCATCGCCGAGATCTCCGGCCATTCGGAAGCCGAATGCGACACCATAATCCGCCGCTTCTATCTTGCCGGCCAGGACGTGCAGGACGCGATCCGAAAGGGAACAATAGGCGAGTGAAGTGTAAAAAACGGGGCTGCCTGTAAAAAGCGCCCCGTCACGAACCTGCTAAGTGATTGGAAAATGGTGGGTGAGCACGGGCTCGAACCGTGGACCCGCTGATTAAGAGTCAGCTAGTAGAAGTCTAAAAAGGCCCATATTTTCAAGCACTTAGCCAAAATCCGGTTTACCGCTTTTTGGCTTTTTGCGTTATTAGAAATCAATCGGTTACACTAGAAACGCAAACTGAAAAAGTTAGGCCGAAAACGGGTCTAATCTTCGTGGCCGCGCCATGCCTCTTGAGCGAACAAAATCAATTCGAGCGCCACGTCTATCTGCAGAGCGAACATAGTGCCGACAAAGCCTCCTTGCCCGCCAAGAAGAAAGTTTATCGCCGCTATTAATGGTGCCGCCAAAAGCAGGCCGACAATCAGCGCGACCAGCCATAGCGGTCCCAATATGACAACTAGCAACGAGCGGCGTAAAGTCTGGCTTTTCGCTTTAGTGTTTTCCATCCCATCACTCTCCCTTGTCGTGTGCATCAAGTTTGCCGGTGCTGCACACGGGTTGCGTGGCGCGCCGTATCCACGCCGGCAAGATCATCCGCACGTTCGCGCACCCGTGCAGCTTGACCTGGTCGGCGATCGACTTCGGTTCGCATCTCCGCGTTACGATTCCCATCTCGCGCACCTGCGCGGCCCAATCTGACGGAGCAGTCCTTAAATCGACGTAGAGGTTTTCGCCGGTCATCACAAATACGCCTTATCGGTCTGCGGGTCGTCGATATAGCCGCGTCGGCCGTTCCGCTTCTCGTATTCAATGTAGAGACAGAATGGCTCCTTTGGCAAAACGCAGTCAGCATATTCCGCCCCACAATCATCGCCCCACATCGGCTCTGGCATAGGCATGGCGCAAATCTCAATCGGCACGCCGTACCACTTCATTTGGCCTCCGCACAAGTCAAGGTGTCGCATTGAATATGGATCTTGTCGCAATGCGTAGAACGTACTGCGGTCTATTTTTATTTTCGCGCTCTTGTAGTCGATCTTTGACAGAGACATGAAAAGAGTCTCGAGCCTAAGCCTGATCGCGTAAGGGTAAAGGTTGTTCACATCCATCACTTCTTCTCCCAAAATTTCGGCAGCTCTCCGGCCATGATCATTCGGACCACTCCAATATCATGAGCGCGCGGTCGCGTAGAATGTAGTCGCCCTTTGTCATTGCCGATACGGCCGCGACCTTCTCGCCTCGATACACCTTCCAAAACTCAGGGTCGTGGCTTTTTAGGTCGCGCGTGTTGTCGATGATGTCGGCAAGCTTGATGTTCTGCGCCCCCCGCGGTGCGCCAGCAAGCCGCTCGCATTCGAACGCCTTGCGCTCGGCCCGGTTTCCGAATGACTTGGGTGCCTGATTGGTTACCCACCAGACTAGGCGCGCAACAGGCCCGCCGAAGTCCTTACAGAGCGCGTCCATGGATACGCCGCAATCTTCCATGACATCGTGAAGATAGCCGGCCGCAATCGCCTCGATCTGTGCGTTAATCTGCGTCAGCCTTTCAGCGACGCGCTCGACGTGGTTGAAATAGGGCTCGCCAGTGTATTTACGAACCTGCCCTTCATGCATCGTTCTGGCGAAGTCGGCGGCTCGCATAACGAGTCCGTCAGTCTCCTTCAGGGCGCCAAGCGCAATCATCTTCGTCTCTCCTAAAAAAAGTGGCCGCGCCCTGGAGGTGACGCGGCCTTGTTTTGGGACTTCAGTAATTTGGATGCGCGCGTCGCGCTGCGATCTACATGACTGCCTCCTACGCCAGAACGGCTTGTTCAATAGATCCGTTCAATTCATTGCCAGAACACCATAGCGTTAACTTAACAAATTTGTCAAGCCCCGCAAATCTCCAAAACGGCGCGCCGGACTTTCGCCAGCATCTCGTCAACCGTCGCGGCGCAAATCGTGTAATCAGCCTCTACGAGTGCCTGCACGCTGTCGCTTTCGACGCCGGCTGGCCCATAGAAGTAGGGACGCTCGAGCCGAATGACGACGCCGCCAGCACGCTTGAACCAGTCGGACTCGTAGACCAGCGACTCAACGACGATCGGCTTGCCTCGATCGTTGCGACGAGCTCTCGAGATCTCCATGCCGAGCGTCCACTCGACACCCATATCGACGCCCATGAACTTGCCGAACTTCTCGAGGAAATACCGCGGCGCAACCCCGCCCGGTAATTCGGGGCACGGCTTATCCTTCAAGTCGCCGTAGACCATGGCGTTTGCTTTGTCGATGTCTCCTGTCATATACCAGAAAAGCTGATTGGCAGCCGACTTACCGCCGTCAAAAGCGTGCACAACCTTGAAGCCCCACTCGCGATTAAGCATCCTGGCGGCGGTTGACTTGCCGACGTTGCGCTTGCCGGTGATGCCGATCAGCGGTGCCTTGCGGTTGTCGTTGGCGGCGGTAAGCGGTGTTGGGTGTGGTTGCCATTGTTCAATGTGCTTTATTGCGGGCTTCATTTGGCTTCTCCAATTCTGCCTCAAGTGCCTTAAGGATTTTACCTGCGGCCGCGCCGATTTCGTTCCATCGGTAATATCGACTGCCGGATTCGTACCGTTTGTCAGCAACATCGATTGCCGCCGCGACCGTCCTGTCTCCGAATTCCATCAAACCCTCTCCTCTTCCCGCACGGGCGCCTTGCGGCGCGGTTCGTCGATCGTCGGCGTTACCGGCTGGTTTGGCACAAGCAACGCGCGCAGCATGCCGATACGGTCCTCGACAAGCGGCCTGAAGCGCTTCGCCTGAAACGGGACGTCTTCATAGCCCCAATCCGGGCAGATACCTTGGTCAATGCCCTTCAAGCGAACGCCGATATATTCGCCGAGCATGTAGTGGTAAAACGGGCCGATCCATCGCACGACATAAATCTCGCCCTTCTTCACGCGCAGCGGCTGCGATAGCGGCGGCTGGCTGTCGTCGATGCAGACGACTTCCTGATTGACTTGGAAGTGGGTCATGACGCCATAACCTCCAACCCCGCCGCGGACGGGCGATACATGCGCCCGCCTAGCGGCCAGCACGGCTCGAATAGTCCGGGCTCGTGAACCGATTCCGGAATAACGAGCGAATGCTCGTTGCCGGCAAGCGTCAGGCAGCGTTCCGTGCCGTGACCGAAGCCCCACCAGCCTTCATGGTGCTCGTGGTCTACGATCCATTCCAGCGCCTGCTTCATTGTCTTGGCTTTGGTTTGGGTCACGCCACACCCCCAAATTCACGAAACGCGATAAGGAACTCTCGCTCGGCTTCTTCCGGCGTCCAGAACCGAAGCGTCACGCCAAGCGGCTCGTAGTGCCCGCCGTGCCAGTCCATCGGGGTCATGTTTTGGGCGATCTCATCGGCAATGATGCGGTTGTCCGCGTCCTTGACCGACGTGTAATGGCCGATGCCGTATTTGGCATTGATGACGGCAAGCACGCGGTCTTCGAGTTCGCGATACTGCGGCAGGCTGTGCTTGACGGGCCGCGGGATATCGACAAGGTAAGCTTCCGCCGCGTCGTGCATGAGTGCTGCGAGCGCCGGCCCGTTGCCTCCCCGCGCCGCGAGATAGCGCGCCATCAGGACGGAATGCTCCGCCACACTGTTATGCGCCCCAAACCCTTCGCAAAAATATGTCTTGGAACTGGTTTCTATGCCGGCAACCCACTGCACTCCCTCATCGCGTGCAGAGACAATCTCTAGAGGGTTGCCGTCGCTCTGCATCTGTTTATCGAACTCACCCGACACCAGTCCGTCGGTAAACTTACCAAGAAGTCGCAAGGGCCTTATACTGCCGAGCATGGCTGCTATCTGCCTAAACCCTCCCTGAGTTTGCAGCGTTATTACACCAGACCCCTTGGCGCCTGTCTGTGTGTACCTGTAATTGCTGTATTCGTACTCTTTCAATAATTCTTCGATCTTTGAAAGAACTACTCCGGGCTTCTGCGCCACACCTAGCTGCGTCCCTCTGCGATTGACAATAGAGAGATGCCCCTCCCCATCGTACACCCCAGCCAACCAACCGGATTCTTTGCTGGTCCTTTCCTCCCATGGGGAAAAGAATTTATGAATATATCTCTTCCTCCCCAACTTGATGTCTTCTGATATGCGCCCAGCGGTGACCCATTTTTGATTACCAGATGACTTTGTTGCAACAAGCCACGGGTGCTCAAAGGATGAGCAAACTTCAGAACCGTCGCTCATAACCAGTCGGATAACGCGTCTCTTCACCGGCATCGCTGTCTTTACGACGGCGTGCTTCATTCTGCGTCTATTTTTGCCAAAGGCTCCTATTCGGACTGGCTCCTCGTCAAAAGCAAGCAGGCCGTCACCTTCCCGCAAATCTCCGGCCGGAACCCACCTCAAGTCTTCAGTTAGGATTCTCTGTTCTGGTGTTGGGCAATAAAATTTCTGACAGTGCCCGGCGTATCGGCACTGCATTGCCAGGCTGTGCGCGATGTCCTCGATGCAGACTTCTTCGGGGCGCAGATCCATCGGCCACGCTTTCAGGCCGGTGTATGTCTGAATGAAGTCGCCCTTGCGGATGTAGTCGTCGAGATCGCCGAAAGTTTCGGTGGCGAGGGCGGCGTCGCATTCCGGCCCGTCATAGGCAAGCGCCGCAGACTGTTGTTCTGCGGTAAGGCCAGCCAAAAACCCGGAGGGCGGCAAGCCGTGCGCGCCCATGCCGGCGATTAGGGCGGGTTCATCGCACTCGGTGACGCGAATCCAGTTGCCGCCGTTGAGGTGCGGGCAGGATTGGAATAAAATGACAAGCTTGTCGCCTTCATCGTCAGTGATTTCGCCGCCAATATCGTCTGCATTTGACAGCTCGTACTTTTTGCTGGGTGTTATATACCCCCGCGCGGGCTTCGGCACGCTTTCCGCGATAACGTATTCCATTGCCAGTCTCTCCTGTTTGTGGTGTGGTGGTTATTCCAGGCGCGCGGTAAGCGCCCGGAGGTATTCCTTGAAAGATTCGCCGTCGCTTTCCTTGATGTCAGCGGCGACAGCCAGCATTGCGCCAGCGGAAAGCTGCGCAATCAGCACGAGGTACAGAAGCGCGAACACAGGCAGCAAAAGCCACGCGACAGCCGCGCGCTTCCATCGGTTTTTAATGCTCCAGATCATGCAGCCACCCTCGCGGCTTCATTGTCATTCGCCGCCCGCCCGAGAACACGCGCAGCGGACAGAACGACACGTCCGTCTTCGCCGTATTTCTTGTGATAGGTGATGACCTTCGCCGATCGCCCCGAAACCCAATTGGATCCGTAGGCATCGGGGGCGGCCAGGGTTTCGTGCTGCTCGACCTTCATCAGGTCGGTGGTGCGCAACTCGTCGGAATGCTTATGGCCAGTGTGTGCATAGCTCATGCGCGTGCGGCCGTAGATTGTTCGGTATTTTGCTACCAGGATCGAATCCACCTTGGCCATGCCGCGTCGATGGCCGTGGTGGTAAAAGAGCGAAACGTCGCCGTGCTCGATGACGGAATACGTTCCGGGGTTGGTGTCGACAGTGACGCGCGGCTCGTCATCATAGAAGGCCGCAAGCATTTCGCGCAGCCAGACCTCGCCGGCCGGGTCGTGGTTGGCGTCGCACATAATCACGTCAACGCGCATATGCTTCTCGAGGAGCATTTCGATAACCGCCCGCACGATGCGAATGGCCGCCCGCACCATCTTGGGATACCGGCTGTCGCTGTCGAGCAGGTGCCCGTGTTCCGGCGTGACGCTCTTGAACGAGTCGTAATGAAGGAAATCGCCCAACTGCGCGAACACGGCGCGCTCTGCGTCCGGTGACTGCCGGATGGCTTGCGCGAACCAATCAAGGATAAGCCGCTCGCCGATCTTGAGGTCGTAGTCGCCCGCTCTCGTTTCTTCGCCCCACGCCAGCGCGCCGAGGTGATGGTCGGTGATCGTGTACTGGTTTAGAAGCTCGCTTTCCGTGTAAGCCGGAGCAGGCACAAGAGATGCGCGCGGCAATTCGTCCTTGAGGCCGTCCAGCGCGGCGCGCATTTTCGCAATCTGGTCTTCCGCGTCCGCACGCGTCTTGACCCATTGCTGAATCGTTCTGCCACTTGCGTCGACGAGCGCCGAAACGCCCTTGACGGAATGGCCCTCCGGCGCCTCGAACTGCCTGCCGATATCGGGTCGCTGCTGAATGAACTCGCGCACGACGTCGCCGTCTGCATTCGTAACGGCTGTCGTTTTGGTCAGCCGGAAGCCGGGCAAGACAGGATTTGTCCCCATGAGCCCAAGCGATGCAGCCCGAGCAATGCTGTCGTTGAACGCGCTGCGGCCGATGCCGAGTGCTTCTGCGGCTTTCCGCCCGCTGCCGTGCTCGCGATAAGCGGCGACGCGGGATTCAAGCTCCTCTCTGGATAGCGCCATTAGGCGAACACCGCAGCGGCGAGAATAAGGATGGCTGCAGCCAACATCAGTGCTTTTATATCTCTCATCTGGAAGACTCCGGCTTATTGATGATTGTTGCGGCGATCGCCAGCCAGCCAAAAGCGACTGCGATCAGTGTAGCGTAAGCGGCGAGAGCGAAGGTCATCGATTGCCCCACATGCGAACTCGCACAGCGACAGAAAATATCGAATTGACCAAGGCTTGAATTAGCGTGACAGACGTATCTACAAAAGCAGATGCAGCCCAAAGCACCATGGCGATGCAGAACACGAGAAGCGCCAGCAAATCCAATAATGCGCTTACCGATTCCGCAATGGCTCGCTTTATCTTGGTCATTTGCGCGCCTTTAAGATGACGCGGTCGAAATCGACAAAGCCACTAATGAAGTAAGTGAATGTGAAAAACGCCCCGACAAGCATGTTCAAGGGGCCGAGCGCGGCAAGCAGCGCCACGCAAACAAGCAGGCTGATATCTATATCGAACCCCCTGCGCCGAAACGAAAACTCAACGGCCAGCGCAGACCCGACCAGACCGCACGCATACCAGGCCAAAATTGTCAGAAAGAGTTCCATGCTACCCTCCAAGAATATGCGGGCATTCGCGCCCGGCTGTCCGTTAGCGCCCGACAGACTCAGGAAGCGCAACACCAAGAAAAGCGTAAATGTCAGGCGCAGTTGTGTAGAGACTCATGAAGTCAGCGTCTGTTCGCATTGCTGTGGTGACGCCGATAAGCTCGAACTTTCCGCCATCAGCAGACTTGCGGAACAGACCGCCGCCAGAGCTCCCCCCCGCGATGTTGACGGTGGCCCTGTAAAAATCTGCACTAGATGTCGGAAGTTCGTTGTACTCGACAGCAATGAAGTCGCCGCGCGTGAACGTCAGCCCGATCGATGCGGGATAACCTGCGGCGATAACAGGGTCGCCCATTTCGATATCGATATCGTCGCCAGCTACGGCGGCCGTGACAGGGAAAAATGTCTGCGTATCCAGAAGCTTCAAAAGAGCCAAATCGCGATTAGAAGAGACGTGGTAGACTTCGGCGATATAACTGTCGCGTTTCACCACGCGGTTTTTCTGGTAGACGGGAATGTCTACGACTGATTCATTCTGGCTCTCGCCGCGAACGCAGTGCTTGGCAGTCAGGACGTAAGTGCCGACGTCGCCGGTCTTCTTGTCGCGGTTGGACCAGATGATGGTACCGCTGCAACTGTGGTTGATCTGTACCGTATGACTGAGAATTTCCGTCTGGATGTCGGACGCCGCAAGCGCCGGCATGGTGAATGCCGCGATCGCGGCGAATGCTGCAATGAAAATGCGTCTCATTCCCGTCTCTCCTTGTGGTGTTTGGTACTCTTGCAACATAGCGTTAACTTAACAAATTTGTCAAGCTTTAATTGTATCGCCGGAATCAAGGCACAAAAAAAGGCCCCGCCGGTTAGGGCGGGGCGTGCTTTTACGTCGATCGAATTCGTTTAGGTGGCGCGTCGTGCAGCCTGTCCAGGCGCTCGTTAAGGTGCTTGAAGTCGGCCTTTATCCCGGCGACGGCGGTGATGATTTCATCCCGCACCTCCCGCAACCCTTGCTTGGTCATATAGGTTTCGGCGACGTGCAGACGGTGCTCGGCGATCATCTGACTATTGACCTCGGCGCGGACAGCTGCCTTGGCGGCGGCCTCCATGGCATCACCTGACGCCTTCGCGGCCGCGTCCCTCGCCTCTTTGGTTTCCTCCTTGATCCTACCCTCTACCCGCCACCAGACGCCGCTGATGAAGCCCAGTATGAGCAAGACGAAGGTTACGCCCTCGACTGTTATATTATTCATGATGGTGCGTCGCTTCCGAATGCGTTACGCTTTGGGGCCAATTGAGCCTCCTGACAGGTTCGGTTGGTAGTGGCGGCTCGACCCTCACAATCGGGCCGCCACGCTATTCATTTGCGTGCGCGAAGGGCGGCGGATATTGTTTGCGCCGCACCCATGCCAGCGCCGGTGTAGAAGATATTGGCGAACACGATGTCGGCATATTCTTTGAGCTGCGGCGGGAGTGCCGCGACGTCAGGAAGAGCGCCGTTGAACAGGCTATCCATGTAGCCCCACCCGGCCCACATCGAAGCAGGAACGGAAACGATCAGCCAGGGGATCCAGAATGCTTTGTGCTGCATCCCCTCTTTGATAACAGATGCCGACTCGGCGCGCGAAGCCATTGCGGCCTCGATCGATTTTATTTGAACCGTGGCGGCAATGCGCTTGTCTTCTGTTTCGCCCTCACGCGCCGTCTTGTAGGCATCGGCAAGCTGTCCGACGAGATCGCCTGTGATCCAGCGTATAATTGCCGTCCACATCAGACGCCAGCAGCCCAGAGTCCGCAGGCGGACAGAAGACCGCCTGCGACCATAACGCCACCGATAACCACTCCGGCCGGCCTTCCTCTAGCCGGGACGGTTGTGTGGAGCGCGGCGAGATATGAAAATAAGCCGATGCAAGAGCCGGCGGCCGCGACGAGTAACGAAAAAGCGACTAGGCCCGTCATGATTCCACCTCGTTCTTTGCTTGATAGACGCCGAACGCGGTTAATGAGGAGACGATCAGATCGAGCACGACGGAATCCAGGCCGAGGACCTGGACATCAAAATAGCGCAGCGCCATAAGCGCCGAAACGCCCATAATCGCCGCGATTAGCTTGCGGTACTTTTTCATTTTCCGCCCCTCAATAGCTTGACAAAAAAGTCGATGATTGCCGACATGATGCCCTTAGAGTTCGCGGCTTCCTGATCGGGAGTTTTGGGCGCCTTTGCGTGCGTTTCTTCCTTTACGGGAAGTCGCCCGTAATCCGCGCCGCGCAGCGCGCGCTCGAACTTGATCGCGTAACCGGCAATCAGTGCGGCCTTGTCGAGGCCATTCACGACACGCCTTGCGTTCTTGTAATCGGCCTTGCCAGGGCGGATGTAGTCGCCAAGCTTTTTGCCTGTCCACCAGCCTTCGCGGTTGCCCAGAAAAAGCGAATGCGCCGAAATGAACGGGTCGCCGCGCTTTCCGGGATTTGCGACCAGATCGACGCCAAGCCCGAAAACCTGGTTGAGCCGCTTGGTCGCCTTTGCGGCATTCGCGCGGCCTGTATTCTGGACGTCGCCCTCGCCGCGATAGCGGTAGCCGTCGCCCTTTTGCGTATTGCCAAGAATCTTGCCGAGTCGCGTTCCTGGCTCGTACTTGTTGAAATACGAACGCCCGCCGCGCTCCGTGATCGGCTGCATGGTCCGGCCTGTTTCATGGAATGAAGTTGCCAGATTGTAAGCCAACTCCTCTACGCAGTCGGTGGCCGCGTAGTATTTTTCCCATGTATCGAGCAGCCGATTGAGTCCATTGACCTGGCTTTGCGAAAGCCCGCCGCCGAACATCGGCCGCACTGCGTCAAAAAACGCCTTGCGGTTCATAAATCACCTATTTGTTTTGGGAGTCCCACCACCGGACAATTGTCTCGCAATGGCGTGTTTCGGAAAGCGCCCAATTAACGAAGCGGCAGAGCCGACATTGGCAGCCCCACCGCTTCGCAGCGCGGACGCAGAGATACGATCCCCATTCGCCGCCAGTTGCCACGCTCAAGACTTGGGAAAGAAATGCGAATATTGCGCGCATGTCTTTCTCCTGTGGTGAAGTTCAGCCCATCAGGGCGTCACTGGATGCGGCGCTATCGCGCCAGATGATCAGCGCGAACCATGCCGGGATTGAACGGGTGCAGAAGATCTTCGGCCTCGGCCATGATGATCTGCTCGCAGGCATGCTTTGGGTTGGTCAGATCGAAGCCGCTGAGATCGGCGATTGAAAAGCGCCACCACTTGGTCTTGAGCAAAAGCTCGATAATGTCTTCTGAAAACCTGTAGCGGACAACGCGTGCCGGGTTCCCGACAACGATTGCATATGGCGGCACATCGTGGATGACGTTCGCCATGCCGCCAATGACCGCCCCGTCGCCCACCGTCACGCCGCTGCGGATGAAGGCCCCGTATCCGATCCACACATCATTGCCGATGCTGGTGTGCGGAAGTGCAGCGTCGAAGTGCCGTATTGGGCCTTCCCTTCCAGAAAGTTGCCGATGCCAGTCAAACAAGTTTGGGTTCTCGACCAATGAACTGGTTGAAAGCCACTCCATGGCATGTTCATTTGAACCTATTACTGATCCAGGCGCGATTGAGCAGTACCTCCCAATTGTTGCATGCGCCACCAAGCCAGGCCCGTGCAACATTGAAAAGGCGCCCACCGTCACAGGTGTGTCCCACCTTATGTCCTTCGCGGTGCGAGATGGCGGTTCAGCCCAGAACTTATCACCTTGGCCTTCCGGCGGGCGGCTAACGACGGTTACTAAATGCTTCGACATAATTCGACCTCGCCAGAATTCAGTACGCCTTCACGAGGCTACCGAACTCTAGTTTCAAGGTCAAAACCTCTCAACTGTACGCGTTACGTCGTGCCATCTGTAATAAGCCCAAGCGCTGCCAGTTTTGTAAGCAAGTCGGCCAACGCGGCATTTCCCCCTTTTGACCCGGTTATGGTCGGCTTAGCCTGCGGATTAGTTCCATAAAAGCCCACGCCACTGGCGTTGACTTGCACTTTTGTATTGCCGGAGCTGTCCTGAAGCCGCACGACACCAGTGCCTTTCGGCCGGACGGTAATATTTATGTTGGTGGCATCGCCTCCAGCATATAGGCCAACATCAGAACTTCCTGAATTTGCACCGCGGAGTTCCAGATAGCTGCCAGGGCTACCGCTATCTCCGGAGCCGAAAACGCGGAAATACCCCTTAAGCGTCCGGATGCGGGCATCGGACGAAACAGGGCCCTTGATCCATTCATAAGATCCCGCATTTGCATGCGCCCCGAATGTCTCGGAGCGCGGGGTGTAGACCTGACCGTTGAAATTGCAGTTCGACAGATCGATGTCGCCATTGAGCGAGCTCGTGGCCCATTCGATAACGCCAGTAACGAGCATCCGCCCAGGAGAGCTTGACGTGCCGGTTCCGAATATGCGTCCAGCGATATTGCGAGGCGACCCGCAATTAAGGTGCACGTTCGACATCGTGACCGTGTTAGCCACGCCAGACGTGTTGATGACAGACCCCGTGTAAGTCCCGCCAGGGCTGTTGAACCTCAGGCCATCAACAAGAAGTTCTTCGTTGTCGTTGTTGATGTAGATGAGATCCGTTCCGTTCTCGAAGTTGAGATCAAGCCCCCATCCCTTATGGAACTGCACATCGGTGAGGACGATTGCCGGGCCGTCCGGACTTGCGGCATAACAACCGATAAACTTGTGGTTGGAATAGCCTTCGCCCATGTACTCGATAGGCGAGCCGGTAACCTGCTTTCGGAAATCGCACCCAATGAAGATTGCTTCATTGAAGCTGTGGAAGCTGGGGGAAGGATGATCGGACTCGATGAAGGCGCTGGTGACATCTTCGAGATTGGCAGCATCCTGAATTACTGAACGTGCTGAGCTATTGTTGTACCTGTTGTAGAAACGGCAATGAAGATAGGTGCAAACCTCAGGCCCGAACGCATAGTATCCAGCTCGGCTGAATTGCCCGTTAAACAGAACATTGCTGAACAGGAATTCGCCGACATTGTCTCCCGCCGCCACGACACTACCGGCCTGGATGCCGTAGGTAGGCACATCGATATCGTCGCCATCAATTTCAATTCCCTCGATGTTGTAGTAGCGAGATCCATAGAAATCCAGACCGGGCCCACCGTTGACAGCCACCCTAATTGTAGCGCCGGCTCCACGAATGCCCCACGAGTTGGCTTTGATACCAGTGAGATCCACAGTATTTTCGATACGATAGATCGCTGGCGGAAAGCGAATGACGGGGGCCCACTGCTCCGTCGTAAGCGCTGATATCTGACTTTTCAGGTAAGCCGCCGCAGCGTTGATGGCGGCAGAGTCATCAGTCGTACCATCGCCCGTCGCACCGAAATACTTGACGTTGATTTCCTCGCTTCCGCGACGGACCCAGGCACCGCCCGCACCATCGACATCAGGAGAAACATAAACCCCGCCAATTGGGTCTACGTGCTTCTTCACGGTGAAGTTTGTAGTCCCGGTCAGGTCAACGGCAGTGCCCGCGCAGGCGTTGGCAAAACTGGTTGCCAGCTTAAAGTTATCGGCATCTACTCGGATGATGTAGTAGAATTGCTCTGCCGTCAGGCCGTTCACGCTTGTCGTAGGGTAAACGGATGTGCCAGTCGTCAGGCCATGCGCCGTGCTTGTTGCTGTTTCCGTCGTGCTGTTGACCGCCGTTGTCGTGACCGACGACGGCGTCAGGACTGACGAAAGATCCGATGCATCCCACTCCCATACGCTTCCACCAAAGATAGCGAATGGATCCACCGCTCCATCCAAAGCCTTAAGAGCTGTACGGGTGGAGACATAGGGTGCGGCCCCGACATCGGATGCCGCCAAAACCACAACGCCGGTCTGGCCGTTCACACTTGCGACGGCAACGCTGCCAGGCTCCCCGGCAAGATTGATCGTCCAGTCGGCAAGCGTGCCCGACCCGCCGACGATATCCACATTGAGTTCCAGCGTCGTGCCGGAATAGGCGGTGACGACACCCTCCATGAAATTGGCGCCATCGGCATCGGATGCCGCCCGCAACCGCGCTCCAAGCCCCCAGCCACGGTTCGTTTCAGCGATGGTGAAAGTCTTCGTGCCGGTGCCGATCGCAAGCGACGTGGTGGACGTTCCGACGACATCGGACGAGCCGGGCGCGCCATCCACCCCATCGGCACCATCAGCCCCGTCCGCCCCCCGCAGATCCCCGGTCGAAAATCCGAGCCCGTCATCCGAGGCGAACGTGACGACGCCCGTCCCGGCATTGTAGGCCCCACCGGTCCAGCCAAGACCATCGATTCCATCCACCCCATCAGCCCCATCAGCCCCATCCTCCCCCGCATCACCCCTTTCCGCGAAACGGAACACGCACGCATCCTCATCGGCCAGCGCCATGGATGCCGCATTCTCCCAGGTGGCGTCGTCCAGCGTGATCTGCAGCCAGTCGCCATTGTCGGTGATGGCCGTTGCCAGCACCTCGGTCGTCACCCCGCCTTCGGCAATCACGATCCGGCATTTGTGTGTCGAGGTGGAGAGAAAGCGCGAGACGAGAAAATCGGACTGGTCGTCGCCATTGGCATCGAGCGCCGAAATGCCGATGGCCGTCGCGCTGCCTAGCGTCGAATTGTTCGCCCGCCAGGTCCCTGCGCCGGGGTCCGCCATGGTGGTTCCGTCGTCGAATGCGAAGGTGTAGGAGCCGGCAAAGCCGAGAATGGCCCGGCCCGCCTCGGCGTCCGGCGCCTGGTCGAAAGACTTGCCGAAGGTGGAGTGGACCGGAAGATTGTCGAGCAGGATCGCGATCTTGTTCGCGTTGAGCGCTGTCTGCTGCTGGATGGCCTCGGCCCGCCCGATGACATAGTCAAGCCCGCTGTCCGTCGTGCCGGGATACGGCTTCACGAGGGTCAGCGACGTGTCGCTCTCCACCGAGGCAATCGGCAACGGCACAATGTCCGACCCCGTATCGACATACAGGACAGAGCTTTCCGCCACGAGCGAGGCCTGGAAGCTGGTCAGCGTGCCGGTCACGGTCGCGGAGCCGTTGGTGACGGCAATCGTGCCGCCAGTCACATATTGTGTCATGGGAGTTCCCTAGGTTGGGATGCCGAAAACGTAGTAGCGGAGACCGACCACCGGATACGGGTCGTTCTTGATTGTCCCACTGCCGGGGCGATACTCGATGATGCGGCCCCGGAAGGTATAAAACCGGATCTGCGTGGAACTCCGGAGCGTGCAATAGGTCGTGTCGCCACCGAGCCTGGCGAAATCGCTGCCGGTGTTGTTGATGCGCTTCCGCACAATCGGTGACCGGGCGAAATACATCCCGGAAGGGCCATCGCAGTAGACGGTGAACTTGACGAAGGGAAAGAGCCCGCGCGGATTGTCGAACGTAACGTTGTATTCTTCGTCCCCGATATCGACGTCGATAAAACCCTCTTTCAGGATCGGGATGCTCGGCCATCTGCTGTCGATGACGATGTCGGCCAGGTTCGGCGTCGGCCCGGCGCCGGGGCGGAGGATCTGGAAAACATCCTCGCCGTCTATGTTGATCTTCCGGAGCACATCGTTGGTGCCCGTTGTCGGGCGCTCCGCATCTGTCGCCAGCACCATATACCTGACCCGGAAGTTGCTGCCGGTGTCGTTGTAGAGCGTGACCGTTGAGCCGGAGATCGTGTACTCGAAGTTCCAGGCGTCATCGATGTGGAGATTGTAGGGGAACGGAAACGTGATCGTTGACTTGTAGACCGCCTGCTCTACAGCGATGGTGTCGTTGAGAGTGACGCCGCATTCGATATCATAGGTGCTGTGGGCAGGCACCGAGACGTCGCCAGCCGCAATGATCTTTGCCGGGCGACGCGAGGCGGCAAAGACAAGCTGCTCGAAGGTCGCCGTATCGACGTCGTGGCCCTGCCGTGCGATCTTGAACTCTGTCGGCGTGATGCTGATGGCCGGGACACCCTCGGTGCCCGTGATCGGATCCGCAATCGCCAGCGGCGTGTCGTCGCCGGGAAGGTTCCAGACAACTTGAGACTGATCGTAACGCGGATCGCCAGGGAGCTGACGGGCAATGCTTCCGTGGGTCACTGAGGCGATATCCCTTATGACCATCGGGTGGCTGAAAAGCGGAACCCTGCACCGCATGGCTCCGGTTGCAACGACTGCATTGGCGGGGAAAATCTGGAACGCAGGGGATCCAACTCTCGACGTGTAGTTATCCACCTCCACTTCGCCGACCTCAAGCGTAGCGCTGGTGATGATGTAAAAATCACTGTTCCAAGTCGCAACGTTCGCATACCTACCGGATGCGGTGAGCCGGCACACATCCGACATCATGGGGCAGTCATAGGCCAGGTTGTCGAAATATCGGGTGCTGTAATACGTAAACCCGTATGACAGCTCGGTGCCGCTGAGAACCTGCCTTTCCGTCGCCCGCTCATAGGTGTATTCGTTGGAGGTTGGAGGAGAAAAATAAACCCTACTGACTGGCCCGCCATTGAGATTGAACGTTACCGGCGCACTCCATTCCGCCGGATCGAGCGAGGCCCCCGAGACGGGAAGGGTGATATCAACGATCTCCGCGAGCGCGCCGTCCTTGCTGTTATAGGCAAACTTCTCGCGCTCGCTGTCCGGCGTTGTTGCCGCATTGTCGGCGCTGTCCCGCGTAATCTTCAGGCACGGCACGCCCTCGTAATCCAGCCCGATGAACATTTCCGGCATCACGTCGAAATCCTTATGCCTTCCGCCCCTGAACCGAAATTACCGATCTTGGTCTTGCCGGTAGAGGTTTCCAGGATGCTGTCGAGGATAGCGGCCCCCATGCGGGCGACCTGCAGTTTGAGTTCGCCACTCTCGAACACGAGCGGAAGGTTTTCCGTGCTCCCGTCCGTGACGACGAACTTGTCGGCATTCACCACAATCTGCGAATAGAGCACGCCTTCGACGGACTTGACCTGAAACTCCATCCCGGCTTCCTCGAAGTCGTCCTCGACGCTTGCGCGGGCGTAGAGGATGATCCGGGCCAGAACTTCGCCCGCACCCGCCTGCGCCTGAATACTGAACAGCCCCTGCGCAAGCAGGTCTCCAAGTGATGCCGAGACGGACGTGATCTGTTCGGCAAGGGCGAGGTCGGCCGATGCCCTGACGTTCGTTTCCTGCCTCACCAGAGCCACGGCACCGGCGACGGCGGCAAGCGTGTCCTGGATGCTGCTCTGGTTGGAGAGCTGCCCCTGGGACGACGAGGCCGCCACATCGGTCAGCGTCGCGCGCACATCATCCAGCAGGGCGCGGATATCGACAATCGAGCCGTAGACGTCGGTCTGCAGCTCGCCAAGCGTGACCTCGACGTCGCGGGACGGTGCTCGAGGCGTCTCCACATCGATCGGCGTTGTCTGGCTTGTCTCACGGGCTGGGTCCGCAACGATCTGGTGCCAGACCTCATATTCCGTTTCCGAGACGATACCCTCGGTCAGCAGCGCGATATTAGTGCCGACCTTGATGACCTTCGAGAATGTCGGTCCCGGCCCCGCCTTGACGCGCCAGAAGACGATGATCTCCGCCACGGTCGGATCGCTCGGCGCCGACCAGCTCACCCTGATCATGGGGTAGACCAGACCGTTGGCGCCGGCACCGATGACGCCCGTCGCGGTGAAGTCCACGAGCTGCTGCTGATAGACAGCCTGCCCCGGAGGCACCGGAACGGTCGGAACGATGACGCCAACCTCCTCGTAGATGTCTCCACTGCGCTCCTGCAGGGTCAGCGCAACTGTACGCGGCTTGTCTTCATCAAGAGACACCACGGACATGTCGGTAACCATGAATGTGCGCGAGCCATAGCGAGTCGAGCTCCAGACTATCCAATCGCCAGGCTCCAGCACCTGCCAGCGTTGGCGAACCATGATTTGCGCCGTAGCTTCAAAGCGGTTTTCGCTGAAATAGACGGATGCCAACTGAGATGCTTGCTGCAAATACGGAACTGTGTCGAAGTTCATATCGACATCTTTTGAGCGTCGATCTACAGCCACCAGACCCGCATCCGTGGCGCGCTTGTACCCGCTCGGCGACCAGATATTGTCCGGGTCCGGGAATGTCCCGGAAACAGAATTGACCAGCTCGTTCGCAGGGCGCTTGAACTGAACCTGCACAGGCTCGCCGACGATGAGATCGTCATCCGTCAGCGTAGCGACAGTTGCCTGGTCTGTCCCGACTATAGGCCAAGCACCATCGACCCCATGAACAGCCATGCCGCCGCAACTGCGCATCAGCGCGTCAATATTGTCGCCATGCTGGGCGTTGCAGTTGATCCCGGCGGCGCAGCGGTAGCGCGGTGCGGCATTGAAAAGCTCGTCGCAGATGTTAGCGGCAACTGAATAGCGATCCAGCGGAAGCCTTGAGGACTCCTCAAACATGCCACAAAATTCGTCGTCGTTGACCGACAGCCCGCGGCGGTATGCGTAGTCCATCAGGATCGGGTTTTCGGTGAACTCCCATGTGTCGGGATCGGCCCAGCGATGATCGCCCGAACCACCGACCGTATCATCCTTGCGCCAGTCATAGAGCTTGGCGCCCTTGCCTTCGAAGAAGAACTGGACGGTCTGGCCCAGTTTTTCCCGGTTGTATGACAGCCTGCAGATGACGTAGCAGATGCCGACGCCCTTGTGGTCTTCGGTCCACCGGCTATCGGGATTGGCGCCATCGATCAGGGTGCTGTCTGCTGCGGTCTGCGTTCCGTCAACGAACTTGATCTTGATGAGGTCGCCATAATCTCCATTGGTGACTGTGCGGTATCCGTTCGAATCCGTCGATGACAACGTCGCCGGCTCTCCATCAATCCAGACCTTATCGAGCGATGTGCACGGATAATCCGAAATCGTGAAGACCTGTTGGAGATACTTGTTCGTGTTGCCATAGGTGTTGGCGTAGGTGTAGTGACCAGCGATTCCCCACCGACCCATCCGCACGATGCGATCCTGTCGACCACCGTATTGCGTGTCGAGCTCGACGCCGCTGATCTGCTTCTGCTCAGGGCGCCCAGTGAGCGCCTGAACGGCCAGATTCAGGCCGATAGACAGCAAAGCCTTGCCGAGGAATCCGAGCCCACCTATAAAAGAGCCGACGGCCCCGACGACGGTTCCGACGAAGCCGACAATCGCACTGATAAAAGGCATTTAGCCCACCTTGAAAGCTGTCTCGATGGCTGAGAGGGGAAAATATTCGAGGCTTGAAAATTCGATGCCTGTGGCGTCGGATTCCCCGTAAAGCGTCTTGACGGCAACGCCGGCAGAGGTGACTACGCCACAGCTCTCGATCTTGCCGCGCTTGATGACGGCAAGATCGCCGCGCTTAGCGCCTAATTTATTGATTGGATCGAGAGTGGACGCCAAAGCCTCCCCTACGGTCCTAAAGCCATGCCTGGAAAAAAGCCGATAGCCGCCGCGCTCAGAGCGATAGCACCTTAAATTCGGAAGCAATTTATCGCCCGTCACGGCCTCGTATGCGTCGGTGGCAAATATCCAGCAATCAGAGACGCCCCATTCTCCTGGCGCGTCCCTGTGCTTCTCCACGACTGCGTTAAGGCGGCGCTGCCAACTTGGGCGGCGCGACGTCACTTCTTCCCCCAGTCCAGTTTAACGCGCCCCGTCGTCCCCGTGTGCTCGAAGAAGAGATCCCCCGTTGCGCGTCGCTCCTGATCCTCTGTGGTCCTGATGCGGCCGTTCGTGCGGCTGTAGTCGATTTCGCGACCTTCGCACTCAACAGTCATGAGATACCCGCTGTCAGGATCTTCGTCGTGGACAATGCGGTTTATGTATCCGCTTTTTTGTGGTATAGGATTGCCGAGTATTGCATGCGTATCGGGGTGCTGAAAAAGATCATAAATCGTCACTGGACGATCGCGATAACCATAGCTTTCAATCTGCACCAATATTTCCGGCGTGAGTCCATCATCCGGACTTTCGGCAAGGACAAGAGAAAAGCCTGACGCCGCAGTCCCCGTCGTGTGGGGTAGCGACGAAACTGAAATCATGCCTTTTGGCATAGGCTTGTACAGGACACCTTCGTACGTATACTCGACGTTCCTGCGTATAAAACCGTAACTACCCTCGGCAAGATCAAACCTGATCATTCCGACGTACTTCATGCGACCTTCGTCCAAAAGATCACCAATCTCACTGTTGAAGCTGCGCATTAACGCGACTCCTCGAGCGAGAAGGAGCACCTGAAAAGCCCGGTTCCGGATACTTTGAAACTACCCGGCACGAGGCGCATCAGAAGCGGCGGCGATATGAACGAAACGACCGTACCGCTAACCGCCAGGTCTGACGGCGGCGGCGGCTCAACAGTAATCGTCGCCGTGGTGCTGGCGATCGAATACTCTGTCACGCGCGACCAGTGGTAATGCGTATTCAGGAGGCCTATCATGTCGCCTGGAGCAAGGTTCAAAGCGGCTGAAACCGACGCAACAGTGAGCACGTTTCCGCCAGACACAGACGAGATAAGCCCTGTATCTTCCGCCGGCGTGGGGTCGGCCTGATGATTCTTTGGACGGCAACGGTGCGGGTTGCTAAACAGCACGTATTTCAACCCGCCGCGGAGAGACATTGCCCACGCCTCGACTGCGTCCTTTTCCGCCATTCGAAGCGGCTTAGTCTCAAGGTCTACCGTCCAGAACGGGTCGCCGATCTCGCTTCTTTCACTTGTTCCGGAGCCGGTTCTCGCAGCCTTAACCTGCTCATTGAGAGCAACGTCAACGCGCGAGTAACCGACGTCCGGGATAGCCCGCGGGAACGTGATTGCCATTTTTAAAATTTCCCTAGGTTGGGATGCGGCGGATTCGCGCGTCTTTCATTGTCGACACGATCTTTCCGGGCAGCTCGGCACGAAGTCTGCTTACAGCAGCCTCAACTCGAGCAAGGCCAGCAGCGTCGGCGCCAGTGGCGTCGATGTTGATAGGCATGGCAACAGAAACACCGCCGCCATCGCCCTTCATGACGCCTGCCGCAGAGCGGGAAAGCTTCGTGTGGTCGATTATGCTTTCGTTCGGATGCAGGACAGCCGGGAAGCCGCCCTTGCCGTCGACGCCGCCAGTGCGGGCACCAGTTCCGGTAAAACCACCGCCGTCATAAGAGAAGAGGGTTGGAGAAGGCCCAAAGCCTCCAAGCAGGCCTCCAAGAAGGCCGCCAAAGCCTCCTCCGCCGGCAGAGTTTACCTGAAATATGGCGTCCAGAACCTCGTTAAGAAGCTTGTCCGCAATTTTCTGGAGAGCACCAGCAAGGGCGTCTGCCGCGCTTTTCCCTCGGAGAAGGTCACTTATGAAGCCTTGCGTCACATCGCGACTGAACTCTGCGCTTTCGCGCACCCTGTCCTGACTTTCTGCAAGCTTTTCGGCATCGACGCTCGCCTGCGCGTAACTGGTCGCAAGCTGGTCGATATTGGCCCGAAGTTCCGGAGTGACATCAAGACCGGCCTTCTGCGCGGCCGTTAGAAGATCATGTACGGCATTCGCCTTCTCAACCGCAAAGCCGTAGTCGTCAACCAGTGGGTTGAGGCCAGCCATCGCAGCGGTTTCGGCCTGAATGGCAGCGGTGCGTTCCTTGATCTGTTCAATTTCGCGCTGGTAGTCGTCGACCTTGGACTTGCCGCCGCTTTTTTTCTTGCCTGGAGGAGGCGCGAAATCAGAGAGAGAAACCGGCTCGACTGTTGCGCGGCGTTTTCCACCACGGCGAGGGCCGCCGGACGGAGTGTAAGCATACTCGTCCGGGACAGGCCCGACACCCTCCACGACACCTACGCCGGAGAATGTGTCCGGCATGTCGGGAGTGGCTGCCTGCAAGCCAGCAAGGGCGGAGCGAATTTCGGCAATTCTGGCGAGTGCTTCGGTGTTATCGAACCCAAGGCGCGTATTAAGGGCAATGCGCTCCTGAAGGGTTTCAACCTCCTTCTCGAGCGCGCGGGTTTTGGCTTCCGCCTGCTCCTTGTCGACATTGATGACAAATCCATCACCGTCGACGACGCCCATTGCCTGATTGAGTTTCAGGAAGACGTCAGAATTTCCTATATCGGCGAGGAACGTGTCAAATTCAGACTTGGCGTCACGCAGCGCCTGAATGAATCCACCAACGTCAAAGCCGTTTATCGCGTCAGCCGCTGTATTGATGGATCCTGCAAATTTTTCGCCAGCGCCGGTCGCGTTATTAAATTCGCGGGCCGTCTTGAGGAGCGCCGTCTGAAGGTTTTCGCTAGCCTGCGCCAACGTGAAGGTGGCCTTCGACGCCATTTGGTCAAGGATCGGGGAACCGGCTTCGAACGCACGGAAAAATGCCTCCGAAGAAACCTTGCCGGACTTCACCAGGTTGGTGAGTGCACCGACCGAACCGCCGGCTTCTTTCAGTCCCGCTGCAACAGCGCGCAGGATGGGTGTGGCGCCTTCCTGCAGCGAGTTGTATTCTTCCGCTCTGACGACGCCCGTACTTAGCGCCTGTCCGAGCTGCAATAGCGCGCCACGCGCAGCTTCCGCAGACTGACCAGAAACGCGCAAGGAGACGCCAACGCGATCGGTAAACTCAATGAGCTCCTGCTGCGTTACGCCAAGTTCTTTCTGAACCAGAGACGCACGGCTGTACAGCGTGACCATCGCTTCAAGCGGGGCGCCATTCTTCTGAGCTGACGCCGCCAACTGATCAAAGGTGTCGTTCAGTTCCTTGCCGGAAAGGCCCGCCACCTTGAGCGCGTTGTCAATTCGCGTGGTGGCTTCGGAAAGGTTCTTGATGCCCCGGAGCGCCTGATAGCCAATAAAGCCACCAGCGAACGCCCTGGCCATGAACGAAAACGAGCCACCAACGTCCTTGCTCATCCGTGCGAAGCGGCCCTCAATGCGCTTCGCCTGCCTGTCGGCCGTGCGGGAAGCTGCCGCCATCTGCTTTTCAAATTTCGCCTGGCTAACTTCCAGGCGAACAATCAGTCGCTCAATCTCGTTGGCCATCTAGAACCCCTCGATTCCCAATTCCGACAGCCGTTCGTCGGCGATATCGCTGGGCTTCTTTTTCTTGGTGCCGTTGGCCGTCTGCCATCCGTCGACGCAGGCCATGAATTCCCACGGGCTCATCTGGTCGACTTCGCGAGGCGTGAAGCCTACGGCTGCGCCAGCTCCGTAGAAGGCGGAGAACTTCCATCGTCCTCGCGGGAGTGGGCTGGCGTCTCCGCCCCCGCTTGGTCCTCCCCCACTGGATCGTCATCCACGCCATAGAGCGCCGACATGAGGATCGCCGTCGCCAGTGGAACGGATTCCATCAGCGGGCGACCCTCGACGTGAAGCTTCACAAGTCGGTTGACTTTTTCGCGCTCGGCTTCGGCCCCGAGTAGTCCGTGACGGATAACCTCGACAACATCGTCGACGCGCCATTGACCGCTCGAAAGTCGCCCCAAGATGTACGCCGGACCCGCGTCGCATTTGTCTTGAACGGCGCGCAACTGGCCGAACGGCAGGGAGAATTCATGCTCCCCGCCGGCCCAAGTCGTCGTGAATTTCATTAGGAACCCTTAGCGGTCCTGGTCGGCACGCCGTCGAACTGAAGTTCGATTTCAGAAGTCACCTTCTGGCCCTTGGTGCGGCTGTTGTTGAGCGTCACCAGAAGCGCCGGACCTTCTTCGATAGTGGTGTCGGCAGCAACGCCGTCCGCAGCGGCCTTGGCGTTGCGCAGGCGGGTGGAAAGCGTCGAGCCGGAATACCACCAGTCGAGCATTTTTTCGTGGCTGGAAAGCGCCCAAACGCCGGAGCCTGAAATCGTGACAGTCTGCGAACGCACGGCGCGCTCGATCGCCATCGGCAGGCTCTCGTCGTCGCAATCCGGGATTTCGGTTTCGTCGACGTTCGACTGGCGGGTAACGCTGACGTCGGTGACACCGCAGACGGGCGTATAGGTGCCGGAAGACGGCGTGAATTCGACCTCGAGGATAAGCTCCTCGTACTTAGCTGTAACGGCGCGTGCCATGCTTTATTCTCCGAATGTGGTGGGGCGGGCTTGGTCGGCCCTTTTGGTGTTGGGCATTACGCCCCGTTATCCGGCTCGTCGCCGTCTTTGGCTGTCCGCGCTTCTTTCGCGCAACCAGCCTTCTTTGCCGCGGCCAAAACGGCGCGCGTCACTTGCACTGGCGCATCGCTTGCCGGGTAGTGCTGGCAAACGGCTGACGCCGGGCGAAAATCGTGGTCGTAAGACTTTGTGAATATAGCCCAAGCCATCAAGCAGTCTCCACGCGCGACTCCACCGTGACGATCGAATGGCTTGTGATGCCGTCCGGGTCGTCGAGGTGTCGCACTGTCAAAACGCGCATTTCGAAAAGCGCGTTTTCGGTTAGCTCGCCTGCGTATTCGTGCAGAGATTTGCGGATTGCGTCGGCTATCCGCTTCGCCTCTCGCTTGCCGCCCTGGTATTGCGACCAGACGTCAATCTGCAGCGTCTCGACAAAGCCCGTAACGCACTCGTCGTCGTCCTCGACCTGATCGGCAGGCCCGAAACTGGCGTAAGGGTGCACGACATTTTGCGGCGTCCTATCGTATATGCGGCCTGCGATTTCCGCATGCACGTTTGGATCCGCGACAAGCCTGTCGTAGATTAGTTTTTGCAGCTCTTCTGATGCGCTCATTTCTTGATCCCTGCGGACTTAAGCGCCTTGTTGATTTCGCGCGTGTTGCGCGATTTCACCCGCTTCTTGAGGGCGCGATATGAGGGGTAGAAGAATGGGTATGGCTTGGCGTGCTTGGTGCCGAATTCGACAAAACCGACGTAATAGGCGTCTGCCGCGCCAAGCGACTTGTCCCGCGTGCCAGCGAAAATCGTAATGTACTCGTCGCCCTCTCGAGGGTTTTTGACCGTGCCAAGCGTCAGCGCGCCTTTAGGCGCGTCTCCCCACGTCCACCCGATGCTAGCCGCTAGTGCGCCTGTGTCGCGAGGCACAAGCGCACGCATCATCGTGACGATCTCGTTCGCACCTTTTTCAAGCGAAGCTCGCGCCGCCTTGCGAACTGCGTCAGGAATTGTTACGGTCAACTTTCGCTTTAATCTGTCGAGACCCTGAATAGCCATGCGCAAGTTCTTCTTTCTGCCGGCGCTTCTTGTCATCGTCATTACCGCCTACAGCGGCGGAAGCGATAAGCCCGGAAGCAAATCCAGCAACTGCAGCGACACGACCGCGTTCGTCATGTCGCAGAAATTCGTGCGCCGCGCGCTCAAGGCGCCGTCGACGGCAGAATTCCCGTACATGTCAGACGATGGCGTAATGGTCTCAAAGCAGGGTAACTGCCGGTTCACGGTTCACGGCTACGTCGACGCGCAAAACGGCTTCGGCGCGCAAATTCGCACGCGCTACATGGTCGACGTGTCCGCCGATGCAGCCGGCAAGAGTTGGTCGTCGAGCAATCTGACGCTGTTCTAGCCCGCCGTCCCGATCGCCACACCGCTTTCCGCAGTCAGTTCGCGGTGTCGCCTGTCGTCACTGAGCACGACGGAGCGGATGTTGAACACCTCGCCAGTCCTCACATCTCGAGCGCGCCAGGTTCCGTCGACGTTCGCCGCCTTTGCGTGTTCGCGGATAGTGATGACGGTCGGCTGCTTGCCGGCTAGGCGGCCAGCCATGACGGTTTCTCCGCCGCGCAGCCTCATATAAGACGCGCGCGCACGAAATCGCTCAGACCAGCCGTTGACTGTGCCGCCATAGCCGTCCGGAACCGAGGGTGGCTCGTCGAACGCCACCAACTCGTGCAGTGGTTTATGCTTCACGCCGAACCTCCAAGTCTATTAGGCAAGCTGGACGTTCGGCGCGACGATCTTGATGTCAAGAACGCTGGTCGAAAGGCCGATGCCGATGATTGCCGGGTAATCGCCGGAAGCAACATCTGCCACAGGGCAAATTGCACCTGCGGTCCCCGACAAATAATAGGCGACGCCTGCTGCAATAGTCGCGCCGATTGTAATCTGCCCGCTCTCCTGCACGGCAAGCGGCTGCCCGTCGCTGGCGCCGTTTAGCGCGATGCCGCCAGGCGCGCGAACAGCGGCCGTGGCCGAGTCCGTGTCGGCAAGCAGCCATCGGCCAGTCGTGGTGGAGTCGAGGTAAACGACCTGCCCTGCCGTGATGGTCTCGCCTGCTGTTCCGTGAGTGATTTTCGCATTCGCGCCGCTGACGACGTTCGCCGCGGTGATTGTAAGGTCGGCCATGATATTCTCCGGTAATTATCTATGCGCTAGGCCGAAGCTTCGCTGTGGTAAAATGCGGAAATGCTAAAGTCGTAGTTTGCGGCTGCACGCGTCCAACTCAAAACGACATCGCCGACTCCCGGCACCACGCTTGCGGCGCCGTTTGGGCTTTCTAGGCTGGCACCAGTATTGATCGCTGTTATTCCTGTCGCGTTCACGCCCTTGACGCGATTGGCTACGCCGTCAACGACACCAAGCTTGATCTGTGACGGCGAATAGTTTCTGTCTCGCTCGATATGCTGCTCATTCGACTTGTCAAAGCGAACGCCCTGCACATACGTCACGTCTGCACTCGTGCCGTCGACGCGCGTTATGACACCAAGCCGAACAGACCCCGTGGAGTTAGTCGCCCGATCGACTTGGAAATATGTGGCCGTAAGGTCAATTCTGCCTGTTCGGTCGTGCGGAAAATTTGCGGTGTCCGATATATCGATCAGAATACCGTGGCCGTCTGCAGCAACATCTTGCTTGGCAAACGCGACAAGCGCGTTTCTCTCTCGCTCCGTGACGGTGACAAGCATCTCGTTGTCATCAGAAGCGGACGCAGGAAACAGGTTGTTCCCGAAGGATGTAAGGAGGGCCAGGGAAGTCTGTGGCGTCGATCCGTTAACGAGACGCACACGAATAGCGCGCCCCGGCATCTTCACGAGCGGGCGGAAATAAGGAACGCCGGCGTATATCGTGCGTGGTGCCGCCAATGTGATGACCAGATCCTCATCGGCAATGTCGCCATCCGGGTCAACGCCATCTTTCAGAATTCCGAAGTCGACATAAAGCGTCGCTTCTTGGTCGCTTATGACATTTACGCACGCATGCTCAAAATTACTTACTTCCCACTCGCCTATGAAGGCGCCATCACCGACAAGAGGCGTGCCCGTGGAATTTACTGCAGACTTGCATCCGCCATTAACGATAAGCTCCGCATGCGTGCCGTCGCCCATGTCTTCCATGCGACGCTTGGCGCCGCCGGCTACATCGTACTCCACGTCGGCCATGGTTTATCCCTGATAATATCGGCTGTTCGCCAGAAGTGCGTCGATAGTGGTGAATGGCTTTTGCTCGCTGGATCCGCGCATCTCGTATGCGTCGCCAATCCACAAAAGCATCGCGTGGCGAACCGAAGTCGGGCACGTCTCAAAGCCCACAACGGACGTAACCGTAATCAGGCTCTTCTCCTGCTTTGTCGGCCAAACCTGATTCAGTTTGAGCGCAATTCCGTCGCCGCGAAGCTCGTAGACCGATGTCGCGACTGTCTGCGTCGCGCCTTCCGTGTCGACGTACCCGATCGACGTGATAGACGCGACAGGAAGGACCGGCATGCGCTCAAGGTCTTTCCAATCGTCGCTTTTGACTTCGACGGTCTGTTCGGCGAACCTGGCGCCGCAGTATTTCTCCGCATGGTCGCGTGCGGCCTCGATCAGATCACCGATGTAATCGTCGTCGTCGCCATGCAGGACGAAAAGGTGCTTTTTCGCGTCCGCAACGCTAATGGGCTCGGTCGCCGGGACCGTTACCGTTGGCTGATACCACATTCTTGCCGCCCCGCTTGACGCGGCGCTCCGGCGCTGGCGCCTTCACCGCTTTTTCAACTTTTCTCTCCGCAACAGGTGCGGCGTAACCCGCTTCAATAAGGCGTATCGCCTCATCCTGCGGGAAGTCGCGCTCGTCTCCGGGGTTGAGCGAGTACTCAACCCCGGAAAGCCCGACTGTCATTTTGATAAGCATTTAGCCCGCGCTGATCGTCAGCACGCCAGAATTGCTATAAAGCGCGCCTGCCTTGGAAGGGTCGGCGGTCGGAATGCCAGTGACGACGATGTCGCCATCCGCGTCAATCGTGAAGGTGGTATCGCCCCACTTCACGGATCCGCCCACGGCAACGACCTGTCGATCGCCGCCGCTGTCTTTGTAAGTCTTGGTCGTGTAGCTCATCGAGTAATTCTCCTATGCGGCCAGATCAGCCGGGAAGTTAAGGTAACAGTCTTTTCCCCAAGCAGCGTAAGCCGCTTGGTCGTATGCGCGCGCAGCGGCTTCGGGTGTGGGGAATATGCCAAGGTGCCTTTGAACGCCGTTTAGTTTGATGCGTCCGCCCCACTTGCCACTTGCCTTGTAGAGCGAAACACCCTTATACGGACCGGCATTATTGGATAGCGGCGGCTTCATCCGCTTTGCGACTTTATCGCGAATCTTGGCCTCCGGAGAAGATTTCCCGGCAGCGATAGATAAAGACAGTGCCGCCATACTTTCAGTTGTGACTTTAGCAGACATAATCTTGGAAAGACGCGCCCGAAACGCCGGAGTTCTAGTCGCGCGGGATGCCTTTGATATGCGATCACGCACTTCCGCTGTCGGATTTAGCAGCCCGCCGCCGCCAGCAGTCCCATTGACAAGATCGGCCCCGCTGGCCAAAAGCTCGGCAATAAGCCGAATTTCCTCCGCTTCTGCGGCCTCAGACGAATTAACCACAGACGACACAGACATAAAAACCTGCCCTCCCGCCCTGACAACGCTCCGCAACCACTTCGCTCGGCGGGATACATCGGACGCCCTAGGCCTCCTATGTTCCCTGATGCGCTTGGCCGCGTCTGCGGTTATCCCGACGTATCGGATGGCTTGTTGATTTCTACTGTCAGAAAGAGTGTAAACAACCCAGCTTTTTTGCTGTTGCTCCATTGCGAGTATCCCTCTCACTATCCAAATGTAGCGTTCGGCAGGCGGATGGATGACCGCTTTTCGGGAGCTACCCTAGCCGAACACAACACATATAGGCGCCGTAGCGCCTAGCTACTAGGCTTGCACGAGATGCTTGACCGCGGCGGTATCGCCAAGCTCGCCGTCAAGGCGAATGTAGCCGGCGATGCCGAGATCCGGCCAATAGGACTCGCGCTTCACACCGATAACCGGCGATCCGACCTTGCGGACGAAATACTTGCCGAAGTCACCGAAGAGCATGGTCTTGTTGCCGGTAGCCAGCGATGCCATAGCCTGGTTGATCGAGTATGGCTTGCCGAGGATGGTGCCCTCTTCGCCGCGGCGAACGTCGCCCATCGACCAGATGTAATTGCCGTCACCATCCTTGAGCTTGCGAACCGCTGCCAGGGTCGAATCATTGAACATGAAACGAGCCTTCGGCGACATGCGGTAAGCCGGGTCAACCGAGTGGTAGAGATCGATGATCTCGTCGAACGTGATAGCAGCAACAGCAGCGGCTGTCTTGCCGAGGCTCGAAGCAGTGACGATGCCGTTCGGGTCGCCAGTGCCGTCGCCGGTAGTCAGCTCGACGTTGGCGCGGCGGCCGAGGCGTTCGCCAAGCAGTTCGCCGAGCAGGGCTTCCATGTTGAAGATGGAATCCTGCGCCAGTTCGAACGAGAACTTGATCCACTCGGTGTCGAAGACATAAGCATCGAGCTGCTTCTGGCCGAAGGTTGCGTCCGAACCGCCGTCATCGGTAAGTGCGGTGCCTTCCGTGTGCTTGACGACCGCGGTAGCGACGTCGTTCACGGTCGGAATGGTGATCGCATTGCCGGACGAGGTGGTGATGGTCGTGCAGATGTTTTCATCGTACATCGGACCCCAAGCGGCCATCGACTTGATGATCTGGTTCGCCAGTTCGATCGGCACGGTGTAACCGCCGGCGGTTGCGCTGGTGGTCTGCGCGCGCTGCTCGCCATCCTTAGCGACGCCGGCGCGGAGAACCGAGCGCTCTTCGCCGGACAGTTCGTCGAGGTTGGCACCGGACGCAAGATACTTGTAGAAGGTCTTGCGGTATTCCGGCTTGTCGCCTTCGTCAGCGCCGCGGGTCTCATCCTTGTCGGATGCGCCGGGGCGCTTCTTGGCGCGATCTTCGGCCTCGAGTTCGGCTGCGCGGGCTTCAATTTCAGCCTGCTTGCGCTCGCGTTCGATCTTTTTGCCGACGGCGTCGAACTCAGCCATGATTGCGTCGTGGCGGGATTCGAGTTCGGCCGAGCGGGCTTCGTCGGTGTTCGACTTGATTTCGTCGAGGGCTTCGCGCGCCTGCGCAACGAGCCCATTCTGCTTTTCAGTCAGTTCCTTGAGAGACATGTGCATTTCCCATAAAAAAAGCCCGCCTTTGAGCGGGCTAGGTCGGTCTGTGTGGGTGAATGGCAGGACGGAGTCCGTGCCCTCCGCGTTAGCGGGTGACTACGAAGCGTCCGTCCGGATGCCTCGAATTGCTTGCTCCTGGCGCGCTTCCCGTTCCGCAATGCGGCGGCGCGCTGCCAGTGCGTTTTCGCGCTTCGCCTTGTCGGCGGACTCGCGCTCTTCTTCCGCTTCGGCGCGCACTGATTCAAGCGAGCGCATCGCCAGACTGGTATCCGGATACGCTGGGATCGGTGTCGCCGTTACCTCGTAGAGTTCAGCTTCGATCACGGTTCGGTGCGGCATGTCGCCGGTGTCGTCCCATTCCTGCTTTGTGGCTCGGAAAGAGAAGGACATTCCATTGATGTCGCCGCGCTCAACCAGCTTCCAAAGGTCGTTACCGTCGCTTGTGTCCGGCACGTCGATTTCAACCTTCAGGCCGCGGCTGTCTTCGCTAAGCCGCAGCGTTCCGGACTTGGTGCGCCCGAGAACGCGCCCGGAATCGTGGTTAAAAAAGGCCAGAACATCCCCGCGAAGTGCCTTCGTGAAGGCATTTGGCGCGATTCTCTCGACGAAATAGTCGCCGATCGTCGTGTCGCTGTTCCACACCACGGCGTACCCCGTCAGGGTGCGCTTTTCGGAGTCGGCCCGAACCTCGACACCAAGGTCGCCGCCGCGTTTTTCAAAATTGGTCATGCGGCAGCCGCCCCATCCTGGTTAGTATTGTCGTTAGCTGGTGGGGTCGCTGGATTTTCCTGCGCCCCCATGTTCTGCGACCCAAGTGGCACCGTTGCGCCTTGAATGTGCAGTTTTGCAGCGTCTTCGCCCATTGCTGGCAGATTCTCGAGCTGACGAACCTCGTCCGGCGTGCGTATGGAGTTCTGAATCGCCTGAGCGTAACCGTTCATGCGGCTCACAAAGTCACCCCGCAGCAGTCCATCAAGATTGTGCTCGACGTAGCGCGATCGAGTGGTGCGCCCGAACATTTTCAGGTTGCATTCGCCCTCAAAAGCCTTTGCCCACTGCCCGATCAGGTGCTTGACTAGGTGAAGATCCTGCTGTTCGGCGTTCGAAAACGTTGCGCGCGTTAGATCCTGCAAGAAAACCGGCGGCAACTGCCACGCTCGAGCAATTTCTTCGACTTGGAAGCGCCGCGCCTCAATCATTTGACCCTTTGCCGGGTCAAGCCCGACAGGCGCCAAGGTGTAGCCAGCAGGAATCGGAAAGACCGGCTCGCCTTTCTGCTTGGCGGAGTCGATCGCACGCTTGATTTCAGCTTTAGCGCGCTTCAGCGCCTCGTCGCCAGCCGGAAGAGGGCCGGTCAACGCCAGCGGCGGCACGCCACCACCCGCAAAGAAGTTGCTGCCGTAGTCGTTCATCGACAAGGCAAGTTGAATCGCCTTAGCGGCCAGATTGACGGGCCCATAATGTCCCAAGCCGTCAGGCTTCAGCATATACGGGACGTCGATCACATCGGCCGCGTCATAGACCTGGTTTCCGTACTCGTATGTGACCTTCAGGCCGCTTCGCTTGATGACCGTCTTCGTCGGATCCATCGGCCAAAGTGCCTCGACCCCCTGCGGTGCGCGCTCGATCCAGGCCAGCCCCCGTCCGCCGGTAAAAACCTGCTGCCAGAAATACTGCCGGAATTTAAAACTGTCCTGATTGTCGTTCGGCGCGTCGTGCACGACCATGCCTATTTTGCCGCCAAGCTTCTTGGCGCCTGTATCGGTCGTCCTGTACGCGTGCAGCGGAAGTGTCGCCATCGTGCGCGACAGAAACGCAACCGCAGCCTGCACAGCCGGAACGGTTAGCGCGCTATCGACCGTTACAGTCGGCAGCGTTGCGCCGTTGACGCCGAAAAAAGCAAGGAACTCCGGGTCGCTTACCGAGACCACGTCAGCCCTGTTTTCGACCTTAGCTGCGGCCGAACGTGTAAATGGCCACATCAACTGGCTCCATATTGTTCTAGGCTGAATTCCGGATCATCCCACGGCGAAGAAACGACTTTGACAGCCGGCACGCCCTCAACCGCAGCACCAACCGCCATTGCCATCGCCACGGCAGGGTCGATGCGGATTGTCGACTTGGCTTTCGAAAACCACTGGTTGCCCATAAGCGGGTCGGTTTCGATCGCGACACCCATCAGCGCGCTAAGCAGGACCGGCGACTTGCGGAAGCGAATTCGCCCCTCAAGGATCAACGTCTCGAGCGCCGCGACACTTCCCGGCATCCACATCCCCAGCGGAGCAGGTTCGCCGGCGGCCTTCGCCGCGTCGATCGCCTCTTGGCTTGGCTTGGCGCGACGCTTGCCGCCCTGCGGGTGGCTAACCGTGCGCAACTCGACGCCGTATTCGTCCAGTTCTTGAGCGAACTTGTCATAGGCGTAGTTGTCATATGCCAGCACATCGATTCCGTGCTCCGCATTCAGGCGCGCAAACAACGCTGCGACATGGTCGTAGCGAACGCGCGCACCAGGAGGTGCGTTGATATAGCCAGCCTCCAACCACGTCCGGTAAGGGACGTGGTCGACCTTCGAACGCTCGTCGATCGTGTCGAGCGGCGTAAACGCCTCAATCCACGCGTCGTATGTCGGTAGGTCGGCTTCCGTGCCGTCGGCACGCGTAACGCGCTTTGTGCCCGTCTCGACGACGAACGCCGCGGCGGTCAAATCCTTGGCACCAGACAAGTCCAACCCGGCGGCCTTGATGCGCGCGCCCTTGTGGACCTCATATGGGTCATAGTCTTCCATGACCGCGTCAATGATCGGCCGCGGAATCCAGTTCGTGTCGCTTTCCGTCCAGACGCAAAAATGCAGCCGAAGAATGTTATTTCGCTTCGACGGTATGTCCCGCGCCTGCGCGACAACGCCCTCGATGTATTCGAACTTCAGCGTCACGCCGAGAAGCGGATTTGCCTTCACCCAGCAGGACGGATCCGTGAACGGGTCGTCGTTCTTGTCGAGCGCGCACACATAGCTGAACGTTTCGTCGCTCGAGCCGATGACGTCGCCGACGTAGGTGAAATCCTCGTCCGGCGTTTCCGTGCCAGCGGCCACTTTGACGGCCCACTGGTGTTCTACCCAACAAACCGAATTGCGGTCGCTGCCCGAATTCGTGATCATTAGCAAAAGCGGCTGGTCGCGAAACTTGAAGCCACGCTCGAGCATTTCGATCGTGTGGCTGGTCGGATGTTCGTGCAACTCATCGACAAGCGCCACGTAAGGGCGCGGCCCGCTGTGCGCCTGCTCGCGCGATATCGGACGAAAGAACGAACGCGACTTCAGGTCCGCCAGATTCCAGACGTTTCCCTCCCCGCCGGACGGCGTAAGCCGCGCCTTGAGTGCAGGAGACTGCGCGTACATCGCGACGGAATCGCGGAACAGGACGAACGCCTGCGCCTTATCCTTGCCGGCCGCGTAGATTTCAGCCGCGGACTCGCCGTCCGAAGTCATGCAATAAAGACCGACTGCGCCAGCAAATGGCGACTTGCCCTGTCCCTTCGCCTGCTCGATATAGGCGCGGCGAAACCGGCGGACGACCTTGCCGTCTTCGTTGGTGCGCTTCCACCCGAAAATCGAGCCGGCAATAAATGCCTGGCTCGGCTGCAGATGAAATGGCACGCCCTCAAACTGCCCGCCATTCAGACGAAGCACGTCACGGCAATAGCCGATAAACCGATCGACTGCAGCGACGTCCCAGATCAGGCCACGCTTGTGGCCGTGCTCAAGGTCCGCCAAGTGCCGACGGCATGCGTTGCGAACGTGCGGGCCAGCTACCGTCTCCCCTGAAACTACGCTTTGCGCGTATGCGGTGACTGGATCCGCTCTATTGGAAATACTTTTCGGCCGGGTCGACTTCTTTACCACCTGTCGGAGCCCCCACCTTACTTGCGTCTGCCGGCGTCGCCCCCATCTGTCCGAGTGTCTGACGCAAAAGGTTCAAAGCCTGCACGCCGCACTCCTGACCTGCGATCATTCTCCCCAAGATGCTCGAGGCCATCGCGACAAGCGTCCGATGCGAACTGTTCAGCCACGGGATTTCAGCGCTCAGCGTATGCCAAGCTTCCCGCGCCTTGTTTTTTTCGGTGTCTTGCACCCATGCCGGCGGATCGCCCAAAGGCGCCTCTACGTCCGGCTCGTTGCGCGATTCAAATCGCGGCTTGTGCGTTACATCCTGACCAGTTATCTTGGCTTTGGCGGACGGCGTCCTTGGTCTGGCCATTAAAATCGCCTCGCCTAATTCTGGTCATAATCTGAATTGGTTTTTTGCGCGCTTTTGGGGGCGGGCGTTCGTAGGGATTTTTAAGCCGTCGAGTTTTTCCCCACCCCTCCCCATACTCGGAAAAATTTTCTAACAGGTGCCCCCATACTCGGAAAAATTTTCTAACAGATGTCGCAATACTCGGAAAAATTTTCTAACAGATGTCGCCAAAGAAGTGTTGCAAATATACAACAGTTGCATAAAAGTCACATGTTGCATATTTGCAACAATTCTGATTATGCCTAAATAGGCCACCCATCGACGTCGAACCGGACGACCGTCTTGCCGTGGTCCTCTAGCTTACCGCGGCTCGAATGACACGGCTTACAGGTAGAGACAAACGGCCCGCCCCAGAACAAGTCCAGGTCGCCTTTGTGCGGCACCTTGTGGTGCACCTCGGTCGCCTCGGTCACTTCCTCGCGCTCGAGGCACCATTCACACAGCGGGAATAACGATAGCTGCGCCTTGCGCAGTCGCTTCCATTTGGCTGTGTCGTATAGGTGCTTCCATTCGGCGCTTGGGTGTTTCATGGTGATGGACCGACGCACTTGGTCACTCTAGAGGAGCCTCAAGCTTACGAGACTAGGCAACACTAGCTAGGCGTGACTTCATTGCTCTCCCACGCCTAAATCCTGCAGGCATCTCAGTTATATCTTTTATCTTTTTTGTTTGAGACGCCGTCCGTTATCCATTTGGAATTCATCTCTTCCTCCGTTTCAAAGATGAAGAGTATTTCCTTTTCGAACGACGAAACACCATACCTCGCCACAGCACGGCGAAGAATCTTCCCGGAACCTAAGTATCCGTCATCAAGATCGAGTGTCGCGTGCTTGCCTATATAAGTTTTTCCATTCACCATATTAGTTGTTTTGTATATGGTGTAGAACATAAAACGCCCACTTGAGGGTTGACTTCCAGGTATCATGAAGCAGGCTGCAGACATCGAGCCCACGTCACTGCTGGCCGAAGCCAGGCTGCTCTACCATCTGAGCTAAGCCGGCGAATAAGCAAGGCACTAGCGCCTTGAGCCTGCCGACAAGCGGCAGGTGGGTATTTGGTTGCAGGTGCCGGACTCGAACCGGCGACATACTGGTTATGAGCCAGTCGAGATAGCCACTTCTCCAACCTGCAATAAAATCGGACGGGCATACGTCACACGCTGCAATGCGCCAAGGTCGCGACCCCTGGCAGGATAGCCGTCCAAACCTTGCCGGGCACTTCAACCGCCTTGGCGGGAGGCCCGGCTACACCGGAGGCAGCCGCAGGAGAGCACGGCGCCAGCGGTGGATAAGCTTGCGTGACGACGGCACAGCGACAACGCGCTGGCCTCAATCCTTTCCGCCACCCGCAATAAGCAAGGTGAATACACGGTCGGCGCCCTACCACGGACCTCTGCGCCGATTGGCTGTGCGTTTATGCCCGCCGGCTCGTCACGCAATTAGTTCAGAGATGGACCGCCCCAATCGGGTAGTCGGGCTGGTCAGTGGTGCGCGGCATACCCGCTTATCCGCGCCTGACGGACACCGTCACCGGGCCGCGGCATCTCTGATAGTTACCCCGCGCTGCCGCAGGGTCGGCCGTCATGAATGCCCGCAAAGGCGGTGCGACGTTGCCGAACTGTTTGGGTTGTTCCGTGAACCCTTACCCCTCCCACGCCGGGAGGCTACTTTAGTTATAACCTATTCTAGATCTGCCCGCGTCACCTTGCCCATGCAGTCACGAAGCGTGACAAGCGCCGTGTGCACGAGCGCCCGGCCCGCACCCATCGACCCCGCCCTGTTCGCAATGCCGACCGAGTTACCGACCGCTTGCAGTGTCGCCCCATCAATGCAGGCCAACTCAAACGGCTCGCACAGGTGGCCAAGTACGCGCTGCAGTTGCGCCAACCGCGCTTTATTGTCGATCATGTCGTTTACTGCGCGGTCGCCCGTCCACGGCTTCGGAACTCCGCCATAACCAGACGAAGAGTCCGAACCATTCCTTCGTGCAGGGATATCAACACTTGAGGCATTGGATTTGCGGGAATATTTCCGCACAAGATCCCCGTTATCGCGCATTTGCAGTTCGCCGCTCCCCGCCTTCGCGTAGTATTGGTCGTAACTGAACTCGTCTTCAATCGACACACTGCTACCGCCCAGCTTCGCGTCAGACTTGGCGCTGTCGTAAATGCGTCGATACATCATCGCGTATTTGAGCAGGTCGATATTGCCTTCCGTGGCAAGCGCTCGAGCCAGCGGCCACGCAATCGCCGCGTTGTCATTCGCAGCGCCGTCCCATTCCTTGCCGATCGCCTGCCTCTTGCCGATGGCTTTGCGCAGGCGCCTTGCCTCCGGCGAAAGCTTTGCGACTTGCGCGGAGATCGATTCCTGATCCGTCGTCAAAGTGAGGAGTGTCTTGGTCATGCTTGCCCTGCGGGTGATGTGGCGTTGGTAGCTTGACCTATAAGGCGCATGTTTTACAAATTTGTCAAGATGCCGAAAGCCACTCTCGAACGGCAGCCTCCGCCTGGTCCGCGGCATCTTCTTCGGTCTTGGCACGAATGACCGTGACGGGATGCCCTAGCTTCGCAAGCGATGGATGCCGCTCTTTCTGGCTTGCCGTTAACGGCGCGGATCCGACCTTGTTTTCGATCAGGCCAATTCGCCCTTGCGGCAGATAAACGCGCAAGTCCGGCTCGCCTGGCGCCATGCCGGTGGCGACCGCCTGCGCTTGCGCCGTGGCTTTCCGCTTGCCCGCGTTCATGTCGCCGGCGATCAGAAAACGCTTGCCGTATTCCGGCATGGCCTTTAGGCGCCTGACCTGTGCCGCCTGCAGTTCCCACTCGAGCGGGTCGGCTGGAGCGATCATGGTCTTGCCGTTCCTGGTGGTGATCTTGACGCGCCTGCCGTCGATGCGGGTGGTTTGGGTGGTCATCAATAGCACCGAGCCAGATCGCCGGAAAACCACGCCGCCTTGCTGGCGCGGTTGCTGATGCGACGCATCGCTCTGCGGCCAGAGTCGCGCGGGCTTGCCCGCCTCCATGTCGCGCGACCAGAGCCCCAATCGCGCTTGACGAATGCCGCGAATACGCGTTGTCGGCGGTTCATTCCTCGCCCCCATTGCGGGAGGCGCGGGCGGATTTGACCCATTCCGGGTTGGCAGCGCGCCACTCTGCCCAACTTGGGTCATTGAGTTTCCAGTCGGTCCACTCTGGAATGTCGGGCTTTCGTTTGAACGGTCTGGCGGGGATGGCGCACCGCTCACAAACGCCTAGGCTGGCGTCGTCCGGGTAATTAGCCCTGTGCTTTCCGCAGAAGAATAGCCCGCAATTCTCCATCGGGTCGCCACCACAAGCGTAAGACACACCCCTGTGAATGCGTTCGTTGCATCCCGGATGATCGCAGATTGCGGGGACGCCATATCCTTGGTCCCGACCGTTGTGCTCGTAGCACTGATAGCCCATCATACTCTCCTTTCGATTTCGATTTGCGCGAACTTCCTGTCCGCATGATCCAGGGCAATTCCCAGTCCGATCAGGGCAAACCCGAGGATGATGAAGCACCAGACAGGCCAGATGGTCATTGCCGCCTGAGTGCGCGCCTGTTCTTCGGCAAGGTGCTGGCCAACGTGAACCGGGAACGGCTTTGCGCACTCGCAATTGGACGGCTTGCAGGAGCCGTATCGGGGGCAGGTCATTCACTTGCCCCCCTTGTGCTTGGCGAGGGCTGGGGACGGGTCGAGGGTGGCGCGGAGAAGCTGGGCGGCAGATTTGAGGATGGCCTTATTGCCTATCGAGCAGCCCGACCAATCGCACGCTTCAAGCGCATCGGCCACCTTCACCCCATCCTGTGTGGGGCGGGTGGCGGCGATCACATCGCATAACGCTGCGTAGGGTTCTCTGGCTTCTTTCGCCAGCCATTCGCCGTTAGGCTCAGATGAAGGGTCCCGGTACTCCGATGCGATAAACTTGCGGACGAATTCCAGTTTATTCAATTCAGACATATGTTCTCTCCCTCTCGGGTGGTTAGCCGTGTGGATGGCGGCGGAAATGTTCTTCCATCGCGAGTTCTTCGAGGTGCCGCTGTTCCTCCTCGTACTGCTGCTTCTCGTACTCCTCGCGCTCCATCTCTGCGGTGAAGCATTCTTGGCAGTACCCCCAATCGGGATCACCGCCGCTCGCGTAGATGTTCGCCCCACAAGGGCACCGCGCATCCGTCCATCCTGGTTGCAGCCACCAAAGATTGCTCATCTCTCTATCCTCTCAGGCCAGCGGAGCGGGATTGCTCGGGGCGGGTTGGGTGACACCAAGCGACCGCCCCTGTTTCATCCACTCCCCGCACACTAGCATTAACTTTACAAATTTGTCAAGCCGCACAAACGGAATTCCTGCCACATTCTGATTTTTTACCAGATGGTCAGAAAAATAGTTTATGCATTTATCAATGGGGGTCCTTCTATACCCCCTATATACGCGTCAAATTTCTATAACTACTCAATACGATATATAAACTAATAAACTATACTATTATATTGAATTCATTAGATAATTTGGCAATAGTTTATCAATTTCGGAGATTTATAAACGTGTATAAACTCTGCGCCGATCCGAGTTTGTAAATTTTAGGCGGACTTTATCAACGAGTTTATACACGCCGGATGTTGATAAACAGAAGACCCTAATATACTGAATTATGGCGAAACCGTGTCTTTGTTGTGTCGCAGGCAAAGAAAAACCCGCCGAAGCGGGTTGTGTTTTTGGGGCGGATCGGTGTCTGCCCTGCGGTACGCTAGCCTGGAACACCAACGCAACGCGTGTGAAGGTAGCTGCCGCTAGTGTTGCCATCCGATATCTGCGCGGAAATACTCTCACACGTAGGCATGTCGGGGACATCGATTCTCACGGGCTGCGACCCGTGAATCCACACCAGCAATATCACAGATACAAATTCCATGTCCGTCTCTCCTTTGTTGATGACCATTTATCGCACGCTTTACAAATTTGTCAAACACCAAAAAGACAAGAACAAAAAAAGAGGGCCTCAGCCCTCCTTTTCTGTTGCCCCTAAGCCGTCGCCCAAACCAGCCGCCTGGACGGGCGCCCTGTCGGTTTCTGTGGCGCAATGAGCACCTTGCCCGCCTCCATCAAATCCCTGATCAGCTCCTCGCGCTGTCGCGCGTCGATTTGCTTGACGCGGCTGGAAAGCTGCCCGACAGTAATGCCCTTCTTGCCCGCTCCCCGCACCAACGACGCGATGCGCTTGTAATTCGCCTCGCGCTGGTTGTCGGAAAGCCGCTCCGAAACCTGCTCGAGCATCGACGCGGCACACGTCCAAGACAGCGCGGCCGCCCATTCGATATTGGCCTCGGTTACAACGGGCGAATAAGAGTCCTCGCCTACAGCAACGATCAGCGCCAGCTTGATCGCGTTCTCGATAATACGGCGCACGAACGGCCTGTGCTCCGGTTGGTGCATGGCCTCTTGCTGCTTTACAGCCCGCTTGATGCTCTCGAACGTCACAAGCGCGTCGTGCGTCCACGGCACGACGTTCGGCTTGACCACGGCCTTGCCCGGCGGCATTTGCGGCATGTTTCCCATACGCGCCGCCACGACGTTGACGCCCGCAACTGCCGACATGCGCAAAAGCAAGTCCTCCGGCACGTCGTCGATCTTGCGTGACGGCACAACCGCTTCAGGCTCGTCGCCATTGACGCAAAACAGGATAAGCCGCGGCAACAGCCCGTCTTCGGCGCTGGCGCTCGAGAGCGCATTCCAGAACTGGTCCGGCGTCGACGTGCCGTGGATGCAAAGCACAGGGTTGTAAATCCGCTTCGGCGGCGAGCCGCGGTAGGCAGCTCCCTCGAAGAACGTCGAGCTCGCCGAATAGTAATCGCGCAGGTCCGTCGATATTGCTTGCTGGTGCCCGCCCGCGTTGCGGTCTGTGATTGACCGCACGAACCCGCCGAACTCGTCGATCTGGCAGTTGACATACGGGTGGTGCTCAAGCACTTCGCGCAACGCCGAAGCCGACATGATGCGCGCCGGGCCGCTGTATTTCGCAAGCACGTCCTGGTCAGCCATGAACAGCCGCTTGATCTGCGATCGCGCGTGTTCCTTGCCGAAGCCGGATTCGGCAAGCGACACCGTGTATATGTTCGGACGCGTGTCGCGCGTGCCTGTCGAATAGCGTGCGCCCATCAACGCCCCGACAAGCGGCAAGACGGCGGCAAGCGCAAGCGTGCGACTCGGCTGTTCGGCGCTCGAGACAATCCAGTCGATCAGGTCTTCGACGAGCCCGCCAGGGAAGGTCAGGTTTTCGATGTCGTCGACAACCGACAAGCGGTATTCAGCTGCGTCGTCGAGCTCTTCGACCGTCGGCGCGTTCTCGGCTGCCCTTGGCTTGAGCATGCCGGAAAAATCGACTGGCTGCGTGCCGTCGTCTTCGAACTCCGGCGCCGGGATATCGCGCGGCTGCTTAATGCCGGCATCAAGACCGCGGCGGATCTTGGCTTTGATCTCGCGCTCGCCGTCTTTCGCCACGACGCCGTTTGAGCGCGCCGCAGCCAGCAAGCCGGCTTCGGCTTCGTTGCGGCTTAGCGCCCCTGCCCCGACGATCGTGCCAAGCGAGAACGCCGAGCGGTTGACGGCTTCCCCGCGCCCGCCTTGCGCTGTTGCGGCAAGGGCGTCCAGCTCGTCATGAACGGCGCGCTCGACATAGGTGTTGTTTTGGGTGGTCGAGGTGTGGGTGTACGGCGTTGTGCCCTGCGGCTGCTGCGGGAGGACGAGCGACAGAAGCCATTCCGGCGCATTGGCGATCGGCGGAAATCCTTCGCCGTCGTGGTCGACCCAGGTGTATTCGCGGCCGTCGGCGGTGACGCTGCCTGGTGCAATGACATAGCCGCCACTTGAGCGGACGTCGATGCCCGGACCTAATGCGCCGCGGTTACGGACGCCAGGGACATGCTTGAAGTAATAGTGCATGCCTCCGCCAGCCGTCGTGGCGCGCGCCGTGTCTGGCATGTCTCCGTGCTTTTCACAAAGCGCCTCGAGCGTTTCGTAGCCATTGATGACGTTGCCGTCATCGTCCTTGTGTACGTCAACATCAAGAACCCATGCGCCGATTTGCTCGCCAGTCGGTATTCCAACCATGGAATTCGGGTAGCGATCCCAAAACGTGTTGATGATGTATTCTCGCGCGGAAGCTCCCTTGAAGCCATTCGATGTCCGCGGCGTCTTCGCCTTTAGAAACAGAACTTCGCCGGTTTCCGGATCCACGTCGCCGCTGTCTTCGTCTCCCTGCCGACACGGGAAGACCGGAATTCCTTGCGCGGCGTAGGAGAGCGCAAGCTGTTTTTGGGTGTCTATGGTCATTTAGATTCCTGCGGCATAAACTTTGCGATGCGGGCGCCAACCCATGCGAATTTCGGAACCGCCCAAGAATTGCCAAGCGCCTTGTAGCGCGGGCCGTCGGGGCTGGTCGGCTTGCCGCGCCACGGGATGTTCGTGTAATCGTCCGGAAATTCCATAAGGCGCTCGCACTCGACGGGCGTCAGGCGGCGGACGGCGGAGTGCACTAGAGTGGCCGGCACTCCGCCTAGTTCGTTTCCATTTCCTTTTCGGAGTGTGAGCGTGGTATCGCCGTCAATCGCGCCATTGTAGCAATCTACGGCCAACGCAGCCAACACATGCGGTTTGTCGCCGCCGCCCTGACTGGCGCGCAACGCCGTGGCAATAGGTCCGCCTAGCTCCGCTGTTGCGCCGCCCTCTCTGCCGCGAATGGCGACGGTGATGGCGGGAGTCAAAATACCGTTGCCGTTGTCCTTAGCCCCAAGGGGCTGTGCGCATTCGCTTTCATGGATCTGGTCTTGGCGCGTATTGAAAGCAATAACAGGAGTCCCGCGCCCCGTCCCGTCTTCGCTCGCGTCCGCGCCTTCAGCCGTAAGGCTGTGGCTTGTCGTTCCGGTGACGGAGACGGCCACCATGGTCGTCGATTCGTAGTCCTGGCTCGAGCCTTCGCGCGTTGCGTCGCAACGCGCTATTTCGGGGGCATGTATCAGGCCGCCATCTAGCTCAAAGTCTGTTCCGAGTCCGCCGCCGCCCTTAGTGCGCGCGCTAATTGTGGGGGCAGGCTTTTCCCCCGCTTCTCGGCTCGGCGGAGAATTCCCGTGCACGCTTTTGCGCTCAAAAAGAACCGCTGCGGGATCGGCCCCGTTTCCAAAATCTGCGACAAGGACGACACGGCGGCGTCGTTGGGCCAGGCCGAAATATTGTGCGTCGAGAACCCGCCATGCCGCCCTTCCGAGTGGCCCGGCAACCATGCCCGCGTTTGGCCATGCCTTCCCGTCTGGAGTATGCAGGGGATCATCTGCTCCGACAATTCCTGCCAGGAAACATCCGAAGAAATTGTCTTTTGTGCTGAGGGATCCGACGACGTTTTCCCAAACGACGTTTCGAAGTCCATTGCCGTCTGAAAGCTCATGGGCCAACCTTACAAATTCGAGTGAAAGATTACCGCGGGCGTCGCCCATGGAATTACGAAGACCCGCAACGCTAAATGCCTGGCAGGGAGTTCCACCACAGAGAATATCTATGCGTCCCAACTTGGAGGCGTCGATTTTGGTAAAGTCGCCAAGGTTCGGTACGTCGGGGTAGCGGTGCGCAAGAACCGCAGACGGGAACTTTTCGATTTCCGAAAAGGCTACCGCCTTCCAGCCGAGCGGATTCCATGCGACCGAGGCGGCCTCTATACCGCTGCACACCGAAAGAAAGCGCAGAGGCCGTTTGTTGTCGTTGTCTGCTGCTGGAGTAGCTGCGGGTCGCGAGCCCGCCGCCTTATCCGTAACGATTGCCTGCACCTTGTTCCTCGCTTCCAGCGTAAACGCTATATCTTCTTGCCAGCCCTTGCCCTGCGGTCCGGCGTCGGGGTTTTCGGAAACTGCCCGCTCTTGAATGGCGTAGGTTTTCAATTCCACCACTCCCTATCGCATCGAACGCAGCGCAGTCGGTCCCCGGTGCAGAAGCCTTCGTAGAGATACTGCGCTTTGTCCGTGCCGCGACATCTCGGGCATTGCTGGCCGTTATGGTTTGTCACGTAGCTGTCGAACCACATGCGCCAAAACCAATCAAACGGGCGGCGGTATAGCCTCTTGTAAATGGTCAAAACGGCGCCTCCCCATTCACCAACAAATGCCGCAACCGATCGGCGCACCCCTTCCACACGGCTTTGCAAAGCATGCGAGCCGTTTCCTCGTCGTATTCGGACAGGTCGGCGCCGTTCGCCGCAATAAAGTCGCCAGCCGCATCGACGCCACCGTCGAGCGCTTTCAATTCATACGGATCCATGCGCCGCACTTCGCGGATTCGCTCGGCGATAAGCGCGCATTCCGTGCAAAGCCATTTCGGGTCCGCGTTGCGCTGCGCGATGCCGAGGCCGGTGGCGCGAAAGCCGCAGACGTGGCATGTTATGGGCTCTGTCATGCGGCCTTCTCTGCGGCGTTGTCGTTGGCTGGTGAAAACATGTCTAGCGGCTGTGGTTCTTTCGTTGCCTCAACGAACATGTCGCCCTGCGCGTAAGCCTTCTCAATTCGCTCGCAAGCAATGTCGAAATACTTTGGGTCGAGTTCGACGCCGATGAACCGACGACCCATCCTGGCGCAAGCAACGCCTGTTGTGCCGCTGCCCATAAACGGGTCAAGGATAAGTTGCCCCGGATTAGTGAAGTCAGAAAGCAGTTCCCGCATGAGTGGGATTGGCTTCTCGGTCGGATGGCGCCCGTCCCTGTCGCGCTGGTTTGTTAGGTGGGTGTAGACCCCGCGCTTTCCGCCTGCGTTCCATTTTCGATACCCTGGCGCGCACCACGCAGTCACTGCGCACTCGAAGCCTCTCGCCGGTCCCTGCCCATTCATGCGCGGCGTGCTGTCTGGCTTCACCCACGCAATGCATGTGTCGTATTTCGCCTCACGTGCCTGAAGTTCGTCGCGCCACGCCCTGACTCCTTCGGCAAGCGTGAACAGGATCGCCCAACCGTTCGACACGCGCACAACTTCCTTGACGATATCGGCGCGCGACGAGTTGACGCCACCAAAGCCAAGTTCGGTAATCATTTCGCGGCCGTCATTCCGGCGAATGCGGCCGATTGCCTTGTGTAGCTCGTCTTCATACGGCGGGTCGCTAACCACATGGTCGACCTGCTCAAGCCTCGCCATCACCTCCAGGCAGTCGCCATTATAGAGCGTGCAGTCGCCGATCTGTTCAATGCGCATTATGTCTCTCCTGGCGTGGTGTCGTGGTGTCGTGGTGTGGTGTGGCAACCGGCCAAATATGGCTGCTTATGGCTGGTTAGGCGTCAGATTTGGCCGTTTATGTCCGCCTGTTCCAGGCGGCTTTGGCTTGCTCTCGGCTTTCGAATAGGCACGTACTCGCGCTGCACTCCGGCGTGATCCCGTCGTCGCCAGCGTCACAGCAAATCCAGTCCGTATTCTGCCATCCGCTTTCGTCGGGCCGGTGGTAGCTTTTGGCTTTTGCGCCGCAGAACGGGCACGGCAGGAGGTCGGAGTCGTCTGTCATCGGGAAGCCTCATGCGTCTCGATGATGTCGGCAGCTTGTTCAAGAAGGTGCGCCGCCAAGTCCCATCGCGTGATTTCGCCCGTCTCGAACTTCTTGGCGTAGTATCGGAGAGCGCGAGGGGCGTCCGTGTAGGTGAGGTCTGTAGGCGGGCATTTTTCTTGTTGGTCAAGAACGCGCAACAAGGCCGCCGTAAGTGACGTCTTTCCGTTGTCAATGTGCGCGATTGTTCCGATGTGCCTTTTCATCACCGCGCCACCTGCTCGTCCCAGATTCTGAAACCCGGAATGTCACGCTTCCCGCCCCTCACGGCACGCTGCGCCATTTCGGTCGCCATGTCCGTGAATGCGGCCGCGTCCTGCTCGAATGCCCAATCGAGCGCCGCCGCAGCGTCGGTAATGTCGGCGTGCCAAATGGTGCGCAGCCCCAAGCCCGTCGTCGCGGCCTTTCCCGCGCGCTTGGCGTTTTTCTCCAAGTCCTTCGCATAGGAAAGTTGTTCCTCCGCATCGACGCGCGCCGTCAGGTTGCCGCTCGTCTCACGAATTGCGGCCTGCGCGGCTTCCATTTCAGCGGCGGCAAGGTCCGCCTTGCGCTTCGCTTCTGCCGCGAGTTCGTCGGCCTTCTTCTTGCGCCATGCAGCAAGAAGGTCGGACAGTGCCTTTTTGCCCTGTTCGACTTTCGTGGAGTAGGGTTTGAATTTGGCGTCGACGTCTTTGCCGGCCTTGATGATCGGCGCCTTCTCGGCCACGCGCAGCTCCTCGGCGCGCTTTCCGGCTTCGTGCAATCCGTCTTTAAGCTTTGTGATGGCGTCGTGCATCTCGTCGCTGTCGATCGGCTCGCCGTCGGCCCAATTCTTGGCCTCGTCGAACAGGTCGGTGATCTCGGTGAAAACCGCCTCGTCAGCGGGTGGCTGGTTGTGGCCGATGGTTGCGGTCATTACCGATTACCTTGGTCGAAAATATGCCAGACGAAACCGTCAAGCTGGATTGTCCCGATGTAGTAGCCGATCAGCGCGTCGACGAAAGTCTCCCCCGTTGCAAGGACGACAAATCGCCTTGTGGCTTCCTGCTGATGAGGTGCGACTTTCGCCCATATTGTTGGCACGCCGTCCTGCACTTGAAGCGAAAGAATTTCAGCTCCGACCGGCATCCTCACGTCAACCCAATCATCGATTTTGAACGGGTATTTGTAGATTACAGCTCGCATGACTCACCCTCCTTCTCAGCCCGGCGCTTCAGCTTGAGCGCCCGCGCCAGGTCGGCGCAAAGTTCTGGTGTTGATTTCTTGGCGATGCGCCAGCGCAGGAATTCGATTGCGCTTTCGAGTTGCTGGATAAGGTCCATCATTCGGCGGACTCCATGCGGTAAGCAACGATGTCGGACGGGTCATTGTGGTGTTCCCAAATCCAGTGGCCTGCGCGCTGTTTTGTGAATATATCGCCGTCCCGGAATTTGATATCGACGCTCGCGAACGAAGGAACCGGACGCGGTCTTCCATCGTGCGGCGTGAAGTCATCTTCTCGCTTGGTTTCCATGTCGGTCACTCCCCGCGCAGGTATTTGTCGCGTCTCCTGAGCACCACGTCTGTGGTGTCGGTCGGCTTTGGTTGAAAACCAGCCCAGCGCGCCCATGCGGCGACGTGTCGGCCTATTTCGTATTGGATCTGATGAACCGCTGGCAGCCGATCGTAGTCGTACCGCCATGGCTTGCTTGCCGCGCCATCCGCGTAGCCGTGGATGACGGAGGTCATGGGGCGAAAGTGGCAATAACCACTGCGGAGAGCGCGCAGAGTGTTACGATACCGACTAGGGCGGAAAGCCTTTCCGTCAAGGTGTCAACGCGCTCTTCAAGCTTGCGCGCTCGGTCTTCAAGGCACCTGATGCGCAGGCCGATGGGGGGTTCTTCGGTCATGGCTTCACCACGCGATAGGCGATGATGTCGCCGCCAGAAGTTGGGCGACCAGATGTCCCGTGCTGCCATCTCATCTCTTCGGGACGAGGAACGTGCAACGGCCTTTCGTCGTAGCGAAGCTTCACCCATGCAGTGCTACCGAATTCAACCGGGCACTCGCCGCCATTCCATTCAATCCATCCGTCTTCCATGTCCGTCTCTCCTTATCCTGCAATCACCCTAGCGTTAACTTAACAAATTTGTCAAGCTAATTAAAACGGAATCCCGTCGTCGACTTCCGCACCCCAATCCTCGACACTCACCGCAGCAACGGTCTGGCTCAAAACCTGCCAGTATCGGCCATCCGGACGCACCTTGATTTCTTCGGTGTCGGCAAGCTCCGCCTGGCGCTTGATCCACTCTAGCGGCGAGCTCGGTGCCGGATCTTTCCCGCGATGCCTGAACCAATATTGGTCGGCCTTCTGTTTCGCGAAGCCGCTATGCGCCGGACAAACCCACTCGTTGATCTGCGTCAGGCCCGTCATGTAAGCGACCTTGACGCTATCCGGCTTGCCAGCCTTGCCCTCGTGGTAGCGAAACACGCGCTTCGTCACGCGGCGCGTCTCCGGCTCGGCGGTGGACTGCAAAATTGCGACGTCGGTTGGCTTGGCCGAAAACTTTGGCGTCTCGAGAAGTTCGAATTCCCGGAAGCAGTTCGGGCAGACGCGGGCGCTGGCGTGCACCATCTCGCCGCATCCGCCAGCATCTTGCGGGCAGACCTTGATCGGCGCTTCTCCCGTCCCTTTGCCTGGGGCACGAGGTGTAACGCAGTCGATCGGGCCGTGGCGCTCAATGTTGCCTGCAAAATTCATATAGCGGCAGTTCGGTTTTGTGCTGCTTGCTATTGCCGCCTTGCGCCCGGCGGCATCGGTCGAGTCCGGGTTGAAGCCGACCGGCCAAACGACGCGAGTACCGCGCACGGCGCGCTGCACATAGCGGTTGGTCGATTCTGTCGGGGCAAGATCTGCGACGAGGTCAATGCACGGGATGTTCGTTCCGGTCGACAGGACGTTGTCGTTCGTGCAGCCCCAAAGCTTTCCGCTCTTCAGGTCGGAAATAATCTGTCTACGTTCGCCTTTTGGTGTCTTTCCGCTAAGGACTTCACACGTCTTCCCGTGTGCACGTATCTCGTCGCGGACATGCTCCGCGTGCGCGATGCCATTGCAGAAAATGACAGCCGTCTTTCGGTCCTCAAGGTCGGTGTAACGCATGATCTCTGCGACAGCGGCGCGCGTCAGTTCGTCCTTGTCCGTGGCGACGGCAAGGTCTGACTTTTTGAAGTCGCCACCAAGGCGGCGGACTCCGCCCGTATCGTATGTGAAGTCGCACGGCTTGCTTGTCAGTCGGCAGAGATATCCGTCGTCTATGCCCTGCTCTACACTATAGGCGTAGACGACTGCGTCGAATAGTCGATCTTCCCCCTCGTCCAGCCGGCCCGAGTCAAGCCTGTAAGGCGTGGCCGTAAACCCGACAATCTTCATATCCGGATTGATCGCCATCAGGGCGTCAATCAATTTACGGTACATGGTGTTGTTGTCGTTCGGGACGAGGTGCACTTCGTCGACGATCATGACGTCGACGTGGCCTATCTCTTGGGCCTTGTTCCAAACCGTCTGCAACTGCGCAAAAAGAATTTGCGCGTGCGACTGGCGCTTTCCGATGCTAGCGGCGTAGATCCCGGCTGGCGCAAATGGAGCCATGCCGACGAATTCTTCGAAGTTGCCGCCGACCAGTTCCTCAACGTGGACGCACGACAGGATTCGCATATCAGGCCATCCGTCGTAAAGACGCTTGATGAGCATGGCCATGGTGCCGCTTTTCCCGGACCCTCCGGCCATATCGACAAGCGGGTGCCCAGCCGTCGACGACCAGTAGTCGAATATCGCGTCGACCGCCTCAATCTGGTAATATCGAGGGCTGAATTTCATCCCGCTACCACTTTCGTTTGTCGCGCCTGCTTGATGTATTCGGCCGCCGCCATAAACAGGCTGACGTCTTCGCAAAGAAGGCCTATTGCTTGGTTGCATCGCGAACAAAGAAGTCCCCGAACCGCACCGCTCTTGTGGCAATGGTCAACGTGCAGAGGTTGGTCGTTAACGGGGTATTGGGTGCATATTTTGCACTTCCCACCCTGTTCTTTTGCCAACTCTGAATATTCAGAGTTTGTTATGCCGTATTTCTTTTTCAGCCTGGCTTCACGCCGGCTTTCAGCATATTTAACGCGATTTTCCTTGTCGCATTCGACGCAGTTATTTGATCCGGTCCAGCGCAGATAGTGGCCATTCACGCACGGTTTTTCAGGGACATAAACTCGATGGCCGTCAATTGAGGCTAGGGACCTGATTAGGTGGGCTCGAGCGGCGCCTTTTTTGCCTGTCCAGTTTGCGAGCCTATCCCGTTCTGCGGATGCGTGGGCGCACGCGACGCATCTCCCGCCTTTTGCGTACCTTGGCGCGACGTGCCCATGCAGGCACTCAATTCCTGTGTAGAAAAAAACACACCCAATGTCTCGCGCAGCCACCCCCGATGATGGTAGCTTTGAAATGTCCAATCCTGCCCAGAAGTCTTTATCGTTTGCCGCCATTTCAACACTCATCACCCACCCACCTTCTTGCGCAACCGATTTCGCGCCCGCTTGACGCGCTGCTCAATACGCTGCCGCGAAACGCCAAACCGCTCGCCGATTTCGCTGTAGTCGAACCCCGCCGCGTGCTCGATCAGCATTCCGCCGTCAGGAATGTCGGCAAGCGCTTCGCGAACGACGCCAAGGTCGGTTGCCGCGTCCTGGTTTGCGTCGATCGAGATTTCGGCTTCCGTGTCTTCTGTCGAGATTCGCTTCTTGCGGCGCGCCTTGTAGACGGCGGCCCGCATGACAAGGCAGCACCAGCCGTAAAAATTGCGGCCGGGTGTGTAGCTGTGCCAGTGCTTGAGCGCGTGCTCGACCGTGTCGTTGACGATGTCGTCGGCCTCGTGAGGGCTTCTTGCAAAAATCCAGGATCGCTTCTGGATTGCAGGCAGGTGAGCTTTGATGAGTTCGTCATACCAGCCGGGGCGGGCGTGAATGGGCGGCGCGTTAGCCATATCCGTCTCTCCTGTGGTGGTGGTCGATCTAGGCGTTGGTAGCGCCATCAACCCAAATTTCGCCATTCGGCATTCTGTACGTGATCGACTCGTTTTCTTCGTTCACGTCGATTTGCTCGCCGTGTATCAGCGCCGGGATAGTCAGGTGCGCCGGGCATCCTGATTTCTGTTCGTCGATCGACAGCGGTTTAGCCCACCGCGCGCAAGACCAGTGCGCGTCGCCGCCCGGCTCTGGCGTGGCGTGAATACACACGCGGCAAGTGTGTCGCGGCGTCGCCTTGTCGTGGCAGACGGGCTTGTGCTTGCAGAACATGCAGCCGAAGAATTCCGGATCCTTCGAAATGCCGCTAGGCGGTTCCGGCGCGTCAATAATTCGCTGCGCTCGCGCAAGGATGCGCGCACAATAATCGATGTCGTATTCGATCCGCTCGGCGTACCGCGCGTCGTCATTTTTGTTAACAACCAGATATAGCGCGCGCGTTAGCCCGAACATGTGCATTCCGAGCTGGACCTGCCCGTAATGCAGCGGCTTGGCTTCCTTGCAGCCTTTCTTGACGATCTCCTTGAAGCCGGCGTCGTTGCTCGACTTGAACTCGCACAGGTGTTCCGTTTTCGGCGCTTCAGGCACGCCTATGGCGCGTCCATCGATCTTTCCGCGTACATGGCCGCCGAGAAGCCGAATGCGTTCCTGGCTGCCGTAGACGTCGACGCCGATGCGTTCCAGGTCGTCGGTAAGCACCTCCTCCCACCGGTCGCCGGTCCGGAAAATCGAAAGCTTGCGGCCTTCGATCGTTTCCGGCTGCGATGCCCACCGCAACCCGTACCACAGTGCCCTATCACAAGGATTCCCGATCTCGCCGACGCTGATGCCGAGGCTGTCATAATGCCGGTTCGCAGCTTCGTATGCGGCGTAAATCGCTGAGACGGTGCGCGCTTCTGCTTTGGGGATTGGGGCCATTAGGAGGCTCCCCGGTACCCGGCACATGCAAATTCGCCGTGCAGAGTGAGCCGAGCTGCATTGGCGGCTTTTTCAGCCGCCTGCGCATCTTTAAAGTACCCTACGGAAGTGTACTTGCCATTGGCCATGATTTGGCATTGGTAAAGTCCAGATCGCTTATGAAAACTGACACCCTTCACCCCTGAAGTGTTTCTTGAGCTTAATGCGGAATTGTGAGAATTTCCGACCAAATTCGCATCTCGGAGGTTGGAAAATTTATTATTTTTTCTGTCTCCGTCTATATGGTCGACAACTTCCCCAGGGTCGCGACCAGTCATAATTTTCCACGCCAGTCTGTGGGCGGGGTATCGCTTGCCGGAGATCATTATCGACAAATACCCATCTGGCTTCCAAGTCCCGGCGACTTGCCCGAGCTTAGCCCCTCGCCCACGCTTATTAATCGCCCAGGTAAATTCGCCTGTTTCGGAGTCGTAGTTTAGGGACGACAGTATAACTTCTCGCGGGGGCAATGGCTTGGGTGTATTGACCAAAATTTCATCTCCTTGGCGCGCGTGCTAGCCGCTCATAGCCTTGCGGTAAGCTTCGTTCGCCGCGGCCTCGCTCATATATTTCGGAAAGAACTCGAGCTCGAGGATCGTAAGCGCGTCCATCGTGTCGCCGCGACGGATCGCAGCGCAGGCGTCAATCGCCGCTTGGCGCTCATTATCGCCAAACTCAAGCGCGTCCTTTAGGCGGGCGGTCTGTTTTGGCGTCATGGCTTCCAGGATGTCATCAACGTCGACATCCACCTGGATTGTTACGGTACTCATCACGACACCCGAACCGGCATAAGAACACCCCGCCAGCCTTCGACCGCTGGCGAGGTCACGAGCGCCGGCGACATGCCGTCGTTGACGTGAATGTCGATGGGACCGGAAGGCAGGACGGCAAACATCTCGTGCAGGTATTTCGAGTTGAAACCGATATCGACGGGCTCTCCGGTATATTCAGCCGCGATTTCGTCGTCGGCCGTATTGCCGTCTGCCGCCTTCGAGAATGCGATCTGTCCCGGCGCAATAGAAAGCTTGACCGCCGCGCCGCGCTCGGTGGCGATCGTCGAAACGCGATCTGCTGCCGCGGTCATCGCCGCCTTGTCAACGGTGACGATCTTGTCGTTGCTGGTCGGGATGACGCGAATGTAATCCGGGTAGGTGCCGTCGATCAGTTTCGACGTCAGGACGAGCGCCGCCGTTGTGAGGCGGATCCGCGTCGACGAAACGGCAATCGAGACGTTGCCTGCGGGCAGCATTTCGCACAGCTTGCGCGGCACGATGACGCCGGCAAATTCTGCGTCTATCTCGCCAGTGCTTTCCGCCAGGCGGTGGCCATCCGTTGCGACCGCAGCAAACTTGCCGTCCTTGGCGTGGAAGAAAACGCCCTTGAGGTAATAACGCGCTTCCTCGTTGGAGATAGCGAACCGAACCGGCGCGAATGCCGCGGCGATATCCATGTCGAATTCGGCGTCGAACGTGGCGTCGGAGAGCTGCGGGAAGTCCTCGATCGGAAGCGTGCCGAGCTTGAACTTGGACCGCCCGCTCTTGATGATCACCGACCCGTTGACGAGTTCCAGCGTGATTTCCGAACCGCCAGCCTTTGCAACAATGCCGGTAAGCAGTTTTGCGTCAACGCACGCGCTGCCGTCTTCGCCTTCGCAGGCGACCTTTGCGACGGCCTCGATATCAAGGTCGGTCGCGTGAATGGAAAGCGTACCGGTTTCGGAGCGCAGCAAGACGTTTGCGAGAATGGGAAGCGTGTTGCGCGATTCAATGACGCGACCAGCCGCAGTCAACGCGCGCTGCAGCGCGGCGCGCTCGATCGTGATTTTCATTTCGTCTCTCCTGGTGGTGTTGGGCGCCGCAGGTGACGGCGCCCTTTGTGGGTTAGGCGGCTACCCAAAAAGTAGCACGAACCAATAAACCAGACCCATTACGATAAGATGTCCAGCTAATGCGCCGACGACGATCGCGCCGATAAAAGCAGGCCCGCCCATTTCACTTCCCCCAGGGTCGTTTCGTTCCGGCCGCAGCAGCAGCAGCCGGACGCGCCGCAGGCTTCGCAGCCGCACGGTTGTCGTTCGCCGGAGGCGCGGGCTGGTTGTCGTCGATCGCCGGGTTCGGAAGATTGCCTTCGTCGGGGTAGTAGTACTTCTTGATTTCGGCGCGCGCGGGGTACTGCCCGTCCTTCGACGGCTTGCCGAGACCGACCTTGGCCATGAATGCGCGGAAGTGCAGTTCCTCGCTGTCGTCGACGCGTTCGGTGTGACCGATGGCGCGGCAAAGCTGCGCAAACTGCCGCTGTCCGATTTCCTGCGCTTTCGGGTTGTTGTGCTCGAGGTTGTAGTTTCCGAAAAGCTTTCTGCCCTTGAATTCTTCCGGCTCGATGACCTGGAATGTCGTCTTGAGAATGGTGCCGGTGCCGCTGCTGTTCGGGCCGACGTCGCTCACCTCGATTTCGAGCAAATAGTCGCCGTTCGGAAGTTCGCTGTAATCCGGCTGCGCGTCGGTGTCGTGAGCCTGCGGGTCAAAGTCTTGTCCAAGTTTAGCCAATTTCGTCTCTCCGGTTGGTGGTGTGGTGATTGGTTGGTTAGGCGGCTTCGGGCTTTGCGTAGAAGTATTTCGAAAGCTCGGCGTACCCGTTGCCCTTCTTGTACGGGATCGACGCCGGCATATTCAGGCGGTTCTTGGCCAAGAATCCGGCGCGCTCGTCGGTGTAGATTTCCCGCTCAGATCCAGACGCGCCGATGGGCTTGCTTTTCTCCTTGCCGAAAGCCTCCTTTGTGGTCTTGATCGACGGCCGCTTCATCATGAATAGCAGCGCGTCGCTTTTTTCCATGATGATATCGGTCGCGCGTTTTTGAAGCTTCGGACGGTAACGGTCGTAGGAATCGACCATCGGGTCGTCGTGCCTCTTGGCTTCGCTGTGCATGATCTGGACGACATGCATACCCTTGCGCGCCATGGCTTTCACGGCGGCAATGTATTCAAGCCAGTCGTTGTCAGCCTCGAGGTAGCCTTTACCAAACGCTGTCGGAGACCCTTTGTCGTTGCTGTCGATTGTGTCCCATCCCATCCTGGCGCAAGTATGCGCCCAAAGCAGCTTCTCGACCGCGTCAAGCGAGTCGATGATAACCGTCTCGAACTCATGCTCTTCGGTCAGCAACTCGCCAAACACGTTTAGAAGGCCATCGAATGTTTCGATTTCCCCCGACGGGATATCCACATCGGTCGGCGTTTCTTCGCCTTCCGTGTGCAAGTAAACAGGGTTCGGGAATTCGGCAGCAAGACTGGTTTTACCCATGCCGCCGCTGCCATAGATCGCGATAATGGGCGGATGCTTGCGTTTCGACGACTTTAGTTCGCTAAGTGAAATAGCCAATGGGGTCTCCCTAAGTGATGATTTGCAACAAAAGCAAAAGCGCGGCGAACGCGATTACCAGCTTGACGGTGGGTCGCCAGTCGAACGGCGGCCCACCGTTTGCCGTAACGCCGTATTCCTTGGCGTGGATTGTCATGCGGCCCGGCGACGAGCTGCGCAATGCAGGTGTTGCGCCGGTACAGCCGGGTGCCAGTTAACGCGCGCGTTCGCGGCGCGCCGCCGATCGGCTCGCGTCATATTATCGGCGTCGGTCTTCGGATCTTTGGGCGGCATGCGGAAACCTTTGCCGCCGGTCATGTTGCTGAAAAATGTCAGGCGCCGATTGAGTGCCGCCTCGTCTTTCGACGGCTTCCCGAGGCGCATTGCGTCGTCGTGATCGCGCGCGGCGATCTTCTGAAAAATATTCATTCGTCTCTCCGGTGGTGGTGGGCGCGCCGATTGGTGGTCGGCACGCCTTTGGATTAGGCTGCTTTCAAAACCGCTTTGGTCGTCGTAACTGTTTCGGCCTCGCGAACCGCGCCGGGGCTGTAGACCGCGAACCGCTTGCCTGGGTGCTTGAGCGCAAGGCACTCTGCCTCCTTGGTTGCTTCGGCTTCGGAGTAGTGCGGGTGCGGGCTCGCCGATGGCTTCGGGGAGCCCTTGTCGTCGAGCAAACATACTATGTGGGCTGGTTTTGGCTGCGCGGCCTTGACTGTGCCGGTTTTGAGCCAGCCGTCGGCGATGCGATATTCGGCGATCTCGCAGCCGACATCGACTTCGATAACCTTGCCGGTTAGGTCTCCTCCGTACATCCAGTGCTCGCCGGTTACGAGATCGCCGACATTGAAGTGCGGCTGCGGCTTGGTTTCTACGAGTTCGATATGCACATCGCCAACAAAGCCGACGCTGATGCCGTCGAAGCCGACGCTGATGCCGTCGAAGCCTATCTGGTACGGAAGCTCGCCTTCGTCAATGAAGTCGATCGTCGCCTCCATTCCAGGCTCAAACCACCAACCACTCGGCACAGTGTCGAGGATCCGCACGCGGTCGCCGACTTTGAAATTGCTGGCAGGCTTGGCGGGCTCGATGTCTTCCTCGTGAATAGCCCATGCGCAAGTCTGACCATCAAAAATGACGTAAGGGCAAATACTGTTGTTTTCGTCTACGGTCGCCAACGAACCAGCGGCCATAAACCCATCGTGTGTATTCTCGTCCTTCAGCGAACGAACCCGATCGCCCTTTTTAAACTTTGCCATCAGTGGACACTCCCTGCTGCCTTTGCGGCACGATATTCGTCGAGGTTAATGACTTCGGCGGACTCCCCGTCGTCGCCGTCGAAAGGCGGCTCGATCGACAGGAGTTCACAGTTCTCGAACCAGATCGGCGTGACGCTGCCCTTGAGGCGAACGAGGTAGCTTGTGCCCCAATCCTTGTCGCCGATCACGATGCCGTGAACATCGGGCGAAAGGCGCAGGCAGACGAGTTCGCCGCGAAAGAATTCTTCGTGGAAAACGTCGGGGTCGATTTTTGGTGGTGGTGGAGGCGCGGCTGAAGAAGCCCAAGGGCTTTCCGGTTCCGGCGCGTTTGCGGCGGGTGCTTCTGTTTTGGCTTTCGGCTCGTTGTCGATTTCTTCGACCAGTTCGACGCCGTTCTGGCGCTCGTATTCGGCGAGCATTTCCTTGAGGGCAAGGATGCCTTCTGGCGTCAGCTCGCCGCACTGCTCAAGCCAGAAATCTACGCCTTGCTCTGTGTCGCAAAAGGCGAACGCCAAAGAAAGATAGCCCTGGTCTCCGGCCAAGATATTCCGCACCATGCCGGCATTAAAATTACCTGGCAGCTTCATCACGCGGCCTCCGTTTCGGCCGGGCCGTCGATCGTCGGAATGCGAACCAGTGTCGTCGGTCGCATCCCGCTTCGCGTGCTGCAGCCGCCGTTATAGGCGCCGTAGCGTGTCACGCGGTCTGGATGTTTGGTGTTGTCGGGTTGTGGTTCGCGTCTCTTGCGCTCGCCGCCGAGCTTGTAGAAAACAGCAGTCGGCGAAATTCCGAATTCGCGGCCGATTGCGGACAATGATTCACCTTGCGCCTGCATGGCGCGCATTCTCTCAACGTCTGTCAAGATGGTCTCTCCTTTTGGCGTGGTGACATCGATGGGTTGGTGACCCGTCGACGAATGTATGTTAAGCGATTCTAAATGACTTGACAACGCTTAACAAATTTGTCATACCCCGTTTTTAGCGTTAACACGGATATAAGGCAAGTAAAAAATGTCCCGCTTATCGAAAATGTTGGAAAACGAGCAGGCCCGCCGCGGCATGACGGAGCGCGAGATCGCCGCGAAGTTCGGTTGGGGGCAGCAGACTTTCAGTACCTGGAAGAAGGGCAGCGTTCCGCGCCCTATCCGATACCCCGACATTGCCAGCTTTCTGCGCATCAAGCCGGAAGAGGTCGCCGAACTGGCGAACGAAGCGGCGCTGCAGGGTGGCGGCACAAGCACGAAGATGCCGGACATGGGGGCGCCGATCATGGGGCGCGACGTCAACGGCGACCTTCGGTTTGACCGGGCTGCTATCGGCTACGCCAAACCAAACACGCGCGGCACGTATGCGGCTCGAGTTGGCGGGCATCACATCTGGATAAACCCCAAAATCAAGCCCATGCCAGGCAACACAGTCGTGTTTCGCAGCGCCGATGATACCGCGCGAGTCGGTATCTACGATGGAGAGGAATTCGACGGCGAGGTGCATGTTGTGACCCTTATGGAAATGGTATGACACAATGCATCGAGCCCGAAAGTGACATGGTGTCAGATTGAACGGCTTGACAAATATCAAATGCACTGATACGCACATCTTGCCCACTGTGGTGGTGGGTAGCCGGCCACCCGCTGTTTTTGACGCCCGCCCAAAGCGCTCGTCTCTCCGCACGGTATGGCCGCATTGTCAATTGACGGCATTAACGGGTGGTGCCGGCCGCAAGGTTTGCCGTCGATTGACACTAAACAAAGCATGAAAAGCCGGGAGTCGGCGCTCCCAGCCTGTTTCAAGTTGACGCGACGCAATCCGCACAGGTCTGACGATGTGGTAAAGCATAAGCGATTCTCCCCCATGGAAGCTTTCCATGGTCACGCTTTTGCACTATTTTACTTTTGCGGTCAACCAAAAAAGTAAAATTTTCACTATTTTGCATTTACCTGGTGGTATTGATGAAAACTTTAGGGGCAGCAATCCGGCGCGCGCGCGAGGCGCGCGGGTGGTCTCAGACCGAACTTGGCGAGCGCGTGAATTTGAGCGTCGCAGCTATTTCCAAAATAGAAAACGGCGGCACACGCAACCCGCGAAATCTGGCTCGCTTTGCGGAGGTGCTTGGCGTCGACTTTCTAGCGCCGAAGCCCAAGCCAAAGCCGCGTCAAGGAATGACGCCGATAGTGGGGCGCGCGAGCGCTGGCAACCTGTCGCGCATCGTGTCTCTTGATGATCCCGTCGATTGGGCTGAAACTCCGGGTGAACTGGTCAATGTGCCTGGCGGCTACATGGTCTACGTCCACGGCGACAGCATGGCGCCGCGTTACGAGCCAGGTGAACGCATCCACGTCAACCCTACTCGCCCCGTGCCAGTCGGGAAATATTGCGTCATACAGGTTGCGGACGATGGCGTAGGCCCGGCAACGTCAGCTTATGTGAAAATCTATCGCGGACGCGATGACAAAGTCGTGCGCGTCGAGCAGCTAAATCCGCCCGCCGTTATCGAGTTCCCGGCGGAGAACGTGCGCGGAATTCATTTGGTCGTCGGCGCCCGCTACGTCTAATTTCACTTTCCCAGTAAAATTTTATGGGGTTTACGAATTTGTAGCTTTTCGCGACATTTTGATTGACAAATTTGTTAAGTTAACGCTAGGGTGCGAGACTAACCACCACCACAACGGAGAGACATCATGACCATTGTAACAATCGAACGCGCACGCGCCGAATGCATTCCGAGCTGGCGCATTCGCAACGTCGCCGACCACAATCAGCGCCAGGCCGACAGAACCGGCGATCGGCGTCTGCGCGAACAGGCACGCGCCTTGCGCATTTTGGCGATGGAGATCGAGACGGAAGAAATGGCGGCGGCTGTGGGGATGGCGGCATGACCCAGCCAAGACTTGTCAGCCGAATAAAGGCGGCCGCATATTGTGGCCTGTCACCCACTGCGTTTTCGCAGTGGGTCGACAAGGGGCGACTGCCGCGCGCCGTCGCGGGTCGCAAGTGGGATATCGAGGCCATCAAGATCGCGCTGGACAAGATGAGCGGGCTTGATGCGGCGAATGATAATGACCCATTCGAGGCATGGAAGCGCAGCCAGGAGGGTGGCAAATGAATATGGTTGAACGGGTGGCGCGGGCTATTGCGAATGAAGCGCACAAGGGTGGCGATTACGGCATGACTGGAGACGATGCTTACGATCGCCGCCCCGAAGAATTTACAGCATTAGCCCGCGCCGCGATTGAGGCTATGCGCGAGCCGACCAAGGGGATGGAAGACGCGCCATCAGATGCGGAAATTGATTTTGGACCGGGTGGAAGCGGTGACCTAGACGCCTCGCCGTTGAACGTTTGGCAAGCCATGATAGACGCCGCGCTTGGAGAGAAACCACGAACATGATCGAGAAAGTGGCGCGCGGGCAGTCGAAGTTCGACGGGCGCGAATGGCTGTCAATGCCACGCACCGAGCGCGAGCGGTATATGGCGCGCGCGCGGATTGCTGTCGCGGATATGCGCGAGGCGGCGCCAGAAACGACAGATCTAATCGCCGCAGCGCGCGGCAAAATGAGGTCGTTTGTCCCGCCCAACGACAGCACTTTGGGCGCCGCCCTTGATGCCGCAATAAAAGTGCACTTCGACGCCGTCCTCACCGAGCCGCCCGCCCTCAAGGAAGCACCATGACCCGCATCCGACTTAAAGGAGTCCACCGCGTCAAGAAGACGCTCGCAAACGGCAAGGTCCGCGTTTATCACTACGCCTGGCGCGGCGGGCCGCTTGTCGCCGACAAGGACGGGCGTCCGCTGTCCCCGGACGAAGCGAAGTTCGCTGCGGCATACGCCAAGCTGATCGACGCTCGCGACGCCCCTACCGGCGAGACGATGCGGGCGCTTACCGCGCTTTTTCGATCGAGCGAGGATTTCAAGACAAAGTCGCCGAAGACACGCCGCGCCTACGAGCGGTATCTTGACGCGATCGACAAGAAGTTCGGCGCGATGCCGCTCGCTGCCGTACAGGATCCGCGCGCGCGCGGCGAGTTCAAGGCGTGGCGCGACAGTATGGCCACCAAGCCGCGCACCGCCGACTACGCATGGACGACGCTGGCGCGCGTGCTTTCGTTCGCCAAGGACCGCGGACGCATCAGCGTCAACGTCGCCGAGCGCGGCGGACGGCTTTATTCGGCTGACCGCGCCGACAAAATCTGGCAGGCCGAAGACATCGCCAAGATGGTCGCCGCCGCGCCGAAGGAATTGCAGCTTGCGTTGATGCTGGCGCTTTGGACAGGGCAGCGCCAAGGCGATCTGCTGCGCCTGACGTGGTTTGCCTATGACGGCAAGACGATCAAGCTGAAGCAAAGAAAGACCGGCGCGCGTGTCGTTATCCCCGTAGGCACGCCGCTGCGAACCGTGCTCGACGCCATGCCGCGCCGCGAAGGTAATATCCTGCTGAACACGCGCGGCAGGCCATGGACCGAAGACGGCTTCCGCACGTCATGGGGCAAGGCTGCAGGCGCGGCTGGCATCGGGGGGCTGACATTCCACGACTTGCGCGGCACGGCCGTTACGCGCCTGGCGCTCGCCGGCTGTACCGCAATTCAGATCGGCGCCATCACCGGGCACAGCACACGGGACGTCGAAGCCATTCTGGACGCGCACTATCTCGGCGGGCGCATTGAACTTGCCGAGCAGGCAATCGCGAAATTGGAGGGGCGGTGAGACGGCGAAACTTAGTATCAAACCGAATCCGAAAATCGAACTGCCCGCCATCTACGACGAACTAGATTGGCAGCAACGCCGCGAAGTGCGAGAAGAGTACTCGCGAGTCCAGGGCGGGAAGTGCAGCCATTGCGGGGAGTCACTGCTTTCGCAGCCCGCGCCGCACATTACCGCCAAGAAGGTCAACACGAGGCTGTTCCCGCCGAGTTTTTTCAAATACCCTGTTCACCTGCACCACAGCCACGATACAGGGCTGACGATCGGAGCCGTTCACAATTATTGCAACGCGGTCCTGTGGCAGTATCACGGGGAGTAAGGCCACACGTAAAAACCCGTAAAATTTCGCTTGACAAATTTGTAGTCACATCGTAGAACGCTCTTGTCAACCCAAGACAGGAGAGCGTTATGAGCAATAAAAGAAGATGAAAACGGCTGCGGCACTCCCGCCTCCCCCGCAGCCGTAACCTGGCACCCTCGTGAAGCCCGCCTCCCAAGCGGGCTTTTTTCTTTTGTTGGCGTGGGTGTTTTTTATGTTTGACAAATTTGTAAAGATGCGGTATAAGAGGAAATCACCACAATGAAGGAGAGATTGATGAAAATCGACAACGACGTGATCGAGCAAGTGGCTCGCCAACTCTACGAGGATGGACGCAAGCGTGTCAGCGGACGACCCGCGTGGGAGAACCTGGATCCCCGCTGCCCTTATGACATGGGCATGAGGTCCGTCGCCATTGAGCGCGCCACGCGCGAACTCGCCAGCGAGTAGGATGCGGCCATGCATGACATACCAAAAGACACCAATGGCTTGCGTCTGTGCAAGATGGTCGGCGACGATTTGGTGATGTGCGAACCTGTGCAATTCGTCGGCGGAGGCGCGGCTGTAGATACCGTTCTCCGCCGAGCTTCTATCAGCGGGAATGTTGGCCCGGTTGGCGACACCGGTGACTATTGGGCTGACCTTTTAAACGCAGAAGGCGACTGGACCGAAACGATTAAACTGGACAGGCATTCATATGCCGCGATCAAGACAAAGTGGGCTAGATGCAAGATCGACCGAGCCGCCTAAACAGAACTCCACACGAACAAAATCTGTAAACCAAGCCTCAAAAACCGTAAACCACAAAAAACTAATGCGCCAGCCTGACCAGCTAGCGCATTGATTTTATTGGGAGTTTTTGGTGGGTGAGCACGGGCTCGAACCGTGGACCCGCTGATTAAGAGTCAGCTGCTCTACCAACTGAGCTACACACCCACTCGCTCCGCCGTTTCCGGCCGGAACGAGTGGCGATATAGAGGCAATGATCCGGCTTGTCCAGCCGCCAGGGGCAGGAAAATGCAACAAAGGCGAAGTTTGTCAGATCTCCAGTTTTCCGCTGGCGATCTTGACCGCCTGCCCGCCAATTCTGGCGCCTTTCACCGCGCCGCCCTCGCTTTCGATGTGAAGATGGATATAGGACGGCCGACCCATCTCCACGCCCTGCTCGATGATGAGCGGATGGACGCCGTCGAGAAGTCCGTCGAAATGCTGGATCGCGCCGGAAAGGGCTGCAACCGCGGCTCCGGTTGCCGGATCCTCGGGTATCCCCATGCCCGGCGCGAACATGCGCGCGTGGAAGGAGGCGTCATGGCGCTCGCCGCCCCGGCAATAGGCATAGCAATCCGCGGGAATGCCATCGACCTGGGGCGCGAAGCTGAGCCAGCGCTCGGCATTGAACTCGAGCTTCGCCGCAGCCGCGAGATCGTGAACCGGCACCATGATGAAGGGCACGCCTGCACTCCAGAGCGTCACCGTATGGTTCTCGAAACCGACCTCATGCACACCGATGCCGAGCGCGGCGGCCATGTCAGCGGGCTCCAGACTGGCCTCGATCCGCGACGAGATGCGCGGCAGGTCGAATTCGGCAAAGCCCGGCTCGCCCGGCATCAGCCGCACCGCGCAGCGCACCGGCCCCACCTTTTCTTCCAGCATCTCGACAAGATCGATGCCTTCATCGGGAAGCTTGCCTTCCATCCGCCGTTCGGCGAGCGCAATGGAGGTTCCGACGGTCGGGTGACCGGCGAAGGGCAGTTCGCGCCCCGGCGTGAAGATGCGCACATTGGCTGAATGCGGCTGATGTTCGGCGGACCTGACGAAGCTTGTCTCGGAAAGATTGAATTCGCGCGCGATCGTCTGCATCTGCCGGTCGTCGAAACGGTCGGCATCGAAGACCACGGCCAGCGGATTGCCGCCGAATGCGGTATCGGTAAAGACGTCGTAGATCGCGTAGTAGGTCATGGAATCTCCGGTTCTCGTTTTCACCGGATATTAGGCTCGCCGGGAGACGGCGAAAACCCCTGACAAGCTGATGCCCGGATCACATAGAGTGATCGGCATCAGCACCAAAGTGATGATGGAGATAATCGGCCATATAGGGCTTGATGTCGCCCGTCATGTCCTCGGGTCCGCGAATGGCGACCATCTCCGAGAGTTCAGGCTCTTCGTCACCGGCGATATGGCGGCCGATCTCCGCCATCAGCGTCGCGGCATCCCGGTTGAAACGGTGGATGCGAAAGAGCGCGAACAACCCGTCGGCACGGTAGATGAGACTTTCCGATGCGGCCTCGGCGTCCGCCAGATCGAGGCCGGTTTCCTCCGCGACCTCCCGGGCCATGTTGGCATAGACATCGACCCGATCGCCGACGATGTCGCTGCGGTCGAGAGAACCGCAGGGCGAATAGAGCTGCCCGGCATTGATCGTATGGTCAGCCATCCGCCCCAGGAGCACCGCGCCATCCGACGAAACGATCACCGCCGCGCTGAACAGATGGGCGACCCCGGTGTCCCGCCGCCCGTGCCGGATCCAGTAGATCTGGTTGGCATAGCGGGTGACATGGGCGGTGCCGGAGACGTGGCCGTCTTGAAAGCCGACCTCGCTCAGCAACAGCACTTCGCCGTTGAAGATATGGGGATTGGCGGCCTTCTCCATCGCCCACTGCGCCTCCACCTCGGCGCGTCGCGCCTCGGCCCATGGCAAATCGCCGGGCGCCACCCGGATATCTATCGAGCGAATGGTGGCGAAGGAGCGGTTGGGGATCATGCCGGCCTCAACGGATCGGAATATCGATGACGACCGGACAATGGTCGGAGGCCTTGGGACGGTCCCAGCCGATGCGCGGGTAACGCTCGACCTGCTGCGCTTCCGGCATGATGGTCCGGTAGGGCTGCCCGCCACGCACGATCTCGGGCACGGCATGAGGCGCGCTCTCCGCAAGCGCGGGCGACAGGAGAATGTAGTCGAGTTGGCACAGATGGCGCTCGTCCGGGCCGCGCGTGTGATAGAGCGTCCAGCGGTCATCGACCGGTCGCCTCTCCACCGGGTTGACGACGAAGCCGTCGCCCATGAGCACGTCGAGCGACGTCCCGCTCTCGCGGGCAGGCGAAAACTCGAAACCGTTGCGGCGGTCGCCGGTTATCACCAGCTTCTCGTAATAATCGTTGAAATCGCCGCAGATGATGAAACGCTTCCTGTCGGTGCGGCCGAAACGTTCCTCGATGATCCGGCGCACCGCCCGGGCCTCCGCCCGGCGGATCGGCATCGTCCATTCGCGGCCCGGAATTCCGTCGCGGGACGACCCCATCGACTTGAAATGCACCACGTAGAGCGTCAGCGGCTTGCCGCCGATGCGAAAATCGATCTCCAGACAATCGCGTTTGAAGATCCGGTCATGCCGCTCCGCCTTGCCTTCCAGATCGGGCTCCCAGATGTCGAGCATCTCGAACGTCAGATGCGCGTGGCTCTGCATCTGCACGAACTCGATCGGCTGGCCGTCGCGGGTCTTCTCGCGAACCATGACGGCCACGTCGATGCCGCGACTGTCATTGCCCTTGGCCATGTATTTGTGGCGATAGCCGGAACCCACCATCTTGAACAGATAGCCGTATTCGAAGGCGTGGAGCGTATCGAGGCTCTCCACTTCCTGCAGGCAGATGATGTCGGCATCCGCATCGGCGATCGCCAGCGCCGTCATCTGCCGCGTGTCGTCGGTCAGCGCGATCGTGCGGGCAATCTCGACCTGCTTGTAGGTCGGCTCGTGATCGATATCGTAGAGTTGCACCGCCCTGTCGCGTCGCAATTCGTTCCGGAAGCCGGAAAAATCGAACCGGCTCAAGAGGTTCTCGGTATTGAAGGTGGCGATTCTGAGCGACATGCGGCCCTCCCGGCTGATGGCGCGGCGACCATAGGACGCTTCGCTCGCCCAGGGAAACCCCTCATTGCCAACCCCGGAAGGGATCGGGCACCCGACAGTCCCGTCAACCTGATCTCGGCTACGAGAGATCTTCCGCCTTATGTCCCTGCACGAGACGAACGGCCCGGCCCAGTCGGCCGACGCCTTCATCGATCTGGCTTTCGTTCGCGCAGGAAAAGGACAGCCGCAACGTGTTTGCCCCCGAACAATCGGCAAAGAAGGCCTTTCCCGGCACGAAAGCCACATTTTCATGCTTCAGGCTGGCCGCCAGCAGTTCCGCGCCATCCATGCCTTCGGGCAAGGTGACCCAGACGAACATGCCGCCATCCGGCCTGGTCCAGGTCACGCCTTCCGGCATATGTGCCTCAAGTGCCTGCAGCATGCGATCGCGGCGTGACCGGTAGACCGACACGATCTTCTCGATCTGGACGTCGAAAACGCTGCGCGCGACATGATTGATCGAAATCTGGTTAAGCGTCGCGGAATGCAGGTCGGAGGCCTGCTTCATCAGCACCAGCTTCGAGATGACCTTCGAGGACGCACAGACCCAGCCGACACGGAGGCCCGGCGCCAGGGTCTTTGAAAAGCTGCCGCAGTAGATGGTCCGCGCCGCCTCGATCGAGCCGCAGCGCGCGATATCCAGCGACAGCAGCGTGGCCACTTCCTCGCCATCATAGCGCAGCGACTGGTAGGCCGCGTCCTCGATCACCGCTATGTCGAGCTCTTCAGCCAGATCCAGCACACGCTCTCGGGCGGCCTGGCTCAGCGTCTCTCCCGAGGGATTGGCGAAATCGGCGGACATATAGGCGAATTTCACCACCCCGCCCTTCTCCGCGGCCATCTTCGCGTAGTCGCCGGGCTCGCGATTGGAAAAAGGCGCCAGCCGGTCATATTCCGGCTCATAGGCGTTGAACGCCGACAGCGCACCCATATAGCTCGGCCAGGTCACCAGCGCGGTGTCGGACGGCGAGAGAAACAGCTTGCCGAGATAATCGAGCGCCTGCTGCGACCCCGATGTGACGATGATGTTGTCCACGCCGCAGGGCACGCCCAGGCTTTTCATCCGCTCGACCAGCCATTCGCGCAGCGGCAGATAGCCTTCGCTGACCGAATATTGCAGCGCCTGCCCGGCCGCCGGCCCGGTCAGCGCCTGGTTCAGGCCCTCGCGGAACGCCTCAGTCGGAAACAGCGCGGGATCGGGAATGCCGCCTGCAAACGAAATCACCTCCGGCTTGTCGAGAAGCTTTAGCAGTTCGCGAATTTCGGACGCCTTCATCCGTGTCGAACGGGTCGCAAACAAGGACGGCCAGTCAAGGCGCGCGTCTGACTGCGAGGCAAGTGCGGGAGCGTTGGTCATCATGTTCACCGGAGTTGTCCCGGACGAAGGTTCACCGTCCACGGCGGCGCCCTCCGGGATGATCCGATAGACCACGAACGGCAATTTATGTCAACAATGCTGACCTATTTTTCCGTTTGTTGCGCGATCGGCCGAAAGCCTTTGCATTTGCTGCACTGGCGCCTTCTCGCGCCACAATCAAAGCCCCGGAAGAGCAAAACCGCCTCCAAAAATTTTGGAACGGGCCCGGCGGTCGCACGTTGTGTCAGCCAGGCGAGCCTTGGTCCGTTGCGTGCAATGACCTCCCACAGCCCGGGACTTCAAGGCCACCCAGGAAACACGAAACGACAAGAAGAAGGACTATCTTATGAAAACCATTCTTCCCGCAATTCTCGCCCTTGGCACTGCCCTTTCCGCCGCCACTCCGGCGCTTGCAGTTCAGGATGTCGACACCGTCAAGCTGGGCGTCCTCAACTGCACCGTCGAAGGCGGTACCGGATGGGTTTTCGGTTCGAGCAAGGATCTGGCCTGCACCTACGCGCCGGCCGATGGCAGCGCTGAAGAGGTCTATGTCGGCACCATCAACAAGTTCGGCATCGACGTTGGCGTGACGGGCAAGGCTCTGATGAGCTGGGCCGTAGTCGCACCGGCCGACTCGGCCTATGCATCCGGACAGCTTGCCGGCGATTACGTCGGTGCGTCCGCCGAGGCCACGTTCGCCGCCGGTCTTGGCGCCAACGTCCTGGTCGGCAATTCCGACAGCTCGATCGCGCTGCAGCCGGTCAGCATTCAGGCGCAGGAAGGCGTCAATGTCGCAGCCGGCATCGCCGAACTGAAGCTCGTCGGCGTCCAGGGCTGATAGCCCGAGCGCAAGATCTTATGGAAACGGCCCGCATCGCGCGGGCCGTTTTCGCTTGGCGCGAAGGAAATTCAGACCGGTTTGTGACTGACGTCCTGCTGGACGTCCGGCTCGGCGATGTGATCCGCCAGAGGCGCGAGGTTCCTCGCCTCCCCCTGCTTGTGCTTCGGCCAGACGCCATTGAAGAGAAAAGCGGTCAAACGGTTCGAAACGATGATGACGTGAATGCCGTAGGACAGCATCCCCGTTACCGGAACCATGATGAGGAACTCGAGGATCGGCGGCAGGTTGAGGCCGGCGAATATGGCTGCCAGCACCAAAATGATCGGATGGTGAAACAGGTAGATCGAGAACGACGCGTCGGCCACCTTCCGGACCACCCCGCGCGGATGATCGAAATGCTTCTGCGCAAAGGCCTGTATGTAACCGGTGATAAACCAGGCGGCGACAAGTCCCGCCATCATCGCAAAGGCATGAACGCTTGGTTTCTGCGACAGGTTCATGGACAGAACCGCCAGCGCAAAGCCGATTGCAAGCGAAAGACCGTCGCCCTTCGCATGGCTTTCGCGCAATTGAGCATTCACGAACGCCCCCACCCCGACAAGATAAAACGGAAAGTACTGGATGTAGCCGAGCAGCGCACCGGTGCGCGAACCGCCTAAGGCATAGACCGTGGGAAGCATGTAGGCCCAGATCGTGACCGCCAGGGCGATCACTGCAAATGCAACCCACCAGCGGCGCAGGGCAAGCACGGTGATCGCCCTCACCCAGCGCTCGAACCGGTCGAGCTTCAGCAGTGCGACAACGATAGCCAGTCCGGCGGAGAACGCGATCAGCGAGTAGAGAAACCACAGATGCGAGATCCACGGCTCGTCGAAATGGCTCAAGCTGGAGAGAGCCGCGCCGTAGAAATTCGGATAGCCGCCCCCTTGCCCCACCGTTTTCGCCCAGCTCTGCACGAGAATCTGGAACGGCAGGATCAGAAGCGTCGCGGAAATCAGGGGCACGCCAAGCCGCGTGAGACGGGTCGCAAACCACGGCCCCGGTCCCTTGCGTGCCAGCATCATCATCGAGAAGTATCCGGCGATCAGAAAGAAGCCCGGCATGCGGAAGGTGTGGATCATATCCGCGACGAATGTCAGCGTCGGGCTGCGTTCCGGCGACGCTACCGACCAGTCATGATGGGTCGAATAGACAACCGCCGCATGGAACGGGATACCAAGCAGAAGGTAGGTTGCCCGTGCAAAATCCCAGTGATGTTCGCGGTCGCCCTGCGCCATTGCCTACATCCCCTCGGTTTGCCCCTTGTTCTAATCGACGAATTATGAAGCATGGATATTTATAGAATTATAATCCCACCGTATTTAAGATAAGCTGAAACCAGCAGGAGACATTGTCGCCGGTAACTTCCGGATCTTCGCTTATACATAAAGGCAGCCGGAAAGAGCCTGACGAGCGCCTAGGCCTCGCTCGGCAGCGCAATGGCTTCGCCGTCAACTCCCAGATATTCGGCCAGGCACGCCACCACGAAACCATGGTCCTCGCGCTGCGGAATGCCCGATACGGTCACCGTGCCGACGATACCCGTACCTCTGACATGGATCGGGAAACATCCGCCATGCGGAGCCATGTCGATCGACGCCACCCCGCGCCCTTCATCGAGCGTCGCGCCACTCGCGGCAAGCTCCCTGCCCATGCGGTAGGACGACATGTGATAGCGCATCACCACATTGATCTTGCGCCGCACCCAGTCAGGATTGTCGGGCGTGGTGCCGGGCAGCGCGGTATAAAACAGCGGACGCCCTGCGACGCGGATATCGATGACAAGAGGCAGTTTCTTCGCCAGGGCACGTTCACGCATCAGCGCTCCGAGTTGCCAGGCGTCTTCTTCGGAAAATGCATCGAAGCGCAGCACGTCTTCCTGCCGCTTGAGGGCCTCTATGTCGTCGCTGATTATCATGGCGGTTTCCTGCGATTATCGGCTAGATATCCCGCAAAGCTGCCGGCACGCAAAGAAAAAACCGCTGAGCCGCGGACTGGCAATCAGCAAGCCCGCGCATTCGTCCGTCGTTATGGAAGCCCGTGCGATCAGTAGCGGATCGAAAGTCTGGCGCTTCCGCCGATTTGCGTCCGATCACTGGAAAGCAGAGCATCCGCATCGAACGCCAGCGACGCATTTTCCGACAACGCCGCCGACAGACTGCCGCCGAAGCGGAGCCGGTCGCGTGATTCCGCCGGGCCCAGCACGGTCAGGGTGGCCGCGCCGGTCCCCAGCGTCGCCGAGGAGGCAGCATCACCCCACACATGCTCGTAGAACAGGTGGACTTCCGGCTTGACGGCACCGAACGAAGCGTCTGCGGCCGCGAGACTGACACCCAGCGACAGGATCGAGCGATCGAGATCGGTGCCGTCGGAGCTGAAATTCATAGCGGCGGAGCCGGTTTCCGTGAAACCGTCGGTCGAGGTGGATATGAAATCGACCCCGGCGGTCGGAGCGATCACCCATGCGGGGCCTGAACCGGGCTGGACGAGATAGCCGTAGCGCAAATTCGCCTGTGCCGCGAAAGTGCCACCGTCATAGCTTGCCGTAGCGGTGTCGCCCGGCAGAATTGAGCGGCTCGTGTCGAAGTGCTGGAATGCGTAGGCCGCGCCGGCATCGACGCCGAAACCGGGCGTGAAGACATCCGCACCGAAGCGGGCATAGAGGCCGAGATGGAAGGAATCGACTTCACCTCGCTCGCTGCCGCTGAAGGTCTCCATTGATCCTTTCAGCCCGCTATAGCCGACACCGAGACCCGCGACGCCCACGAGACCGCCAAGCTGAATATCCCGCAATTCGACGCCCGCGGACAGGCCGGCGGCACTTGCCTCCCATGCGGAACCGATCCCGTCGCCGTCGACCGATGTGTCGAGCCCGAACACCCCTCCGAAGAAGGATAGACGTGATTGCAGCGGTTCGTCCGCCCCCTGCGCAATCACGTAATGCGCCTTGCCGCCAAGCATGAACGACAGGAAGGATCGCGACACGTCGCCTGCCATGACGAGGCCGTCCGGATAGATCTCGCCGGTGGCGAGCGGTGTCATGATCGCCGAGAAAGCGAGATCCTGAGTGAGCGAATTCCAATCGCTGGATGACAATGCGGAAAAATCGTCGCCGTTGTTGGCGAAGACGAAATAGCCTCCGGTATAGGTTGCATCGGCGACAGATCCGTAACGATAGGCGCCGTTGGCCGCGTTGGCGCCTTCCGTGGTGCTGAAGAAAATCACATATTCCTTCCCCGGTGAAAGAAGCACTCCTCCGACATCGATAGTCACTGCCGTGAAAGTCGGATCCGATGGCGCGGTCAGATTTGCCGAGCGAAAAAGCTCCGGTCCAACGATACGGTTGTTCACGGAATCCCACTCGTAGACATAGGCACGATAATCAGGTGCCGTTCCGAATGTCTGCTGCAGGAAGAAAGTGAACTCGCTGAGGAGGTTCGGACCGGTGCTTGTGATCAGCTGGCCGTAGGTGGCGGTGTCCGGTTCGCCCCAAGTACTGATGAACTGAGAGCCATCCCAGGCGGGAACGGTATCGATCGATTGAGCTTCCGCAGGCGAAACCGCCAGGACCGCAGCCCCGAATGCCATCCAATGCAAACCCCTGCACATCGCCGAAGCCCCATCCCAAGCCAAACGAATTAATGGCAGATTTTTACGAAAAATCTTCTCACTTCCGCAAGAATACAAATGATTTCTGCAAACTATACAAACAATCTATACATTGTTTTTACAATGAATTACTAAACAAAGAAAAAATGCAAACCTTCCCCAACCTTCACGCAAGTCTGAAACCAAAAAGGCCGCGGACTGGACCGCGGCCTTTCAGTTTTATTAATTAAAGCTGATTAGCTAATCAGTTCTTGGCCTTGTCGACCAGTGCGTTCGACTTGATCCACGGCATCATGCCACGCAGCTTTTCGCCGACCTGTTCGATCGGATGCTCGTCGTTCAGGCGGCGGGTCGCCTTGAAGCGGGCGGCGCCCGAATGCCATTCCTGCATCCATTCGGTGGTGAAGCGGCCGGACTGGATGTCCTTGAGAACGCGCTTCATTTCCGCCTTGGTCTCGTCGGTGATGATGCGCGGACCGGTCACGTACTCGCCCCACTCGGCGGTATTGGAGATCGAGTAGTTCATGTTGGCGATGCCGCCTTCATAGATCAGGTCGACAATCAGCTTCACTTCGTGCAGGCACTCGAAATAGGCCATTTCCGGCGCATAACCGCCTTCGACCAGGGTTTCGAAACCGGCGCGGATGAGTTCCACCAGACCGCCGCAGAGGACGACCTGCTCGCCGAACAGGTCGGTTTCGCATTCTTCGCGGAAGTTGGTTTCGATGACACCCGAACGGCCGCCGCCGACGCCGCAGGCATAGGAGAGTGCGAGATCATGGGCGTTGCCCGATGCGTCCTGGTGGACGGCGATCAGGCACGGCACGCCGCCGCCCTTCTGGTATTCGCCGCGCACGGTGTGGCCCGGACCCTTCGGCGCGATCATGACGACGTCGACGGTCTTCTTCGGCTCGATCAGGCCGAAATGGACGTTGAGGCCGTGAGCGAATGCGATGGCGGCGCCGTCACGGATATTGTCGGCGATCTCGTTCTTGTAGATGGCGGCCTGCAGCTCGTCAGGCGTCGCCATCATCATCAGGTCGGCCCAGGCGGCGGCCTCGGCAACGGTCATCACCTTGAAGCCGTCGGCTTCGGCCTTCTTGGCGGTCGACGAACCGGCCCGGAGCGCGACGGCCACGTCCTTGGCGCCGGAGTCCTTCAGATTGAGCGCATGGGCGCGGCCCTGCGAACCGTAGCCGATGATGGCCACCTTCTTGGACTTGATCAGATTGAGATCGGCATCGGCATCGTAATAGACACGCATGTTGGTTTCCTTCCCTTGACTAGATTACGGAAATCTTCGGTTCCCCGGCGGCCGGAGCGTCGCCCGCCCCGCCGGAATTCTTAACTCCGCCCTGCCGGTAGCCGTACAGGGCGAGAAACTGGTTGGCGGCCCGCTTGGCGTCCGCCGCGATCGTGGCCTGATCGAGCGAGAAATCGTCGCCCAGGAGAAGCCGGATCTGCACATCGCGCCCGACGAGACCGAAGAAGGCGCGGAACGCCTCCTCGCTGTCTACGAACTCCAGGAGGCCGGCATTGCGGCCCGCCTCCAGAATGGGCTTCAGCCGCTCGCCGATCGCAAACCGGCCATTGGCGAGCACGATCTGACCGAGCCGGCTCTTGGCAGTCGCCGCGTGACTGACGGCCACACGATTGAGCGCGATCGACGTTTGCGAGGAGATCACCGACAGCCAGTTGGCGGCAAAACCCTCGAGGCTCTTGCGCAATTGCGCGGCGTCGAGGCGCTGGCGATCATATTCCCCTGCCCGGACCCGGCTGGCCTGCCATTGAACGGTCGCCGTGAGAATGCCGTCGCGGTCGCCGAACCACTTGTAGAGCGTTTCCTTCGAACAGCTGGCAGCGCGCGCGATCCGCGCCACTGAAAACCCGTCGCCTTCGGCCACCATCAGGCCGAGCACGACATCGAGCACCTCGCGCTGGCGCTCGGTGAACCCGTTTTCCGTCTCGTCCTGAAGGGCTTCGCTGATCATGCCCGCCATGTACCGTACCGTACGGTACGGCGTCAAGCAGTTGTGAAAGCTGCTGCGCGTTATGACCCGGAAACGGTGGAGATCGGTCTTATTCCTGCAGATGGCAACGGATCATGGTCGTGCCGGGCTCGTCGGCGCGGTTCTGGATCAGAAGCGACTTCTGGTTGACCATGGTGATGTTGATCATGCGCTGGCTTGTCGCACCATCCGCCTCGCAGGATGCCGCCAGGGAGAACGTACCGCCCTGCCCGCTGGCCTGCTCATAGCTGCAGCTATCGGTCGACTGCCGGATCGAGCTCGGTGTTATCACGGCATATCCGTCGAACGTGGTCTGATCCATCTTGCGGCAGCCCGCCTCCTCCGCCGCCCAGACACCGACATAGGGCAGCCCGCTCGCCCGGCGGTCATGTTTGAGCGCTTCCACCGAATCCTTGCGCAAGACCATCTCGGGCGGTGTGACGGCGCCCGGATCGGGGTCGGCCCGTACCCCCTTGAGGGCGGCGGCACCATCGCTGCCGACACATCCGGAAATCGAGGCAAGAACTATCGTGAGGCCGGCCGCGGCGGTGAGGAACGCTACCTTGTTACGCATGACATCCTGAGTATTAAGCCGCCGCCTGCTGCCCCGTCCGGCCGGCTGATTCCACTTCGTTGGGCAATTATGAACACGAACATGTCCGAAAATGGAATACCGCACCGCGAGGATTTCAGGGGATGCACCACGCCGTCAGATCGAGACGGCCGAGAGCGACTATCCCCCTTCGCGGGCATCGAAGGCTGCGCGTGCGGAACGGACGGCCCGGTGGTTGGCCTCCGCCCATTCGAAGACGAACCGGTAGCTCTCGAACATCGAGATGCCCAGGCCGGTCAGGCTGTAGGTCACGCTCGGCGGCTTGGTCGGCAGCACAGACCGGTGGACATAGCCGTCGCGCTCGAGATCACGCAGTGTCTGGGTGATCATCCGCTGGGAAATGTCCGGCACCAGGCGGCGCAACTCGCTGAACCTGTGCGGCCGCTCGGAGAGAAGCTGGAGAAGCAGCGGCGCCCATTTCGAGCCGAGGCGCGATATCACCGTACGCACGGGACAATTGTCGAGGTCCAGCCCTTCGGCCTGCATGGCGCGCAATCGCGCCGAGGTGGGCGATGAGATCTGGTCCATGTCGGTACCCTTTCTGTGCCTTGCTACCGAAAAGATGCCTCCTTTACTCCCTTACTTCAATCTCTATTTTAAATATGGTCTCTTTTTGAGACTTATGGAATTCCAACAGGACAGACAGTATGAGCAAGATCCTCGTCACCGGCGCATCCGGCCATCTCGGCGGCCTCGTCATCAAACATCTTCTCGAAACCGAGAAGGTCAGCCCTTCAGACCTCGTCGCCGGCAGCCGCGATACCGCGAAACTGCGGGAACTGGCCGACAAGGGCATAAAAACCCGCCCGGTCGATTTCGACGACGAAGACGGACTGGCCGAAGCCTTTGCGGGGATCGACCGGCTCCTGATCATTTCCACCGATACGCTCGACACCCCGGGCAAGCGCGTTGCCCAGCATTCCGCCGCCGCCCGGGCCGCCGGCAAGGCAGGTGTCGGGCGCATCGCCTATACGTCGATCCCGAAGCCGGAAACCAGCGCGATCAGCTTTGCCTGGGAACATCGCGACAGTGAGCGCGCCATCGCCAAGACCGGCGCGGCAACCACGTTCTTCCGCAACGGCTGGTACATGGAGAACCTGTTCATGTCCCTGCCACAGGCAATCGCCACAGGCACCTGGCATACGTCAGCCGATACCGGCGGCATCTCCTACATCGCGCGCGAGGATGTCGCCCGCGCGATCGCCGCGAGTCTCGCCGGCGAACAGTCCGGCAACGCCGTCTACACCCTCACCGGCTCGCGACCGATCTCCACGGCAGAAGCCGCCGAGCTCGCTTCCAACGCGACCGGCAAGCCGGTTGCCGTCGATATCCTGACGGACGGGGACTTTTCCGCGGCTCTCGCCCAGGCCGGCCTGCCCGGTTTTCTCATCGAGCTCGTCGTGTCGGCCGATAAGGCCACGCGCAACGGCGATCTCGGCGACGTTACCGAAGACTTCGCCAGGTTGACGGGTCGGCAACCGGCTCGCATCGAGGACTTCTTCGAGGCCAATGCCGCCGCTCTCGCCGGCTGATCTGGAAGGCGGCGCACCAAAACGGAAAAGACCTCCGGCACCAGGATGCGCGCCGGAGGTCTTTCCGTTGATACGAACCTTTCGGCTCTAACGCCCGCAGGCCGCCATCTGGCGCTGATAGTCCCCCGCCATCTTCTCCGCCTTGAGGGCGTAGTTCCGCAGGCTTGAATCGTTGTTGTGACGCCCCTGCCGGTAACCGGCATGGCCGAGATAGTAGTTGAGATAGAGATTGTACGTGTCGTCGAGCGCAATGCCGTTGACGTCATGGCTGAGCTTGTGGTGCCAGCCGACGAAATCGATCGCGTCATCGAAGTTCGAACGCCGCGCGCCCCAGTTGCCGGTTGCCATCCTGTAGCGTTCCCAGGTGCCGTCGAGCGCCTGCGAATAGCCGTAGGCCGTCGAGATATGCTTGCCCGGAAGAAGCCCGAAGAACGTCTTCTTGCGCGGCGGACGGGCCTTGCCGTCGAAGCCGGATTCCATGCGGATGGTCGCAAGCAGCACGTGCCGCGGCACCCCATATTTGCGCTCGGCCTTCAGCGAGGACCGGTACCAGTTGTTGAGGAACCCGTCGCGCTGGTCGAAGACGGCGCAGATATTGTTGATCTTGCTCGGCGGCGTGGCACAACTCGCCAGCAGGAGAAGCGGCAGAATGATGACTAGGGGACGCATGACAAACCTCTGGTTCGACCCGCATCATGCGCAAAACGCTTTAATTTTAGTTAAATGCCGCTGTTAACCATACCGATCGCGCAAAACCCGTAACGAGCGGTCCAGAACTCAGTTTCCGCAGGCGCGGATGAAGCGGCGAACAGTCTCGGCCATGCCATGTTCGAGCGCGTCCGCCGTCAGCCCATGGCCGATGGAGACCTCCCTGAGTTGCGGCAGGGCCTTGGCGAGCGCGGGCATGTTGTCGACCGTCAGGTCGTGCCCTGCATTCACGCCGAGACCGAGGTCGTGGGCGATCCGGCCCGAGGCTTCCAGCCTGGCGAGCTCGCGTTGCGCCGCCGCCGGATCGTCGTAAGTGCCGCCATAGGGTCCCGTGTAATATTCGATACGGTCGGCCCCCGTCGCTTTCGCGGCCTCAAGCGCTGCAAGATCCGCATCGGGATCGCAGAACAGCGAGACGCGCGCCCCGCCCTTCTTCAGCCGGGCGATCACCTTTTTCAGAAGATCGGCATTGCCCGCGAAATCCCACCCATGATCCGACGTCGCCTGCGCCGGATCGTCCGGCACCAGCGTCACCTGCTCGGGCTCATTGGCCTCCACCAGCGCCAGGAAGTCCTCGGTCGGATAGCCCTCGATATTGAATTCAGCGCCGGGAAACTCGTCATCGATCAAAGCGCGAATGGCCGGAAGATCGGAGAAGCGGATGTGCCGCTGATCGGGGCGCGGGTGGACCGTCAGACCGTGGGCGCCGGCTTCGAGCGCGATGCGTCCCAGGCCCGTCACGCTCGGCCACGGCAAGTCCCGGCGATTGCGGAGCATGGCAACGGCATTCAGATTGACGGAAAGTTGGGCGGGCATGGCAGGCATCCGGTTGGTGTTGCCCGCTATATAGCGAAGTTCCCGGCAACCCGGAACACCGGGCCGGGAATATTCAGCGCCGGCCGGACGGCGTCTTCATGCCCCGCCGCAGCTTCGTCGAGTGATCCTTGAGCGAGGCATGATAGGTTTCGATGGCATCGCGGGTCCGCCGCTTGCCGCAGATCGAAAACAACCAGAAGCCCAGCACCATCAGCACGATGAGCCCTATGGAAATGGGCAGCGCAAGATCCTCGAGCTTGCTCGAGCCGAACACTGCCGTGAGAAACGCGTCGATATCCATTGCTGCATCATCCGTTACACTGCCCCCGTCATAAACCGGGAGCGGTTAATCGGCGGTATAGACGTAATAAAGAAGTTGCTTATCTTCGATCGGCCGGCCTGGTTGCGAACGCAATTTCCCGCGACCATTCCGGGAAACCGCCGGTTCTTCGAGCAAAATGCCTTGACCCATGCCCAATATCCTTTCAGGGAAGGCTCCATGACAGGCTGACCACCGCCAATCAGGCCGGTCGCCGACAATGAAAACCGGAGAGCGGGAAACTGGATGCTCTCGGTTCCATCGAGGAAATGCAGGATCGCCTGCATCGACTACCCAACGGAGGACTTATGAAATTCAATCGCAGATCTGCCCTGCTTCTGGCCGGCATGACCGCTCTTGGCTTTGCCGCACCGGCCAATGCCGAGGTCGAGGAAACCACGCTGCGCTTTGCCCACGTGGTCAACGAGCAGGATGTCTATCAGGACGCCGCCGAAAAATTCCGTGACCTTGTCGCAGAACGCTCCGACGGCAAGATCAAGGTCGAGATCTTCCCGAACGCGACCCTTGGCGACGAACGGACCCTGCTTGAAGGCATGCAGATCGGCACTGTCGACATGGGCATCATCACCAACGGCCCGGTGTCGAACTTCGTCGAGGAAATCGCCGTCTTCGAACTGCCCTTCCTGTTTCCCTCGAGGGAAAAGGCTGTGGAAATTCTCGACGGCGAGATCGGCCAGGAAATCCTGGGCAAGCTGGAGAACGTCAACCTCAAGGGCCTGACCTATGCGGAACGCGGCTTCCGTAACCTGACCAACTCCAAACATCCGGTCAAAGCGCCTGCGGACGTGGACGGCCTGCGCATCCGCGTGATGGAAAATCCGGTCTATGTGGACAGCTTCCGCGCGCTCGGCGCCGATGCCATTCCGATGGCGTGGAACGAAGCGCTGACCGCCATGCAGCAGGGCACGATCGACGGTCAGGAAAACCCGATCAACGTCATCTATTCCTTCAAGCTCTCCGAGACGCAGAAGACCATGACGCTGACGCGCCACACCTATGCGCCGGCCATCATCGTCATGGGCATGCCGGCCTGGCAGAAGCTTTCCGCGGAAGCCCAGGAAATCGTGCTCCAGGCGGCCAAGGACGCGGCCAACTTCGAGCGTGAACTGAGCGCCAACTCGGAAGGCGAGCAGCTCCAGGCACTTCGCGACCAGGGCATGGAAATCGTTGAAGATGCGGATCTCGCAGCCTTCTCCGAAGCCGTTGCTCCGGTCTACGAGAAGTATGGCGCCAAATTCGGCGAGTACCTGCCGCGCATCCAGGAAGCGCTGAAGTAACATGCTCAGGACGCTCGAGTGGATTGACCGCATGGTCGCAGTGGTGCTGCGCCCGGTGGTCTTTGCCGGGACGATTGCACTTGCAGCGGTGATCACCTTGCAGATCGTGTCACGCGTTTTCTTCACCTCGTTCGCATGGACCGAGGAAGTGGCGCGTTTCCTTCTGATCTGGATCACCTTTCTCGGCGCCGCTCTGGCGTTTCAGCAGGCACGGCATATCGCGGTCACTTTCGTGCGTGACCTGATGCCCCTCAACCTGCGCCGGATCATCACCGGCGCGGGTATTCTCGTCGCCATCGCCTTTCTGGTGACGCTCGCCATGATCGGCTGGAAATATTCCGGCATCCAGAGCTTCCAGAAATCGCCGTCCCTGCGGATATCGATGTTCTGGGTCTATCTGGTGATGCCCGCAAGTGCTGCCATCATGACCTTCCTCTCGGTCGTCGATCTGGTGCGCCTGCTGGCGGGTCATGATGACCGCACCGCAGCTCCGGAGGGTCTGGAATGAGCCTGGTTCTCGCCCTCCTCTTCGTCGTCTTCATGCTGATGGGATTGCCGATCGCCTTCGTGATCGGCGCCTCGACCATGGGCGCGCTCCAGCTTGGCGGCGTGCCGCTGATGGTCGTTCCCCAGCAGATGTTTTCCGGCATCAACAGTTTCGCGCTCGTTGCCGTACCGATGTTCATTCTCGCCGGCGACATCATGGCCCATGGAGAAATCTCCAAGCGCCTCGTCGCCTTCGCCGACAGCCTCTTCGGCTTCGTCAAGGGCGGACTGTCCGTCGTCTCGGTGCTCGCAGGCATGTTCTTTGCCGCCATTTCCGGCTCCGGTGCGGCAACGACCGCGGCCGTCGGCGCAAGCCTGGTGCCCGAACTCAAGCGCAAGGGTTACGATCCCGCTTCGGCGGCCGCCCTGATTGCAGCGTCCGGCACCATCGGCGTCGTCATTCCGCCCTCCGTGCCCATCATCATCTACGCCGTGATTGCGCAGGAATCGGTCAAGGACCTCTTCCTCAGCGGCTTCATTCCCGGCATTGCGATGGGTCTGGGACTGATGGCCATTGCGCTCGTGCAAGGCCACAGGCGCGCTTATCCGCGCGGCACCGAACTTTCGCTGCGGGCTATCCTGCGCACCCTTCTTTCAGCAAGCTGGGGACTGATGGCGCCGCTCATCATTCTCGGCGGCATCTTCTCGGGCTACTTCACGCCGAGCGAAGCAGCGGTGATCGCCGTGAACTACGCGATCCTCGTCTCGTTCTTCATCTATCGCGACCTGACGCTGACCAGCTTCTACCAGATCGTCCTGCGCGCCGGCGTGACCACGGCCGTGATCCTCTTCGTGATCGCCGCCTCGTCCATTCTCAGCTGGGCGCTCTCGAGCTGGCAGGTACCAAACGCCATTGCCGCCTTCGCGTTGTCGCTGTCAGACAACGTCTATGTGCTGATGTTCCTGATCATGCTGATCATCCTGATCACCGGCGTGTTTCTGGAAACCGCGAGCGCGCTGATCATTCTCACGCCCATGCTTCTGCCGCTGGCCGCGCAGCTGGGCATAGACACCGTGCATTTCGGCATCATCATCGTGGTGGGGCTTGCCATCGGCATGGTTACCCCGCCCATGGCGATCAACCTCTTCGTGGCGTCCAGTACGGCCAACATCCCGATCGAGCGCATTGCCCGCGCGGTCCTGCCCTATCTGGCGGTGCTGATCGTGGTCTATCTGCTGATCGCCTATGCCCCGCTGATGCTGGGCTGACACGAAAATCCCGGGTTCCGTCGGAGCCCGGGCTTGTCTTATCTCACCACCGTCAGCTGTTCGGCGGCACGCGTGATGGCCGTGTAGAGCCAGCGTTCGCGGGTATCGCGGAAAGCCCAGCTCTCGTCGAACAGGACCACGTTGTTCCACTGCGAACCCTGCGCCTTGTGGACGGTGAGCGCATAGCCGTAATCGAAATCGTCGTAGCGCTTCTTGGTCGACCAGGGAATTTCCGTATCCGGCTCCTCGAAGGCAGCCTTCAACAGCTTGATCTTGGCAGCCCCGCGGTCCATGTCATCGTCTTCCGGACGCACGAGCAGGTTGATGCCGGGCTTCACCGTTTCCCTCGACGAGGTCATCACCTGCCAGAGCGAACCGTTGAGAAGTCCCTTTGAAGGGTCGTTCCTCAGACATACCAGCTTGTCGCCGGCCTGCGGATAGGCTTGCGTAAACCCCTTGAGTTCACGCAGACGCTGATTGTAGCGCCGCCGCGTCCGGTTGGTCCCGACAAGCACCTGGTCGGCCGCAAGCACCAGTTCCTGGTTGACGTCGCCCTTGCCGATCACCTGCGCGGCCCCGTAGTCGCCATGCATGATCTCCCGGCCCTCTCTCACCTGCATGGCGAGATCGATGATCGGGTTGTCGCGCGCCTGGCGGTGGATTTCGGTGAGAAGAATATCCGGCTCGTGCTCGGTGAAATAGCCGCCCCCCGAGATCGGAGGCAGCTGCGCCGGATCCCCCAGAACGAGGATCGGCGTGCCGAAGCTCATCAGGTCGCGGCCGAGCGCCTCGTCCACCATCGAGCACTCGTCGATGACGATCAATGCCGCTTTCGCAAGCGGGCTCTGCCGGTTGATCGAAAACATCGGCGAGACGGTAGTCTTGCCGGTTTCCTCGTCGGACACTTCCTCTTCGCCGCGCGGACGATAGATTAGCGAATGGATCGTCTTGGCGTTCTTCGCCCCGCGCGAACGCAGCACCTGCGCAGCCTTGCCGGTAAAGGCCGCGAACAACACCTCGCCGTCGACATGCTCGGCGAAATGGCGCGCCAGCGTGGTCTTGCCGGTCCCGGCATAGCCGAACAGCCGGAACACCGGTGAGCGGCCTTCCTTGAGCCACTTCGAAACCGCCTTCAGCGCGGCGTCCTGTTGGGGGGAGAACTGCATGTCTTCGGCTCTAGCGGATTCGCCCCGCCCCCGCCAGAGCGTTGCGCCCGCTCTATCGCAGCATCGGCCAGAGGCTGAGAACCAGGATCACGGCCATTGAAATGTTGAACCATTTGAGCCGGACGGGATCGGAGAGCCACCCGCGCAATGCGGAGCCGAAGGCTGCCCAGGCGCTCGTCGACAGGAAACTGACGAGAAAGAACCCGGTCGTAATGAGCGCGACGGACAGCGCATAGTGATCCCTTTGCGAGAAGGCGGCTATGGCGCCGAGGATCATCACCCATGCCTTGGGATTAACCCACTGGAAGCTTGCCGCCTGCAGGAAGGTGAACGGCCGGGCGGCATTTCCCGCATCGATATCGGCTTCGGGCACCTTGCGCGCGGTGCCGATCTTCCAGGCGATCCAGATCATGTAGAGCCCGCCCACCACCTTCAGCACGATCAGGAGAACCGGATAACGCTCGAGCACCGCTCCCATCCCCAGCCCCACGCAGGCCACCATCAGCGTGAACCCGATCGTGATCCCCGCCATATGCGGCAGCGTCCGCGAGAAGCCGAAATTCACCCCCGACGCGAACAGCATCGTATTGTTCGGTCCGGGCGAAGCGGCGGCGACGAAGCAGAAGAGAAGCAGCGAGAGAAATGTCTCTATGGGCATGGCGGACGATCCGGCTGGTCAAACGCTGCTTATGTCCCTTCGCCGGCTCTGCGGCCAGACAAAATTGCTCATCGATCCATGAGTTTTGATGATCGGCGGGTCACAAACCGGGCGCGCCGTTTGCCGCGGACCTCAAAAATCCAGCGGCCCGTTCTCCTTCACCTCCTTCATCACGAAGAAGGTCCGCGTCTGGCGCACGCCCGGAAGGGCGATCAACTTCTGGCCATGGAGCGTGTTGAAATCGGTCATGTCGCGCACCCGGATCTTCAGGAGATAGTCGAAATCGCCGGCCACCAGATTGCAGTCGAGAACCTCCTTCATCGGCAGGATCGCCGCCTCGAAGGCTGCGAAACTCTCGGGCGTCGAGCGATCGAGCACGACCCCGACCATGACCAGCGCGCCGAGCCCCACCGACGACGGCGCGATGGCCGCCCGCACGCCGGTGACGTGCCCCTCCTCGAAGAGCCGCTGGGTGCGCCGGTGACAGGTCGCCGGGCTGACGCCGACACGGGACGCAAGCTCCGCATTCGTCAGCCGTCCGTCGGTCTGCAGCGTGCGCAGCAGCCTCATATCGATCCGGTCCAGCTCCAAGCCGGAAGATTCTTCCATATTCCTGAGCCTCTCTGCACTGAAAAACGTTGCAACTAGCCTTCTCAGTTCCTCTTTGCGAATTCAAGCCCCTCATTTCGAGAGCACCTTTCACGGGGATTTGGCTAACATCCGCGCAAACCACCTCAATGGAGAACAGCCGATGTCCCTCTTGGAAAAATTCGAACGCTATCCCCTCACCTTCGGTCCGACGCCGATCGAGCATCTGCCGCGGCTGACCGAGGCGCTCGGCGGCAAGGTCGAAATCTACGCCAAGCGCGACGACTGCAATTCGGGTCTCGCAATGGGCGGCAACAAGCTGCGCAAGCTCGAATATATCGTGCCCGACGCGATTGCCTCGGGTGCCGACACGCTGGTCTCGATCGGCGGCGTGCAGTCCAACCACACCCGCATGGTGGCCGCGACCGCCGCCAAGATCGGCATGAAATGCGTGGTGATCCAGGAAAAATGGGTGCCCCATTACGATGCGGTGTACGACCGCGTCGGCAATATCCTGATGACCCGCCTGATGGGCGCGGATTCCCGTCTTGTCGAGGACGGCTTCGACATCGGCATCCGCAAGAGCTGGGAGGACGCCATCCAGTCGGTGAAGGATGCGGGCGGCAAGCCTTACCCGATCCCGGCCGGCGCCTCGGTGCACAAATACGGCGCGCTCGGCTATATCGGCTTTGCCGAGGAAGTGGCCGAACAGGAGAAGGAACTCGGCTTCAAGTTCGACTATATCGTCGTCTGCGTCGTCACCGGCTCCACCCAGGCGGGCATGATCGTCGGCTTCGCCGCCCAGGACCGCGCCGACCGCGTCATCGGCATCGATGCCTCGGGCACCGTCGACCAGACCCGCGCCCAGGTGCGCGAGATCGTCGACAACTCCGCAAGGCTGGTGGGCCTCGGCCGCACCGTGCGCGACGACGAGATCGTCATCAATCCGGATTACGCCTACCCTGCCTACGGCGTCCCCTCGGAGGAAACGAACGAGGCCATCCGCCTCGCCGCCCGTACCGAGGCAATGATGACCGACCCGGTCTATGAGGGCAAATCCATGCAGGGCATGATCGACCTGACGAAGAAGGGCTTCTTCCCCGAAGGCTCGAAAGTTCTCTACGCCCATCTCGGCGGCGCCCCGGCGCTCAACGGCTACAGCTATTACTACCGCGAGGGTTGAGGTGAACGCGTCCCGCCGGCAACGGCGGGGCGCGCCCCGCGAGGCTCGATCCGTCGCAGCGCCGCGTGCCTGCTATTTTCCGCATGCAAAATCTATTAGCACACAATGTAATGTTGATTAATATGGAGTGAATTCGAATCGGTGTTTTGAGATATCAAATCTGATGAAGGATCAGGAATTTGACTGCCCAGCATCCCGATGAGACGCTTGCTCCCATCCCGAGAATGATTTTCTCCACCAGAGCCGTTGACCGACGCCAGCAATTGGACCTCTGGCGCGAATTCCATGCGGACCTGATCGAATCCGACGCCCTTGCGGAAGACAAATCGAGTTTCGACGGAACGGTCGAGGTCCTCGATCTGGGCGATATCCAGTTCAACCGCTACAAGCAGGCCCCGGCCCAGTTTTCGCGCACCAACGGGCATCTGCGCACATCCGGCATGGATCACTGGGTCTTCAGCGTCATCCGCAAGGGTCAGGTCGATCTGGCCGCCGGGGACAAGACCGTGACGGCCAGGCCCGGATCGCTGGCGCTGCTCTCATCGGCCCAGGCCTATACCGGAAAGATGGTCGAAACCGAATACACCAACATCTTCTTCGCCCGCGACGATTTCTGGGATATCGCCCAAGATCTGGATCGGGCGTCCTTTCAGCTTTTCGACGGCCCGATGGCATCCATCCTGAGCACCTTCATCGTGTCCGTGGACAATCAGATCGACAAGCTGACCGCGGTCGACGGCAAGAGCCTCAACGATGCCTTTTCAGCGCTTCTGAAGGCGGTCGTGCGGCAGGATGCCGGATCGCTTGAAGCCGCGGATTCGGCAATCGGCGGAACGCAGCTTGAAATGGCGCGCCGGTTCATCAACGCCAATCTGCAGTCCCCCGATCTGTCACCCGAGCGGATCTGCGCCGAACTGCGTATTTCCCGGCGCCGGCTGTATTATCTCTTCGAACAGTATGGCGGCGTGGCGAAATACATCAAGACGAGGCGCCTGGCCGCCTGCTACAAGGCATTGGTCACGCTTGAGGGGAGCGAGCATATCAGCACGGTGGCCTACCGCTTCGGCTTCACCAACGTCCCGTCATTCTATCGCCAGTTCAAGGAGCAGTACGGTTTCCGCCCGAGCGAAGCCGGCGAAGCCCACCGCAGTGGCTACAGATCAGATGACGGAGACTTGCAGACCTTCGCGGAGTGGATTTCGCGCTAGCGCTCCGGCCCGCCTCGCATCCCCGCACAATCATGATCGCAAAATGCGATGTCCCCGGATGACCGGGGAAATCCTGCGGCATCTGGCTGTTGCGCCGTCCTATTCCGCGGCCAGCGCGGTGAGACGGTCATAGGTAGCCGCAAAACCCTTCAGCGAAATCGACAGCAACACAGGCTGTTTCGACAGCGCCGTCGCGTTCACCGAAAGCTGCTGCCCGCTGCGCAATGCGGCCAGCTGCGCCGAGGTGACGACGACCGGCACGATGCAGCCGGCGGGAAGGCATGTCGAGAACGGCAGCGGCCCCATGCTTTCGGCCTTGTCGATCTGCAGACTGGTTCCCGCGGCGAGCGCCAGGCCGAACGGCATGACCAGGGCACCGCGAAGCTGCCCATCCAGCAATCGCAGCTCCATGCTGATGACATGCTGACGTTTGTCGGTAACCTGCTGCTGGCTCATCGTGCACAGGGTCTTGGCGGCGGAATCGGTTGCGTCTTTCGCCCTGCCCTTCGCCTGGCGGCACGAAACCGTCCAGTCGCCATGCACCTCGGTAATGGCGCTGGCACCGTTGCTATCCTCCGCCCGCAGCGTCGTCGGCAAGGCCGATGTGATTGCAACAATTGCAGCGGCTATCAGTCTGGACATAGTCAACCTGTCTCTCATTCTCGATTTCGTGTTCGCTAGATTAGCCCTTGAGCCTCAAACGCGAAAGGCCGGCCCATGGGCCGGCCCCGATTGTTTTCGGCTTAGAACCGGGCGTTCAGCTCGGCCGACAGCGCATGGTCCTGCTGGTCGCGGCCGAATGCGCCGGTATAGTCGACGGCGATATCCATCTCAGGCGTGACGGCGAAGTTGAGACCCAGACCGACGAGGCCGACATCGCGCGCGCCGACATTGCCGGCGATGGTGAAGGGCAGGCTTTCCGCCGCAATGACCATGTCGGTGGTCGGCGTGATGTCGCCGAATGTGTGGTTCCAGGCAATCGAACTGGTGAAGGACACCGGCGTGCCGCCGGACAGCCGGCCCAGATCGAAACCGTTGCGGATGCCGAGCGTGGTCACCGCGAGCGTGGTGGAGGCCGAGGAGCCCGTCAGGGCGGAATCGCCCCCCTCTTCGGTAAAGCCGTCGGTATGCTGGTAGACCAGCGCCGCGCCGGCGAAGGGCTCGACCGTGAAGCCGTTCCGGCCACTCAGCGTATAGCCGACCTCGCCGAAGGCCTGGACCGTTGCGGCACGGTAATCGGTGGTCACCGTCTCGTCGAAACCGGAGAAGACGACATTCCGCTCGCTGTCGATGTCGTGGATCCCGGCGGCGGCACCGTACTGAACGCGGAAAGCGCCGTAACGACGGCCGGCATAGGCGCCGGCGGTAAAACTGTCCATGCCGGTCTGCGACTTGAGATCGTCCACATCGGTCTCGGTATGGCTGTAGCCGAGGAAGATCCCGGCGAGCCAGTCGGTGCCATAGCCGGTCTCGATGCCGGTCAGCAGGCCGCCGGTGGAACGTTCGGTCGTGTGGCTCTCGCCGCTGCCATTGGTCTTGCCGTAGGCGCCATAGGCCTGGCCCCAATAGCCGTAGCCGCGTCCGGTTTTCGCCTGCCCGGCGACCTGATCGAAGGCGGCCGGGGTCTTGGCTTCCTCGCCATAGGCAAGGCCCGCATGCGTGCCTTCACCCGAACCGGCCGTGTGGTCGCTCGCCAGCGACGAGCGCAGGCGCCACGTGACCATGTCGCGGGTCAGCCCGGCGCTCTGGATCACCGAAGCCTGGGTCGAGGCATGAACCTCGCCGGAGACTGCGATGACCGCATCGATCACATCGTCCTCGCTGCTCAGGGTGAGGAAACTGTCGAAGACGCCATTGCCCGCGCCGAGGCTGTCGATTGCATCGGCGATGTCGGCCTGGGTCTGCGTCCGGGTGAAATCGGAGAAGGCCGCGTCGTTGCGGTTCACGGTCAGTTCGACACTGTCGTCGTTGAAGCTGAGCGTGCCGTCGAGGAACAGCAGGTCTTCGACGACGGAGCCGAACTCGCCGGCGAGCTCGCCGGTCAGGATCGTGGTGGCGGTGTCGAGTTCGAAGGCGAGCGGCCCCTTGGCCACGAGCCTGACATCGGCGCCGGAATCGATGGTGACGGTGCCGGCCACCTCGAGAACGTCGGTGGAGCCGATATCGACCTGGAAGAAGCCCCCCTCCTCGAATTCGACCTCACCCTCGATGATGCCGCTGCCGGCCAGCGCGCCGCCGTCGAGAACGTTCATCGTTCCGAGAAACTCGGTATCGACGGAGAGAACCCCGCCGCTGATCTCGCCCGTTCCGCCGAATCCCGACCAGTCGCCGGTCAGGTTGGTATTGCCGGCCTCGTGCTTGAGCAGGCCTTCGCCCGACACAATGGCGTCGAAGTCGTAATCCTCATCGGTGTGGTTGAAGACGATGGTACCGTCACCATCGCCGAAATTGATAAGTGCCTGGGCCCCATCGGCCCCTTGCAAGAAACCCGCAGCCTGCGCCTCCTCGCCGGACGCAGCGCCGATGTTCAGCGTACCCTGCGTCAACGAGTAGCTCGCAACAACAAAGGCGCCACCAGCCTCGACCACGCCACTGTTGGACACGGTCAGCGTGCCTTCGGCGCCGTAGTAGCCGATATAGACATCGTTCGTCGCCTTCAGCTTGGAGTCGCGGCCCGACACCGTGATCGTACCAACACCGTCGTTTAAGCGGCCGACCTCAACGGATCCTGTTGCCTGCACATAGCCGCCGTCCAGCACATTCAGCGTGCCTTCGCCCAAATTGCCGACGGTGATGTCACCTCCCGCGACCAGCCGGGAATCCTTGCCGGACACGGTAACCGTGCCGGGCACGCTGTCGTAACCTATGATAAATTCGTCATATGATTGAACAAAGCCGCCGTTGGAGACATTCAGCGTGCCTTCGCCCAAATTGCCGACAACAATATCATCTCCCGCGACAAGCCGCGAGCCCTTGCCGGACACGGTAACCGTGCCGGTGCTGCCAAGATTGGTGCCCACATTAACGTCACCATCGGCACGGACATAACCGCCGTTCAGAACATTGAGCGCGCCTTCGCCGTAATAGCCGACAAGTATACTGGCCTCGTCGACCCACGAACCGCCCCGCGATACGGTCACAGTGCCTTTCGAGCCGTCATTGTTGCTGATGTAGCCGTTGCCACTTTCAAGCTCTCCGCCGTCTGCGATGGTCAGCGTGGCATCGTCGCCATCATCCACGCCGACAAATACGCCGCCGCCATCGAGATCCACCGGCTTATTGATGACTTCCCGGTCCTGGCCGTCGACGATCAGGTCTTCGGCGAAGGCCGGACCGGCAGGCAGGGCGATCAGGGCGGTGGAGGCCAGGAGTGCCGCGCCGAGCAGGCTGCGGCCGGCGATTGCGCGTTTGGATGCACCGCGACGCTTGTTACCGGAGAAAGTGGATGTGGATTTGGCTGAAATCGACCGCATGTCTGTGAGAACCCGCCCTTATCTGAATTCGAGGAGTGCTGTCTTGCCCCCGCAAGCCAGCACCCGGCGCATTGCGGAATCATCCGCAATCTAATTTAGTTTCACCTTAAGCATGGATCGCGCGCGCGCGCTAGGGGGCAAGGCGCAGTTTGCATTCTGTGCGAAAAGAATGCACGCCTCGCAAGGCCGCCGGACCGCAAGCCCGAGGCGGCTAAGACCGTTCCGCCGGCCGAAAAACTAGGCGGGCCGGCGCGACTGGCCGACCCGCCGGTTTTTTGGGATCAGAACCGCGCGGTCAGCCCGGCCGAGAGCGCATGGTCCTGCTGGTCGCGGCCGAATGCGCCGGTATAGTCGATGGCGACGTCCATCGCAGGCGTGACGGCGAAGTTGAGACCCAGGCCGACGAGGCCGACATCGCGCGCACCCACATTGCCGGCGATGGTGAAGGGCAGGCTTTTCGCCGCAATGACCATGTCGGTGGTCGGCGTGATGTCGCCAAATGTGTGGTTCCAGGCAATCGAACTGTTGAAGGAGACCGGCGTGCCGCCGGACAGCCGGCCCAGATCGACGGCGCTGCGGATGCCGAGCGTGGTCACCCCGAGCGTGGTGGAGGCCGAGGAGCCCGTCAGGGCGGAATCGCCGCCCTCTTCGGTAAAGCCGTCGGTATACTGGTAGACCAGCGCCGCACCGGCGAAGGGCTCGAGCGCAAAACCGTCATGATCGGCAAGCGCATAGCCGACCTCGCCGAAGGCCTGCAGCGTTCCGGCACGGTAGTCCGTGGTCACCGTCTCGTCGAAACCGGAGAAGACGACATTCCGCTCGCTGTCGATGTCGTGGATGCTGGCGGCGGCACCGTAATGAACGCGAACCGCGCCGTAGCGGCGGCCGGCATAGGCGCCGGTGGTAAAGCTGTCCATGCCGGTCTGCGACTTGAGATCGTCCACATCGGTCTCGGTATGGCTGTAGCCGAAGAAGATCCCGGCGAGCCAGTCGGTGCCGTAGCCGGTCTCGATGCCGGTCAGCAGGCCGCCGGTGGAGCGTTCGGTGGTGTGGCTCTCGCCGCTGCCATTGGTCTTGCCGTAGGAGCCATAGGCCTGACCCCAATAGCCGTAGCCACGTCCGGCGGGTGCCGAACCGGCGACCTGATCGAAGGCGGCCGGGGCCTTGGCTTCCTCGCCATAGGCGAGCGGTGCGTAATCGCCCTCCGCATCACCGAGCGCGAAGGCCGAGCGGATGCGCGCATTGACAAGGTCGCGGGTCAGCCCGGCGCTCTGGATCACCGAGGCCTGGGTGGAGGCATGAGCCTCGCCGGAGACCGCGATGACCGCATCGACCACATCGTCCTTTTCGGTCAAGACGAGGAAAGCGTCGAAGACGCCATTGCCTTGGCCGAGACTTTCCACCGCATCGGCGATGGCCGCCTGGGTGGGCGTCAGGGTGAAGTCGGAGAAGGCCGCATCGTTGCGGTTCACGGTCAGTTCGACACTGTCGCCGTTGAAGCTGAGCGTGCCGTCGAGGAAGAGCAGGTCTTCCACGACGGAGCCGAATTCGCCGACGAGCTCGCCGGTCAGGATCGTGGTGGCGGTGTCGAGTTCGAAGGCGAGCGGACCCTTGGCCACGAGCCTGACATCGGCGCCGGAATCGATGGTGACGGTGCCGTCCACCACGTCGAGAACGTCGGTGGAGCCGATATCGACCTGGAAGAAGCCCCCCTCCTCGAATTCGACCTCACCCTCGATGATGCCGCTGCCCGCCAGCGCGCCGCCAGCGAGAACGTCCATCGTTCCCAACAACAGGAAATCGACGGACAGCACGCCGCCGCTGATCTCGCCGGCAACATTGTCCCAGGTGCCGGTCAGGTGCGTATCGCCGGCCTCATGGATGAGGGCAAACGTCGCCCCATCAGCCCCGTTCGGGCTTCCATCGAATTCGTAATCCTCATTGGTGTGGTTGAACACGAACTTACCGCCACCTCCGGAGAAGATGATATTGACACCATTGGCCCCCTGCAAGAAACCCGCCGCCTGCGCCTCCTCGCCGGATGCCGCCCCGATATTGATCGTGCCCGCCGAACCGGCCTCGAACCCGGCAATAATGGAGTCTGCTTCGACAACGCCTCCCCGGGAAATGGTCAGCGTGGCTTCGCTGCCCTCATCGTAGCCGAGCGAGACACGGGATGTCGTCAGCTTCGATCCGGCCCCCGACACCGTCACGGCGCCGGTAGAACCATCGCGGGGGGCGACATAAACGCCGGACGGAGCATTAACGTGACCACCGTTCGAGACATTCAGGGTTCCATCGCCAAAACCGCCGACGAACACGAGATCTTCTGCGACCAGCCGCGAGTCCCTGCCCGACACCGTCAAGGTGCCGGTACTGTCGGCGCCGTAAGCTACATAAAGGTTTTTATTCGCACGGGCATAACCGCCGTCCGAAATATTCAGCGTTCCGTTGCCTTCACGGCCGACAAATAATTCGTTTTGCATCGTCAGTTTCGAGCCCGCGCCCGAAACAGTCACGGTGCCAGTGGAACCTTCGTAATAGCCGATGAAAACGCCGAACTGAGAATCCACGTGACCGCCATTCAGCACATTCAAGTAGCCGGTGCCCTTGTAGCCGGCATATATGTCGAAGCGTGATGTCAGCGTCGAGCCTTTGCCCGAGACCGTCACTGTGCCGACGGCATCTTCATAATAGCCGATGAAAACGTCGGATTGCACATACACATCGCCGCGATCCAGCACGTTCAGCGTGCCGTCTCCCGTCCTGCCGACCTGAACTCCGTCTGTTGCGAACAACCGGGAATTCTTGCCGGACACGGTCACCGTGCCGGTGCTGCCTTCCGTGGAGCCTAGCTCGACATTATCCTTGGCAAGGACATAGCCACCATTCAGGACATACAGCTTACCTTCGCCATAGCTGCCGACATACAGGTCGTCCGCAATTGTCAGCGTCGAACCTTTGCCAGAAACCGTCACCGTTCCGGTGGCGTCGGATTCATAACCGATATGCATATCGGTGTAAGCATCCACTTGCCCGCCATTCCGAACATTCAGCGCGCCTTCGCCGTAAAAGCCGACGTTAATATTACCTCCCGCGACCAGCCGCGAGCCTTTACCGGACACGGTAACCGTGCCGGTGCCGCCAGAAAAACGGCCCAGTAATACGTCTTCATCGGCACGCACATAACCGCCGTCCAGCACATTGAGCGCGCCTTCGCCGTTAAAGCCGACAAGTATACTGGCCTCGCCGACCCACGAACCGCCACGCGATACGGTCACGGTGCCTTTCGACCCGGCATCGCTCCCAATATAGCTGTCGCTACTTTCAAGCTCTCCGCCGTTTGCGATGGTCAGCGTGGCATCGTCGCCGTCATCCAAGCCGACGAATACGCCGCCGCCGTCGAGATCCACCGGCACCTTGATGACTTCCCGATCCTGGCCGTCGACGACAAGATCGTCGGCGAAGGCCTGCCCGGCAGGCAGGGCGATCAGGGCCGTGGAGGCCAGAAGCGCCGCGCCGAGCAGGCTGCGGCCGGCGATTGCGCGCCTCGATGCACCGCGACGCTTCTTGCTGGATGAACTGGATGTGGATTTGGCTGAAATCGACCGCATGTCTGTGAGAACCCGCCCTTATCTGAATTCAAGTAGCGCTGCCCTGCCCCCGCAAGCCAGCACCCGAAGCACCGCGGAGTCATCCGCAGCTTAACCTGCGTGCAGCCTGATCATGAATCGGGCGCCCGCAATAGCGGCCCAAGCGCAATTTGCATGGCATGAGAAAAATATGCACGCGTCGCAAAGCCGCTGGCCCGAGACGGCGGAGACCATTCCGCCGGTCGAGAAACATGGCGGGCCGGCACGACTGGCCGGCCCGCCGGTTTTTGGGATCAGAACCGGGCGGTCAGCCCGGCCGAGAGC
>NZ_SMSI01000019.1 GCF_004354915.1 Pseudohoeflea suaedae | reverse complement strand
CTCAAGGCCACCATCGACAACGACAGCAAGCCGGGCGCCACCGACACCGGCTTCGGCGATGCCATCGCCGTCGAAGTCGACGGTATCGGCGGAACCAGCGCAACCGGCAGCTTCACCGTCACCATCGTCGACGACGTGCCCAATGCCGTGGCAGATACCGGCGGGCCGGTGCTCGAAGGCGACCTGCTGACGGTCGATGCCGCCGCAGGCATCCTCGCCAACGACAACCGGGGCGCCGACGGCGCCACAATCGCT
>NZ_SMSI01000018.1 GCF_004354915.1 Pseudohoeflea suaedae | reverse complement strand
TACCCTGACCTCGCCCATCGACGGACCCGATGCCGATGACGGCGCCAACACCTTCACCGGCGTCGAGACCTTCGGCTATACCGCCACCGACACCTACGGCAACACCGTCACAGGCTCCGTCACGATCGACGTCGTCGACGACGTCCCCACTGCCGTGGCAGATACCGGCGGGCCGGTGCTCGAAGGCGACCTGCTGACGGTCGATGCCGCCGCAGGCATCCTCGCCAACGACACCCGGGGCGCCGACGGCGCCACAATCGCA
>NZ_SMSI01000017.1 GCF_004354915.1 Pseudohoeflea suaedae | reverse complement strand
TCGATGCGGTCATCGCGGTCTCCGGCGAGGCCCATGCCTCGACCCAGGCCTCGGTGGTCCAGAGCGCCGGGCTGACCCGCGACCAGGTCAATGCGCGCATCCGCTCGGCCTTTTCGCTCGGTTCGGTCACCGGCGATTACGCACCGCTCGCCTATGGCGAGGAAGCCAAGGCCCCGGCCGCCTTCGATCAGGTTGCCGGTTCGGCACCCGCCGGACGCGGCTACGGCTATTGGGGCCAGGCCTATGGTTCCTACGGCAAGACAAATGGCAGCGGCGAGAGCCACACCACCGAACGTTCCACCGGCGGCCTGCTGACCGGT
>NZ_SMSI01000016.1 GCF_004354915.1 Pseudohoeflea suaedae | reverse complement strand
TCACATCGTCCTCGCTGCTCAGGGTGAGGAAACTGTCGAAGACGCCATTGCCCGCGCCGAGGCTCTCGATTGCATCGGCGATGTCGGCCTGGGTCTGCGTCCGGGTGAAGTCGGAGAAGGCCGCGTCGTTGCGGTTCACGGTCAGTTCGACACTGTCGTCGTTGAAGCTGAGCGTGCCGTCGAGGAAGAGCAGGTCTTCCACGACGGAGCCGAATTCGCCGGCGAGCTCGCCGGTCAGGATCGTGGTGGCGGTGTCGAGTTCGAAGGCGAGCGGCCCCTTGGCCACGAGCCTGACATCGGCGCCGGAATCGATCGTGACGGTGCCGTCCACGTCGAGT
>NZ_SMSI01000015.1 GCF_004354915.1 Pseudohoeflea suaedae | reverse complement strand
GCGGATAGCCCCGCAGCCTTCGTCGAATGGGCCGCAGGCAACGCCACCGAGGTCGCCGAACTCAACACCTTCGGCACCCTGACGCTCGGCGCCGACGGCGGCTGGACCTATGTTCTCGACAACACGCTTGCCGCCACCCAGGCCCTGACGGCGGGTGACGTGAAGACCTACACGCTCGACTACACGATGCGCGACGCCGATGGCGACACCAGCGACGCCACCCTCACCATCACCATCACCGGGGCCGACGACAGCGCCAGTGTCGGCGTGGCCAATGCGGACGCCACCGTCTACGAGGCAGGCCTGAGCCCCGACGGCTCGAATGCGGGCGACGGCTCCGACA
>NZ_SMSI01000014.1 GCF_004354915.1 Pseudohoeflea suaedae | reverse complement strand
GCATGGTCCTGCTGGTCCTGGCCGAATGCGCCGGTATAGTCGATGGCGATATCCATCTCAGGCGTGACGGCGAAGTTGAGACCGAGGCCGACGAGGCCGACATCGCGCGCACCCACATTGCCGGCGATGGTGAAGGGCAGGCTTTTCGCCGCAATGACCATGTCGGTGGTCGGCGTGATGTCGCCAAACGTGTGGTTCCAGGCAATCGAACTGTTGAAGGACACCGGCGTGCCGCCGGACAACCGGCCCAGATCGACGGCGCTGCGGATGCCGAGCGTGGTCACCCCGAGCGTGGTGGAGGCCGAGGAGCCCGTCAGGGCGGAATCGCCGCCCTCTTCGGTAAAGCCGTCGGTATAC
>NZ_SMSI01000013.1 GCF_004354915.1 Pseudohoeflea suaedae | reverse complement strand
GGCGTCCGCGCCGCCGGCGGCGACACCGTGACCGACGTCACCGACGGCAATCTGGTGGTCGTGACCAGCTACGGCACGCTGACGGTTCTCACTGATGGCTCCTATACCTACCAGGCCAATGCCGACGTCATATCCGCCGATGCCCAGGACGTCTTCGTCTACACCCTCGTCGACGGCGACGGAGACCTCTCGACCACCACGCTGACCATCGATCTCACAGACGTCACACTCGTGGCCGACGACCAGACCGAGACCGTCTACGAGGCAGCGCTCGACACCGTGCAGGACCCGGCAGATCTCGCCGCGGGCACCGTCACCGGTTCCACCCCCCTCGCCACCACCGAGACGGTGACCGGAACGCTCGCCGTGGCCGGAACCGGCGTGACCTACACCCCCGTCTCCACCACCACCGCCCACGGCGCCTTCCAGCTGCTCGCCAATGGCAGCTGGACCTA
>NZ_SMSI01000012.1 GCF_004354915.1 Pseudohoeflea suaedae | reverse complement strand
ACCGGTCAGCAGGCCGCCGGTGGAGCGTTCGGTGGTGTGGCTCTCGCCGCTGCCATTGGTCTTGCCGTAGGAGCCGTAGGCCTGACCCCAATAGCCATAGCCGCGTCCGGTTTTCGACTGCCCGGCGACCTGATCGAAGGCGGCCGGGGCCTTGGCTTCCTCGCCATAGGCAAGGTCCCCATGCGTGCCTTCACCCGAACCGGCCGTGTGGTCGCTCGCCAGCGACGAGCGCAGGCGCCACGTGACCTGGTCGCGGGTCAGCCCGGCGCTCTGGACCACCGAGGCCTGGGTCGAGGCATGGGCCTCGCCGGAGACCGCGACGACCGCATCGATCACATCGTCCTCGCTGCTCAGGGTGAGGAAACTGTCGAAGACGCCATTGCCCGCGCCGAGGCTTTCGATTGCATCGGCGATGTCGGCCTGGGTCTGTGTCCGGGTGAAATCGGAGAAGGCCGCGTCGTTGCGGTTCACGGTCAGTTCGACACTGTCGTCGTTGAAGCTGAGCGTGCCGTCGAGGAAGAGCAGGTCTTCGACGACGGAGCCGAATTCGCCGTCGAGCTCGCCGGTCAGGATCGTGGTGGCGGTGTCGAGTTCGAAGGCGAGCGGTCCCTTGGCCACGAGCCTGACATCGGCGCCGGAATCGATCGTGACGGTGCCGTCCACGTCGAGA
>NZ_SMSI01000011.1 GCF_004354915.1 Pseudohoeflea suaedae | reverse complement strand
GGCGTCGGGGTGATCCTGAGCCGCTCGGTACCGACCGGAACGGTCGGATAGTTGATCGGCTGGACATAGATGCCGTAGCGGTCGATCAGCACGTCCGAGATCCATTTGCACTTGGCCGCATTGCCCACCATCACCGGCACGATATGGCTCGGATTGTCCATGTGCGGAATGCCGTGGCGGTCGAGCATGGCGCGCACCTTGGCGACCGCGTCCTGGTGGCGGCGGCGCTCGAGTTCGGAGACCTTGAGGTGCCTGATAGAGGCGGCGGCCCCGGCGGCCAGGGCCGGCGGCAGCGCGGTGGTGAAGATGAAACCGGAGGCAAAGGAGCGCACGAAGTCGCACAGCGCCGCCGAGCCGGTGATGTAGCCGCCCATGACGCCGAAGGCCTTGCCGAGCGTGCCTTCGATCACCGTCAGGCGATCCATCAGGCCTTCGCGTTCGGCCACGCCGCCGCCGCGCGGACCGTACATGCCCACCGCATGGACCTCGTCGAGATAGGTCATGGCGCCGAATGCGTCGGCCACGTCGCAGATCGCCTCGATCGGCGCGATGTCGCCATCCATCGAATAGACGCTCTCGAAGGCGACGAGCTTGGGAGCTGCCGGGTCGTCGGCGGCCATCAGTTCGCGCAGATGTTCGGGATCGTTGTGCCTGAAGATGCGGCGCTCGCATTTCGAATGGCGGATGCCCTCGATCATCGAGGCATGATTGAGCGCGTCCGAATAGACGATGATGCCGGGGATCTTTGCCAGCAGCGTGCCGAGTGCGGCCCAGTTGGAGACATAGCCCGAGGTGAAGATGAGTGCTGCTTCCTTGCCGTGGAGATCGGCAAGCTCACGCTCGAGAAGCACGTGATAGTGGTTGGTGCCGGAAATGTTGCGGGTGCCGCCTGCCCCTGCTCCGCAGCGGTCGATGGCGTCCTTCATGGCCTCGACGACGATCGCGTTCTG
>NZ_SMSI01000010.1 GCF_004354915.1 Pseudohoeflea suaedae | reverse complement strand
TCGGTGTGATTGAAGACGATGGTACCGTCGCCGATGCCAAATACGATGGTTGCGGCGGCCCCATCGGCCCCCTGCAAGAAACCCGCAGCCTGCGCCTTCTCGCCGGACGCAGCGCCGATGTTCAGCGTACCCTGCGCATTGTCGTAGTTTCCAAGATAAATCTCGTTTTCAACTTCGACAATCCCCCCTCTGGAGATGGTCAGCGTGCCTTCGACTGTATCAGCGACACCTTCATCGCCGACAATTATTTTGCCCGCCCGCAGTTTCGAGCCACTGCCGGACACCGTCACGGTGCCATTCGATCCGTCATCTTCGCCTATATAAAGAACAGAATCATCGACAAGAACATAACCACCGTCCAGCACATTCAGCGTACCTTCGCCCTCACTGCCGACAAACATGCCGGTTCCCGCGATCAGCCGCGAGCCCTTGCCGGACACGGTCACCGTGCCGGTGCTGCCAGAAAAACGCCCCAGAAATATATTATCATCAGCACGCACATAACCGCCGTCCAGGACATTCAGCGTGCCTTCGCTGGCAGCACCGACAAGAATATCATCTCCCGCGATCAGCCGGGCATCCTTGCCGGACACGGTAACCGTGCCGGTGCCGCCGTCCGCATCGCCGATACGAACGTCATCAGCGGCATAAACATAACCACCGTCCAGCACATTGAGCGTGCCTTCGCCGTAATTGCCGACGGTAATGTCATCCCCCGCGACCAGCTGCGAGCCTTTGCCGGACACGGTCACCGTGCCGGTGGAGCCGTCCCCGTACCCTATGACAATGTCGTCATATGATTTGACAAATCCGCCTTTGGAGACATTCAGCGTGCCTTCGCCGAAAACGCCGACAAATATCGCCCCATCGGCGATCCACGAACCGCCCTGAGACACGGTTACGGTGCCTTTCGCTCCGGCATCAAACCCTATATAGCCGGCGCCACTTTCAAGCTCTCCGCCGTCTGAAATGGTCAGCGTGGCATCGGATCCCGGACTACGACCAACGATTACCTCGTCGCCATCGAGATCCACCGGCTTATTGATGACTTCCCGGTCCTGGCCGTCGACGACAAGATCATCCGCGAAGGCCGGACCGGCAGGCAGGGCGATCAGCGCTGTGGAGGCCAGGAGTGCCGCGCCGAGCAGGCTGCGGCCGGCGATTGCGCGCCTGGATGCACCGCGACGCCCGGCTTCGGAGGAAGTGGATGTGGATTTGGCTGAAATCGACCGCATGTCTGTGAAAACCCGCCCTTATCTGAATTCGAGGAGTGCTGTCTTGCCCCCGCAAGCCAGCACCCGGCGCATTGCGGAATCATCCGCAATCTAATTTAGTTTCACCTTAAGCATGGATCGCGCGCGCATGCTAGGGGCCGAAGGGCAATTTGCGTCGCGTGCGCAAAGAGTGCACCCCTCGCAAAACAGCCGGCCCAAAGGCCCCGGGTCGGCGGAGAACTCCCCCTCCGCCAGCCGAAAATCCCCGGCGGGCCGCCGCGGCTGGCGGCCCGCCGGTTTTTTGGATCAGAAGCGGGCGGTCAGCCCGGCCGAGAGCGCATGGTCCTGCTGGTCCTGGCCGAATGCGCCCGTATAGTCGATGGCGATATCCATCGCAGGCGTGACGGCGAAATTGAGACCCAGGCCGACGAGGCCGACGTCACGCGCACCGACATTGCCGGCGATC